>NZ_JASIRT010000001.1 GCF_030063475.1 Roseomonas sp. E05
ACAACCTCAAGCAGTTCCGTCGCGTCGCAACCCGCTACGACAAGCTCCTCGCCAACTTCCGCGGCTTCGTTCTGCTCGCCTCAATCGCCATCCTACTCCGCTGAAATCGTCACCACCGCCTAGAGCGTTTCTCGTGAGCCTGGGCGAACGGAAAATGCTCTAGGCCCGCAGCGTGAGGGCGAGCGGGATGGCCAGCAGGCACAGCCCGGCCATCGGCAGGAACACCCCGCCGCCGAGCGCAGCGTAGAGCGGGCCACAGAGCCAGGTGAACAGCCCCATCAGCAAGCCGACGCCGAGCGCTGCATGCAGGGTTTGCGCGGTGCCGGCCAGGGCAGGCGGCACCAGCCGCAGGATCAGATGCATCGCCGCCAGATGCTGCGCCCCGAAGCTCAGCGCGTGCAGCGCCTGCACCACCGCCAGGGCCGGCAGCCAGGTGGTGGCGGCCAGCACGCTCCATCGCAGCAGCCCCGCGCCGGCGGCCAGCAACGCCATGCCGCGCGGGCCAAGTCGCGCCACCAGCCTGCGCCCGAACAGGAACAGCGCCACCTCGCCCACCGCCCCCTCGGCCCAAAGCAGGCCAATGACGCCGGCCGAATGCCCGGCCGCCGCCCAGTGGATGCTGCCGAAGGCGTAATAGGCGGCATGGCTGCTCTGGATCAGACCGGAGAGCAGCAGCAGCCGCGCGAAGCCCGGCAGCCGCAGCACGGCGCGAAGGCCGCCCGCCTTTCGCTGCTCCGGCCGGGCGGGCGGGCGCGGCAGGATGCAACTCGCCGCCAGGGTGGCCAGCATGGCGGCGCCGATCAGCCAGGGCACCACGGCGAAGCCGGCGCGCCCCGCCAGCCATCCGGCGAAGGCCGCCATCACGATGTAGGCCACCGAGCCTGCCGCCCGCACGCGACCGTAATCCAGCCGCCCCTCGCGCATGGCGGCGAGGCAGAGCGCATCGGCCAGCGGCGTGAGCGGTGCGCTGGCGGCGTTCAGCAGCATCTGCACCAGCAGGAAGCCGAGCAACCCGGCCGCCACCAGGAAGCCGCCCGCCGCCAGCAGCCCGAGCAGCGCCAGACCTGCCAGCAGCAGCCTTGGATCGCCCACCGCATCGGCGCAGCGGCCCGCCATCGGCGCGGCCAGCAGCCGCACCCCGGAGCCCAGCGCCAGGGCGAGTGCGATCTCGTCCGGGCTCAGCCCCCGCAGGGCCAGGAAGGCAGGCAGGAAAGGCTGCACCACGCCGATGGCGGCAAAGACCGCGCAGAGCAGCAGCACATGGCGAAGGGCAGGAATGCGGGCACCCCGAGTTCGAAGGGGCCGGCAGGAACAGCCGCCGGCCCCCTCATTCTCCGTGCAACAAAGGCGGCGGTCCAGCCGGTCAGCCGTTGCCGATGCGGCTGAGGAACCCGTCCACCGCACCGCGCAGGCTGGTATTGCGTGCCTGCAGCGTGCCGGCGGCCTCGGCCAGCGCCGCCACCTCGCCCTGCGACTCGCCGGCGGCACTGCGCACCTCCTCATTGCGGCGGGCGACCTCGGTGGTGCCTCGCGCCGCCGCCGCGGCGGCCCGGGCGATCTCGCGCGTGGCCGCCCCCTGCTCCTCGACCGCCGCGGCGATGCTGCCGCTGATGCGGTCCACCTCGGCGATGGTGCCGGCGATGCTGCCGATTGCCTCCACCGCCGCGCCGGTGGCCTGACGCATCGCGGTGATCTGGCTGGCGATCTCCTCCGTCGCCCGGGCGGTCTGGTTGGCCAGGGTCTTCACCTCGGAGGCCACCACGGCGAAGCCCTTGCCCGCCTCGCCCGCGCGCGCCGCTTCGATCGTGGCGTTCAGTGCCAGCAGGTTGGTCTGCCCGGCGATGTCGCCGATCAGCTTCACCACGTCGCCGATCCGCGCCGCCGCCTCGGTCAGGCTCTGCATGGTGCGGTCGCTCTCCTGCGCCGCCTGGGCGGCGGCGGCGGCCACCTGGGTCGCCTCGCCGGTCTGCCGCGCGATCTCCTGCACCGCCGAGGCCATCTGCTCGGCGGCGGCGGCCACCGTGCGCACCTCCTGCGCGGTGCTGTCGGCCGCCTCGGCCGCCGCGCCGCCGGCGGTGGCGGTGCGTTCCGAGGTCTTGCGCAGCGCCGCGGCGGCGCCATCCACCGCCCGGGCAGCCTGGGAGAGTTCGGCCATGGCGCCATCCACCTCCTGCCGGAAGCTCCCCACGGCGGCGGCATAGGTCTCCGCCCTCTGCAGGCGGGCCTCGTTCTGCGCGCGCGCCTCCCGCTCCAGCTCGGCGGCGTGGCTCAGGTTGCCGCGCAGGCTCTCCGCCGCGCCGGCCAGCACGCCGATCTCGTCTGCCCGATTGACACCCGGCACCGGGCGATCCAGCCGCCCGCCCGCCATGGCGGTGATGCCGCTGGTGGCGCCCACCAGCGGGTCGAGGATGGTCCGCCGCACCGTCAGGGCCAGGACCGCCCCAAGCACGGCCAGCGAGACGCAGACCAGCAGCAACAGCAGGCTGGAAAGCTGGCCGGCATAGGCGATGGCGCCTTCCGCGGCCGCAGAGCTGTCCTCTTCGGCGGCCTTCGCGGCCTTGTCCAAAAGGGCGTTCAGCGCCTTCCGGTTGGTCCGGTTCGCCTCGTTGTTGCCAAGCAGGTTCGCCGCCGGGGGGCCTTCCTCCACGCCGGCGCGCGCAACTTCTGTACGGAAGCGGACGAACTCGTCCACCACCCGCGCGAGCTCGTTGAAGCCGGGCCGCTCATTGGCCGGAACCAGGGCGGCCCAAGCGGCCATCTCCGCCTGAAGCTGGGTCAGGTTGTCGTGCAGCGAGGCCGCCGCCTTGGCGGCGTCAGCTCCGGGCTGGGCGAAGTAGAGCAGGCGGCTGTCCGCCACCGCCCCCATCACGCGCCCGTTCACCCGCTCGGCGCGCCAGGCCACCG
Organism: Roseomonas sp. E05; assembly: GCF_030063475.1. Classification (GTDB taxonomy): domain Bacteria; phylum Pseudomonadota; class Alphaproteobacteria; order Acetobacterales; family Acetobacteraceae; genus Pseudoroseomonas. Next base: position 2,905 of record NZ_JASIRT010000001.1, read on the forward strand.
CCCCGGCGCGATGGATGTTCCGCACCTCGGCCTCGTAGCTGGACAAGGCCCAGAGTGCGAAGGCCGCCGTGCTGAGCGCCACCAGTCCCGAGAGCCCCAGCAGAACGTACAGCCTTGTCGCCAGCGAACGTGACAGCCAACGGAACATGCACTTCCCCTTCATTTCGCGCAGGCGCTGGCAGCCTGTGCCGCGGTTCCCGGCCCACAGTAGGGGGCGCTTCCCTTCGCGATGATTAATCAGCCACGGTTGCCAAGCCCCCGCGTTGGCGTCAGACAGAGACTGCGATGCCAGACCGCGCTTTCTCTTCCGCCGCCTCATCGATGTTTCCCGCGCGGGTCAAGGCGGTGCTTGGCCCGACCAATACCGGCAAGACCCATCTGGCGATCACCCGGATGCTGGCGCACGCCTCCGGTATCATCGGCTTTCCGCTGCGCCTGCTGGCGCGCGAGAACTATGACCGGATGGTGGCGGTGAAGGGCGAGCGCCACGTCGCCCTGATCACCGGCGAGGAGAAGATCGTCCCGCCGGAGGCGAAGTGGTTCGCCTGCACCGTCGAGGCCATGCCGCTCGACCGCCGCACCGAGTTCGTCGCGGTGGACGAGATCCAGCTCTGCGCCGACCCCGACCGCGGCCACATCTTCACCGACCGGCTGCTGAATGCGCGCGGCATGGTCGAGACGATGTTCCTCGGCGCCGAGACCATCCGTCCGCTGCTGCAGCGCCTGGTGCCGCAGGCCGAAATCGAGACGCGCCCGCGCCTGTCGCAACTCACCTATGCCGGACCCGCGAAGCTTACCCGCCTGCCGCCGCGCAGCGCCGTGGTCGCCTTCTCGGCCGGCGAGGTCTATGCCATCGCCGAGGCCATCCGGCGCCGCCGCGGCGGCTGCGCGGTGGTGATGGGCCGGCTCAGCCCGCGCACCCGCAACGCCCAGGTCGCGCTCTACCAGAACCGCGAGGTGGACTTCCTGGTGGCGACCGACGCCGTCGGCATGGGGCTGAACATGGACGTGGACCATGTCGCCTTCGCCTCGCTGACCAAGTTCGACGGCCACCGCTCCCGCCCGCTGGAGGCGCAGGAGGCCGCGCAGATCGCCGGCCGTGCCGGGCGCGGCATGCGCGACGGCACTTTCGGCGTCACCGCCGACTGCCCGCCCTTGCCGGAGGAGATGGTGGCCAAGATCGAGGGCCACCAGTTCGAGGCGCTGATGACGCTGGCCTGGCGCAATGCCCAGCTCGACATGACGAGCATCGACGGGCTGCTGGACAGCCTCGCCGCGTCGCCGCCGGTGCCCGGCCTCGCCAAGGGCAACGACGCGACCGACCACATCACCCTCGCCGCCCTGTCGCGCGAACAGGAGGTGCGCAACCTCACCAATTCGCGCGCCCGTGTCCGGCTGCTCTGGGAGACCTGCCAGATCCCGGATTTCCGCAAGCTGGCCGATGACAGCCACACCCGGCTCTGCGCCCGCATCTTCGGCCACCTGGTGAAGGAGGGCCACCTGCCGGCCGACTGGGTGGGCGGGCAGATCGCGCAATGCGCCAGCATCGAGGGCGACATAGACACGCTGATGACGCGGCTCTCGGCGATCCGCGTCTGGTCCTACATCGCCGCCCGCGCCGACTGGCTGCGCGACGCCACGCGCTTCCAGAACGAGGCCCGCGCCGCGGAGGACGCGGTGAGCGACGCCCTGCACGAGCGCCTGACCGCCCGCTTCGTGGACCGCCGTGCCGCGCACCTGATCCGCCGGCTCGACGACACCGCCGAGGAACTGCTCTCCGCCGTCACCCGAAAGGGAGAAGTGGTGGTGGAGGGTCACCCGGTTGGCCATGTGACGGGTTTCGTGTTTGAACCCGACGCAACTGCGGGTAATGGAGAAGAGCGCAAGCTCGTGCTCCGCGCCGCCCGCCGTGCCCTTCAAAGTGAGATGCCGAAGCGCGTGACTGAACTGGAAACGGCGTCCGACGACGCCTTCACCCTCACCCCCGCCCATCGGATCACCTGGAACGGTGCCGAGGTCGCGCGCCTGCGTCCGGGTCCGACGCCGGACAAGCCCCTGGTGGAGCCGCTGGCCTCCGAGTTCCTCGATGGCGCCCAGCGTGAGCGGGTGCGCGCGCGCCTCGCCACCTGGATCGAGGGGATGATCAAGCGCGACTTCGCCGCGATCGAGACCGCCGAGACCAAGGCGGCTGAGGACGGCACGCTGCGCGGCCCCGCCTTCCGGCTGCGCGAGCATCTCGGCCTGGTGCCCGGCGGCACCGAGGCGGAGATCAATCCCGAGCTGCGGCAGAAGCTGAAGGCCATCGGCATCCGCGCCGGGCGCTTCGCGCTCTACCTGCCGGAGGTGCTGAAGCCACGCCCGATGGCGCTGCGCGCCCAGCTCTGGGCGCTGAAGGCGGAATGCGACACGCCGGAGCTGCCGGGCGGCGGCCTGGTCTCCGTGCCGCCGCCGGAAGGCTGGCCGGAGGGCTTCGCCGCCAGCATGGGCTGGGTGCAGGCGGGGCCGGTGCTGCTGCGGCTCGACGTCGCCGAGCGCGTGGCCGGCGAGCTGGGCCACCTGACGCGGCGGGCACCCGCCATGCTGCCGCTGGACGTCGCCAGCCGCCTCGGCGTCAAGGCCGACACGCTGCCGACGGTGCTGAACGTGCTCGGTTTCCGCCTGCTGAACCCCGAGCCGCTGGCCGAGGACGCCTTCGGCCCGCCCGCGCCGCCGATGGTCAGCGCCCGGCGGGAGGACCACCGCAGCCGTTTCCGCCCCGAGCGGCGCGGCGACCGCCGCCCCGAGCGCGGCCCCGCCCGCCCGCCGCGCGAGGCCGCGCCGGCCGGCGCCGAGGCCGCCGCCCCGGCGGAGGGCGGCGAGCCCGCTGCCCGTCCGGAACGCGGCCCACGCCCGCCGCGGCGGGATGGCGGACCGCGCCCGCAGGGCAAGGGCGGCCCCCGTCCGCAGGGCGAGCGGCGCGAGTTCGACGGCCCGCCCCGAGGCGGCCGGGACCGCCGCCCCCCGCGCGAGGACCGCGGCGAGGCCCGCTCCTTCAGCTTCGCCCCGGCCAAGGAGAAGGGGCCGGACCCTGACAGCCCCTTCGCCGTGCTGGCCCGGCTGAAGCTCGGCAAGGAGTGACAGCGGTGCGGCCCCCGCCTCACGCCTGACCATGGCGGAGACCGAGGACCGGGACTGGCAGCGGCTGGACAAGTGGCTCTGGTGCGCGCGGGTGGCCAAGACCCGCACGGAATGCGCCCGCATGGTGACGCGCGGCCAGCTCCGCCTGAACCGTCAGCCGGTGGACAAACCACATGCCCGGCTCCGGGTGGGCGACGTGCTCACCCTGGCGCTGGGCGGGCCGGAGCGCGGCGTGGTGCGCGTCTGGCGCATCCTGGCGCTGGCCGAGCGGCGCGGCCCGGCCCCCGAGGCCCGCGCCCTCTACAAGGATCTCGACCAGCCCCACGCGTGAGGCGCAGCCGAGGCACCACACAAAGGTGGTTGCTTCGCATCGCGCTGCGGTCCATCTCTGCGCCGCACCGCGCGCCCGAACGATTGCCGAAGGAACCCGGCCGTGACCTACGTCGTCACCGAGAACTGCATTCGCTGCAAGTACATGGACTGCGTCGAAGTCTGCCCGGTCGACTGCTTCTATGTCGGCGAGAACATGCTGGTGATCCATCCGGACGAATGCATCGACTGCGGCGTGTGCGAACCGGAATGCCCGGCCGAGGCCATCGTGCCCGATAGCGACGACAAGGCCGCCGAATGGGCCGAACTGAACCGCCAGTATGCGCAGGAATGGCCGAACATCACCCGCAAGGGGGAGCCCCCGGCCGATGCCAAGGAGTGGGACGGCAAGGCCGGCAAAAAGGAAATGTTCGATCCCAACCCCGGCAAGCCCTGAGCGCACCGCCTCCCCGGCGCGCAGCGTGACGGCCCGGCGATTTTTTTGTATTCTAGGCTCCCGGGTGTGGTTGCCGGCGCCATGGCGCGGCCCCACCCTTTCCAGTTGCGTGAGGCCATGAGGCGGCTGCCGGTCGGGCAATGCCCCTCCGCCCACGCGGCAGCGGCACCAGGAGTTGAGAGCGGATGAAGCCACCCGCCGGCGCGAAATCCCCCCCCACGCAACCCGAGCCGGCCCAGGCCGCCCCCTCCTCCTCACGTCGCCCCGGCATGGCCGAGGGCCAGGCGCCCTCCCCCACCGAAGGAGGCGCCCCTTCCCGCCCGGTGCCGCCGCCAAAGCCGCTCGGCAATCCCGGCAGCGACTTCAAGGCGGGTGACCATGTGGTCTATCCCACCCACGGCGTCGGCCAGGTGCAGGGCATCGAGGCGATGCAGGTGGCGGGGATGGAGCTGAAGGTGATCATCGTCACCTTCGAGGAGAACCGCATGACGCTGCGGGTGCCGCTGGAGAAGGCAGCCTCCTCCGGCCTGCGCAAGCTCGCCGGCAACGACATGATGGGCGAGGCGATGGAGACGCTGAAGGGCCGCGCCCGCATCAAGCGCACCATGTGGTCCCGCCGCGCGCAGGAATACGAGCAGAAGATCAACAGCGGCGACCCCGTGCAGATCGCCGAGGTGGTGCGCGACCTGCACCGCAATGCCGGCCAGCCGGACCAGTCCTTCTCCGAGCGGCAGATCTACGAGCTGGCGATGGACCGGCTGGCGGCCGAGGTGGCCGCGCTCGACCAGACCGACAAGAATGCTGCGATGAACAAGCTGCTGGAGCACCTGAAGCAGGGCTGATCCGCCCCGCTTCCCACGCTGCCCGCATAAGAAAAGGCCCCGGAGGGTTCTCCCTCCGGGGCCTTCCTGTTCGTGGCCTCCGCGCCGCAGGTCAGTCCTGCTGGCGCACGCCCATGAACTGCAGCAGCAGCTGGAACAGGTTGATGAAGTTCAGGTACAGGCCGAGCGCGTCGAACACGCTGCGCTTGGCGGCGACGTCCGTACCCTGCTCATACGCGAACTCCAGGTAGTCCGCCTTGATCCGCTGCGTGTCGTAGGCGGTGAGGCCGACGAAGACGACCACGCCGATGACGCTGATGGCGAACTGCAGCGCGGAGGAGCCGACGAACATGTTCACCAGGCCAGCAATGATGATGCCGATCAGGCCCATCATCATCAGGCTGCCGAGCTTCGTCAGGTCCGCCTTGGTGGTGTAGCCGTAGAGGCTGACGCCGGCGAACATGCCGGCCGTCACCACGAAGGTGGTGGCGATGGAGGCGCCCACATAGACCGCGAAGATGCTCGACATGCTCGCGCCCATGGCGGCGCAGAACAGCCAGAACAGCGCCTGCACCGTGGTCTTGCTCATCCGGTTCACACCGAAGGAGAGCACCAGCACAAAGGCGAGCGGCGCCAGCATCGCGGCGAAGCCGAGGATCGTCGGCTGGGTCGCCGCGCCGCGCGGCGTCATCACCCGGGCGAAGAACAGCTCGGACAGGCCGGTATTGGCGATCACGTAGGCGACAACGGCGGTCAGCAACAGGCCGGACGCCATCCAGTTGTAGACGCCGAGCATGTAGGAGCGCAGCCCGGCATCGACGGCGGCCGCGTCAGCCGTGCCGACGCGGCCCCAGCCGGACGCGCCCGTCGTGTACCGGTAGTCGGGACCAGAGGCCATAGGTGTCAAACTCCTAGCAGCGCGGAGAATCCGCGGGTCATGGTTTATATGGACAATCCGTAATCTTGTTCAACGGGAATCGCCCTGCCGTTGGAGAAGGACGAGCCGTCACGTCATGCCGGGCCTGCCTCCCAGTACCCAAGATGGGGTTCCGCGCCTTCTTCCTCCAGGCATGGCCCGATCACGCAAGGTGGTGCGGCGGCACTTTCCAGCACTGCCCGGCAGGAGAGCGAAAGTCCTGCCGTCTCCGGCCGCGCGTTGCGCAGGTGCAGGATGGCGGCGCCGGAGAGCCCGTACACCACCCGGCCGATGCCGCTGTAGAAAATCGCGGCCGCGCACATCGCGCAGGGTTCGCCGGAGGAATAGATCGTTGCCGCTGCCAACTGCGCGCGCGGCACGCCGGCGGCCTGCAGGGCGGCGAGCGCGTTCATCTCGGAATGCGCCAGGGTGCCGCCGCCGCTCGCGCCCTGGGTGCTGCCGGCCTCCGCCAGCACCGCTCCCTCCGGCGCCGCCACCACCGCGCCGAAGGGCCGGTCGCCCCGCCGCCGGGCGGCCGAGGCCAGGGCGAAGGCGCGCCGCAGCAGGCTGGCATCGGGCGTGGCGAGCGGTTGGGTCTGGGCCATGCGCCAGTCTAGGCTCCGCTGGCCGTCCTGTCAGCGGGGATGAAAGGGGGATGCCGGCCAGCCGCATGGTGCGCCCCCTCACTCGTTCCGCAGCAGCGGCGCCGCGCGGCCGCGCAGGGCGAGCGCGGTGCCGGCATAGCCGAGCAGCAGGGTCAGCGCGGTGCAGCCGGCCACCGTCAGCGCCAGGGTGCCGGGGAGGAAGACCCAGTCCGTGTGCATGACGAAATGCGCCACCGCCCAGCTTGCCGCCGTACCGCAGAGCGCCGCCAGCAATCCGGCGGTCAGGCCGAGCAGGCCGAACTCCACCAGCCAGGCGTGGCGGATCTGCGCCCGGGTGGCGCCCACCACCTTCAGCACCACGGCATCCCGCACGCGGCGCCGCTGCCCGGCCGCCATGGCGCCGGCCAGCACCAGCCCGCCGGCCAGCAGCGTGACGCCCGCCACCGCCGAGATCGCCGTGCCCAGCCGCTCCAGCAGCCCGGCCACCGCCGCCAGCGCGTCCCGCACCCGGATGCCGGAGACGTTGGGGAAGGCGTCCGTCACCGCGCGCAGCACCGTGGCGTCCTCGGCGGGGTCGCCGCGCACCGTGGCGATGTGGGTGTGCGGCGCCGCCTCCAGCAGGCCGGGCGAGGCGATCAGCACGAAGTTCAGCCCCAGCCCCTGCCACTCGATGTCCCGCGTGCTGGCGACCTTCAGCGGCACCTCGCGGCCGAGCACATCCACCGTGATGGTGTCACCGATGCCCACGCCCCAGCCCTCCGCCAGCCGCGCGTCGAGCGAGACCAGCGGCGGCCCCTGGTAGTCGGCCGGCCACCATTGCCCGGCGGCGATGCGGGTGCCCTCGGGCGGGGTGGCGGCATAGGTGAGGCCGCGGTCGCCGCGCAGTGCCCAGCGGGTGCCCTCGCTGGCCTGCACCTGCTCCACCGGCACGCCCTTGATGGCGACGATGCGGGCGCGCAGCGAGGGCACCCGCTTCACCTCCACCACGCCGGGCTGGGCGCGCGCCACCGTGTCGAAGCGCTGCGCCTGGTCGGACTGGATGTCGATGAAATAGAAGTTCGGCGCCGCCTGGGGGAGCTGGTCGTGGATCTGCCGGCGCAGGTTGCCCTCGATCATCGCGACGGCGGACAGCGTGGTCAGCCCGATGCCGAGCGAGACCAGCATCAGCGCGGTCGGCGCCCCCGGGCGGTGGAGGTTGGCCAATCCCAGCCGCAGCGCCGGGCGGCGGATGCCGCGCAGCCGCCGCGCGAAGGCGATCAGCGCCGCCGCCCCGAGGCGGAACAGCAGCAGCGTGCCTCCCGCCGCGGCGCAGAAGCCGAGGGCGAAGAGCGGCTGCTCGGCGGTGCCCACCACCAGCGCCACCAGGGCCAGCACGGCGGCGGCGTTCACCGCCAGCAGCGAGAGGCGGGGCCGGGAGCGCGTGGCCTGCACCGTGTCGCGGAACAGCGCGGCGCCCGGGATCTCCCGCGCCCGGCCGAGGGGCCAGAGGGCGAAGGCCATCGCCGTCAGCAGCCCGTAGAGCGCCGCCTGGGCCAGCGGCAGCGGATAGATGCCGAGCCGGGGCGGCACCGGCAGCGTGCCCTGCAGCAGATGCGCCGCCAGCAGCATCAGCCCCTGCCCCGCCACCAGCCCGACCAGGATGCCGAGCGCCGAGAGCGCCAGCACCTGGATCAGGTAGGTGGCGAAGATCACCCGCGCCGGCGCGCCGAGGCAGCGCAGGGTGGCGATGGTGCGGCTGCGCTGGTCCAGCCAGGCGCGCACGCCCGTCGCCACGCCGATGCCGCCCACCAGCAGCGCCGTCAGCCCCGCCAGCGTCAGGAAGGAGGCGGCGCGGTCGAGGAAGCGGTTGACGCCGGGGGAAGCCTCGGCGGCGTCACGGATGCGCCAGCCGCCATCGTCGAAGGCGGCGCGCAGGTCGCGCGCGAAGGCTGCGGGCGCCAGGCCGGGCGGCAGGGCGATGCGGTATTCGTACTGCACGAGGCTGCCGGGCTGGATGAGCTGGGTGCGCGTCACGGCCTCCAGCGCGATCATCGCGCGCGGGCCGAGGATGGCAGGGCTGGCCACCTTGTCCGGCTCGCTGCGGATCAGCCCGGCAAGGCGGAACCGCCCCTCGCCCAGCCGCACGGTGTCGCCGGCCTTCAGGCCGAGCCGTTCCGCCACCAGCGGCTCCAGCGCCACGCCATCCGCCGGCAGCGCACCGGGCGGGTCGAGCTCAAGGCTCCCGTAGAGCGGATAGGCGCCATCCACCGCCTTCAACTCCACCAGCGTCCGCTGGCCGGAGGGGGCGATGGCCATGGCCCGCATCTCCACCACTTCCGAAAGCCGGGCGCCACGCGAGGTGATCCAGTCCCGCGCTTCCTGCGGCATCGGGCGATAGGAGACGCGCACGGAGAGGTCGCCGCCCAGGATGCGGGCGCCGTCCGCCGCCAGCCCCGCCTCGGTGGCGGCGCGCAGCGTGCCGACGGCCGCGATCGCGGCGACCCCCAGCGCCAGGCAGGCCAGCACGATGCGCAACCCCTTGATGCCGCCGCGCAGCTCGCGCCGGGCGAAGCGGAAGCCGAGCGCGAGCGTGCCGCTCATGCGGCTTCATCCGCCACGAAGCGCCCGTCGGCCATGCGGAGCTGCCGCCCGCAGCGGGCGGCGAGCGCCGGGTCATGGGTGATCAGCAGCAGGGTGGTGCCGAGCTGCTCGCGCAGGCCGAAGAGCAGGTCCATCACCTTCTGGCCGGTGGCGCCGTCCAGGTTGCCGGTCGGCTCGTCGGCCAGCAGCAGGCTGGGCTCGGCCACCACGGCGCGGGCCAGCGCCACGCGCTGCTGCTCACCGCCCGAAAGCTGGCCGGGATAGTGCCCGAGCCGGTGCCCCAGCCCGACCCGCGCCAGCGCCGCCTCGGCGCGGTCGAAGGCATCGGCCCGGCCGGCGAACTCCAGCGGCACGGCGACGTTCTCCAGCGCCGTCATGGTCGGCACCAGATGGAAGGACTGGAACACGATGCCCAGATTGTCCCGCCGGAAGCGCGCCAGCGCGTCCTCGTTCAGCCGGGCGAGCTCGGCGCCGGCCACGGTCAGGCTGCCGCCCGAGGGACGCTCCAGCCCGGCCAGCAGCATCAGCAGCGTGGTCTTGCCGGAGCCGGAGGGGCCGACGAGGCCCACCGCCTCGCCCCGTTTCACCTCCATATCGAGCCCGCGGAGGATGTTGACCTCACCCCCGGCCGCCGCCACCTTGAAGGTTAAGCCACTGGCCCGGATCAGGGCCGTGTCGCGCCCGCCCCCCGCCGGGGGCTGCGCTGCGGGGGATCGGATGGCATTGGGTGCGTCCAGCATGTTCCGCAGATATGGCCGCCGTGCCGCACTGCGAAGGGCTGCTCTCGGTATCGGAATATTTCTTTCGGTGAAGCCCGGCGGCGGCGCGCGCGCCCAGGGTGAGGCACCGGTGAAGCTGCTGATGCTCGGCGACTCCATCACCGCCGGCTACGGCCTCGCCAAGGAGCAGGCGCTGCCGGCGCAACTGGAGGCGCTGCTGCGTCAGTCCGGCGAGAAGGTGCAGGTGATCGCCGCCGGCGTCTCCGGCGACACCACGGCCGGCGGCAAGTCCCGCCTCGACTGGGCGCTGGCCGACCAGCCGCAGGCGGTGATCGTGGCGCTCGGCGGCAATGACGGGCTGCGCGGCCTGCCGCCCGCCGACACCTATGCCAACCTGGACGACATCCTGACCCGCCTGAAGGCCCGCGGCATCCCGGTCCTGCTGGCGGGGATGCTGGCGCCGCCCAACCTCGGCGCCGATTACGGGCGCGACTTCGCCGCCACCTTCCAGCGGCTGGCCCGGGCGCATCCCGGGGCCGTCTTCTACCCCTTCCTGCTGGAGGGCGTGGCGGGCGACCCCGAGCTCAACCAGCCCGACCGCATCCATCCCAATCCCCGGGGCGCGGAGGAAGTGGCACGCCGCATGCTTCCCGCTGTCCGGGAGCTTCTGTCCAAGGTGCAGGGAGGTTGAGCCGCCATGCCACGCCTGTTCGTTGCCCTGCCGGTCCCGGAAATGCTGCGCGTGCAGCTCGCCGACCTCGCCGGCGGCATCCCCGGCGCCCGCTGGGTGCCCCCCGAGAACTATCACCTGACGCTGCGCTTCATCGGCGAGGTCAACGGCTGGCAGGCCGATGAGGTGGATGACGCGCTCGCCGGCATCCATGGCCGCCCCTTCGACCTCCAGCTCGCCGGGGTGGACGTGTTCGAGAAGGCGGGGCGCATCCACTCGCTGCACGTGAAGGCGGAGCGCAGCGAACGCCTCGCCCATCTTCAGGCCAAGGTGGAGACAGCCCTGCAGCGCGCCGGCCTGCCGCCGGAGCGGCGCCGCTTCACGCCGCACATCACCCTCGCCCGCACCGACAAGGCGGCGCCGGACAAGCTGATCGCCTTCGTGCAGGCGCACAACCTGTTCCGCCCACCGCCGGTGGTGATGGACCGTTTCTCCCTCTTCTCTTCCCGGCTGGGGAAGGAGCAGGCGCATTACGAGGCCGAGGTGGACTACGCGCTGGACGGGCCACCGAACGGCGGCGAGGACCGCACCTCGCGCGAGGCGGACGCCTGAGGGAAAGACCGGGGGAAGGAATTCCCCCGGACCCCCATCTTTTTTCTGTCCGTCGGGCAACGCTTCCGCTGGCGCGCCAACTGCTCTAGGCAGAGGCCGTGATCGCCTGGCTGCGTGCCCTCCTGGTGAGCCTCTTCGCGATGCTGCTGCTCGGCCAGAGCGCGGCGGCGGCGTCGCACTGCCTCTGGCAGGCCCGGCACGTCGCGGCCGCGAACGGGCTGGCGGTGCCGATCTGTACCCCGGAGGGGCTGCGGCAGGCGCACAGCGCCCCCGGCTGGCCGGATGACCCGCCACCGGTCCATGCCGAGCCCTGCCTGTGCATGGTATGCCACGCGCTGCCACAGGCCCAGCTGCCGCAGCCGCCCATCCTGCCGGCGCCGGCCTGGCAGCTGTTGGCCCGCGTCACGCCGCTGCCGCCGGCACTGCCGCCCCGGCCGGCGACCCGCGCGCCGCCCGGATTGCCGCGCGGGCCGCCGTCCGCCTGACCTCCCCACGCCTCACCCGCCTTTTTCTTCCTGCGGCCCCTTGCCGCGCCGGACCCCTTGCGGATGGCCCGGCGGCATGGCGGCCGCCCTCCTGGATTGCTCACGCATGTTCCACCGTCGTCTTCTGCTCGGTGCCCTGGCCGGACTCGGCCTCGCCACCGCCGCCGCCGCGCACAGCTACACCGCCGGCGACATCGCCATCGGCCATCCCTGGAGCCGCGCCGCGCCGGCCGGCATCACCGGCGCCGGCTTCATGACGTTCCACAACACCGGCAGCGCGCCGGACCGCCTGCTCTCCGCCCGTGCCGAGATCGCCCGCACCGTCGAGATGCACAGCAACGTGCAGGACGGCGCGGTGATGCGGATGCGGCCGGTGGAGGCCATCGAGATCGCCCCGGGCCAGGAGGTGAAGCTCGCCCCGGGCGGCCTGCACCTGATGCTGATCGGGCTGAAGCAGCCGCTCACCAAGGGCGCCCGCGTGCCCCTGACCCTGGTCTTCGAGCGCGCCGGCGAGATCACGGTCGAGCTGGCGGTGGAAGCGGCGGGCGCCGCCGGCGACCAGCACGCGCATTGAGGCGCTCCGGCCGGGGAGCCCTGCTCCCCGGCCATTGATCCGGGGCGGCGGATCGCCAACTCTCCCCGCGCATGTCCGCTCCACCCCTGATCATCCTGACCGGCGCCGGCATCTCCGCCGAGTCCGGCCTTTCCACCTTTCGCGACCCGGACGGCCTCTGGGCGCGCCACTGCATCGAAGACGTGGCGACGCCCGAGGCCTTCGCGCATGACCCGGCGCGGGTGCACGCCTTCTACAATGCCCGCCGGGCACAGCTGCGCGATCCCGCCATCCAGCCCAATGCCGCGCATCACGCGCTGGCCCGGCTGGTGGCCGCCTGGCCCGCCCCCGCCTTGCTGGTGACGCAGAACGTGGACGACCTGCACGACCGCGCCATGGCCGGCCCCGCCGCCGGCTCACTGCTGCACATGCACGGCGAACTCGGCCGGATCCGCTGCCTGGCCTGCGGCACCGGCCGGCGCTGGGCGGAGGACCTCTCCACCGCCACCCCCTGCCCCGCCTGCCGCCAGGCGGGCGGCCTGCGCCCGGACGTGGTCTGGTTCGGCGAGGTGCCGCTCGGCATGGAGCGGATCGAGGAGGCGCTGGAGGATTGCGGCCTGTTCCTCTCGATCGGCACCTCGGGGCAGGTCTATCCGGCGGCAGGCTTCGTCGCCGCGCTGCGCGGCCGCGCCCGCACCGTGGAGCTGAACCTGGAGCCCAGCGCCGGAACCCATCTGTTCGACGCGGCGGAGCACGGCCCCGCCACGCAGGTCGTCCCTCGCTTCGCCGAGCGCCTGCTGGCCGAATGGACCTGACGCTGGAAGCGGCGGCCGCGGCCGCCCGCGCCTGCACCCGCTGCGCCGACCTGCCGCTCGGGCCGCGCCCGGTCTTTCGCGTCAGCCCGACCGCCCGGCTGCTGGTGATCGGCCAGGCGCCCGGCACCAGGGTGCACGCAACAGGCATCCCCTGGAACGACCCTTCGGGCGACCGCCTGCGCGACTGGCTGGGCATGGACCGCGACGCCTTCTACGACGTTACGCGCATCGCCATCGTGCCGACCGGCCTCTGCTATCCCGGCCGCCTGCCGCGCGGGGGCGACGCACCGCCACGCCCGGAATGCGCACCGCTCTGGCACCCGCGCCTGATCGGGCCGATGCGCGCGCGCCGCCTGACCCTGCTGGTGGGCAGCCACGCCATCCGCAGCGTGCTGGGGCGCGCGGCGGCCGCCCAGTTGGGCGAGACGGTGCGGAATTTCGCAACCTGCCTGCCGCGCGGCTATTTCCCGCTGCCGCATCCCTCCTGGCGCACCCGCAGCTGGGCGGCGGACCGGCCCTGGTTCGCGGCGGAGGCGCTGCCCGCCCTGCGGCGGGCGGTGACGGCGGCGCTGGACGGGTAGCGCGCCGGAGCAGATCCCGTTCCGATGGCATCATCGGAATGGGTGAAGATGCTCGTCAAAACAAACGGCTGGAGCGTTTTCCGTGAGCCAGGGCGAACGGGAAATGCTCTAGCCCTCGCCTTCCAGCCGGGCGATCTCCTCGTCCGAGAAGCCGAAATGGTGGCCGATCTCGTGGATCAGCACGTTGCGGACCAGGCGGAACAGGTCCTCGCCGGTCTCGATCCACTCCACCAGGATGGGCTCGCGGTAGAGCAGGATGGTGTCCGGCTCGGCGGGGACGCCAAGATGCGTCTTCTCCGTCAGCGGCACGCCGCGATAGAGGCCGGTCAGTTCCCAGGGATGCTGGAGTTCAAGCGCCTCCAGCGTTTCCTCGTCCGGCAGGTCCTCGACGAGGATGGCCGTGCCCTGCACGGCATTGCGCAATTCCTCGGGGATGGCGGAGAAGGCCGTCTCGGCCATCTCCTGCAGGTCCTCGATCGAGGGAGGATGGTTGAAGCGCATGGGGCCATCCTAGCACCCGCCAGCGGGTGCCGCGAAGCGCCGCGTCGCGTCAGGGCGCGGGCGGCGGGGATGAGGGCTCGGGCCTCGCCGGCGCGGTGGAAGGCCGCACCAGCGCATCGCGGATTTCCATCAGCAGCTTTTCCTGCGTCGTCGGCGCCGGCGGCGCGGCCGGCTTGGCGGCCTGGCGCAGCCGCAGCCGGGTCAGCATGCGCAGCAGCCAGAAGATCGCCAGGGCGACGATCAGGAAGCGGATGATGGCGTTGAGGAACACGCCGACGGCCAGCACCGCCGCGCCGCTCTGCCGGGTCGCCTCCAGCGAGGGGCCGCGCTCGCCGCTCAGCACGATGAAGACGTTGGAGAAATCCACCCCGCCGATCAGCAGGCCGAGGAGCGGATTGATCAGGTCCTGTACCAGCGAATTGACGATGCCGGTGAAGGCGGCGCCGATGACGATACCGACCGCCAGGTCCACCACGCTGCCGCGCATGATGAAGGCCTTGAATTCCTCGAGCCAGGCCGGTTCGCGGACAGGCAGATGCGGCCGCATGCGTCATCCTTCTCCGAGGTGGTGGTGCTTGGGGCAAGCGCCACGTGCCGGCGGCCCTGGGGACCGCCGGCGAAAAGGCGCTGAAGCCATGCGCCGGCGGGGCGCCTCAGGGCGAGGTGCGCGGCGCCGGGTTGGTCGGCGAGGCCGCGGAGGTCCCGCCCGTGCCGCTGCCCGACATGCCGCTGCCCGACGTGCCGCTGCCCGACGTGCCGCTGCCCGACATGCCGCTGCCGCCGGACATGCCGCCGCCGCCCGGGTTGCCGACGGCGGAGGACGGGGTCTGGCCCGGCGGCACCACCATGCCACCGCCCATGTAGACGTCCCCGCTGCCGGAGCGCGAGGAGGAGCGATTGCTCCGGCGGCTGCTCCGGTTGTTGTCCAGCGGGGTCTGAACCTCCGGGTCCTTCCAGAGCGGCCGGCCGAGATTCACATCGCCCGGCGAGGTCGTGGCGCCGGTCACGGCACCCGCGCCGCCACCGACCAGCGCACCCACCGCCGCGCCCGCGGGACCGCCCAGCGCACCGATGCCGGCGCCGGTCGCCGCACCCGCGGCCGCGCCGCCCTGGACGCGCTCGCGCTCGTTGGTCCCACAGGCGGCCAGAGCCAGCGCCAGCGCAGCAGCACTCAAGATTCGCAGCTTCATCGCGGTTCTCCCTGTGCGATGCGGGCTGAACGCATGAGGCACCGAAAGGTTGTGCTGCCGCTTTCGCCGAATTCGTTTTTCTTGCGGACCTACCCCGCCGAGGCGACGTAGTCGCGCAACTGGCTCGCCTCCTGCTCCGCCTCCTCGATGCGGGCCTTCACCAGATCGCCGATCGAGACCATGCCGGCGAGTTGGCCGCGCTCGTCCAGCACGGGCAGGTGGCGCACGCGGCGGTCGGTGATCATCGCCAGCGCATCGCAAACGCGGGTGGCCGGCGCGACGGTGTGCAGCACCCGGGTCATCAGCTGGCTCGCCTGCAGCGCGGCGGCCTCCTCTCCGCGGCTGGCGAGGGCGCGCACCAGGTCGCGCTCGCTGACGATGCCCAGCACCTGCCCGGCTTCGTCGCGCACCAGCACGGCGCCGATCCGGTGCTGCGCCAGGGTGCGGCAGATGGCCAGGGCACCGTCCTGCGGGCCGACCGAAATCACCTGCGTGCCCTTGTGGGCCAGGATCCGGGAAATGGTCATGACGCTGCTCCCTTCTCGCGGTTGGCGCCGCTCAGGGAGCCGCACGCCCCGCCTTGCCGGAAGCGCGAACGATGCGGCGCAGGAACAAGCGAAGTCCAGGAAAATCCGAGCGAGGCCCGGCGGCGGCGCTCAGGCGGCCGCGGCGCCCAGCAGCCGCCTCGCCTCCGCCTCCGCACGGCGGATCGAGAGCACGAAGACCTGCCGGTCGGACTGCGCCAGGCCGTCGATATCGGCGCCGAGCAGGAAGGCCAGGGCACCGGCCGCGCCCGGTTGCGGCAGGGCGGCGGTCAGGCCCAGGAGCTGACCGTCCTCATCCACCACCGGTCCGCCGGAATAGCCCATCAGCGCCGGCATGCGCGCGGTGAAGCCGCGGCCGAAGCCCGGCATCTCGGCATCCGGCGCCTCGACATGCCCCTGCGCGATGGGGCTGCCGATGCTTGGCGCCCCGGCGGCCCAGACCAGCTCGCCGCGGCGGGGCGGAGCCTCGGCGCGCTCGGCGGGAGCGAGGAAGCCCGCCGCCACCCGCAGCACCGCCAGATCCATCCGGCCGCTGCGCGCCACCAGGCTGGCCGCCGTCTCCGCCCCGTCCGCGCGGCGCAGCCGGATTGAGGGCGCCCCCGCCTCCAGCACATGCGCGCAGGTGAGCACGTGGTGGCCGTCGAAGCCGACCACGCCGCCGCGCGTCAGGCCGTTGCTCTGCAGGGTGGCGAAGCTCGCGGTGGTGATCTGCTCGACCGGCGTGCCCTGGGCCAGCCGGGCGACGGGCGCGGCGCAGCCGGAAAGCAGCGCGGGCAGGCCAAGCGTGCTCGCCACCATGCCCTGGAGGAAGCTGCGCCGTCCGTTGGCCGCCTGCATCCTGCTACCTCGCATCTGCGCCTCACGGAATAGAGAAGGGTCATCAACCTCCGGGTGAAGTTCTTCACCCAAGTTGCTCAAAAACATGAATTCGGCCGCTTGTGAAGCCGGTCTGACGCAGACTGCGAGAAGAAGATGAGGAGAAGGTGAATCCATGCGCCGCAGCCATCGCCGCGGCGGCCCAGGGGGCTTGGAAAGCTGCCGGAAGAGGCCGCCGCCGGATCGCGGCGCGGCCTGTCAGGCCTCCGGCTCGGCCGGCGGATGGCTGCCGATCGGCTGGATCAGCGACTCGGCCTCGCGCTTCAGCCGGAGGTAGGAGCGGAAGGAGAAAGGCAGCATGGCGCAGTAGATCAGTCCGGCCGCCGCCAGCGCCGCCCAGGGCTCGCTCACCAGCAGCGCCGCGAAGGCGCCGACCGAGAGCAGCAGCGGCAGGATGTATTCCCGCCGCACCTTGAAGTTCTTGAAGGACCAAGTCGGCAGCGTGCTGACCAGCGCCAGCGCCACCAGGATCAGCAGGATGCCGACAAAGGCCGGGTAGCGCACCGCCGAGGCCAGCCCGAACCAGCCCCAGCCCTCGAAGGCCAGCGAGGCGAAGAGCGGGAACATCGCCAGCAGCGCCCCGGCCGGGGCCGGCACGCCGGTGAAGAAACTTTGGGCATAGGCGGGCTTGGGCGGCGGCCCCGGCAACGGCATCGGCCCGGCATCCAGCGCCGCGTTGAAGCGCGCCAGCCGCAGCGACATGCAGACGGCGAACATCACGCAGGGCACGAAGCCCAGACCGCGATAGTCGTGCATGGTCCAGAGATAGAGGATCATGGCCGGCGCCACGCCGAAGGAGAGGAAGTCGGCCAGGCTGTCGAACTCGGCGCCGAAGCGGCTGGTGGCCTTCAGCAGCCGCGCCAGCCGCCCGTCCAGGCCGTCGATCGCGCCGGCGGTGATGATCAGCCCCGCCGCCACTTCCCAGCGCCCTTCCAGCGCGAACCGCATCGCCAGCAGCCCGGCGCAGAGGCCGAGCAGCGTGAGAATGTTGGGGATCAGCCGGTTGAAGGACTGACCCTGGAAACGCGGCCGCTGGCGGGCGGCGAAGCGGAAGCGGCGCGGGCGTGGCGGGGAAGCATTCATCAAAGCACGGAACCCGGCGCGACGTCCGCGGTTGCGGGCTTCGGCGCGGCGGGGGCGAGTTCGGCGATCACCGTCTCGCCGCCGACCATGAGCTGCCGCGCCCCCACCAGCGGGCGCACGCCCTCCGGCAGATAGAGGTCGGTGCGGCTGCCGAAGCGGATCAGGCCGAAGCGCTCGCCGGCGCGCAGGCTGTCGCCTTCCCGCACGAAGCAGAGGATGCGGCGGGCCACCAGCCCGGCGATCTGCACCACCGCCACGTCCTGCCCGTTCGGCATCCGGATCGCCAGCGCGTTGCGCTCGTTGTCGTCGCTCGCCTTGTCCAGGTTGGCGCTGACGAACTTGCCGTGCCGGTAGGCGATGCGCGTCACCACGCCCTCGACCGGGCTGCGGTTGATGTGCACATCGTTCACGGAGAGGAAGATCGCCACCCGCCAGCGCGGCGCCGGGCCGAGGCCCAGCTCGGCCGGCGGCACCGCCGGCTCGACGCTGACCACCCGCCCGTCGGCCGGGGCGACGATCACCGGCCGGTCCGGCGTCACCCGCTCGGGGTCGCGGAAGAAGTAGAAGCAGAAGGCAGTGAAGGCGGCCGCCAGCCAGAACAGCCAGGAGCCCAGCAACAGGCCCCCGACCACGGCCACGACCGCGCCACCGATGATGAAGGGCCGGCCCGCCGGATGCGGCGGGGCGAGGACCATGCGAAGGCTTTGCAAGAGCGCCATGACAGCAAGGTTATGGTCCGTCGCGCCCACGTAAACAACCCGCCTCCCGGAAGGGGCGGGCAGGCCCACCTTCCGTCCCCCCTTGCGGCGGAGGGCATGAATGCGCCTCAATCCCTGGCCACGGCGAAGGCGGAGGGACCATGCAGCCGAGTGGAACAGTCCGCGTGAAGGTCTGGGACCCCTGGGTCCGGCTGGTGCACTGGGCGATTGTCGGGCTGATCGGCCTGTCCTGGTGGACGGCTGAGACCGGCCGCATGGACCTCCATCTCACCAGTGGCTACCTGGCGCTGACCCTGCTGCTGTTCCGGCTGCTCTGGGGCTTCATCGGCTCGGAGACGGCGCGGTTCCGCCACTTCCTGCGCTCGCCGCTGGCGGCGCTCGGCCATCTGCGATCCCTGTTCCGGCGCGCCCCGGACACCGAGCTGGGCCACAATGCCGCCGGCGGCTGGATGGTGCTGGCGCTGCTCGGTGCGCTGCTGCTGCAGGTGGGCACCGGCCTCTTTGCCGACGACCAGATCCTCACCCGCGGTCCGCTTGCCGGCTTCGTCTCCGGCGCGGCGAGCGACTGGGCGACCTTCATCCACATCCGCAACTTCAACGTGATCCTGGCCCTCGCCGCGCTGCACGTGCTGGCGGTGGCGGTCTATGCCCTGGCCAAGGGGCAGAACCTCGTGCTGCCGATGCTGACCGGCGTCAAGCGGGTGCCGGCCGCCCTCGCCCGCCATGCGCCGCGCCTCGGCTCGCCGGTGCTGGCGCTGGCGCTGCTGGCGGCGGCGGGCGCGGCGGCCTGGGGCCTGTCGCGGCTCGGCTGAGGGCCGGTGGAGGGAGAAAGCCCCCCTTTCCCTGTCAGCGGGCTTTGTCAGCGGGCGCGGAACTCGCGATGGCAGGCGCCGCAGGTGCCGCCCGCCTCGCGGAAGGCGGTCGCGGTGGCGCCCGCATCGCCTGCCGTCGCGACCTGGTTCAACTTGGTGGCGGCAGCGACCATCCGCGTGGCGGCGGCCTCGAAGCCGGCCCGGTTCGACCAGACCTCGGGGCGGGCATGGGTATCCCCCTTGTCGCTGCCGGGCGGGAACAGTGCGGGGAAGCCCTGGAAGAAGGCCACCATGTCCTGGCTGCGCTCCGCCACGATGGAAAGCTCGCCCTTCGCCTCCAGCGTCTTCTTGATCGTCTCCAGGTTCCCGCTCATCCGCTTCAACCCCGCCTGCCGCTGGGCGATGACATCGCCCTGCGCCCGGGCGGAGCCGCTGGGGGCCAGGCCGGCGAGGCCAGTGGCGCCCAGCAGGACGAGGGCCAGGGAGACTTGCTTCATCCGCATGCGCGACTCCGGATCACGTTCGAGGACGCCCATCACACCACGCCCGGGGGAAGAGAAAAGCAGCTTTTCTGCGCGGGCGGTGCGAAGCCGCCCTTGCCGAGCCTCTCGGGCGGGGCTATACGCCGCGCCGTCCCTATGAGACGCCCGGCCGGAACGACGGAGCGTAGCTCAGCCTGGTAGAGCACTGTGTTCGGGACGCAGGGGCCGGAGGTTCGAATCCTCTCGCTCCGACCAAATGATCCGGCCGGGCCAAAGCCCCGCCACGCCTCCCCTTCCCAGGGAGCGCGCGGCGGGGTTTTTCATGGCGGCAGGGCGGAAGCCGATCGCCGCCGAGCACATGTATTGCTTGGGCAACATCCGCCACCGGAGGCACCCCGCCGCCGGCTGGAGGGAACCCAAGCCCATGAAGCCAAGCCTGGCTTTCGCTTTTGCTTTACCCTTGAGCATTCCGGCGCTGGCCCTGCCCGCGGCGGCGCAGACCACGATCGACAGCGCCGGTCTGACCATCGCCGCCACCCCCGCCGTGGCCTCGGACTACCTGTTTCGCGGCATCTCGCAGACCCGCAACCGGCCGGCGATCCAGCTCACGCTCGATGCGCAGCACGAATCCGGCTTCTATGCCGGCGCCTTCGCCAGCAACGTCACCTTCCCCGGCAGCAACGCCCGCCAGGAGTTGGACCTGCTGGCCGGCTACCGCCTCGCCATCGGCAATTTCGGCCTCGACCTCGGTGGCGTCTGGTACACCTATCCCGGCTACGACAAGCCGGATGGCAGCTATGCGTACAACTATGCCGAGGCCGTCGCGAAGGGCAGCTACACGCTGGACCCGGTGAAGTTCGTCGGCACCGCCGCCTGGTCGCCGGACTTCTACTTCGAGTCCGGCAGCGCCGTTTACCTGGAGGGCGGCGCGGACGTCACCCTGCCGCTGGGCTTCACCCTCTCCGGCCGCTACGGCCACCAGTGGATCGACCGCAACCCGCGCTACGGCGCGCCGGACTATGCCAACTGGTCGGTCGCCGTCTCGCGCGAGGTGCTGGCAGGCGTTCTCCTGAGCGTCGGCTACTACGACACCGACCTCTCGAAGAACGACTGCTTCGCGGGCACCAAGTACTGCGATGCCCGTGCCCTGGTGATGCTGAGCCGCCCCTTCTGATGCCTCCGGCCCCGGCGCGGCCGGGGCCGCCCTCAGCGCGGCCGCCGCGCCGCCCAGAACATCAGGCTGCGGACGGGGAACACCCAGGCGAAGCCCGCCGCCACGTAGAACGGCACCTGCAGCGCCCAGTGCCACTGCTGCACGTGGTCACCGGCCCAGAGCACCATGCCCAGATAGGTCAGCAGCCCGGCGAAGCCGGCAAGGCAGGCAATGAGGATGCGCGACATGGCTCCCTCTTGGCAGGGCGGCCCGGCTTCGCCAAGTGCAGAACCACCCGTGTTTGCAGCAGGGCGCCGGGGGGCCTAGTCTTCGGCCCCGACCTCCGGGGCTCCGCCCCTTCCCGCCCCTTTCTGCGTGCCCGAAAGATCCAGATGCCCGAGCCCGGCCTGACCACCGCCCGCCATGATGCCGCCTTCGACCTGAAGGCGCACATCCGCAGCGTGCCGGATTTCCCGAAGCCCGGAATCCTCTTCTACGACATCTCGACGCTGTTGCGGGATGGCCCGGCCTGGAAGGCGGCGATGGCGCAGCTCGCCACGGTGGTGCGGCCGCACCGCCCGAAGCTGCTGGCGGGCATCGAGAGCCGCGGCTTCCTGCTGGCGGCCCCGCTGGCGCTGGAGCTCGGCCTCGGCTTCATCATGCTGCGCAAGGCGCGCAAGCTGCCGGGCCCGACCATCGGCCATGACTACGCGCTGGAATACGGCACCGACCGCATCGAGATGCAGGCCGATGCCGTGGCGCCGGGCGACCGCGTCGTGATCCTGGACGACCTGCTGGCCACCGGCGGCACCATGGCCGCCGGCGTGCAGCTCCTCCGCAATGCGGGGGCGGAGGTGCCGCTGGCCGCGGCGATGATCGAGCTGGCCTTCCTGAAGGGCCGCGAGCGGCTGGACGTGCCGGTGGAAACCCTCGTCTCCTACGACTCCTGACCATGGCGCGCCGCGGCTCCCGCCTCCATGCCGCCGCCCGGACGAGAGCGTCCGGCGGCATGAGCAGGCCCGGGCGCCGCGAATGCCTGGGCCTCGGCGCCCTCGCCCTGCTGGCGGGGGCCTGCGCACGGCCTGCCCTCTCCCAGCCACAGCCTGCCGCCCTGGTGCCGGACAGCACGACCCTGCTGCTGCCCGGGCCGGAAGGCGGCGCTGCCGCGCAATGGGCGCAGGACGTGGCCGCCCGGCTGGCGCGCGGCCTGCCGCATGCGGTGGCCCTGCACAGCCTCGTGCTCGGCGGCTCGGATGGCGTGACGGCCGCCAACCGCTTCGCCACCACGGAAGCGGGCGACGGGCGGCTGCTGCTGGCGATGCCCGGCCTTGCCGCGCAGGCCCGGCTGATCGGCGAGAGCCGCGCCCAGTTCGACCCGGAGGGATGGCTGCCGATCTGCGTCTCCTGGCAGCCGGCGGTGCTGGCGGGGCGGGGCCGCGACCCGCTCTCCGGCAACCGTCCTCTGCGCCTGGCCCTGCCCACGCCGGGCGCACCGGAGACGGCGGCGCTGCTGGCACTGGACCTGCTGGGCCACCCGGCGGTGCCGCTCTTCAATCTCACCGGCCGGGCGGCCGAAGCCGCGCTGGCCGCGGGCGAGGTGGACGCGATGGTGATCGCCGCGCCCGCGGCTGCCCGCCGGGCGGCGGAACTCGGCCTGACGCCCTGGCTGGAGCTGGAGGTGCCGGGCCGCCGCGACTATCCGGACCTGCCCTCCACCGCCAGGGCCGCCACCCATCCACTGCCATTGGCGGCGGCGGAGGCGGGCTTCGCGGCGCTGCGGCTGCGCACCGCCCTGATGCTGCCGCGCCTGACCTCGGCCGATGTGGTGGCCGCCTGGCGCCGCGCGGCGCTGCGCTGGCAGGAGGAGGAAGCGCATCAGCCGGCCGAGGGCGCGACGCTGGCACTGGTTGGCGCCGAGGCGCGCGCCATGGTGGCGGCGCTCACCCCCGCCCCGACCGCGGTGCTGGCCTATCGCGAATGGCTGCTCCGCCGGCTCGGCTTCCAGGCCGCCTGAGCCTTCCGGCTGCGCTTCTCAATGGCAGGTGGCGAGCCCGGCCATGACCTGTTCGTTGATGTCGGCCAGGAAGCCGTAGTCAGGGGCCGGCCGGGCAACCTCGCGCATCACCGCCTGGCCGAGGGTCTCAAGGCCCTGCCGCAGCGCCGGAGGCAGTGTGCAGCCAGGAGCATGAAGCGCCAGCAGCACAGCCTCCCACAGGCGCCGGGTGGCCTCGGCCGCTGCCCGGCCCCTGGTGGGGTCTCCGCCCTCCCGCGCCTGCCGCAGCAGCAGGACCACCTGACGGAACAGCATGGCCTCCTCCATCCGCTGCCCGACCGCGCTGGGCGGGCAGGGAGGCGGGCGGCACGCGGCCGCCGGGGTCACAGCGCCGGCTCCCCCGTGGCGGGCACATCGCCGGGGCCCCGCAGCACCGCGTCCTCGTGCTGGATCAGGCGACGGATCATCCGCAGCGCCTGATAGCATTCGTCCTGCTCGGCGGCAGCGATGGCGCTGTCCAGCAGCTCCCGTGCCTGGTCCGAGGTGGTGGCGGCGCGGAACTCGGCGGCAAGATCGCGCGCCAGCTCGAGGCCCAGCGCGCGCTCCTCCTCATTGCCGATATAGGCGGTCTGGACGGCGAAGTAGATGCGCCGCGCCGGCGTGGTCGCGGCCTCGGGCGTCATGATCTGCTTGCCGAACAGGAAGCGCGCCCGGCTTGTCAGCTCGACCCGGGCGCGATTGCGGAAGCGGAGAGGCGCTCCATTGACGACCAGCAGGTCACCTTGGCGCAGTTCGAGCACAAGCGTCGACATGGTTCGGCGGTTTCTCGTGCGGGACGGCACGCGCCGGCGCCCGCTTGGGGAAGCCGGTCCACAGCGCCGCGGCGCGGCGGTGGGGAACGGCCAGGGATGCTCGCAGGAGCCGCCCAACCTTCTTCCGGGGTGGCGGCCATGGAGCGGCTCAGGCGAATCAGCATTCAGAGCATGAGGGCCCTTCTCCTTGCCTCCTGCGGCCACGGCCGCGCCCAGGGGGTCCGGCTGCCGGATGGGACCATCACCGCCGGGCGCCGCGTGTCGCGACAGCAGGCAATCTGGCCTGGAACGGCTAACGCTTCCTGAACCGCGGGGCTCAACCGGAACACAGTCCCAACGGAACGCGGGCGGCATGACACGACCGCGCCCGGCTGCCGGGCCGTCCGGCGCTCACCGCAGCGTAAGCCACCGCTGGCGCCACCAGCCCGCTGCCATGCGGTGGCCGCGCGAAATTGGGATGCAGGCGCCAGGGCGAGCTCTCCGGAACGACCTTGAGAGTGCCATGTAGCGGTAATCCGGCCTTACTGCGAAGCCTTTGCTTGCAGTGGCGCTCGGGACGAGTCGCCCACAGCGCCGGAGCGACGGAGAAGGGCCGGCGGATGGCGCTCCGCCGGCCCTTCCCGCCGTCACCCGGCGCGCGCGCCTCGGCTCAGAACAGGCCCTCGATGCGCCCCTCGGCATCGAGCCCGATGCCCTCCGCCGCGGGGCGGCGTGGCAGGCCGGGCATGGTCATGATGTCGCCGGCGATGGCGACGACGAAGCCCGCCCCTGCCGAGAGCCGCGCCTCGCGCAGCGGCAGCACATGGCCCTCCGGTGCGCCCATCAGGGCCGGATCGGCGCTGAAGGAATACTGCGTCTTGGCAATGCAGACCGGCACATGGCCGAAGCCCTGCTCCTCGAAACGCCGCAGCTTCGCCGCCACTGGCGGCGGGATGACGACGCCGCCGGCATGGTAGATCTCGCGCGCCACCGTCTCGATCTTGCCGGCGAGCGAGAGATGGTCGGAGTAGAGCGGCTCGAAGCGCGCCGAGCCGCCGGCGACCAGCGCCTGCACGGCGCGCGCGAGATCGGCCGCGCCGGCCGCCCCCTCGCCCCAATGGGTGCAGAGGATGGCCTCGGTGCCGAGCTTCGCCATCGCCTGCTTCACCGCGTCGATCTCGGCCTCGGTGTCGCTGGTGAAGCGGTTCATCGCCACCACCACGGGCAGGCCGAACTTCTGCATGTTCTGCACGTGCCGCGCCAGGTTGGCGATGCCGCGCCGCACCGCCGCGACATCCTCGGTGCCGAGCGCCGATTTCGCCACGCCGCCATGCATCTTCAGCGCCCGCACCGTGGCGACGACGACGCAGGCCGAGGGTGCCAGGCCGGCGGCGCGGCACTTGATGTCGAGGAACTTCTCGGCGCCGAGGTCGGCGCCGAAGCCGGCTTCGGTCACCACCATCTCGGCCATCCGCAGGCCGAGCTGGGTCGCCATCACGCTGTTGCAGCCATGCGCGATATTGGCGAAGGGCCCGCCATGCACCAGCGCGGGCGAGCCTTCCAGCGTCTGCACCAGGTTGGGCGCGAAGGCCTCGCGCAGCAGCGCCGCCATGGCGCCATCCGCCTTCAGGTCGTGCGCGGTGATGCTGCGCCCGTCCCGCGTCTGGCCGACGATGATGCGGCCGAGCCGCGCGCGCAGGTCGTCGAGGTCGCGCGCCAGGCAGAACACCGCCATCACCTCGGAGGCCACGGTGATGTCGAAGCCGTCCTCGCGCGGGAAGCCGTTGGCCACGCCGCCCAGCGCGGCGGTGATCGATCGCAGCGCGCGGTCGTTCATGTCCACCGCGCGGCGCCAGGAAATGCGGCGCGCATCGAGGCCCAGCTCGTTGCCCCAATAGAGGTGGTTGTCCACCATCGCGGCGAGCAGGTTGTTGGCCGCGGTGATGGCGTGGAAGTCGCCGGTGAAGTGGAGGTTGATCTCCTCCATCGGCGCCACCTGCGCCCGCCCACCCCCCGTCGCGCCGCCCTTCACCCCGAAGCATGGCCCGAGCGAGGGCTCGCGCAGGCAGATCATGGTGCGGGTGCCGAGCGCGTTCAGCGCGTCGCCGAGGCCGATGGTGGTGGTGGTCTTGCCCTCGCCGGCGGCGGTCGGGCTGATGCCCGTCACCAGGACCAACGCCCCTTGCGGCCGGTCCCGCTGCGCCGTCACGAAGTCCAGGTTGATCTTGGCCTTGTAGCGGCCATAGGGCTCCAGCGCCTCGTCGGGGATTCCCGCGCGGGCGGCGATCTCACCGATCGGAAGGAGCTTCGCCGCGCGGGCGATGTCGAGGTCCGTCGCCATGAGGTCATCCTGCTATCTGCAGGCGGCTTATCGTCGCGCCCGGCGGGCGACAAGCCACCTCGCCCATTGGCAAGTGCTGCCGTCCCATGTCACGTTGTCAGACAAGAACAACCCTGAGGAACCTCCATGCATCGCCGTACGCTGCTGGGCGCATCGCTGACCGGGGCCACGCTGGCCCTTCCTGCCCTCCGCACCGCCCGTGCCCAGGGCGCCTGGCCGAATCGGCCGGTCACCATGCTGGTGCCCTTCGTCGCCGGCGGCCCGAGCGACATCGTCGCCCGCGCCGTCGCCAACCGCATGAGCCAGACCATCGGCCAGCCGGTCGTGGCCGAGAACCGCGCCGGCGCCAATGGCGAGGTGGCGGGCCGCCTGCTCGCCCGCGCCGAGCCGGACGGGCACACGCTGATGATCGGCTCGATCGGCGTCTATGCCATCAACGCGGCGCTGCGGCCCGACCTCGGCTACGACCCGGTGAAGGACTTCACCCCCATCACCCTCGCCGTCAGCATGCCGAACGTGCTGGTGGTGAACCCGGAGAAGGTGCCGGTGAAGACCACCGCCGAACTGGTCGCCTGGCTGAAGGCCAATCCCGGCAAGGCCTCCTATTCCACCAGCGGCGTCGGCTCCTCGGACCAGATGACGACCGAGCTGTTCAAGCAGCGCACCGGGGTGGACGTGGCGCATGTGCCCTATCGCGGCGGCGCCGCGGCGGCGACCGACCTGATCGCCGGCAATGTGCAGATGTCCTTCCAGAACCTCGGCACCGTTGCCGGCCATATCGAGGGCGGCCGGCTGCGCGCGCTGATGGTCACCGACGCGAAGCGGCACCCGGTGCTGCCCGATGTGCCCACCGCGGCCGAGGCGGGGCTCGACGACTTCGTCATCACCAGCTGGCAGGCGCTGATGGCACCGGCCGGGATGGCGCCCGAGCTGCTGCAGCGGGTGCATGCCGCCGCCGCCGAGGCGCTGCGCCATCCGGAGGTGCGGCCGCGCCTGGAGCAGATCGGCATGACGGTGGTGGCCAACAGCCCGGAGGAATACGGCAAGTTCCAGCGCGCCGAGATCGAACGTTGGCGGAAGGTGATCCAGACGGCGGGCATCACCGCCGACTGACAAGTCCGTGCACGGTATGACGCAGATCAAAGCCGCGCTCAGCGCAACGGCCTAGCTTCACCTCCGGCGGTGCTCGCGCCGCCTGGAATGATGAGGTTGGTCGTGAAGAAGACACTCTGCGGGGCGCTTGCCGCTGCCGCCATGGGCGCCGCCCTGCTGGCGGCGCCCGCCCAGGCCCAGGACGCCGTACGCGGCAAGCAGGCCGGAGATCTGGTCCTTGGCTTCGGCCTGATCGGCGTGCTGCCGGAAGATGGCGGGCGGGTGGACGCCATTGGCGGCAAGCCCTCCGCCTCCGACACCGTGACCCCGCAGCTCGACCTCACCTACTTCCTGACGCCACAGCTCTCGCTGAACCTGATCGCCGCCACCAGCCATCACGACGTGAAGGTGAAGGGCTCGGCGCTGGGTGATGTCGATCTGGGCAGCGTCTGGGCGCTGCCGCCGACCCTGACGCTGCAGTTCCATCCGCTGCCGCAGTCCCGCTTCAGCCCCTATGTCGGCGTCGGCGTGAACTACACCGTCTTTTACAGCGAGGGCGGCAGCCGCACCGCCCCGGTCAGCAAGGTGGATGTCGAGAACTCCTGGGGCTGGGCGCTGAACGCCGGCGTGGACTACGAGATCACGCCGCACTGGGGCGTCAATTTCGACGTGAAGAAGCTGTTCCTGCGGCCCGACGTCTCGGTGAACAGCGGCGCCATCGGCGCGCGGGCGGATCTCGATCCCTGGATCGTCGGTGCAGCGGTGCGCTACCGCTTCTGAGTGGCCCGGGAGGGGCGATGCGCCCCTCCCCCCCTTTCAGACCTGGCCGTCCGGCGGGTCGAGCAACTGCAGGCGGGTCACCCGCCAGCCGCCGGCCTCCCAGGCGAGGTCCAGCCCGAGGCCGCCCGGCCCCTGCGCCGGGCCGATTTCCAGCCGCACCGCCCCCCAGCCCAGCGGGCGCAGCCTGCGCACCGCCTCCAGCGGCCGCAGCGCGGCATTGCGAACCGGCGGCAGGCCCTGCCGCGCCAGCATCATGCGGCGCAGGGCCTCGGGGTCGCGCCAGCCCTCCGTCACCTCCCCCGCCAGGCTGGCGAGATAGCGCTCCGCCTCCCGGCCACCGATGGCCTGCAGCGGCGGCATTGGCGGCAGCGTGAGCGAAGGCGCCGGCAGGTTGGAGGGCAGGTCCAGCCCACCCAGCAGCGCGGGCACGTCCGGCCAGAGCGCCAGCCCCGCCATGCCGAGCAGCGGCCGGGCCGGGCCGGAGAAGCCTGCCAGGCCAAAGGCCAGGCAGGCGGCGAGCGCCATCAGCCGTCGGCGCCGGCGCGGCGCCGGCCGTGCCACCGCCTCCGATCGCCGCGGCGCAGGTGGCAACAGCGCTGGCGGTGGGCGCAAGCCTGCCTGCCGCGCCTCGTAGGCGTCCCACACCTCGCTCCACGGATCAGCGGCCTCAGCGGGGGGCATGAGCGCCTCCACCCGCGATGCGCCGTCCCTGTCCCGAATGTCTCATGCGGCGTTCCAACCGTCTCAGTGTTCTATTTTTTGAGATTACCGGGACAGAGGTTGGTATTTGGTAAACGCGCCGCAACGGCGCCCGCCGGTTCAGGCGAAGCGGGCAAGCTGGCTTTCGAGCTGCGTCAGCGCGTCGGCGAAGGCGGTGTTCATCGCGGCGGCGGCGGCCTCCGGCGGCAGCGGGCGCGCCGGCGGCAGGGGCGCCGTGCCGGTGAGGGAAAGCTGCGTCAGGATCCGCGTGTTGTTGCCGCTCTCGCGCAGCAGCACGGCGGAAAGTCCCACCCGCGCCTCGCCGCGGCCGAGATCGGCGAGCAAGGTGGTCAGTTCCGTCTCCAGCACCAGGTCGGCCTGCGCCCGGCTGCCCGGCGTGATCACCGCGGAGAACAGGCCGGAAGCGGTCAGCCAGCGGCGCAGCGCCTCCTCCGCCAGTTCGGCCGGGGGCGCCGTCCACTCGGCGTAGAAGTCCACCGACTCGGTACCGTCGGCGCGCAGGCTGCGCAGCCCGCGGGTGTCGAGCGCCGGCGAGGCGCGCATCAGCCGCACCAGCAGCACCCGCCCATGCCCGCCCCGCGCCGGCGGCGCCTCGCGGCGCGCCGTGAGCGGGAAGCGCTTGACCTCGACATAGGGGTATTCGGGCAGCACCGAGCAGGCGGCGAGCGTCGGAAGGGTGAGCAGGAGCAGGCGGCGGCGCATGGAACTTCCCTTCAGGGGATCAGCGGTTGGGCGGCGGCGGCGCGCCGAACAGCACCTGGCCCGGGGCGCGGCGCAGCGCCTCGGTCGTGTCGCGCAGGTTGCTGACCGTGGCGCGCAGGTCGCGCAGCAGCGGCACCAGGTCCGCGGTGGTGCTCTGGGTGGTGTTGCGGGCGGAGCGGGCGGTCTGCTCCAGCGCGCTGATCACGGCGGGCAGGCGGCTCAGGCTCTCGCGCAGCTCGTCCGCGGCGGTGCGCGCGCTGGCCAGCGCCGCCTTCGCCTCGGCGCTGCCCAGCAGGGCGCGCAGATCAGCCGCGGCGCCGCGCAGCTCCGCCACCATGGCCGGGATGTCGGACTGCGTCACCGCCTGGCGCAGGGCGCCCAGCGTGGCGGCGGCCTCGGTGAAGGTGTGGGCAAGGTCGCCGTCCTCCACCTGGCCACGCACGGCGGAGACCACCGCCGTCACGTCGGTCAGCAGCTCCTCCAGGGGAGCCTGCTGAATGCGGGCGAGGATCGCCTCCGCCGCATTCTGCACCTGTGCCACGGTGGAGGGGATGGAGGGGATCACCGGATAGGCCGGCGTCCAGGGCAGGTCCCGCTCCGGGAAGCGCTCGGGGCTGACGAAGTCCAGCTCGATATAGGCGACGCCGGTGATGCCCTGGGTGGCGAGACGGGCACGCAGGCCGCGCGTCACCGCCTGCTTCACCTGCGCCGGGTCGTCCATGGTGGCCTTCTCGGTATCGAGCGCGAGGCGCACCAGCACCAGCTGGAAGGCCTCCATGGCGGCGTTGCGGTTGGTCGGCGGGTATTCGGCATTGACCAGGCCGACCTGGCTGACCTGCCCGACCTGCACGCCGCGGTAGCGCACCGGGGCGCCCACCTCCAGCCCGGTGACGCTCTCGCGCAGATAGGTCTCGAAGATCATGCTCTGGCGCCCGAAGCCGCCGCCGCTGAGGAACAGCAGGAAGCCGAGGCCGAGGCCGAGGCCCACCAGGATCAGCGCGCCGACGCGCACATAGAGGCTGCGGGATGTCGCCATGGTTCAGGTCGCCTCCCGGCGGAAGAAGGCGCGCACCGTGGGGTGCGTCGCGTGGTCGCGTAAGCGCCGCGGGTCGCCCTCGGCGATCATGCCCTTGGCCTGCTTGTCCAGCATGATGCAGCGGTCGCCGATGGCCAGGATGCTCTGCAATTCGTGGGTCACCACCACAAAAGTGGTGCCGAGGTCGCGCGCCAGGTCCTTGATGAGCTGGTCGAGCCCGGCGGAGGTGATCGGGTCCAGCCCCGCCGAGGGCTCGTCGAGGAACAGCACCGGCGGGTCGAGCGCCATGGCGCGGGCGATGCCGGCGCGCTTGGCCATGCCGCCGGAGATCTCCGCCGGCAGGCGGTTGGCGGCATCCGACAGGCCGACAAGCCCGAGCTTGAGCCGCGCCACCTCCTCCCGCGCGCTGCGCGGCAGGCGGGTGTGCTCCTCCAGCGGCAGCATCACGTTCTCCAGCAGGGTCATCGAGCCGAACAGCGCGCCGGACTGCCACATGACGCCGATGCGCGAGAGCAGTTGCCGCCGCGCCGCGCCCTGCGCCGCCTCCATGTCCTCGCCGAGGATGTGGATCTCGCCCTCGCTCGGCCGGTAGAGGCCGATCAGCAGCTTCAGCAGGGTGGACTTGCCGCAGCCCGAGCCGCCCAGGATGACGAAGACCTCGCCGCCCGCCACCTGGAAGGTGACGTCGCGGAACAGGACATTGCTGCCGAAGGCCATGGCGAGGCCATGCGCCTCCACCACCGGGTTCTCGACCCGGGTGCGGTGGATGTCGGCCATCTCCGGGGCCTCCGCCATCACCAGCCCAGCCGGTAGAACAGCACGGCGAAGAGCCCGTCCAGCACCACGGTCGCGACGATGCCGCCGACCACCGCCCCGGTCGCGGCGTCGCCCACGGCGCGCGGCCCGCGCCCGGCGGAGAGGCCGGAGCGGCAGCCGATGCCGGCGATCGCCAGGCCGAAGACCACCGACTTGCCCAGGCCCCCGACCAGCCCGCCCAGCGTCAGCCATTGCTGCAGCTGGTTGATCACCAGCGCCGGCGGGAAGCCCAGCGTGCCCATCACCACGCCCATGCCGAGCAGGCCGGAGAGGTCCATCAGCAGGCTGAGCACCGGCATCACCAGCATCGCCGCGACGAGGCGCGGCAGCACCAGCATGGCCATGGGGTCCACCCCCATGATGCGCAGCGCGTCGATCTCCTCGTTCACCGTCATGGTGCCGAGTTCGGCGGCGAAGGCGGAGCCGGTGCGGCCGGCCAGGATGATGGCGGCCACCAGCGGCCCCAGCTCGCGCACCAGCGAGATGCCGACCAGCGGCGGGATGTAGATCTCGGCGCCGAACTGCCGCATCGGGATGGAGGACTGGAAGGCCAGGATGACGCCGATCAGCGTGCCGAGCAGCAGGGTCAGCGGGAAGGCGCGCAGCCCGGCCTCGTCGAGGTGGCGCAGCAGGTCGTTGAAGCGCAGGCGGCGGGGGTGGCGCAGCACGGCGGCGCCCATCACCGCCGTCTCGCCGATGAAGCCGGTGGAGACGAGCAGCCGGCTCAGCAGGCCGACGCCCCAGGCGCCGATCGAGGCGACGAAGGACAGCCGGCTCTCACCGGCGGCGGGGCGCGGCGCGGCCAGAGCGGCGCGGGCGCGCTCCATCACCGCCGCCACCGGCTTGCTGGCGCCCTCGACCGCCACATCCCCGGCCAGCGCGGCGCTGCGCAGCACCAGGGCGGCGCCCGTGGTGTCCAGGCTGGAGACGCCGGAGAGGTCCACCCGCCGTGCACCGCGCGCGGCCTTCTCCACCGCCTCCCAGATCGGGCCGACCTGCCGCGTCACCAGCGCGCCGCGCAGGCGCAGCGTCTCGTCCTGCCGGTCAAAGCCCGCCTGTTCCACCGTCTCACTCATCGGAGGCTGCATCTGGGCAGCGATGGCGCAACTTTAACCCCTCGTCCATCAACCCTCCGTTCATGGCAGGGCTTCGAGGGCGCTGCGGGCTGCCGCCTCGCCCGTCTCCCAGGCACCGCCGACCGTGCCGGCGAAGCGTGGATGGCAGGCCTCGCCGGCGAAGCAGAGCCGCCCTTCCGCCAGAGGCGCCGCCAGCATGCGCCGCGCCATCGCGCGGCCGGGCCGGGCGTAGGAATAGGCGCCCCGCGCGAAAGGGTCGGTGCCCCAGTGGCTGGCCAGCACCCCCTCCCGGCGCAGGGCGCGGTCCGCGCGGGCCCCATAGGCACGGCGCAGCTCGGCGAAGGCGAAGTCGGCGAGCGCCGCCTCCCCTTCCTCGGCCAGCGCCCAGGCCGCGCCGCCGCCGACAAAGCCCATCAGGTGGTCCCGCCCGAAGGGCCAGGCGATGAAGGTCATCGCCTCCTCCTCCTCCCGCGCGACGTGCCGTTCCAGGCCGGTGAAGGGCTCCAGGTCCAGCCGGTCATCGCCGGCGGCGCGCAGGCCGAGCTTGGTCAGCAGACCGAGCGGCAGGTCATGGATGGCCTGCTCCGTCCCGGCGGGCAGGGCCGGCTCGAAGCGCAGCCCGCCAGCGGCCAGCACGGCGGTGGGCAGGGTGACGATGGCCGCCCGCGCCGCGATCCGGCCGAAGCCGCCCTCGGCCACCACGCCCCCGGCTTCGCCCCAGCGCAGCCGCTCCGCCACGGCGCCATAGGCAATGGGCAGGCCGGCGGCGAGGCCGGCGAGCAGCGCGCCGATGCCGCCGGGCAGCAGCAGGTTGGGGCCGCCGAGCTGCGTGGCCAGGAAATCCCGCAGGTCCATCGCGGCGAGCGGCGCGGCGGCGATCACCGGCCCCTCCCAGTGCGCCACCGTGGCGTCCCAGAAGCCGCCGCGCGGGGCATAGTCGGCGGCGGTGGCCTCGGGCGGCGCTGCCGCCAGAGCGGCCTCCAGGCGGGGATGGAAGGCGGCATAGGCGGCGTCATAGGCCGCCATCTCCGCCGCGGTGGCGCGCCGGCCGTCGAGGAGGCAGACATGGCGGCGCACGGCGTCATGGTCGAAGGGCTCCGCCTTCGCCGCCAGCGCGGTCAGCGGGTTCTCCCCGGCCTGGTGCAGCCAGGTGGCGCCCAGGTCGAAGGGAGCGTCGAGCGTGGCGGTGTCGGTCCAGGCGCGGCCGCCGGGGCGGTCGCGCGCCTCCAGCACCTGCACGC
The DNA here is from genome assembly GCF_030063475.1 of Roseomonas sp. E05. Lineage (GTDB taxonomy): Bacteria > Pseudomonadota > Alphaproteobacteria > Acetobacterales > Acetobacteraceae > Pseudoroseomonas. The sequence goes on from NZ_JASIRT010000001.1 coordinate 36,094, forward strand.
TGCGTCCGGCGGCCAGCACGGCCCGCGCCGCGGCAATGCCCGCCGCGCCGGCGCCGATGACCAGGATGTCGGGGTCGCTCACCGGGGCCGCGCCGTCAGTCGCGCCGCCCCCGCTCCCCGGCCGTCCGGCCACGGCCGAGCTCGGCCGCGTCCGCCACCGAATTCGGCACCACCCGCTTGCCGACCGGGAAGAGCGAGGCGGCCGCGAGCTTCAGATGCGCCCAGGCGAAGGGCAGTCCGATGATGGTGACGGCGGTGCTCACCGCCAGGGTGAGGTGCGCGATGCAGAGCCAGAGGCCCGCCAGCAGGAACCAGATCAGGTTGGCCAGCCAGCCGAGCGGGCCGGAGCCGATGGTGCCGAAGCCGTTCAGGTCCTCGGTGGAGACGAGGCGGCGGCCGAAGGGGGCGAAGCTGTAGCTGGCCATCATCAGGCAGGCGCGTGCCCAGGGCAGACCGATCACGGTGATCGCCATGATCCCCGCCGCCAGCAGCCACAGCAGCGCCGGGATGAAGCCCAGGCCCGGCACGTTCCACAGGATGTTCAGCAGCAGTGCCACTTACGCCCTCCTTCCGTCTGTCGGCTGAATGCCGCCCGGCCGCTGGGGTTGCCGATACAGGCCCGGCGCCCGGAAAGCGAGTGGCGGTGCGTGACAGCGGCGCGCTTCGGCCGCAGAGTGCCGGTTTCACCGCAGGAAGGATGGACATGGCGAAGCCGATGGATGCGGGGGCGCTGAAGCCCCATTCCTCGCACTGGGGTGCGTTCCGGGCCGGATGGCGGGGCGACACGCTGGTGGTCGAGCCGCATCCCGCCGATCCGGACCCCTCACCCATCCTCGGCAACTTCGCCGCCGCCCTGCGCCACAAGGCGCGCATCGCCCGGCCGATGGTCCGGCGCGGCTGGCTGGAGCGCGGGCCCGGCCCGGACAGCGCGCGCGGAAGGGACGAATTCGTCGCCGTCTCCTGGGAGAAGGCGCTGGACCTGCTCGCCGGCGAACTGGCGCGGGTGCGCGACGCGCACGGGCCGCGCGCCATCTTCGGCGGCTCCTATGGCTGGTCCTCCGCCGGGCGGTTCCACCATGCCCAGAGCCAGGTGCACCGCTTCCTCAACCTCGCGCTCGGCGGCTATGTCCGCTCGGTCAACAGCTACAGCGCCGGCGCCTCGGCGGTGATCATCCCGCATATCCTCGGCAACTACGAGGAGATGACGAAGCACAACGTCACCTGGGAGCAGATCGTCGAGCATACCGGCCTCTGCCTCTCCTTCGGCGGCATGGCGGTGAAGAACAGCGCGGTGGCGAGCGGCGGCGTCAGCCGCCACATCGAGCGCGGCTCCATGAAAGCCGCCGCCGAGCGCGGCTGCCGCTTCGTGCTGATCGGCCCGCTGCGCGACGACCTGCCGGAGGAGGCCCGCGCCGAGTGGATCACCATCACCCCCGGCACCGACACGGCGATGATGCTGGGCATGGCGCATACGCTGGTGGCCGAGGGGCTGCATGACCGCGCCTTCCTGGCCACCCACTGCGTGGGCTGGGAGAAGTTCGAGCCCTATCTGATGGGCCGGACCGACGGCCAGCCAAAGGACGCCGCCTGGGCCAGCGCCCTCTGCGACATCCCCGCCGAAACCATCGCCCAGCTCGCGCGCGACGCAGCGAAGACGCGCACGCTGATCAGCATGGCGCATTCCCTGCAGCGCGCCGAGCATGGCGAGCAGCCCGTGTGGATGGCGATCGTGCTGGCGGCGATGCTGGGCCAGCTCGGCCTGCCCGGCGGCGGCTACAACTACGCGCTGGGCTCCATCGCCCACTACGGCAAGCGCTTCAACGCGGTGCCGGTCGCCTCGCTGCCGCAGGGCCGCAACGGCGTGCCGGACTTCATCCCCGTCGCGCGCATCAGCGACCTGTTGCTGAACCCCGGCCAGCCCTTCGACTACAATGGCCAGACGCTGACCTATCCCGACATCCGGCTGGTCTACTGGGCCGGCGGCAACCCCTTCCACCACCACCAGGACCTCGCCCGGCTGCGCCGTGCCTTCGCGCAGGTGGACACGCTGGTGGTGCACGAGACCGCCTGGACCGCCACCGCCAAGCATGCCGACATCGTCCTCCCCTGCACCATGACGCTGGAGCGCGAGGATATCGGCGGCCAGACCACCGACCCGCTGCTGATCGCCATGCACCGGCTGGCCGAGCCCTATGCCGAGGCGCGCGACGACTACAGCATCTTCGCCGACCTCGCCGAACGCCTGGGCAAGGGGGCGGAATTCACCGAGGGGCGGGACGCGCGTGGCTGGCTGCGCCACCTCTACGAGCGCACCCGCGCCGCCCTGGCCGAGCGCGGCGACCCCGCCCCCTCCTTCGAGGAGTTCTGGGCCATGGGCGAGCTGGCCCTCCCCCAGAACCCGGACGATGGCGGCCCGCTGCGCGCCTTCCACAAGGACCCGGAGGGCGAGTCGCTCTCCACGCCCTCCGGCAAGGTGGAGATCTTCTCCGAGACCATCGCCGGCTTCGGCTATGACGACTGCCCCGGCCACCCGGCCTGGCTGGCGCCGCAGGACGTGCCGCGCGCGGAGAACCCGCTGTGGCTGGTGGCCAACCAACCCGGGACGCGGCTGCACAGCCAGCTCGACTTCGGCGGCACCAGCGCGGAGGCCAAGCGGCGCGGGCGCGAGGTGATGCGCATCCACCCGCGGGACGCCAAGGCGCGCGGCATCGCCGAGGGCGATATCGTGCGGCTGTTCAACGCGCGCGGCGCCTGCCTGGCCTCGGCATCACTCAGCGAGGCGGTCAGCCCCGGCGTGGTGCAGCTCTCGACCGGTGCCTGGTACGACCCCGCCGACCCGGCGGAGGACAACCCGCTCTGCGTGCACGGCAACCCGAACGTGCTGACGCGCGATGTCGGCACCTCGCGGCTGGCGCAGGGCTGCACGGGGCAGCTCACAACGCTCGACGTGGAGAAGTTCACCGGCAACCTGCCGCCGATCCGCGCCTGGGACCCGCCGGCGGAGCGATAAAAAAAGTCTGGGGGAAGGAATTCCCCCAGACCCCCATCTTCTTTCTTCAAGTCTCCGGCGCTTGCGGTGAGGCGGAGCCAAACTGGCAAAAAGAAGAAGGGGGTTTGGGGGAATTCATTCCCCCGACCTTGTTTCAGGCCCGGTGCACGTCATGCACCTGGATGCCGCTGCCCGGCGGCGGCATGGCCAGCCAGTTGCCGTGCAGCAGGGTGGCGCGGGTATCCTCCAGGCCGCTGCGCCAATGGTCGCGCATGGCGGTGGTGGAGAACTCGTAGTCCTTCGCCTGCCCTTCATGCACCTGCTGCTGATAGATCAGGTGCAGGATGACCACCTCCGGCAGCCGCTCCAGCCGCTGCCGGGTCTTCTTCTGCTCGGCGTCGAGCCGGTCCTCGGGGAGCTGCTCCAGCGCGCGCTTCAGCTCCATCTCCAGCGCCCGGATGCGGCGGTAGAAGTCGGTGACGACACGGGTGCGGCTGCTGTAGCGGATGTCCTTCTCGCGCGAGAGCACCGCCGGCATCGAGCGCGGCACCAGCCCGCGCGCGCTGAACAGGTCCACCTGGAAGGCCAGCGTGTTGCTGTCCCCGATGTTCTCCAGCAGGTGCTGCAACGGCGTGTTGGAGACGAGGCCGCCATCCCAGAAATAGTCGGTGCCGACCCGCACCATCGGCAGCGAGGGCGGCAGCGCGCCGGAGGCCATGATGTGGTCCTCGGTGATGCGCATATGGGCGCTGTCGAAATAGGCGAAGTTGCCGGTGGCGACGTTGACCGCGCCGACCGAGAAGCGGATGCGCCCGTCGTTCAGCCGGTCGAAGTCCACCAGCTCGCGCAGCGTCCGCCGCAGCGGCTCGCTGCTGTAGAAGGCGGTCGCGGTCTTCGCGCCGGGCAGCGAGAACCAGGGGTTCGGCATGTTCGGCGCGAAGAATCCGGGCTGGCCCTGCATCATGGTGAGCAGCGCCGAGGCCTCGTGCCGCCACTGGCGGAACAGGTCGCCATCCGGCAGGGCGCCCCAGATGCGCTCGTTGGTAATGCGCTCCCAGAAGGTGCGCAGCGCGCTGATCCGGTGCTCCGGCGCATTGCCGGCGATCAGCGCGCCGTTCACCGCGCCGATGGAGACGCCGGCGATCCAGTCCAGCCCCAGCCCCGCCTCGGCCAGCGCCTCGTAGACCCCGGCCTGGTAGGCGCCCAGCGCCCCGCCGCCCTGCAGCACCAGCGCGGTCCTGCGCCCGCCGGCCGGGCGCCAGGAAGCCTCGGCGGAAGAAGGGCCGGACGAGGCGGAGGATGGCAGGTCCATCGGCGGGTTTCCTCGGTCATGGGCGGAAGGGCTCAGATGCGCCCGTTCCACCGCACTGCCAAGCCCCGCGCGGCGCGCCTCAGATGCGCAGGTTGAGCCGGTCGATCATCGCCTTCTCCTCGCTCCAGGTGCGCTCGGCAAAGGCCTTGTACTCCTCCGGCCCCATGTAGATCACCGGCATGTCGTAGCGGTCGAGGATGGCGATATGCTGCGGGTCGTTCACCGCCTTCCTGAAGGCCTCGTCGAGCACGCGCACCACGGCCGGGTCCATTCCCTTCGGCCCGGCGACGCCGTAGGGCGAGGTGGAGACGATGTCGATGCCAAGCTCCTTGAGGTTCGGCGTCTCGGGGAAGCGCTTCGCCCGCTCCGGCCCCCAGGTGACCAGCAGGCGCAGCCGGCCATCCTTCACCATCTCGGCCCAGCCGGAGCTGTCGGCCAGCGCGTGGATCTGGCCGCCGAGCAGCGCCGTCACGTTCTCGGAGAAGCCGCGGAAGGGCACATGCGTCCACTCGATGCCGCGCTGCCCGGCGATCTGCTCCATCGTCAGGTGCAGCGAGGTGCCGACGCCCGGCGTGCCGTAGTTGATGCTGCCCGGCTTCTGCCTGGCGGCGGCCAGGAACTCGTCGAAGCTCTTCCAGGGCGCGTCGGCGCGCACCACCACGCCGAACAGGTAGCCGGTCAGGTGGCTGACCCAGGTGAAGTCCCGCAGCGTGTTGAAGGGCGGCTTGTCCACCATCTGCGGATAGCGGAACACGCTGATCGGCATCTGCGACAGGGTGTAGCCATCCGGCTTCTCGTTCACCAGCGCCTGCGGGCCCAGCACGCCCCCGGCCCCGGCCCGGTTCTCCACGATCACGGGCTGGCCGAGATGGCGGGCGGCGGCCTCGCAGAAGGCGCGCATCTGCACGTCCGTGGTGCCGCCGGCGGCCCAGGGCACGATCATGCGGATGGGGCGGCTGGGAAAGCCGCTCTGCGCCAAGGCGGAGGTCGCCAGGGCGGGGGTCGCCAGCGCACCGGCCGCCAGGGCCAGGGCAGCGCGACGGGTCAGTAGGCTCATCGTCAGAATCCTCTCTGCGCACGGGCTTCTGAAGGCCCGTGACCGCTGCCAGATGTGGCGCATCCGGCCGGGGCGGCGCAACCATCCTGTCCCCGGGCGCACGCGCCGCGCCGGCGCGCCCTTGACCGGCGGGGCCATACCGGAAGATTGATCGGCCTCCCACGGTCAGGCGCTGTGCCGATGCCGGCGCTGGGCGAGAATGCAGCGGATATGACGACGACTTCCCCGACCGCCCGCAAGGCTGGCCTGCGCTGGCACCTGCGCACGGCGACCCAGGACCTGCACGCGGAGGCCGACCGGCTCGGCCAGGGCTTCGACCTGCGCAGCCGGGCGGGCTACCGCAGCTTCCTCCGCGCCCATGCGCGCGCCCTGCCCGCGCTGGAAGCGGCCTGCGATGCCGCCGGACTGGAGCAGATGGTGCCGGACTGGCCGCAGCGCCGGCGCCGCACGGCGCTGGAGGCGGACCTGGCGCGGCTGGGCGCCGCCTTGCCGCCGGCCGGGCGCGTGACACTTCCCTCCGGGCCTGCCGCGCTGGGCGCCGCCTATGTTCTGGAAGGCTCCCGGCTCGGTAACGCCATGCTTCTTCGCATCATCCAAAACGCATCAGCCCTCGCGAATGTCAGCGCAACCGCCTATCTCTCGCATATGCCCGGCCCGGAAGGCTGGCCCGGTTTCCTCGGCCGCCTGGAACAGGCCCTGCCGGAACCCACCCACTGGGCCGAGGCCACCGCCGGCGCGCGCCTTGCCTTCGACTGTTTCCTGATGGCCATGCACCGAGAAAGGATGGCTCCCCTGCATGCATGATGATCTCGGCGAACTGGCGCTGCCCGCTGGCGTTGATCTGACCAATTGCGACCGCGAGCCCATCCATCTCCTCGGGACCATCCAGCCGATCGGCTTCCTGGTCGCGGTCTCGACGGACTGGATCGTGCGGCGGGCCTCGGCCAATGCCGGCGAGCACCTGAGCCGGAGCACGGAAACCCTGCTGGGCGAATCCCTCACGGCGCTGCTGAGCCGCGAGGCGATGCACCAGATCGGCGGGCGGCTGCACCTGCTGCGCGGCGCCAATGCGGTGGAGCGGCTGTTCGGCGTCGCACTGTGTGAAGGCGGCATCCCCTACGACCTCGCCATCCATCTCTCGGACGACCTGATCGTGCTGGAAGGCGAGCCCTCCGACCTGGAGGACGCGCTGGAAGCCGGCAACACCGTGCGCGGCATGCTCTCCCGCCTGCACCAGGCGGAGGGCTTCGAGGGCATCTGCCGCGAGGCGGTGCGGCAGATCCGCGGCCTCACCGGCTTCAACCGCGTCATGCTCTACCGCTTCGACCATGGCGGCGCGGGCGAGGTGATCGCCGAATCGGCGGCGAGCTTCCTGCCCTCCTTCATGGGGCTGCACTTCCCGGCCTCCGACATCCCGCGGCAGGCACGGAAGCTCTACGAACGCACCTGGCTGCGCCTGATCGGCGACACCGAGGCGCCGCCGGTGCCGGTGCTGCCGCTGCTCGATGCCCGCCGGCAGCCGCTCGACCTCTCGCTCAGCGTGCTGCGCAGCGTCTCGCCGATCCATATCGAGTACCTGCGCAACATGGGCGTGCAGGCCTCCATGTCGGTCTCGGTGCTGCGCAAGGGGCGGCTCTGGGGGCTGATCGCCTGCCACCACAATGAGCCGCTGCGCGTCTCCTTCGAGCGCCGCACCGCCGCCGAGCTGTTCGGGCAGGTGTTCTCGCTGGTGCTGGAGAGCCGCGAGCGCGAGGCCGACCAGGCGCGCGAGGCCGAGGCCAACCGGGTGCACCAGCAGCTGATGGCGGCGCTGGGCGCCATGCGGCCGGGCAGCCAGTCGCTCACCGAGTTCCTGGAGCTGCTCTCCGAGGTGATCCCCTGCGACGGCATCGGCCTATGGAGCAAACGCGGCACCGCGATGCGCGGCCATGCGCCGACCATCGAGGAGTTCTCCGGCCTGGTCCGCTTCCTGAACCGGACGGCCTCGGGCACGATCTACGCCACCCACCGGCTGGGCGAGATGTACCCGCCGGCAAGCGAGTTCGCCGAGCGCACGGCGGGGCTGCTGGCCATCCCCCTCTCCCGTACTCCGCGCGACTATCTCGTCTTCTTCCGCCGCGCCGTGACGCATTCCGTCACCTGGGCGGGCGACCCGCACAAGCCGGTGGCGCTCGGCCCCAACGGCGCGCGGCTGACCCCGCGCAAGAGCTTCGCCGCCTGGCAGGAGACGGTCGAGGGCCAGAGCCGCCCCTGGGCCGAGAGCGACCTGCTGATGGCCGAGCGCCTGCGGGTGACGCTGCTGGAGGTGGTGCTGCAGCTCACCGACCTCGCGGAGCGCGAGCGGCAGGCGGCGCAGGAGCGGCAGGAGATCCTGATCGCCGAGCTGAACCACCGCGTGCGCAACATCCTCGGCCTGATCCGCGGCCTGGTGACGCAGAGCCGCGGCCATGCCGCCACGGTGGACGAGTTCGCCGAGATGGTGGGCGGGCGCATCCAGGCCCTCGCCCGTGCGCATGACCAGATCACCACCGACCGCTGGCGCCCGGCGCCGCTGGACGAGCTGATCCGCGCCGAGGCGGAGGCCTACCTGAACGGCCAGACCGACCGGCTGCGCCTCTCCGGCCCGCCGGTGCTGCTGGAGCCGGGCGCCTATACCACCCTGGCGCTCGTCATCCACGAGATGATGACCAATGCCGCCAAGTACGGGGCGCTGTGCGACCGGAGCGGGCGCGTGAGCGTGCGCTGGGACTTCACCGGCAACGCGGACCTGGAGATCCACTGGATCGAGGAGGGCGGCCCCCCGGTGAAGCCGCCGATGCGCCAGGGCTTCGGCACCACCATCGTCGAGCGCGCCCTGCCGCACGACCTGAAGGGTGAGGCCGAGCTGCACTACAAGCTCTCCGGCATGGAGGCCCGCTTCCTGCTGCCGGCCGACTGCGTCCACCGCGGCGAGGGGGGCGGCCGGATGCCGGAACTGTCCTCCGCCCGGCCGGAGGCTCCACAGGAGGACATTTTCGCGCTTTCCGGCCGGGTGCTGCTGGTCGAGGACAACCTGCTGATCGCGATGGATGCCGAGGACCAGCTCCGCCGCATGGGCGCGACGGAGGTGGACGTGGCGAGCAGCGTGCAGGCCGCCCTGCGGCTGCTGGAGCACGCTCCGCCGCAGATCGCGCTGCTGGATGTCAATCTCGGCCGTGAAAGCAGCTTTCCCGTGGCGGATGCGCTGACGGCCCGGGGCATCCCCTTCATCTTCGCCACCGGCTATGGCGAGACCAATGCCTTCCCGGACCGCTTCCGCAGCGCGGAGGTGGTCGGCAAGCCCTATACGGCGACGGAGGTGCGGCAGGCGCTGCAGCGCCGGCTGTCCGGCCGCTAGAGCATTTTCCGTTCGCTCCGGCTCACGGAAAACGCTCCAACTGTTTGTTTTTAAGAGCATCTTCACCCATTCCGATGATGCCATCGGAACGGGATCTGCTCCAGGCCGCGTCGGCCCGCCGCCTCAGGCGGCGGGCTGCTTCCGCTCCGGCTGGTTCCGCGCCAGCAGGCTCGCGGCCTCCGGGCACGGCATGGCGGCGCCGAACAGATAGCCCTGACCGTACTGGCAGCCCAGTTCCCGCAGAAGCCGCTGCTGCCCGGCCTCCTCGATCCCCTCCGCCGTGATGGCGGTGCCCAGGCCGAGCCCCAGACCGAGGATGGAGCGGACGATCTTCATCTGCTTCTCGTCACCCCGGAAGGAGCGGATGAAGGAGCGGTCGATCTTGATCTTGTCGAAGGAGAAGCGGGAGAGCAGCGCCAGGCTGGAGTAACCGGTGCCGAAATCGTCCAGGGCGACGCGGATGCCGGCGCCCCGCAGCTCATCGATCACGCGCTGCGCCACTTCCGGCTCCTGGATCAGGGCGCTTTCGGTGATCTCGACCTCCAGCCGCTGCGCCGGCAGCGTGGCCTCCCGCGCGGCGGCGATGATGCGGCGCGCGAGCAGCGAATCGGCCAGTTGCAGAGGCGAGAGGTTGAAGGCCACCCAGACCGGCGCCGGCCAGCCCGCCGCATCCTCGCAGACCTGCCGCAGCAGGTGCTCGCTCAGCGTTCCGATCAGGCCGCAGCGCTCGGCGGCGGCGATGAACTGGTCGGGCGGGACGAAGCGGCCATCGGGCGCACGCCAGCGGGCCAGCGCCTCGAAGCCGGCGACATGGCCACCGGCGAGATCGACGACCGGCTGATAGTAGGGCCGGATGGCGCCACTCTGCACCGCGGCCGGCAGCGCGCGGTCGAGCCAGGCGCGGGCCTGCATCTGCGCCCGCATGGCGGGATCGAAGATGCGGATCTCGTTGCGGTTTCCCTGCCGTGCCGCCTGCAGGGCCACATCGGCGCCGCGCAGCACCTCGCGCAGGGTGGGGCCGTGCTCGGGCACCGCGGCCGCCCCGACGCGTACCCCGATCTCGATCTCCTCCCCGGCCTCCTTCACGGTGCCACGGACGGCCTTGAGGGCGCGCTGGGCGCTCCATGGCAGCGTCCAGGGCAGCGCCTCCTCCATGATCACCATGAACTCGTTGCCACCGACGCGCAGGACGGTGGTGTCCGGGAAGGCGGCGCGCAGCCGCTCGGCCGTCTCGGCCAGCAGCCCGTCCCCGGCGAGGTGGCCGAGCGCGTCGTTCACCTGCTTGAAGCCCGCCAGGTCGATCCGCAGCACGCCGGTGCGGGGCTCGGCGCTGCGGTAGCGGGCTTCGCGCTGCTCCATCAGCTTCGCCAGGAAGTGGCGGTTGGGCAGGCGCGTCAGCGGGTCGTGACTGGCCATCCAGTCGGCGTCGCCCTCCGCCTGGCGGCGGCGCCGGCTTTCCCGCCGCAGGTCGGACAGGCGGCGCAGGGCATAGATGAAACCGCACCAGCCCGTCAGCACCACGGCGGCGAGCAGCTCGTCGGCCTCGATCTCCTCATGATGCGCCAGAAAGGCGACGAGGTGCTCGAAAGCATCGAGCCAGGTGGCCAGCAGACCAGCGAATACGCCCAGCGCCAGCAGAGCGAGTGCATCCGTGACCGCCCGGTGGCGCAAGTACCCCATCATCCCATGCCTCCGCCGCGGGCCGGGGCGAAACCCGGGTGGCCAGCCGCGCCGTTGTCTGGCGGCATGGCCAGCCCCTCAGGCCGCCCCTGGTGCCATTCTGGCGGGGCATGCTGAACGGCGGGTTAAGGCGTCACAGCGCCCGCCAGCCGATGTCACGGCGGCAGAAGCCGTCCGGCCACTTCAGCTGGTCCACCGCGTCATAGGCGGCGTCATGCGCGGCGCGCAAAGTCGGGCCGGTGGCGGCGATGCCCAGCACCCGGCCACCCGCGGCGAGCAGCGCGCCATCCGGCCCGCGCGTGGTGCCGGCATGGAACACATGCGCCCCCGGCACCGCCGCCGCCGCCTCCACGCCCTCGATGCGGGTGCCCTTGGCATAGGCGCCGGGATAGCCGCGCGCCGCCATCACCACCACCAGCGCCGCCTCCGGCGACCAGCGCAGCGCGAACCGCTCCAGCTCCCCGTCGCAGGCGGCGAGCAGCGCCGCCAGCAGGTCGGACTGCAGCCGCAGCATCAGCACCTGGCACTCGGGATCACCGAAGCGGACGTTGAACTCGATCAGGCGCGGGCCGGAATCGGTCAGCATCAGCCCGGCGAAGAGCACGCCGCGGAAGGGGGTGCCGCGCCGCGCCATCTCCGCCAGCGTGGGGCGGATGATGCGCGCCATCACCTCGGCCTCGATCTCCGGCGTGAAGGCCGGCGGCGGGGAATAGGCGCCCATGCCGCCGGTGTTCGGGCCGAGATCGCCCTCGCCCACGCGCTTGTGGTCCTGCGCCGCGGCCATCGGCAGCGCCATGGTGCCGTCGCAGAGCGCGAAGAAGGAGACTTCCTGCCCGAACAGGCATTCCTCGATCAGCACCGAGGCGCCGGCCGCGCCATGCACGCGGTCTTCCATGATCTCGCTGATGGCGGCCTCGGCCTCCGCCGCCGTCCCGGCCACCACCACGCCCTTGCCGGCGGCGAGGCCATCCGCCTTCACCACGATGGGCGTGCCCTTGCGCCGGACATAGTCGCGCGCCGCGGCGGGATCGGTGAACTGCGCCCATTCGGCGCCCGGCACGCCGGCGGCGCTGGTCACCTCGCGGGTGAAGGCCTTGCTGCCTTCCAGCCGTGCCGCCGCCGCGCTCGGGCCGAAGCAGCGGATGCCGGCGGCGGCGCAGGCATCGGCGAGCCCCAGCGTCAGCGGCGCCTCCGGCCCGACCACCACCAGGTCCACCGCCTTGTCCTTCGCGAAGGCCACCAGCGCCGGCACGTCCTCGGCGCCGATCGGCACGCATTCGGCCAGTTCGGCGATGCCGGCATTGCCAGGGGCGCACCACAGCTTGCCCAGCAGCCCGGAGCCGGCGAGCGCCCAGGCCAGCGCATGCTCACGGCCGCCGCCGCCGACCAGCAACACCTTCATGACCTGCCACCCTCCTCGCGCGAAGTCCGGCCGCGCGCTAGCACAGCGCAGCGCGCGCGTCAGCCCATCGCCGCGCATGACGCTGCGCTCAGACGCCAGGGTAGCGCAGCCCGCTCCGGTAACGCAGGACCGCTCCGGCCCAGGCCGGTGTCGGCGCGGCGCGCAATCTGCCTCAGCCGCTCGGGCGGGGCAGCCCGCCAGCAGGCCTCAGGAGGCGCGGACGAGGACATCTTTGCCGCCGCGGCAGGGACTGAGCCGCCCTCCCCCGCGTGTTGGGGACGCCGGCGCAAGGCCTGGGGCCGGCCGGGCACGCCTCAGGGTGCGGGCAGGATGCCGCTGCGCCGGTAGGCGTCGAGGCAGTCGTTGCGCACCCGGGCGCCGATCACCGCCGCCCGCGGGTTGGTCGCGCCCAGCCAGGGCTGGCTCACCTCTGCCGCGCGGCCGCGGCGGATGCAGGCCAGCTCCGCTGCCCGGTCCCGCTCCGTCTGCCCGGACGGGCGCGCCGGCGCCGGCTCCGCCGGCGCTTCCTGCGGCGCGGCACAGCCCGCCAGTCCCACCGCCCACCCCACCGCCAGCCCCGCCGCGAGCCATGCCCTCCGCCGCATTCCCACCCTCCCTTCTCCCCTTGGCGCCGCAGCCGGCGGCCCGCCGGCCCCATTCCGCCGGAGAGCACGCCGGAAGTACACCGCCTGCCTCGATTGACCCCGTGTCACAGCCGCGCGACAAGCGCGCCCCCCACTGGAAACCGCTCCATGCGCATCCCTCTGCAAAGGCTCCTTGCCGCCCTCGCGCTGGCCGCCGGCACCACCGGCGCTGCCCTGGCGAAGGACCGCCCGCCTGCCATGCCGACGCGCGACGCCGTGGTCAGCTATGAGGTGGACCCCAGCCCGCCGACGGTGGAGAGCGTGGCCTTCCTGGCCTCCGAAGGGCGCATCCGCACCGAGGGGCAGGGCCTGCTCAGCCGCGTGACCCATCTGATCGATACCCGGGGCGGCGAGGTGACCGCCGTGATCGATGAGGAGCGCACCTATCACGATCTCGGGAAGGTGGCCGAGGTCATGACACAGGACATCCTGCCCGTCCGGTCCGGGGACAAGGTGAGGCGCGAGGGCACCGACCGCGTCGCCGGCCAGCCCTGCACGCTCTGGCGGATCGAGCCGGCGGGCGAGAGCACCGACGAGGAGGCGCGCCATGCCTGCATCACCGCCGACGGCGTGCCGCTGCGGCTGCGCGAGGGCGAGGGCGAGGACGCCGTGACCCTCTACGTGGCGACGGAGGTGCGCTACGGCGCCCAGGACCCGGCGCGCTTCCGCGTCCCCTCCGGCTACGCGCCGCTCACCGAGCCATAGGGGCCGCTCGCCCTCGCCACAGGGCGCGGCGCGCCGCATAATGGCGCCCGATGGATACGCTTCCCGAAGCCCCCCCCAGCAACACGCCGGAATTCACCGTCTCGGAGATCAGCGGCGCCATCAAGCGCACGCTGGAATCCGAGTTCGGCCGGGTGCGGGTGCGCGGCGAGATCACCGAGCTGAAGGCCTATCCCTCCGGCCATATCTACTTCGCCCTGAAGGACGAGGGCGCGAAGATCCGCGCCATCATCTGGCGCTATGCCGTGCCGCGCCTCTCGCTGCGGCCGGAGAACGGGGTGGAGGTGATCGCCACCGGCAAGGTTTCCACCTATGGCGAGCGCTCGGACTACCAGCTCATCGTCGACCGGATGGAATATGCCGGCGAGGGCGCGCTGCTGGCCCGCGTCGAGGCGCTGCGCAAGAAGCTCGGCGCCGAGGGGCTGTTCGACGAGGCGCGCAAGCGCCCCCTGCCGCTGCTGCCGCGCGTCATCGGCGTGGTCTCCTCCGAGAAGGGCGCGGTGATCCAGGACATCCGCACCACCATCGCCCGGCGCTTCCCCCGTTCGGTGCTGCTCTGGCCGGTGCCGGTGCAGGGCCAGGGCGCGGCGGAGCAGATCGCCGCCGCCATCGAGGGCTTCTCCCGCCTGCCGCGCGGCATCCCCCGCCCGGACGTGCTGATCGTCGCGCGCGGCGGCGGCAGCCTGGAGGACCTGATGGCCTTCAACGAGGAGATCGTCGTCCGCGCCGCCGCCGCCTGCCCGATCCCGCTGATCTCGGCGGTCGGGCACGAGACGGACACCACGCTGATCGACTTCGCCTCCGACCGCCGCGCGCCGACCCCGACCGCCGCCGCCGAGCTGGCGGTGCCGGCGCGGGCCGAGCTGCTGGCCGGGCTGGCGCAGACCGCCGCCCGGCTGCTCGCCAGCGGCCAGGGCGCGCTGGACCGCGCCCGGCTGCGGCTCTCCCGCGTCGAGGGGCGGATGCCGGACCTGCCCGGTCTGGTCGGCGCCGCGCGGCAGCGGCTGGACGACCGCGCCGAGCGCCTCGCCCTTGCCCCGCGCGCGCTGCTCACCCGCAAGCGCGCCGCGCTGGACGCCATCGCCCACCGCCTGCCGCATCCGCGCGAGACGCTGGCCGGCCACCGGCACACGCTCGACCTGCTTGCCGCCCGCGCCGGGGCGGCGCTGCAGCGGATGCTCGACCGCCGCCAGACCGCGCTGCACCGCCTTCCCGATCCCGGCGCCCGCGTCGCGGGGCGGCTGCGCGAGGCTCGGCTGCGCCTGCAGGGGCTCACCGCCCGGCTGGAGGGGGCCTCCTACCAGGGCGTGCTGGCGCGCGGCTTCGCCCTGCTGCGCGACGAGGCCGGCGAGCCGGTGACGCACGCCGCCGATGTCGCGCCCGGCGCCAGGCTGAGCGTGACGCTGCAGGATGGCAGCCTGGACGTGACCGCCGACGGCAAGACGCCCGGCGGCACACCGCCCAAGGGCCGGCGCACGCCCCCCGCCCAGGGCTCGCTGCTCTGACCATGAGGGACCGGATGATGATTGGCCGCCGCCTGATCCTGGGAGCGCCTGCCCTGCTGCTCGGCGCCTGCGCCGCCGGGCGGGAGACGGCGACCGCCGCCATGGCTGCCCCGCTGCTGGAGCTGGCGGCGGATGGGCTCGCCCAGGGTGGCTTCTCGGTGGGGCGGGTGCCGCCGGGCAGCCGCGTCACCCTCGATGGCCGGGCGATCAGCGTCGGAGCCGAGGGGCGCTTCGCCCTGGGCTTCGGGCGGGATGCGGCGCCCGAGGCGCAGCTTGCCGTCCATGCGCCGGACGGGCGGGCGGAGACGCGCCGCCTCGCCATCGCACGGCGCGAATGGGACATCCAGCGCCTGACCGGCCTGCCGCCGAAGATGGTCACGCCGGATGCGAAGCAGCTCGCCCGCATCAAGGCGGAGCGGGCGCGGCTGAACGCGCTGCGCCGGCTGGACAGCCCCCTGCCCCATTTCGCCGAGGGCTTCGACTGGCCGGCGCGCGGGCGGATCAGTGGCGTCTATGGCAGCCAGCGCATCCTGAACGGCGAGCCCCGCGCACCGCATCTCGGCCTCGACGTCGCCGTTCCCACCGGCACGCCCTGCGCCGCCATGGGGGGCGGGCGCGTGCTGCTGGCAGACAACCTCTACTTCACCGGCAATACGGTGCTGCTGGACCATGGCCATGGGCTGGTCAGCCTCTATGCCCATCTCTCCCGCATGGATGTGGCGGAAGGCGCGATGCTCGCCCGCGGCCAGCATCTCGGCGAGACCGGCGCGACAGGCCGCGTCACCGGGCCACACCTGCATCTCGGCCTCTACTGGTTCACCACGGCGCTGGACCCCCGCCCGCTGCTGCCGGCCTGAGGCCGGCGCGCCCTCGGAGGTTCTGCTCCAGGCCCCGCCGCCGGGGAGGCGACGGCCTGCCGGGAAGCCCGGCCTGAGGGATCAGCATGGCGGCCCCGCGCAGCGCGGGGCAAACACCACGAAATCGCCGCACCATGTTCATGATCCGGTAAGGGTCCTGTGGGCATAGGGCGGCGCATGACGTCGCCTTCCGGCTCCTCCCTCCGCCCTTCCCGGTCGTCCGAGACGCTGCCCACCAGGGGCAGCATCGAGGCCCCCGTGATCGCCCTGTTCGAGGATGCCGGTTCCGCCAGCGCGGCGCTGCGCCGCGCCGGCCTCACGCGCTGGCGCCAATCCTCGCCCGGGGTGGTGGTGCTGGCGCCGCTGCCCGGCCTGCGCGAGCAGCTCTACGCCGCCGGCGCGCTGCTGGTGGTGGAATAGCGCCCCGGCTCAGCCGGCCCGGTCGCGCCGGTAGGCGGCGCGCGCGAAGCGGCGGTGCAGCCAGAGCCATTCCTGCGGCCGGGCGCGCACCCAGGCCTCGATACGGGCGTTCACCGCCATGGTCAGGGCGCGCGCATCCGCCGCGTTGTCGCCACTCTGCGGCAGGGACAGCGGCGGTTCCAGCACGACGCGGAAGCGGCAGGGTCCCATGCGCTCGACCCGCGTCGGGATCAGAGGGCAGCGGAAGCGCAGGGCGAGTTCGGCCGGCGCCGAGGTGGTCATCGCCGGCTGGCCGAGAAAGGGCAGCTCAAGCCCCTCGTTCAGCTTCTGGTCCACCAGCAGGCCCAGGGCCTCGCCGCCGGCAAGGTGGCGCAGCGCCTGCCGGGCGCCGCGCGCGCCTTTCGGAAACAGCGGCAGCTCTGCCCCACCCTTGCGCATCTGCTTCAGTGCCGCGTCCACCAGGGGGTTGTCCGGCGCGCGATAGAGGCTTCCCATCCGCAGGCCCACCCGCTCCGCCACAACCGGCAGGGTTTCCCAGTTGGCCAGATGCGCCGAGACGAAGATCAGCTGCCGTTCCCCCGGCGGCAGGTTCTCCCGCCCGACCAGTTCCCAGCCCGGCCCTTCCGCCGACTCGGGCAGCCGCGGCAGGTGCGGCAGTTCCATCATGGTGCGGCCCAGATTGTCCCAGGCGCCACGCAGCACCGTCTCCCGCCAGGCGGCATCGCGTTCGGGGAAGGCCAGTTCCAGGTTGCGCCGGCCGATGCGCGAAACCGGCAGCCAGGGCCCGACCGTCCGCGCCACCGCGCCGCCCAGCGCCGAAGCGCGGCGCGGCCCCAGCCAGCGGGAGAAGCCGAGCGCCGCGCGCACCAGAAGCGCCTCCAGCCGCCATTGCCATTGCCGCTGCGCCAAGCCTTTCATCCTCCCCTAGCGAAGGGCGGTCTTCTGCGGCATTTGCGCGGCTTTGGCCACCGCTTCCGGTGGCGCGCGCAACCGCCCCAGGCGGCATGGATTACGACCCCGTAATCCCCATATGATGGGACGATGAACCAAGACCGGAGGATTCTCCCCATGCGTGGAAAGGCCAGGTTGCTGGCAGCCCTCGCCGCCTTCGCCCTGGTGCTGGGCCCGGCCCTGGCGGAAGCCCGCCCGGGTGGCGGCCGCGGCAGCTTCGGCAGCCGGGGCAGCCGCACCTTCTCCCCGCCCCCCGTCACCCGCACCGCGCCGGACGCGGCGCGGCCGATGGATCGCACCCTCCAGCAGCCCACCCGCCCTGGCGGCACCGTCCCCGGCGCGGCGAGCACCGTACCGGGCCGCAGCGGGATGTTCGGCGGCTTCGGCGGCGCGCTGCTGGGCGGCCTGATCGGTGTCGGCCTCGGTGGGCTGCTGTTCGGCAACGGACTGTTCGGCGGCATCCATGGCTTCGGCGGGCTGATCGGCCTGCTGCTGCAGATCGCGCTGATCGTGCTGCTGGTGCGCTTCGCCCTCAGCTTCTTCCGCGGCCGGCAGCACGCCATGGCCGGCGGGCCGAATCCGCGTGGACCGAATCCACGCGGGCTGCACCGCATGGCGCAGCCGATGGGCAGCCGGCCGATGGCGGGCGGCGCCGCCTCCGCCCCCGTGGCAGTCGGCGACAGCGACTTCCGCGCCTTCGAGTCCCTGCTGCGGGAGGTGAACGCCGCCTGGTCGCGGCGCGACGAGGCGGGTCTCGCCCGGCTGGCGACGCCGGAGATGATGGGCTTCTTTGCCCAGGATCTGCGCGACCTCGCCGCCCGTGGCTGGCGCAACGAGACGCGCGACGTGCGGCTGGAGCAGGGCGACCTGGCCGAGGCCTGGCGCGAGGGCGGCACCGAGTTCGCCACCGTCGCCATGCGCTTCAGCCTGATCGACGTCACCTATGACGCGCAGGACCGCGTGGTGGAGGGCGATGCGCAACGGCGCGAGGTGACGACCGAGCTCTGGACCTTCCGGCGCAACAGCCCGGGCGAGGCCTGGAAGCTTTCGGCCATCCAGCAGACCGGCTGAGCCGGGCGGCCGGAAGGACGTGGAAAGCGCGGCGCGAGCCGCGCTTTTTTCATGCCCGGATGCTGATGCAGAACCTTGAGAGCACGGCTTTCCTGCTCCCGGCGCTGGCGCGCTCCGACCTTCCCTTCATCCCACGCGCATCAAATCGCTCATGAGTTGTGCATTTGCTGAAAAAGCGGGCTTCCATGGCCCGTCAGCGCAGGAAATAAGCCATGGCGCTGTGCACTTCCCGCCGAAATGGAGTATGCCGCCGCTTCCCTTTGCAGGAGCCGCCGCGCTCCGTGCCTCTGGAAGGAAGCCTGCATGCAACGTCGCGATTTCCTGCTCTCCACCGGGGCCGCCCTGGCCGGCGGCCTCCTCGCCGCGCCGCGCCTGGCACGCGCACAGGATTCGGGCGTGCTGCGCTTCGTCCCGCAGGCCGACCTGCCCAACCTGGACGCCGTCGCCGGCACCCAGCTCGTGGTGCGCAACGCCAGCCTGCTGGTCTTCGACATGCTCTACGGCCTTGGCGCCGACCTGCAGCCGAAGCCGCAGATGTGCGAGGGCCACGAGACCAGCGCCGACGGCCTCACCTGGAGCTTCCGCCTGCGCCCCGGCCTGAAGTTCCATGACGGCGAGCCGGTGCGCAGCGCCGATGTGGTGGCCAGCATCAAGCGCTGGATGCCGCGCGACGGCATGGGCCAGATGATCCAGGCCCGGCTGGAGGCGCTGGAGGCGGTGGACGACCGCAACTTCCGCTTCCGCCTGAAGCAGCCCTTCCCGAAGCTGCTCTACGCGCTGGGCAAGAGCAACACGCCGCTGCTGGTGATCATGCCGGAGCGGATCGCCAGCACCGACTCCTATACCCAGATCAAGGAGTACGTCGGCTCCGGCCCGATGCGCTTCAAGCGCGACGAGTGGATGGCCGGCTCGCGCGCCGTTTTCGAGAAGTTCGCCGACTACCAGCCGCGCGACGAGGCGCCGGACTGGCTGGCCGGCGGCAAGCGGATGCTGGTGGATCGCATCGAGTGGATCACCATGCCCGACCCCGCCACCGCCCTCGGCGCGCTGCAGAACGGCGAGGTGGACTGGTGGGAGAACCCGATCGCCGATCTCGTGCCGGTGCTGAAGACCAACCGCGGCGTGACGGTCGAGATCGCCGACCCCCTGGGCAATATCGGCGCCATGCGGATCAACCACCTGCTGCCGCCCTTCGACAACGTCCTGGCCCGCCAGGCGCTGCAGCTGGCGGCCAGCCAGGAGGACTACATGCGCGCCCTGGTGGGCGACGACGAATCCCTCTGGAAGACGCTGCCCGGCTTCTTCACGCCGGGCACCCCGCTCTACACCGAGGCGGGCGGCGAGCGGCTGAAGGGTCCGCGCCAGTACGACAAGGCGCGCGAGATGCTGAAGCAGGCCGGCTACAACGGCGAGAAGGTGGTGATGCTGGTGGCCGCCGACGTGCCGACCACCAAGGTGCAGGGCGACGTCACCGCCGACATGCTGAAGCGGATCGGCGTGAACGTGGACTACCAGTCGCTCGACTGGGGCACCGTCGGCTCCCGCCGCACCAGCAAGAAGCCGGTCTCCGAGGGCGGCTGGAATATCTTCTTCAGCTGGCACAGCGGCGTGGATTGCATCAACCCGGCGCCCTACAAGGGCATCTCCGCCAGCGGCGACAAGGCCTGGTTCGGCTGGCCGAGCGACGCCAAGGCCGAGGCGCTGATCGCCGACTGGTACGAGGCGCCCGACCTCGCCGCCGAGAAGAGGATCATCGACGACCTCAACCGCGAGTCGATGGACAACGTCACCTACCTGCCCACCGGCTTCTTCCTCGGCCACACGGCCTGGCGGGCCAAGCTCTCCGGCGTGGTGAAGGCGCCCTTCCCGCTGTTCTGGGGCGTGAAGAAGGCCTGACCCCCGGCATGCGGGTTGCTTGGACCGTTCCGACGCCGGCGCGCGACAGGCGCCCGGCGCGGAACCGGGAGATCCGCATGCTCGCCACCCGCCGCAGCCTCATGCTCGGCTCCGCCGCCAGCCTGCTCGCCGCGCCCCGCCTGGCGCGCGGGCAGGCCGCCCTGACGCCGGTGAAGTTCTGCCTGGACTGGGCCTTCCAGGGCCCGCAGGCGCCCTATCTGCTCGCCGCCGACCGCGGCTTCTTCCGCGAGGAAGGGCTCGACGTCACGGTGGACCGCGGCTTCGGCTCCGGTGACACGCCGGTGAAGGTGGCCAGCGGTGCCTATGATTTCGGCATCGCCGATCTCTCGCCCGCCATCCGGCTGCGGCTGGCCACCCCGGGCGCCGACATCTTCTCCCCCTTCGTCATCCAGCAGGGCAGCCCGCTCGCGGTGATGACGCTGAAGAAGACCGGCATCAGCAAGCCCAAGGACCTGGAAGGCAGGAAGCTGGCCGCGCCGGAGACGGATGCCGGGCGGCAGCTCTTCCCCGCCTTCGCCAAGGCCACCGGCATCGACCTCAACAGGATCAGCTGGCTCACCGTCACGCCGCAACTGCGCGAGCCGATGCTGGCGCGCGGCGAGGCCGATGCCATCACCGGCTTCGAGGTCTCCGGCGTGTTCAGCCTGCGCGCGCTGAACGTGCCGCAGGAGAACATCGTCTCGATGCGCTATTCCGATGCCGGGGTGGCGCTGCTCTCCACCGCGCTGCTGGTGAAGCGCCCCTATGCCGAGGCGCATCCGAAACTCGTCACCGGCATGATCCGCGCCATCGCCCGCGGCCATGCCGAGGCCTGGAAGGACCCGGACGCCGCCATCGCTTCCCTGGCGAAGCGCGACGCCACCGCGCCGAAGGACCTCGAAAAGGCGCGCATGCTCGCCAACTTCGCCTTCATCCGCACGCCGCAGGTGCTCTCGGGCGGCTTCGGCAACCTGCCGGAAAGCCAGGTCCAGGCGGCGATCGACACCATCCGCGACGCCTTCAACCTCACGGCCGGGCTCGAGGCGAGCACGATGTACACGCCGCGCTACCTGCCCGAGGCGGCGGCGCTGAAACTTCCGGCCTGACGCCGTCCCGGGGGCGCCGCCCCCGGAACCCCCGCTGGGGTGGTTGAACCACCCCAGACCCCGACAGGCGCGCCGGATCGTTCTCGGCACGGCGCGCAGGCCCTTCTGGCCCAGCCGCGGGGGCAAGCTGCGGCCTGGGCCGTCTCCGCCCGGCCACGCGCACGGGCCCGCCTCGCCATCCGGGTTGATCCGGCAGTTGGGAACGACCCGCTCAGCCCTGCTGTTGCGGACCCGGGTCTAATCCTGCAGCCGCATCAGGCCGTGGGTCCCACCAGGGCCACCCGGCCGCGCGAGGCGGCCCATCATTCCCCGCTCTGGGCTGGCCACCGCGCCACGCCTCCGAAAGGCGGCGGACGCGCCCGGACCCGAAACGCCCGCTCCGCCCTCTTGCCGCCAGAGTACGTCCCACACTCTCCCTCCGCCTGCGCCTCGCCTGGCGCCCGCGCTGCGCGATCCGGCGCCGGCTTCAGGTCTGGAGACGGACGCTCAGAGGCCGCGCCGGTGCGGCGGCACTCCTCCTTCTGGAAGGCGCCCTTCCGCCTGCTCTCAGAGGGCGACAACATCCCATAGTATGGGTTTTTTTCCCACCAGTCAGATCAAAACGGATTTCCGGTATCTGCGAATCCATTCTGCGTTAACATCCGGTTGATAATCACTTTTTAGTGAATCCCTGCAAGATAAACGCAGGTGAGATGATGACTCTACTGGGCGTATACGTCGGCAACGACGCCGAAGCCGTCGATGAGTTCGAATCCTGGCTCGGCAGCGACGTTGATCTGGTCCATGCCGTGGTGGGCAGCGCCAGCTGGACCGACTTCACCAGCAGCGCCTCCTGGATGATCAACACGCTCTGGAGCGGCGTGGATGCCGACCTGCTCTGGTCCGTCCCGCTGATCGTGGATGACGGCTCGGCGAGCCTCGCGACGGCCGCGACCGGCGCCTACAACGACTACTACCGCAGCGTCGCCGAGACGCTGGCCAGCAGCACCGACGGCGATGGGCCGATCTACATTCGCACGGGCTGGGAGTTCAACGGCGACTGGTTCGCCTGGTCCGCCGAGGGGAACGAGGAAGCCTATATCGAGGCCTACCGCCAGTTCGTGGACACCTTCCGCAGCGTCTCGGACCGTTTCGTCTTCGAGTGGTGCGTGGACGCCGCCTCCGGCGGCATGGACCCTTCCACCGCCTATCCCGGCGACGACTATGTCGACATCATCGGCATGGATTTCTACTGGAAGACGGAATACAGCGGCACCGACCCGGTGGCCGCCTTCGAGGACATGGCCTACCGCGAATACGGCCTGCAGTGGCTGGAGGACTTCGCCGCCGCGCACGGCAAGCCGACCGCCTATTCCGAATGGGGCGTCAGCACCGACAACGCGGCGGAATACATCGAGCTGGTGAACGAGTGGTTCGACAGCCACGACGTCGTCTATCAGTCCTATTGGGACTCCGACGCCGCCTACGAGGGCAAGCTGTCGGACGGTTCCAACGCCGATAGCGGCGCGGCCTATCAGGAGCTTTTCGCCGGCAGTGGCGAGACGAGCGACGACACGCCCGCCTCCGGCACCACGGCCGACACCACCGCCGTGGTGGCCGACAGCACGAGCGACACCGCAGCCACGACGGACACCACGACCGACACCACCACGGCCGACGCCATCGTCGCGGCGAGCACGACAACCGATCCGGCCACCCTGGCGGCCAGTGCCGATCCGAGCCGTTGGTTCTACGGCACCAGCGCCACCGAGAGCTGGACCGGCACCTCCGGCAATGACGGCTACAAGTCGGTCGGCGGCGGCGACACCATGGCGGGCGGCCTCGGCGACGACACCTACGTCATCTATTCCGCCAGCGACACCGTCGTGGAGAACACCGGCGCCGGCACCGACACCGTGCAGACCTGGCTCTCCAGCTACACCCTGCCGGACAACGTCGAGAACCTCGTCATCACCGGCACCTCCTGGACCGCCGCCACCGGCAATGCGCTGGACAACCGCATCACCGGCAATGCTTCGCCCAACACGATCAATGGCGCCGGCGGCGCCGACCTGCTGACCGGTGGTGGCGGCGCCGATACCTTCGTCATCGCCGTGGGCGAGGGCGGCGACACCATCACCGACTTCTCCGCCACGGAGGGCGACCAGCTGCAGCTCCAGGGCTTCGGCGACGGCGCCAGCCTGACGCATCAGGGCGGCCTCTGGACCGTCACCGCCGCCGATGGCGAAACCACCAGCTTCACCCTCTCCGGCGTGAGCAGCCTCGCGGACGGCACCTACAGCTTCACGGGCTCCGCCAGCGTCATGGCGGCGAGCACCACGGCCTCCACCGCCGCGACGGCCGATGCAAGCACGGCCGACGCCACCGTCGCGGCGAGCACGACAACCGATCCGGCCACCCTGGCGGCCAGTGCCGATCCGAGCCGTTGGTTCTACGGCACCAGCGCCACCGAGAGCTGGACCGGCACCTCCGGCAATGACGGCTACAAGTCGGTCGGCGGCGGCGACACCATGGCGGGCGGCCTCGGCGACGACACCTACGTCATCTATTCCGCCAGCGACACCGTCGTGGAGAACACCGGCGCCGGCACCGACACCGTGCAGACCTGGCTCTCCAGCTACACCCTGCCGGACAACGTCGAGAACCTCGTCATCACCGGCACCTCCTGGACCGCCGCCACCGGCAATGCGCTGGACAACCGCATCACCGGCAATGCCTCGCCCAACACGATCAATGGCGCCGGCGGCGCCGACCTGCTGACCGGTGGCGGCGGCGCCGACACCTTCGTCGTCGCCATGGGCGAGGGCGGCGACACCATCACCGACTTCTCCGCCACGGAGGGCGACCAGCTGCAGCTCCAGGGCTTCGGCGACGGCGCCAGCCTGACGCATCAGGGCGGCCTCTGGACCGTCACCGCCGCCGATGGCGAAACCACCAGCTTCACCCTCTCCGGCGTGAGCAGCCTCGCGGACGGCGACTACCTCTTCTCCTGATCGGGACGACAGCGGGGATGAGTGGCACACCCATCCCCACCCCAACCTCGCTCCCCCTGGGCAAGCCGCCCCCTCCGGCGCTATCCCTTGCCTCCCTTAGCCAGCGCCGGAGAATGCCCATGCCCCGTCCCAAGCCCGTGATGCTCGTCATCCTCGATGGCTGGGGCTGGCGCGAGGAGGAGGCCGACAACGCCGTCCGCCAGGCCCGCACGCCGAATTTCGGCCGGCTCTGGGCCGAGTGCCCGCACAGCTTCCTGCACACCTGCGGCGAGGATGTCGGCCTGCCCGAGGGGCAGATGGGCAATTCCGAGGTGGGCCACCTCAATCTCGGCGCCGGCCGCGTCGTGATGCAGGACCTGCCGCGCATCGGCAAGGCGGTGCGGGACGGCTCCATCGCCAGCCTGCCAGCGGTGACCGGGCTGATCGACAGGCTGAAGGCGAGCGGCGGCACGCTGCACCTGATGGGCCTGCTCTCGCCGGGCGGCGTGCACAGCCATCAGGACCACGGCCTCGCGCTGGCAAAAGTCTTCGCCGAGGCCGGCATCCCCGTCGCCGTGCACGCCTGGACCGACGGCCGCGACACCCCGCCCGAGGCCAGCCCCGGTTATCTGGCGAATTTCGAGCCGGAGCTGCCGCAGGGCGCGCGCATCGCCACCGTCATCGGCCGCTACTTCGCCATGGACCGCGACAAGCGCTGGGAGCGCGTGCGCCAGGCCTATGACGCCATGGTGGAGGCGAAGGGCGGGCATGCCGACAGCGCCGCCGCCGCCATCGAGGCCGCGCACAAGGCCGGCAGGACCGACGAGTTCATTCCCGCCACCGTCATCGGCGACTATGCCGGCATGCGCGACGGCGACGGCCTGCTCTGCTTCAACTTCCGCGCCGACCGTGTGCGGCAGATCCTCGCCGCCCTGCTCGACCCCGGCTTCGACGGCTTCACCCCGCCGCGCCGCCCGCGCTTCGCCGGCGCCGCCGGCATGACGGAATACTCCACCGAGCTGAACGCGCATCTCACCGCGCTGTTCGGCGCGGAAACGATGAAGGACATCCTCGGCGCCGTGGTCTCCGCCGCCGGGCTGAAGCAGCTCCGCATGGCCGAGACGGAGAAGTACCCGCACGTCACCTACTTCCTGAACGGCGGCGAGGAGACCCCCTTCCCCGGCGAGGAGCGCATCATGGTGCCCTCCCCCAAGGTCGCCACCTACGACCTGCAGCCCGAGATGTCCGCCCCCGAGCTGACCGAGAAGGCGGTGGCGGCGATCGGCACCGGCAAGTTCGACATGATCGTGCTGAACTTCGCCAATGCCGACATGGTCGGCCATACCGGCAGCCTGCCCGCCGCCATCAAGGCCTGCGAGGCGGTGGACACCGGCCTGGGCCGCATCGCCGAGGCGGTGCGGGCGCAGGGCGGCGCGCTGATCGTTACCGCCGACCACGGCAATGCCGAGCTGATGAAGGACCCGGTGACCGGCGGTCCGCATACCGCCCACACCACCAACCCGGTGCCGGTCCTGCTGATGGGCGGCCCGCAGGGGGCGGCGCTGCAGGAAGGCCGGCTGGCCGACGTGGCGCCCACCCTGCTGGCGCTGCTGGGCCTGGAGCAGCCCGCCGCGATGACCGGGCGGAGCCTGCTGCGGAAGGGCGACTGATGCCGCCCTGGCGGCCGCGCCGCTGCGTCGCGCGCGCCGCCCAGCCCCCTGCCCTGCGGCCCTGGGCCTTGCTGGCACTGCTGGCACTGCTGCTGCCGCTCGCCCAGGCACCGGCGCTGGGCGAGGCGCCGCCGCCCACCCGCCGCTCGCTGCGGGAGGCGGAGGTGGCCGCCCGCGCCGCGAAGGAAGCCGCCGCCGAGGCGGAGCGCGCCGCGCATGAGGCCGCCCGGACCGAGGAGCAGCTGGCCGAGCAGCGCGCCGCCGCCGGCCGCCGCGCCGTGGCCGCCGATGCCGCCGCCGATGCCGCCGCCAGGCGGGCCAAGGAGGCGGCCGCCATCCGCGATGCGGCGCTGGTGGATCTCGGCCGTCGCGCGGAGGCCATGGCGCCGCTGCTGCCATTGATGCGCCGCTTGCAGCAATGGCCGTCCGAGACCCTGCTGGCCGTGCCGGGCGACCCGGAGACGACGCTGCGCGGCGTGCTGGTGCTGCGCAGCCTGATGCGCCATCTCTCGGCGGAAGCCGAGGCGCTGCGCCAGGCCCAGGCGGTCGCCGCCGAGGCCACCCGCCGGGCCGAGGCCGAGGCGGCGGAGCTGGACCAGGCGCGGGCCGAGGTGCGGGCCGCCGCCGCCGCCGTGGAGGCCTCCCTGGCCGAGGCCCGCAGCCGCCACACCGCCCTGGAGCAGGAGCGCATGGCGGCTGCGCAGCAGGCCGCCTCCACCGCCGCCCATGCCTCCGACCTGCGCGACATGCTGGAGCGGCTGGAGCAGGCGCGCGCCAAGGCGGAAGCCGAGGCGAAGGTGCGGGCCGAGCGCGAGGCGGAGGCCGCCGCGGCACGGACCCAGGCGGCGCGCGGGCAGACGGAGGCGGAGCCTCGGCAGCGGGCCAGCATCGCCCCCGTGGTGCCGGTGCCGCAGGGCGGCCGGGCGGTGCCCGTGGCCGGCCGCATCGCCCGCGACTTCGGCGACAGCGGCGCCGGCGGACCGGCGCGCGGCCTGACCTATGCGGCGCCGCCCGGCGCGCGGGTGGTCAGCCCCTGCGGCGGCAGCATCGCCTTCGCCGGTCCCTTCCGCTCCTACGGCCAGCTGTTGATTGTGGATTGCGGCCGAGGGTACCATTTCGTCCTGGCCGGCCTGGAGCGGCTGGATGCGGAGCTGGGCGCACGGGTGCTGGCCGGCGAGGCCGTCGGGCAGTTGGGCGACGGAGGAGAGAATGGCCGCGCCGCACTCTATGTGGAGTTGCGCCGCGACGGGAAGCCGGTCGATCCGAAGGGCTGGTTCCGGGTCAGGAGCTGACTCGGGCCCGGGGTTAGGGGCCAGGGTGAATTGTCGAAAAAGGTTTCAGCTTGCCCCTTCCGCCCGAAAAGGCTCTAGGGTGCCATCGGAAGCGGCGGGCCTTGCCGCTGCGAAAGGATAGCTGACCGAATGAGAGGTCGCCGCATGAAGTCTGGAATGCGCATGGCGGGCGTGGTCGGGGCCGCGTTCCTTGCCGGCACGGTGCTGGGCCCGGTGGTCATGCCGCCGGTGGTCTCCGCCGTCGCCCAGGAAACCGGCAAGAACGCCGAGACCTACCGCCTGCTCGACCTGTTTGCTGACGTGTTCGGGCGCGTGCGGAACGAGTATGTCGAGCCGGTCAACGACCGGGACGCGATCGAGAACGCGATCAACGGCATGCTGCAGGGGCTCGACCCGCACAGCAGCTACATGAACGCCCGCTCCTTCCGCGACATGCAGGTGCAGACCCGCGGCGAGTTCGGCGGCCTCGGCATCGAGGTCAGCCAGGAAGGCGGCTACGTGAAGGTGATCAGCCCGATCGACGACACCCCCGCGGCGCGGGCGGGCGTCAAGCCGGGCGACCTCATCACCCACCTCAACGGCAAGTCCGTGCAGGGCCTCACCCTGCAGGAGGCGGTCGAGCAGATGCGCGGCGAGCGCGGCAGCAGCATCAAGCTGACCATCCGCCGCCCGGGCGCCGATACGCCGATCGAGCTGTCCCTGACCCGCGACGTGATCCGGCCGCAGGTGGCGCGCTTCCGCCTGGAGGGGAACGATGTCGGCTATGTCCGCCTCGCCTCCTTCAACGACCAGACCGAGAACGCGCTGCGCAACGCCGTCAGCACCATGCGCAAGCAGGCCGGCGGCACCCTCAAGGGCCTGATCCTCGACCTGCGCAACAACCCGGGCGGGCTGCTCGACCAGGCCGTGCAGGTCTCGGACGACTTCCTGGAGCAGGGCGAGATCGTCTCCACCCGCGCCCGGCGTCCGGATGACTCGCAGCGCTGGAACGCCAAGCCCGGCGACATCACCAGCGGCGAGCGGGTGGTGGTGCTGGTGAACGGCGGCAGCGCCTCGGCCAGCGAGATCGTCGCCGGCGCGCTGCAGGACCATCGCCGCGCCATCGTGCTCGGCACCAAGTCCTTCGGCAAGGGCAGCGTGCAGACCGTCATCCCGATCCCCGGCAACGGCGCCATCCGGCTGACCACGGCGCGCTACTACACGCCCTCCGGCCGCTCCATCCAGGGGCTCGGCATCACGCCCGACATCGAGGTGCTGGCGACCCGGCAGGAAGACAAGGCGCCGCTGCGCGACCGCGAGGCCGACCTGCGCGGCGCGCTGAGCAACGACAACGGCACCCACGAGGTGGCCCCCCTGCCGCCACTGAAGCTGCCGGCGGGCGTGACCGACAAGGTCTCCCGCCTGCCACCCGAGGGCGCCCCGGCCTTCGACCCGACCAAGCCGGAGACCGACTTCCAGCTGCAGCAGGCGGCCACGCTGCTGCGGGCCTGGTCGGCGGCCGAGCCGCAGCGCCGGGCCGCCCGCTGAGCGCCGACTGAGCAAGGCCGCAGTCACCGGGGCGGGACCAATGACGGGTCAGCGCCACGCGCGCCGTGCCTGGCGCGCCCTGGGAGCCTTCTGGGCGCTGGTGGCCGCCGGCGCAGTCGGCACGGTGCTGCTGCTGGACGGTCTCGGGCCGCCGCAGCCCGCGCCGGCCGCGCCCCCCCTGATGGCGGAGGCCCCGGCGGCACTGCCGGCCCCGGAGGCCGCCACTCCACCCCCGCCTGCGGAACCCGCGCCGCCTGCCGTCACCCCATCGGCCGCCATCCCGCCGCCGGCCGAAATGGGGCTCACGCCGGAATCCGGCCTGACCGCCGCGCCGCTGGCTCCGCTGCCGGAGCCGGCAGCCCCCCCCCTGGCCCCCCCGGAGGCGCCGCCGCCGCCGCCTCTGCCTGCCGCCGCCGCCGGGCAGGACAGCGCCACCCCGATCGCGCCACCCGACCCGGCGCTGCTGGAGTCCTCCCCCTTCGGTCCGTTGCCCCACATCGGCCCGGAGGGGCGCGAGCCACGCCAGGCCTATGCCAGGCCCTTTGACGCCGGGGATAGGCGTCCCCGCATCGCGCTGGTGGTCGGTGGGCTGGGGAACTCCGCCGCCCGCTCGGCGGAGGCCATCCGCCGGCTGCCGCCCGCCGTCACCCTGGCCTTCAACCCGCAGGGACCGCGTTCCGACCTGCTGCTGGAGCAGGCGCGGCGGCGCGGCATGGAGGTGGTGCTGGCGTTGCCGCTGGAAGCGGCCGCGGCCGAGCCCGCCGAGGCCCTGCTGAGCGCCGGCCTGACCTGGGAGCAAAACCGTGACCGGCTGTTCCGTGCCCTCGGGCGCTTCGCCGGCTATGCCGGGGCGGTCGGGGCGCTCGGCGGGGAGCGCGGCGAGCGCTTCGCCGCCGAAACCGACCAGCTGGAGGCCCTGCAGGCCGAGCTGCGCCGGCGCGGCCTGTTCTATCTGGACCCGCGGCTGCATGCCCCCAGCCCCGCCGCGGCCTGGGGCGCCACCGCCGACCTGGTGCTGGATGAGCCGCTGACCCGGGGCGAGCTGGAGCACCGCCTGGGCCTGCTGGAGCGTCTCGCCCGCGAGCAGGGCAGCGCCGTCGGGCTGGCGGGTGAGCCGGCGCCTCTGCTGGTGGACCGGATCGCCGCCTGGGCGGAGGGGCTGGCGGCCGAGGGGCTGGTTCTCGCCCCCTTGAGCGCGGTGGTCCAGCCGCCGCAGGATGGCGGTGCTTCCGCTGCCGTGAGATGACCGATGCCTGAGCTTCCCTATCGCCGCAATGTCGGCGCCGTGCTGTTCAACGACCAGGGCCGGGTGCTGATCGCCCGCCGCGCCGACGTGGCGCAGGACGCCTGGCAGCTTCCGCAGGGCGGGCTGGACGAGGGCGAGGACCCGCGTGCGGCCGTGCTGCGCGAGCTGCGCGAGGAGATCGGTACCGACAAGGCCGAGATCATCGGCGAAGTGCCGGAATGGCTGCACTATGACCTGCCGGCGGAGCTGGTGGGCACCGCACTGGGCGGCAGGTACCGCGGCCAGACACAGAAGTGGTTCGCCCTGCGGTTCCGGGGAGCGGATTCCGACATCCGGCTGGACCTCGACCCGCATCCGGAGTTCAACGCCTGGCGCTGGGAGCGGCTGGAGGAGGTGCCACGCGTCGTCATCGCCTTCCGGCGCCCGATCTACGAACGGCTGGCCGAGGCCTTCGCGCCCTTCGCCGCCACCTAGACGCCAGCGCGCAGGCCGTTACGATTATCACGTTTTCGTGATATTGCTGCCTTCCCGTGACGCTCTCAATCCCCTGGAAAGGCGCCTGGGTCCTGATGCCGCTTTCCACGAGAGGAGCGGGGCCATGGGAGGCTTCCTCAACCGCCTGAACATCCGCAGCAAGATGCTGGCCGCCTTCGGCATCCTGCTGGTGATCTCGCTCGGCAACGGCATCTACGGGGCGACGCAGCTCCGGCAGCTCAACGCCAGCATGCTCAACATCCGGGAGAACTGGCTGCCATCGGTCAAGCGGCTGGGCGACATCCAGCTCATGGTCTCGCGCGAGCGCACCCGCGCCGCCCGCCTGATGGCGACCGCCGACCCGCAGGAGCGGCGCCCGATCGAGGCGGATATCGCCTCCATGGAACGGAACGTGGCGGAGGCCATCGCCGCCTACATCCCACTGATCTCCTCTTCCGAGGAGCGGCAGGTTTTCGAGCGCTTCCAGGCCGAGTACCGCGCCTATGGAGAACTGACCCGGCCGCTGCTGGCCACAACCGGGGCGGAGGCCCTGCAGGCGTTCAACACCAGCTCGGCCATGTCCATGCGCAAGGTGCTCGCCACCCTGGACGAGCTGATCAAGCTGAACGAGCGCGGCGTCGCCGCGGCGGGTGGCCGGGCCGACGCCGCCTATCAGCAGGCACTGCTGGGCACCGGCATCTCCGTGCTGCTGGCGCTGCTGGCCGGGCTTGGCGCCGCGCTGTGGCTGGACCGCAACATCACCCGTGACGTGGTGCGCCTTTCCGAGGCGCTGCGCCGCGTGGCGCGCCGCGACTATGCCTTCGATCTGCCGGGCCAGGGGCGCGAGGATGAGATCGGCGGCATGGCCCAGGCGCTGGACGAGTGCCGGAGCGGCCTGCAGCAGGCCGACGCCCTCGCCGCCACGCAGGAGGCGGAGCGGGCCGCGAAGGAGCGCCGCGCCACCCGGCTCGGCGAGCTGGTCGGGCAGTTCGAGCAGAAGGTGGGGGACATGGTCGGCATGCTCGCCGCGGCCTCGACGGAGCTGGAATCGACTGCCCGCTCCATGTCCGGCATCGCCAGCCAGACCGGCCAGCAGTCGGACGCCGTGCTGTCGGCGGCGCGACAGGCGGGCGGCGGGGTGCAGACCGTGGCCACCGCGGCCGAGGAGCTGACGGCCTCGATCGGCGAGATCAGCCGGCAGGTGGCACAGGCCACCGGCGTGACCGCGCGCGCCGTGCAGGACGCCCAGCGCACCGATGCCACCGTGCGCGCGCTGGCCGAAAGCGCCACGCGCATCGGCGAGGTGGTCGGGCTGATCAACGACATCGCCGGGCAGACCAACCTGCTGGCGCTGAACGCGACCATCGAGGCGGCGCGGGCCGGCGAGGCCGGCAAGGGCTTCGCCGTGGTGGCCTCCGAGGTGAAGTCGCTGGCCGCCCAGACCGCCAAGGCGACGGAGGAGATCCGCAGCCAGATCACGCAGATCCAGGCGGCGACCCAGCAGGCGGTAAACGACATCCAGGCGATCACCGGCACGATCGACGCGGTGAGCAGCATCACCGTCACCATCGCCTCGGCGGTGGAGCAGCAGGGCGCGGCGACGGCCGAGATTGCCCGCACCGTGGCCGAGACGGCGCAGGCCACGGGCGCGGTGACGGAGAACATCGCGGCGGTGAGCGAGGGCGCCGGCAACACCGGCGCGGCGGCGGGCGAGGTGCTGACGGCCTCGGGCGAGCTGTCGCGCCAGTCCGAGCAGCTCAGCGGGGAGGTGCGCAGCTTCATCGCGCAGGTGCGGGCGGCGTAACCGCCAACGAGCAGAAAGAAGATGGGGGTCCGGGGGAATTCCTTCCCCCGGCCTTTCCTTCAGGCCCCTGCGATGGTCATGCCTTCGACCCGCAGCGTCGGCGCGTCGGTGCCGCGGCGGAAGCGCAGGTCGTTGGCGGCGGCCATGTTGAGGAACATGTCCTTCAGGTTGCCGGCGATGGTGATGCCGCTCACCGCCTCGGCCAGCGCGCCGTCGCGGATCATGAAGCCGGCGGCGCCGCGGCTGTAGTCGCCGGTGACGCCGTTGACACCGGAGCCGATCATCTCGGTGACGTAGATGCCCTCCTTGATATCCGCCATCAGCTCGGCGGGTGGCAGGGTGCCGCCATCCAGCCAGAGATTGGTGGTGGAGGGCGAGGGCGGCGAGGAGATGCCGCGGCTGCCATGCCCGTTGGAGACGAGGCCGAGTTGCCGGGCGCTGCGCCAGTCGAGCACCCAGTGGTGCAGGACGCCGTCCTCGACCAGGGCGAGCGGCTGACCAGGCATCCCTTCCCCGTCAAAGGGGCGGGAGCGCAGGCCGCGGCGGCGCAGCGGGTCGTCGCGCAGGCTGAGGCCGCGCGCGAGCACCTGCTGGCCCATCTTGTCGCGCAGGAAGGAGGTGCCGCGCGCAACGGAGGCACCATTCAGCGCCCCGGCCAGGTGGCCGGCCAGCGAGCCGGCCACGCGCGGATCATAGACCACCGTCCGCTTTCCGGTCTTCGGCCGGGTGGGGTTCAGCCGCGCGATGGCCCGCTCGCCGGCCCGGCGCCCCAGTTCCGCCGCATCCTCCAGGTCCGCGAGGTGGACGGCGCTGCTGTAGTCGTAGTCCCGCTCCATGCCGGTGCCGCTGCCGGCCAGCGCGGTGACGGAGATCGAGTGTCCGCTGCGGGCATATTCCCCGGCGAAGCCGTTGGAGGCGGCCAGGGCGATGGCGGTGCGGGAGAAGCCGGCCTCGGCCCCCTCGCTGTTGGTCACGCCGGAGACGGCGAGGGCCGCTTCCTCGGCGGCGGCGGCGCGGGCGATCAGCGCCTCGGCATCCGGCTCGGCGCTGTCCTCCAGGTCGAGGTCCTGCGGCTGGAGCGGGCGGAACTCGCCGAGGCCGCCGAAGCGGTCCTCCGGCACCGAGCGCGCCATGGCCACGGCGCGCTCCGCCAGAGCAGTGAAGCCCTTCGGGTCCGGATCGGTGGTGGAGACGATGGCCTGCCGCTGGCCGATGAAGACGCGCAGGCCGAGATCCATCCCCTCGGAGCGTTCCAGATGCTCCACCTTGCCCAGCCGCCGCTGCACGGAGAGGGCCGTGCCGGTGGCAAGCAGCGCGTCGGCCGCATCGGCACCGGCCGCGCGGGCGGCGGCCACGAGGGATTCCAGACGCTCCAGCCGGTTCATGCCGCGAGCTTCTCCGCGATGGTGGGGAGGGAGGGCACCTTGCCGGCCGGGCCGAGCGCGGCGAGCGTCGGGCGCGAGCGGAAGATCTGCGCCGCCGCCTGCTGCACCTGCTCCACCGTCACCGCGGCGATCCTCGCCTTGGTCTCCTCGACGGGGATGACGCGGCCATGCACCTGGATCTGCCGGGCAAGCTGCTCGCAGCGGCTGCCGGTGGATTCGAGCGACATCAGCACCGAGGCGCGAAGCTGCGCCTTGGCGCGGTTCAGCTCATCCTCCGTCACGTCATGCTGCACGCGGCGCAGCTCCTCGAGCGCGACGGGGACCAGTTCGGCCGCCTGCTGCTCGCCGGTGCCGGCATAGATGGCGAAAAGCCCGCCATCTCGGAAGGGCTGGGCGAAGGAGTAGATCGAATAGACCAGCCCGCGCCGCTCACGGATCTCCTGGAACAGGCGGGAGGACATGCCGCCGCCGAGCAGGGTGGAGAGCAGCATGGCCGGGTAATGCAGCGGCGTCGCCACCGCCGGCCCCTCGAAACCGAGCACCACATGCACCTGGTCGAGGTCGCGCTCCTCGCGGAACTCGCCGCCGCCGTAGCGGGCCGGTTCGGCGGGGGTCTGATTGACCGCCGGCAGATCGGCGAAGTGGCGCTTCACCAGATCGACCAGGTTGTCGTGCTCCAGCGCGCCGGCGGCCGCCACCACCATGCGGCTCGGGCCGTAGTGGCGGCGCATGTAGCCGGTCAGCACCTCGCGGCCCATGCCGCCGATGCTGGCCTCGGTGCCGAGCGTCGGGCGGCCCATCGGCTGGTCGGGGAAGGCGGTGGCCTGGAAGTGGTCGAAGACGATGTCGTCCGGCGTGTCGTTCGCCTGGCCGATCTCCTGCAGGATGACGCCGCGCTCACGCTCCAGCTCCTCGGGCACGAAGCTGGAATGCGTCAGGATGTCGCCGAGGATGTCGGAGGCCAGCGGCATGTCCTCCTTCAGCACCTTGGCGTAGTAGGCGGTCTGCTCGCGCGCCGTGTAGGCGTTCAGGTGCCCGCCGACATTCTCGATCTCGCGGGCGATGGCGGCGGCGTCGCGCTTCTCCGTGCCCTTGAAGGCCATGTGCTCGAGGAAGTGCGAGGCGCCGTTCTCGGCCACCGTCTCGTCCCGCGTGCCGGCATGGACATAGGCGCCGATGGAGACCGTCTCCACCCGGGGCATGGTCTCGGAAACGATCGTCAGGCCATTCGGAAGGCGCGTCAGCCGCACCGCATCAGACATAGGGGTACATTTCCTGTGGTCGGCCCGCGGAAGGGCGCCTCCCGCCGGGCACACTGTCGTGGTTCCCAACGAATGTAATGCGGGAGTGCCGGGGATACGACCCCGGCGGCACGCCCCGGCCAGCCGAAACCGGAACAGCCCCGTCACGTTTGTCCGCCGCCAGGCCGCTGCTGCGGCGAATGTCTTTCTACAAAACAACTGGTTCCAGCAACCGGAGGTAATCCCTTGTCCAGCCTGTCGCTGATTTCCCGCTCTCCTGGCGCGTGCCGGCGTCTGCGCGGTGCCGCCATCCCAACCCTGCTGCTGCTTGCCATGGTGGGTTGCGCTCCTGGCGCCCCGCCCCCGGCGGCCGGGCCGGCCCTCTCCGATGCCGGCGGGCGCCCACCCGCGCCGGAGAGCAGAGCCCCGCGCGCGCAGCGCGGCGAGGCCTCCTTCTATGCCGACCATTTCGAAGGCAGGACCATGGCCAATGGCGAGAGTTTCGCGCAAAGCTCCGACTCGGCCGCCAGCAAGACCCTGCCACTGGGCACCAAGGCGGAGGTGAAGAACCTGGAGAATGGTCGCACCGCCGTCGTCACCATCGAGGATCGTGGCCCGCATGTCGGCGGGCGGGTGATCGATGTCAGCAAGCAGACCGCGAAGCGGCTGGAAATGGTGGAGGATGGGACGGCGCGCGTCGAGGTGAAGCCGCTGGGCCGCAGCGGAGGCAAGTGACCAGCCGGCGCAGGCCGACAAGGCCGGCCTGCGTAACCGACGCTTCTCGATCAACACCTTCCGGCCAAAACTTGAGACAGGATGTCAGCGCATCCCCGGCCCCTGCGGGGCGTTGACCTCCTCGGAACGGGGCGCTTCTGCCGAAAAGCCGTGGGGCGCCCCTCCCTCCGCCGCCGGTGCGCTCTGCAGCCCCGGCGCGCCAGAAGAACAGCATGGAAGGGTCGTTCATCATGCGAGGCATCAAGCTCGCCGCGATCCTCGTCGCCCTTGGCCTGAGCAGCGCCTTCGCTCCCGCGGATGCGCGCGACCACCGGCGCGAGACGACCGCGCAGAACCGTACGACACACGCCCAGCCCCGCCAGGTACGGCGCGGCCGCGCCTCCTATTACGCCAATCACTTCCACGGCAAGCGCATGGCCAACGGCAAGCGCTTCAACCGCAACTCGAATGCCGCCGCCAGTCGCACCCTGCCACTCGGGACCCGCGCGCAGGTGAAGAACCTGGAGAACGGCCGCACCGCCGTGGTCACCATCCAGGATCGCGGACCGTACAAGAAGGGCCGCATCATCGATCTCAGCCCGAGCACGGCCCGCAAGCTCGGCATGATGGATGACGGGGTCGCCATGGTGGAGGTCGTGCCGCTGAACATCCCGAGCGCTCCAGGCTGAGCCCGGGCAAGGTCGGGGGAAGGAATTCCCCCGAACCCCCTTCTTTTTTCTGTCAGTTAAGGCGCCCGCCAGCTTGAAGACGAAAGATGAGGGGTTTGGGGAATTCGTTTCCCCTGGCCTCAGGCTGCGTTGCGCCGCGTGTGCTGGCGAACGGCATCCTCCACCGCGCCCAGCTCGGCCGGCAGGACGCTGAAGCGCTCCTCCCGCGTGTAGAGATCCGCGAGGCGCTCCGGCAATGGCGGCCGGAAGCCGGTGGCGCGCTCCACCGCATCGGGGAACTTGGCCGGATGCGCGGTGGCGGCGACGATCACCGGAATGCCCGCCTCCTCCGGCATCTGTGCCCGCGCTGCGGCCATGCCGATGGCGGTGTGCGGGTCGGCCAGGTAGGCGCTTTCCTTCCAAAGCCGGCGGATTTCCTCCAGCGTGCCCTCGTCGCTGAGGGTGAAGCCGTGGAACAGCGTGGTCGCCTTCTTCCAGGCGGCGTCGGGCACCGGCATGTGCCCCTCGGCGCGGAAGCGGCGCATGATCTCCACCGTCGCCGTCGGGTCGCGACCCAGCAGCTCGAACAGCAGGCGCTCGAAGTTCGAGGAGACCTGGATGTCCATGCTCGGCGAGAGCGAGGGCTCCACGGACTGCACCCGCATGTCGTTGGCCGCCAGGAAGCGCGTCAGGATGTCATTGCGGTTGGCGCCGATGATCAGCCGCTCGATCGGCAGGCCCATCCGGCGCGCCACCCAGGCCGCCAGCACATTGCCGAAATTGCCGGTGGGCACCGCGACGGCCACCGGGCGGTCCGGCGCGCCGAGCGCCAGCGCGGCATAGGCGTAGTAGGGCACCTGCGCGGCGATGCGGGCCCAGTTGATCGAGTTCACCGCGGAGAGGTGCATTTCCCGGCGGAAGGGCGCGTCGTTGAACATCGCCTTCACCAGGTCCTGGCAGTCGTCGAAGCTGCCCTGCACGGCGATGTTGCGGATGTTCGGCGAAAGCACCGTGGTCATCTGCCGCCGCTGCACCTCGGAAGTGCGGCCCTCCGGGTGCAGGATGGCGACGTCGATGGCAGCGCGGCCGCGGAAGGCCTCGATGGCGGCCGAGCCGGTGTCGCCCGAGGTGGCGCCGACGATGGTCACGCGCTCGCCGCGCTTCGCCAGCACATGGTCGAACAGCCGGCCCAGAATCTGCATCGCCATGTCCTTGAAGGCGAGCGTCGGACCGTGGAACAGCTCCAGCGAGAACAGGCGCGGCGCCACCTGCACCAGTGGCGCGGTGGCGGCATGGCCGAAGCCGGCATAGGCGGCCTGCGCCAGTTCCAGCAGCGTCTCCTCCCGGAGCGAGCCCTCGGCGAAAGGCGCCATCAGCCGCGCCGCCACCTCCGGATAAGGCCGCCCGCGCAGCCCGCGCCACTCGGCCGCCGAGAGCAGCGGCCAGGACTCAGGCAGGAACAGGCCGCCATCCTCGGCCAGCCCGGCCAGCAGGACACCTTCGAAATCGCGTGCGGGGGCTTCGCCCCGGGTCGAGACATAGCGCATGGTCGCGGAGAATAGGCCGCCGCGCCGCGGGAAGCCATGCCGCCCGTGGCCCCATCCCTGCCCCCCTTGGCGCGCGGTGCGAATGGGTCCACGAATTGCGCATGACCGATGCCGCCGCGTTGCTGGAGCGCCTGCTCTCCACCCATGCCGCCACCCTCCCCGCCTTCGCCGGGAACGGGTCCCTCTTCTTCCTGCATGACGCCGAGGGCTCGGCGCAGGTCTGGGAGGTGCCCGCCGGCGGCGGCGCACCCCTGGCCCGCACCAGCCACCGCGACGCGGTCGCCTTCGTCGCCGGCCTGCCGGAGGGCGGCGCCATCTTCGGCCGCGACGCGGCGGGCGACGAGCGGGTGCAGCTCTACTACCTGCCGGCGGAGGGCGAGGCGCGCCCCCTCACCACCGCGCCCCAGGTCATCCATGGCTGGGGCGCCATCTCCCCGGACGGCAAGCGCATCGCCTACACCGCCAATGCCCGCGATCCCGCCCATACCGATGCCTGGGTGATGGAGATCGCCAGCGGCGAAGCCCGCTGCGTGGCGGAGGTGGAAGGGCCGCATGAGCTGCCGGCCTGGCATCCGAACGGCAAGGCCGTGGTGCTGGCCACCGCCCCTCGTACCTTCGAGAATAACCTCTACCTCGTGCCGCTGGACGGCGGCGCCCGCACCGAACTGACGCCGCATGACGGCGACGCCCGCCACATGAACCCCCGCTGGCGCAAGGACGGCAGCGGCTTCTGGCTGCTGACCGACCGCGGACGGGACTATCTCGGACTTGCTCTCCTGAAGCCGGGGGGCGCGCCCGAATGGCTCTACGCCCCCGAGGCGGATGTGGAGAAGCTGGAGGTCTCGCCCGACCAGCGCCTGCTGGCCGTGGTGGTGAACGAGGGCGGCTATTCCCGCCTGCGCTTCCTCGACGCCGCCACCGGCGCGCTGCGCGGCGAGCCGGTGCATCCGCGCGGCGTCATCACCAAGATCACCTGGGCGGCGGATGGGCGGAGCCTCGCCTTCGACCTCGCCGGCTTCCCCTTCCCTTCCGGCGTCCATCTCGCCCGCCCCGACGCGGCGGAGACGCAGCCGGTGCACGCCACCCCGGCGCAGCCGGGCCTGCACAGCTGGGAGACGGTCGCCTTCCCCAGCCATGACGGGCGGCAGCTTCCGGCCTTCCTCGCCCTGCCCGAGGGCAAGGCGCCGGAAGGCGGCTGGCCGGTCCTGGTCTGGGTGCATGGCGGCCCGGCGATGCAGGCGCTGCCGAACTGGCGGGCCGACCTGCAGGCCTTCCTGGCCATGGGCCTCGGCGTGCTGGTGCCGAACGTGCGCGGCAGCACCGGCTATGGCCGTGCCTATGCCGAGCTGGACGACCGCGAGAAGCGGCTGGACAGCGTGGCCGACCTCGCCTCCGCCCATGCCTGGCTCTCCGCCCGGCCGGACGTGAACGGCAGCCGCATCGGCATCATGGGCCAGAGCTATGGCGGCTGGATGGTGCTGGCCGCCGTCACCGAATACCCGGAGCTCTGGGCCGCCGGCGTGGACTTCTACGGCATCGCCCGCTGGAAGACCTTCTTCGAGCGCACCGGCCCCTGGCGCGTCGGCCATCGCGCCGCCGAATACGGCGACCCCGTGCAGGATGCCGAGCTGCTGGAGCGGCTCTCCCCGCTCAACTACGCCGACCGCATCCGCTGCCCCATGCTGATCGCCCAGGGCCTGACCGACCCCCGCGTGCCACCCTATGAGAGCGAGCAGATGACGGAGCTGCTCCGGCAGCGCGGCGTGCCGGTGGAGTACCTGACCTTCCCCGACGAGGGCCATGGCTTCACCAAGCGCGACAACCGGCGCCGCGTCTATGCCGCCGTGATCGCCTTCCTGCACCGGCACCTGCAGGGCTGAAGGCAATGTACGACCTCTGGGTCAACTACCCGGCGGTGCCGGCGCAGCAGGCAGCGGTGGCCGAGGCGCTGCGCGGCCTGGCGGCTGACCCGGAGGCGCTGCCCGCCGGCTTCGGCCCACCGCCGGGCGACCCGCGCAGCCGCGCGGCGCTCGCCCCCTTGCTGGGCATGGCGCCTGGCCAGGACCTGGCGCTGACCTGCGGCGGGCAGTCGGCCCTCTCGGTGGCGCTGCTGGCCGCGCTCGGCGCCACCAGCCCGGCGCGGCGGCGCGTCGCGGTGGAGGCCTATACCTTCCCGATGGCGCGGAACTTCTTCCGCATGGAGGGCATCCCCACCCTCGGACTGCCGGTGGATGCCGAGGGCCTGCAGACGGATGCCCTGGAGCGCGCCCTTGCCTCCGCCGACCCGCCGGGCGTGCTCTACCTGATGCCGGTGCTGCACAACCCGCTGGGCCTGACCTACAGCGCCGCCCGGCTGCAGCGCATCGCCGCCATCGCGCGCTGCCACGGGCTCTGGGTGGTGGAGGACGAGGCCTACGCCTTCCTCGCGGCGCCGGAGCAGCGGCCGCCCACCCTCGCCAGCCTGATCCCCGAGCGCACGCTGGTGATGTGGAGTCTCTCCAAGATCCTCTCGCTCTCCCTGCGGCTCGGCGCGCTGAGCCACCCGCCGGCACTGGCCGATGCCGTGGCGGAGCAGGTCCGCATCCGCGGCCTGACCGCCAACCCGGTGGTCGCCGCGGCGGCCGCCGCGATGGCGACAGACGGGTGCGCGGCGCGGATCGTGGCGGAGAAGCGCGCCGAAGGGGAGCGCCGCCGCGCCATGGCGCGCGACATCCTGGGCACGCGCCGCTTCGCCGCTGACCCCGGCGCGAGCTGGCACATCTGGATGCGCCGGCCGGAGGGCGAGACCGAGGCCGACTTCCTGGCGCGGGCGCGTGCGGCGGGCGTCTCGATCGCGCCCGCCAAGCATTTCCACCATCTGGACCGCGAGGCGCCGCTGTTCCGCCTCTCGCTGGGCGGAGAGGCCGATCCGGCGCGGCTGGAAGCCGGGCTGCGCATCCTGGCGGAAGTTCTGGGGGAATGAATTCCCCCAGACCCCCTTCTTTTTTCTGCCGGCTTGGCGATGCGGCCCCGGCCGGGAAACCCGGCCCAACGGCCCGCCACGAGTGAAGCGCCGCCGGAGCCGATGAATGCCGTTCGCGGCACCGAAGGCTGGTCAGCCTCTTTGGTCGTTCCCAAACCGGCAGAGCAGAGTGCACTCTCCCACGCAATGAAAATACCGGGAGACTCGATCCAGATGGCTGGTATTGCGCGTGCATCCGCATTCCGCCGCCGTGGCCTCTTCGCCGCTGCCGTCCCCGGGCTCTTCGCCCCGGCGGTGCTGCGCGCCCAGACCGCCTGGCCTGACCGGCCCATCCGCATGATCGTGCCCTGGCCGCCCGGCGGATCGGTCGATACCGTCACGCGCATCCTGCAGCCCCGGCTGCAGGAGGTGCTGGGCAGGCCCGTCGTCATCGAGAACCGTGGCGGCGCCTCAGGCTCCATCGGCGCCATCGAGGCCGCCCGCGCGGCGCCCGACGGCAATACCTGGATCGTGGTCTACGATACCCAGGCGACGAATGAGAGCGTCATGAAGCTCCCCTTCCGGACGCTTGAGGCCTTTGTTCCCGTGAGCCTGATCGCCACCGGCCCGCTCGCCATGGTGACGCACCACTCGACCTCCTACCGGACCTTCGGAGACGTCGTCTCGGCCGCGAAACAGGCGCCGGACACGGTGAACTATGCGACGAGCGGCGTCGGCGGCCTCGCCCATGTATCAACGACGCTGCTGCAGCAGGAGGGCGGCTTCCGCATGGTCCATGTCCCCTACAAGGGGGCGGGGCCGGCGACGCAGGATGCCGTTGCGGGGCATGTTCCGCTTTTCATGACGAACCTTCCCGCCGTCTCGCAGCACCTGAAGTCCGGCCTGCTGCGACCGCTCGGCGTCACGACGCGCGGGGAGAGCCCCCATGTTCCCGGCACGAAATCCTTCGCCGAACAGGGCTTCGGGAGCTTCGAGGCGCTGACCTGGTGGGCGATGCTCGGCCGTGCCGGGACGCCGGCTCCGATTGTCGAGCGGATGAACGCGGCCCTGACCCAGGTCCTGCGCGAGCCGGCCGTGAAAAGCAAGATCGAGGAGCAGGGCGCTGACGTCGTTGCCTCCGGCCCCGACCAGTGCGGCAGCTTCCTGGCGGCCGAGATCGAGAAATGGGGCGCGGTGATCCGCAAGGCCGGCATCACCGCGGACTCGTAGCCCGTCCCGCCGCCGGGCAGGCCCGCTCCTGATCCCTCCCTGCCAAAAAGAAGATGGGGGTTCGGGGGAATTCCTTCCCCCGACCTTTACCCCGCCGTCAGTCGAGGATGCGGATCACCGCCTCGATCTCGACCGGCACGTTGGAGGGCAGCGAGCCCATCCCGACGGCCGAGCGGGCGTGCCGCCCGCGCTCGCCCAGCACCTCGACGAGCAGGTTGGAGCAGGCGTCGATCACCTTGGGCTGGTCGCCGTAATCCGGCACGGCGTTGACCATGCCGAAGACCTTCAGCACCTCGACCTTCTCCAGCGAGCCGGCCGCTTCCCTCGCCACGGCGAGGATGTGCAGCCCACACAGCACCGCCGCCGCGCGCGCCTCCTCCAGCCCGAGAGCCTCGCCCACCTTGCCGGTGGTCAGCGAGCCGTCGGGGTGGCGCGGCACCTGGCCGGAGATGTAGGCGACGTCGCCGGCACGGCGGAACGGCACGTAGCTGAACAGCGGCTTGCCGACCGTGGGCAGGGCATGGCCCAGCGCCTTCAGGCGCTCCTCCGCCGGGCTCACTGGCTGCGCCCCCGGGCGGCGACGTCGGTGAAGCCCTGGAAGACCTCCCCGCGCGTGAAGGCGACGCGGTCCGCCAGATTGCTGACGGGGCAGACATGGTTCGGCACCACGCGCAGCCGCTCGCCCAGCGCGGGCCTGCGCTCGCAGGCGGACAGATCCACCATGCCGTGCTCCTCGCTCAGCTTGTGCAGCTTCGCGCCGGGATAGGCGGGGAAGTAGCCATGCCCCTCGCCCGGGCCGCCCGGCATGATGTCGGCGGCGAAGGTCTTGGAGCCGGCATCGACGATGGCGCGGTGCGGCTCCGGCCGGCTGATGACGGTGACATGCAGCGTCAGCGCGCAGTCGTCCCAGCGGGCATGGCCGGCGCCGACCGTCATGCGGTCGTTGTAGATATAGGTACCGACGCGCAGCTCCGTCACCGGCGCCATCTCGTGCGTGCGGAAGGCGTTGGGCGTGCCGCCGCCGGAGATCACCGCCGGCTCCAGCCCCTCGGCCTTCAGGCGCGGCAGCATGTCGCGCAGGATCTCGCCGGTGCGGGCGCTGACGGGGTAGTTCATCAGCCCGTCGAAGCGCAGCCCCTGGGTGGCGCGGATGGCGCGGGCCAGCTCGACGACGCCGTCGATGCTGGTGACGCCGGTGCGGCCATTGCCGCTGTCGAACTCG
Source organism: Roseomonas sp. E05 (assembly GCF_030063475.1). GTDB lineage: Bacteria > Pseudomonadota > Alphaproteobacteria > Acetobacterales > Acetobacteraceae > Pseudoroseomonas. Next base: position 79,016 of record NZ_JASIRT010000001.1, read on the forward strand.
ACAAGCACGCCGATCTCATGCCCATGGCGCCCGGCGCGGGCGACGGTTTCGAGCGCCAGCGGGTTGTCGATCGAGACGCGCATCCGCACCCGGCGCGCCAGGGCGGCGAGCCGCTCCGCCTTGGCCTCGCCGATCAGCGGATAGGAGATCAGGATGTCGTCCAGCCCGGCATCGGCCATCACCTCGGCCTCGCCCAGCTTCTGGCAGGTGATGCCCTTGGCGCCCAGCTCCACCTGGCGCTTCGCCAGGGCCGGAATCTTGTGCGTCTTGATGTGCGGGCGCAGGGCGAGGCCATGCGCATCGCAGTAGTCCTGCATCCGCTTCAGGTTGGCCTCGACGATGTCGAGATCGACGACGGGAACGGGTGTTTCTAGGCTGGCAAGGTCCATGGGCGCTCCGGCTGTCCGTGTGGTGGCCAGAAAACACCGGATGGGGCGTCTTGTCGCCTCCCCCTCCCCCTCAAATCCGGCCGCGGGCCTCATGCGCCCCGGAAGGCGCGCGCCATGGCATCCCACATCGGCTTGCGGCGGAACGCGGCATCCAGCGGCAGCCCGCGATGGGCACGCCCGCCTGGCAGGGCGACGGCCGGCTCGGTGGCCAGCCAGGAATACTTGTCCGTCAGGCCCCAGGTGAGCACCGTCCGCACCCCCGCACCAAGGGCGCAGGCGAGGAAGGCACTGGCCCGCTCGGCGACCAGGGCGTCCCGCGCGGCGAGGTCCTGCGGCGCCTGCCAGGACTCGCGGATATCGAGTTCGGTGATCAGGACGGCCAGCCCCATCTCGCGCAGCGCGCCCAGGAAGGCGGCGAAGGGCTCGGGGCGGAAGGGATTGGCAAGCTGCAGATGCGCCTGGATGCCCACCGCATCCAGCGGCGCATTGCGCGACAGCAGGCCGCGCACCAGGGCCAGCAGCCGGCGCCGCTTCTCGGCCGCGGCGGGGGTGTCCTCCGCCACGCCATACTCGTTGAGGGTCAGGCGGAGCGTGGGGTCGCGTTCGCGCGCCATGCGCAGCGCCGTTTCGACATAGCCGGGGCCGAGGGCACGCAGCCAGGGCGTGTCGCGCAGGTCGCCGGGGGCAGTCTGCGGCTCGTCGCTGCCGGGCGGATTGGCGATCGGCTCGTTCACCACGTCCCAGTCGCGGATCTGCGTGCGGGTATGGGCCAGCACATGGTCCAGATGGGCGCCGAGCACCGAGAGGGCGCGCTCGCGCCCTTCCCCCAGCGCCGCGACCACCCAGTCCGGCAGGGAGTTGTGCCAGACCAGCGCATGGCCGCGCACGGGCTGCGCATGCGCCTGGCCCCAGCGGAGGATGGTGTCCAGGGCGGCGGTCTCGAAGCGGCCTTCCTCAGGCTGCAGCGCGGCCCATTTGGCGGCCCATTCCGGCACCAGCATGGCCGGCTCGGTGGCGAAGGCGCGCGCATAGTCCGCATCCTTCTGCAGCAGCGAGTCCTGCACCGCCGCACCGAAGGTGACGCCGTGCTGCCGCGCGATGGCGCCGAGGCCGGAGGCCTCCGGCTGCGCGCGCAGCACCCCAGGCGTCAGGCCGGCCGCCACTGTCGCGAGAAAGCCGCCGGCCGCGCGGCGCGTCAGGCGCGGGCTCAGGCGGCCACCTGCTGCGCGCCGGCCGGCGGAGCGGCGGCGAGTTCGCGCTGATAGCGGCCATGCCGCCATTGCAGCAGGCGCCACGCCCCCTTGGCGGCGAGGTCGGCCATCCGCCCGCGCGGTGTCAGCCCGACCGACTTGAAGATCATGCCCATCCCGCGCTCGATGTGGCGGAAGCGGTAGTAGCCCATGGCGCGGCCCATATAGGCGGCGGTGCAGCGCTTGTGATCGAAAGGCGCGCCCTCGGCCTCATTGCCGCAGTGGAAGGCGAAGGCCAGCTCGTCATCCTCCGACTCGCCGATGCGGCCGGCGGCCACCCGCAGGCGCTGCGGGAAGGAGAGCCTCTCGCGCGCCAGATAGCGCTTCATATGGTCGTAGAAGAGCTTGAAGTGGCGGTACTCGTCCGCCGCGATCAGCTTGCAGACCTCCTTCAGCACCGGCTCCTCGGCCGCCTCGCCGAGCGCGGTGTAGTAGGAGGAGGTGCCGGTCTCGACCATGCAGCGGGCGATCAGCTCGCCGGTGCGGCTGCCGCGGACCGAAGCATCGGCGTTGACGTCGATCTTGTAGCCCTCCCGGTAGCGGGTGAAGGCGGCGTCGAAATCCCAGTTCGGGTCGGCCAGCATGGCCCAGCGGCCGAGGGTATCGCCGTGCTGGACCTCCTCGACCGCCCAGTTGTCGGCGGCCTGCCGGAAGTCCGGGTCATCCACGAAGACGCGGTTGAGGTAGACGGCATAGTCCAGGCCGTTCTTCTCGACCATGGCCGCGGCCTTCACCAGCGGGACGATGCCCGGATCGAGCCGCGCGGGGTCGAACCGGTTCCACGCCACCTGCTCGATGTGCCAGTGCTTCATGCCGCTCCCATCAGGTCCCAAGGGCGCGAAAAAACAAAGCGCCATTCGCGGGATGATCCGCGAATGGCGCCGGAAATCAAGTCATGCCCCCGGAACGCGGGGGCGCGTGTCAGGCGGCCTCAGCCGCTCCCGCCATCTCCCGCGCGGCAAGAAGGCGGGCCATGATGGCCTCGCGCTCCTCGGGCACGGTTTCGGCCGTGGTCGCGGCATAGGCGGCCTCGGCCTCCTGCACCCGGGTCGCCGCCGCGGCGCGGGAGAGCTGGGCGACCGGAGTCGCCTCGTCCGCCAGCACCGTGACGCGGGCCGGGGTGATCTCCGCGAAGCCGCCCATGACGAACAGCCGCTCGGTGACCTGCCCGTTCTCCTGCACCCGGATGACGCCGCCCTTGAGGGCGACGATCATCGGCGCCTGACCGGGCAGCACGCCCATCTCGCCCTCGGCCGCCGGGATGATGACCATCTCGACGGGGCGGGAGAGCAGCAGCTTCTCCGGGCTGACCAGTTCCAGGTCGAAACTCGCCATGGATCGGTTCCCTCCCCTGGGCTCAGGCCGCGGCCTTCAGGGACTCGCCCTTCTTCACCGCCTCCTCGATGGTGCCGACCATGTAGAAGGCGGCCTCCGGCAGGTGGTCGTACTCGCCCTTGCAGATGGCGGCGAAGGAGCGGACCGTGTCCTCCAGCTTCACGAAGACGCCGGGGGTGCCGGTGAAGACCTCGGCCACGTGGAAGGGCTGGGAGAGGAAGCGCTGGAGCTTGCGCGCGCGCGCCACCACCAGCTTGTCCTCTTCCGAGAGCTCGTCCATGCCGAGAATGGCGATGATGTCCTGCAGCGACTTATAGGTCTGCAGGATGCGCTGCACCTCGCGGGCGGTCGCGTAGTGCTCCTCGCCGACGATGCGCGGGTCGAGCGCGCGGCTGGTGGAGTCCAGCGGATCGACGGCCGGGAAGATCGCCTGCTCGGCGATCGAGCGGGAGAGCACGGTCGTCGCGTCCAGGTGGGCGAAGGAGGTGGCGGGCGCCGGGTCGGTCAGGTCGTCCGCGGGGACGTAGATGGCCTGCACCGAGGTGATGGAGCCCTTCTTCGTCGAGGTGATCCGCTCCTGCAGCGCGCCCATGTCGGTGGCCAGCGTCGGCTGGTAGCCCACCGCAGAGGGGATGCGGCCCAGCAGCGCCGAGACCTCGGCGCCCGCCTGGGTGAAGCGGAAGATGTTGTCGATGAAGAAGAGCACGTCCTGGCCCTGCTCATCGCGGAAATACTCCGCCATGGAGAGGCCGGAGAGCGCGACACGGGCGCGGGCGCCCGGCGGCTCGTTCATCTGGCCATAGACCAGCGCCACCTTGGAACCGTCGGTCGAGCCGTCGTCGTTCAGCTTGATGACGCCGGCGTCGATCATCTCGTGGTAGAGGTCGTTGCCCTCGCGGGTGCGCTCACCCACGCCGGCGAAGACCGACACGCCGCCATGGCCCTTGGCGATGTTGTTGATCAGCTCCTGAATCGTCACGGTCTTGCCGACGCCGGCGCCGCCGAACAGGCCGATCTTGCCGCCCTTCAGGTAGGGCGCCAGCAGGTCGATGACCTTGATGCCCGTGACCAGGATCTCGGCCGAGGTGGCCTGGTCCTCGAAGGCCGGGGCCTCGCGGTGGATGGTGTAGGTCTTCTCGGCCTTCACCGGGCCGCGCTCGTCGATCGGCTCGCCGATGACGTTCAGGATGCGGCCCAGCGTGCCCTCGCCCACCGGCACGGCGATGCCCTTGCCGGTGTCCACCACCTCGGCGCCGCGGATCAGGCCGTCGGTCGTGTCCATGGCGATGGTGCGGACGGTGCGCTCGCCGAGATGCTGCGCGACCTCCAGAACCAGCGTACGATCGCCGATCTTCACCTGCAGCGCGTTCTGCATGGAAGGCAGTTCGGCGGGGAACTGCACGTCCACGACGGCGCCCAGCACCTGCGTGACCTTGCCAACGTTGTTCTTCATGGCTGTGCTCATTCCCCTCAGAGCGCCTCGGCCCCGGAGATGATCTCGATCAGCTCGCGGGTGATGTTCGCCTGACGCGTGCGGTTATAGGTCAGGGTCAGCTTGTTGATCATGTCGCCGGCGTTGCGGGTCGCGTTGTCCATCGCGTTCATCTGCGACCCGAAGAAGCCGGCCGCATTCTCCAGCACCGCGCGGTAGATCTGGATGGCCAGGTTCTTCGGCAGCAGCTGGGCCAGGATGGTGGCTTCGTCCGGCTCGTACTCGTACCAGGTCGCCGCCCCGTTCGCCTCGGCCGAGCCCGCCTGGGGCAGCTCGGCCGGAATCAGCTGCTGGCCCGTCGGCACCTGGCTGATGACGCTGCGGAACTGGTTGTAGATCAGCGTGCAGACGTCGAACTCGCCCGCCTCCAGCATGCCGGTCAGGCGCTGCGCGATCTCGTCCGCCTCCTTGAAGCCGACGCGCCGCTTGCCCTGGAAGGTGATCTCACCGACGAAGCGGGAGGCGAATTCACGCTTCAGGTAGGAGGCGCCCTTGCGGCCGACGGTCATGACCTTGACCGTCTTGCCCTCGGCCTCGAGTTCGCGGATGCGGTTGCGCGCGAAGCGCCCCACATTGGTGTTGAACGGCCCGGCCAGACCGCGGTCGCCGGTGACGACGACCAGCAGATGCACCTGCGTGCGGCCGGTGCCGACCAGCAGCTTCGGCGCATCCGGATCGCCGACGACGGCGGCGCCGAGGGAGGCCAGCATCCGCGCCATGCGCTGGGCATAGGGGCGGGCCGCCTCGGCCTGGGACTGGGCGCGGCGGAGCTTCGCCGCCGCGACCATCTTCATCGCCTGGGTGATCTTCCGGGTGGACTTGACGCTGTTGATGCGCCCCCGGAGTTCCTTGAGGTTGGCCATGCTGCCTTCCCTGGCCCGGCCTCAGCCCGCGAAGGACTTGGCGAAGTCGTCCATGAAGGACACCAGCTTCGCCTCGTTCTCCTTGGTGATCTCCCGCTTCTCGCGGACGCTCGCCAGGATCTCCGGCGCATTGGCCTTCACCGAGGAGAGCAGCTGCCGCTCGAAGGCGCCGACCTTGCCCACCTCGATCTTGTCGAGATAGCCGCGCACGCCGGCAAACAGGGAGATCACCTGCTCCTCGACCGGCACCGGCTGGAACTGCGGCTGCTTCAGCAGCTCGGTCAGCCGCGCGCCGCGCGCCAGCAGGGCCTGGGTGGAGGCGTCGAGGTCGGAGGCGAACTGGGCGAAGGACGCCATCTCGCGGTACTGCGCCAGCTCCAGCTTGATCTTGCCGGCGACCTGCTTCATCGCCTTGATCTGCGCGGCGGAACCGACGCGGGAGACCGAGAGGCCGACGTTCACGGCGGGGCGGATGCCCTTGAAGAAGAGTTCCGTCTCCAGGAAGATCTGCCCGTCCGTGATCGAGATCACGTTGGTCGGAATATAGGCGGAGACGTCACCGGCCTGCGTCTCGATGACCGGGAGCGCGGTCAGCGAGCCGGCGCCGTGGTCGTCGTTCATCTTCGCCGCGCGCTCGAGCAGGCGGGAGTGCAGGTAGAAGACGTCGCCCGGATAGGCCTCGCGGCCCGGCGGACGGCGCAGCAGCAGCGACATCTGGCGATAGGCGACGGCCTGCTTCGACAGATCATCATAGATGATCAGCGCGTGCATGCCGTTGTCGCGGAAGAACTCGCCCATGGCGCAGCCGGCATAGGGCGCCAGGAACTGCATCGGCGCCGGGTCGGAGGCGGTGGCGGCGACGACGATGGAATATTCCATCGCGCCGTTCTCCTCCAGCGTCTTGACCAGCTGGGCGACCGAGGAGCGCTTCTGACCGATGGCGACGTAGATGCAGTAGAGCTTCTTCGCCTCGTCGTCGCCGGCGTTGATCGGCTTCTGGTTGATGATGGTGTCCACCAGCACGGCGGTCTTGCCGGTCTGGCGGTCGCCGATCACCAGCTCGCGCTGGCCGCGGCCGATCGGGATCAGGGCGTCGATCGCCTTGATGCCGGTCTGCATCGGCTCGTGCACGGACTTGCGCGGGATGATGCCCGGGGCCTTCACCTCGACCAGCGCCTGCTTGACGTCGGTCAGCGGGCCCTTGCCGTCGATCGGGTTGCCAAGGCCATCGACCACGCGGCCGAGCAGCCCCTTGCCGACCGGAACCTGCACGATGTCACCCGTGCGGGAGACGGTGTCACCCTCGCGGATGTGGCTGTCGTCACCGAAGATCACGACGCCGACATTGTCGGTCTCGAGGTTCAGCGCCATGCCCTTCAGGCCGGCGGAGGGGAACTCCACCAGCTCGCCGGCCATGACGTTCTGCAGACCATAGACGCGGGCAATGCCGTCGCCCACGGTTAGCACGGTGCCGACCTCGGCAACATTCGCTTCGGCGTCAAAGCCGGCGATCTGCTGCTTCAGGATCTCCGAGATCTCGGCGGGACGGATCTCCATATCAGGCGGCCCCCTTCATGGCGTACTGCAGGCGCTGCAGCTTGGACTTGATCGAGCTGTCGTAGAGGCGCGATCCGAGGCGGACGACCAGCCCACCCAGCAGGGTGGGATCGACGCGCTCGACCAGCTTCACGTTGGAATAGCCGGCCTCGGTGAGGCGCGCAGTGAGCTGCGTGCGCTGCACGTCGGTCAGCCGGTGGGCAGTGGCGACCTCGGCGGTCTGCTGACCGCGCTGCTCGGCGAGCAGCCCGCCAAAGGCGGCGATGACGTCCGGCAGGGTGCCGAGGCGGCGGTTGGCGATCAGCACGCCGACCAGCTTGCGCACGTCGCCGCCGATCTTGATGCGATCGAGCACGGCGAAGGCGCCGCGCTGCTGCGAGGCAGCGTCCAGGCGCGGGTCATGAATGAAGGCGCGGAAGCCCGCATCCTCCGCCACGAGATCCTGCAGGCGATCCAGGTCGCCGGCGATGGCGTCCACTGCCTTCTTTTCCTTCGCCAGTTCCAGCAGGGCCAGCGCATAGCGCTGGGCAAGGCCGGAGGGATGGGTCGTGCTGGGCGAGACGTTGGTCGCTTCGGAGGCCACGGAGGATCCCGTTCTCTGCTATCCCGGCGCCCTGCCGCGCGCCCCGGTCGTCGCCGACCGGGCCGCGCGGCTGGACATCATATGAATGCGGCGGACGGAGCCCGCCGCGGTGCCCGGGCATTAACACAGTGTCTTACAGGGCGGCAACGGGGGGCGGGCGCGATTCCTTACCGTGGTTTCACCGTACCGGCACAATTCGTCGCAAAGCATCAGAGGAATCCGACAGGGTCGACGTCCACCTGCACCTTCACACTGGCCGGCACCGCCACCCGCCCCAGCCACTCGCGCAGAATCGGCTGCACCGCGACGTCCCGCCGGGTCTTGAGCAACAGCCGGCGGCGGTGCCGGCCACGCAGCAGCGCCAGCGGCGCCGGAGCCGGGCCGAGCACCTCCACCCCCTCCCCCTGCGGCGCAGCGAGGCCGAGGTCGCGCGCCGTGCGGTCCGCCTCCCGCTCGTCCTCGGCGCTGACGATCAGCGCGGCGAGCCGGCCGAAGGGCGGCCAGTGGCCGGGCCGGCGCTGCTCCGCCTCGGCGGCCATGAAGCCTTCCAGGTCGCCCGAGACCAGGGCCTGCATGACCGGGTGCTCAGGATTCCAGGACTGCAGCAACACCCGCCCCGGCGCCTCGGCGCGCCCGGCGCGTCCGGCCACCTGGTGCAGCAGTTGCACGGTGCGCTCGGCGGCGCGCAGGTCGCCGCCGGCGAGGCCGAGATCGGCATCCACCACCCCCACCAGCGTCAGATGCGGGAAGTGCCAGCCCTTGGCGACGATCTGCGTGCCGATGATCAGGTCCACCTCCCGCGCGGCGATGGCGCGGGCCGCCTCGGCGGCGGCGGCGGGGCCAGGGATGGTGTCGCTGGCCATCACCAGCAGCCGCGCCTCGGGGAACAGCGCCGCCGCCTCGTCCTGCACCCGCTCCACGCCGGGGCCGAGGGGGGTCAGGCTGGCCTCGGCGCCGCATTCCGGGCAGGTCTCGGGAATCGGCTCGGCATGGCCGCAGTGGTGGCATTGCAGGCGGCGCTGCACCCGGTGCTCCACCAGCCAGGCCGTGCAGTTCGGGCAGCGCATGCGGTGGCCGCAGGCCCGGCAGAGGGTCAGCGGCGCATAGCCGCGCCGGTTGAGGAACAGCATGGCCTGCTGCCCCTCGGCCAGCGTGTCCCGCACCGCCTGCACCAGCGGCGGGCTGAGGAAGCGGCCACGCTCGGGCGGCGCGCGGCGCTGGTCGATGATCTCGACATCAGGCAGTTCCGCCCCGCCATGCCGCACCGGCAGGTGCAGCGCGGCGTAGCGGCCGGTCTCGGCGTTGGTGATGGTCTCCAGGCTGGGCGTGGCGGAGACCAGCACGCAGGAGGCCCCGGCCAGCCGGGCGCGCACCACCGCCATGTCCCGCGCGTTGTAGACGACGCCTTCCTCCTGCTTGAAGGCGGTCTCGTGCTCCTCGTCCACCACGATCAGGCCGAGATCGGGGAAGGGCAGGAACAGCGCCGAGCGGGCGCCGACCAGCACCTGCACCCGCCCCTCCGCCAGCGCCCGCCAGGTGTCGCGCCGGCGGCGGCTGCCAAGTTCCGAGTGCCACAGCGCCGGCGGCACGCCGAAGCGGCGCTCGAAGCGCTCCAGCCACTGTGTCGAGAGGGCGATCTCCGGCAGCAGCACCAGCGCCTGCCGCCCCTGCCGGAGGCACTCCGCCACCGCCTCCAGATAGACCTCCGTCTTGCCCGAGCCGGTGACGCCGGTCAGCAGCGTGACGCCGAAGCGTTTCGCGGCGGCCGCCTCGCGCAGCGCCGCGGCGGCCTCGGCCTGCTCCGGGCCCAACTCAGGGCCGGGGCGTTCCAGGTCGGGCACCGGGAAGCTCTCGCCGGGGGGCAGCAGGGCGGATTCCAGCAACCCGGCATCCGCCATGCCGCGCACCACGCCGGGCGAGACACCCGCCTCGGCGGCCAGCGGCGCGGGCGCATAGACGGTGCCCGGCTCCATCGCATCCAGCACCCGGCGGCGGCTTTCCGTCAGTCGCCCGCCCTCCCCGCGTTGCGCCCGCTGCCCGGCCGCCGAGAGGCGCCAGCCGGCCTTGGCGGCGGGCGGCTCCAGCGCGGCCGGCGCGCTCATCGCCATGCGCAGCACCGCGCCGGGCGGGCTCAGCGTGTAGGCCGCCACCCATTCGACGAAGCGGCGCAGGCTCTCGGTCATCGGCGGCACGTCGAAGACGCCCTCGATGTCCCGCAGCCGCTTCTCCGGCAGGGCGGGGTCCGCCTCGCCGTCCCAGACCACGCCGATGCTGCCGCGGTTGCCCAGCGGCACCGCGACGAAGCTGCCCGGCGGCGGCACCGGCATGCCGGCCGGCACGCGGTAGTCATAGGCGCCGGCCAGCGGCAGGGGCAGCAGCACGCGCAGACGAGCCATGCCCGCCCTCTCCGGTGTTGCAGCCTTTCGTTGGACAACCGCCATCCGCTACAACTGCTCCCCGAACGGAAACCGCCTAGGCGCCTCCGACATGCGCCGCATCACAGGAATCCCATTATGAAGTTCTTCGTCGACACCGCCGAGGTGTCCGAGATCCGGGCACTTGCCGAAATCGGCATGGTCGATGGCGTCACCACCAATCCTTCGCTGATCGCCAAGTCCGGCCGCAAGATGGCCGAGGTCATTGCCGAGATCTGCGAGCTCACGCCGGGCCATGTCTCGGCCGAGGTGACGGCCACCGACTATGAGGGCATGCTGGCCGAGGGCCGCTACCTCCGCGACATCGCGAAGAACGTCGCCGTCAAGGTGCCGCTGACCGAGGCCGGGCTGCGCACCTGCCGCGCGCTTTCCAACGAGGGCACCCCGGTCAACGTGACGCTGTGCTTCTCCGCCACCCAGGCGCTGCTCGCCGCCAAGGCGGGCGCCACCTACATCTCGCCCTTCGTCGGCCGCCTCGACGACCTGGCGCAGGATGGCATGCAGCTCATCGCCGACGTGATGCAGATCTACGGCAACTATCCCCACCTCAAGACCGAGGTGCTGGTGGCTTCCGTCCGCCACCCGCTGCACATGCTGCAGGCGGCCAAGCTCGGCGCCCATGTCGCCACCCTGCCGCCGGCGGTGATCCGCCAGCTCATCAAGCACCCGCTGACCGACCGTGGCCTCGAAGCCTTCCTGGCCGACTGGAAGAAGACCGGCCAGAGCATCCTCTGAGGTCAGCGGGACCAGGCGCGGCATGACGCGGCAGGCGCCCAGGATGGGCGTTCCCGGCCTCCTGGGTGCGGCCGGCGGATGACCGAGGAGGACATCGCGGCCTGGCTGCGGGCGCATCCGGGCTTCCTGGCCTCGCGCCCGGACCTCTACCGCATGCTCACCCCGCCGCGGCGCGTCCATGGCGAGGAGCTGGCCGACCACATGGCGGCCATGCTCTCCGCCGAGCGCGCCGCGACGCGCAGCCTCGCCGAGGCGGCGCGGGAGGGCGACGGCTTCGCCGCCCGCACCCATGACGCCGTGCTGGCGCTGATCGCCAGCCGCGATCCGCTGGAGACGATCAGCCACGAGTGGCCGGCGCTGCTCGGGCTGGAGCACTGCGCCCTGGCCGCCGAGGGCGTGCCCGCGGCGCAGCGCCTGGCGCTGCCGCCGGGCAGCGTGGCGCGGCTGCTGCCCACCGGGCGCGACACCATGGTGCGCGCCTCCCCCACCGAGCTCGCCCTGCTGCATGCCGAGGCGGCGGGGCTGGTCTGCCGCGACGCCCTGGCCCGCGTGCCCCTGGCGGAGGCTCCCGCCCTGCTGGTGCTTGGCGCCCGTCATGCCGCCGCGCTCCCCAGCCGGGGGGCGGCACCGCACCTGCTGTTCCTGGCCCGCGCCGTGGCCACCGCGCTGGAACGATGACCGGGGCCGGGGCGCGCGCGGCCTGGCTGGACTGGCTGGCGCGGGAGCGCCGGGCCAGCCCCCGCACCCTCGCCGCCTATGGCGCCGACCTGGCCGACTTTCTTGGCTTTCTCGCGCGGCATCTGGGCGCCGAGCCGGACCTCGCCGCGCTCGGCGCGCTGCGCCCGGCCGATCTGCGCGCCTTCCTCGCCGAGCGGGCGGTGAAGGATGGCGTCGGCAACGCCACCCGCGCCCGGCAACTGGCCGCGATCCGCGGTTTCCTGCGTTTCCTGGCCAAGCGGCACGGGCTCACCCCTCTGGCGCTGGCCGGGTTGCGCGGCCCCCGGGTGCGCCCCCCTGCCCCGCGCGCCCTCACGCCCGAGCAGGCGCGGGACGTGGCCGCGGAAGCGGGCAGCGTGGAGAACTCCGCCCTGCTGGCCCTGCGCGACACCGCCCTCTTCACCCTGCTCTATGGCTGCGGGCTGCGGATCTCCGAGGCGCTGGACCTCGACGTGGGCGAGGCGCCACGCGCCGGCACCGGGCTGAAGGTGCGCGGCAAGGGCGACAAGGAGCGGATCGTGCCGGTGCTGCCGGCCGTCGAGGCGGCGGTGGCGGCCTATCTGCGCGCGCGGGGCGGGCCGCCGCCAGGGCAGCCGCTGTTCCTCGGCGCACGCGGGGACCGGCTCGATCCGGCGGTGGCGCAACGCGCGCTGCGCAACTACCGGCGCCTCGCCGGGCTGCCGGAAAGCGCCACGCCGCATGCCCTGCGGCACTCCTTCGCCACCCATCTGCTGGGCGCCGGCGGCGACCTGCGGGCGATCCAGGAGCTGCTCGGGCATGCCAGCCTCTCGACCACGCAGCGCTACACCAGCGTGGACGCGGTGAGGCTGCTGGAGACCTGGCGGAAAGCGCATCCGCGCGCGGAGTGACGGAAGGAAAGGCCGGGGGGAAGGAATTCCCCCCGACCCCCCCATCTTTTCTCTATCAGTTTGAGTCACGGGAAGGCGGGGGTTACGCCCTGCCGAGCTTGCGGCGCAGCCAGCGGGAGCTGGTATCGAAACGGGCGGCGGCCTTGGCCTCCAGCTTCTCCAGCCGGCCCATCTGGCCGGGCCAGCGGCGGTCGCACCAGTCCAGGCAGCGCCGTGACCAGCCGTGCTGGTCCCGCAGGACGAAGAGGCCCAGCAGCAGGAAGACCGTGCCGTTCAGGAGCGGCAGGACGATTCCGGCCACGCCGACCGTCAGCAGTGACCAGCCGGCCACCTTGCGTTTCCAGGACGAGCGCTGCAGCTGCATGGATGCTGAGATGGCGCTCCGTCCCGCCATCCTCAAGTGCAGCATCCGGCTCAGGCGACCAGCGGCGCCGCCTTGCCGCCGAGCGCGGCACGCGCCGCCTCCGGCGCCAGCCGGATCTGCAGCCCGCGCTGCCCGCCGTTGACGAAGACATAGGGCTCCAGCGCCGATTCCTCGATGGCCGTGGGCAGTTTCCGCTTCTGGCTGAAGGGGCTGATGCCGCCGACGTGATAGCCGGTGAGGCGCTCGGCCTCCGCGGGGCGCATCATCTGCGCCGACTTGCCGCCGAAGGCCGCGGCCAGCCGCTTCATGCTGACCTCGCGGTCCGCGGGAATGACGACACAGACGGGCTTGCCGTCCACCTCGGCCATCAGCGTCTTGAGCACGCGGTGCGGCGGCTCGCCGATGGCCTCGGCGGCCTGCAACCCGATGCGCTCGGCGTTCGGGTCGTAATCATAGCTGTGCAGGGTGAAGGCGATGCCGGCCTGTTGCAGCGCCTGCGTCGCCCGCGTCGCCTTGGACATGGGGCTCACACTGACGGCGGGGTCCGGGGGGATACGATCCCCCCGGCGGGTGGGTCCAGGGAGGGCGGCGCCCTCCCTGGCCGGTCTTCAGATATGCGGCCTTCAGATGTGCAGTGCGCGCCCGTCCACCGCGAGCGCCGCCTCCTTGACGGACTCGCTGAGGGTCGGGTGGGCGTGGCAGGTCCGCGCCACGTCCTCGGCGCTGGCGCCGAACTCCATGGCGATGGCGACCTCGGCGATCAGCCCGCCCGCGTCCGGCCCCAGGATGTGGCAGCCGAGCACCCGGTCCGTCTCCTTGTCGGCCAGGATCTTCACGAAGCCGTCGGTGTCGCCCATGGCGCGGGCGCGGCCATTGGCGGTGAAGGGGAACTTGCCGACCTTGTAGGCCTGCCCGCGCGCCTTCAGCTCCTCCTCGGTCTCGCCGACGCTGGCCACCTCGGGCCAGGTGTAGACGATGGCGGGGATGACGCCGTAGTTCACATGCCCGGCCTGCCCGGCCAGGATCTCGGCGAGCGCGACGCCCTCATCCTCGGCCTTGTGGGCCAGCATGGCGCCGGCGATCACGTCGCCGATGGCGTAGATGCCCGGCACGTTGGTGGCGTAGTGCCTGTCGGTCTTGACCCGGCCGCGCTCGTCCAGCTCGACGCCCGCCTCGGCCAGCCCCAGCCCCTCGGTATAGGGACGGCGGCCGATGGAAAGCAGCACCACATCCGCCTTCACTTCCTCGGCCGCGCCGCCGGCGGCGGGCTCGACGGTCAGGGTGACGCCGGAGGCATCCTTCTTCGCCGCCGTCACCTTGGACTTCAGCTTGAACTTGATGCCCTGCTTGGTCAGCACGCGCTCGAACTGCCGGGCGATCTCGTTGTCCATGCCCGGCACGATGCGGTCGAGATACTCGATCACCGTGACTTCCGAGCCCAGGCGGCGCCAGACGCTGCCCAGCTCCAGCCCGATCACGCCGCCGCCGATGACCACCATGTGGCCCGGCACCTTTTCCAGCTCCAGCGCGCCGGTGGAGGTGACGACCTGCTTCTCGTCCACCTCGACGCCACGCAGCGGCGTGCTGTCGCTGCCGGTGGCGATGACGATGTTCCTGGTCTCGTAGGTCTGGCCCTCGACCTCGACCTTGCCGGGGGCGGTGATCTTGCCGGCGCCCTTCAGCCAGGTGACCTTGTTCTTCTTGAAGAGGAACTCGACGCCCTTGACGTTGGCGCCGACGACCTCGCCCTTGCGGGCCTGCATCCGCGCCAGGTCGAGCTTCACGCCATCCACGATGATGCCGTGCTCGGCGAACTTGTGGCGGGTCTCCTCGAAGTTCTCGGAGGACTGCAGCAGCGCCTTGGAGGGGATGCAGCCGACATTCAGGCAGGTGCCGCCGAGCGTCGCGCGCTTCTCGACGCAGGCGACCTTCATGCCGAGCTGGGCAGCACGGATGGCGCAGACATAGCCGCCGGGGCCGGCGCCGATGACGATAACGTCGAAGCTCTCGGGCATGGACAAACAACCTGCTCGCAATGGACGGTGCGGCAAACTGGCCCGCCCGGGCGCAGCCGGCAAGGGGGGGCGGGTGCCGGGCAGCCATTCGCGGGGCGGCGCTTCGTCCGGCGACCGGCCTGCCTGGCGGGATGCTTGCAGGTGGCCGCCCCACTCTGCCACCCTCGCGGACAAGGCGGCGCCCCGCCCAAGAGGGCGCCCCGATGCAAGGGAGAACCAACGTCCATGCCGCCTTCCGCGCCCGGCCTGTCCCGGCGTGCTGCGCTGGCCCTGGGCACCGCCACCCTGGCTGCCCCCGCCATCGCCCGCGCCGAGCGCTTCCCCAGCCGCCCGATCCGGCTCATCGTCCCCTGGCCGCCCGGCGGCTCGGCCGATTCCCAGCTCCGCTCGCTGGCCGACCTCGCCACCACGGCGCTCGGCCAGACCGTGCTGGTGGAGAACCGCTCCGGCGCGCGCGGCCTGCTCGGCGCCCAGGCACTGCTGCAGGCGGCGCCCGACGGCTATATGCTCTCGCAGCACCATCTTTCCGTCCTGCGCCACCCCTTCATGACGCAGGCCAGGTCCTGGGACCCGGTGGAGGACTTCACCCCCGTCATCGGCCTGACCGGCTGGCTCTTCGGCGTGGTGGTGCGCAGCGACAGCCCGATCCGTGACTGGGCCGGCTACGTCGCGGCCGCCAGGGCGAAGCCGGGGCGGATGACCTATTCGACCAGCGGCATCGGCACCAGCAACCACATCGCCATGGAGGATCTCTGCGCCCGGCTGGGCATCGAGATGACCCATGTGCCCTTCCGCGGCACCACGGAGGGGGTCACCGCCCTGCTGGGCGGGCAGATCGACAGCATCGCCGACAGTTCCGCCTGGGTGCCGCAGGTGGAGGCCGGCAAGTTCCGCCTGCTCTGCGTCTGGTCCCCGGAGCGGGCGAAGCGCTTCCCGGAGGTGCCGACCCTGCGTGACCTGGGCATCGATCTGGTGGTGACCTCGCCCTACGGCATCGCCGGGCCGAAGGGGATGGACCCGGGCGTGGTGCGGGTGCTGCACGACGCCTTCAAGGCCGCCCTGCTCAGTCCGGAGAACACCGCCATCCGGGAAAAATGGGACATGCCGCTGAGCTACATGGACACCGAAGCCTACCGGGACTTCACGATGCAGCGGGCGGCCTATGAAAAGGCCATGGTGGAGCGGCTGAAGCTCAGCACCGACGGCTGAGCCCGCCTCCGGGGAGGGCGCCGCCCTCCCCGACCCCCTCCCGCCGGGGTGGCCGTGCCACCCCGGACCCCGCCATCCGGAAAGAAGAAAGGGCCAGGACCGCTTCCGGTCCTGGCCCCCGAGCTGCCGCCCCTGGGGCGATCAGATGTCCAGCATCAGCCGGCGCGGGTCCTCGATGCTCTCCTTCACGCGGACCAGGAAGGAGACCGCCTCCTTCCCATCCACGATGCGGTGGTCGTAGGAGAGCGCCAGGTACATCATCGGGCGGATCTCGACCTTGCCGCCGACCACCATCGCCCGCTCCTTGATCGCGTGCATCCCGAGGATGCCGGACTGCGGCGGGTTGAGGATCGGGGTGGACATCATCGAGCCGTAGATGCCGCCATTGGTGATGGTGAAGGAGCCACCCGACAGCTCATCGAGCTTGAGCTGGCCGTCGCGCGCCTTCTTGCCGAAGCCGTTGATGGCCTTCTCGATCTGGGCGAAGGACATCTGATCGGCGTGCTTCACCACCGGCACGACGAGGCCGGACGGGCCGCCCACCGCGATGCCCATATGCACGAAGTTCTTGTAGACGAGGTCGTCGCCGTCGATCTCGGCGTTGACGGCCGGGAACTCCTTCAGGGCGGCGATGCAGGCCTTCACGAAGAAGGACATGAAGCCGAGCTTCACGCCCTGCTTCTTCTCGAAGACGTCCTTGTACTCGCTGCGCAGCGCCATCACCGCGCCCATGTCCACCTCGTTGAAGGTGGTCAGCATGGCGGCGGTGTTCTGCGCCTCCTTCAGCCGGTTGGCGATGGTCTTGCGCAGGCGGGTCATCTTCACCCGCTCCTCGCCGCCCTCCAGCGCGCGCGGCGCCTTGGCCGCGGGCTTCGGCGCCTCGGGCGCCGGGCGGGAGAGGTAGGAGAGCACGTCGCCCTTGCTGATGCGGCCGTCCTTCGCCGTGCCCTGGCCGATCTGCCCGGCGGACAGGTTGTTCTCGGCCATCATCTTGGTGGCGGCCGGCAGCGGCGCCGGAGCGCCGCCCGGACGCGCGACCGGGCCGGTTTCGCGGCGCGGCTCCTCGACCTTCGGCGCCGCCGGAGCGGAACCGGCGGGCGTGCCGGCGGTGGCGCCGGAGGCCGGCGGCGCCGGCGGCTTCTCGGTGCCGGGCTTCTCGGTCGCCTTGGGGGAGACCTTGCCCTCGCCGGCCGAGATGGTGCCGAGCACCGCGCCCGGCTCGACCTCGGCGCCCTCATCGGCGGCGATCGCCTCCAGCACGCCGGCGGCGGGGGCGTTCACCTCCACCGTCACCTTGTCGGTTTCCAGCTCCACCAGCGGTTCGTCGGCGGCAACGGCGTCACCGGCCTTCTTCATCCACTTGGCCACCGTGGCGGTGGACACGCTTTCACCCAGGGTGGGCACCACGATTTCAGTCATTCTGCCGTCGCCTCTTTACCGGTGCGATGCTGAGGAATTCAGGGAAGGCTCAGGAGAGCCCCAGGGCGTCGCGCACCAGGGCCTCCTGCTGCTGCTGGTGGACCTTGGCGAGGCCGGTGGCGGGGCTCGCCGCATCGGCGCGGCCGACGTAGTCGGGGCGCTTCGCCTTGATGTCCAACTCCTTCAGCACCTTCTCGATCCGCCGGTCGACGAAGTTCCAGGCGCCCATGTTCTCGGGCTCCTCCTGGCACCACACCACCTCGGCCTGCTTGTACTCGGCCAGCGCCTTGGCGAGGCTGACCGCGGGGAAAGGATAGAGCTGCTCCAGGCGGATGATCGCCACATCCCGCACGCCCTTGTCCCGGCGCTCCTGCAGCAGGTCGTAATAGACCTTGCCGGTGCAGAGCACCACGCGCTTGACCTGCTCGGCCGGCGCGATGGCGTCGATCTCGGGGATCACGGTGCGGAAGGTGCTGCCCGGCGCGAAATCGGCCAGCGAGCTGACCGCCAGCTTGTGGCGCAGCAGCGACTTCGGCGTCATCACCACCAGCGGCTTGCGGTGGTTGCGCTTGAGCTGGCGGCGCAGCGCATGGAAGTAGCTGGCCGGCGTCGTGAAGTTGCAGACCTGCATGTTGTTCTCGGAGCAGAGCTGCAGGTAGCGCTCCAGGCGGGCGGAGGAGTGCTCCGGCCCCTGGCCCTCATAGCCGTGCGGCAGCAGCATCACGAGGCCGGACATGCGCAGCCACTTGGTCTCGGCGCTGGCGATGAACTGGTCGATGATGACCTGCGCGCCATTGGCGAAGTCGCCGAACTGCGCCTCCCACAGCACCAGCGAGTGCGGGTCGGCCAGGGAGTAGCCGTAGTCGAAGCCCAGCACGCCGAACTCGGAGAGCAGCGAGTTGAAGGCCTCGATGCGCGCCTGCCCCTCCCGGATGTTGTTCAGCGGCACGTACTCGGCCTGGGTCTGCTGGTCCACCAGCACGGCGTGGCGATGGCTGAAGGTGCCGCGCTGCACGTCCTCGCCGGAGAGGCGGACGCGGTGGCCCTCCGCCAGCAGCGAACCGAAGGCCAGCGCCTCGCCGGTCGCCCAGTCGATGCCCTCGCCGCTCTCGATCGCCTGCCGCTTGGCCTCGAGCTGGCGGGCGATCTTGGAGTTGACGTTGAAGCCCTCCGGCACGCGGGCCAGGGCGGCGCCAACCTCGCGCAGCATGTCGAGCGAGACGGCGGTGCCGTCCTCCTTCTCCTCGCAGTCGGACCCGGCGGCCTTCATCCCGGCCCAGTGGCCCTCCAGCCAGTCCGCCTTGTTCGGCTTGAAGGTCTGCGCGGCCTGATAGGCCTCCTCCAGCCGGGCATTGAAGGCGTCGAGCATCGCCTTGCTGTCCTCGGCCGGGATGGCGCCGGACTGCGCCAGCCGCTCCGCATAAAGCGTGCGGGTGGTCTTGGTCTCCTTGATGCGGCCGTACATGATCGGCTGCGTGAAGGCCGGCTCGTCCGTCTCGTTGTGGCCGTGGCGGCGATAGCAGACGATGTCGAGCACGATGTCGGCGCCGAACTCCATGCGGTAGTCGGCGCAGAGCTTCGCGCAGAAGACCACCGCCTCCGGGTCGTCGCCGTTCACGTGCAGGATCGGCGCCTGCACGCTCTTGGCCACGTCCGTGCAGTAGAGGCCGGAATAGGCATGCGCCGGCACGGTGGTGAAGCCGATCTGGTTGTTCACCACGACATGCACGGTGCCGCCGGTGCGGTAGCCGATGAGCTGGCTCATCGCCAGGGTCTCATAGACCACGCCCTGGCCGGCGAAGGCGGCATCGCCATGCAGCAGGATGCCCATGACGCTGCGGCGGCCCTTGGTGTCGCCCGCCATGTCCTGCCGCGCGCGCACCTTGCCGACCACGACCGGGTCCACCGCCTCGAGATGGGAGGGGTTCGGCTGCAGCGAGAGATGCACCTGGCGGCCGTTGATCTCGACATCGGTCGAGGTGCCGAGGTGGTACTTCACGTCGCCCGAGCCCTGCACGTCATCCGGATGCGCGGGCGTGCCCTTGAACTCGGAGAAGACCTGGGTGAAGGGCTTCTTCACCACGTTGACCAGCGTGTTCAGGCGGCCGCGATGCGGCATGCCGATCGCGATCTCCCTGACGCCGCCATCGACCGCCGCGGCGATGATGGTCTGCAGCGCCGGGATGGTGACCTCGCCGCCCTCAAGGCCGAAGCGCTTGGTGCCGACATACTTGCGGGCGCAGAAGGCCTCGAAGCCCTCGGCCTCGGTGAGCTGCTGCAGGATGCCGCGGCGCGCGCCGGCGTCGAAGGCGCGGGTCCAGGGCGCGCCCTCCACCCGCTGCTGGATCCAGGCCTTCTGGCCTGGGTCCTGGATGTGCATGAACTCGACGCCGATCGGCCCGCAATAGGTCGCGCGCAGGATCTGCAGGATCTCGCGGACCGTCGCCGTCTCCTTGCCGAGCACGCCGTCAATGAAGATCGGCCGGTCCAGGTCGGCGGCGCTGAAGCCGTAGGTCTTCGGGTCCAGCTCCGGGTGCGGCTTCGGCGTCTGCAGGTGCAGCGGGTCGAGCTGGGCCTCCAGATGGCCGCGCACGCGATAGGCCCGGATCAGCATCAGGGCGCGCAGCGAGTCCAGCACCTGCTGGCGGCCGATGCCGGCCTCGGCGGCCGGGGCCGCCTTGGCGCCCTTCTTCTCGGGCGCGGGCGCTTCCTCGGGGGCGAAGCCGCCGCGCGGGCGCGGCGCCCAGGAGGCGCCGACGGCGTCGTGCAGGACGGCGCGCGCATCGTCGTTCAGTGCGGCGAACAGCTCCTGGAACGAGGCGTCCACGCTGTCCGGATTTTCCACCCAGCGCGCATACAGGTCGGCGAGGAAGGTGGCATTCGCCCCCGTCATCGCGCTTGCCAGGATGTCGATACCGGCCATCATCTCCTCCTCGCTCGCGCCCTGTCCTGGCGCGGCAGCGTCATCTCACCAACCGGGCGTCACAAAATGCAGCGCCGCCCCCGATATAGGGACGGCGCTGATTAACACAGAGGTTATTTGCGCAACATTGCGACGATCCGCGGCGGGTCTGCATGACAGACCCGCGCGCCGGCCTCATCGCCGCATTCTGCTGCGCCGCAGCATGCATCAGCCCTTGAGGGCCTTCACCATGGTCGAGCCGAGCGCCGCCGGGCTTTCCGCCACATGGATGCCGGCCTTGCGCATGGCGTCCATCTTGGCTTCCGCGGTGTCCTTGCCGCCGGAGATCACGGCGCCGGCATGGCCCATGCGGCGGCCCGGAGGCGCCGTGGCGCCGGCGATGAAGCCGACCACCGGCTTGTAATTGGCCGAACCCGGCTTGTTCTCGCGGGCCAGGAACTCGGCCGCGATGATCTCGGACTGGCCGCCGATCTCGCCGATCATGATCAGCTGCTTGGTCTCGTCGTCCTTCAGGAACAGCTCCAGGACGTCGATGAAGTCCATGCCCTTCACCGGATCGCCGCCGATGCCGACGCAGCTCGACTGGCCGAGGCCGGCCGCCGTGGTCTGCGCCACCGCCTCGTAGGTCAGCGTGCCGGAGCGGGAGACGATGCCGACCGAGCCGCGCTTGTGGATGTGGCCCGGCATGATGCCGATCTTGCAGGCGTCCGGGGTGATCACGCCCGGGCAGTTCGGCCCCACGAGGCGGGACTTCGAGCCGGAGAGCGCCCGCTTCACCCGGATCATGTCCATCACCGGGATGCCCTCGGTGATGCAGACGATCAGCGGCACCTCGGCGTCGATCGCCTCCAGGATGGAGTCGGCGGCAAACGGCGGCGGCACGTAGATGACGGAGGCGTCGGCGCCCGTCTGCTCCACGCACTCGGCCACGGTGTTGAACACCGGCAGGTTCAGGTGGGTCTGCCCGCCCTTGCCCGGCGTCACGCCGCCCACATACTTGGAGCCGTAGGCGATGCCCTGCTCGGCGTGGAAGGTGCCCTGCGAGCCGGTGAAGCCCTGGGTCATCACCTTGGTGTTCGCGTCGACGAGAATGGCCATGGTTATGCGGCCTCCTTCACGGCGCGGACCACCTTCTCGGCGGCGTCGGCCAGATTGTCGGCGGGGATGATCTTCAGGCCGGATTCGGCCAGGATCTTCTTGCCGAGTTCAACATTCGTGCCCTCCAGGCGCACCACCAGGGGCACGGAGAGCGTCAGGTTCTTCGCGGCGGCGACGACGCCGTTGGCGATCATGTCGCACTTGGCGATGCCACCGAAGATGTTGACCAGGATCGCCTTGACGTTCTTGTCGGAGGTGATGATCCGGAAGGCCTCGGTGACGCGCTCGGCCGTCGCCGTGCCGCCGACGTCGAGGAAGTTCGCGGGCGAGGAGCCGTAGAGCTTGATGATGTCCATGGTGGCCATCGCCAGGCCGGCGCCGTTCACCATGCAGCCGATCTCGCCGTCCAGCGCGACGTAGTTCAGGTCGTGCTTGGTGGCGTCGAGCTCCTTCGGGTCCATCTCGGACTCGTCGCGCAGCGCCTCAAGGTCCTTGTGGCGGAACAGCGCGTTGTCGTCGAAGGAGACCTTGGCATCGAGCGCCACCACGTCCCCCGCGCCGGTCACCACCAGCGGGTTGATCTCGACGATGGCGCAGTCGAGCTCGGTGAAGGCCTGGTACATGGCCGCCACGAACTTGCCGAAGGCGCCGATCTGCTTGCCTTCCAGGCCCAGCCCGAAGGCCAGCTTGCGGGCATGCCAGCCGGAGATGCCGGAGGCCGGATCCACGGCGACCTTCAGGATCTTCTCGGGGTGGTTCTCGGCCACCTCCTCGATCTCCATCCCGCCCTCGGTCGAGGCCATGATGGTGATGCGGGAGGTCTCGCGGTCCACCAGCAGGGAGAGATACAGCTCGCGCTTGATGTCGCAGCCGTCCTCGACATAGACGCGGCTGACCACCTTGCCGGCCGGGCCCGTCTGCTTGGTCACCAGCGTCTTGCCGATCATCGCCTCGGCGGCCGCCTTCACGTCCTCGACCGACTTGACGACGCGCACGCCGCCCTTGCCGTTCGGGTCCTCCTTGAAGCAGCCGGCACCGCGGCCACCGGCATGGATCTGCGACTTCACGACATAGACGGGGCCGGGCAGCTTCTTCGCCGCCTCGACCGCCTCGTCGGCCGTCCAGGCCACATGCCCGTCGAGCACCGCGACGCCATAGCGCCGCAGCAGCTCCTTACCTTGATACTCGTGGATGTTCATCCGCTCACCCTTCGCATGGGCTGGACGGCCAAAACGCGGCCGGGACGGGGGCCGGGGCGCCCGCCCCGGCCCCGGATAATCAGACGCCGAGCTTCTTGAAGTCCGCGATCAGCTTCTTCACCGCGTCGCAGGACTTGTCGAAGGCGGCCTTCTCCTCAGGGGTGAACTGGACCTCGACGATCTTCTCCACGCCCTTCTCACCGATCACGACGGGGACGCCGACATAGAAGTCGCTCATGCCGTACTCGCCGCGCAGCAGCACGGCGCAGGGCAGGACGCGCTTCTTGTCCTTCAGGTAGCTCTCGGCCATGGCGATCGCCGAGGCGGCCGGGGCGTAGAAGGCCGAGCCCTTCTCCAGCAGCTTGACGATCTCGCCGCCGCCATTGGCGGTGCGCGCCACGATGGCGTCGATCTTCTCCTGGGTGGTCCAGCCCATCTTGATCAGGTCGGGCACCGGAATGCCGGCGACGGTGGAGTAGCGGGTCAGCGGCACCATGGTGTCGCCATGGCCGCCCAGCACGAAGGCCGTCACGTCCTCGACGGAGACGCCGAACTCCTCGGCCAGGAACAGGCGGAAGCGCGAGCTGTCCAGCACGCCGGCCATGCCGACGACCTTCTCCGGCGGCAGGCCGGACTTCTGCTGCAGCACCCACACCATCACGTCGAGCGGGTTGGTGATGCAGATGACGAAGGCGTTCGGGGCATAGGTCTTGATGCCCTCGGCCACCTGGCCGATGACGCCGGCATTCTTGGTCAGCAGGTCGTCGCGGCTCATGCCGGGCATGCGCGGGAAGCCGGCGGTGACGATCACCACATCGGCGCCCTCGATGGCCGAATACTCGCTGGTGCCGACCATCTTGCTGTCGAAGCCATCGACCGGGCCGGACTGCATGATGTCGAGCGCCTTGCCGGCGGCGACGCCGGCGAAGACGTCGAACATGACGACGTCGCCCAGCTCCTTGAGGCCGATCAGATGGGCGAGCGTGCCACCGATGTTACCAGCGCCAACCAGCGCGATCTTCTTGCGGGCCATGAGGAGGCTCCTTCCCGAGCTTGCGAACGAAGGCGGAATTGGGAGGTCTTGCACCGGCTACCTACTCTTGCCCAACCGCCCCGGCAAGGCGGGGCGCGAGCCTATTCGGTGACCGGCGCGGCGGATCGGGTCAGGCGGCGTCAGAGCGGCAGGCAGCGCACCACGTCATCATGGCCGCGCGCCAGGGTGGACATGGTGCCGACCGGGCACTCGCGCTGCTCCCCCGCGGCGGCGGGCAGGCCGGCCTGCCAGGAGGTCAGGCGCGGACCGGCGGCCGGGCGCTGCGCCACGCGGCTGGCGGTGCGCTGCACCTTGCCCTTGCGCAGGATCTGCGCCGGCCGGGCCTTGGCCGAGCGGACACTGGCGGCAGACTGGCGGGACGCGCTGCGCTGCGGCTGCGCGGCCGGCCGGGCTGCGGCGGTGCGGTTGGGGGTGCTGGCCTTGGCCGACTTGCTGCCGGCGGCATGGCTCTCACGGCGGCCGGTGGCGGCATCCGCCGTGGGCACCAGGGCGATGCTCAGGAGGCCGAGCAGGCAGAGCGGGATCAGTCGTCGCATGGCAGCTCCTTCTTCCGGTTGTGGCGCGCCCGCCCCTCAGGTGAGGTGCGGCAGGCCGAGATAGTCGTGGCTTTGCATTTCGATCAGGCGGGAGGCGGTGCGCTGGAACATCGCCGCGTTCTCGCCCTGTTCGTAGAGCCGGTCCGGCTCCGCGGCGGCGGAGGCGACCAGCTTGCAGCGGTGCTCGTAAAGCGTGTCCACGAGCGTGATGAAGCGGCGGGCCTTGTCGAAATTGTCGGGCCCGAGGCGCGGCACCCCGTCCAGGATGAGGGTGTGGAAGTGGGTGGAGAGCGCCAGATAGTCGGCCGGGCCGAGCGGCAGGCCGCAGAGCTGCTCGAAATCCGCCCGCGCCACGCCGCCCAGCGCCTGCGGCACCTCGACACGGCGGCCCAGCACGGTCAGCGCCTGCTTCTCGCCATGCGCCTTGCCGGTCAGCTCCTTGAAGGCGGCGTCCAGCGCCCGCTCGGCCCGCCCGTCCACAGGGCTGTGCCAGGTGGGCAGGCCATGAATGCGGCCGCGCCGGTAGTCCTGCGCCGACTGCAGGTGCAGCACCGCGACATGCCGGTTGATCAGCGCGATGAAAGGCAGGAAGGCATCCCGCCCGGGGCGGCCCTTGAACAGGTCGTCCGGCGCCGTGTTGCTGGTGGCCACCACCACCGTGCCGCGGGCGAACAGCGCCTCGAACAGCCGGCCCAGGATCATCGCATCGGCGATGTCATGCACCTGGAACTCGTCGAAGCAGAGCAGCGAGGCCTCGGCCGTCACCTGGTCGGCCAGCGGCGGGATGGGGTCCGCGCTGTCGCCATGCTGCTTCTTCCAGGCATGGATGCGCTGGTGCGACTGCTGCATGAACTGGTGGAAGTGGATGCGCTTCTTCCGCGGCACGTCGGCGCAGGCGAAGAAAAGGTCCATCAGCATGGACTTGCCGCGCCCTACCTCGCCCACGAGATAAAGGCCCTGCGGCGCGTTGCCCGGCGCCTCGTCCACCGGCTTGCGGCGGAAGAAGCGGCTCATGAAGCCGCCACCCTCGGGCGTCGGGGGCTCCTGCTTCGGCTCATAGCCGCGCAACCGGCGCCAGAGATCCTGCAGGATCTCGGCCGCCTGCGCCTGGGCAGGGTCGGAACGCAGTTCGCCCGCCGCCACCTTCGCGCGGTAGGCGGGCAGCGGACCGTCGGCGGAACAGGGCAGGCCCGCGGCCTGCCCCGGCTTCATGGGGCCATCCATCGCAGTGCGGCTTAAAGGTTAATGCGCAACCCGACAACCGGGCATCCGCAGCCTTTTTGCACCGCAGCGCGGCCTTGGCCGGCAAGGGCTTACGGCGCGTTGCTGCATCCCCGCGCCATCTTCACCGTTAACCTTCAGAGCAGCGAGGGCCTCCGCCATGATCGACAAGTCACAGATCGCGCCGCACACCGAGATCGTCGGCTCCGATGGCATCCATATCGGGACCGTGGACGGGGTGGAGGGCGACTTCATCAAACTGACGAAGGGCGACTCCGCGGATGGCCGGCACCACTACCTGCCCGCCAGCGCCGTGGCCGAGCAGACCGACGGTAAGCTGACCACCCTGATGAACCACGCCGCCGCACAGTCCCTGTTGCAGGACAGCCCGGAACCCGGCGAGCCGGGCAGCAATTTCGTTACTGGTTCCTGAAAGAAGGCTGGGGGAATGAATTCCCCCAGACCCCCTTCTTTTTTCTTTTGCGTTTTCCGCGCTGCCGGCGAGCACAGCCACAAGCTGACAAAAAGGAAGACCGGGGTCCGGGGGGAATTTCTTCCGCCGGGCCTTTTCATGCAAAACGGCCCGCCAGGCTTCCCCGGCGGGCCGTTTTCTTGTGCGGCGAGGGTGGTTCAGCCCTGCCGCTCGATCATCAGCTTCTTGATTTCGCCAATCGCCTGCGCCGGGTTCAGCCCCTTCGGGCAGGTGGCGGCGCAATTCATGATGGTGTGGCAGCGGTACAGGCGGAACGGGTCCTCGAGGTTGTCGAGGCGCTCACCGGTGTACTCGTCGCGCGAGTCGGCGATCCAGCGATAGGCCTGGAGCAGCACCGCCGGGCCCAGGTAGCGGTCGCCGTTCCACCAGTAGGAGGGGCAGGCCGTGGAGCAGCAGAAGCACAGGATGCACTCCCACAGCCCGTCCAGCTTGGCGCGCTCCTCCTTGGACTGGCGGCGCTCCTCATCCGGTGGCGGCGGGGTGTCGCTCTTCAGCCAGGGCTCGATCGAGCGGAGCTGGGCGTAGATATGCGTCAGGTCGGGCACCAGGTCCTTCACCACCGGCATGTGCGGCAGCGGAGTGATGCGGACGTCCTTCTTCACATCCTCGATCGGCTTGAGGCAGGCGAGGGTGTTCATCCCGTCGATGTTCATCGAGCAGGAGCCGCAGATGCCCTCCCGGCAGGAACGCCGGAAGGTCAGCGTGGTGTCCACCTCGTTCTTGATCTTGATGAGCGCGTCCAGGACCATCGGACCGCACTTGTCGAGATCGATCTCGTAGGTGTCGTAGCGCGGATTCTCGCCGGTATCCGGGTCGAACCGGTAGATCTTGAAGGATTTGACGTTCTTCGCGCCCGGCTCGGCCTTGTAGGTCTTGCCGGTGCCGATCGTCGAGTTCTTCGGAAGCGTGAAAGTGGCCATGGGATGCGGCTCTTTCCTCAGTACACGCGCGGCTTGGGCGGGAAGACCTGAACCTCGTTGGTGAGGGTCCGCATCTTCACGTCACGGTAGTCGAGGGAGACTTCGTATTTCTCGTTCACCCGGGCGAGGGTGTGCTTCATCCAGTTCTGATCGTCGCGCTCGGGGTAGTCCTCATGGGCATGGGCGCCACGGCTCTCGTGCCGCGCCTCGGCCCCCACCACGGTGGTCAGCGCGTTGCCGATCAGGTTGTCCAGCTCCAGCGCCTCCATCAGGTCGCTGTTCCAGATCAGGCCCCGGTCGGCGATACGGATGTCGCTGTAGCCCTGGGCGACCTTCGCCATCTTCTCGCAGCCTTCCTTCAGCAGATCGGAGGTGCGGAAGACGGCAGCATGGGTCTGCATGGTGCGCTGCATCTGCCCGCGCAGCTCGGCCACGGCGGTGCTGCCCTTGGCGTGGCGGACGCGGTCCAGGCGGTCCAGCGCCATCTCGCCGGCCTTCGGCGGCAGTGGCGCCTGGCTGGCGCCCGGCTTGATCGTCTCGGCGGCGCGCAGCGCGGCGGCGCGCCCGAAGACCACGAGATCGAGCAGCGAGTTGGTGCCCAGGCGGTTGGCGCCATGCACCGAGACGCTGGCCGCCTCCCCCACCGCCATCAGGCCGGGGACCACCCGGTCCTGGTCGGTGCCGGTCGCGGCCAGCACCTCGCAGTGGATGTTGGTCGGGATGCCGCCCATGTTGTAGTGGACGGTCGGGAGCATCGGGATCGGCTCCTTCGTCACGTCCACACCCGCAAAAATCTTCGCCGTCTCGGAGATGCCGGGCAGCCGCTCATGCAGCAGGTCCGCGCCGAGATGCTCCAGGTGCAGGTGGATGTGGTCCTTGTGCGGGCCGACGCCCCGCCCCTCGCGGATCTCCATGGACATGGCGCGGGAGACGACGTCGCGGCTCGCCAGGTCCTTGGCGGTCGGCGCGTAGCGCTCCATGAAGCGCTCGCCCTCGGAGTTGGTGAGGTAGCCGCCCTCGCCGCGGGCGCCCTCGGTCACGAGGCAGCCCGAGCCGTAGATGCCGGTCGGGTGGAACTGCACGAACTCATTGTCCTGCAGGGGCAGGCCGGCGCGCAGCACCATGCCGCCGCCATCGCCCGTGCAGGTGTGGGCGGAGGTGCAGGAGAAGTAGGCGCGGCCATAGCCGCCGGTGGCCAGCACCACGGTCTGCGCCCGGAAGCGGTGGATCGAGCCGTCCTCCAGGCACCAGGCGACGACGCCGCGGCAGGCGCCCTCCTCCATGATCAGGTCGAGCGCGAAATACTCGACGAAGAACTCGCACTGGTGCTTCAGCGACTGCTGGTAGAGCGTGTGCAGGATGGCATGGCCCGTGCGGTCGGCGGCGGCGCAGGCGCGCATCGCCGGGGTCTTGCCGTAGTTCTGCATGTGGCCGCCGAAGGGCCGCTGGTAGATCCTGCCGTCCTCGGTCCGGCTGAAGGGCACGCCGAAGTGCTCCAGCTCGATAATCGAGGGGACGGCCTCGCGGCACATGTACTCGATGGCGTCCTGGTCACCCAGCCAGTCCGACCCCTTGACGGTGTCGTACATGTGCCAGCGCCAGTCGTCCTCGCCCATGTTGCCGAGCGCGGCGCCGACTCCGCCCTGTGCCGCCACGGTGTGGCTGCGGGTCGGGAAGACCTTGGTGATGCAGGCGGTTTTCAGCCCCGCGGCGCCCATGCCGAAGGTGGCGCGCAGCCCGGCCCCGCCGGCGCCGACGACGACCACGTCATAGGTGTGGTCCACGACGCGGTAGGCGCCCGAGGAAGGCATGGTGATCGCGTTCATCGTCCCGATCCGTCCGTCACTTGCGCGGCGCGCAGAGGAAGGCGCCGCCTTTGCAGAAAGCTGTCATCGTGAAGATAGGGCGGAGTTGTACCTTGCCAGCCTCCACCCTGCCATGCGTGTGGGGCGCCTCAGACCGCGATCTTGAGCACGGCCAGGGCCGCCAGCACGCCGAACAGCGCGCAGGCCGCCTTCACCACCAGGATATAGGCCGTGCGGGACATCTCGTCGGCGACGTAGTCCTCGAGCACGACCTGCAGGCCGGAGGCGGTGTGCTGGAAGCCGATCGCGATGGTCAGCAGCAGCAGGGTGGCGTTGAACGGGTGGCCGATCCAGAGGATGGTGTCGGCATAGCTGTGCCCGGCCAGGCTCGCCACCGAGATCACGAACCAGAGCATCAGCGGCAGCAGCGCCATGGAGGAGACGCGCTGCATCCACCAGTGGTGCGAGCCCTGCTTGGCCGAGCCCATGCCGCGCGCGCGCCCGAGGGGCGAGCGCAGGCGGATCGATACGTTCTTGTCACTCATGATCCGCTCCTCAGGCCCAGGCGATGATGGCGATGAACCAGGTCAGCACGGTCAGCACCCCGGTGCCGATCAGCACGATGCGGCCGGTGCGGTGCACGGTCGGGATGTCGTAGCCGTAGCCGGCATCCCACATCAGGTGCCGCACGCCCGCCAGCGTGTGGTACCAGGCCACCGCCGAGAGGCCGAACAGAACCAGCATGCCAATGAAGGAGCTGAAGAACCATTGCGCCGTGGCGAAGGCTTCCGGTCCCGAGGCGGCGGCCACCAGCCACCACACCAGGAACAGCAGCCCGACCGCCCAGATCGAGCCGGTGATGCGATGCGCGATCGACATGCCGCTGGTGATCTGGAACATGTCGTAGACTTGCATGTGGGGCGACAGCGGGCGGCGGATCGCCGTCCCGTCCGTGCGGCGGCCCACCATGGTCGCGTCGCGCGCGTTGTTCTCAATCGACATGGACCGATCCCGCTCCGCAATTTCCAAACGCCCCGACTCCCGCCGGGGCAGCGGCGGGCGAGGCAGTGGGGATCTTTTATGGTGCGGTGCCCTGTAGCGTCAACGCGCCCCGGGGCGCCCCGGGGCCCTGCGGCCTGCAAAGGCCGCGCCCGCGGCGGCAGGACAGGCCGCCGCCGCCATGCGCTCCCGGCGCCGGACTCAGTACCCGTAGCCGCGATAGGCGCCGGGCGGCGGCGCGCCATAGGGTGCGCCGTAATAGGGGTCACGCGGGCGTTCCGGCGTGGTCAGTGCCCCGCCGGCCGCGCCGACCGCGCCGCCAAGCAGCGCGCCCGTGCCGGCATTGCCGGAGAGCGAGCCCACCCCCGCGCCGACGCCCGCCCCCAGCAGGCCGCCACCAACCGCCCGCTGGCCTGGGCTGTAGGGGTCGCTGCAGGCCGCCAGGCCCAGCATGACGCCGCCCGCCAGGCCCAGCCGCATGATGGTCTTTCGCATGACTCGAACCTCCTTTGTTGTTCCCTTGGAACGCCAGGAGGCATGGCGGGGATGCAGGTCCGCCGTGTGGCGGCGGCATGTCGCCGCCGCCACAATTCAACACGCTTGCGTGAAAGGCCGCGCTTCAGCCAGCCGCCGCCCGCTCCAGCAGACCGCTGTGCACCAGCTCCTCGGCGATCTGCACCGCGTTCAGCGCCGCGCCCTTGCGGAGGTTGTCGGCCACGCACCAGAAGGCCAGGCCGTTCGGCACCGTCGGGTCCTTGCGCAGGCGCGAGACGAAGACCGGGTCCTCGCCGGCGATGTCCACCTGGGTGGCGTAGCCGCCGTCCTCGCGCCGGTCGAGCACCGTGATGCCCGGCGCCTCGCGCAGCGCCTCCCAGGCCTGCTGCTCGGTGATCGGCTGCTCGAACTCGACATGCACCGCCTCGCCATGGCCGATGAAGGCCGGCACGCGCACGCAGGTCGCCACCACCTGGATGTCCGGGTCGAGGATCTTCCGGGTCTCGACGGCCATCTTCCACTCTTCCTTGGTGAAGCCGTCGTCCATGAACTTGTCGATATGCGGGATGCAGTTGAAGGCGATCGGCTTGGTGAACACCTCGGGCGCCGCCGCGTCGTTCACGTAGACGCCGCGGGTCTGGGTGAACAGCTCGTCCATCGCCTCCTTTCCCGCGCCGGAGACCGACTGGTAGGTGGAGACCACCACCCGCCTGATCCGCGCGATCTCGTGCAGCGGCTTGAGCGCCACCACCATCTGGATGGTCGAGCAGTTCGGGTTGGCGATGATGTTGCGCTTGCGGAAGCCCTTCAGCGCCCGCGGATTCACCTCCGGCACCACCAGCGGCACGTCGGGGTCCATGCGGAACTGGCTGGTGTTGTCGATCACCACGCAGCCGGCCGCCGCCGCGCGCGGCGCATGCACCGCCGAGACCGAGGCACCGGGGGAGAACAGGCCGATATCGGTGCCGGCGAAGTCGAACTTCTCCAGGTTCTGCACCTTCAGCACGGTCTTCTCGCCGAAGGAGATCTCCTGCCCCGCCGACCGGCCGGAGGCCAGCGCGATGACCTCACTGACCGGGAACTCCCGTTCCGCGAGGGTTTTCAGCATCTCGCGACCCACATTGCCGGTGGCGCCGACGACCGCGACGCGGTAGCCCATCGCTTTACTTCCTTCCCCTGGGGGTTCCTGCAGGCCCGCCCGCGCGGGACCGAAAAGTGCGCTGCCTTACCGCTCGCGCGGCGGCGCGCGCAACTGTTTTACGCCACACCCGCCGCGCCGGCCGGCCGGCGCATGCCGCCGCCCCTTGTGGCGCCGGCGCGGCGGCGTACATCTCCGGCCGTGCTGCACCTCATCAAGCTCTGCGTCGGCCCGCGCGACGTGGCCACCCTCCAGGCCGGCCAGGAGCGCCGCGCCCAGCTCGACCCGCCGCTCCGCCACCTCACCCGCATGGCGCCCAAGCGGGCCGCGGAGGTGCTGGACGGCGGCTCGCTCTACTGGGTGGTGGCCGGCTTCGTCTGCGTCCGCCAGCGCATCCTGGACATCCGCGCCGAGGCGGCGGCGGACGGCTCGGCGCGCACCGCGCTGGTGCTGGATGCCGCCCTGGTCGCCGTCGCCGGGCGGCCGGTGAAGCCTTTCCAGGGCTGGCGCTACCTGGAGGCGGAAGCCGCCCCGCCCGACCTCGCCGCGCCCGCCGAGGATGCCTCCGGCATCGCCGCCCTGCCACCCGCGCTGCGGCGCGAACTGCAGCTTCTGGCGCTGCTCTGAGGTTCTCCGTTTCCCCGTCCGGTTAACGGCGATTTTAGCTCTGGCCCATGCGGGCGAGAGCCGCCGGCCGCCATGCTGATCCTGAGGGGCGCGGGTT
This sequence comes from Roseomonas sp. E05, assembly GCF_030063475.1. Classification (GTDB taxonomy): domain Bacteria; phylum Pseudomonadota; class Alphaproteobacteria; order Acetobacterales; family Acetobacteraceae; genus Pseudoroseomonas. The sequence goes on from NZ_JASIRT010000001.1 coordinate 110,853, forward strand.
CGCGGCTCCCCGCATCAGGAAATCCATGGACATGCTCCGGTCGTTCCGCCTTCTGCTCGCCGCCTTCGCGCTGGCCGCGCCGCTTGCCCTCGCCGGCCTCTCCGGCACCGCGGAGGCCGCCTCCCCGCAGCACCAGACCGCCCGGCCGGCGCAGCATGCCGCGGCACAGCACCCGCGTCATCGCCGCCATGCGCATGTGAAGCGCCCCACGCGCGCGCGGCATGCCGTCCGCGCCCGCCGCGCGCATCGCCCGGTCGGCTGAGGATACCGGGCGACGGCCTTTTTCCCGGCAGGACGTCGTCCGGTCCGCCGGCTCCATGGGAGCCCGGCGTTTCGGGCCGGCAGGATGGTCCTGCCGGCCCGATTCCGTTTCAGCCGCCCGCCGCCGCCGGCGGCGGCGGGTCCTCCGCCGCACCCTCCTCCTGCACCGCCAGCAGCGAGAGCAGCCCTTCCAGCAGCATCGTCGGGCTGGGCGGGCAGCCCGGAATCACCAGGTCAACCGGCAGCACGCGCTCCACGCCGCCCGCCACGGCATAGCTGTCGCGGAACACGCCGCCATCCAGCGCGCAGTCGCCCACCGCCACCACCCATTTCGGGTCCGGCGTGCAGAGGAAGGCCCGCTGCACCGCCTCCGTCATGTTGTGGCAGGCCGGGCCGGTGACCAGCAGCACGTCGGCATGGCGCGGCGAGGCGACGAAGCGCAGCCCGAACCGCTCCAGGTCGTAGACCACGCCGGAAAGCGCGTTCACCTCCAGCTCGCAGCCGTTGCAGGAGCCGGAATCGACGTGCCGGATGGCCAGACTGCGGCCCAGCCGCGCCTGCGCGGCCGCTTCCAGGCGCTCGGCCAGGGCGGCGACGGTGGTCGGGGGTGGGGGCGTCGAGGGTTCGGTGAGCGGTCGGCGGAACAGGCCGCGGGCCAGGCTCGGCCAGAGCATCAGGGCACCTCCCCGGAGCAGGAGAACAGGCCGGGGGAAGGAATTCCCCAGGACCCCCATCTTTTTTCCGTCAGGTTTCGGCGCGGTGGAACGCTCACAGGTCCACCCCGCTGTAGGAGCAGTTGAACGACTTGTTGCAGAGCGGGAAGTCGGCGACGATGTTGTCCTCCACCGCCACCTCCAGCAGCGGCCATTGCAGCCAGGACGGATCGCGCAGGAAGGCGCCGCGGATCAGCCCGTCCTCCGCCAGCGCCATCCAGCACAGCACCTCGCCGCGGAAGCCCTCCACCACGCCCAGCCCCTCGCCGCCACGGATGGGCAGCGAGACCAGCGTCTCGCCCGGCTCCAGTCGGTCCAGCAGCGCGGCGGCGAGCGCCAGGCTCTGCGCCAGTTCCTCCATGCGGATCGTCAGCCGCGCCTCCACATCGCCCGCCTGCAGCAGCGGCACGGCGAAGGGCAGCGCGTCATAGGGCGCATAGGGCAGGTCCCGCCGGGCGTCGAAGTCGCGCCCCGAGGCACGGCCGACGAAGCCGCCCGCCGCGAACAGCGCCGCCCAGGCCGGACGCAGCGCGCCGGTGCCGGCCAGCCGGTCCTGCAGGCTGGCATGGTCCTCCGTCACCCGCCGCAGCGCCGGCATCTCCGCCGCGACCAGCGCCAGCGCCTCGCGGATCGCCGCCATGCCGGAAGAAGCGATGTCGATCGAGACCCCGCCCGGCACCACGCGGTCCATCAGCAGCCGGTGGCCGAAGGCGGCCTCGTTGGCCCGCAGCACCACCTCGCGCAGCGCGCCGCAGCGCGCATGCGGCCAGGCGAAGGCGGCATCGTTGCAGATGAAGCCCCAGTCGCTCAGGTGGTTGGCGACCCGTTCCAGCTCCGCCATCAGCCCGCGCAGCAGCGTGGCGCGGGGCGGCACCGCCACGCCGAGCGCCGCCTCGGCCGCTCGCGCGAAGGCCCAGGCATGCGCCACCGTCGAGTCGCCGGAGAGCCGCGCCGCCAGCCGCGCCGCCGCCCGTGGCGACTTGCCGCGCATCAACCCCAGCGTTCCCTTGTGTGCATAGCCCAGCCGCGTTTCCAGCCGGACGATGGTCTCGCCCTGCACGTGGAAGCGGAAATGGCCGGGCTCGATCACCCCGGCATGGATCGGCCCCACCGGGATCTGGTGCACCCCCTCCCCTTCGGCCGGCAGGAACTCCGGCTGCGGCGGCTCGCTCGCCTGTGCGACGGCGCGGCCGGAAAGCGGTGCGGTGAAGCCCCAGCGCCCATGGTCCAGCCAGGGCCGCCCATCCACCCCGCCCTCGGCCCGCAGGCCCCAGAGGTCGGCGATGGCACGCTCGAACCAGGCCGCCGCCGGGCGAGCCGGCGAAAGCGCGGGATAGCTCTCCTCGGCCGCCGTGCTGGCGAGCAGCAGCGCGCCACCCCCGGCAGGGCGGAAGGCGGCATGCACGGCGCCGATCCCGGCCCAGAGGGCCAGCAGCTCCAGCTCCGCCTCCTGGCGCAGCGCCCCGGGCAGGTCGGCCCAGGCGGCGGGGGTCAGTTCGCGCCGGGAGGGCGCGCGTTCCGCGCCGGCGAGGATCAGGCGGGTGGCAGGACCGCTCATCCGGCGATCCTCGCGGCATCCAGCAGCACCGCCAGGATCGGCGCCGGCAAGGCCAGCCCGAGCAGCAGGGCCAGCAGCAGATGGAGGTGCAGCGGCGCCAGCGCCGCCCAGGCGTCCAGCCGCGGGCCGAGCAGCGAGGGCACCGCGCGGAGCGGCACGGCGGCCGGCGCCGGGCCAAGACCCAGCGCCTGCATCGCCTGCGCCATCGCCAGCGCCGCGACCAGCAGGCCGATGCCCAGCGGCAGGGTCAGCCAGGGCAGCCGCGCCACCGTCTGCTGCACCAGCAGGAACTCGCTGGCGAAGAGCGAGAAGGGCGGCAGCCCGGCGATCGCCAGCATCGCCAGCATCAGCGACCAGCCCAGGCGCGGATGCGACTTCACCAGCCCACCCAGCCCCGCGAGGCTCTGGCTGCCGCGCAGCATCGTCGCGCGCCCCAGGCCGAAGAAGATGGCGCTTTTCACCAGGGAGTGGCCGAGCAGGTGCAGCATCCCGGCCAGCGCCGCCGGCCCGCCCAGCCCGAAGGCGAAGGCGGCGAGGCCCATATGCTCGATGCTGCTCCAGGCGAAGAAGCGCCGCGCATCGCGCCGCCGCCAGAGCGCGAAGGCCGCCAGCAGCAGCGAGGCCAGCCCCATCGCCATCATCAGCGCGCCAGGCGGCAGCGGGCCGGGATTCAGCGCCACCACCGCCTTGGCGCGCAGCACGGCGTGCAGCGCGGCGTTCAGCAGCAGGCCGGAGAGCACGGCGGAAATCGCCATCGGCCCCTCGGCATGGGCGTCGGGCAGCCAGGAATGCAGCGGCACCAGCCCGGCCTTGGTGCCGTAGCCGACCAGCAGGAAGATGAAGGCCAGCGTCAGCAGGCTGGGATCGGCCTCCCGCCCCACCCGCAGCAGCACCGCGAAGGAGAGCGCCGCCCCCCCGTCCCCGGCGAAGGGCAGCGCCGCCATCGCCAGCAGGATGGTGCCGAACAGCGCCAGGGCGATGCCGACGCCGCAGAGGATCAGGAACTTCCAGGCCGCCTCCAGCGCCGCGGGCGTGCGGTGCAGCGCCACCATCAGCACCGTGGCGAAGGTGGCCAGCTCGATGGCCACCCACATCAGCCCGAGATTGTCGGCCAGCAGCGCCAGGTGGTTGGCGCCGAGGAAGACCTGGAAGGCGGCGTGGTAGGCGCGCCCGGCGCGTGGGCTGAAGCCCTCCCCGCCCACCGTGGCGGCGGAGAAGCAGGCGGTGGTGAGCCCGACAAAGGCGCCGAGCAGCAGCAGCGGCAGGTTCAGCGCGTCGAGGTGCAGCAGCCAGACGGCCTCCTCGCCGCCGCGCGGCAGCGCCAGCAGGCCGAGCGCCAGCAGGAAGCCGGCCAGCGCCAGGGCGATGTTCAGCAGCGCCGCAACCCGCAGCGAGGGGAGGACCGCCAGCACCACACCGCCCAGGAAGGGCAGCGCCACCAGCAGCAGGGGCAGGCCGAGGCTCAGCGGCATCCCCACGCTCATGGCTGCTCCGCCTCGGCACGCTCGCCGCGGTGGCGGTGCAGCAGGGAGAGGTCCAGGCTCTCGAAGCGGGCGCGCAGATGGAAGGCGAAGAAGCCCGCCACCCCCGCCAGCACCAGCACCAGGGCGGCCGTGGAGAGCTCCACCACCAGCGGCAGGCCGCGCACCCCGGCGGCGGCCAGCACCAGCCCGTTCTCCAGGCTCAGCAAGCCGATCACCTGGCTGATCGCCTGCCGGCGGGTGATCATCATCAGCATTCCCAGCAGCACGACCGAGAGCGCCATCGCCAGATCCTCCCGCGCCAGGGCGCCGGCGCCGGTGGTGGCCGGCAGCACCACCAGGATGGCCAGCGCCACCAGCGCCACCCCGGCGATCAGCCCCGCCCCGATACCCAGCGCCGGCTCCGCGCTGCGGTGCAGGCCGAAGCGGCGCACCAGCGCGCGCAGCGCCAGCGGGATCAGCACCGCCTTGGCGGCGGCGGCGACCAGCGCCGTCACGTAGAGCCCCGGCGCCCCCTGCGCCCAGCCCTGCCAGGCCACGGCGAGCGCCAGCAGCGCCCCCTGGGTGGCGAAGGCGTTGATCACCGCCGCCATGCGCCGCTGGTAGAGCAGCACGAAGGAGAGCAGCAGCACCGCGCCGCCCAGCAGATGCGCCACGTCGTAAGGAAGCTGCCCAAAGCCCATCCCGCGCCCCTCCTCAGGCCAATCCGGTGGAGAGGAACAGGAAAACCGCCCCCAGCAGCGCCAGCAGCAGCGCCGCGCCGAGGAATTCCGGCACGCGAAAGACGCGCATCTTGGCGATGGCGCTCTCGAAGACCGCCAGCGCCACCGCCAGCACGCCGAGCTTGATGGCCCAGGCCAGCAGGCCGAGCAGCCACCCCAGCGGCCCGGCATCCGCCCCCGCCGTGCCGAAGGGGAAGAAAAGCGCCGCCAGCAGCGTCAGCCAGAGGGTCAGCCGCAGGGCGCCCTGCATCTCCCACAGCGCGAGTTGCCGGCCGGAGGATTCCAGCAGCATCGCCTCGTGCACCATGGTCAGTTCCAGATGGGTGGCGGGGTTGTCCACCGGCAGGCGTCCATTCTCGGCCAGCGCCACCGCCAGCAGCGCCAGCAATGCCAGGCCGAGCGTGACGCGCAGCCCCACCATGCCCTCCTGCAGCAGGGTGCCGATGGCGTCGAGATTGGTGGTGCCGGCCAGGATGGCGAAGGCGAGCACCGCCAGCACGAAAGCCGGTTCGGCGAAGGCGGCGAAGCTCATCTCGCGCGCGGCGCCGAGATCGCCGAAGGCGGTGCCGACATCCATCGCCGCCAGCGCCAGGGCGAAGCGCGCGAGCGCCAGCAGCCCCGCCACCAGGATCAGGTCGGCCATCGGCGCCAGCAGCATGCCATGCGCGAAGCCCGGCACCAGCGCCGCCGCCGCCGCCGTGGCCCCGAGCGCGGCATAGGGCGCGGCGAGCGAGACCACCGAGGCGTTCTCCGCCAGCAGGGGCTGCTTGCGCACCAGCTTGCGCAGGTCCCGCCAGGGCTGCAGCGGGTTCGGCCCCTGCCGCCCCATCAGCCGCGCCTTCAGCCAGCGCACCACCCCCACCAGCAGGGGCGCCGCGGCCAGCATCAGCGCGAGATGCAGGAGCTGGGAAAGGATGGCGGGCAGCAGCGTCACGGCGCTCCCCCCGCGCCGAGCCAGGCCAGCAGCACCAGCAGCAGCACCAGCATGCCGAAGCTGAGGCCGAGGAACTGGCGGATGGTGAGGTCGCGCAGCCGTTCCGCCGCGACCGCCAGCCTGTCGCGCAGCCGCAGCAACGGGCGCAGCAATGCCGGCAAGAGGGGATCATGGAAGCCGCTTTCCAGCCGGGCGGGGTCCGGGCTGCCGGGCGGCGGCCGCTCCACCGCCTCGCGCGCCGCCAGCAGCGGCCCGCCGAGCATCCGGCGCAGCGGCTGGGCGAAGCCGGCGGCGCTGGCCTGCGTGGCCGGGTCGCCGAAGGGCAGGTGCGCCGGCGGGGCGATGAAGCCGCCATCCCAGACCGGACCGCGTGCCGCCGGGCGCGGCGAGAGGTGCCGCACCAGCGCCACCAGCCCGATCAGCAGCAGCGCCGCCACGATCACCAGGGCCAGCGGCCGGTAGCCGGAGCCGGAGGCCGAGGGGCCAACCAGCCAGAAGGAGGCCTCCGCCACCCCGTCATGCCCGCTGATCCGCGCCACCGCCGGCGCGCCGAGCGCCAGCAGCGCGCCCGGCAGCAGCCCAACGGCCGTCACCAGCGCCGCCAGCCCCAGCAGCGCCGCACGGCAGACCGGATCGGCGTCCTGCGCGCCCATGGTGCGCGGGGTGCGCGGGCGGCCGAGGAAGGTAAGCCCCCAGAGGCGCAGCATTGCCGCCGCCCCGAGCGCGGCCGAGAGCGCCGCCACCGCCGTGCAGGCCGCCACCAGCACCTGCAGGCCGAGCGACCCCACCCGCCAGGCGGAGAGCAGCGCCTGCAGCAGCAGCCACTCGCCGGCGAAGCCCGCCAGCGGCGGCAGGGCCGCGGCCGCGGCGGCGCCGGCCAGGGCGCAGAGCGCGACCAGCGGCATGGCGTGGATCAGCCCGCCCAGCCGGTCCAGGCGGCGCGATCCGGCGCTGTGCTGCACCTCACCGGCCGCCAGGAAGAGCAGCGTCTTGAACAGCGCGTGGCCCAGCGCGTGCAGCAGCCCCGCCCCCGCCGCCAGCGCCGCCAGCGGCCCGAGATCGGCCGCGCGCAGCACCGCCGAGAGGCCGAAGCCCATGGCGATGAAGCCGATATTCTCGATGGTGGAGCAGGCCAGCAGCGTCTTGCTGTCGGTCTCCTGGGTGGCGCGCAGGGCGCCGAGCAGGGCCGAGGCCGTGCCCAGCAGCAGCAGCGGCACGCCCCAGGCGAGCGGCTGCGCCGGGCCGCCGAGGTCCAGCGCCAGCCGGGCGACGACATAGAGCGCCACCTTGGTCATGGCGCCCGACATCAGGGCCGAGACATGGCTCGGCGCCACCGGATGCGCGATCGGCAGCCAGCCATGCAGCGGCACCAGCCCCGCCTTGGAGCCGGCGCCGAGCAGCACCAGCGCCATCACCACGCCCGCCACCCAGCCCTGCGGCGGGGTGGCGCGCATCCCGGCGAAGGAAAGATCCCCGGTGAGGCCGGCCAGCAGCCCGACCGCGGGGATCAGGCAGGCGGCGCCGAACAGCGCGAAACCCAGATAGAGCCGCGCCGCCGCACGCTCCGCCTCGCCCTGCTGCGCGGCGAGCAGCGCCCAGGAGGCGAGCGACATGGCCTCGAAGCCGAGCAGCAGGGTGAAGCCGTCGGCGGCCAGCAGGGTCAGCGCCATGCCGGCAAGGAACAGCGGATAAGGCACCAGCCGGCGCGGTGGCGCGGCCGCCTCATGCACCCAGGCGTAGAGGCCGCAGGCGACGCCCACCAGGCCGAGCAGCAGCAGGAACCAGGCGGAGAGCCCGTCCAGCGCCAGGGTCAGCGGCGCCCAGGGCGGGCCGACGGGGAGCAGCAGCACGGCGCCATCGCCAAGGGCCAGCCCGGCGACCGCCAGCAGCACGAAGCCGGCTGAGGCGGCGATCCCGCCCCCATGCACCAGCCGCGCGCCTCTCCCGGCAAGCGCGCCCAGCGGCGCCAGCAGCAGGAGGCCGAGCAGGAGAAAGGCGAGGGCCACGGTCACGGTGGTGAGGATAGGCAGAGGCCCGCCGGGCCGGAAGCCGCAATCCGGCGGGCCACTTTCCTGGCGGAGGCTGGCGGGAAAAGACCGGGGGAAGGAATTCCCCCGGACCCCCATCTTTTTTCTTCGGGTTCAGGCGCGCACGGCCTGCGATGAACAGAAAAAAGATGGGGGGCTTGGGGGGAATTCATTCCCCCCGACCTTTTCAGAGCATCTCCAGCGGCTGCTTGCGCTTCGGCGGCGGGAAGGCGGAATCGAGTTCCGCCAGGTCCTCCGGCGTCAGCACCACTTTCCAGACATCCGCGTTCTCGCGCAGATGCGCCTCGCCTGCCGCCTTGGGAATGCTGATGACGTTGCCGCCGCGCAGCGTCCAGGCCAGCGCCACCTGAGCGGGCGAGATGCCCTGCCGCGCCGCGATATGCTTCAGTGCCGGGTGCCGCAGCAGCGCGCCGCCCTGCCCCACCGGCGAATAGGCCATCACCGGCATCTTCATCCGCGCCGCATAGGGCAGCAGGTCGAACTCCACCCCGCGTGCCTCCAGGTTGTAGAGCACCTGATCGGTGGCACAGCCGGACAGCGCCGGGCCGAGTTCCTCCAGGTCGGCGACGTCGAGGTTGGAGACGCCCCAGCGACGGATCTTGCCTTCCCGCACCAGTTTTTCCATCGCCTCCACCGTCTCCGCCAGCGGCACGCTACCGCGCCAGTGGAGCAGATAGAGGTCGATCACGTCCGTCTTCAGCCGCTTCAGGCTGCGCGCGCAGGCTTCCGGCAGGCGGCTGCGGGAGGCGTTCTGCGGATAGGCCTTGGTGACGAGGAACACCTCGTCCCGCCGCCCGGCGATGGCCTCGGCCACCACCTCCTCCGCGCCGCCCTCGCCATACATCTCGGCGGTGTCGATCAGGGTGAGGCCCAGGTCCAGCCCGAGTCGGAGGGTGCGCGCCTCGGCGGCACGGTCGGAGCCCCGCTCGCCCATCTTCCAGGTCCCCTGCCCGAGGGCGGGAACGCTGGTTTCATCCGGAAAGGTGACAGTGTTCATGGCAAGCTCCCGATGCCGTCCCTATCTTGCGCCACATGCGCCCAACCGCCACCCTGCCGCCGATCGCCGCCCTCGTGCTGCTGGCCGCCCTGCCGGCGCATGCGGCACCCGACCAGTTCGGATCCTGGATCCTGAACTGCTCCACCGACCCGATGACCGACCAGTCCACCTGCCGCATGACCCATGCCCAGCCGGTGGAGCCCGCAACCGAGCACATGCCCGCCCTGGCGCTGGAAATCGCGCCGCGGCGGGGCCGGCTGGTGCCGGTGGTGACGGCACGGGACCTCAACCTGGAAGGCGCCCTGCGCGGCCTGCTGGCATTGACCGGCACGGCGCAGCTCCGCTTCCCGCCCAATCCGCTGTTCGAGATGCCCTGCGGGCTGGAGGGCCGCTCCGTCGTCTGCGCCCCGCGCCCTGAGGACGCCGCCCGCGCCGCCGAGGAACTGCCGAAAGCGGACCAGGTGCTGGTGCGCGTGCTCGGCTTCGGCAGCGCGACCGCCGAATCCGCACCACACGAATTGCCGCTCTCGCAGACGCCGGAGGCGCTGGCCGCCTTCCGTGCCGAGGTGCCCCCGGAGCAGGCGGACACCCCCCCGCCGGCCTTCAACCTGCGCGAGATGATCCAGCGCCTGCAACACTACTTCTTTTCGCCGCAGTAGCGCGGTCCGGCCGGTCGTCTGGCGCGGAGGGCTGGCCGGCGCCGGGCTGCGCGCCCACGGGCCGGGAAGCGACCGTCAGGGCGCCCGCCGCCACGCCGCCGCCGGAGTGCCGCAGGAAGATGCGGCGTGTGAGGAAGCCCGGCAGGGGCTGCGGACTGCGGCTGCCCATGGTCATCATGCATCTCCCCGGCTGGCATGGGGCGGCCATGCGCCGCCTCCGGCGAGGTGAACAAACGGACAGGTCGAGGGTTGCGGACCAGGACCGTCAGGCCGGCCCGCCGCCCTGTCAGCGCCGCAGCCAGCGGCGCAGCCGCTCCGGCGCCTCGGCGATGGCCGCCTCCGCCCCGCAATAGGAAAAGCGCAGGAAGCGCTGGCCCCGCGCGCGGTCGAAGTCCACCCCGGGCGTCGCGGCGATGCCGGCCTCGGCCAGCATGCGGGCGGCGAACTCCACGCTGTCATTGGTCAACTGGCTGACATCGGCCCAGAGGTAGAAGGCACCATCTGCCTCGGCGAGCCGGTCGAAGCCGGCGGCGGGCAGGCCGGCCAGCAGCGCATCGCGGTTGCGGCCATAGGCGGCCTTGTTGGCCTCCAGCTCCGCCGTGCAGTCGAAGGCCGCCTCCGCCGCCACCTGGGAGACATGCGGCGCGCTGATGAACAGGTTCTGCGCCAGGCACTCCACCGGCCGGACCAGATCCTCCGGCAGCACCAGCCAACCGATGCGCCAGCCCGTCATCGAGAAGTACTTGGAGAAGCTGTTCACCACCACCGCGCTGGGACTGAAGGCGGCGGCGGTGCTCTCGGACATGCCGTAGGAGAGGCCGTGGTAGATCTCGTCGGAGATCAGCCGCACCCCGTTCGCGTGGCACCAGCGGGCGATCGCCGCCAGTTCCTCGGGCGCCAGCATGGTGCCGGCCGGGTTGCAGGGCGAGGCGACGATCAGCCCGTCGGGCCGCGGGTCCAGCGCCTCCAGCATGGCGATGGTCGGCTGGAAGCGGGTCGTGGCGTCACAGGGCAGCAGTTGCGGCACCATGCCGAGGGCGGTCAGGATATTCGCATAGGGCGGATAGTAGGGCGCGGCCATGGCGACGCGGTCACCCGGGTCGAAGGCGGCGAGAAAGGCCAGCGGGAAGGCCCCGGAGGCGCCCACCGTCACCGCCACGCGCTCCGCAGCGACGGCTGCACCGTACTTCTCCGCATAATGCCGGGCGATGCGCTCGCGCAGGGAGCGCAGGCCGAAAGCCTCCGTGTAGCCCATCGGCGCACCGGCCTGGAGGGCACGGATCGCCGCCTCGGCGGCGCCGCGCGGCGCTCCGGTGGAGGGCTGGCCCACCTCCATGCGCAGCACGCCGGGGGCGCCGGGCGGCAGGCTGAGCGCGGCCGCATTGGCGGCGGCGATGACGTCCATCACCAGGAAGGGCGGCGCCTCGGCGCCTCGTCCGGTCTTGAGCATGAGGCCTTCCCGAAGAAACCAAGGTCGGGGGAATGAATTCCCCCGACCCCCCTTCTTCTTTTTGTCAGTTTTGGGCTGCGCTTGCGGCTCGCCCAGGAAACCCGAAGAAAAAAGATGGGGGTCCGGGGGAATTCCTTCCCCCGGACTTTTTTACTGGCCGCCGATCAGCGCCAGCCCGAAGCCACGTGGGTCGGCGGCGGCGGCGCAGCGGTCCTCGCGGCCCGGCAGATAGCGCGGGCAGCTGATGGCGTTGGCACTTCCCGGCGCCGGGACGGCCGCCACCGCCTCGTTCACCGGCGAGCCGTTCAGCAGCACGCGCGCCGCCGGCAGCGCCAGGGCGATCGGCGCCGCGCCCTGGCCGGTCGCCGCCCCGGCATAGCGGAAGGCGCGCAGGTTGGCGTTGTAGGCCAGGGTGGCGGCGAGCAGCGGCGGCTCCACGCGGCCCCGGTTGGGCGCGGCGGCCATAACGAAGCCGAGCTGCGGCACCACGCGCCCGGTGCCGAACAGGTTGTTCAGCGTGAAGGCGCAGGAGACGGCGTTGCCCTCCCGGTCCAGCGTCACGAGGCTCGCCGAGGCCGGCAGCGCCGGCACCGGCCCCTCCAGCGGCAGCGGGCTGGCGAGCAGGCTGGCCGGGTCGCCGCCCCGCTCGCGCCAGACCCGCGAGACGGCGAGGCCGCGCTGCGAGGCGGCGTCCACCCCTGCACCGGATTGCAGCGCCTGGAAGGCGGCGGCGCCGGCCAGGCCGCCATCGGCCGGCGGCGGCAGGAAGGCGAGCAGGTCGGAACCGATCCGCATCTCCAGCGGCTTCGCCACGACCGGCACGGCCGGGCGCAGGTCCTCAAGCGTCAGCGGGCCGCCGGCCCGGGCCGAAAACTCCACGAGGCGCCGGGCCATGGCGCCCTGGTAGAGGTCGCCCACGCCGGCGACGCGCAGCGCCGAAAGCGTGCCGCCGAGGTCGGGCTGCACCAGCTGCGCGCCCTCGGTCAGCGGTTGGCCGTCGGGACCGGTGAAGGCGGCGCGCGCCTGCGGGTCGGCCAGCAGCGGCCCGGCCACGGCCGCGAGGTCCTGCGCCAGGGCGCGGGACGTGGTGGCGCCGAAGCGGGCGAGCTGCTCGGCGGGCGCGATCAGCTCGTTGAAGGGTCGGCGCGGCAGGCGCGTGTGCAGGGCGAAGAGGCCGCGCGCCAGCATCGGCACCGCCGCCGGGCGGTCGCCCACCGGGCCCTGCGGCGCCGGCGCCGTGGCGGGGAACAGCACCGCCTCGGTGTTGCCGCGCTCCCGATTGAAAACGAGGCAGGCGCCGCCGCCGCCCAGCCCGGTGCGGGAAGGCAGCGTCACCGCCATCGCGAATCCGGCCGCCACCGCCGCATCCACCGCCGTGCCGCCGGCGGAGAGCACCTCCCGCCCCACCAGCGCGGCGCGGGGCTCGTCCGCCACCACGCCGCCGAGGAAGCCGCGGACATGGCCGGGCTGCCCTTCGGGCGGCGTGTTGTCGCCGACCACGCTGTTCACCGCGCTGCCGACGGTGCCGCAGCCGGAGAGGCCGAGGAATCCGGCCGCCGCCAGCAAAGCGGGCCAGGATGCTGGCCGCTTCCGCCCACCCCGGGCTAGGCTGCCGCCCATGCGAAGCCTGTCGGCCCCGTTCCGCGCGCTGCTGCTCATGCTGGCGTTCTTCACTCCGTTGCTGCTCGCCGGGGCCGTGCAGGCCCAGGCCGGGAACCAGGGCGGCCGCGGCGTCGTGCTGATCCGGGACGCCGAGACGGAAAGCATGATCCGCGACTTCGCGCATCCCCTGTTCCGGGCCGCAGGGGTCGATCCGGCGCTGGTGCGCATCACACTGATCCAGGACCGGGCCATAAACGCCTTCGTCACCACCGGCAACCGCCTCTTCATCCACACCGGCCTGATCCAGCAGGCCGATTCGGCGGCGGAACTGGTCGGCGTGCTGGCGCATGAGACCGGCCACATCGCCGGCGGCCACCTGGCGCAGCTGCCGGAGCAGATGCACCTCGCCATGCTGCGCGCCGTCGCCGCCCTGCTGGCCGGCGGCGCCGCGGCGGCGGCCACGGGGCATGGCGAGGCGCTGGGCGCCATCGCCATGGGCGGGCAGGCCAGCGCGATGGGCGAATTCTACGCCTTCAGCCGCGGCCAGGAGCAGGCGGCGGACCAGGCCGCCCTCAGCTATCTCGCCATCCGGCGCTGGCCGGCGGAAGGGCTGGAACGGCTGCTGCGCCGCCTGCTGGACCAGGAGCTTCTCGCGGTCGGGCGGCAGGACCCGTATTTCCGCACCCATCCGCTCTCGCAGGACCGGGTGGCCTTCGTGCAGGAGCGCATCGCCCGCGCCGGGGCGGAGCACACGGCGCTGCCGCCCGACTTCGAGGCCCGTTTCGCCATGGTGAGGGCGAAGCTGAACGGCTTCCTCGGCAGCCCGCAGGCGCTGCGCCGGCTCTACCCGGAGCGTGACGGCTCGGCCCCGGCCCGCTATGCCCGGAGCATCGCCCTGTACCGCAGCGGGCGGATCGCCGAGGCGGTCGCCCTGATGGAGGAACTGCTGCGGGAGCAGCCGGGCAGCCCCTGGCTGCACGAAATGAAGGGGCAGATCCTGTTCGAGGGCCATCGCCCGCAGGCGGCGCTGCCCGCCTATGCCGAGGCGGCGCGCCTGGCCCCCGGCGAGCCGCTGATCCGCACCGCGCATGCGCATGTGATGATCGAGCTCGGCACACCCGCGCTATTGCGCGCCGCGGTGCGGGAGCTGGAGGCCAGCCTGGCGCTCGACCGCGAGGCTGGCTTCGCCTGGCACCAGCTCGGGGTGGCGCAGGGCCGGTTCGGCAACCTGCCGATGGCCGACCTGGCCCTGGCGGAGGAGGCCATGCTGAAGGAGAACTTCCCCGATGCCCGCTTCCTGGCCCGCCGGGCCGCGGAAGCCCTCCCTCCCGGACCCGCCCGGCTGCGGGCGCAGGACCTGCGCAACGCCGCGCGGCCGGAGAACATGACGCCGGAGCAGCGCGAGGCCGAACAGGCCCAACGACGGAGACGATGACGACGTGACGAGAATCCGGTTCATGGCGGCGAGATTCGCCCTCGGTGCGGCCCTGCTGCTCGGCATGGCGCCGCCACTTGCCGCCCAGGCGCTCTCCCCACAGCAGCGGGAGGAGGTGGTCGGCATCGTGCGGGACGCGCTGCGCAGCGACCCCTCCATCCTGCGCGACGCGCTCATGGCGCTGCAGCAGGCCGAGCAGGAGGACCGCAGCGCCGGCCAGCGCGCCGCCATCGCGGCGCATGAGGAATTGCTGCTGCGCGACCCGGCGGACCCGGTGAAGGGCAACCCGCGCGGCGACGTGACCATCGTCGAGTTCTTCGACGTCCGCTGCGGCTACTGCAAGGCGCTGCATCCCACCATGGAGGCGCTGCTGCGCGAGGACCCGCAGGTGCGGCTGGTGCTGAAGGACCTGCCGATCCTCGGCCCGAACAGCGTGCTCGCCAGCCGCGCCCTGCTGGCGGCGCAGCGCCAGGGCAAGTACGCGGCCCTGCAGGACGCGCTGATGCGGCTGAAGGGTGAGCCGACCGAGGCGGCGCTGCAGGCCGAGGCGCAGCGCGCCGGGCTCGACTGGCCGCGCCTGCAACGCGACATGCAGGACCCGGCGCTGAAGGCCCGTCTGCAGGACCATGTGGCACTGGCCCGCGCGCTCGGCATCGAGGGCACGCCGGCGCTCGTCATCGGCGGCAGGCTGGTGCCGGGCGCGGTGGACCTGCCGACGCTGCGGCAGCTCGTCGCGGAGGCGCGCCAGGCGGCGAAGCCCGGCTGAGCCTCGCGCCGCCGTGCGGTTGCCCATCCCGCCCCCGTGTATAAGAGTGCCACGGGAGACAACGGGGAGATGGCCGTGGCGGCGCAGAGGAATGCGCTTCCGGGGGCGGGCCATGCACCGCTGCCCGGTCGCGGGGGGCTCCAGAGGTGAGCGAGGCGGCGGCGCCGGACTTCCTGCCGCATTTTCCGGTGCAGCTTCCGGTTCCGGATCTTCGGCCCTGGCTGCGCGGCAACCTGATGGAAGGCGTCTGGAGCTTCACGGCCGCCGCGCCCGGACCGCATGTCGTGCTGGTCAGCCTGATCCATGGCAACGAGTTCGCCGGCGCCCTGCTGCTGTCGCGCTGGCTGGAGCAGGGGCTGCGGCCCCTGCGGGGGCGCCTGACGCTGGTTTTCGCCAACTTCGCCGCCTTCGCCCGCTTCAACCCCGCCGACCCCACCCTCAGCCGCTTCCTCGACGAGGACATGAACCGCGTCTGGAGCGACCGTGTGCTGCAGGGCCACCGCCGCAGCCGGGAGCTGGACCGCGCGCGCGAGCTCTGCCCGGTGCTCGACAGCGCCGACCTGCTGCTCGATCTGCACAGCATGCTCTGGCCCTCCGACCCGCTGATCATCACCGGCACGCCGCACCACGCGCTGCGCATGGGGGCGCGGCTCGGCATCCCGCCGCTGGTGGTGGCGGATGAGGGGCACAGCACCGGGCTGCGGCTGATCGACCGCCCCGGCTTCGCCGACCCTGCCGGCAACCGCACGGCGCTGCTGGTGGAGGGCGGCCAGCACTGGGCGCCGGCGACGCTGGAGACGCTGGAGGGCTGCGCCACCGCCCTGCTGCGCGAAAGCGGCTGCCTGGACCTGCCGCCCCCTCCGCTCGCAGCGCCGCCACGCCTCGCGCAAGTGACGCGCACGGTGGTGGCGCGCACGCATGGCTTCGCCTTCGTGCAGCCCTTCCGCGGCGGCACCGTGGTCCCCGTCCGCAACACGCTGCTGGCGCTGGATGGCGAGACCGAGATCCGCACCCCGCATGACGACTGCCTGCTGGTGATGCCGAGTCCGCGCACCATGCGCGGCCATACCGCCGTGCGGCTGGCCCGCTTCCTGTCGCCGGGCGAGATCTGAGCCGCCCCGGCGCCGCAGGGTGCGGAGGGACGATTGCAGACAGTTGACATATGAGGCAGCCTGAGGCCACGGCGCCGGAACGGCGCATCGAGGGAGCGGACAGGAATGACCATCGGGCTGCGCATCGCCGAACGGCAGGATCGTGTCTCACCGGCGCTGGCGGAGCGCGCCGCGAAGCTGCCGGTGGCCAATATCGGCGACGTCATGAACCGCATGCAGGCCATGCGCGGCGGCTTCCTCGCCTATGGCGGCCGCCGCGCCGTCGCCGGCCCGGCGCTGACCGTGCGCGTCCGCCCCGGCGACAACCTGATGCTGCACCGGGCGATCGACCTGGCCCAGCCCGGCGATGTGGTGGTCTGCGACGGCGGCGGCGACCTCTCCATCGCCGTCGCCGGCGACCTGATGTGCAGCCACGCCGCCGCCCGGGGCATCGCCGCGCTGGTGATCGATGGCGCGGTGCGCGACATCAGGGAACTGGCGGCGATGCAGCTCGGCGTCTGGGCGCGTGGCGCCACCCCGGCCGGTCCGTACAAGGAGGGTCCCGGCGAGATCGGCTATCCGCTCGCCTGTGGCGGGCTGGTGGTCAGCCCCGGCGACCTGATCGTGGCCGATGAGGATGGCGTGGTGGTGGTGCCGCTGGCCGCCGCCGAGTCGGTGGTCGCCGCCGCCGAGGCCCATGCGGCCAAGGAGGGCGCCATCACCGCCGCCATCCGTGGCGCGGGCTGGGAGCGCGGCTGGGTCGAGGAGACGCTGGCCGCCAAGGGGTGCGCGGTCACCCGCTGACCACGCCGGAAGGAAGATCCGCCATGCGCGCCACCGCCGAGAGCGTCCGCCGGCAGATCATCGGCATCCTGCTGGCCTGGGGCATGGACCCGGACCTCGCCGCCACCACGGCCGAGGCCATGGTGCAGACCGACCTCATGGGCATCGACTCGCACGGCCTGTCGATGCTGATGATGTACGAGAAGCTGCGGGACGGCGGCCAACTCCACCTCCAGGCCCGCCCGCGCGTGCTGCGGCAGAACGCCTGCACGGCGCTGGTGGATGGCGGCGCCGGGCTGGGCCATCCTGTCGCCACCATGGCCATGGAACTGGCGGTGGAGAAGGCGCTGGCCGCCGGCATCGGCGCCGTGGGCGTCTGCAACTCGCACCATTTCGGCGCCGCCGGCCATTACGCGCGGATCGCCGCGCGGCGCGGCGTGCTGGGCATGGTGATGACCACCGCGCGCAGCGTGATGGCGGTGCCGGCGCGTGGTGCGGCGCCAATGCTCGGCACCAACCCCATCGCCCTGGCCGCGCCGGATGCCGATGGCGAGCCGGCCTTCGTGCTGGACATGTCGAGCACCACCGTCGCCGGCAACAAGGTCAAGGTCTACGACCTCAACGGCAAGCCGATGCCGGAGGGCTGGGTGATGGATGGCGAGGGCCGCCCCGTCACCGATGCCGCGGAGGGCATGGCCTATCTGTACAAGCGCGCCGAGGGCGGGCTGACGCCACTCGGCGGCACCGTCGAGACCGGCGGGCACAAGGGTTACGGCCTCGGTGTGATGGTGCAGATCCTGGCCGGCACGCTGACCGGCGGCGCCTTCTCCTTCCTGCGCAACCGCACGGCGCCGCCCGGAGCGCCGGACAATATCGGCCATTTCTTCCTGGCCATCGACCCGGCCGCCTTCCGCCCGCCCGAGGAATTCCACCAGGACCTCGGCGCGTTGCTGGACACCTTGCGCCAGACGCCGCCCGCCCGGCCGGACCGGCCGGTGCTGATTCCCGGCGACCCGGAGCGAATGGAGCATGCCGCGCGCAGCGCCGGGGGCATTCCGGTGCCGGAGAGCCTGGCGCGGCATGTGCGCGACATCTGCGCCCGCTGCGGCGCCGAGTACCTGCTGGAGGACCTGCCCGGTGCCGCACGCCCGGCCTGAAAGGGAACACGCGATGCAGCCGATCACGCCTCCTGCCCGCCTTGCCTTCGTCGGCCTCGGCGTCATGGGCGCTTCCATGGCCGCCAACCTGCGGCGCGCCGGCTTTGAACTCACGGTGCACAACCGCAGCCGCGGCAAGGCAGCGACGCTGGAGCAGGCCGGCGCCGTCTGGGCCGGCAGCCCCGCCGAAGCCGCACGCGGGGCCGCCGCCGTCGCCCTCTGCCTGCCCGACACGCCGGATGTGGAAGCCGTCCTGTTCGGCCCCCAGGGCGTGGCGGAGGCTCTCGCCCCTGGCATGGTGGTGGTGGACTTCTCCAGCATCGCCGCCAGCGCCACCGCCGGCTTCGCCCGCCGCCTGCGGGAGGAGCGCGGCGCCTTCCTGCTGGACAGCCCGGTCTCCGGCGGCCCGGCCGGGGCACGGGACGGCACCCTGACCTGCATGGTCGGCGGCGAGGCGGAGGCCTTCGCCGCCGCGCAGGCCGTCTTCGCCGCGGTCGGGCGCAGCGTGACGCATCTCGGCTCGCCCGGCGCCGGGCAGGTCTGCAAGTCGGCCAACCAGCTCATCATCAGCGGCACGATGCAGATGGTGTTCGAGGCGCTGGCCCTCGGCCGCAAGGCGGGGCTCGATCCGGAGGCGATGCGGCAGGCGCTGCTCGGCGGCTCCGCGCGCTCGGCGGTGCTGGAGGCCCATGCCAAGCGCTACATCGACGGTGCCACCCAGCCGGGCTTCCGCGCCGAGCTGATGCGCAAGGACATGCGCCTGGCCCTCGGCGCCGTAAGGGACCACGGCGTTTTCGCGCCCGGCACCGCCATGGCGGCACAGATGCTGGAGGCGCTGGTCAACAGCGGGCGCGGCGGAAAGGACTCGGCCGCGCTGGGCGAGCTGGTGGCGGAACTTTCGGGACTCGCGTGAAACAAGGCTGGGGGAATGAATTCCCCCGAACCCCCTTCTTTCTTCTGTCAGTTCCCGCGCCCTCTCGCAGCGACCGCCAAACTGACAAAGAAAAGATGGGGGTTCGGGGGAATTCCTTCCCCCGATCTTTTCCTCACACCGGCTCGCCCTCGATCGGCGGGAAGCCCAGCGACTTCATGAAGTCGCCGATAGCGGCGATGGCCTGCTCCACCCGCGCCGCGTCCACGCCCTTGGCGACGAGCGCCACGCCGTTGCCGGTGGGCCGGTAATAGGGATAGGAGCCGATATCGATCTCCGGGAAATCGGCCTGAATGCGCCCGAGCCCCTCGGCGAGTTGTCCTTCCATCAGCCCATGGGCGTGCAGCGCGCGCGAGACGACCGGCGCACCGCCCTGCAGCTTCGGCGCCAGCCCCTCGAACATCGCCTGCATGATGCGCGGCACACCGGCCATCACGTGCACGTTGCCGATGATGAAGCCCGGCGCCACCGAGACGGGGTTGTCGATCAGCGTGGCGCCGCGCGGCATGGTGGCCATGCGCTGGCGGGCGGCGTTGAAGTCGCCGGGCGGGGTCTGGCGGGCGTAGTGGGCCGCCAGCCGCTCCCAGGCCTCGGGGTGCGGTTCCCAGGGCACCCCGAAGGCGGCGGCGATGCACTCGGCGGTGATGTCGTCATGCGTCGGGCCGATGCCGCCCGTGGTGAAGACGTAGTCGAACTTCGCCCGCACCTCGTTGACGGTGGCGATGATGGTCTCCCGCACATCGGGAATGACGCGCACCTCGCGCAGCGGGATGCCGATCTCGCCGAGCCGCGTCGCCAGGAACTTCAGATTGGCGTCCTGGGTGCGGCCCGAGAGCACCTCGTTGCCGATGATGAGCAGGCAGGCGGTGGGATTCGTCACGGGCAGGCTCCTCGCAGGGCTCGGCTCGCGCCGGCGGGCGGGAGCGGTCAGCCCCATCATCCCCCGGCGCCACGCTGGCGGGAAGGGTGCCGCGCGGCGGCCGATATTTGCCTTTCTCTTCAGGGGGCGCCCATGCTGGAGTCAGGCCCTGGCCCGGCACGGAGCCGCCATGGGAACGGATCTCCTGTATTTCGCGGCCATCGGCTTCCTGGCGCAGCTCGTGGATGGCGCGCTCGGCATGGCCTTCGGCATCATCTGCTCGTCCAGCCTGCTGGCCTTCGGCCTGACGCCGGCCGTGGCCAGCGCCGCCGTCCACACCGCCGAAGTGGTGACGACAGGGCTCTCCGGCCTGTCGCACCTCTACCACCGCAATGTGGAGAAGCGGCTGTTTCTGCGGCTGGCCGTGGCGGGCGTCCTCGGCGGGGTGGCGGGCGCCTTCCTGCTGATCGGCCTTCCGGAGCGCGCCGTTCGCGGCTTCGTCGCCGTCTATCTCGTCTGCATGGCGCTGCTGATCCTGGGGCGCGCGCTGGGGCATATCCGCTCCACCCGCCCCCCTCCGGTGATGCTGCTCGGGGCCAGCGGCGGCTTTCTCGACGCCATCGGCGGCGGCGGATGGGGGCCGATCGTCACCTCCACCCTGCTCGCCAGCGGCAGCGACCCGCGCCGCGCGATCGGTACGGTGAACTGCGCCGAGTTCTTCGTCACCGTGGCGGTCTCGGTGACGCTGGTGCTGCATCTGGACATCAGCCAGCTCGGCCGCGTGGTGCTGGGGCTGATCCTCGGCGGCGCGCTGGCGGCGCCGCTGGCGGGCTACCTGCTGCGCATCCTGCCGCACCGGGCCGTGCTCGGGATGGTGACGCTGGTGGTTTCCTGCCAGGCGGCGATCGCCATCTGGCACCTGCTGCGGACCTGAGACCGGGGGGGCCGGCGGCGGAGTCCCCCCGGCCGCCTCAGAGAAAGTCGCGCAGCAGCGCCACCAGGGGCTTGTCGGCGGGCGGCATGGCATAGTCGGACAGCTTGCCCGGCCGTACCCAGGCCAGCGCCTGCCCTTCCCGCGCGGTGACGGTGCCCTCCCAGCGCCGGCAGAGATAGAGCGGCATCAGCAGGTGGAAGCGCCCCGCATCATGGCTGGCGAAGGTGAAGGGCGCCAGACAGGCCGCCGAGACGTCGATGCCCAGCTCCTCCTTCAGCTCGCGGATCAGCGCAGCCTCCGGCGTCTCGCCGGGGTCGAGCTTGCCGCCGGGGAACTCCCACAGCCCCGCCATCGGCTTGCCTTCGGGCCGGCGGGCGAGCAGCACGCGGCCATCGCTGTCGACCAGCGCACAGGCGGCAACCAGCAGCATGGGCTTGGCGCCGGGCGGCGGCTCGGCCAGCGCGGGCGGGTCAGGCACGGGGACGGGCGCCGTCAGGTCCTCGCGGCCGCCCTCGAACAGCAGCACGGGCAGCTTGGCGCCGCGCGCCAGGAACTGCGCCTCGCCCCGTCCGCTCTCGACCAGCCCGATGCGTCGCAGCACGGCGGCGGAGCGGGCATTCTCCTCCAGCACATGCGCGAAGATGCGGTCCAGGTCGAGATGGGCGAGGCCCCAGCGGGCCAGTCGCCCGGCGGCCTCGGCGGCGACGCCGAAGCCCCAGAAGCGGCGGCCCACCCAGTAGCCCAGCTCCGCGCGCCGGGTCTCCGGCTGGCGGGTCAGGCCGACGCAGCCAACCAGCACCTCGGCATCGCCATCCTGCCCGACGATGGCGAGATGCCAGGCAGCGCCCTCCGCAAGCTGACGATGGGTGGAGGCGATCCACTCATCCGCCAGCTCGCGGGGATAGGGGAAGGGCACGCGGCTGAGCCAGCGCACCACATCCCAGTCATTGATCAGCCGGTGCAGGTCCGGGGCGTCTTCGGGCTGCAGCAGGCGGAGCGTCAGGCGCTCGGTCCGGAGAGGAGCGAATTCGGCCGTCATGCGGGGCTGTCCGGACCCCGTGGCGCGGCACGCCACGGGGTCACGGGTTTCAGCGCTTCCACCAGCCACGCTTCCGCGGGGCTTCCGGCGCGAGGTCCACCAGCACCGGCTGCACCGGCGGCGCGGCCTGCGGCTCCTCATCCGGCGCCGCGGCGGCAGGGGCCTCCGGAGCCGCAGGCTCGGTCGCCGGGGCCTCCGTGGCCGGCGCCTCGGCGGCCTTGGTCCGGCGGGTGCGGCGCGGCTTGGCCGGCGTCTCCGCAGCAGGCACCGCCTCGGTGGCCGCCGCCTCGGCGGCCTTGGTCCGGCGGGTGCGGCGCGGCTTGGCCGGGGCCACCTCCTCGGTGGGGGGTGCCTCGGCGGCGGGCGCCTCGGTGGTGGACGCCTCAGTGGCGGCGGCCTTGGCCCGGCTGGCACGGGTGCGGCGCGGCTTGGCCGGCGTCTCCGCAGCGGGCATCTCCCCCGTGGCTGGCCCCGTGGCCGGCGCCTCGGCAGCGGTCTGCTCCGGGGCGAGCCCGGCGGCCTGCGCCACCTTGTCCTGCGGCGCAGCTTCCGGCTGCGGCGCCTCCGCGGGGGCCTCCGGCTCCGCCTCGGCCACCGGTTCCGGCTCGACCACCGGCCCCGGCTCGGTCACCGGCGCCGACTCGGGGGTTGCGGAGGCGACGGGCGCCACCTCGGCATCGACGGCCGGCAAGGCCGGCGGCTGCCTGGGCACGGGACCCTGCTGGGCTGCCTCCTCCGCCGCCGCCATGGCGTCGAAGATGTCGTCGAGCGTGCCCGCGAAGGGATCTGCCGGGGTCGGGCCGGCATAGACCGGACGCGGCTCCGCCGTCCCTTCGCCCGGCCGGCGACGGCCACCACGGCGGCCTCGGCGGCGCGGCAGGCGCCGGTCCTCCTCGGACTCCGGCGTGGCCTCGGGGGCAGCCTCCGGCTCGGCGGCGGCCGGCGCGGTGCCTTCAGCCTCATCCTCCTCGCCTTCGTCCTCGGCCTCGGTCGCATCCGCCTCGGCGGCCTCGGCACCCGGCGCGCCGTTCATCTCCTCACGGCGCCCGCCCCGGCGGCGGCGGCGGCGGCGGCGGCGGCGCTCACCATTGCCGTTGCCACGATCCTCCTCGGCGGGGCCGGACGGCGCCTCGCCGCTGACCTCGGCCGGCGCGGCGGCAGCCGGCGCCTCGGGCACCGCGACCACCGGCTCGGCCTCCGCCTCCACCTCCGCCTCCGGCGCATAGTCCATGCGCAGCGCGGCGGGTGCGGCGGCCGGTTCGGCGACGATCGGCGCGCGCGTGCGCTCGATCTGGATGGCCGGGCCGCTGAGCTGCGCATCCGGCTCGAAGACCACCGCCATGTTGTAACGCGCCTCGATTTCCGAGAGGCGGTCGCGGCGGCGGTTCAGCAGGTGGATGGCGATGTCCGGCGCGATGCGCACGCAGATCTCGGCGGCGCGGCGCCTGGCGCCCTCCTCCTCGATCTGCCTGAGCACCTGCAGCGCGGCGCTCTCGGCGCTGCGGACGATGCCGAGGCCCTGGCAGTGCGGGCAGGTGATGAAGGAGTGCTCGGTGACGGAGGGGCGCAGCCGCTGCCGGCTCATCTCCAGCAGGCCGAAATGGCTGATGCGGCCGACCTGGATGCGGGCGCGGTCGCTCTTCAGCGCCTCCTTCAGGCGGCGCTCCACCTGCGCGTCGTTGCGCGAGGACTCCATGTCGATGAAGTCGATGACGATGAGGCCGGCGAGGTCGCGCAGCCGCAGCTGGCGGGCGATCTCCTCCGCCGCCTCCATGTTGGTGCGCAGCGCGGTGTCCTCGATGTGCCGGTCGCGCGTGTTGCGGCCCGAGTTCACGTCGATGGCGACCAGCGCCTCGGTCTGGTTGATGACGATATAGCCGCCGGAGCGAAGCTGCACGGTGGGCGACATCATCGCGTCGAGCTGCGCCTCGACGCCGTGGCGCGCGAAGAGCGGCACGCTGCCGTCGCGGTAGAGGCGGATCTTGCGCTCGTTCTGCGGCATCAGCATCCGCATGAAGTCGCGCACCTGGCGGTAGGCGTCCTCGCCCTCGATCTGGATGTCCTCGATGTCACGGCCGAAGACGTCGCGGATCGAGCGCTTGATGAGGTCGGCTTCCTGGTAGATCAGCGCCGGCGCCACGGATTCCAGCGTGCGCTCGCGGATGTCGTCCCACAGGCGCAGCAGATACTCGCAGTCGCGCAGGATCTCGGGCTTGGGGCGGCCGGCGCCGGCGGTGCGGACGATCAGGCTCATGCCGCGCGGCATGCCGAGCTCCTGGATCACCTCGCGCAGCCGCTTGCGATCGGCGATCGAGGTGATCTTGCGGGAGATGCCGCCCGCCCGCGGGGAGTTCGGCATCAGCACGGAGAAGCGGCCGGCGAGGCTGATATAGGTGGTCAGCGCCGCGCCCTTGTTGCCGCGCTCCTCCTTGACGACCTGCACCAGCATGATCTGCCGGCGGCGGATCACTTCCTGGATCTTGTAGTGGCGCAGGAAGCGCGGCGGGATGCGGCGCTCGCCGCGCACATCCTCGGCCTCGTCCTTGTCGCGACCGCCCAGCGTCTCGGGCGCCGGGCCCTCCTCCTCCACCGGCATGCCCTCATGCGGCACGGTGGCCTCGGCGGCGGCGGCCTCGGCGGCCATCAGGTCCTCCGGCCTGGCGGAGCGGCGCTCGCCGCGCATCGCCATCGGCTGGGAGCGCGGCGTCACCTGGCCGGGCTCGACCTCGCGCGGGTGCTCCGGCTCGTGGGATTCGCTGAAGCTGGAGGGAGGCGCGGCCTGGGCACGCTCGTCGGCGTCGGCCACCTGCTCGATGGCGGCGGCGACGGCCTCCGCCTCGGCGTCGCTCACCTCATCCTCGTCATCCTCGTCCTCGGCGGCCTCCTGCGCCTGCATGGCCAGCAGCCGCTCCCGGTCCGCGACGGGGATCTGGTAGTAGTCGGGATGGATCTCGCTGAAGGCGAGGAAGCCGTGGCGGTTGCCGCCGTATTCGACGAAGGCGGCCTGCAGGCTGGGTTCGACCCGGACCACCTTGGCCAGGTAGATGTTGCCCTTCAGGGGCCGCTTGTTCTCGGTCTCGATGTCGAACTCATCGATCCGGTTGCCGTCCAGCACCACCACCCGCGTCTCTTCGGCGTGGGATGCATCGATCAGCATGCGCTTGGTCATGAATCGGGATGCTCCGGGCCACCGGCGCGATCGCGCTGCCGGCGGCGGCAATAAGTGGGCAGGCCCGAGGCAGCGGGGTCGCGCGCAGGCGGCGTGGCGTATGGCGTGCCATGCGGCTCTGGTCTCGACCTCTCGTCTCGGCGGGCCGCGCCCCGAAGGGGGGCCCTTGTTGAGCGCGCCGCGCGCAGGCCCCGGAAGCGCACCCCCGGCATCGCAATGCGACATCCATCGGGCACGAACGGGCCAGCGGCAGGCGCGGGCCGGAATGGCAGGCGATGATGCCGGGGCCACCCTTCCGCGCCGTGATCTCCGCACCGGTGGAGCGGGCTGCAGGGTCCTGGCGCAGCCGGGATGCACGTGGCCCCCATCAATGGGGGCGATCCCTTGCCAGGTCCTTCGGGCCGCGCCGAACTCCGGCCCACCGCACAGCGGAAAGGCCAGCACAAGGCCGGGCGGCCGCGCCCGGAACCTCCACCGGCAGCGTTCGCCGCCGGGGCAAGGCACCATAGGCGCCCCCCACGTCTTCCACAAGCCATTGCCGCGTCGCGATGTTACATGAAGTAATGCCGTGATCGCGCCGGGCGGCCATGATAAAGCCCGCCTGCCAGGGAAGGCCGCGCCGTGGGGACGGTGCGGCGGGCCGGACAGCGGTCCTTCCCGGCAATGGCGGCGCGGCCACCGGCCGGCCACGCCAAGGGTGCCCCGCGGCAGGGGGAAATCGCCGCGGGCACCGGGCCACCGCGATGTACGGGGGGAAGTCGCACCATGTCTCTCGCACCCCAAAGGCGGCAGTTGCTGCAGATGACGCTCGGGCTGCTGGCGGGCCTGTCGGGCCTCGCGCCCACGCTGGCCGAGGCTGCCGTCACCGCCGTCCGGCTGCAGCGGGCGGAGCGCCACGCAAGGCTGACGCTCGACCTCAGCGCCGCCGCCAGCTGGCGGCTGACGGCGCAGGCGCGCCCGGCCCGGCTGATCCTGCACCTGCCCGGCACCGCCTGGCGCGGACCGCTGCGGCTGGCCGGCGCAGGGCCCGTGCGGCAGGCCCGCTGGGATGCGCCGAACCGCCGCCTGCTGCTGGACCTCAGCGGTCCCGTCTCGGTCGTTCGCGCCGCCGCCCAGGGGGACGGGCTGGTCCTGGAGGTCGCGCCCGGCACCGCCGCCGGCTTCGCCCGCCTGGCGCGCGGCACCATTGCGCAGGGCCGCGCCGGCGGGGCGGCCACGGCCTCCCGCCCCCTGCCGCTGGTGGTGATCGACCCCGGCCATGGCGGCAAGGACCCCGGCACCATCGGCGCCACGGGCACCTATGAGAAGCGCATCACCCTGCCGGCGGCGCTGGAGCTGAAGCGGCAGATCGAAGCCGGCGGCCGCTGCCGCGTGGCGCTGACCCGCTCGCGCGACGTCTTCATCCCGCTGGCCGGCCGGGTGGAGTTCGCCCGCAAGCGGCAGGCGACGCTGTTCATCTCGCTGCATGCCGATTCGGCGCCAGGAGCGCGCGGCGCCAGCGTCTATACCCTCTCCGACCGCGCCTCGGACACCTTCTCCGCCCGGCTGGCGCAGAGCCAGAACCAGGCCGACGCCAAGGGCGGGCTGCACCTGCCGGAGGTCTCCCCCGAGGTGGAGCGCATCCTCTATTCCCTGGTGCGGCAGGAGACCAAGGTCGGCTCCGCCCGGCTGGCGCAGTTCGTGGTCGAATCGCTGGGGGAAAGCGTGCCGCTGCTGCCCAATACCCACCGGCAGGCCGCCTTCGCCGTGCTGAAGGCGCCGGACGTGCCGAGCGTGCTGGTGGAAATGGGCTTCCTCAGCGACCGGCGCGACGAGGCGGCCCTGAAACGGCCCGCCCATCGCGCCCAGGTGGCCAAGGCCCTGGCGCTCGCCGTCAACGGCTGGCTGGCGCGGCATCAGGCGGGGCTGATCAGCAGCGGCTGACACAAAAGAGGCCGGAGGATTTCGGCCTGTTGGCGAAACCAGGGGAGAATGAATTCTCCCCCGGACCCCCTCTTCTTTTTTCTATCCGCCTTGGAGTGCTGGCGAAGCGCGCGCACGACAGGGCTGAAGCAGCCCCGGCGACGGTGGTGGGGAACCGCCATGGGCGTCGCCGAAAACTGGCAGAAAAAGATGGGGGTTCGGGGGAATTCCTTCCCCCGATCTTTTTCCCGTCAGGCCTGCCGGCCGTGGCAGTGCTTGTACTTCTTGCCCGAGCCGCAGGGGCAGGCAGCGTTGCGGGGCGTGCGGTACCAGGTCGAGGGATCCTGCGGGTCCACGCCGTCCACCGCGCGCGCCGTGGCTGGCGCGAAGGCGGCATCCGCCGGGGCATGGGTCCAGGGGTCGCCGGCGGCGCCGGCCATGTCCGGCTCGGGGTGGCGCATGTCCGTCACCATCACCGGTTCGGGCTCCGGCAGCGGCGAAGCCGGGCTGATCTGGATGCGCAGCAGCAGCGAGGTCACGCGCTCGCGCAACTCGTCGAGCATCGTGTTGAAGAGGTTGAAGGCCTCGCTCTTGTACTCGTTCAGCGGGTCGCGCTGGCCATAGGCGCGCAGGCCGATGCCCTGGCGCAGATGGTCCAGGTTCAGCAGGTGCTCCTTCCACACCGCGTCGAAGACCTGCAGCAGCACCGACTTCTCGACGGCGCGCATGAACTCGGGCCCGATATCGGCGGCGCGGACGGCGGCGGCACGGTCGGCCTCGGACTCGATGCGCTCGCGCACCGCCACCTCGTCGATGCCCTCCTCCTTGCCCCAGGCCTCGATCGGCAGGTCGAGGCCGAGCGTTTCCTGCACCTGCTGCTGCAGGCCGGTGAGATCCCACTGCTCGGGATAGGCATTCTCGGGGATGGCCTTCGCCACCATCGCGGCGATGGTCTCGCGCCGCATCTCCTCGACGGTCTCCGAGACGTCCGCCGCCTGCATGAAGGTGCGCCGCTGCGCATACACCTCCTTGCGCTGGTCGTTCATGACGTCGTCGTACTTGAGCAGGTTCTTGCGCGTGTCGAAGTTGCGCGCCTCGACCTTCTTCTGCGCCTTCTCCAGCGCCCGGTTGATCCAGGGGTGGATGATGGCCTCGCCTTCCTTGAGGCCGAGCTTCTGCAGCATCCCGCCCATGCGGTCGCTGCCGAAGATGCGCATCAGGTCGTCTTCGAGGCTGAGGAAGAAGCGGGATGCGCCCGGATCGCCCTGACGGCCGGAACGGCCGCGCAGCTGGTTGTCAATGCGGCGCGATTCATGGCGCTCGGTGCCGATCACGAAGAGGCCGCCGGCCTGCTTCACGATCTCCTCGTCGCGCTTCACCTGCTCGCGGATCTGCACCAGATGCGCTTCGTATTCCGGCCCCTCATGCGGGCCGGGGAAGCTCGCCTCGGCCAGCATCTCGGCATTGCCGCCGAGTTTGATGTCGGTGCCGCGGCCGGCCATGTTGGTGGCGATGGTGACGGCGCCAGGGCGGCCGGCCTGGGCGATGATGCCCGCCTCCTGCTCATGGTAGCGCGCGTTCAGCACCTTGTGCGGCACGCCCTCCTTCTTCAGCAGCGTGCTGAGCAGCTCGGACTTCTCGATGCTGGTGGTGCCGACCAGCAGCGGTTGATTGCGTGCCTGCGCCTCCTTCACCAGCCCCGCCACGGCGGCATACTTCTCCTCGGCGGAGCGGTACACCTCGTCATCGCTGTCCTGGCGGATGACCGGCACGTTGGTCGGGATCTCGACCACTTCGAGCTTGTAGATCTCGGCGAACTCGTCCGCCTCGGTGGCGGCGGTGCCGGTCATGCCCGACAGCTTCGGGTAGAGGCGGAAGTAGTTCTGGAAGGTGATCGAGGCCAGCGTCTGGTTCTCGGGCTGGATCTCGACATGCTCCTTCGCCTCCAGCGCCTGGTGGAGGCCCTCGGAGTAGCGCCGGCCTTCCATCATTCGACCGGTGAACTCGTCGATGATGACGACCTTGCCCTCGCGGTTGACGATGTAGTCCACGTCACGGGCGAAGAGCGTGTGCGCGCGCAGGCTCTGGTTGACGTGATGGACGAGCGCGACGTTGTGGAAGTCGTAGAGGTCGCCCTCCTCCAGCAGCGTGGCGTCGCGCAGCATCTGCTCCACCGTCTCGGCGCCCTGTTCGGTGAGGGCGACGGTGCGAAGCTTCTCGTCCTTCTCGTAGGTCTCCTTGTCCTTCACCAGCTCGGCGACGACGACGTCAACCTTGCGGTAGAGGTCAGAACTGTCCTCGGCGGGGCCGGAGATGATCAGCGGCGTGCGCGCCTCGTCGATGAGGATGCTGTCCACCTCATCGACGATGGCATAGTTGAAGTCGCGCTGGACCATCTCGTCCAGGCGGTACTTCATGTTGTCGCGCAGGTAGTCGAAGCCGAACTCGTTGTTGGTGCCGTAGGTGATGTCGCGCGCATAGGCGTCCCGCCGCTCGCCATCGGTCAGGCCATGCACGATGCAGCCGCAGCTGAGGCCGAGGAAGTTGTACAGTCGGCCCATCTGGGCGCTGTCGCGGCTGGCCAGGTAGTCATTCACGGTGATGACATGCACGCCCTTGCCGGCGAGCGCGTTCAGGTAGACCGGGAGCGTGGCGACCAGCGTCTTGCCCTCGCCGGTCTTCATCTCGGCGATGCGGCCGGAATGCAGCACCATGCCGCCGATCATCTGCACGTCGAAGTGACGCATGCCGAGCACCCGCTTGGAGGCCTCGCGCACGGTGGCGAAGGCCTCGGGGAGCAGGTCGTCCAGGCTCTCCCCCTGCGCCAGGCGCTCGCGGAAGCGGGCGGTCTGGCCCCGCAGCTCCTCGTCCGACAGGGCCTGCACCTTCGGCTCCAGGGCCGCGATGGCGGGCAGCCGGGCGCTGAACTGCTTCAGCACGCGGTCGTTCGAGGTGCCGAATACGGCGCGGGCGAGGCGAGCGAACATGGGGCTGCGATATTCTCCGTGGGCCGCCCTTGCACCGGCGCCCGACCGGGGTGGCGCCGGGGTCGGCGGCGGCCGGGGTCATCCGGCGGACCGGGCGGATGGCAGGCAACAGGCTGCGTCACGCGCACAGATAGGCGGGGGCCGCGCCAGGGTCAACGAAACCCGGCATGACAGGCCGGAAAGCCTCCCGGCGGAGCCCGACAGAAGGGACGGCCAAAGGGGCGCGCAGGCGGTCACACTCCGTCACCCCCGCGGAATTGTAGGGTGATGGTCGATCAGGCATCTTGAACCGTCCAGCCGCAAAGGCAAATCCCGCGAATGCGTTTTACCGTCCTCACCCTTTCCGCCCTCCTCGTGGCCTCGACCGCCATGGCCCAGGCCCCAGGCGCCCCGACACCTGCCCCGGCGCCGGCCCAGCCCCCGGCGGCCGCGCCCGAGGCGGCCAATCCGGTGGTCGCCCGCGTGGATGGCGAGGCGCTGCACCTCACCGACGTGCAGGCCGCCATCACCCAGCTGCCCCCCGACATGCGCGGCGCGCCGTTGCCGATGCTGTTCCCGCTGATCCTCGACCAGTTGATCGCCCAGAAGGCGCTGGTGACGGCTGCCCGCGCACAGGGGATCGACAAGGAGCCGGCGGTGCAGGCGGCCATCGAGCGCGCCGAGGAGGAGCAGCTTCAGCAGGCCCTGCTGCGCCGCGAGATCGCCCCTGCCCTCACCGAGGAGGCGCTGCGCGAGCGCTACCAGAAGGAGATCGCCGGCAAGCCGGGCGAGGATGAGGTGCACGCGCAGCACATCCTGGTCGGCAGCGAGGCCGAGGCGCGCGCCGCCCTGGCCGAGGCCCGCAAGCCGGGCGCCGACTTCGCGGCCCTGGCGAAGCGCCTCTCCACCGGCCCCTCCGCCAAGCAGGGCGGCGATCTCGGCTTCTTCAAGAAGTCCGACATGGTGCCCGAATTCGCCGAGGCAGCCTTCGACCTGAAGGCGGGCGAGATCAGCCAGGAGCCGGTGAAGACCCCCTTCGGCTGGCACGTCATCAAGGTGGTGGAGCGCCGCACCGCGCCGGTGCCGAGCTTCGAGGAGAGCGCGGAGTCGCTGCGCCAGGCCGCCTTCGAGGAGGCGGTGAGCGGCGCCGTCGAGAAATACCAGAGCGCCGCCAAGGTCGAGCGCTTCAACATGGACGGCTCGCCGCGCCCGGCCGGCTCCTCCACCCCCTCGCTGCTGGAGGGCGCCACCCCGCCGCCCGCCCAGCCCAGGCGCTGAGCCGGAGGGGCCAGGGGAGGGTCGGCGCGGCATCTTCTTCCCCGGCCCGCTTCAACCGGCGCGGCCTTTGCGGTAACGCTTCCGCGCTCCAGTGGAAGGACGTCGCCCAATGGCCGGTAAGGACCTGCCCGTCTCCCCTCTCGCCGTTCCCCTGCCGGAGGTGCCGCCCATCGCCGGCGTGCGCCTCGGCGTCGCGGCCGCCGGCATCCGCTACAAGGGCCGCAACGATCTCACCTTCATGGAGTTCGCGCCCGGCACCACCGTGGCCGGCGTGTTCACCCGCAACAAGTGCCCGGGCGCCCCGGTGGACTGGTGCCGTGCGGCGCTGAAGGGCGGCAAGGCGCGGGCGCTGGTGGTGAATGCCGGCAATGCCAATGTCTTCACCGGCAAGCCGGGCCGCGACGCCGTGAAGGCCAGCGCCGAGGCCGCCGCCGCCCTGGTCGGCTGCAAGCCGCGCGAGGTCTTCCTGGCCTCCACCGGCGTCATCGGCGAGACGCTGCCGCATGAGAAGCTGACCGCCGCCCTGCCCGCCCTGCATGGCAAGCTCTCGGAGAATGGCTGGGCCGAGGCGGCGCGTGGCATCATGACCACCGACACCTTCCCCAAGGCCTGCCTGCGCAAGGCCGAGATCGGCGGCGTCGAGGTGACCATCGCGGGCATCGCCAAGGGCAGCGGCATGATCGCGCCGGATATGGCGACCATGCTCAGCTTCATCGCCACCGACGCCAAGATCCCTGCCGCCGCGCTGCAGGCGCTGCTGAAGAAGGGGGTGGATGCCAGCTTCAACCGCACCACGGTCGATTCCGACACCTCCACCAGCGACACGGTGCTGCTCTTCGCCACCGGTCAGGTGAAGCACCCGCGCGTGCCGGCCGAGGGCGGAACCATGCTCCGCGGTTTCGCCAAGGCGCTGAACGAGCTGCTGCTCGACCTGGCCCTGCAGGTGGTGCGCGACGGCGAAGGGGCGCAGAAGCTGATCCGGGTGGACGTCACCGGTGCCACCACCACCCGCTCGGCGCAGAAGATCGCCATGGCGATCGCCAACTCGCCGCTGGTCAAGACCGCCATTGCCGGCGAGGACGCCAACTGGGGCCGCATCGTCATGGCGGTGGGCAAGGCGGGCGAGCCGGCGGACCGGGACCTGCTTTCCGTCGCCGTCGGTGGTGTCTGGATGGCCCGGGAAGGCGGCGTGGTGCCGGGCTATGACGAGGCGCCGGTCGTCGCCCACATGAAGGGCCGCGAGATCGAGATCGCGGTGGATATCGGCCTCGGCCGCGGCAAGGCCACCGCATGGACCTGCGACCTGACGCACGGCTACATCGACATCAACGGGTCCTACCGGTCCTGAGCCGGCCAGCTGGAGCATGGCCGGCCGGCGGCGCAGGTCGCACCGTCACCCGGCCATGGCCCAGGCTTGCCCGCCTCCCCCGGGGCCGGTCGGTGCATGCAGTTCAGTCCCGCATGGCTCGGGGATGAGGAGCGCGATCCGCGGGAAGGGATGATCAGCAGGCAGGCGCAGGATCATTGCGGGGAGAAACGGCATCACGCCCCGGATGCGTAACGTCTCGCCAAGTCGGGCTTCGATCTTGGCGATGGCCTGAATGGCCGCCCGCTGCGGGAGACCGCAAGCCTCCATCGCACAGGGGCGAACAGGCCCGGGCAGCCGTGATGGACAGCAACCCCTGCGGAGGCGAGGCTGCCGCATGGACCTGCAACCTGATGCGCGGCTATATTGACGGCAACGGGTCGCACCGCAATCATTTCGGAGAGAAAGGCCTGCCGGCATGGCAGGCCGGTCCTGTCCTATATCTGCCGGGCGCGGGCCTACCGGCTCCGAGGCGATCCAGACTTTGTGCAAGGCAGTGGCGCCAGGCGCGCCATTCTGGAGGAAGGACCGCCCCGGCCGCCGATGCTGACCCGCATGAGACGCCTGCTGGACTTCGGCATCGAGGAGCATTCCCTGGCCCTGCGCTGGGGCTTCGCCCTGCTGGCTTTCGCCGTCGCGCTGGGCGTGCGCCTGGCGGTGGACGACATGCTGCCACCCGGCTTTCCCTATCTCACCTTCTTTCCGGCGGTCATCGTCACGACCTTCATCTACGGGGTGGCGCCGGGCGTGGCGGTGGCGATCGCCTCGGGCCTGGCTTCCTGGTACTTCTTCATGGAGCCGGTCCACACCTTCGTGGTGACCGGCGCGACGATACTGGCCCTGGGCTTCTTCAGCGTCATCGTGGCAGTGGACATCCTGCTGATCCACATCATGCACCTGGCGCTGCGCCGCCTGCGGGCGGAATCGGCGCGCCAGTCCCGCGAGCGGGAGCTGAGCCAGCAGCTGGCCGCCAGCCGGGAGGTGATGTTCAAGGAGCTGCAGCACCGCATCTCCAACAACCTGCAGGTTCTGGCGGCGCTGATGACGCTGCGCCGCGGCGCGGTGCGCGACGTGGCGGCGCAGCGCATCCTGGACCAGGCGACGGAGCGGCTGGAGTTGCTCGGCCGCATCCATCGCCGGCTGCACGACCCCTCGGGTCAGCGCATCGCCTTCGGGCTGTTCCTGGAGAGCCTCTGCGACGACGTCCTGCAGGCGGCCGGCGCCACGCGGGTGCAGGTCGCGGTCGCGGCCGAGCCGCTGGTCCTGTCGCCCGAGCAGACCGTGCCGGTGGCGCTGATCGTGACGGAGCTGGTGTCCAACGCGCTGGAGCACGGCTTTGCCGAGGGCCAGCGGCCCGGACGCATCCACCTTGCCCTGACGCGGGAGGCGGAGGGCGGCATGGCCCGGCTGACCGTCGCCAATGATGGCGCGCCGCTGCGCGAGGACTTCGACCCGGCGCGCAGCGAGAGCCTTGGCCTGAAGATCGTCGCGGCGCTGGCGCAGCAGGTCGGCGGCCGGTTCGAAATGCAGGCGGCGCCGCAGGGCACCGTCAGCCGCCTGACCTTCCCGCTGGAGCAAGCCCCGCCGGAGTGAGGGCGCGGCTCAGGCCACGCCGTGCCGGCCCATCTCCAGGAACTTCTCGCGCCGGCGCGCCCGCAGCGTCCCGCCGTCGAGCGCCAGCAGCGGCTCCAGGCATTCCCAGACCTTGTCGCCCACCGCACGGACGGCCGCCCCGGCATCCCGGTGCGCGCCGCCGAGCGGCTCCGGCACCACGGCGTCGATCAGTGCCAGCCGGCTCAGATCCTGCGCCGTCAGCTTCAGCGCGTCGGCGGCGGTGCTGGCCTGGGCGGCGTCGCGCCAGAGGATGCTGGCGCAGCCCTCGGGGCTGATCACCGAATAGATCGAGTGCTCCAGCATCAGCACGCGGTCGGCGGCGGCCAGCGCGATGGCGCCGCCCGAGCCGCCCTCGCCGATGATGGTGGCGACGAAGGGCACCGGCGCGTCCAGGCAGGCCTCGATGGAGCGGGCGATGGCCTCCGCCTGCCCGCGCGCCTCGGCCTCGATGCCCGGAAAGGCGCCGGCGGTGTCCACGAAGGAGAGGATGGGCAGGCCGAACCGCCCGGCCAGCTCGATCAGCCGGCGCGCCTTCCGGTAGCCCTCCGGCCGGGCGCTGCCGAAGTTGTGCTTGATGCGGCTGTCGGTATCGGTGCCCTTCTCGGTGCCCAGCACCATCACGGCCTGGCCGCGGAAGCGGCCGAGGCCGCCCACCACCGCCGCGTCGTCGGCGAAGGCGCGGTCGCCGGCCAGCGGCGTGAACTCCTCGATCAGCGCCTCGATGTAGGTGAGGCATTTGGGCCGGTCCGGATGGCGCGCCACCTGCGCCTTCTGCCACGGCGTCAGCTTCGCGTAGGTGGCGGCGAGCAGCTTCTCGGCCTTGTCGGACAGGCGCCCGACCTCCTCGGCCACATCGATTCCGCCCGCATCCGTGGTCCGGCGCAGCTCCTCGATCTTGCCTTCCAGTTCGGCAAGCGGCTTCTCGAATTCCAGGAAGTGACGCATCGCGATTCCGTATCGTGGCTCGCGCCAGGAAGAGAGCAGGCGGCGCGGCGCTGGCCTAGCGCAAGCCGGGCGCCGTGGCCAGGGGGCGCGCCCGCGGCACGCCGAACCCGGCGGACCGGCGGCGGGGTTTCCCCGGCCGCGCCCCCTTCCCCTCAGCCGGCCCGGCCCTCCGGCGCGGGCGCCGCGGCAAGCGGGTGGTGCGTTTCGACGAGCTGGCGCAGCCGCTCCTCCATCACCCGGGTGTAGATCTGGGTGGTGGCGATGTCGGCATGGCCGAGCAGCATCTGCAGGGCGCGGAGGTCGGCGCCCCCTTCCAGCAGGTGGCTGGCGAAGGAGTGCCGCAGCACATGCGGGCTGACGCGCGCGGGGTCGAGCCCGGCCGCCAGCGCCGCCTCCTTCACCAGCAGGACCAGGCTCTGCCGCGTCAGGTGGCCGGAGGCGCCGCGCGAGGGGAACAGCCACCTGGAGGGCTTTGCCGGGTCCTGCAGGGCGCCCGCGGCGGCGCGGGCGCGGGCCGAGATCGGCACCAGCCGCTCCTTGTTGCCCTTGCCGCGCACCAGGATCAGCGGGCTGCCATCCGCCAGGGCGGTGGCGGGCAGGCCGACCAGCTCGCTGGCACGCAGGCCGGAGCAGTAGAGCAGTTCCAGCAGCGCCACCGCCAGCGGGCCGCGCCGGCCAGGCAGGCGGGCGGCTGCCTCCAGCAGCGCCGTCACCTCCGCCGGGCGCAGCGCCTTCGGCAAGGATTTCGGCAGGCGGGGGCTGTCCAGCAACTCGGTCGGGTCGTCGGCGCGCACCCCTTCACGCGCCAGGAAGCGGTAGAACTGCCGCAGCGCCGCCAGCCGCCGTGCGGCGGTGCGCGGCGAGAGGCCGGCATCCGTCAGCCCCGCCAGATAGGCGCGCAGCAGCGCGGGCGGCGCCTCGGCCAGCCGGACGCCGCGGCCGCGCAGGGAGCCGGCGAGGTCGGCGAGGTCCGCCTCATAGGCGGCGAGCGTGTTGCGCGCCGCGCCGCGCTCGGCAGCCAGCATCTCCAGGAAGGCCTCGAGATGGCGGTCCATCCCCCCTCCTCCCGGAGTCGGGATCAGCGCGTGCCGAAGCGGTCGTTCGGCAGGGTGCGCTCGACCGCCTGCGGCGTCACCTTCGGCGGGAAGGCGGCCATCACCAGCAGCCCGCCCAGGGCGGCGACAATCAGAACCAGGATCAGGAGAAACAATGGACGGCGGAACATGATAACCGGGGGTATCCTCGCGCGCGGAGCCTGATGTGCTACCTTCCGCCCCTGTGACACGCAACCTCGGCCTCACCATCATTCCGCCCGCCACACCATCGCCGCCCCGCTCCGCCCCGCAGGCCGCCCCGCAGGCCGCCCTGCGCTCCATCGTGCTGATCGGCCTGCCTGGCGCCGGCAAGTCCTCGATCGGGCGCCGGCTGGCGCAGCGCCTCGGCGTGCCCTTCCGCGACGCGGATACCGAGATCGAGGCGGCGGCCGGCCAGCCCATCACCGAGATCTTCGCCCGCTATGGCGAGCCGCATTTCCGCGAGGGCGAGCGGCGCGTCATCGCCCGCCTGCTGGCCGGGCCGCCGATGGTGCTGGCCACCGGCGGCGGCGCCTATGCCGACGCGCAGACCCGCGAGGCCATCCGCGCCTCGGGCGCGCTGACGGTGTGGCTGCGGGTCGGCATTCCCGTGCTGCTGCCGCGCGTCGCCGGGCGCGACACCCGGCCGATGTTCCTGAACCAGGACCCGGCCGCGGTGCTGCAGCGGCTGATGACCACCCGCCATCCCCTCTACGCCGAAGCCGACCTCGTGGTGAACTGCATGGACGAAGCCCCCGAAGCGACCACCGACCGCGTGCAGGACGCGATCAGCGCCTTCACCGCCCCCGCCCGCCTGCCGGTGGCGCTGGCCGGGCGCGGCTATGACGTGGTGATCGGCCAAGGCCTGCTGGAACGGGCGGGCGGGCTGATCGCCCCGGCCCTGCCGGCGCGCCGCGTGGCGGTGGTCAGCGATGCCAGCGTCGCCGCGCTGCACCTGCCCAGCCTGCGCGCCGGGCTGGAGGATGCCGGGATCGAGATCCGCGCCAGCCTGACCGTGCCGCCCGGCGAGGGCAGCAAGAGCCTCGCCACCTATGGCGTGGTGATGGAGGAGTTGCTGGCGGCCGGGATCGACCGCAACACCGCCGTCGTCGCGCTCGGCGGCGGCGTGGTTGGCGACCTCGCCGGCTTCGTCGCCGCCACGGCGATGCGCGGCCTGCCCTTCGTGCAGGTGCCGACCACGCTGCTGGCGCAGGTCGATTCCTCCGTCGGCGGCAAGACCGGGATCAACCTCAAGGCCGGCAAGAACCTGGCCGGCGCCTTCCACCAGCCGCGCATCGTGCTGGCAGATACCGGCGTGCTGGCCACCCTCCCCGCCCGTGAGCTGCGCGCCGGCTATGCCGAGGTGGCCAAGCACGGCCTGCTGCAAGGGCCGCTCTGGAACTGGTGCGAGGCCGAGGGCGCCCGGGCCGTGGCGGGGGATGCCGCGGCGCTGCGCCACGCCGTGCTGGAGAGCTGCCGGCTGAAATCCGCCGTGGTCGCCGCCGACGAGCGGGAGGAGAGCGCCGAGGGCGGTCGCGCCCTGCTCAACCTCGGCCATACCTTCGGCCACGCCGTGGAGGCCGAGTGCGGCTATGACGGCACGCTGCTGCATGGCGAGGCGGTGGCGCTCGGGCTCGGCCTTGCCGCCCGGCTTTCCGCCCGGCTCGGCCTCTGCGATGCCGCGCTTCCCGGCCGGGTGGAGGCGCATCTGGCGGCGGTCGGGCTGCCGGCGCGCCTCACCGACCTGCCCCGCCGCTTCACGGTCGAGGCGCTGATGGGGCGGATGCGCAAGGACAAGAAGGTGCGCGACGGCCGTCTGCGCTTCGTGCTGCTGCACGGCGCCGGCCAGGCCTTCACCAAGGGCGATGTCGGGCCTGCCGAGGTCGAGGCGCTGCTGCGCGAGGCCGGCTGCGAGGGCTGAGCGGCCTCCCGGCGGGGGGATGGCAGCCATGCCCGGGCTTTTGGCCCTGGCGCCCTCGTGCCATATGCGGAAGGTTGCTGCCGCACCGCACCATGCCGGGAGACCTGCCCATGCCCCTCTCCGCGCCCGCCGCCCGTGAGCCGCTGCACCGCCGTGTCCTCGACATGCAGGGCTTTCAGCGGGAGGACGGGCTGTTCGACATCGAGGGGCATCTCGTCGACACCAAGAGCTACGGCTTCGAGACCGAGAACCGGCATGTCGCGCCCGGCGATGCGCTGCACGGCATGTGGATCCGGCTGACGGTGGATGCCGACCTGGTGATCCAGGAATGCGAGGCCAGCACCGATTTCAGCCCCTACAGCATCTGCCCGCAGGCCGCGCCGAACTTTGCCCGGCTGGCCGGGCTGCGCATCGGGCCGGGTTTCAACCGTGCGGTGCAGGAGCGGGTCGGCGGGCCGGTGGGCTGCACGCATCTGCGCGAGATGCTGGCGCAAATGGCCACCGTCGCCTTCCAGACCACCTATTCCGCCCGCCAGGAGCGCCGGAGGAAGGAGGCGGCGGCCGAGGGGCCGCGCAAGCCGCCCGCCCTGCTCAACACCTGCCTCGCCTATGGCGAGGAAAGCCCGATCGTGGCGCAGCGCTGGCCGGACTACGCCAAGCCGGCGCGGGCGGCAGAGTAGAAAACACCGGGGGAAGGGATTCCCCCGAACCTGCCTCTTATCTTTTTGCCGGCTTCAGGCTGCGCCCGCCGCCAGGGCGCAAACCCGAAGAAAAAAGATGGGGGTCCGGGGGAATTCCTTCCCCCGGCCTTTTCCGGCCTCAGTCGTCGTCGCGGCTGAAAAAGGCGTGCAGCCAGCGCCGCATCGGCGAGGCCTGAACAGCCTCCTCCTCCGGCGTCACCTCATGGGGTGGGCCCAGCCGGCTGGCGATCGCCTGCACCTTCTCGTCCTGCGGCAGCAGCCGGGCCGCCTCGGCGGCGACGCGCCGCGCCTCCTCCAGCCGCCCGGTGCGCTCCAGCGCGCGGGCCAGGCCGATATGCGCGGCGCCGATCTCGGGCCCCGCAGCCAGCGCGTCGCGGAACACCGGCTCCGCCTCGGCCGGCTCGCCGACATAGAGCAGGAGCTGGCCCAGCCACAGGAAGGCGCCGATATCGGTCTCGCCCTCCGCGATCACCTGACGGGCCGCCGCGATGGCCTCGGTGCGGTCGCCGCGGGCGGCGAGGGTGTGGCTGAGGCCGAGCAGGGCCTGCCGGCTGGCGGGCTCCTTCTCCAGCACGGCGCGGAACTGCGCCTCCGCCTCGTTCACCTTGGCGGCATTGAGCAGCAGATGGCCGTAGTGCATCTGCAGGCCGAGGTCGCCCGGCACCGTCTTGACGCCGCGCTGGCAGAGATGCACCGCCTCCGGCAGCCGGCCCAGGTTGGCGAGCACCAGGCTCAGCCCCTGATAGACATGGCCGACATCCTGCCGCAGCGCCAGGGCGGCGCGGAACGGCTCCTCTGCCGCCTCGGACTCGTTCATGGCGAGCAGCGCGTGGCCGGCATTGGCCTGACTGACGAAGTCGCCGGGCCGCAGCGCCGCCTGCTGCAGCGCCAGCTCGCGCGCCACCTGCAGCCGGCCGGCCTGCCGCAGCTCGTTCATCCGCTGCGGCAGCAGATGGCCGATATCCTGCTCCAGCACGATGGGCGGCAGGCCAAGCTCCAGCGCGCGCTGCCACAGCCGGTTGGCCATCGCCACATGCCCGTGGCGGAAGGCGGCATTGCCGGCGTGGCGGAACCAGTGCGGGCTGGTGTGGCGCCGGCCGCGCATGAGCTGGGTCAGCCCCACCAGGTCACGCGCCTGGATGTGCTGCAGCACCTGCGCCAGGAAGGCGCTGTCCACCAGCAGCCAGATCGAGGCGTGATCCATGAAGGGGGTGCGCAGCCAGTGCACACTGGCCTCGGACACCAGCCGCTCGGCGTGGCCGCGATCCTCCGGCATGTAGGGATCGGCCAGCAGCACGCTGAACTGCCCGGCCTCGCCGGCGCGGACCGGCATGCCGGGGTGCTGCTCGGGCCGGTAGTAGCGGTGGAAGCGGGTGTCCCAGGGCACGTCGGCGGGGGCGATGGAGCTTTGCGGGCAGACCGCGAAGGCGAAGGCGGCGCCGAGCCGCGCCGCGTGCTTCAGCGCCGCATAGCCGCCCATGCTGTAGCCATAGGTGATGGCCGGCCCCCGCAGCGCCGCGCGCACGGCGGGCGCCGCCGCGGCGACGGAGGCCGTCGGGTACCAGTTCTCTCGCCGCGCCACGAAGCCGATGGCGTTGACGCCGAGCTTGGCCGCCACCTCCTCGCCCCAGATCCGCGTCTCCTGCGGGCGGAAGGTGAGGTCGGCAAAGGTGATGAGGGTGGGGGAACCCTTGGCGGGGTGATGCACCACCACCAAATGTTCGTCCTCATACAGGATCGCGTGCTTCATTGTCGTGCGGGCTGCCTGGTTCAGGCTGCGCTGGCCGCCTCGTCGGGCGTGAGCAGCCGCAGCGAGAGCGCGTGTAGCCCGGAGCTGAACTCGCCCGCCAGTGCCGCATGCACGGCGCGCGAGCGTGCCACGCGGCTCTGGCCGGCGAAGGCGGGGCTGATCACCTGCACGGCATAGTGCGTCTCGCCGCCCGGTGCCGCCCCCGCATGGCCGGCATGACGATGGCTCTCATCCAGGATGGCGACCTCCGCCGGGGCGAAGGCCGAAATCAGGACATTCCGCATGCGTTCCGCGCGTATCGACATGCAAGGAGGTTTTCCATGTCGCTGGCAGCCTGCCAAGCGAAAGGTTTGGCATCTGGCGGCTTGCGGCCCCCGCGATCCGCGCCCATAAACCGACAAATGGCCCGTCGCGGCGACCGTCTCCGATCCGACAGCACCTCCCCCAGCCAGCCGTGCGACGCGCCCGGCTGCGAGGCCGCGGGAGAATTCCGCGCACCGCGCGACCGCTCGCGGCTGCGTGACTACTATCATTTCTGCCTTGAGCATGTCCGCGCCTACAATCAGGCCTGGGACTACTACAAGGGCATGAGCACCGACGAGATCGAGCAGAATCTCCGGGAAGACAGTGGCTGGCAGCGGCCGACCTGGCCGCTCGGCCGGCTTGGCAACACCAAGCTCAATCCCGAGATCTTCCGCGATCCGCTCGGCCTCTTCGGCCAGGCACCGCCGACCCCGCGCAAGAGCGCCAAGGAGGCGCCGCCCGAGCTGCGCGCCGCACTTGACGTGATGGGGCTGGGCTGGCCGCTGGAGGAAGACGCGCTGCGCGCCCGTTACAAGGAGCTGGCCAAGCGCTACCATCCGGATTCGAACGGCGGCGACAAGTCCGCCGAGGACCGTCTGAAGGATATCAACCGCGCCTACAGTCTGCTGCGCAAGCGGCTGGCCGTCATGGCGGCGGAGCACGCCCCGGCGAAGCCTTCCGCCTCCTCCAGCCGGGCCGCTTGAGCCTCGCCCGCTTGAGCCCCCACTTGAGCCTGATGGGGCAGCCTTCAGACTTACCGCGACACGAGTGCCGACAGCAGAGAGAGCCCGATGAGCAAGGTCGCTACCCTTACCGAACCCCGCAGCACCAGCGCCATTGACCTGCCCGACATCACAGTGAACGCGCGCGAGGTGTTCGGCATCGACAGCGATCTGGAGGTGCCCGCCTTCTCGGTCCGCACCGAGCACGTGCCCGAGGCCGACGACACCTACAAGTTCGACCGCGACACCACCCTCGCCATCCTGGCCGGCTTCGCCTTCAACCGCCGCGTCATGGTCCAGGGCTATCACGGCACCGGCAAGTCCACCCATATCGAGCAGGTGGCGGCGCGGCTGAACTGGCCCTGCATCCGCATCAACCTGGACAGCCACATCAGCCGCATCGACCTGATCGGCAAGGACGCCATCGTCCTGAAGGACGGCAAGCAGGTCACGGAGTTCCGCGAGGGAATCCTCCCCTGGGCGCTGCAGCACCCCTGCGCGCTGGTCTTCGACGAGTACGACGCCGGCCGGCCGGACGTGATGTTCGTCATCCAGCGCGTGCTGGAGGTCGAGGGCAAGCTGACGCTGCTGGACCAGAACCGCGTGATCCGCCCGCACCCGGCCTTCCGCCTCTTCGCCACGGCGAATACCGTCGGCCTGGGCGACACCACCGGCCTCTACCACGGCACCCAGCAGATCAATCAGGGCCAGATGGATCGCTGGAACATCGTGGCCACGCTGAACTACCTGCCGCATGCGCAGGAGAGCAGCATCGTCGCCGCCAAGCTTGGCATCGACCCGAAGGACGCCGCGGCGAAGAAGCGGATCGAGGCCATGGTGGCGCTGGCCGACCTGACCCGCGCCGGCTTCATCGCGGGCGACATCTCCACCGTCATGTCGCCGCGCACGGTCATCACCTGGGCGGAGAACGCGCGCATCTTCGGCGATGTCGGCTTCGCCTTCCGCCTCTCCTTCCTCAACAAGTGCGACGAGGCGGAGCGCTCGACGGTGGCCGAGTACTACCAGCGCTGCTTCAACGAGGAAGTGCCGACCGGCCTGATGGTCCGGAAGGCCTGAGACCTTGGCCAGGGGAGGCGCCGCCTCCCCTGGACCCCTCCGCCGGGGTGGCCGTGCCACCCCGGACCCCGCCATAAGCTGACGGCGG
Organism: Roseomonas sp. E05; assembly: GCF_030063475.1. Lineage (GTDB taxonomy): Bacteria > Pseudomonadota > Alphaproteobacteria > Acetobacterales > Acetobacteraceae > Pseudoroseomonas. The sequence goes on from NZ_JASIRT010000001.1 coordinate 153,148, forward strand.
GGTCCGGGGAGACACTGTCTCCCCGGCGGGGGCATGGGGGCAGCGCCCCCATTCTTTCGCGGGGAGCCGGAGCGGATGAGCGGCAACAAGGACCAGACGCGCCAGGAAGAGTTCAAGCGGGCCACCGCCGGGACGCTGCGCGCCATTGCGCGCAATGCCGAGGTGCAGGTGGCCTACCAGCCCGGCCCCTCCGGCCTGGCCGGCAAGCGCGCCCGCCTGCCGATGCCGACCCGCGCCCTGCCGCCGGCCGAGATGGCGCGGCTGCGCGGCGCCGCGGATTCCATCGCGCTGCGCCTGCGCCACCATGACGAGGCCGCCCATGCCGCCCGCACCCCCGCCCGCCGCGAGGCCAAGGAGGTGTTCGACGCGCTGGAGCAGGCCCGCGTCGAGGTGGTGGGCAGCGCGCATATGCCCGGCGTGGCCGCCAATCTGGAGGCCCGCCTCGCCGAGACCTGCGAGGCCGAGGGCTATGATCGCATGACCCGCAAGGACCAGCTGCCGCTCCCCGCGGCGCTCTCCCTGCTGGCGCGCGAGCGGCTCTCCGGCCAGCCCGCCCCCGCCGCCGCGCAGCGCGTGCTGGACCTCTGGCGTGACTCCCTTGGCGAGAAGGCCGAGGCCGCCCTGCTCGAGATGGCCGAGACCCAGGCCGACCAGGATCGCTTCGCCCGCGCGGCCCGCAAGCTGCTTTCCGCCCTCGACCTCGCCGAGGCCGAGGTGGAGGCCGAGGCGGAGGAGGATGAGGCCGGCGACGAGGGCACCGAGACCAGCAGCCAGCAGGACAACTCGGCGGAGGGCGAGGCGCAGTCGCGCGAGTCCGACCAGACGCTGGGCGCCCAGCCCGAGAGCATGCAGGGCGAGGCCGCCGAGGACGAGGGCGAGGGCCAGGAGGAGGAGGAGGGCGTCGCCGCCGAGGGCGAGGACCGCCCGGGCGGCCCGCAGCAGCGCCGCGAGGTGCCGCCGGCCGACGATTCCAGCCTCTATCGCGCCTTCACCAAGCAGTTCGACGAGGAGATCCTCGCCGAGGACCTTTGCGACGCCGAGGAGCTGACGCGCCTGCGCCAGCAACTCGACCAGCAGCTTTCCCATCTGCAGGGCGTCGTCTCCAAGCTGGCCAACCGGCTGCAGCGCCGCCTGCTGGCGCAGCAGCAGCGCGCCTGGGAGTTCGACCTGGAGGAAGGCACGCTCGATGCCGCGCGCCTGGCCCGCATCGTCGTCAACCCGCTGCTCTCGCTCTCCTACAAGCGCGAGCGGGAGGCGGATTTCCGCGACACCGTCGTCACCCTGCTGATCGACAACTCGGGCTCCATGCGCGGGCGCCCGATCTCGGTGGCCGCCATGTGCTCCGACATCCTGGCGCGCACGCTGGAGCGCTGCTCGGTGAAGGTCGAGATCCTCGGCTTCACCACCCGCGCCTGGAAGGGCGGCCAGAGCCGCGAGCGCTGGGTGCAGGAGGGCAAGCCGCGCAACCCCGGCCGCCTGAACGACCTGCGCCACGTCATCTACAAGCCCGCCGACGCGCCCTGGCGCCGCGCCCGCAAGAACCTGGGCCTGATGCTGCGCGAGGGGCTGCTGAAGGAGAACATCGACGGCGAGGCGCTGGAATGGGCGTACCGCCGCCTGATGGCACGCCCGGAGCGGCGGCGCATCCTCATGGTGATCTCCGACGGCGCGCCGGTGGATGACAGCACGCTCTCGGTGAATCCCGGCAACTACCTGGAGCGCCACCTGCGCAAGGTGATCCATGACATCGAGCAGCGCGACCTGGTGGAGCTGATCGCCATCGGCATCGGCCATGACGTCACCCGCTACTACCGCCGCGCCGTGACGATCGTGGATGCCGAGGAGCTGGGCGGCACCATGATGAAGAAGCTCGCCGAGCTGTTCGACGAAGACGCCGCTGCCGCCTTCCAGCGCGCCGCCACGGAACGGGCGCCGCTGGTGGCGTGATCGGCTCCCGCCGGCGCGCCCTGCTGGCGGGCGGGCTGGCGCTGGCGGGGCTGGGCGCCTGCGCCGCGCTGCGCTTCGGCACCGATCCCGCCCTGCCGCAGCCCCCCCTTTCCCTGCCGCCCGATGCCGGGCTGGAGTCGCGGGGCGGCCTGCTGCTCAACCGTCATGCCATCGGCTTCGGCGGCCTCTCCGGGCTGCATATCGCCGACGACCTGACGCTGACGGCCATCAGCGATCTCGGCTACTGGCTGCAGGCCCGGCTGGTGCTGGATGCCACGGCGCAGCCCCGGACGCTGGAGGCCATCCGCACCGGCCGGCTGCGCAGCGGCTTCGTCCTTCCTCCCCCGGCGCCGCTGCGGCGCGACGCGGAGTCGCTGGCGCGGCTGCCGGACGGCACCTGGCTCGTCGGCTTCGAGCGCTGGCACCATATCTGCCTCTACCGCCGGCTGGACGAGCCCTGCGAAGTGCTGGCCGCGCCGCCGCCCGGCCTCAGCCAGGCCCCCGTCAACGGAGGGCTGGAGAGCCTGACCGTGCTGCCCGACGGACGCTGGCTGGCGATCACCGAGGGGCTGCTCGCCGGCGCGGGGCCGCTGCGGCGCGGCTGGATCGGGGAGCCGGGCCGCTGGACGCCGTTGCGCTACCGCCCCTCCCCCGGCTTCGTCCCGACCGACCTCTGCGCGCTGCCCGAGGGCGGCGCCCTGGTGGTGGAGCGGCGCTTCAAGCTCCGGGAAGGCGGGTTCAGCGGGCGGCTGCTGCGCATCCCGGCGGCGCAGCTCGCCCATCCGGCGCCGGAGAACGTCCTGGAGCCGGAGCCGCTGCTGCTGGACCTGCCGCATGAGAACTGGGAGGGCGTCTCCTGCTTCCGCCATGCCGGCCGCCTCTGGGTGGCCCTCATGGCGGACGACAACGAGATGTTCTTTCAGCGCGGCCTGCTGCTGCTGTTCACGCTGCGCTAGACGTCGGCGCAGCCTCCAGCAGCCGGCGCCGCGGCAGGGTCAGCCAGGTGCGGGCGCCGATGCCCTTCACCGCCTCCACCGTCAGCTCGCCATCATGCGCGTGCAGCAGTTGCCGGGCCACCATCAGCCCCAGCCCGAGGCCGCGCGTGCCAGTGCTGGCGCCGGTGAGGTCCTCGGCGGCCAGCCCCGCTCCTTCGTCCTCCACGACGATGGCCACGGTCTCGTCGGCACGGACCAGCCGCAGCTCGATCGGATCGCCGTTCCGGGTATGGCGGACGGCGCGCGTGAGCACCTGGGCCAGGGCGCCGCGCAGCGCACGGCGGTCGGCCAGGATGGTGACCATGTGCAGTTCGGGCGCCACGCACCAGTGCCGCCGGCTTGGCGACAGCGCCAGCGTCACCTGCTCCAGCGCCTCCTGCAGCACGGAGCCAAGCTGCAGCGCCTCTTCCTTCAGCACGCGCGGCCCGGCCGCCAGGGCGGCAGCGTCATGCACGTCGGCGGCCAGGCACAGCACGGCGCGGCCATGCCCCTCCACCCCGCTGGCGGGCATGGCCGCCGCCTGGCCCATCATGGTGAGGCCGAGGGACTGGAGCTCGGAGGCGAAGAGGTCGAGCTGCCGGTTGCGGGCGGCCAGTTCCACCGCCAGCCCGGCGGCGCGGCGCTCCGCCCGCCGCCGGCGCGAGCAGGCCAGCAGGCAGAAGATGAGCCCCGCCGCAGTACAGGCGTTCGTCAGCGCAAGAAGGAGCATGGAGTTTGCCATGCGCTCATGCTGCGCGACGGAGCTTATCCAGACGTAAAAAACGCGCCGTGCAAAGCACGACGCGTCTCATTTTTTACAATCCTGCCCGCTTGGCGCGGGCGGGCAGTTCAGGCAGCCACCGCTGCCGCCGCGGCCCGCTTCGCCTGGGCCTTCCGGATGCGGCGCTTCAGAACCAGCGCCTCTTCCGGAAGCTTCCGGTCGGCCGTGCCGAGCAGGAAGGAGTCGAGCCCGCCATTGTGCTCCACGGTGCGGATGCCGTTGGTGGAGAGGCGGATCTGCACGGAGGTGCCGAGCACGTCGGAGAAGAACGAGGTCTCCTGCAGGTTCGGGAGGAACCGGCGACGCGTCTTGTTGTTGGCGTGGCTGACGTTGTTGCCCGTCAACACGCCCTTGCCGGTGATGCCGCAACGGCGAGCCATGGTGCTACCCTTCAAGATGGAACCGGGGCCGCGGCAGCGACCGCACACCCAGAGTGAAAATCAGACGGGGCGTATGGCCCGCCATCCGGCGAGAGTCAAGGATTCCCCCCCCCCGCACGGAAAAGGTCGGGGGAATGAATTCCCCCGAACCCCCATCTTCCTTTTGTCAGTTTTGGTGTTGCGCCCGCCGCCAGGGCGGGAAACTCGAAGACAGAAGAAGGGGGTCTGGGGGAATTCATCTCCCCCAGCCTTGCTTCCTCAGAGCCCCTCGCGGTCCGAGGCCGGACCGTGCCGCATCTCGCGCAGCTCGCCGGCTTCGACCGACATCAGCGCGCTGCGCAGCACATTGGCGATGGCGCGGTCCTCCATGCTGCGGGCCATCAGCCCCAGCGCACCGCCGAGCAGGGCGGAGGCGACCGAGATCGGCGCGATCTTCTGCTCGATCATGTACTCGATGGCCTTGTCCACCACGGAACCCGCGTGGCTGAGATCTTCCGGGGCCACCCCCTGCGGATCGAGTTGCATCTGGTGCCCTCCTGCTACGGTTCGGTCACATAGTCACGCCGGCGACCCGGCGAAAGGCCCCCGGCGCACGGATCAGTCGCGCGGGTCATGCGCGGGTTGGCGCCGGCCCTCATCCGCCGCCACGCCGGCGGCGATGGCGGCCTGCGCCGCCGCCGCGGCGGCCTCGGCAGCGGCCACCGCCTCGGACTGCCGCCGCCACATCTGGGCATAGAGCCCGTCCTGCGCCAGCAGCACGCTGTGATTGCCGCGCTCGGCCACCTGGCCCTCCTGCAGCACCAGGATCTCGTCCGCCTCCACCACGGTGGAAAGGCGGTGCGCGATCACCAGCGTGGTGCGCCCGGCCGAGACGCCGCGCAGCGCCGCCTGGATCTCCTGCTCGGTGCGGGTGTCGAGCGCGCTGGTCGCCTCGTCCAGGATCAGCACGCGCGGGTCCTTCAGGATGGTCCGCGCGATCGCCACGCGCTGCTTCTCGCCGCCCGAGAGCTTCAGCCCGCGCTCGCCCACCCGCGTGTCGTAGCCCTCCGGCAGCCGCATCACGAAGTCATGCACCTGGGCCAGCTTCGCCGCCTCGACAACCTCGGCTTCCGAGGCATCCGGGCGGCCATAGGCGATGTTGTAGCGGATGGTGTCGTTGAACAGCACGGTATCCTGCGGCACCACGCCGATGGCGGCGCGCAGGCTGGCCTGGGTCACCTGCCGGATGTCCTGCCCGTCGAGCAGGATGCGGCCGGACTGCACGTCGTAGAAGCGGAACAGCAGGCGGGAGATGGTGGACTTGCCGGCCCCCGTCGGCCCGACGATGGCCAGCGTCCGCCCCGCCGGCACCTCGAAGGAGACGCCCTTCAGGATGGTGCGGTTGGGCCGGTAGCCGAAGCGGACATCCTGGAAGGCCAGCGCGCCCGGACCGGCGGCGAGCGGCTTCGCATCCGGCGCGTCGGCCACTTCCTGATGCTCACGCATCAGGGTGAACATGGCCTCCATGTCCACCAGGCCCTGCTTCATCTCGCGATAGACGAAACCCAGGAAGTTCAGCGGCAGATAGAGCTGGATGAGATAGGTGTTCACCAGCACGAAGTCGCCCACCGTCATGCGCCCGTCGGAGACGCCATAGGCCGCCATCAGCATCACTGCCGTCAGGCCGATGGCGATGATCGCCGACTGCCCCATGTTGAGGTAGTTCAGCGTCACCTCGGAGCGGGTATAGGCGTGCTCGTAGCGCGCCAGGGTGGAATCGTAGCGCCGCTCCTCGTGGCCCTCATTGCCGAAATACTTGACCGTCTCGTAGTTCAGCAGGCTGTCGATGGCCTTGGTGTTGGCCTCCTGGTCCATCGCGTTCATCGCGCGGCGGAAGCGCAGGCGCCAGTCGGTGAAGATCAGCGTGAAGGCGATGTAGAGGCCGATGGTCAGCAGCGTCACCGCGGCGAAGGAGATGTTGAACATTCCCCACAGGATGCCGGCCACCAGCAGGATCTCGATCAGCGTGGGGATGATGTTGAACAGCATGAAGTCGAGGACGAAGTTGATCCCCCGCGTGCCGCGCTCGATGACGCGGGACATGCCGCCGGTCTGCCGGTCCAGGTGGAAGCGCAGCGAGAGGGTGTGCAGGTGGCGGAACACCTGCAGCGCGATCACCCGGCCCGCCCGCGCCTGCACGCGGGTGAAGACCGCGTCGCGCAGCTCGCCGAACCAGGCGCTGGTGACGCGCAACAGGCCGTAGCCCAGCACCAGCGCCACCGGCGCCGTCATCAGCGCCGCCGCGCCCTCCTGCGGCCCAAGGGCATCCACGGCGCGCGCATAGGCGATCGGCACCAGCACGTTGGCCCCCTTGGCCAGCACCATGAAGATCAGGGCGATGACGACGCGGATGCGCAACCCGGTTTCGCCGCGCGGCCAGAGATAGGGGGCGAGCGTCAGCAGGGTCTGGAAATGGCCGCGCTGGCGAGGCGGCGCGGCTGGATCGGAAGCGGGGGGCAAGAGGCGTCTCTCCACAGGGTCACCGGTTAGATGACGGCGGCGGCCCCGGCTGACAACGCGGCGGGTGGCAAAAGCCCGCATCGGCCATTGCCGGCCGCGCGGCGCGGCGGCAAGAAAAGGGCATGAAGGACCTCGCCCGCCACATCGCCGCCTGCAACAACGTCCCCTCCCCCGCCGGGCTGGTGCCGTTCCGCATCGGGGCGGAGCAGGTCGGCTGGCTCGGCCCGGAACTGGCCCGCTGGCTGGCCTTCCGCCCGCGCGACTTCCATTTCGACGGCCAGGGCGTTTCGCTCCCTGCCGGGCTGCGTGGCGCGGCGGCGCGCGAGCGGGTGCTGGCCGATGCGGCGAAGGGGCTGGAGAAAGCCGGTTTCCTGACGTTGCGGGACGAGCTGTTCGACGTGCGCGCGACGCCGGAAGGCGCCGTGCTGGCCCGGCTGGACCGGGCTGCCATCCCGCCCTTCGGCATCATCTCCCAGGGGGCGCATCTGAACGGGCTGGTGCGCCGGGCGGATGGGCTGCACATCTGGCTGGGCAAGCGGGCGCGGGACAAGGCGGTGGCGCCCGGCCAATGGGACAACATGGTGGCCGGCGGCTGCCCCGCCGGGCTGACGCCGCAGGAGACGCTGATCAAGGAAGGCAGCGAGGAGGCCGGCCTGCCGCCCGAGCTGGCCGGGCAGGCGCGGCCGGCGGGGCGCGTTTCCTACATCATGCGGAACGACGAGGGGCTGCGGCGTGACGTGCTGCACGTCTTCGACCTGGAACTGCCCGAGGACTTCACCCCCGTTCCGCATGACGACGAGGTGGAGCATTTCGAACTCTGGCCGGCGCAGCGCGTGCTGGAGGCGGTGCGTGACGGCGAGGACTTCAAGTTCAACGTGAACCTGGTTCTGATCGACCTGTTTCTGCGCGAAGGGCTGGTCGACGCTGCCAGCACCGAGGGCCGACGGCTGCGCGCCGGGCTGGCGGCGGGGGTATAGGGGTGGGGCTCCTCTCCCGGCCGACGCCCGGAGGAACGCTGCCTCCACATTCCTTCGGCCCAGCAAGTCGGGGTCCGGGGTGGTTCAACCACCCCGGCGGGGGTCCAGGGGGCAGCGCCCCCTGGCTTCAACGTCCCCTGGCTTCAGCGCAGCGGCTCGGCCTGCACTCCGCCGCCCGGCGGTGGCTGGTAGCCCTGCTGGGGCGCATAGCTCTGCTGCGGCGCCGCCTGGGGGTTGGGTGAGCCGAAGCGCATCAGCACCGCGCGCAGCGGGTCGGCGCCCGGATTGTGCGCGGCCATGTCCACCACGATCTGTCGCGCGCCGTAGCTCTGGCCGTAGTAGGCGCGGTTCCAGTCGCTGCGGCCGCTCAGCAGCGAGCCGTCCAGTGCGATGCCGGCGAAGAGGCCACGCGTCTTGGCGAAGGTGACGATGTCGGCGCCCACCGCCGCCGTGGTGGAGCCGGCAATGCCGCCGCCGATGGTCGCCACCGCGATGGAGGCGTCGGCGCCGATCTTGAACTGGCTGTCCATCAGGGCGGAGAGGCCCTTGTCGGTCAGGATCACCATCATGACCATGGCGTCCTGCACGCCGATCTGGAAGCCGATGCTGCCGCTGCCCATGCCGTAGAAGGCCGGCGAGGACCAGGAGCCGGCACCGTCCCGCGCCAGCAGCACGCAGGAGCCGCCCTGGCCGCCGAAGATGAAGCCGGCGCGGAACACGCGGGGGCAGATCATCACCGCGCGCGCCCGGCGCAGCAGGGTGATGGCGTCGTTGAAATGCGCGGCGTTGGCGCCGCCGGCGGCGCCGAGCATCTCCTGCATGGCCAGGGTGGAGCGATCCACCAGGGCCTGCTGCTCGACCTGGGCCACGGCAGGGCGCGCGGTGGCGACCGCGCCCAGGGCTGCCGTGGCGAAGAGCATCGCAGCGAAGATGAATTGCCGCATGAGGGTCCTCCGCCAAGCCTTTGCGAAGGAATGACCTCATGGCCGCGCCCTGGCAAGCCCAACTTGCGGGGAGTTCGCCCGGACAGCGCCAGCGATGCCGCCCGATGCCGCGGCTTTTCCGTGGCTTCCGCGCCCCCGCCGGGCCGGAAAAAAGCCCGGCCGCGCGGCGCGCCTCCCCGCCCCGGCTTCAGGCGCTGCTGGCCGAGGGCGGCTCCTCGTTGATCGAGGCGACGCGCCAGTGGCCATCATGATTCTCCAGCCGCGTCAGCGACAGGTTCTTCACCGAGAGCTGGAAGGCCTGGTGCGGATCGAGCTTCAGGGCATGGGCCACGGCCGCGCGGATGGAGCCACCATGCGCCACGATCACCAGGTTCTCCCCGGCCCGCTGCTCGGCCATCTCGTCCAGCGTGGGGCCGATGCGGCCGATCACGTCCTCCAGGCTCTCGCCGCCAGGCGGGCGCTCGAAGGCACCATGCGGCCAGAAGGGATGCGGCGGGTCCCGCAGCAGTTCGGTCAAGGTCTCGTAGCTGACACCCTGCCATTCGCCGAGATGCTGCTCGGCGAAGCGCGGCTCCACCGCCATCTCCGGCTCCGGGTAGCCGGCCGCGACGATCGCGGCGGCGGTCGAGCGGGTGCGGCTGAGCGGCGTGTGGAACCAGCGTGCCTCGCGGGGCAGCCGCTGGGCCAGCCAGCGATAGGCGGCGGTCTCCTGCGTCATGGCCATGGCACAGACGGCGACATCCATGTCGCCATACATCATCACGCGCGCCGAAGGCTCGACGATAGCGTGGCGGATCAGGAAAAAACGGGTCGGGTTCACCCGGACTGCTGTAGCGCCTTTCCGGCCGGAGCGAAATTCTCCGGGTGCAGCCGACGATTTTCACGCTTTGTTCAAGGCGCCCGGCCGATGCTGCCGACCGCGCGGCGGAACCTGCCTCCCGGCCGGCCGCGCGTGGTTGTCCCTCGCACTGCCCCAGGATGGGGCGCAGGAAAGCCCGAGCATGCCGTCCGCCTACGCCCTGCCTTCCGAGAGCGCCGCCCCTCCCCCCTGGATCGGCGATGCGCAGGGGCTGCTGGAATTCGCCAGCCGCCTCGCCTTCTCCACACGCCTGCCGGAATGGCGGGAGGCCCCCGCGCCTGAGACGCTGCTGCGGCTGGCGGCCGATGTCGCCCTGCAGCTCAGGCTGCACGAACCGCACGGCATCGGCCTCGATCATGGCGCCCCTGTCTTCGAGCCCGCCCTGCAGGCGGCGGAGGAGCTGCCCCCTCCCGCCGCGCAGGAGGATGTCGCGCTGGCCCTGGCGCTGGCCCTGCGGCGCAGCGCCCCCGACCCGGACGCCATCTGGTACGGCTGAGCGGCCTATTCGCCGATGCTGAGCAGGGCGCCGCTGCGCCGGGCCGCCTCGAACTGCCCGAGGAAGACCCGGCCCAGCAGCGCCAGCCAGAGCAGGTCCAGCACGAAGGCGGCGCCGAGATGCCAGAGGTCGACCCGGCCCTGCAGCAGCGCCGCCCGCATTCCCTCGAAGACATGCGCCGCGGGGATCGCCTGCGCCACCCATTGCAGCGCCGCCGGCAGGGTGCTGAGCGGGTAGAACACGCAGGCGAAGGGCGTCAGGCCGAACAGCACCGACCAGGCCAGCGGCTCCGCCCCCGCGCCGTGGCGCAGGATCATCGCGGTGACGCCGAGCGCCACCGCCCAGCCCATCATCATCAGCGCCGCGAAGAACAGCACCACCACCGGGCCAAGCGCGAACAGGCCGAAGCCATAGAGCAGCCAGGCCAGCCCGACCGCCGGCAGCACGCCGACCAGCATGCGCAGCGTCGCCATCACCACCAGCCCGGCGACCAGTTCGCCCGGCCGCAGCGGGCTGACGAAGATATGGCCGAGATTGCGGCTCCAGATCTCCTCCAGGAAGGTGATGGCGAAGCCCATCTGGCTGCGCAGCGCCACCTCCCAGAGCAGCACGCCGCCGAGCAGCACGCCCGCCGCCACGCTGGCGGTGTTCTGCTGCACCCCCGCCAGGTAGGCGGTGACGAAGCCCCAGACCAGCATCTGCAGCACCGGCCAGTACATCAGCTCCAGCAGCCGCGGCCAGGAGCGGCGGTAGAGCGCGAGGTGCCGGTAGACCAGCCCCCAGATGCGCCGCAGCGAGGCCCTCATGCGCCTACCCTCCGATCCCGCGCGATGTCGAGGAACACGTCCTCCAGATTGTCCCGCCCGAAGCGGGACACCAGTTCGGCCGGGGCCCCCTCGGCCACCAGCCGGCCGCGCTTCATCATCAGCACATGGCCGCAGAGCCGCTCCACCTCGGCCATGTTGTGGCTGGCCAGCAGGATGGCGCAGCCGCTTTCCTCGCGGTAGCGCTCCAGCCAGGAGCGCACCCAGTCGCCGGTGTCGGGGTCGAGGCTGGCGGTGGGCTCGTCCAGCAGCAGCAGGTCCGGGCGGTTCACCAGCGCCTTGGCCAGCGCCACCCGCGTCTTCTGCCCGGCCGAGAGCTGGCCGGCGGGGCGGTTCAGGATATCCTCCAGCTGCAGGGCCTCGGCCAACTCGGCGATGCGCGCCTCGGCCTGCGGCACGTCGTAGAGATGGGCGTAGACGCGCAGGTTCTCCGCCACCGTCAGGCGCTGCGGCAGCGCCACATAGGGCGAGGAGAAGTTCATCCGCGCCAGCGCGGCGAAGCGGTCCCGCGCCATGTCGTGGCCCAGCACCCGCACCCGGCCCTCAGTGGGCACCAGGATGCCGAGCAGCATGGCGATGGTGGTGCTCTTGCCCGCGCCGTTGCCGCCCAGGAGCCCCCAGGTGGCGCCGCGCGGCAGGGTGAAGCTCAGCGAATCCACGGCGGTGGTCTCGCCGTAGCGCTTGGTCAGGCCCTCGGCCTGGATCGCCGCATCGGGGGTCATGCCGCAGGATTAGGGGGCGGCGGGCCGTTTGCCCAGAAGGCAGGAAGGCAAGTTGGGGGAGATGAACTCCCCCGAACCCCCTCCTTCTTCTGTTCGTTTCCGGCTCCGCCGATGGCGCGGGCGCTCTCCGCAAGAACCGGGAACGGACAGAAAGAAGAAGAGGGGGCCCGGGGGAGAATTCATTCTCCCCCGGTGCTTGCCCTCAGCCCGCGACGGGCGGGAAGCCGTAGAGCCGCGCCGGGTTCTCCACCAGCACGCGGTGGCGGGTGGCTTCATCGGGCGCCCAGTCGGCCAGCAGGTCGAGCAGATCGCCGACATTCGGCATCGCGCCCCAGTTCGCCACATGCGGCCAGTCCGAGCCCCAGACGCAGCGGTCCGGCGCCGCCGCCAGCAGCGCGCGCGCCAGGGGTGTGGCCTCCGCATAGGCGGGTGCCGCGTCGCTGAGCCGGTAGGCGCCGGAGAGCTTCACCCAGGCGCCGTCCCGCACCATGCCGAGCAGCGTCTGGAAGCCAGGGTGGCCCACGCCTTCGGCGGCGGGGAAATGCCCCATGTGGTCCACCACGAAGGGCACCGGCAGGCGCGCGAAGCGCGGCGCCAGTTGCGGCAGCTCCCGCGCATCGAGCAGGAACTGCAGGTGCCAGCCGTATTCGCGGCAGAGGGCGCCGTAGGATTCGAGATCGTCCATGCTGACGCCGCCGCCGAACAGCACATTCACGCGCAGGCCGGCAACGCCCGCCTCCTTCAGCGCGCGGTACTCGCTGTCAGGGCGGCCGAGCGCGACCACCGCAACGCCGCGCAGCCGCTGCGGGTCGGCACGCAGCGTCTGCACCATCAGCCGGTTGTCGGTGCCGTGCACACTGACCTGCACCAGCACGCCATAGGTCATGCCGGTGGCGTCCAGCATGGCGAGATAGGCCTCGGGCGGCGCGGCGGGCGGCGTGTAGCTGCGGTTCGGCACCAGCGGCCAGTCCGGCGGCAGGCCGATGACATGCGCATGCGTGTCCACCGCGCCCGCCGGCACGGCGAAGCGGCTGGGGCCGTGCGGCTTGGGGTCGGGGGCCGGGCAGAGCGCGCTGGCGTCGCGGGGGCCGACGGAGGGATCAGTCATTGGCGTCGAGCACCCTTCCACGGGTTTCCGGCAGCAGCAGCGCCGCCAGGAGCATGAGGCCATAGGCCAGGATGGCGAAGATGGCGATCGCGGTGGCCAGCGACATCGAGGCCGAGAGATAGCCGACCAGCGTGGGGAACAGCGCGCCGATGCCGCGGCCGAAATTATAGGCGAAGCCCTGGCCGGAGCCGCGCAGCCGCGTCGGGAACAGCTCGGTGAAGAAGGCACCCAGGCCGGAGAAATAGGCCGAGGCACAGAAGCCGAGCGGGAAGCCCAGCACCAGCATCACGCTGTCCGAGATGGGCAGCTCCGTATAGGCCAGCACCAGCAGCGAGGCGAGGATGGCGAAGGAGATGAACAGCTTCCGCCGGCCGATCCGGTCGGCCAGCCAGGCGCCGACGATATAGCCGGTGAAGCTGCCGACGATCAGCACCGCGAGGTAGCTGGTCGAGTTCAGCACCGTGAGGCCACGGTCCACGCGCAGATAGGTCGGCAGCCAGGTGGTGACGGCGTAGTAGCCGCCCTGCGCGCCGGTGCCGAGCATGGCGGCGAGGATGGTGGTGCGGAGGATGCCGGGCGAGAAGATCTCCCAGATGCTGGGATGATCGCCGGAGGTGTTCGCGCGCGCGCGCGCCGCGACATCCGGCTCCTTCACATGCCGGCGGAGGAAGAAGACCAGCAGCGCCGGCACCGCGCCAAGCGCGAACATGATGCGCCAGGCGGTTTCCGGCGGCGCGAGGCTGAAGGTGACGGCCTGCAGCAGCACCGCGACACCCCAGCCGAAGGCCCAGCCGGACTGCACCGAGCCCACGGCGCGGCCGCGGTAGTTCGCGCGGATGGTCTCGCCGATCAGGATCGCGCCCGCCGCCCATTCGCCGCCGAAGCCGAGGCCGAGCAGCGCGCGCAGGATGATGAGCTGCGTGAAATCCTGAGCGAAGGCGCAGAGCAGCGTGAAGACCGAGAACCAGATGATGGTGATCTGCAGCGTGCGCACCCGGCCGAGCCGGTCCGAGATGTAGCCCGCGATCCAGCCGCCCACCGCGGAGAAGAGCAGCGTCACCGTCACGGCAAGGCCGGCCATGCCGCGATCCACCTGCCAGAGCGCGATGATCGTGCCGATCACCAGCGGGTAGATCATGAAATCCATCGCATCGAGCGCCCAGCCGAAGAAGCAGGCCCAGAAGGTCTTGCGCTCGGGCGGCGTCATGCCGCGGAAGAAGCCCGCGAGGCTGGTATCGTCGGGCGGCTGCGACCCTGTAGCGGTGGCAGACATAGCCATTCCCCCTTTGCTGCGTTTCCACGGGCTTAGCACCGCCGTCAGCCAGCGCACAGGGAGCGGCAGCTTCACGGTTGCGCGGCAGCGCGAAGCGTCGGGCCACCCTCAAACGGCGACGGGGAGGGCCAAGGCCCTCCCCGTCCGGAACCGCACCGGAAGCGCCTTGCCGTCAGGCGATCACGGGATCGTAGGCGCCGGTGCGGCCTTCGAAGATCCCGTGCTGGACCCAGTGGAGCGCAAGCTGCTCCTCCGTCATCAGCCCGCCCGCCGCGAGATCCGGGTTCTGTGCGGAATAAGCCGCCTCGTTGAAGAGGTCGGTCTGCCGGCCTTCCTGAAAGCCGAACTGCGCGAAGTGCTGCGCGCCGGCGGCGTCCACGGCGGCCGCGTCGCCCGCATTGCCGTAGCCGTTGATCAGGTCGACATAGCTGGCGATGTAGGCCACGCCGTCGAAGTCCGTCGTGCGGCCTTCCGCGCGGCCATGCGTCAGGTAGTGCAGCGCCGGCCCGTTCTCCACGGAGAGGCCATACATCGAGCTGCCGATCAGGTCGGTATTGGCGGCGACGTAGTTGTACTCGTCGAAGGTGACGCTCCGGCCCTCATACGCTCCGTGCAGGTAGAAATGGGCCCAGGCCCCTTCTTCGTTGATGCTGAAGGGCAAGCCGAGTTGCGTTGCGCCGTAGGCTTCGGCGAGGTCGGGGTATGAGGCAAGGTAGGCGTAGCTGGAAAACTCAGGCACGTCGCTGAGGTCGCGCGTGCCGCTGATGTCGGTCCGCACGGCCTCGACGTCGAGCAACTGGTCGACACCCTCGGGGCCGCGGATGATGGCTTCGTTGTCGTGGCGGAAGAGCTGGTAGTCGCCCAGGCTGCCGGACAGCAGGATGGTGTCGCGGCTGTCACCGCCCTCGATCCGGTCGTTGCCGGGCCCCGGGGCAATCAGGTCGGTGCCTCCGCGCGCCTCGACGAAGTCGTCTCCGCTGAGAGAATAGATGATGTCGTCCGCGCGGTCGTCAGGCGCGACCATACGGTCAGCAACTTCGGAACCCACGATCACCGCCATTGGCGCTTCTCCTTCTTTCTTGGCTGTGTGCCTGGCCGGAAAACAGATGAACCCGCCTGAACGTTCCCCACCACCAGATCACGAATTCCAAATTGTTCTTCATCCGCAAAGAAACTTCGAAACTGCAGGAGTAGGGAACCGCGTCTTCGTGGGGCCATCCGGGGCTGTTCTCACGTGCCGCCGGGCAGCAGCACGGACGAGCGGCGGGCGCGTCCCGCGGGCGCCTCGGGCGCCGCCTTGGCGCGGGTCGGGCGCTTCAGGCTGCTGCTGCCGCGGATCGCCGCCACGGCGGCCCGCCGCTTGGCACCCGGCACGGCCGGGGCTTGGCGGGAGGCGGCCTTGGCCTTCTCGGACTGCGCGATCAGCTTCTCCCGCACCGCCATGCTGGCATGGCGGAAGGCGGCCTTGCGGTTCACCTCGGGAACGGCCTCCAGCGCCGCCAGGATGGCCTTCACCAGGGTCCGCGTGCCACGCGGCGGGGTGGATGGAGGGGATGCCATGTCGGGGTGCTCTCCATGCGATGGCCGGGCCCGGCCGGAAAGCCAGGCGGCGCGCCGCTCCGGCGCCCGCCGAGGTAACGCCCCAGCCCTGGCGCTGTTGCGGCGCCCGCCATTGCGGCCCCCGCCCCGCACGACCTACTGTGGCGCCCTGCCTCCGGGAGCCATCCAGGGGAGGCGCATGCAAATGACGGAGGAACCCATGCCCGAGCAGGGACAGGCGGCATGATCAACAAGATCGTCCGGGATATGGCGGAGGCCATGCAGGGCATTGCCGACGGCTCCACCGTGCTGGTGGGCGGCTTCGGCTCGGTCGGCCAGCCGGACGCGCTGATCGAGGGGCTGATCGAGCAGGGCGCCACGGATCTGACGGTGGTCGCCAACAATGCCGGCACCGGCCGCGTCGGCCTGGCCAAGCTGATGGAACTGGGCCGGGTCCGCAAGATCATCTGCTCCTTCCCCCGCTCGGCCGGCTCGGTGGTCTTCGAGGAACTGTACAAGGCCGGCAAGCTGGAGCTGGAGATCGTGCCGCAGGGCACGCTCGCCGAGCGGATGCGCGCCGCCGGCGCCGGCGTCCCGGCCTTCTACACGCCGACCGGCTACGGCACCCTGCTGACCGAGGGCAAGCCGACCGCCGAGTTCGACGGCACCCCCTGCGTGCTGGAGAAGGCCCTCCCGGGCGATGTGGCGCTGATCCAGGCGCACCATGCCGACCGCTGGGGCAACCTCACCTATCGCCGCAGCGGCCGCAACTTCAACCCGGTGATGGCCATGGCCGCCAAGCTCGCCATTGCCCAGGTGGACGAGGTGGAGCCGCTCGGCACGCTGGACCCGGAGGCCGTCGTGACGCCGGGCATCTTCGTGAGCCGCGTCATCCGCGTGCCGCTGGCCGCGGGCTGAAGGAGGACATCCGCATGAGCGAGACGAGCTTCACCCCGCTGTCGCGCAAGGACATGGCGCGCCGCGTGGCGCAGGACATCCCCGAGGGCTGGTACGTCAATCTCGGCATTGGCATCCCCACCATGGTGGCCGACTACGTGCCGCTGGAGCGCGAGGTGGTGTTCCATTCCGAGAACGGCGTGCTGGGCATGGGCCCCGCCCCCGGACCGGACGACGCCGACCCCTGGCTGATCAATGCCGGCAAGCAGCTGGTGACGCTGCGGCGCGGCGGCGCCTATGTCCACCACGCCGACAGCTTCGCGATGATCCGCGGCGGCCATCTGGACCTCTGCGTGCTCGGTGCCTTCGAGGTGGCGGAGAACGGCGACATCGCTAACTGGGCGACCTCGGCCAATGACACCGCCCCCGCCGTCGGCGGCGCGATGGACCTCGCCGCCGGCGCCAAGCGCCTCTGGGTGGTGATGGAGCATGTCACCAAGGACGGCCGCCCGCGGCTGGTGGAGTCCTGCTCCTATCCGCTGACGGCGATGCGCTCGGTGCGCCGCATCTACACCAACATGGCGGTGATCGACGTCACCCCGCGCGGCTTCGAGGTGGTCGAGATGGCCCCTGGCCTCGGCTTCGATGAGCTCCAGGCGAAGACCGGCGCCAGGCTGCGCATGGCGGAGCCCGCCTGATGCGCGACGCCTTCATCTGCGACGCCGCCCGCACGCCGATCGGCCGCTATGCCGGCGCCCTCGCCGCCGTCCGCGCCGACGACCTCGCGGCGGTGCCGATCCGCGCCCTGATGGCCCGCCACCCCCGGCTCGACTGGGGCGCGCTGGACGACGTCATCCTCGGCTGCGCCAACCAGGCCGGCGAGGACAACCGCAACGTCGCCCGCATGGCCGCGCTGCTCGCCGGCCTGCCGGACGGCATCCCCGGCGCCACGGTGAACCGCCTCTGCGGCTCCGGCATGGACGCCACCGGCATCGCCGCCCGCGCCATCAAGTCCGGCGAGGCCGAGCTGATGCTGGCCGGCGGCGTCGAGAGCATGACCCGCGCGCCCTTCGTCATGGGCAAGAGCGCGGAGGCCTTCGGCCGCAAGGCCGAGATCTTCGACACCACCATCGGCTGGCGCTTCGTCAACCCGCTGATGAAGGCGCAGTACGGCGTCGATTCGATGCCCGAGACGGCGGAGAACGTCGCCGCCGACTTCCAGATCTCGCGCGCCGACCAGGACGCCTTCGCCTGGCGCTCGCAGCAGCGCGCGCAGCAGGCGATGGAGAACGGCCGCTTCGCTGAGGAGATCGTCCCCGTCGAGATCCGCCGCCGCAAGGGCGACCCGATCATCGTCACGCAGGACGAGCACCCGCGCCCGGAGACCACGCTGGAAGCCCTCGGCCGCCTGCCCACCCCCTTCCGCAAGGAGGGCGGCAGCGTCACCGCCGGCAATGCCTCCGGCGTCAATGACGGCGCCTGCGCCATCATCCTGGCCAGCGAGGAAGCCGCGGCGCGCCACGGCCTGACACCGCGCGCCCGGGTGCTGGCCACCGCCACCGCCGGCGTGCCGCCGCGCATCATGGGCTTCGGCCCGGCGCCGGCCACCCGCAAGGTGCTGGACAAGGCCGGCCTCAGCCTCGACGACATCGACGTCATCGAACTGAACGAGGCCTTCGCCGCCCAGGCCCTCGCCGTGACCCGCGACCTCGGCCTGCCCGACGACGCCGAGCACGTGAACCCGAACGGCGGCGCCATCGCCCTCGGTCACCCGCTCGGCATGTCGGGCGCCCGACTGGTGCAAACGGCCGTGGCCGAGCTGCATCACCGGGAGGCGCGCTACGCCCTTGTCACGATGTGCATCGGCGTCGGGCAGGGCATCGCCATGGTGCTGGAACGGGTCTGATCAGGCCCAGCCGGGGTCAGGGAGGGCGCCGCCCTCCCTGCAGCCCTCCCGCCGGGGTGACAGTGTCACCCCGGACCCCGCCGTTCGGAAGCATGACCCGCCCAGCATAGCAGGGCTGCGGCCAGGCCGGCCGCCGCCGCGTCCTCCGTCAGGGCGCGTGCCCAGTCGGCGCCGGAGCGCGTCGTCGCTCCCCGCGCCGCGCGGCCCAGCAGGGTGCCCAGCACGGCGCCCGCGGCCCCGGGCAAGGCGCCCTCCAGCAGCGGGCGATCCCGCCCGGCCAGCGCCACGCCGCCAAGGGCGCCGATGGCGAGGCGGCCCAGGAAGGAGGGCACGATCCGGCGGTCAGGCGCGAAGGGCATCTTGTCGCCCGCCATCTCGGCCAGCGCCGCCGCCGTGGCGATGGCCCGCCCCCCGGTGCCGGCCGGAATCCAGCCGGATCGCGTTTGCCCGCGCGCGGCAGCCCAGCTCAGCGCGGCGCCAGCCGTCATGCTGCGCATCCCGGCCACGAGGCCGATGCCAAACGCCAACCAATGACCCTTCATCCTCTCTCTCCCTCGCTCCGTCCCGCCTGAACGCGCGCGGCGAAGGGCCGTGCAGGCTCAGGCCACTGATGGCGGGATCTGGGGGGACACTGTCCCCCCAGCGGGGTTCCAGGGGCGGCGCCCCTGGCCTTTCACCGCCGCCAGGCGAGCACCTCACCCGACGGTTCCACGATGGCCGCAGCCACCGCCGCATGATCCGGTGAAAGCGCGCAGACCGGATCGGTGCGCGCCGCATCCCCGGTCAGTGCCAGGGCCTGGCAGCGGCAGCCGCCCCAGTCGATCTCGCGGCGGTCGCAACTCCGGCAGGGCTCAGGCATCCAGCCGGTGCCGCGGAAGCGGTTGAAGGCCTGGGAACCGTACCAGATGTCGGAAAGGCTATGTTCCGTGACGCGCTCGAAGCGCATTCCCGGGATGGTCTCGGCGGCGTGGCAGGGCAGCACGACGCCGCTGGGCGAGACGTTGAGGAAGCGCCGCCCCCAGCCGCCCATGCAGGCCTTGGGGCGGGTGGCGTGATAGTCGGGCGCCACGAAGTCGATCACCATGCGGCCTTCCAGCCTTTGCCGGGCCTGGGCGACGATGCGGCGGGACTCCTCCACCTGTGCCGGCGCCGGCATCAGCGCCGCACGGTTGCGCAGCGCCCAGCCGTGATATTGTGTGTGCGCGATCTCCAGCCGACCGGCGCCAAGCTGCTCGGCAAGCGCGATCATCTCCGCCACCGCGTCCAGGTTGCCCCGGTGCAGCACAGCATTGAGGGTGAGCGCCAGCCCGGCCTCGCGCACCTGCCCGGCGAGGGCGAGCTTGCGGGCATGGGCGCCCTGGAAATGCGCGATGCGGTCGGCGGCCTCGGCCTCGGCGTGCTGGATGCTGAGCTGGACATGGTTCAGCCCCGCCGCCGCCAGGGCGTCCAGCCGTGCGCGGTCCAGCAGCACGCCCGAGGTGATGAGGTTCGTATAGAGCCCCTCCTCCGCCGCCGTGGCGAGGATTTCCTCGAGATCGCGCCGCGCGGCGGGCTCGCCGCCGGAGAGGTGGAGTTGCAGCACGCCGAGCGCCGCCGCCTCGCGCATCACCCGCTGCCAGGTGGCGGTGTCCAGCTCGCCGGCGCGCTTCTCCAGCGCCACGGGGTTGGAGCAATAGGGGCAGCCGAGCGGGCAGCGGTGCGTCAGCTCCGCCAGGAGGCCGATCGGCGGCGGGATGGCGCTCACAACCGCACCAGTCCCTTGCGCTGCAGGTCTTCCAGCGCCTCCCGCACATCGGCGGCGATCTCCGCCACCGGCGCCTCGTATTCCCGCGCCAGCGCGGTGGCGATCTCGTCGATGCCGGTGCGGCCGTCCAGGCGGCTGAGGATGGCATGGGCGATCTCGTCCAGCACGACGACCCGCTCAGGCGCCAGCAGCACCCACTGGCCGCGCGCCGCGTCGTGCCGCAGGCGCACCTGCGGGGCGAGGCTGGGCACCGCGCTCATTCCGGGCGGAAGCCGCCCGGCGGGATCAGCCCGGGCGCGACATAGGCGTGGTGCAGTGCGTCGAGCTGCGCCCAGAGCACGTCGCATTTGAAGCGCAGCGCCTCGAGCACCTGCTCCTGCTGCTCCGGGGTGCGCGCCTCGCGCTTGACGAAGTCCAGCGCGAAGTCGGAATCGCGCGGCGCCTGTTCCAGCCGATGGCTGAAATACTGCAGCGTCCGCGGGCTGATGAAGTCGTAGTGCCGCAGCATGCCCTCCACCCGCTCGGAGATGATGTTCGGCGAGAACAGCTCGGTCAGCGAGGAGGCGACGGCCTGCAGCAGCGGCATGTCGCGGACGTAGCGGACATAGGCGTCCACGGCGAAGCGGGTGGCCGGCAGGATGCCGCGCCCGGCCTCGACATCGGCGCGGTCGAGGCCGAGTCCGTCGGTCAGCACCAGCCAGCGGGCGATGCCGCCGGCACCGGGCTCCGTGCCGTCATGGTCCTCCAGGCGGCGGCGCCATTCGCGGCGCAGCGCCGGGTCCTCCACGCGGGACATGAAGGCGGCGTCCTTCAGCGGGATGCGGCTCTGGTAGTAGTAGCGGTTCAGCGCCCAGGCCTGCACCTGGCCGCGGTTGAGCTGCCCGTCATGCAGCAGGCGATGGAAGGGGTGCAGGTTGTGGTAGCGCTCGGCGCCGATCCGGCGCAGCGCGGCTTCGAGTTCGTCGGGCGAAAGCAGGCGGCTCACCATGTCAGTTCCAGGCCATCCTCGGCCACCTCCCAGCCGGCGGCCTCGGCATGCTGCCGCGCCTCCGAGCCGTCCATCAGCAGCGGGTTGGTGTTGTTGATGTGCACGAGCACCCGGCGCTCCACGCCGAGCCATGCCAACGCGGCCAGCGAGCCATCGGTGCCGGAGAGCGGCTGGTGGCCCATGCGGCGCCCGGTCTTCTCGCCGACGCCGGCCTCGCACAACTCGTCATCGGTCCAGACGGTGCCGTCGAAGAGCAGCAGCGCCGCGCCCTCGATCCGGCTGCGCAGTTCCGGCGTCACCTGATGGCAGCCGGGGATGTAGTAGGCGCGCCGCCCCTCGGGGCTGGTGAGTTCGACGGCCACCGTATCCTCCGCCGCCCCCGCCTCGTGCTCCAGGTAGAGCGGCGCCTTGCCGGGCACGGCGAAGAGGCGCAGCCGCAGGCCGGGCAGGCTCCATTCCTCCTCCAGATGCAGGGCCTCGCGGCGGACATGGCGCCGGTCCAGCGCGCCGAAGATGCTGTTGCGGTCCAGGACACGCAGCACGCGCGGCGTGGCGCGCAGGGCCAGCGGCTGGCGCTCACGGAGCGACAGCAGGCCGCCCACGTGATCCACCTCCCCGCTGGTCAGCAGCACCGCCATGATGGGGCTGTCGCGCGGGCCGCGGCGGGGGTGCAGGGCGGGCGTCGCGGCGATCTGCCGCAAGATGTCCGGCGAGGCATTGATCAGCAGCCATTCGCCATTCGCCAGTTCCACCGCGAGGGAGGACTGGGTGCGCGGCCGCAGGCGCGGATCACCCTCCCGGACGAGGCGGCAGTTGCCACATGCGCAGTTCCATTGCGGGAATCCGCCACCTGCCGCCGCTCCCAGGACGATGAACCGCATCCCCCGCCACGATCACTCGGCGCTGGCGTAGGAGTTGATTTCCATGCCCGTGCAGATCTCGACCATTCGCGGCTTGTTCCAACGCTTCATGCGGCATCTCCTGCGCAGTTTCGGGCTTGGTCGGCCCAACGAGGAAACGCCCGCGCGGCGCAGGCGGTTGCCGGGCGGCGCATCCATCACGGGGGGGTGACGCGCCCTGATCCGGCCCAGTCCGCGCATCGCCCCGCGCATCGCATGGCTTGGCGCCACGTTGTAGAATGGTTGCCAGGCTGTCGCGCGGCTGTCGCATGGCAGGCCCGGCCGGAGGTTCCGTCGGCATGCAGATACCGGCACCAGGTCAGTTGCCGAGCGGGCTCAGGGTCTATGCGATCGGTGACGTGCATGGCTGCGCGCCGCGACTCGGCGCCCTGCACGCGGCCATCGCGGCCGACTGGGCGGCGCGGCCGGCTGCGCGCTGTGCCGTCGTGCATCTCGGCGACTACGTGGACCGTGGCCCGGGCAGTGCCGCCGTCCTGGAGCGGCTCTGCGGCCCCGGCCCGATGCCGGGTGCGGAGATGGTGCTCCTGCGCGGCAACCACGAGGCCATGATGATGGGCAGCCTGGCCGCCGGCCCCGGCACCGCGGCGGAGGACCTCTGGCTGTGGAACGGCGGCGACGCCACCCTGGCCAGCTACGGCGCGAAGGACGCCGGCTTCACCCCGCCCGCCGCGCATCGGGCCCTGCTGGAGCGGACCGCGCTCACCTGGCAGGCCGGCAGCTACTTCTTCGTGCATGCGGGCATCGACCCGCGCCGTCCGCTGGAGGCCCAGCGCAGCCAGGACCTGCTCTGGATCCGGGAGCCCTTCCTCTCCTGGCCGCGCCCGCTGCCGATGATCGTGGTGCATGGCCACACCCCTTGCCGTGTGCCTGAGCTGCGCAGCAACCGCATCGGCATCGACACCGGCGCGGTCGCCGGCGGGCCGCTCACCTGCCTCGTGCTGGAGGGGAAGCAGCTGCGCTTCCTGCACGCCTGAGCGGCGCCCGGCGAGCAGGGCGCCTTGCGCGTCCTGGCAAGGCTGCGCTAGGCACCTTGCCGATGCAAGGCCCCGTGCCCCCCTCGGCGGCTCCCGCCAGCCCCTCCGACGCTTCTCCCGCCAGCGGCCCGCCGGCCGGGGGCGCCACCTCGCATGCCGCCACGCCGCCGGCCATCAACCCCGACCTGATCGAGGGCGTCCGGCAGCTCAAGCGCGGCACGGTCCTGGTGGTCGGCGACGCCATGCTCGACCGCTACGTCTATGGCCATGTCAACCGGATCAGCCCCGAGGCGCCGGTGCCGGTGCTGGCGGTGGAGCGCGAGCTGGCCATGCCGGGCGGCGCCGGCAATGTGGTGCGCAACCTCACGGCGCTCGGCACGGCGGTCGCCTTCCTCTCGGTGGTGGGGGACGACCAGGCCGGGAGCGACCTGACCGGCCTGATCGGCGGCCAGCCCGGCGTGGAGCCCTGGCTGCTGGTGCAGGGTGGCCGCGCCACCACCACCAAGACGCGCTTCATCGCCAGCGGCCAGCAGATGCTGCGGGCGGACCACGAGATCATCCGCCCCATCCACCAGCGGCTGGCCGACCGGCTGGTGCGCATCGCCACCGACACGGTGGCGGCCACCAGCGTCATGGTGCTCTCCGACTACCGGAAGGGCGTGCTGGCCGGCGACACGCCGGAGCGGCTGATCGCCGCCGCCAAGGCGGCCGGCCGCCGGGTCCTGGTGGACCCGAAGGGGCGCGATTTCTCCCGCTATGCCGGCGCCGACGTCATCACGCCGAACCGCGCCGAGCTGGCGCTCGCCAGCGGCATGCCGGTGGAGACCGAGGCGGACATCGCCGCCGCCGCCCGCGCCCTGCAGCAGCGGCACGGCTTCGGCGCCGTGCTGGTCACCCGCAGCGAGGACGGCATGACCCTCCTCGAGGGCGACGATCTGCACCACTTCCCGGCCGAGGCGCCGGAGGTGCATGACGTCTCCGGCGCCGGGGACACGGTGGTCGCGGTGCTGGCGGCCGGCTATGCCGCCGGGCTGCCGCTGCCGCTCGCCGCGCGGCTCTCCAACATCGCCGCCGGCATCGTGGTCGGCAAGGTCGGTACGGCGGTCGCCCGCGAGGCGGACCTGCTGGAGGCCCTGACCCCCGAGCGCGGCGCCCTGCGCAAGGTGGTGCGCCGCGCCGCCGCGGCCGAGCAGGTGGAGCGCTGGCGCCAGCGCGGCTACCGCGTCGGCTTCACCAATGGCTGCTTCGACCTGCTGCACCCCGGCCATGTGCACCTGCTGGAGCAGGCGCGCACCTGGTGCGACCGGCTGGTGGTGGGGGTGAACGCCGATTCCTCGGTCGCCCGGCTGAAGGGCCCGACGCGGCCGATCCAGCCCGAGGCGGCGCGCGCCGCCGTGCTGGCCTCCCTCGCCACCGTGGACCTGGTGACGATCTTCGAGGAGGACACCCCGGTCGAGCTGATCCGCCTGCTCCGTCCCGACGTGCTGGTGAAGGGCGCCGATTACACGGTGGACCAGGTGGTGGGCGCCGACCTGCTGCAGGAATGGGGCGGCGTGGTGAAGCTGGCCGAGCTGCTGCCCGGCAATTCCACCACCGCCACCGTGGCGCGGCTGCGGGGCTGAGCCGGATGATGCGCTGGGAGACGCTGTTCGAGACGCGGCGTTTCCTCGACGAGCGGCCGAAGCAGGCGCTCAACCGCAACGCCTACCAGATCGACCAGGATCGCATCGTCTTCAGCCGCCCCTTCCGCCGGCTGCAGCAGAAGACGCAGGTCCATCCCCTCCCCTTCAACGCGCATATCCGCAACCGCCTGCTGCACACGCTGGAGGTGGCCTCGGTCGGCCGCTCGCTGGGCTACAGCGTCGGCACGCTGCTGGCCGAGGAACTGCGCGCGGCGGAGCACACGCCGGACGACCTCGGCTACCTCGTGCAGGCGGTCTGCCTGGCGCATGACATCGGCAACCCGCCCTTCGGCCATGCCGGCGAGGAGGTGATCGCCACCTTCATGGGGCATTGGCTGGACACGGTGGGGCGCGCCAGCGGGCTCGACCTCGATGACGACCTGCGCCACTTCGACGGCAATGCCCAGGGCTTCCGCATCCTGACGCGGGCCGACGGCTACCGCGAGCGGGGCGGCCTCAAGCTGACCTATGCCAGCCTCGGCGCCTTCGTGAAGTATCCCTGGGGCGGCGCCGACCCGCGCGCCGTCCGCGACGGGCGGCCAGGCGTCAAGTTCAACCACTTCGCCACCGAATCCGCGGCCTTCGCCCAGGTGAAAGCGGCCTGTGGCCTTGCAGGCGAGCACCCGCGCCACCCGGCCGTCTGGCTGATGGAGGCGGCGGACGACATCACCTACGGCCTGGCCGACCTGGAGGACGCCGTCGAGCTGGAGATGGTGCCCTACGCGACCTACGAGGCGCTGGTGGCGCCCCTGGCCGGCGCCACCGCCGAGCGGCTGGCGCGCGAGGATACCGAGGTGCAGAAGGTGGCGCTGCTGCGCTCCCGCGCCATCGGGCGGCTGATCGAGGGGGTCGCCAAGGCCTTTTGCGACCATCATGCGGCGATCATGGCCGGCGCGCTGCCGGCCGGCCAGTCGCTGATCCGGCTCTGCGACCCGGCGCTGCGCACCGCCTTCGCCGCCGTGCAGCGCAAGAACCACGACGCGCTCTATTTCCACAGCCGCAAGATCGAGTTCGAGATCGGCGCGCGGGACGTGCTGGAGAAGACCCTCACGGTCTTCCTCGAAGCCTGCCTCGCCTACGCCCGCAGCGGTGGCGCGGCCGGGGCGGAACTGCGGCCGCGCCAGGCCCTCTCCCTCATGCAGGACTACCACCCGAAGCAGGGCTACACGGCCAGCGAGACGATCCGCTGCGCGGTCGATTTCGTCGCCGGCATGACCGACAACTACGCCGCCTACCTCGCCGCCCGGCTGCGCGGGCTCTGACGCGGCGGGAGAAAAGCCCAGGGGAAGGAATTCCCCCGGACCCCCCTTCTTTTTTCTGCCCGTTTTCCGCTGGCCCGGCTCAGTTGGCGCTGCTCGGCCGCTGCTTCAGGCTCGGATCCGTGGTCGGCGGCTGCACCTCGCGCAGGCCGAGCGTCGGCGCCTCGGTGGTGGTGCCCGAGGGTGTGGCCGGCTGGCTGCCAGGGCGGGCCGGCTGGGTGGCGGCATTGCCGGCGGTGCCGGTGCGCGGTGCGTCCATGCGGCCGGCATTGTTGGCCACGCCGCCCTGCGCCTCGGGCCCGCGCAGGGCCTCGCCGTCGCTCAGGCCGGGCGTCGTGCCCAGCGGGTTCTGCGCCAGCGCGGCGCCACTGCCGGCAAGAAGGGCAACGGCGGCCAGCGGCAGCAGGTGGATACGGGTCCAACGGTTCATGGCTTTCTTCCTCCTGAGGCTTCCGGGCAGTGCGGCTGCGGACCGGCCCGCCCTGCTCACCTGGCGCTGCTCGGGCGCTCCTGCAGGCTGGGGCTGGTAGTCGGCGGCGCCACCTGCCGGGTGCCGAGGGAAGGCGCCTCGGTGACGTTCCCCGTGGGCGAGCCCGGGGAAATCTGCCGCCCCTGGCCTTCCGGCACGCTGGCGCCATTGCCGGCCGTGCCCGTCCGCGGGCCCGGAATGCGGCCGCTGTTGTTGCCGGTCCCGCCCTGCGCCTCGGGGCCCTTCAGCGTCGCGCCGCGGTCGGTCACGCCCGGCTCGGTGCCGAGCGCGTTCTGCGCCAGCAGCAGCCGGCCGCTGTCGGAGCGCTGGTCCGGCCGGCGCGGCTCCGGCCTGGCCTCGGGCGCGGTGCCTTCCGTGGCGCGGTCCGTGGCGCGGCCGGCAGCCGTGCCGGGCGGGTTTCCGGGCGTGCCGTCGCTCTGGCCGGGATAGGCGCCGGACTGGTTGGTACCGGCCGCGCGGTCCAGGGAACGGGTCGCCTCGGTGCCCGGCGGGTCCCCGGCCTTGCCCTCACCCTTCTCGTTGCCGGGATAGGCGCCCGAGACATTCGTGCCCGCCGCGCGGTCCAGCGCCCGCGTGGCCGCGGTGCCGGGCGGGTTGCCGGGCGTGCCATCGCCCTGGCTCGGATAGGCGCCGGAGACGTTGCTGCCGGCGGCGCGGTCCAGCGCACGGGTCGCCTCATTGTTCTGCAGCGTCTGCTGGCTTTGCGATCCATCATGCTGCGGCCGGGTGGTCGGCTGCCCCTGGGCGAGGGCGCCGGTGGCGCAGGTCAGGAGCCCGGCAGCCGCCAGCGGCAGCAGGCGAGCGGTCGATGAGCGGGACATGGCTTTCTCCTCCGGATGCTCCAGGGCGCGCCCTGCGCGCCGCTTGCCGGAAGGAACCGCCCTGCATCGCCGCGGTTGCGGTGCAGGAAAGGCCGCCATCGCGCGGGGGCGGCGGATTTGCCCGCGGATTTGCCCGCCTGCGCCTTTGACCGCGCGGCTCCTTTGCGGCACTGTCGTCCCTTCCGCCGAAGGCCGCGCGAAGGGCGCGGCCCGCGGAACCCACGGAGAATGATCAGCGTGATCCCCGCCCTGATGCCGACCTACAACCGCGCCGACCTCGCTTTCGAGCGGGGCGAGGGCGCCTGGCTGTGGACGGTGGACGGACGACGATTCCTGGACTTCGGCAGCGGCATCGCCACCACCTCCATCGGCCACGCCCATCCGCACCTGGTGAAGACCATCGCGGAGCAGGCGGCGAAGGTGATGCACACCTCCAACCTGTACCGCGTGCCGCAGGCCGAGCGCCTCGCCGCCCGGCTGGTCGAGAACTCCTTCGCCGACAGCGTCTTCTTCTGCAACTCGGGCGCCGAGGCGAACGAGGGCATGATCAAGGCCGTCCGCAAGTACCATGCCGAGACCGGCCACCCCGAGAAGTTCCGCCTCATCTGCTTCGAGGGCGCCTTCCACGGCCGCACCCTGGCGACGCTCGCCGCCACCGGCAACGAGAAGTATCTCGCCGGCTTCGGCCCGGTGGTCGAGGGCTTCGACCACGTGCCCTTCGGCAACATGAACGCGGTGCGCGACGCCATCGGCCCGAACACCGCCGCCATCATGATCGAGCCGATCCAGGGCGAGGGCGGCGTCCGCCCGGCGGACCTGCGCTTCCTCAAGGAGCTGCGCGCCGTCTGCGACGAGTACGGGCTGCTGCTGGCGCTCGACGAGGTGCAGACCGGCATGGGCCGCACCGGCAAGCTCTGGGCGCACCAGTGGGCCGGCATCGAGCCGGACGTGATGTCCTCCGCCAAGGGCATCGGCGGCGGCTTTCCGCTGGGCGCCATCCTGGCCAAGGAGAAGGTGGCCCAGTACCTGAAGCCGGGCACCCATGGCACCACCTATGGCGGCAACCCGCTGGCCTGCGCCGCCGGCAATGCCGTGCTGGACGTGATCCTGGCGCCGGGCTTCCTGGAGCAGGTGGACCGCGTGGCGCGCCACCTCTGGAAGGGCATGCAGGAGCTCGCCGCCCGCCACCCCACGGTGGCGACCGGCGTGCGCGGCGCCGGGCTGCTGCTCGGCCTGCAACTGACGCCGGAAGTCTCGAACGCCGAGATGCAGGCCGCCGCCGTGGCGGAGGGGCTGCTGACGGTCGCCGCCGGGCAGAACGTGCTGCGCCTGGCGCCGCCGCTGATCGTCACCGAGGCCGAGGTGGACCAGGCGCTGGCCATGCTCGACCGCGCGGCGCTGCGCATGACCCCGGCGAATGCCAAGGTGGCGGCGAAGTGAGCGCCGCCCTCAGGCCGGCGGGCGGGGCGGCCAATGCCCCCCGCCACTTCCTCGAACTCTCGGACTTCGACGCGCCGACCCTGCGGCGCATGCTCGACCTCGCCGCCCAGGCCAAGGGCGGCAAGGTCGAGGGCCAGCCGCTGGCCGGCAAGTCGATCGCGCTGATCTTCGAGAAGCCCTCGACGCGCACCCGTGTCTCCTTCGAGGTCGGCATCCGCCAGCTCGGCGGCCATGCGGTGGTGCTCTCGGCCAAGGACATGCAGCTCGGCCGCGGCGAGTCCGCCGCCGACACGGCGCGCGTGCTGTCGCGCTACGTGGACGCCATCATGCTGCGCACCGACAGCGTCGCGAAGCTGCGCGAGCTGGCGCAGCACGCCACCGTGCCGGTGATCAACGGCCTGACCGACGTCTCCCACCCCTGCCAGCTGATGGCCGACATCCTCACCTTCGAGGAGCATCGCGGCCCGATCGCCGGCAAGGTCGTGGCCTGGACGGGCGACGGCAACAACGTGGCGCAGAGCTTCATCCAGGCCGCCGCGCGCTTCGGCTTCACGCTGCGCCTCGCCACCCCGCCGGAGCTGGCCCCGCCCGCCCAGCTGGTGGACTGGGCGCGGCGCGAGGGGGCGAAGATCGAGCTGACCTCCGACCCTGTGGCGGCCGTGAAGGACGCGGCCTGCGTCGTCACCGACACCTGGGTCAGCATGTCGGACGAGAAGGATGGCGGACCGAGCGCCCGGCACAACCTGCTTGCCCCCTACCAGCTCAACGCGGCGCTGCTGAAGCACGCGGCGCCGGACGCGGTGGTGATGCACTGCCTGCCCGCGCATCGCGGCGAGGAGATCACCGAGGAGGTGATCGAGGGGCCGCAGAGCGTGGTCTTCGACGAGGCCGAGAACCGCCTGCACGCCCAGAAGGGCGTGCTGCTCTGGGCGCTCGCGGGGCTCTGAGCGCGGGCCGGGGGGCTTTCGCCGCCCCGGCCTTAACCCCGCATTCAGCGACGCTGCCGCACCCTCCCCTCCCGCAATTGTGATTCGGGAGTAAGGGGGTTTCCTTGTCCGCTGCCCTGAATATCCTCCACGCGCTCCCCCGTCGCCTCGGCATCGTCCCGGCCCTGGTGCTGCTGACCCTGGCCGCCGTCCTGGTGACGGGCGGCGCCGTCTCGCAGGTGCTGCTGGCGGAAAGCCGCCGGCACGTGATGCAGCAGTCGCAGACGGACCTCGACATCAGCCTCGGCATGCTGAAGGCCCTGCTGGCGCAGCGGGGCCAGGCCTGGCGCCTGGAAGGCGATCAGCTCCTGCTGGGCGATACCCCGCTGAACGGGCGCTTCGACGAGGTGGATACGGTGAAGTCCGTGGCCGGCGGCGTCGCCACCATCTTCGCCGGGGATCTCCGCATCGCCACCAACGTGGCGAAGCCCGACGGCACGCGGGCCGTCGGCACCCGCCTCGCCCCCGGCCCGGCCTTCGAGGCCGTCTTCCGGCAGGGCGTGGCCTATCGCGGCGCGAACACCATCCTCGGCCGCGAGCACCTGACCATCTATGAGCCGATCCGTGATGCGGGCGGCAAGGTGATCGGCCTGCTCTTCGTCGGCCTGCCGCTCACCGCCGTCAATGCCGTGCTGCAGGAGATGCAGACCCGCGCCCTGCTGGTCGCCGGCGCCGCCACCCTTGCGGTCGGCCTGCTGGCCTGGCTGCTGGTCGGCCTTTCCATGCGGCCGCTGCGCCGGCTCGCCGAGGTGGTCCGCGCGCTCGCCGGCGGCCGGTTCGACGTGCACATCCCCTGCACCGACCGCCGCGACCCGCTTGGCGAGATCGGCCGTGCCGTGGAGAGCCTGGCCGAGAGTGCCCGTCAGGCGCAGGCGCTGCAGGCCGAGGCCGAGCGCGGCCGCGAGCGGGCCGGTGCCGAGCGCCGCCAGATGCAGCTTGGCCTGGCCGAGGCGGTGGAGCAGGCCGTGGGCAGCACCGCCCGGGGCCTGGCGGAGGAGGTGGAGCGGCTTAACGCCGCCGCCGCGAGCGCCGGCAAGGGCATGGGCGCGGCCGAGCGCGAGGCGGGCCAGGCGCAGGAGCGCAGCCTCAGCGCCACCGGCAACGTGGAGGCGGTGGCCGCCGCCGCCGAGGAACTGGCCGCCAGCATCAACGAGATCAACCGCCGGGTCGCCGAGGGCGCCGTTGCCGCGCGCGACGCGGTGGCCGCCGCGCAGGCTTCCGACGGCTCGGTGGCCGGGCTCTCCGAGGCGGCCGACCGCATCGGCGACGTGGTGAAGCTGATCGCCGACATCGCCGGGCAGACCAACCTGCTGGCGCTGAACGCCACCATCGAGGCGGCGCGGGCCGGGGAGGCCGGGAAGGGCTTCGCCGTGGTGGCCTCCGAGGTGAAGACGCTGGCCTCGCAGACCGCCAGGGCGACGGAGGAGATCAGCACCCAGATCGGCGCCATGCGCAACGCCACCCAGGAGGCTGTGCGGACGGTCCAGGGCATCGCCGCCACCGTGGCGCGGATGGACGGCGTGACGACCGCCATCGCCGCCGCCGTGGAGCAGCAGAGCGCGGCGACGCGGGAGATCGCCCGCAACGCCGCCGCGGCCGCCGCCGGCACGCGGGGCGTGGCGGAGGAGAGCAAGGCGCTCGGCGGCCATGTGGACCAGGCCTCCTCGGCGTTGGAAAGCCTGCGCGCCGGCACTGGCGCGGTGGCGCGGCAGGGCCAGGCGCTGCAGCAGGCGCTTTCCGAGGTGG
Organism: Roseomonas sp. E05; assembly: GCF_030063475.1. Lineage (GTDB taxonomy): Bacteria > Pseudomonadota > Alphaproteobacteria > Acetobacterales > Acetobacteraceae > Pseudoroseomonas. The sequence goes on from NZ_JASIRT010000001.1 coordinate 184,324, forward strand.
TGGCCCGGCTGCGCGCCGTCTGAGGGCAGGGCGGCGGCGGATTCCTGCTGCCGCCGCTTTGCCAAAGCCCCGATCGGCCCTACCTACCTGTCAGGATGCAGGAGGCAGGCAGCCAGCATGCAGTGTGACGTCGCGATCGTGGGAGGCGGCCCGGCGGGGCTCGCCCTCGCCACTTCCCTCTCCGGCACCGGCCTGAAAATCGTTGTGGTGGAGCGCCAGCCGGAAGCCCTGCTGGCTGAAGCCCCCTTCGACGGGCGCGAGATCGCCCTCACCCACGCCTCCCAGGCCATCCTGCGGGAGCTCGGCGCCTGGGAGCACCTGCCGCCCGAGGCCATCGCCCCGCTGCGCGAGGCCCGTGTGCTGAACGGCGGCTCCGCCTATGCCCTGCGCTTCGACACGCGCGGGCGGCCGGAGGCGGAGCTGGGCCGGCTGGTCTCCAACCACTGCATCCGCCGCGCGCTCTACCGCGTCGCCGCCGCCTGCCCGGATGTCCGGCTGCTGGCCGGCACCGGCGTGGATGAGGCGCGGACCGACGTGGACGGCGCCCGCCTGCGCCTCGCCGACGGCGAGACGCTGGAGGCGAAGCTGCTCGTCGCCGCCGACAGCCGCTTCTCCGGCCTGCGCAAGGCGCTCGGTATCGGCGCCGAGACGCGGGACTTCGGCAAGCGCATGATGGTCTGCCGCCTGCGCCACGCCGCGCCCCATCACGGCGTCGCCACCGAGTGGTTCGACTACGGCCAGACCATCGCCATGCTGCCGCTGAACGGCGACATGTCCTCCGCCGTCATCACTCTGGAACCGGAGGCGATGGCGGCGCTGGAGGCCATGCCGGAGGCCGAGGTCGGGCCGGAGATCGCCCGCCGCTACCGCCAGCGCCTCGGCGCCATGGAGCTGGTCAGCACCCGTCACACCTATCCGCTGGTCTCCGTCTATGCCGAGCGCTTCGCCACCACCCGCGCGGTGCTGCTGGGCGATGCGGCGGTGGGGATGCACCCCGTCACCGCCCACGGCTTCAACTTCGGCCTGCGCGGACAGGCGGTGCTGGCGCGCGAGATCCGCGCGGCGCTGGGCCGCGGGGCGGAATTCGCCGCCCCCGCCGTGCTCCGGCGCTATGCCCATGCGCACCGGCAGGCGACCCGCGCGCTCTACCTCGCCACCAACGCCACGGCGCTGATCTATGCCGAGGCGACGCTCCCGGCGCGGCTGCTGCGCAACGCCGCGCTGCGGCTGGGGAACCACCTCCGGCCGGTGCAGCAGCGCATCGTCGGGCATCTCATGGAGACCCAGGGCGCCTGATCCGGGGGAGGCGCCGCCTCCCCCGCCCCCCACCGCTGGGGTAACAGTGTTACCCCAGACCCCGCCATTCCCGGGGCACAGGGCTCCAGCGGTCGCAGAGCGGGGTGCGGCGCCCTATCTAGGCGTTTTGCAGCATTTCAGGCCTGTCGCGTGACCGATCCGACCGAACCCTCCGCCACCCCCGACTTCCTCAACCATGACCGCCCGCCCGTGCCGCACCTCACCGTGCCGCGGGGCGTGCAGCCCTTCCACCTCGCCCAGAAGCCGGTGCGCGGGCGGCTGGTGCGGCTCGGCCCCCTGGCCGACGCGCTGCTGACCCGGCACGACAACCCGCCCGCCGTCACCGCCCTGCTCGGGCAGGCGCTGGCGCTCACCGCGGGGCTGGCGACGGCGCTCAAGTTCCAGGGCAGCTTCAGCCTGCAGGCCAAGGGTGAAGGCCCTGTGAGCATGCTGCTGGCCGACTGCACCGACGCCGGCGGCCTGCGCGGCTACATCCGCGCCGATAGCGGGAAGCTGCCGGCGGAGGAGAGGCCCGGCGCCGACACGCTGCTCGGCAAGGGCTATCTGGCCTTCACCTGCGACCAGGGGCCGGAGATGGACCGCTACCAGGGCATCGTTGCCATCGAAGGCAGCACGCTCGCGGAGATGACGGGCCACTACTTCGCCACGTCCGAGCAGCTCGACAGCCGCGTCTGGCTGGCGGCCGGCCAGACCCCCGCCGGCTGGCGCGCCACCGCGCTGATCCTGGAGCGCATCGCCGGCGAGGGCGGCATCGACCCCGAGCTGGACAAGGCCGCGCAGGACGACGCCTGGGAGACCGCCCTCGCCCTCGCCGCCACCCTCACCGAGTCGGAGATGCTGGACGACGGCCTCCCGCCCGAGCGGCTGCTCTATCGCCTCTTTCATGCCGAGGGCCTTGCGCTCGGCAAGCCGCGGCCGCTTTCCTATGGCTGCCGCTGCTCGCGGTCCCGGCTGGCTTCCGTGCTCTCCGGCTTCGGCACCGACGACCTCGACCACATGGCCGAGGACGGCACCATCACCATGACCTGCGAGTTCTGCAACGTCGCCTTCCGCTTCGGGCGTTCCGAGGTGCAGGCGGCGGACTGAGCGGCTTTTGGCCATCCCCCGGCGGAGAGGGCTGGGCCGGTCTTTGTTTTGCGAGCATCTTCGCCCATCTGACGGTTTCCAGTCCGATGGGACCGCTCGAAGGGGAGAACAGCGAGGAATGATGCCGACCACGCGCCGTGGCGCGATCCTGCTGCTGCCGCTGCTGGCGGCGGCCTGCGCCGGCGGCGATGCCCAGCCGCCCCTGCGGCCGCCCCCGGGCTACACCCATCTCACGCCCCTGCGGCTGAACGTGCTGGATGTCGAGGCGTTGGAGCCACCGCCCGGCCCGGCCTTCCGGGTGGACCCCCCGGCCCCGCTCTCCCCGCTCACCCAGGCGCTGCGCATGGGGCGGGACCGGCTGGTGGCGGTCGGCACCAGCGGCCATGCCCGCTTCCTGGTGGATGCCGCCAGCCTGACGCGCGAGGTGGCGCAGCCCGGCGGCATGTTCAGCCAGCGCACGGAGCGGCTGGCGGTCTATATCCGCGTGCGGGTGGAGATCCTGGGCGATGACGGCCGGCGCGTCGGCTTCTCCGAGGCCGAGGTGCGCCGCAACGCCACCGTCGTCGATGAAGGCGCCGCCAGCCAGGCCCGCGCGGCCGACCAGATCGTGCGGCAGGCGATGGACGACCTGAACGTGGAGTTCGAGTTCCAGCTCCGCCGCAACCTGCGCGACTGGATCATGTCCGGCACGCCGACCGCCCCGCTGCCCGGCCCGGTGCAGCAGGAAAACCTGAGCCAGCCGGCGGGCTGAGCCATGGCGCAGGTCACCTTCTCCAACCCGCCCGGCGTGCATCGCCCGGCGGCGCGCTATTCCCAGGCCGGGCTGGTGGAGGGCGCCGGGCGCCGCCTGATCATCAGCGGCCAGATCGGTGTGGCGCCGGACGGCACGGTGCCGGAAGCGCCGGAGGCGCAGGTGCGGCAGGCCCTGGGCAATCTCGTGGCCGTGCTGGCGGCCCATGGGATGCGCCCGGAGAACGTCGTGAAGGTGCTGGTCCTGCTGACCGACCGCGCCCTGCTGCCGGTCTGGCGCACCGAGCGGGACGCCGTCTTCGGCGAGCACGCCCCCTGCAGCTCGCTGATGATCGTGGCCGGACTGGCCGACCCCCGCTTCGTGCTGGAAGTCGAGGCAGAGGCGATCGCCTGACGCGGCAGAGCCGGGGGAGAATGAATTCTCCCCCGGACCCCCCTCTTCTTTTTTTCATCAGTTTTGGCGGGACTGACTGAATGCGCTCACGCCGGGGCTGGAGCAGCCCCGGCGACTGGGGCCGCCACAGGCGGGGCCCGAAACTGGCAGAAAAAAGATGGGGGTCTGGGGGAATTCATTCCCTCAGCCTTTTCACGCCTCAGGAACGGGCGCGCTGCTCCTGGTCATGGCGAGGAACTCCCGCCGCAACCCGGAATCGGTGCGGAACTCACCCAGCATCCGGCTGGTGATCATGCTGACGCCGGGCTGGTGCACGCCGCGGGTGGTCATGCACTGGTGGCTGGCCTCGATCACCACCGCGACGCCGCGCGGCTTCAGCACCTCGTCGATGCTGTTGGCGATCTGTGCCGTCAGCTTCTCCTGGATCTGCAGGCGGCGGGCATAGGCCTCCACCACCCGGGCCAGCTTGGAGATGCCGACCACCCGGCCGGCGGGCAGGTAGGCCACATGCGCCCGGCCGATGATCGGCACCATGTGGTGCTCGCAATGGCTCTCCAGGCGGATGTCGCGCAGCACCACCATCTCGTCATAGCCCTCGGTCTCCTCGAAGGAGCGGGCGAGGATCTGGACAGGGTCCTCCCGGTAGCCGGCGAAGAACTCCTCATAGGCGCGAACGACGCGGGCGGGCGTGTCGAGCAGGCCCTCGCGCTCCGGGTCGTCCCCCGCCCAGAGCAACAGGGTACGGACGGCGGCCTCGGCTTCGGCACGGCTCGGGCGGCCCTCGGAAAGGCTGGACTCGGCCTGCTTCTTCGCCGGCGGGATGGTGATGTTCACTCTGGCCTTCCGCTCCATGGTCCGCGCGTCTGATGCGGCACCACTTGTGCCTGCGCGTGCGGCGTTGCAATGCCCGATTGCGCAGGGCTCGGGCGACGTCCTGTCAATGCACCATGCCGGCCTGGTGCGGGCTATCAAGGCTGAAGGCAGGAATGGCGACGTCAAAGGCTTCGCCGCTGTCGCGCTCAACCATGTGGTAGGTGCCGCGCATGAAGCCGGAGGGCGTCGAGAGCGGCGTGCCGGAGGTGTACTCGAAGCTCTCGCCCGCTTCCAGCACGGGCTGCTCGCCCACCACGCCGGGGCCATGCACGCGCTGCTCGCGGCCCAGCCCGTCGGTGATCTGCCAGCTCCGCTTCAGCAGTTGCACGGTGCGGGCGCTCAGGTTCTCGATGGTGACGCGGTAGGCCCAGACGAAATGCGACTGCTCGGGCTGCGACTGGTCAGCCAGATAGAAGGCCCGGACCGAGACGCGGATGCCATGCGTCGTGGCGGTGAAGACGGGGGAATGGGCCATGGCGCTCACCCCGCGCGCCGCAGCGTGGCCGTGGCCAGCCCGGCGCCGATCAGCACGCCGCCGCCCAGCCGGTTCAGCGCCCGCCGCAGGCCGGGCCGCCGCACCGCGCCGGAGAGGCGCCCGGCGGCCAGCGCATAGAACAGCGCGTTGAGCGCCGCCAGCACGACGAAGCTGGCCACCAGGATGGCCGCCTGCGGCAGGAAGGGCCGGCCGGCATCGAGGAACTGCGGCACGAAGGCGACGAAAAAGGCGATCGACTTCGGGTTCAGCGCGGTGACGAGGAAGGCCTGCCGCCAGGCGTCGCGCGCGGCGACAGGAGCCGCCCCCGCCGCCGCCACCGGCGCCCGCCACAGCCGCAGGCCAAGATAGACCAGATAGGCAGCACCCGCCCATTTCAGCGCGGTGAACAATGCCGCCGAGGCCGAGAGCAGCGCACCGAGGCCGGCCAGCGAGAGGCTCATGGCCACCAGGTCTCCCGCCGCAACGCCGGCCACCAGCGGCAGCGCCGCCCGGCGCCCGCCGCCCAGCGACTGGCCGATGACCAGCAGGACGGTCGGCCCCGGGATCAGCAACATCACCGAGGCCGCGGCGAGGAACGCGATCCAGGTTTCAACCGGCATGGGTCCTCCGCGAAGGGCATGGGGGGACCGGTATTTTGCGCCGCGCGCCCGCCGCCGTCGAGGGCGGGATGGGCAGCCCGCTCCCCCCATGGCAGAATAAGGGAATGGAGCGAAAGCGGGAGGATGCGCGGCCGGCCGCGGGCAAGGCGCCGGATGCGGCACGGCTGCACGAGGCCGCGCTGGCGCATCTGGCGCGCTTCGCCGCCACCGAGACCGGGCTGCTGCGCGTGCTGCACCGGCGGATCGACCGCTGGGCGCGCCGCGCCGAGGCGGAGGGCCAGCCCACCGACCAGATCGTCGCCACCGTCATCGCCGGCCGGGCCGCCGCAGCCGAGGTCGCGCGCCGCCTCGCCACCTCGGGCGCGGTGGACGACGCCGCCTTCGCCGCCGCCCGCGCCCGGCGGCTGAACCGCGCCGGCCGCTCGCAGCGGGCCATCGCCGCGCATCTGGCCGCCAAGGGCGTGGGTGCGGAAACGGCCGCCGCCGTGCTGGAGGAGGCGCCGCCGGACGAGCTGATCGCCGCGCTCAGCCATCTGCGCCGCCGCCGCGCCGGCCCCTTCGCGCCGGAGCAGCCGCCCTCGCCCGAGGCACGGTTGAAGGCGCTGGCCGCCCTCGCCCGCGGCGGCTTCGCGCGCGACCTGGCCGAGCGCGCCCTGGAGATGGACCCGGCCGAGGCGGAGGAGCGCCTGCTGGCGGCCCGTCGTGGCTGAGGTCCAAGCGGCGGAGACAAGAGCCGGCCCGGTCCGCTTCACCCGCGACGGCATCCGGCGCGGCGCGCTCCGGGCCGCGCCGATGCTGCTCGGCCTGTTGCCCTTCGGCCTGGTGGTGGGCGTGGTCTCGGTCGGGCGGGGCCTCTCGCTCGCCGAGGCGCTGGCCATGTCGGCCCTGGTCTATGCCGGTTCGGCGCAGTTGCTGGCGCTGGAGCTCTGGGCCGACCCCGCGCCGGTCCTGGCGGCGACCCTGGCGGCGGCAGTGGTGAACATCCGCATGGCGCCGATGGGCGCGGCGCTGGCCCCCTGGCTGGACCGGCTGCGCGGCCTGCGCCTCTGGGGCACGCTGGCAACGCTGGTGGACCATTCCTTCGCCATGAGCATGGCCGAGATCCGTTCCGGCGGGCGCGATGCCGGCTTCCTGCTGGGCACCTCCCTGGTGCTCTATGTCGGCTGGATCATCTCGGTGGGCGCGGGGCATGTGCTCGGGGGCGCGGTGCGGCTGCCGCCAGGGCATCCCCTGTTCTTCGGCGGCATTGCCGCCTTCGCCGCGCTGCTGGTGCCGCTCTGGCGCGGGGCGCGGCAGGATCTGATGGCCTGGGCGCTGGCCGCGGCGCTGGCGGTGGCACTGCACTGGCTCGGCCTGCCGCAGCCGCTGCCGCTGCTCGGCGCCGCGCTGGCCGGCGCGGCGCTGGCGGCCTGGCAGGAAACCCGCGCCGCCCGATGAGAAGCGACGTTCTGCTGACCATCCTGGGGATGGCCGCCGTGACCTACCTGTGCCGCGCGGGCGGCTACGCCATCATGCGGGCGAAGCGACCGCCGCCCTTCCTGGACGCCATGCTGCGCAACCTGCCCGGGCCGATCTTCATGGCCTATGTGGCCCTCGCCCTGACGCGCACCGGCCCCGCCGGCCTGCTCGGCACCGTCGTGGTGGTGCTGGTGCAGTGGCGCACCGGCCATCTCAGCGCCTCGATCCTCGCCGGCATCGGTGCCGTCTGGCTGCTGGATTTGCTGCCGGATCTCGGCTGAGAGCGTGGTTGCTCAGAAATATTGTCGTGTGACGTGCATGCGCAACTTTCACGTCAGAATGGCACCAAACCACAACTCCCAAAGACGTGGCCCAGGAGAGTGAAGAATCTTCTTTCACCTGTGGCGCATCCATTAAAGAAGAGGAGACCTCTCCCGGCCGAACATTTTTGAAGGAAAAATCCAGATGGCCCAAGTCGGAGTTTATGTTGGCAACTACTGGGAGAATCTCGAACGCTTCGAGAACTGGCTGGGCCGGCCCGCCGACAACGTGCACACGGTCATCGGCTATCAGAGCTGGGAGGATTTCCTCTCAGGCGCGCGTTGGGGCGCCAGCGATGCATGGAGCGATGGGCAGCACGACCTCGCCTGGTCAGTGCCGCTGATCGTCAACGGCGCCACCCTCGCCGAGGCCGCCACCGGCGCCTACAACGACTACTACCGCCAGGCTGCCGAGGCCATGAAGGACAGCGGCCTGCCCGGCCAGCCCCTCAATGTCCGGGTGGGCTGGGAGTTCAACGGCGGCTGGTTCCCCTGGTCCGCCATCGATCACCAGCAGGACTATATCGGCGCCTTCCGGCAGTTCGTGGATACCTTCCGCAGCGTCTCCGACCGTTTCGTCTTCGAGTGGAACGTGAACGAGGCCTGGGAGGGCTCCATGGACCCCGCCAGCGCCTATCCCGGCGACAACTATGTCGATGTCATCGGCATGGACGCCTACTGGAAGACCGAATTCTTCGGCGACGATCCCTATCATGCCTGGGACCTGGTGCTGAACGAGCAGTACGGGCTGCAGTGGCACGTGAACTTCGCCGCCGCCCACAACAAGCCTGCGGCCTATTCGGAATGGGGCGTGATGACCAACAACGCCGAGCCTTACATCAATGCCATGAAGTACTGGTTCGACACGCACAATGTCGCTTTCCAGTCACGCTGGGATTCCGACGACAACTATTCCGGCCTGCTTTCCGACGGCACCGAACCGCAGACCGGGCAGGCCTATGTGGACGCCTTCCATGATCCGGCCGTGCAGTGGAAACTGGACGGGCTGGTCTACATCGCCGGCTACCCGGATCTCATTCAGGGCATCGGCGTCGATGCGGCCGCCGGGCTGTCGCACTTCTTTCACCATGGCGTCATGGAGCAGCGTGACCCCGTCCATTTCGACGCGCAGGCCTACCTCGCCCGCTATGCCGACCTGTCGGCCTGGCTGGGGGCAGACACGACGGCGGCAGCCCGGCACTTCATCGAGCACGGCTACGCGGAAGGCCGCTCTGACGGGGTCTTCTACGGCTAGCCCGGCCCGTCCTGGGCGTCAGCCGCCATCTCCCTGGAGCAGCCGTGCGGCGGGCGGCCAGAGGAGGATGACCTCGGCCCGCCACACCCAGAGCGCCGCGAGCGCCCCCGCCACCACCAGGATCGATACCGCCCAGGCGATCAACGGCGCGGCCAGGCCGGGCGGCGGCTCGGGCGGTTCCTCAGGGGGAGGCAGGGCGCGGGGGGGTGGCTCTGGCGGTGCGGCGGGCGCGCCCAGCCGCGGCCGCACGCGCAGCGGCATGGGCCTGCGTCCCGGCGGGGCCGCGGAGGGCGAGGCCAGCCTTTCCTCGGCGGGCAGCGGCGCGGCCGCCGGGGCAAGCGGCACCCAGGCCTGCCCGCAGCGCGCACAGCGAACCTCGCGGCCAGGCGGGAGCAACTCCTCCCGCACCTCGTAGGCGGCGGCGCAGCCCGGACATTCGATGCGCATGGCCCCGCTATGCCGGGGCAAAGCTCGCGCTGCAAGCCTTCGTCACACCTCCCGGGTGGCGGGCGGCGGCGGAGCGTGGCATTCCCCTGCCGCATGGTGCGCTTCACCGCGGTCGGCCTGCGCTATCCCTCGCCCGACGGGGCGACAGGCCCGGAGGCCCTGGCCGACCTGACCTTCACGCTGCCCGAGGGCAGCTTCACCTGGCTGCTGGGCGCCTCGGGCGCCGGCAAGTCCTCGCTGCTGCGACTGATGCACCTCGCTTTGCTGCCGACGCGCGGCGAGCTGGAGGTGCTGGGCGAGCGCGTGCGCCGCGAGCGGCGGGCCGCCCTGCCGGCGCTGCGGCGGCGCATCGGCGTGGTGTTCCAGGACTTCCGGCTGCTGCCCTACCTTTCCGCCTTCGACAATGTGGCGCTGCCGCTGCGTCTCGCCGGCCGCTCGGAGGCCAGCCTGCGGCCGGACGTAACGGAGATGCTGCGCTGGGTGGGGCTGCAGGGAAAGGAGCTGGCGCTGCCGCAGCAGCTCTCGGGGGGCGAGCAGCAGCGCATCGCCATCGCCCGCGCGGTGGTGACGCGCCCGGCCCTGCTGGTGGCCGACGAGCCGACCGGCAACCTCGATTCGTACCAGGCGCGCCGCCTGCTCGCGCTGTTGACGCAGATGAACCGGCTCGGCACCACCGTGGTGGTGGCGACCCACAGCGAGGATCTGGTGGCCCAGTTCGCCGCCCCCGCGCTGGTGCTGGAGGAAGGCCGGGTGGTGCATCATGGCTGAGCGCCGCAGCCGCTACGCGCGCGACCCGCTCGGGCTGAAGCGCGCCCTTTCCGACCGGCTGCTGCCCGGGCTGGTGGCGGCGATGGCGCTGCTCGCGGCGCTGGCGCTGGCCGGCACGCATGGCGCCGCGGCGCTGAAGGAGCGCTGGCAGCAGGGCGCCGCCGCCGCCGTGACGGTGCAGCTCCCGCCCGAGCAGTCCGGCCGCATGGACCAGGCCCTGGCCCTGCTGCGCGGCATGCCCGAAGTGGCCAGCGCCGAGGCGGTGAGCCCGGAGCGGATGCGCGAGCTGCTGCGCCCCTGGCTGGGCGAGGTGCCGCCGCTGCCCCTGCCCTCGGTGCTGGAGTTGCGGCTGGTGAACCCGGGCATCGATCCCGAGCCGATCGCGCGGCAGCTCGCCGAGGCGGTGCCGGGGGCGGAGGTCGAGGCGCACGGCATCTGGGTGGCACGGCTGGCGGCGCTGGCGCGCAGCGTGCAGGGCATGGCGCTGGCGGTGCTGCTGCTGGTCGTGGGCGTGGGGGTCGCGGTGGTGGCGGTGGCGACGCGCGCCGGCCTCGCCTCCCGCCGTCAGGCGATCGAGATCCTGCACGACCTCGGCGCCACGCAGGATTACATCGCCGGCCGCTTCGCCCGGCGAATCGGGCTGCTGGCGGCCAGTGGCGCGCTGGCCGGCGCGGCGCTCGCCGTGCCGACGCTGGCGGCGCTGGCGGGGGTCGCCGCGCCGCTGGCCGGCGGCATGGTGCAGCCCTGGTCCTCCCTGCCCTGGCTGGACCTGATCCTGCTGCCGCCGGTGGCGGGCGGCATCGGCTGGGCAACCGCCCAGGTCAGCGTCCGCCGCTGGCTCCGCCGCCTGCCATGAGCCTTCCCGACGGCAGCCGCCGCGGCCGGAGAAGCCGGCTGTGGCTGGCCCCGGCCACGCTGCTGCTGGTGCTGCTGGGCGGCTTCGCCTTCTTCGCCGGGCAGAGCCGCGCCCGCCCCGAATTCCCGCTGCGGCAGACCGACGGCGTCGCCGTGCTGACCGGCGGGCCGCAGCGCGTCGAGGCCGGGATGCGCCTGCTGGCCGAGGGCAAGGCGCGCTGGCTGATCGTCTCCGGCGTCTCGCCCGTGGCGGACCTGGAGGACCTGGCGCGCACCGCCGGACTGCCGACCGAGGCGCTGGCGGCGCGCACCACCCTGGGCCATGCCGCCACCAGCACGCGCGGCAACGGAAAGGAGATTGCGCATTGGGCCCGCTCGCGGCAGATCAGATCCCTGCGCGTCGTCACGGCCGCCTTCCACATGCCCCGTGCCCTGCTGGAGCTGCGTCGCACCCTGCCCGGGGTGTCGCTGGTCCCGCACCCCGTGCAGACGGAAGGCCCGCGCCTCGCGCTGCTGGCCCGTGAGTACCTGAAGCTGATCGGCGCGATGCTCGGCCTGTCGGCGCTAACTTCGGAGAGACCGCCCTCGTGAAGCCCTCGGGCCTGACCCTGTTGCGCTCCGCGCTGTTCAACCTGCTGTTCTTCGGGCTGACCGGCCTCTGCTGCCTCGTCGGCCTGTTGCTGCTGCCCTTTCCGCGTCGTGTCCTGCGCCGCTACGTGCAGCACTGGGCACGGCTGATGCTGTGGCTGCTGCGGGTGGTCTGCGGCATCGGCCTGCGCGTGACGGGGCGGGAGAACCTGCCGGCCGGGCCCGCGGTCATCGCCGCCAAGCACCAGTCGGCCTATGACACCATCGTCTGGTTCGCCCTGCTGCCGGAGCCGGTCTATGTGCTGAAGCGCGAGTTGCTGCGCATTCCTGCCTGGGGTTGGCTGGCGCGGCACTATGGGGCGGTGGCGGTGGACCGCCGGGGCGGGGCGGCGGCGCTGAAGGGCATGGTGCGGCAGGCGGGCCAGGCGCTGGCGGCGGGCGACCAGATCGTCATCTTCCCCGAGGGCACCCGCACGGCCCCCGGCACCCGCGTGCCCTACCAGCCCGGCGTGGTGGCGCTGGCGGCGGCCAGCGGCGCCCCCGTGGTGCCCGCCGCGACCGACAGTGGCCTGTATTGGGGCCGCCGGGCCTTCGCCAAGCAGCCCGGCCTGATCACCGTGGCCATCCTGCCGCCCTTGCCCCCTGGCCTGCCCCGCGCACAACTTCTGCAGCAGCTGGAAACGGCGATCGAAACCGAAACGGATCGACTCGTCGCGGCGGCGGGCGACCCCTGCGCAGGCGCAACACCTGTGGATAATTCTGTGGGACAAGTTGCGGGGCATTCTTCAGAGCGCGTCCAGTAGCGCCCCGCAAGCCTCTGGCAAACCTGAATTTCGCCTGCAGGAGGCGGCCGGCGCTTCCGTTACCCGACCGGCTCATTCCTCTCAATCACCTGAAAAACATGGATTTTCCCCAACGCCTGCAGAGCTTGCGCGGCGCCGAGCGCATAATCGCTTGGCCTGTGCCGGGAAGGCCACAGGGGGAGCTGTGGATAACTCTGCGGAAAAGCAGCCCCGAGCCTTGTGACGGCTGGCGCGACTCGACGGCCTCAGCCTGCCAGGGCCGCCGGCAGCAGCGCGGCGATGCGGTCCAGCGCCGCGTCGCGCACGCCGAGGCTTCGCAGGTGCGTCACGGTGTTCAGGAGATAATCGCGGTTCGGCCCCATCCGGCCGCTGCCCCGCGCGATCGCCACCGCCGCCCGCTCCGGGGTCATCTCGCGGCAATAGGCCTGCCCGCGGCGGTTCGCCACGAAGGTGACGGCCTGCCGCACCGCGCCCGTGTCCAGCAGGCGGACCGGCAGGCGGCGGCGCTGGTAGTGGTCGCCAATCATCTCCCGCGCATCCAGATAGGCCAGCACCCCGGCAGCCTCGGCGGCCGGCACACGGAAGGCGACGCCACGGCAGGCGCCGCCGCGGTCCAGGCCGAGCACCAGGCCAGGGCAGTCCGGCGTGCCGCGATACTCGCGCGACCACAGGCAGAAGCGCCGGTGGAAGCCGTGCAGCAGGGCCGGATGCCGGGCCGCATAGGCGAAGCCCGGCTTCCAGATCAGGGAGCCGTAGCCGAAGACGTAGAGGTCTCCGTCGGGGTCGAGCAGGCTGAGGGGCAGGAGCGGGGCCATCGGTGAGAACGGACAGCGCTGTCCCGCCGCCTGCGAAGGCGATCGGGCGAACGACCGGTCCGGAAGGGGTGGAACGGGAATGGCCGCGGGGCGAAGGCATAGCGTTTCCGCCCGCAGCCATCGACCCTATATCCTGAAGCACGATGACCCGAAAGCCACAAGCCCCGCGCCGCCGCGGGTTTCATCCCGGGCGGCTCCTGCTTGGGCTCGCCCTGTTGCTGGTGCTGCTCGGCGCCGGTCACACCATGCTGTGGCGCCTCATGACAGAGCGGCTGGAGCAGGGCTTCGAGCGCTGGGCCGAGGCGCGCCGCGCGCAGGGCTGGCAGGTCACGCATGCCCCGCCGCGCCGTGGTGGATGGCCGCTCTCCGCCAGCCTCATCCTGCCCGCCCTGCGGATCGCCGCCCCGCCCGGCGGCCCGCTGGGCGGGCTGGCCTGGCAGGCGGCCGCGGTGCGCCTGCGCATCGTGCCGCCGGATCTGCAAACGCTGCTCGTCGAGGCCCAGGGACCGCAACGGCTGGTGGCCGACTCGCAGGAACTGCCCTTCGCCGCCGCTCACCTCACCGCCGCCCTGCCGATCGCCGAGGGCGCGTCACCCGGCTCCGCCCGGATCATGGCCCGGCAGCTTCGCCTGGGCCCTCCGGCGGGCGCGGTGACGGTGGCGGAGGCCGAGGCGGAACTGGAAGGCCGCGACGGCCCCGCCCTCACCCTGGCGCTGACCCTGCACGGCGTGGCGCTGCCCTGGAACCTGCCGCTCGGCCGGCAGGTGGAGACGGCCTCGCTGGAAGCGGCACTGATGGAGCCGGTGCCGGGCGGATATCAACCTGCGCGGCGCGCGGCGGCCTGGCGCGATGCCGGCGGCACGCTGGAACTGCGCGCCCTGACGCTGCGCTGGGGCGAGGTGGCCGCCAGCGCCGCCGCCACCCTGGCGCTCGACGCCGCGCTGCAGCCGACCGGCGCAGGCACCCTGCGCGTGGCCGGCGCGGCGGAGGGGCTGGAGGCCCTGGCCGGGGCGGGCCTGCTGGCGCCCCGCACGGCCGGCCTCGCCCGCAGCCTGGTGCCGCTGATGGCGCGCCCCGATCCGGCCGGCGGCCCGCCCCAGATCGAGGTGCCCGTGACCCTGGAGGACCGCACCCTGGCGGCAGCGCGCATTCCCGTGCTGCGGCTGCCGGCGATCGAATGGGGGCGCTGAGGGGCCGGAACGAAAAAGGCCGGAGGAAGGAATTCCTCCGGCCCCTCGCCTTCCTTCCGTCCGGTCGCGTCAGTAGGACTTGAGCAGACGGTCGATGTAGTCCAGCTCGCTCGGCGGGCGCTCGCGCTCGGCGCCACGGCGGCGCAGCTCCTCCTGGATGCGGCGGCTGCGCAGCATCTCTGCCTCCTCCGGCACCTGCGTGTCGCTGCCCTGGTCGCTGGCACCAGGCGCATCGCGCGTCGGGCGGCCCAGCGGATCACGGCCCTGGCCCTGGCCTGCGACGCGGTCCTCCCCCTGCGTGCCCACCGCCGCGCCAGGATTGCCCTGGCCGTCGCCCTGCCCTTCGCCCTGACCCTGGCCGAACTGCTGCTGCATGGACTGCGCCATCTGCCGGCCGCCCTCCTGCAATTCGCGGATCGCCTCCTGCTGGTGCCCGCTGGCGTCGCCGCCCTGGCCGAGCGCCTCCTGCGCCTGGCGCATCGCCTGATCGGCGCGGCCGAGCGCCTCCGGGATCTCGCCCGTCAGGTCGCCGAACTGCTGCATCAGCTCGCCGAGCGCACGGCGCAGGGCGCGCTGGGTGCGCGCATCACGCCGCGCCTCCTCTCCGGACGGGTTTCCCGCCTGCGGCTGGCCGGAGGGCTGGCCCCCCGGCTGCGGCCGGCCGGGGGGCATGCCCGGGCGCCGCTCGGACGGCTGCTCCTGCGCACCCTCGCGCTGATGGCTGCGGTCGAGCAGTTGGCCCTGCCGCTGCACCATGTCCTGCACCGCGCCCATCTGCTGCTCGCCGCGCTGCTGTTGCTGCTGCTGCTGGCTACTGTTGCGGCCGCCTTCGGGCCGCGCGGCGATGCGGCCCTGCTGCAGCGCCTCCAGCATCTGCTCCAGTTGGGCCAACTCCTGCTGCAGGCGGTCGGTACGGCCCTCGCGCGCCGTCTCCTGCATCTCCTGCATGCGGCGCTCCAGCTCCCGCTGCTCCATCGCCTGCTGGTTCGGGTCGAGCGGCGCCGGCTCCATTCCCTGCTGGCGCATGCGCTCCAGCAGGGCCTCCAGGTGGCGCTGCACGGCCTCGCGCAGCTCCTGCACGCGGCGCTCCAGCTCGGCCCGCTGCCCGGCGTCCGGCGGCGTGCGCTCGGCCTCGGCCAAGGCCTCGCGCAGCGCCTCGCGGGCTTCCGCCAGGGCGCGGGCGGTGCGGTCGGCAAGGCCTTCTTCCAGCGCCACGGCGGTGTCCCACATCAGCTTCTGCACCTCCCCGATGGCCTCGGGGCGGCGGTCACGCATCAGCTGGAAACGGGCGACGCGCAGGGCGAGGAAGGTGGTGCTGTCGTGCTCGAAGGCCTCCGGGCGCGCGGCGAGTTCGTCGAGGCCGCGCCGCACGCCGTCGCGCCCCAGCGGGTCAAGCGACAGCGCCTTGCGCAGCTCCACCAGCATGCGTGCCACCGGGTGCGTGAAGGGCCGCTCGGGCAGGATCAGCTCCTGCGTCTCCGAGGCGCCCTGCTGCCCGGCCCCGTCGCGCGCCAGGACGCGCACCCGCACCGGCAACCCGGCCCAGGGATGCGCCGAAAGGTCCGGCTGCGCCACGCCCTTGCGGGCACGCGGCTCGCCGCCGGCGAGCGGCAGGTCCAGCAGCAGCGGCTCCGCATGCGGCCGGGCGGCGAGGCGGATCTCGGCCTGCGCGGCATTGACGCCCCAGTCGTCATCGGCGCGCCAGGGCAGCCGTACCGCCAGCCCGCGCGGCGATGGCGCAGGCGCCTCGGTGAAGGCGGCGGTCGGCGGAGCGTCGGCCTGCACGCTGAAGGTCCAGGCGGCGAGATCGCGGCCGCCGCGGCGCAGCACGATCCGGGCACCGCGAGCCAGCGGCGCCTCAAGGGCGAAGGAGCCGGCGTCAAGCGCACGGAAGGGCGTGGCGTGCTCGTCCACCCGAAGTTCGGGCACGCCGCCGCTGCCGCCGGAGAGGGCGATCTGTAGCGTGCTGCCCTGCGGCACGGTCAGCGCGCCGCCGGCGAGGTCGAGGAAGAGAGGGGCGGCACCGGTATAGGCGGGCGGCGTCACCCAGGCCTCCAGCTTCAGCGCGGCGCCGAGCGGCGCGGCATGCAGGCTGGGCCAGAGGGCGCGGCGCAGCCGCTCGCCCGCCTCGCCGCCGGCGAGGACAAGGGAGGCGCAGACCGCGACCAGCAGGCCGGTGCGCAAGGCCCGCGGGTCGCGCGCCGCCAGGTTGGGCCGGGGCGCGCCGACGCGCAGCCGGCGCAAGCCGGCCAGCGCCCGCGCCTGGTGCGCGCGCCAGAGCGCCAGGGTGGCGGGGTCCTCGGTCAGGGCCTGGTCGCGCAGGGTGGAGAGCGGACGATGCCGCAGGCCGGAAGCGGTCTCCAGCCGACGCTCGGCGGCGGCCTCGCCGGGCCAGGCGAAGCCGCGGAAGCCACGCCAGAGGGCGGCGCCCAGCGCCAGCGCGAAGCCGGCCAGGAGGGCCAGATGCAGCCAGGGCGGCAGATGGAGAAAGAGGCCGGACCAGGCGGCCAGCAGGAACAGGCCGATGACGCCGAGCGCCGGCCAGAGCCGGGGCCACAGCGCCTCCCAGCCGAGCGCGAGGCGCGCGAGCCGCAGCCCCCGCGCTAGGCGCCGGGCCAGCGGAGCGCGCCGCTCCGTCATGCCGGGGGGGCCGCCGTGACGGCCGGGGTGAGCCATTCCGGCAGGCGCTGGTGCGCCAGCAGGTCCTCAGGCGTCTGCCGGGGCCGCACAACGGCGAAGCGGGTGCCATCCACCAGCACTTCGGCCGCCAGGGGGCGGGCGTTGTAGGTGCTGCTCATGACCGCACCATAAGCACCTGCGTCGAGGAATGCGATCAATTCCCCTGGGGGAAGCGAGGGCAATTCGCGGCCGCGCGCGAAGGTGTCACCGCTCTCGCAAACCGGCCCGACCACGTCGGCGGGGGAGCACGGCGCCGCCAGCGCCGTGGGCGAGACCGGCAGGATGCCGTGCCAGGCCTCGTACATGGCCGGGCGCACGAGGTCGTTCATGGCGGCGTCGGCCACCACGAAGCGGCGGGCGCGGCCCTGCTTCTGCAGCACCACCGAAGCCAGCAGCACGCCCGCCGGCCCGGCGATCCAGCGGCCCGGCTCCAGCATGACCGGCAGGCCCAGCTCGCCCAGCGTCGCCTTGATGGCGCCGGCCAGCGCCTCGGGCGGGGGCGGCGCCTCGTCGCGATAGGGGATGCCGAGGCCGCCGCCGCAATCCACCCGCTCGATGGGCAGGCCGGCGGCGCGCAGGCCGCGCACCATCTCGGCCAGCCGGGCATAGGCGGCGCGATAGGCGGCGACGCCCTCGGTGATCTGGCTGCCGATATGCGTGGCGATGCCGATCGGCCGGATGCCGGGCAGCACCGCCATGCGGGCATAGAGGGCGGGTGCGTCCTCGAAGTCGATGCCGAACTTGTTCTCCGCCTTGCCGGTGGTGATCTTGGCGTGCGTCCCGGCATCCACGTCGGGGTTCACGCGCAGCGCCACCGGGGCGCGCAGGCCCATCTCCGCCGCGATGGCGGAGAGCATCTCGACCTCCTCCGCGCTCTCGGCATTGATCTGGAAGATGCCCTCGCGCAGCGCCAGACGGATCTCCTCCGGCTGCTTGCCGACGCCGGAGAAGACCGTGGCCCCGGCCGGGATGCCGGCGGCCAGGGTGGCGCGCAACTCGCCGGCGCTGACGATGTCGGCCCCCGCTCCCTCGGCGGCGAGGACGCGCAGCACGGCCTGGTTGTCATTGGCCTTGGCGGCGTAGTGGATGCTGGCCTTCAGGCCGGCGTCGTCGAGCGCGGCGCGCAGCGCGCGGAAGCGGCGGCGCAGGGTGCCGGCGGAATAGACCCAGGTCGGCGTGCCGACCTCGCGCGCGATGCGGGCGAGCGGCACCTCCTCCATCAGCAGCCCGTCCAGGGCATGCGCGGAAAGCGCCGGGCGGGCGGCGATGAGGTCGGCGAAGGTGGGGTCGGCGCCCTCAGGGGCGGCGGGGAGCGGAGCGGCCATGGCATTATTGTGATGCGCCGGAGGGCCGGAGAAAAGCGGCGTGGATGGGGGGCCTGCCCTACCAGCCGAGCGGGTCGAAATCGGCGAAGCGCGGCTCGCCCAGGGCGGCCCCCTGCCCGGCCTCGGCGGCCAGGCAGGCGCCGAGGATCTGCACCCAGGCCAGGGCCGGCGCGAGGGCCGGCGGCTGCCCGCCCGCCGGCGGCGGCAGCGCGAAGCGCAGCACTCCCTCCGGTGCCAGCCCGCCCCAGGCGCCGAGCAGCAGCACCGGGCAGCCCAGCGCCCGCGCCTGCCCCGGCAGCGCCTCGCCCTGGCGCGCGGCGGCGGGGCCGAGGCCGATCAGCAGCAGCGCGTCCTCCGCCCGCGCGGTGCCGAGCTGCGCCCGTGCCAAATCCGGGGCGCCGTCGAGCAGGCTGGCCGGGCGGCCGTGCCGGGCCAGCAGCAGGTGCAGGGCCGCGGCCGCCGGGCGGCCTTCGGCGTCGCAGCCGATCCAGACCAGCCGCGCCCGGCCGAGCTGCCGGCCCGCCGCCTGCAGCGCCGCCTCGTCCAGCCCGTCCAGCAGGCTGCGCAGCCCCGCCATCTCATGCGCCACCACGGCGCGGGCGGCTTCCAGCCCGCCCGCATGCGGCGCGAGGCGGCGGTGCAGCCGCGAGGCCTCGGCGGTGACGCCCTGGGCACGGGCGAAGACGGCCGACTTGAACAGCCGCTGCATCTCGCGGAAGCCGTCATAGCCGAAGCTCTTGGCGAAGCGCACCAGCGCGGAAGGGTGCGCCGCCACATGCCCCGCCAGGACGCGCAGCGGCGCCAGCGCCACCTCGTCCGGATTGGCCAGCAGATAGCGCGCGATGCGCTGGAACTGCGGGCTGAGGCCGGGCAGGCGTTCCTGGAGGCGCAGGGCGAGGGCGGGAAAGCTGTCGGGCGGGATGCTCATGCGGCAATGGAAATTGCCGCGGTGCCGCCATTTCTGCAATTTTTTTTGCGGTAATGAATTTCTTCATCGTTCGTTGCCATCGGCGCGCGGCCTGTCCTAGCCTCGCCCGCGTCAGACACGCCACGGCCCCTTCCCCGGCGGCCGGAGGTGACAGCACGAGGGAAGCGATCCATGGAATTCGGCCTGTTCATGATGCCGCTGCATCCGCCGCACCGGCCCCTGCAGGACACCATCGCCGAGAACACCGAGAAGGCGCTGCTGGCCGAGCAGCTCGGCTTCGACGAGCTGTGGGTGGGCGAGCATTTCTCCGCCACCACCGAGCCGCTCTGCTCGCCGCTGATGTTCCTGGCCTCCCTGCTGCCGCAGGCGAAGCGGATGAAGCTCGGCACCGGCGTGGTGAACCTGCCGAACCATCATCCGGCCATCGTCGCCTCCGAGGCCGCCATGTTCGACCACATGAGCAACGGGCGGCTGCTGTTCGGCATCGGCCCGGGCGGCCTGGCCAGCGATTTCGAGCTGTTCGGCAACCAGGACCCGCAGACACGCGGCGAAAAGATGCTGGAAAGCATCGACATGATCCTGCGGCTCTGGACGCAGGACCCGCCCTACCGCATCGCCGGCAAGTACTGGGACATCACGCTCGCCGAGGCGATCATCCCCGAGCTGGGCATCGGCACCCTGCGCAAGCCCTTGCAGCAGCCGCACCCGCCGGTCGCCATGTCGGCGATGAGTCCTTTCTCCGGCAGCGTGAAGACCGCCGCGATGCACGGCTGGAGCCCGATCAGCGCCAATTTCATCCCCGAATACAGCGTGGCCAGCCACTGGCAGAAGTATCTGGAGGGTTGCGCGGCCGCCGGGCGCCAGCCGGATGGCCGGAACTGGCGGGTGGCGCGCAACATCGTCATCGCGCCCACCGACGCCGAGGCGCGCGACCGCGCCTTCAGCCCCGAAAGCAGCACCCACTACTACTTCCGCTATCTCTGGGAGGTGCTGCAGCGCGGCAACTACTCGGTGGCGATGAAGCCGGACCCGAAGATGCCGGATGCCGAGGTCTCGCTGGAAATGCTGATCGACAGCATCGTCATCCATGGCAGCCCGCGCACCGTGACGGAGAAGCTGGTGGCGCTGCGCGAGCGGGTCGGCCCCTTCGGCAACCTGTTGCTGGCGGGGATGGACTGGAGCGGCCCCAACCGCGCCTGGGAGCAGGAGAGCATGCGGCTCCTGGCGCAATCGGTGATGCCGGCGCTGCGCGGGCAGGCCGCGGCAGCCTGAGGCCGGAGACCAGGGGCGCGGAAACGGCGGGCGGCGCCATATCCCGGCGCATGCCCGATCCCGCACCCCTGATCCTGACCCTCGGCCTGGACGCCGCCAGCTTCACCCGGCTGGATGCGCTGCGCCGGTCGCATTTCCCGCCCGAGCGGAACCACCTGCCGGCGCATCTGACGCTGTTCCATGCGCTGCCCGGCGCGCAATACGAGGACGTCGCCGCCAACCTCGCCACCCTGGCGGCCGGCACGGCACCGCTGCCGCTGCGCTTCGAGGGGCTGCGCAGCCTGGGGCGCGGCGCCGCCTTCACGGTGGAAAGCCCCGCCCTCGCCAGGCTGCGGGGCCTTGTCGCCGCCGCCTGGCACGGCACCCTTTCGGCGCAGGACCGGCAGCCCTTCCGGCCGCATGTGACGGTGCAGAACAAGGTGGCCCCCGAGGCGGCACGGGCGCTGCTGGAGGTGCTGCGGCAGGGCTTCGTTCCCTGGGAAGGCCAGGGCGAGAGCCTGCTGCTCTGGCGCTACCGCGGCGGCCCCTGGGAGGCGGCGGCACAATTCCGCTTCAGCGGCTGAAACCGCGACCGGGAGGTGGCGCTTGCAGCAGCCATGCAGCCCTCCCACTCCTTCCCACACCGCGACCCTGCCGGCACCGGCAAGATCGAGGACGAGCTCGATTCCGGCGGCGGCCCGATCAGTGCCGAGGAAGAGGAGGAGATCCAGGACTACCAAAAGCTCCGCCCGGTTGCGATCTACGAGGTGGTGCGGCGTGAAGGGGTGGAGGAGCTGGGCCGCCCCTGGCGCAGCCTCTGGTGGTCGGGGCTGGCGGCGGGGCTTTCCATCGGCCTTTCGCTCGCCGCGCAGGGAACGCTCCACGCCCTGCTGCCCGACGCCTCCTGGCGGCCGCTGGTGGAGAGCCTCGGCTATACCGTCGGCTTCCTGATCGTCATCCTGGCCCGGCAGCAGCTCTTCACCGAGATCACCCTGACCGCCGTGCTGCCTGTCCTGGCCGAGCCGGGGCGCAAGGTGCTGGCGGCGCTGGCACGCAACTGGTCCGTGGTGTTCCTGGCCAACATGGCCGGCACCCTGGTCTTCGCGGCGGCGCTGTCGCTGGAGGGCATCCTGCCGCCCTTCGTGCGCGAGGGGGCGCTCGCCGTCTCCGCGCATGCGGCCGAGCGCGGGCTGGGAGCCGGCTTCATGCGCGCCATCTTCGCCGGCTGGATGATGGCCCTGCTGGTCTGGCTGCTGCCGCTGGCCGAGGCCGCGCGCTTCTGGGTGATCGCGCTGCTGACCTATCTGATCGCCGTGTTCGAGCTGTCCCACGTGATCGCCGGGGCGGTGGAGCTGTTCCTGCTCATGTTCACGGGGCGCCTCGGGGTGCTGGAGGGGCTGGGGCAGCACCTGCTGCCCTGGCTGGCGGGCAACACCATCGGCGGCGCGGCCCTCTTCGCCCTGCTGGCCTATGGCCAGGTGCGGGACGAACTGGCGGATGACGGAAAGGCCTGAGGCGGGAGGGAAACCCTCCCGCCCCGCTCAGCGGCTCGGATAGGTGCGGGGATAGGTGACCTGGTCCGGCGGGCCGGGCGGCCGCACCGGGCCGGCCCGCCCGCAGGCGGCCAGCACCAGCGCCAGGACCAGCAGGACCGCGACGCCGCGCGTCATGCCAGCCGCTCCCGCCACTCGGCGGCCATGCGGCGGACATTCACCGGCGCCGTGCCGCCATAGGAGGTGCGCGAGGCCACCGAGGCCTCGACGCTCAGCACCTGGAACACGCCCGAGTGGATGCGCGGCTCCTCCGCCTGCATGTCCTCCAGCGTGAGGGCGGCGAGATCGACGCCCTTGGCCTCGGCCTTGGCGACCAGGCGGCCGGTGACGTGGTGGGCGTCGCGGAAGGGCAGGCGCAGCTCGCGCACCAGCCAGTCCGCGAGGTCGGTGGCGGTGGAGAAGCCGGCGCCCGCGGCCTCGCGAAGGCGGCCGACATCGGGCTTCATGTCGCGCACCATGCCGGCGGTGGCGGCCAGCGCCAGGGCCAGGGTCTCGGCGGCATCGAAAATGCCCTCCTTGTCCTCCTGCATGTCCTTGCCATAGGTCAGCGGCAGGCCCTTCATCACCGTCAGCAGGCCGATCAGCGCGCCGGAGATGCGGCCCACCTTGGCGCGCACCAGCTCGGCGGCGTCCGGGTTGCGCTTCTGCGGCATGATCGAGGAGCCGGTGGTATAGGCGTCGGACAGCGCGACGAAGCCGAAATACGGGTTCGTCCAGAGCACGATCTCCTCGGCGAAGCGGGAGAGATGCGTGGCGCAGATGGCGGCCGCCGAGAGGAACTCCAGCGCGAAGTCGCGGGAGGCCACGGCATCGAGGCTGTTGCGCATCGGCCCGTCGAAGCCGAGGGCCGCGGCGGTCATGTGACGGTCGATGCTGAAGCCCGTGCCGCAGAGGGCGGCGGCGCCCAGCGGGCTCTCGTTCATCCGCGCGCGGCAGTCGCCGAGGCGGGAGCGGTCGCGCCCGAGCATCTCGACATAGGCCAGCAGATGGTGGCCGAGGGTGGTGGGCTGCGCCGGCTGCAGGTGGGTGAAGCCCGGCATGACCGTGGCGGCGTGCTCGTCGGCGCGGTCGGTCAGCGCGCGCATCAGGTCGGCGATCTGGCCGTCCAGCCCGTCGATGGCGTCGCGCACCCAGAGGCGGACGTCGAGCGCCACCTGGTCGTTGCGGCTGCGCGCGGTGTGCAGGCGCTTGCCGGCCTCGCCGATGCGCTCGGTCAGCCGCGCCTCGATGTTCATGTGGATGTCCTCCAGCGCCTCGCTGAAGGGGAAGCGGCCCTCCTCGATCTCCTCGCCGATGGCGGCCAGGCCCTCCCGGATGGCGGCCTCGTCATCGCCGGTGATGATCCCCACATGGCGCAGCATGGCGGCGTGGGCGAGGCTTCCGCGGATGTCCTGCCGCCACATCTTGCGGTCGAAACCGATGGAGGCATTGATGGCCTCCATGATCGCCGAGGGTCCGGCGCTGTAGCGCCCTCCCCACTGCTGGTTGCCCTGGCTTCGCTGCTGACTGGACAAGGAAGGATCTGCCTCGTGTTGCTCGGACGCCGCTTCCTGCTCTCGCTCTCCGCGGCGGGGGCGACCCTAACCACGCTGCTTCCGGCACGGCAAGGGATTGCGAGGGGGGTGCAGGCCATCCCCGTGGCGGAAGGGCTCGGCAAGCTGTCCCGCTCCAGCCCGAAGGCCTTGCCGGCCTTCACCTTCACCGACGCCGAGGGCGCCGAGAAGACGGTGGCGGACTTCGCCGGGCACCCGCTGCTGATCAATCTCTGGGCCACCTGGTGCCCGCCCTGCGTGGCCGAGATGCCGGCGCTGGACCGCGCCCAGGCGGCGCTGGCCGGGGCGGGCTGGAAGGTGCTGGCGCTCTCCTCCGACCGCGCCGGCAAGCCTGTGGTGGAGGCCTTCTTCGCCCGCGCCGAGGTCAAGAACCTCGGCGTCTGGCTCGACCCGCGCGGGGCGGCGGCGCGGGCGCTGGGCGCGCGGGGCCTGCCCACCAGCGTCATCGTGAACCGCCAGGGCCAGGAGGTGGCCCGGTTGGAGGGTGCCGCGGCCTGGGATGACCCGGCCATGCTGTCGGTGCTGCGCGACCTCGCCGGTCCCGAGACCAGCGCCACCTGACGGCGGGGTCTGGGCGGCCGCTGTCCCTCCGGCGGGGCCGGCGGGTGGGTTGCCCTTCGCGGCGGGACGGCGCGACACTCCGCGCTCCACGGGAGAGCGGAGAACGAGGGCATGACCGAGCTTTGGCGACTGCAGGCCAGCGAGATCGCGGCACGGGTCGCGACGCGGGAGGTTTCGGCGCGGGAGGTGACGCAGGCGGCGCTGGACCGGCTGGCCGCCGTGAACCCCGCGATCAATGCCGTGGTGCAGGAGATGCCGGAGCAGGCGCTGGCCGCCGCCGAGGCGGTGGATGCCGCCCTGGCGCGCGGCGAGGCGGTGGGGCCGCTGGCCGGCGTGCCCGTCACCATCAAGGTGAACGCCGACCAGAAGGGCTTCGCCACCACCAACGGGCTGCGCATCCAGCAGGACCTCGTCGCCACCGAGGACAACCCGGTGGTGGCCAACCTGAAGCGCGCCGGCGCGGTGGTGATCGGGCGCACCAACACGCCGGCCTTCTCGCTGCGCTGGTTCACCCGCAACTCGCTGCACGGCGCGACGAAGAACCCGCGCAACCCGGCGCTGACGCCAGGCGGCTCCTCCGGCGGTGCGGCGGCGGCGGTGGCGGCGGGCATCGGCGCCATCGCGCACGGCACCGACATCGGCGGCTCGATCCGCTATCCCGCCTATGCCTGCGGCGTACATGGGCTGCGGCCGACCCTTGGGCGCGTGGCGGCCTGGAACCGCTCCGGCCCGGAGCGGGCGGTCGGCGCGCAGCTCATGGCGGTCTCCGGTCCGCTGGCCCGCTCCATCGCCGATCTGCGGCTGGCGCTGCAGGCCATGGCCGCCGAGGATCTGCGCGACCCCTGGTGGGTGCCGGCGCCGCTGGAAGGCCCGCCCGCCCCGAAACGCGCCGCGCTCTGCGTCCGCCCCGAAGGGCTCGACACCAGGCCGGAGGTGGAGGCGGCGCTGCGCAACGCGGCGCTGCGGCTGCAGGAGAAGGGCTGGAGCATCATCGAGACCGCCTGCCCGCCGCTGCGCGAGCCGGCGCGGCTGCAGGCCCTGCTCTGGCTCGGCGAGTCGCGCCGCGGCCTGAACTCCGCCTTCGCACGGGAGGATGACCCGGACGCCAACTTCGTGCTGGCGCAGATGGAGCGGCTGGCCCCCTCCCCGGACATGAACGCCTTCCAGGATGCGTTGCAGGCCCGCGCCGGTTTCACCCGGCAGTGGCAGCTTTTCCTGAAGGACTACCCGGTGCTGCTGCTGCCGGTCTCGGCCGAGCTGCCTTTCCCCGATCAGCTCGACGTCGAGTCGCCGGCCGCCTTCGACCGGGTGATCGAGGCGCAGCTCGTGCAGGTCGGGCTGCCGCTGATGGGGCTACCGGGGCTGACCGTCACCACCGGGCAGGCTGGCGACGCGCCGGTGGGCGTGCAGCTGATCGCCGGGCGGTATCGCGAAGACCTGCTGCTGGAGGCGGGCGCCGCCATCGAGGCGGCGGGACCGGCCATCGAGGCCTGCGACCCGGCGTAAAAAAGACCGGGGGAAGGAACTCCCCCGGACTCCCGTCTTCTTTCCATGAGTCCGGCGAAGAAGGGCAGTGGGCGCCAGGCGCCCAGCACCAAGCGCCGCGAGTGGCGGGCGCCCTTTCTGGCGCACGCGACTCCCGGAAGAGCAGGCCGGTACGGAATGCCGGCGGCAGCTCGCCAGCAAGCGGGTTCAGACAGCCATTCCCCGGAACGCCGGCAGGCCCCGGTCCGGAGCGGGGCAAGGAGGGCACGGCTGTCATTGGGGTCCCACGCCTTTGCAGATCCCCGCGGCAGCCGGACCCCTAGTCGAGCGTGCGGCCCTGCGACTGCGCCGCGAGCGCCCGCGCCATCTGGCTCAGCGCCTCCTGATGCTTCTCGTTGCTGATCAGGGAGAAGTTGCGGGCCAGTTCCAGGCACATGCGTTGCCGCACACCCAGAGGCTGGCTCGCCCCGGTCTCCTGCAGACCTTCGAAGAACCAGGACACGGGGACGCCGAGCACAAGCGCAATCTCGAACAGGCGCCCGGCCGAAATCCGGTTGAGCCCCCGTTCGTATTTATGCGCCTGCTGATACGTCACGCCGATCATACTGGCGAGTTGCTGTTGCGACAGGCCGAGCATCAGCCGGCGCTCGCGAATGCGGGCGCCGACATGACGGTCGGCCAACCTTGCGCGTTGGGTAGTGGTTTCCTCCGGCTCCTCGCCGCGAGGCACGCCGCCCATGTCGGTATCGGCCATTCTCTACCTGTCAGGATGAAAAATTGCACGAACCCCAAAATACGAGCCCGTGCGACGCTGTTTATCGCATTTCATTTCCAAATTCTTAAAAACTATGTGAGGGACAGCAATCCCGGTAGTCCTCACAGAAACGACATCACCTATTTGGTTCTTGGCGCTTTTCTGCCATCTGTTCGCGCAGAAGGCGAATTTCTGCTTTCAGGGCAGCAATCTCCTCCGCTTCGGCCGACTGGGGCGCCGTGGAAGTGGCCTCATCCCGCCGCGAGAAAGGACTGAACAGCGACATGGCGCGCTCCATCATCGCCATGTTCTGCTTGCTCATCTCCTCCAGCCTCACCAGCGGATTGAAGCTGCCCATCGTCTGCTCGACGGAGTGCCGCATCTGCTCCTGCTGGCGCGCGAAGCTGCCCATGGTGAATTCCAGATAGCGCGGCACCAGGGACTGCAGGCTGTCGCCGTAGAACCCGATCAACTGCCGCAGGAAGGGAATGGGCAGCAGGTTGCGCCCCTTGGCCTCCTCCTCGACGATGATCTGGGTCAGCACGCCGCGCGTGATGTCGTCACCCGACTTGGCGTCATAGACCACGAAGTCGCGGCCCTCGCGCACCATGCCGGCCAGATCCTCGAGAGTCACATAGGATGAGGCTTCCGTGTTGTAGAGACGGCGGTTGGCATATTTTTTGATGACGACTGTGGGCTTCGGCTGTTCGTCCAGCTTTTTCTGTGCTGCCTGCTCGGTCATTGCACCCTCCCGTCCCGCTGCGTGATGGAAGGAGGCTAGCATGGCCTCATGGGCGCGAATATGCCGATGGCGTGGCGGCCCTTTCCCCCTGCGGAGGGGGCGTTATGTTCCGCACGCGCCGGCGGCGGCCCGTCGCGCGGATGGCAGGGAATGGAATGGCAGGGCCCGAGAATTCTTCCGGGAACGGCCCCGACGAGCCGCCTGGCGGCCCCGAGGCGCTGGAGCGGCTGGCGGAGGACTGGATCACACTGTGGCAGAGCGAGATCGCGGCGCTGGCGGCAGACCGCGAGGTGGCCGGGAACTGGTCCGCCTGGGCGGCACTGGCCGCCGCCTGGATGCGCGCCATGGCCGCGCCGCATCCTGTTCGCCCCCCGGCCTGGCCCGGCTTCGGCGCTCCCTTTCCCCAGCCGGAGCCGCCGCGTGAGCGCCCCGCTCCGCCGCGGCCCGCGCCCGCTGCCGCTGCACCTCGGGCTGGCGCTGATGCGCGGCCTGGGCGCGACCCTGAGCCTGCCGCCAGAGGGGAGCCTGCCGCCAGAGGGGAGCCTGCCGCCGGCAGCCCCACCGGGGAGCCGGGAGGCGGGGAGGCAGGCGTCCTTCTCGGCCGCATTGCCGAGCTGGAGCGACGCCTGGCCGATCTCGAAGGCCGGGCGGCAGGAGCTGCGCCGGATCAGCAGCGCCCTCGCCGCCGGCGGCCATCCACCTGAGCAGTTCCGCACCGCCGTGCTGCGCCGCCTGGCGCGGCAGGACCGCGCGCTGATCGCCGGCATCGCCGCCTATCGCCGCCACCCCTGGCGGCATGCGGCACCCGATCTGCCGGTGCTCTGGCGCGAGGGCGGCTCCCGCCTGCTGGACTATGGCGGCGATGGCCCGCCGCTGCTGGTGGTGCCCTCCCTGGTCAACCGCGCTTATGTGCTCGACCTGCTGCCGGACCATTCGATGCTGCGCTGGCTCGCCGCGCAGGGGCAGCGCGTGCTGCTGCTCGACTGGGGCTGGCCGGAGGAGGCCGAGCGCGGCTTCACCCTCACCGACTACATCGCCGGGCGGCTGGAGCGGGCGCTGGCCGCCCCTGCCCTGGTGCCGCTCGGGCCGGTGGTGCTGCTCGGCTACTGCATGGGCGGGCTGCTCGCCCTCGGCGCCGCGCTGCGCCGGCCGGAGCGCCTGCGCGGCCTGGCGCTGCTCGCCACGCCCTGGGACTTCCATGCCGGCGAGACCGGCGAGGCGGCGCGCGCCCAGGCCCTGGCCGCCCTGCTGCCGGGGCTGGAGCCGCTGATGCAGGCCGGCAACGCCCTGCCGGTGGACGTCATCCAGACGCTGTTCGCCGCGCGCGACCCCTGGGGCATCGCCGCCAAGTTCCGCGCCTTCGCCGCGATGGACCCGGACAGCCCACGCGCCCGCCTCTTCGTCGCGCTGGAGGACTGGCTGAACGACGGCGTCCCGCTCGCTGCCCCGGTGGCGCGGGAAACGCTGGGCGGCTGGTATGGCTGCAATGATCCGGGTCAGGGACGCTGGCGCGTCGCCGGGGCCATTGTGGATCCGGCCACGCTCGCGGTGCCGGCCTTCGCCGCCGTGCCGCGCGCCGACCGCATCGTGCCCCCGGCCTCCGCCCTCGCCCTGGCGGAGCGGCTGCCCGCCGGCCATATCGAGATGGTGGGCGCCGGGCATGTCGGCATGGCGGCCGGCAGCCGCGCCGAGGCGGTGCTGTGGCAGCCGCTGCGGCGGTGGCTGGCGGGCTTGTAGGGCGACCGCCGCAGGGCGCAGAGTTATTAGGATTGAGCACAAGCCGGTGCCCGGCAGCAGGCCGGCAGCGGAAACATCGAGGGAGTACCCGCCTCATGACCGACATCGTCATCGCATCGGCCGCGCGCACACCCGTCGGCGCCTTCAACGGCGCCTTCGCCAACCTGCCCGCCCACGCCCTGGGCGAGGCCGCCATCAAGGCCGCCCTCGCCCGCGCCGGGATCGAGGCCGCCGAGGTGGATGAGGTGATCCTCGGCCAGATCCTCACCGCCGGCGCCGGGCAGAACCCGGCCCGCCAGGCCGCGGTGAATGCCGGCATCCCGGTCGAGCGCACCGCCTTCGGCATCAACCAGCTCTGCGGCTCCGGCCTGCGCGCCGTGGCGCTGGCGGCGCAGCAGATCGCAACCGGCGATGCCAGCATCGTCGTCGCCGGCGGGCAGGAGAGCATGACCCAGGCGCCGCACTGCGCGCAGCTCCGCGCCGGCGTGAAGATGGGCGACTTCCAGATGGTCGACACCATGATCCGCGACGGGCTGTGGGATGCCTTCAACGGCTATCACATGGGCAGCACCGCCGAGAACGTGGCGGAGAAGTACCAGATCAGCCGTGACGAGCAGGACGAGTTCGCCTTCAACTCGCAGCACAAGGCCGGCGCGGCGATGCGCGAGGGCCGCTTCAGGGACGAGATCGCGCCCGTCACGGTGAAGGGCCGCAAGGGCGATGTCGTCGTCGAGAACGACGAGTACCCGAAGCCCGACACGACGCGCGAGATCCTCGCCAGGCTGCGCCCGGCCTTCTCCAAGACCGGCAGCGTCACCGCGGGCAATGCCAGCGGCATCAATGACGGCGCCGCCGCGCTGGTGGTGATGTCCGCCGCCGAGGCCGCCAGGCGCGGGCTGAAGCCGCTGGTGCGCATCGCCTCCTGGGCCACGGCGGGCGTGGACCCCTCGATCATGGGCACCGGCCCGATCCCGGCCAGCCGCAAGGCGTTGCAGAAGGCCGGCTGGAACGTCCAGGACCTCGACCTGATCGAGGCCAACGAGGCCTTCGCCGCCCAGGCCTGCGCGGTGAACAAGGACCTGGGCTGGGATACCTCGAAGGTGAACGTGAACGGCGGCGCCATCGCCCTCGGCCACCCGATCGGCGCCTCCGGCGCGCGCGTGCTGACCACCCTGCTCTACGGGATGCAGGCGCGCGGCGCGAAGAAGGGCCTGGCCACGCTCTGCATCGGCGGCGGCATGGGCGTCGCCATGTGCGTCGAGGCGGCGTAACGCCGCGCCTCCCCGGGGAGGGCTCCGCCTCCCCGAACCCCAACTCGGCAGGCTTTTTCAGGGAGGGCTCCGCCCTCCCCGAACCCCAACTAGGCGGCTTTTTCAGGGAGGGCTCCGCCCTCCCTGAACCCCTCCGGCCGGGGTGGTTGAACCACCCCGGACCCCGACATCAGCAGCCCTTTACCCGCGGGTGCCTGAACTGACGGCGGGGTCTGGGGTGACACTGTCACCCCAGCGGGGGATCCAGGGGGCGGCGCCCCCTGGGCTGCGGCCTCAGCAGAAATGCGCCCCGCGGGCCTCCACCGGCACCATGTAGAGCGACTGGCTGGCGGTCATGAACAGGTGGTTCCGCCGGGTGCCGCCGAAGCAGACGTTGCTGCAGATCTCGGGCAGGCGGATCTGCCCGATGCGGGTGCCGTCCGGGGCGAAGACGTGCACGCCGTCATACCCCTCCCCCACCCAGCCGGCCGAGGACCAGACATTGCCCTCCGTGTCGCAGCGGATGCCGTCCGCCAGGCCCGATTTCCCGTCCAGCGTCATGTCGGCGAAAGTGCGCGGGTTGCGCAGACTGGCGCCCTCCACGTCATAGGCCCAGATGATGTTGCGGGCCTCGGGGTAGTGGCTGCTGCCGGTGTCCGCCACGTAGAGCATGCGGTAATCCGGGCTGAAGCAGAGGCCGTTCGGCTTGAAGGGCTGGTCCGCCACTTTGGTCACCTCGCCGGACTGCCCGTCGATCCGGTAGACGGCCTCCTTGATGAAGGGGCGCGGGCTGCCGGTGTCGTAGCGATGGCCCTCGTACTCGACCAGGGCGCCGTAGCCGGGGTCGGTGAACCAGATGCTGCCGTCCTCCGGGTGCACCACCACGTCGTTCGGCGCATTGAACTCGCCGTCCGGCCCCTTGGCGGCCAGCACCGTCACCCGCCCGTCCGGCTCATAGCGAGCCACGTCCCGCTGCAGGTGGCGGCAGGAGACCTGCCGGCCCTCGCGGTCGAAGGTGTTGCCGTTGGTGAAACCGGAGGGGCTGCGGAAGCGCTGCGAGACATGCTCGTCTTCTGCCGTCATGCGCAGGCAGGTGTTGTTCGGAATGTCCGACCAGACGAGGAAGCGGCCATTGGCGTGCCAGGCCGGTCCCTCGGCCCAGCCCATGCCGGTGTGCAGGCGGCGGATCGCCGCATTGCCCAGCTTGGCCTTGAAGCGCTTGGGATCGAGCACGAGGATGTCGGGGTCGGGGTAGCGCTGCGGCGGGATGCCAGGGCCGTAATCGCGCTGGGCCAGGGCCGGCGCGGCCACCAGGGTGCCCAGCGCGCCACCGATGAAGGCACGCCGGGGCGGCATGACGTGATGCAGGTCCATGTTCTTTCCTCCCTGCCCCGCCTTGGACGGAGCCGCGCAGAACCATGCCGCCGGCTGCCGGGGGAAGGCCAATCATCGGCGCGTGTGGCGGCAGGGACCCGACGGGGGACGGGGAGCCAAGCCTGCTCGCCCTCCCTCCCGATGATGGCAACAGAAGGAACGTCTCGTGATTCACCACATCTCGTTGGGCACCAATGACGTCCAGCGCGCCCGGGCCTTCTATGATCCGGTCCTGGCGGTCATCGGGCTGCGTCTGATCCGGCAGGACGGGCACGCCCTGCATTACGGCACCGGGGAAATCCTCTTCAGCCTCGTCGCCCCGGTGGATGGGCGCCCGGCCGCGCCGGGGAATGGGGTGCATGTCGCCTTCGCGGCACAGGACAAGGCGATGGTGCAGGAATTCCACCGCACCGCCCTGGCCCATGGCGGCAGCGAGGACGGCGCGCCCGGCCTGCGCCCCGAATACAACGCGAACTACTATGCCGCCTTCATCCGCGCCCCGGATGGCAACAAGATCGAGGCGGTGACCCATTCCTCCAGATGATCGCCGGGTGCCCCGGCCAGCCGGAACGGCCCGGGCAGGGAGACAATGCTGATGGAGACCCGGCCATGATCCCCTCCTTCGGCCGGCTGGCGGAGCACGGGCCGCGCCCCGGCCCCGGGGAGGAATGCTTCCAGGACCTGCTGACGGCGC
This sequence comes from Roseomonas sp. E05, assembly GCF_030063475.1. Lineage (GTDB taxonomy): Bacteria > Pseudomonadota > Alphaproteobacteria > Acetobacterales > Acetobacteraceae > Pseudoroseomonas. The sequence continues at coordinate 216,224 of NZ_JASIRT010000001.1, forward strand.
CGGGTGGCGCCCGGGTCGAGCGGATCCTCTCGCGCGGCGCCGCGAGCCCGCCGGGCTTCTGGTACGAACAGGAGTGGGACGAATTCGTGCTCGTTCTGTCCGGTGCCGCCGTGCTGGCTTTCCCGGATGGTACCGAGCGCCGGCTGGCGGCAGGAGACTACGCCATCCTGCCCGCCCTGTGCCGCCACCGGATCGCCTGGACGGAGCCGGCGGAGGAGACGCTCTGGCTCGCCGTGCACATGCCGCCGCGGCCAGCGCCCGGCGCGGCCTGGCCCGAGGCGCCGACATTCCCTTCGCCGTGAAGGCGCCTTCCGGGTGCAGGGACAGAAAGGCAGGGAGACCCATCCCTTGACCGCCTGGGCTGCGAGATCCTGCCGCTGCCGAGAGCCGCGGCGGAGGAGCGGGTCCGGTTCTTGCGCTCGGTCATCGGCTAGAGCAGATCCCGTTCCGATGGCATCATCGGAACGGGTGAAGATGCTCGAAGAGAAATGCCAGAGTGGCTGAAGTGAGCCTGGGCGAACGGAAGCCGCTCTAGCGGCCCGCCCCCTGCGCCGGAGGGGGGCGGGCGGGCTCCCGCTCCTGGATGCCCTCGGCCCTGGCGGATCGGTTGCGGCAGGTGGCCCAGGCTCCCTCGACCACGCGCACCCGCCGCCCCGGTACCCGCGCCGCAGCCCGGGGCACGATGCCGTAAAGCTCCTTGTGCGCCTCCACGATCACCACCCCGGCGAAGCGTGGCGCGACCACCCGGCCCGCGGCCTCCCAGATGCCGGCGCCGCGCAGCATCAGGCGCGACTGGAAGGGCGGCATGAACAGCGCCTTGTCGCGCTGCGTGACGCTGAACAGGTTGCGCTCCAGCAGCCGGCCGAGCTGGCCCGGCGAATAGGGGCGGCCCTGGCCGAAGGGGGTGCTTTCCAGATGCGCCCACATGCCGCGCCGGTTCGGTGCCACCACCAGCAGGCGGCCATCATCCTTCAGCACGCGCCAGACCTCGCGCAGCATGCGGCGGGCGTTCTCCGTGTGCTCCAGCCCGTGCACCAGCAGGACATTGTCGAAGCTGAGATCCGGAAAGGGCAGCGCGTCGTCCTCGGCGCGCAGGCTGAGGCCGGGGCCGCCGGGCGGCCAGGGCACCGCGTCGGATTCGGGCAGGCTGGCGCAGAGGATGCGCGCAGCGCCATCCCGCCACAGCCGCAGGAAGGGCGCGGCATGGCCGAGGCCGAGGATCTCCCGCCCCGGCAGCTCCGGCCACAGCTTCAGCAGCCGCTCGCGCAGCAGCCGCGCCGCCACCAGCCCGGTGGGGGAGGCATAGAAATCCCGGTGCCCGTGGACCTCTGGGTTCATAAGCTGGATATAGGTCCCTGTTCGAAGCCTGACACGCCCTTGCTTGGGGCCGCGAGAAGGAGAACCGCCATGGCCGTCACCGTCCAGGCCGTGCCCTGCCTGTCCGACAACTATGCCTGGCTGCTGCGCGACACGGCGAGTGGAACCGTCGCGATCTGCGACCCCGGCGAGGCGAAGCCGGCGATCGCGGCGATCGAGGCCGGCGGCGGGCGCTGCGACATCATCCTGCTCACCCATCATCACGCCGATCATATCGACGGCGTCGAGGAGATCCGCGCCCGCTATGGCGCGAAGGTGATCGGCGCCGCCGCCGACGCGCACCGCCTGCCGAAGCTGGACCAGGCCGTGGCGCCGGGCGACACGGTGCGGGTGGGCGAGGCCGCGGGGCAGGTGATCGACAGCCCCGGCCACACCATCGGTCACATCGCCTATCACTTCCCCGAGGGGCATGTGCTGCTCTGCGGCGACACGCTGTTCTCCCTCGGCTGCGGCCGGCTGCTGGAGGGCACGGCGGAGGACATGTTCCGCGCGCTCTCCCTGCTGAAGGCCCTGCCGCCTGACACGCTGGTCTGCTGCGGCCATGAATACACCGCCAGCAATGCCCGCTTCGCCCTGACGGTGGAGCCGGGCAATGCCGCGCTCAAGGCGCGCGCCCGCGAGGTGGAGGCGGCCCGCGCCGCCGGCCAGCCGACCCTGCCCGTGACACTGGGCCAGGAGCTGGAGACCAATCCCTTCCTCCGCGCCGACTCTGCCGAGACGCTCGGGCGCATCCGCACCGCCAAGGACAATTTCCGCTGAACCGCCACCCGGGAGACCAGCCATGAAGCTGTTCCACTCGCCTTCCAGCCCCTTCGTCCGCAAGGTCATGGCCTGCGCGCTGCTGCGGGGGCTGGAGAACCGGATCGAGTTGATCCCCACCAACCCGCATACCAGCCCCGAGGGGCTGCTGGCGATGAACCCGCTCTCCAAGGTGCCCTGCCTCGTCACCGACGAGGGCCAGGCCATCTTCGACAGCCCGGTGATCTGCGAATACCTCGACGGGCTGGGCGACTCGGCCTCGCTCTATCCCCAGGGCGCTGCGCGGATCGCCGCGAAGACCATGGAAGCCCTGGCCGACGGCATCATGGACGCCGCCGTCGCCCGCCGCATGAGCATGGGGCTGGCGCAGGACGAGGGGCGCACCGCCTTCCAGTCCCGCCAGCAGGACATCGTGGCGCGCTCGCTCGACGCGCTGGAGAAGGCGCCGCCGAAGGGGCTCGCGGATATCGGTGCCGTCGCCGTGGCCTGCGCCATCGGCTATCTCGACTTCCGCTTCGGCCACGAGCCCTGGCGCGAAGCGCATCCGAAGCTGGCGGCGTGGTATGAGGAGGTTTCCGCCCATCCGGCACTGAGCCGCACCGCCCCGCCGCCGGCATAAGCCATGCCCGACCTGCGCGACCCTTCCCTGCCTGCCGCCGCGGTGATCGCGGCGCTCGGCCTCGCCCCGCATCCCGAGGGCGGGCACTACCGCGAGATCTGGCGCGACCGGCCGGCGGATGGCGGGCGCGGGGCGGGCACGGCGATCTACTTCCTGCTCGCCGCCGGCGAGCGGAGCCACTGGCACCGGGTGGACGCCGCCGAAGCCTGGCACTGGTATGCCGGCGCCTCGCTGCGGCTCTCCCTGGCCGGCGATTCGGGGGGGCGGATCGAGCACCGGCTCGGCCCGGACCTCGGCCGCGGCGAGGCGCCCTTCGCCGTGGTCCCGCCGGGCGGCTGGCAGGCGGCGGAAAGCCTCGGCGCCTGGACGCTGGTGGGCTGCACCGTCAGCCCGGCCTTCGACTTCGCGGGCTTCACCCTGGCGCCGCCGGGCTGGGAGCCCTCCCAGTGAGCGAGGCCGCCGCCTGGGATGCCCGCTACGCCGCCGGCGCCTGGCTGTTCGGCCAGGCGCCCAACCGCTACCTGCACAGTCTCGCGCCCTGGCTGCGGCCGGGGATGCGCGCCCTGGCCCTTGGCGACGGCGAGGGGCGCAACGGCGTCTGGCTGGCCGAGCAGGGGCTGGTCGCCACCGCCGTGGACTGGTCCGCCACCGGCATGGCCCGCGCCGCCGCCTTCGCCGCCGAGCGGGGCGTGCCGCTGACGACAGCGGTGGCCGACCTTACCCGCTGGGACTGGCCGGAAGCCGGTTTCGACCTGATCGCCTGGGTCTTCGTGCACATGCCGCCGGCCGACCGCGCCGTGGTGGCCGCGGCAGCGCAGCGGGCGCTGGCGCCGGGCGGGCTGCTGCTGCTGGAAGGCTTCACCCTCGCCCAGGGCGGCCGCCGCAGCGGCGGGCCGAAAGACCCGGACCTGCTCTGGACCCGCGCCGCCGCCGAAGCCGCCTTCCCGGAGCTGACCCTGCTGGAATGCCTGGAAGGCACCGTGCGGCTCGATGAAGGGCCGCGCCATCAGGGGCCGGCCGAGGTGGTGCGCGGCCTCTGGCAGAAACCGGGCTGAAAAAGGTCGAGGGAAAGAATTCCCCCGAGCCCCCTTCTTTTTTTGTCGGTTCTGGCGCCGCGCGGACCGCCAGTACGGGAAACTCGAAGAAAAAGATGGGGGTCCGGGGGAATTCCTTCCCCCGGACTTTTTTCTACGCCGGCAGGTGGCGCGACCGCTGCCAGGAGGCGAGCACCCCGCCCCCCGCCACCAGCAGGGCGGCGACCAGCACGCGCTCATCCGCCCGCCCCTCCCCGGCCGCCACCAGCAGCAGGGTGGAAAGCACGGGAATCGAATAGGCCAGCGTACCGAGCAGGCGCGGGTCGCCGCGCTTCATGCCGAGATCCCACAGGAAGAAGGCGGAGCCGACCGGCCCCAGGCCGAGCAGCAGGATGGCCAGCGCCTGCCGGGCGTCCGGCCAGACCGTCGCCTCGAAGACGAGGTGCAGCACCCCGGCAAGCAGGGCGCTGACCAGGCAGAAGCCCGCCACCGCCTCGGTCGGCACGCGGGCGAGGCGGCGGGCGGTGACGGAATAGGTGGCCCAGACCACGGCCCCCGCCACGGCGCAGAGGAAGCCCGGCAAGGCTCCGGCGGGGAAGCGGGCGCCGCCGCCGATCAGCAGGGCGCAGCCGGCGAAGCCCAGCGCCACGCCGAGCAGCCGACGACTGCCCAGCGGCATGCCGAGCAACAGGCCGGAAAGCAGCACGATCAGCAGCGGCCAGAGGTAGTTCAGCAGGTTGGCCTCCACCGCCGGAGCCAGGGCCAGCGCCGCGAAATAGAGCGCGTGGTAGCCGAACAGGCCACCGACCCCGTGCGCCCAGGCCAGCCCCTCCTGCCGCAGCAAACCGAGCGAGCCGCGCGCGGCGACCACGCCGAGCCCGAGCAGCCCACCCACCGCCATGCTCAGCGCGGTCAGTTCCAGCGGCGGCACCCCCGCCGCCAGACGCGCCAGGACACCGAGGAAAGCCCAGAGTAGAATGGCGCCACAACCGGCCAGTGTCGCCCGGTTCATGCCGGCCATCCTGAAACTGGGCCGTACAGGCGGCGTTCCGCCGGCGAATCGTCAGGGAGTTGGATCATGGGTTTCCTCGCCCGCACCGTCATCACCGCCTTCGCCTTCTGGTGCGCGGACATGCTGATCGACGGCATCAATTTCGCCGGGCCATTCGCGTTGTTCATCGCGGCCATCATCTTCGGGATCATCAATGCGTTGATCCGGCCGGTGCTGATCCTGCTCTCGCTGCCGCTCAACATCATCACGCTGGGCTTGTTCACCCTGGTGGTGAATGCGGCCATGCTGGGGCTGACGGCGCTGGTCATGCCGGGAATGCAGATCTCCGGCTTCTGGGCCGCGTTCTTCGGGGCGATCATCGTCGCCGTGGTGTCCTGGCTCGTCAACCGCGCGATCGGCGACCGCGACGCGGCAGCGGCGCGTTGAGGCGGCGGCCGGGGGAACGCCCCCGGCCTGCCCCGCCAGAAGCCTCAGTACATGTGCTGACCACCATTGATGGAGAGGGTGGAGCCGGTGATGAAATCGGCTTCGTCCGCGGTCAGGAAGCAGACGCCGCGCGCGATGTCGTCCGCGGTGCCGAGCCGGCCCACGGGAATGCGGCCGATGATCTTCTGCAGCACGTCCTCCGGCACGGCACGGACCATCTCGGTGTCCACGTATCCCGGGGCGATGGCGTTGACCGTGATGCCGGAGCGCGCGCCTTCCTGCGCGAGCGCCTTGGTGAAGCCGTGGATGCCGGATTTGGCGGCGGCGTAGTTCACCTGGCCGTACTGCCCGGCCTGGCCGTTGATCGAGCCGATATTGACGATGCGCCCGTACTTGCGGGCCGTCATCCCGTCCCAGACCAGCTTGGCCATGTTGAAGCAGGAGCCGAGATTGGTGTCGATCACCTCGTCCCACATCTTGCGGTCCATGCGCTTCATGGTGCCGTCGCGGGTGATGCCGGCATTGTTGACCAGGACCTCGATCGGGCCGTGATCCGCCTCGATCTTCGCCACGGCGGCCTTGCAGGCCTCGAAGTCCGAGACGTCGAACTTGATGCAGGGGATGCCGGTTCGCTCGGTGAAGGCGGACGCCGCGGCGTCATTTCCCGCATAGGAGGCGATGACCTTGCGGCCCGCCTTCTGCAGGTGCTCGCTGATGGCGGCGCCGATGCCCCGCTGCCCGCCAGTGACGAGTGCCACTCGTGCCATAGGAGAAGCCTCCCTTCCCAAAGGATTTGGCGGCGCCGTGGCGGCGCCGCTCGCCTATGGCATCACAGCGCCGGCCGGGACGCCATGTCCCTGTGCTGAATCAAGTTCTTGTGGTCGGCCGGAGGGCCGCCGCACAGGGTCAGCGCAACGGCAGGGCGTACATCAGCCCGCCTCGTGTCCACAGGTCATTGAGGCCGCGCTCCAGGCCGATGGGCGAGTCCTTGCCCAGGCTGCGCTCGAACACCTCGCCGTAGTTGCCGACCTGGCGGATCACCTGGAAGGCCCAGTCCTCCGGCAGGCCCAGCGCCTTGCCGAAGCCGGGCGCCACGCCGAGCACGCGCTGCACGTTGGGGTCCGGGCTGGCGCGCATCGCCTCCACGTTCTGGCGGGTGATGCCAAGCTCCTCCGCCTCGATCATCGCCATCAGCGTCCAGGCGACGATGTCGCGCCATTCCTCGTCGCCGTGCCGCACCATCGGGCCGAGCGGCTCCTTGCTGATGCGCTCCGGCAGGATCATGTGCTCCGCCGGGTCGCGCAGCGCGGAGACGCGCAGCGCCGCGAGCTGGGAGGCATCCGTGGTCATGGCGTCGCAACGGCCGGACTGATAGGCCCCCGTCATCTCGTCCATCGAGGAGAGCACGACGGGCTGGATGGTGATCTTCTCGCGGCGGGCGAAGTCACCGAGGTTCAGCTCGCTGGTCGAGCCGGGCAGCACGCAGACGGTGGCACCGTCGAGTTGCTTCGCGGCGGTGAGGCCGGCGGACTTGTGCACCATGAAGCCCTGGCCGTCGTAGAAGTTCACCCCGGCCATGTTGAAGCCCAGCGCGGTGTCACGCGTGAGGGTCTGGGTGACGTTGCGGGCCAGCAGGTCGATCTCGCCGCCCTGCAGCGCCACGAAGCGGGTCTGGTAGGTGGTCGGCACGAAACGGACCTTGGCGGTGTCGCCCAGGGTCGCGGCGGCCACGGCGCGGCAGAACTCGGCGTCCAGCCCCTGGTAGTTGCCCTGGCTGTCGGGCGCGGAGAAGCCGGCGACGCCGGTATTGACCCCACATACCACCTGCCCGCGGGCGCGCACCCCTTCCAGGGTCGGACCGGCGGCGGCGGGGAGGGCAGTCAGCAGCGGCGGCAGGAGTGCAAGCAGGCCCAAGGCATGACGCATGATCGAATCACTTTCCAGACCAAGGCCCAGAGCCTATGGGCATAAATGCAACACCGCCAAGCCCGATCGTGGCCGGATGCATTTCGCTGTTGCCGCCGGAACGAAAAAACCATAGTCACAGCAATGTGATACGGTGCACCCCCGCGCGTATCGTCTTTCGGGCCGGACACGATGACCGCCTCTGCGACTTCTGCGCGCCTCTCCGCGGCCAGTCTTGAAAAGCAAGTGGACCAGGAAGCCCTGCTTCTGATGCTATCCTATATTGAGGCGGAGTGCCGGCGGCTCGGCGTGCCGGAGGCCGCGCGGCATGCGGCGCTGGCGGCGGCGGCCCTGTCCGACTCCCCGTCACGTGCCCTCCCCGCCACCATCACCCTCCAGTAGCCCCGCTGCCGCCCTGGCCTTGCGGCGACGCGGGGTGTAAGCGGCGTCCCGCGCGGTAACCTCAAGCTGAGCCGATGTCCATGGATACCCCGATCGCTGCGGTCCTCTGGACCAACCAGGCGCAACGCGACATGCAGGCCGTGCTGCGCCTGATGAGCCATGTCGAGCGCTGCTGCCTCGATGCCGGCTCGGAGGAGGCGGCCAGCCTGGTGGCGGCCGCCATCTCGGCGCTGCTGCGCGACAGCGCCGCCCGCAAGCGCGCGGCCTGAGCGGCCGGCGCCCTATGCCGCCGGCAGCGCCGCCGGCCGCGGGCCGCCCGCCATCCAGTCCAGCAGCTCGACCGTGTGGATGGCCGGCATCGCGCCGTCGCCGAGTTGGGTCAGGCAGCCGATATTGCCGCTGGCGATCACCCTGGCACCGGTGCGCGCCAGGTTCTGCTGCTTGCGCGCCTTGAGCTGCGCCGCAATGTCGGGCTGCAGCAGGTTGTAGGTCCCCGCCGAGCCGCAGCAGAGATGCGGCTCCGCCGGCTCCTTCACCGCGAATCCGGCCCTGGTCAGCAGTTGCTTCGGCGCCGTGGTGATCTTCTGGCCATGCTGCAGGCTGCAGGCCGCGTGGTAGGCGACGGTCAGCCCGGGCGCCTCGCGGGAGGGCGCGTAGCCGAACTGCAGCAGCACCTCCGAGATGTCCCGCGCCCGCTCCGCCACCGCGGCCGCCCGCGCCGGCCAGGGGCCGGGCTCGGTGCGGAACATGAAGCCGTAGTCCTTCACCGTGGTGCCGCAGCCCGAGGCGTTCACCACGACGGCGTCCAGCCCCTCACCGTCGATCTCCCGCGTCCAGGCTTCGATGTTGGCACGGGCCAGGGCCATGGCGGCGTCGTGCTGGCCCATGTGGTGGTTCAGCGCGCCGCAGCAGCCCTGTCCGGCGGTGACCACCACCTCCACCCCCATGCGCGTCAGCAGCCGGATGGTCGCCTCGTTGATCGAGGGGGCGAGCACGGTCTGCGCGCAGCCGGTCAGCAGCGCCACGCGGCCCCGGCGCGGGCCGTGGGCGGGGTGGACCTGGGGGCGCTGCGCCTCGTTCCCGGCGGGCAGGCGGGCTGGCGCCAGTTCCAGCATGGCGCGCAGCCGCCGGGCGGTGGTGCCGCGGGCGGGCAGCAGGCCGCGCAGCGGCTGGGCGAGGCGCGCCGCCGCCAGCGCCAGGCGGAAGCGGCGCGGATAGGGCAGCGTGGCGCCCAGCAGCCGGCGCAGCGCGCGCTCCGGCCAGGGGCGGGTGTAGGTTTCCTCGATGTAGCGGCGCGCGTGGTCCACCAGGTGCATGTAGTGCACGCCCGAAGGGCAGGTGGTCATGCAGGACAGGCAGGAGAGGCAGCGGTCCACATGCCGCACCTCGGCCTCGCCGGCCGGACGGCCACTCTCCAGCATGTCCTTGATCAGGTAGATGCGCCCACGCGGCGAATCCAGTTCGTCCCCGAGCAGCACGAAGGTCGGGCAGGTGGCGGTGCAGAAGCCGCAATGCACGCAGGTCCGCAGGATCGTGTTGGATTCCCGCGTGTCAGGGTCGGCAAGCTGTTCCGGGGTGAAATTGGTCTGCATCGCCTGGTCCGTTCCTCCGCGGCAGGGTGGAAGGGAAGTGGTGGCGGCGCAAGCAGTTGGCGCGGGGGCCGGGCCCAAAGAATCGCCGGCCGTCGAGTGATCGGCCCCGGAATCAACGATTCATTATACGAACACCGCTGTAAAATGGGAACGAGATTACCTTTTGAGTAAATCCCATGCCATTGCCGTCTTCCGACCCGCATCCCCCGGCGCCCGCCTCCGCAGCGGAGCGCCTGAGCCCTGCCCCTGGCGGCCCCCAGGAGACGGCGCGGCGGGCAGCATTGCTGCGGGTGGGCCATGCCGCGCCCTCCCTGGTCGCCGAGCCGCCGCGCCGTCGGCCTGGCGGGCCCGAGCGCCGCTGAGATCCGCTTGCCGGGCGGCCGGGGCAGTGAAAAGCTGTGGCGCCCGCACCATGACGGAGCCACCGCCCTGAACCGCCCCGCCCTCGCCACCCTGCGCGGCCTGCTCGAAAGCGCCTCCCTGCCCGCCGCATGCACGGAGGCCGTGGCGCTGCCGGGGGACGAGCCCGGCCTGCCCTCCTCCTTCCGCGTCGGCGCCGCGGCGCAGGCCAGCATCGCCGCCGCCGCCCTGGCCGCCGCCGAGATCCATCGCCGCCGTGGTGGTCCGGCCCAGCATGTGGAAGTTCCGCTACGCCATGCCCTGGCCGAATTCCGCAGCGAGCGCCACCTGCGGCTGGATGATGCCCCACCGCCGGATCCCTGGGATGCGCTGGCGGGCCTCTATCGCTGCGGTGAGGGCGGGGCGGTGCGGCTGCACACCAACTTCCCGCATCACCGGGACGGTATCCTGGCCCTGCTGGGCGGCCTGCCGCCGGAGCGCGAGGCCGTCGCCGCCGCACTGCGGGGCTGGTCCGCCGCCGCCTTCGAGGAGGCCGCCGCCGAGGCCGGACTCTGCGTCGCGATGCTGCGCGACTTCGCCGGCTGGGAGGCGCATCCGCAGGGCCGCGCCCTCGCCGGTCAGCCGCCCCTCGTCATCGAGCGCATGGGCGACGCGCCGCCCACGCCTTTGCCCCCGTTCGGCGCGCGGCCACTCGCCGGGCTGCGGGTGCTGGAGATGACGCGCATCGTCGCCGGGCCGGTCGCGGGGCGCTGCCTCGCCGCGCATGGCGCGGAGGTGCTGCATGTCAGCGCCGCCCATCTGCCCTCCATCCCGGGTCTCGACATGGACACCGGACGCGGCAAGCGCACCGCCCGGCTGGACCTGCGGCAGGAAAACGGGGCCGCGCGGCTGCGGGAGCTGCTGCAGGGAGCGGACATCTTCCTGCAGTCCTACCGGCCCGGTGCGCTGGCGGGGCGCGGCTTCGGCGAGGCGGCGATGGCGGCGCTGCGGCCCGGCCTGATCTGCGTCTCGCTTTCCGCCTATGGGCATCGGGGGCCCTGGGCAGGGCGGCGCGGCTTCGACTCGCTGGTGCAGACGGCCACCGGCTTCAACCACGCAGAGGCCGAGGCCGCCGGCACGCCAGGGCAGCCCCGCCCCCTGCCCTGTCAGGCGCTGGACCACGCCTCGGGCTATCTCCTGGCCCTCGGGGCCATGGCGGCCCTGCTGCGGCGCGCCGAGGAAGGCGGCTCCTGGCGGGTCCGCGTCTCCCTCGCCGCCACGGGGCAGTGGCTGCGTGGGCTGGGGCGGGTGGCCGACGGCTTCGCCGCGCCCGATCCGGGGCAGGCGGAAGTCGCCGATCTGCTGGAGGAGAGCGAAAGCGGTTTCGGACGGCTCAGGGCCATCCGTCATGCCGCGCGGATGAGTGCCACGCCCGCCCGGTGGGAGGCACCGGCCATGCCGCTGGGCAGCCATGAGGCGGCCTGGATCGGGGGAGGCGCCGCCTCTTCCGCGCGCCCTCCGCCGGGGTGACCGTGCCACCCCGGACCCCGCGCCGCGCCTCAGCCGCGCAGGCGGCCGGGGTTGAGAAGGCCCTCAGGGTCCATCGCCGCCTTCACGCGAGCGGCGATGCCGGCCAGCGCCGGCGGCTCCTCCGGCAGGACGGGAACGGCGCTGCGCAGCGAATCAGGGGCGCGGAACAGCAGGAAGGTGCCGCCCGCCGCCTGCGCGGCCGCCATCACCGCCGCATGTGCGGCATCGGTGGCCGGGCCGGCGGCCCAGACCAGGCCACCGCCCCAGTCCAGCAGCATCCGGGCGCCGAAAGCCTCCTCCAGCCGCCGCGCCACCGCCGGGCCGGCGCTGGGCTTCACCGAAAGGCGCCATACCGCATCCTCCGGCGCCGCCTGCAGCGGGCGGGCGTCGCGGACGGCCCGCCACAGCGCCTGGCTGGCCTCGCCCTCCACCAGCGTGACCGCGCCGAAGCCGGCGAGGTCCTGCCGTAGCCGGCCGGCGCGGTGCGGCAGGAATTGCGCCATGTCCTCCAGCCGCAGCAGGGCGGTGGGGCCGCTCAGGCCGAGTTCCGCCATGCCGCGCGGCAGCAGCGCGGCGCCGGTGACGCCAAAAGGGCTGCCCAGGCCCGTGGAGAGCGCCGCCACCCCGGCGGCAAGGTCGGCCACGCCGACCGCGAGCGTCAGACCCGCCTCGGGGCGCGGCGCCAGCTTCAGGGTGATCTCGGTCAGGACGCCCAGCGTGCCGTGACTGCCGGCCAGCAGCTTGCACAGGTCCAGCCCGGTGACGTTCTTGTGGACACGGCCCCCCGAGCGGATCACCTCAGCACGGCCGGTGACGGCGCGCAGGCCGAGCACCTGGTCGCGCAGCGCCCCGCTGGCGGCGATGCGGCGCGGGCCGGACAGGCTGGCGGCCACCATGCCTCCGAGCGTCGCGGGGCGGTCATGGCCGGACAGCACGGAAAAATCCGGCGGCTCGGCGGCCAGCATCTGGTTGTGCCGCGCCAGCGCCGCCTCGATCTCGGCCACCGGCGTGCCGGCGCGGGCGGACAGCACCAGCTCGGCGGGCTTATGGAGCGTGATGCCCGTCAGGCCCGCCGTGGAAAGGGTGCGCCCGGCCTGCACCGGGCGGAGCATGCCGCGCTTGCTGCCATGGCCCTCGATCGCCAGCGGGGTGCGGCTCGCCGCCGCCTCCCGCACCGCCTCGACGATGCCGGCCTCGTCCGCCGGGGCCAGGGCTTCGGTCGCGACACTCATGCGGCGGGCGCCAGGGCCGGGTTGCCCTCCAGCGGGAAGACCTTGGCCGGGTTCAGCAGCCATTGCGGATCGAAGGCCGACTTGATGCGGCGCTGCTGCGCCAGCTCGGCCGCGGTGAACTGCACCGGCATCAGGTCGCGCTTCTCGACGCCGACGCCGTGCTCGCCGGTCAGGCAGCCGCCGACCTCGACGCAGAGCTTCAGGATGTCGGCGCCGAAGGTCTCGGCCTTGCGGAAGCTCTCGGGGTCGTTGGCGTCGAACATGATCAGCGGGTGCAGGTTGCCGTCGCCGGCATGGAAGATGTTGGCGACCAGCAGGCCGTAGCTGTCGCTCATCTCGCCGATGCGGCGCAGCACATGCGGCAGTTCGCCGGTCGGGATGGTGCCGTCCATGCAGAGATAGTCGGGCGAGATACGGCCGACCGCGCCGAAGGCGCCCTTCCGGCCCTTCCAGATGGCCAGGCTCTCCTCCGGCGTCTCGGCGACGCGCAGCGAGATCGGGTCGAAGCGGGCGCAGATCTCCTTCAGCCGGGCGAGCAGGGTGTCCTGCTCCTCGGTGCTGCCCTCGACCTCGATGATCAGCATGGCCTCGGCATCGAGCGGGTAGCCCGCCTGGGCGAAGGCCTCGCAGGCATGGATGGCCGGGCGGTCCATGAACTCCAGGGCGACGGGAATGATGCCGCTGGCGATGATGGCGTCCACCGCCTGTCCCGCCACCTCGTTGGCGCGGAAGGCGGCCAGCATGGCGCGCGCCCCCTCGGCGGCGCGCAGGATGCGGACGGTCACCTCCGTCACCATGCCGAGCTGGCCCTCGCTGCCGGTGATCAGGCCGAGCCAGTCATAGCCGGCCGCGTCCAGGTACTGGCCGCCGATCTCGACCACCTCACCCTCGATGGTGACGAACTTCACGCCCAGCAGGTTGCCGGCGGTGACGCCGTATTTCAGGCAATGCGCGCCGCCCGAATTCATCATGACGTTGCCGCCGATCATGCAGGCGAGCTGGCTGGAGGGGTCGGGCGCGTAGAAGAAGCCCTCGGCGCTGACCGCCTGGGTGATGCCGATATTGGTGACGCCGGCCTCCACCACGGCGTAGCGGTCGGCGGTGTTCACCTCCAGGATGCGGTTCATCCGCATCATGCCGACCACCACGGCGTCGGCCAGCGGCAGGGCGCCGCCGGAGAGGCTGGTGCCGGCCCCGCGTGGGATCACGCGGATGCCGTTCTGGTGGCAGTAGCGCAGCACGGCGGCCACTTCCTCCGTGGTGGCGGGCAGCACCACGGCGAGCGGCGGCTGGCGGTAGGCGGAAAGCCCATCCGTCTCATAGGCGCGCAGGCGGTGCGGGTCGCCAATGACGCCCTGGCCGAAGGGGCCATCGGGCACCAGCGCATGCAGCGCGGCCAGGATCTCGCCGCGCCGGGCGAGCACGGCCGGGTTTGGCTTCGGCAGGTCGATCATGGTCCGCTTTCCTCACGCCGGTTCTTGCGGCGGAGGATGGGGCGGCGGCGGAGTGCGGGCAAGCGGCCAGACGAAGCACCGCACAGACGAAAACGGCGCCGCGGGAGACCCGCGGCGCCGTTTTCAACCGAAGTACCCAGGCGCGGCCACCACGACGGCGGCCACGGCTGTCAGCCCTGGCGGGCCTTCAGGCGGGGGTTCTTCTTGTTCAGAACATACATGCGGCCGCGGCGACGGACCAGCACGCAGTTCTTGTCGCGCATCTTGGCGCTCTTCAGGCTGTTGCGGATCTTCATGGGTCACCCTCTTCGAGCGCCCGCGTTTAGGGGCCGGGGGCCGGGCTGTCAACCATTCCGTGCCTGCGGGGAGGCCCGCCAGAGGCGAGCCGTGGCGCGTCCGCACTGCCGCGCCCTGCAGCACGCGGAACAACTCCGCGCGCCATCCATAAGGAACGCCCATGCCCTGCCGCTGCTGCGCGCGCCGCCGCAAGGCGCCGCGCAGTAGAGCGCGAGCCAGGCGATCGCCCTCCCCCGCACCGGACATGGTTTCCGCCCTCCCGCCGTTTGCAGGTAGAAAAACACAAGGGGAGGCGGGCGTGTTTCATTTTTGCTAACAGCGCACGTCAATTTGTCTGCGGGGCAGCCGAGGGGGCAATGGCCTGGGCGATCGTGGGCGCCATATCGCGGAACTCCGCCGCGCGGGGCGAGCGCGCCCGCCAGGCCAGGCCAATCTCCCGCCCCTGCGGCGTGCTGAGCGGCTTCAGAACGACGGCGGCGCCCGCGAGCACGCCGCCCTCAACCGCCAGTTGCGGCAGCAGCGTCACGCCCAGGCCGCCGGCCACCATCTGCACCAAGGTGTGCAGGCTGGTGGCGGCGAAGGTATCCCCCACGCCGGGCAGGCCACAGGCGGTCAGCGCCTGATCCCGCAGGCAATGGCCGTCCTCCAGCAGCAGCATCCGCTCGCTTCCCAGTGCCGAGAGGGGAAGACTCGGCGCAGCGGCGAGGCGGTGCCCCTCCGGCAGGGCGGCAATGAAACGGTCATGCGCCACGCAGAGGGTCTCAGCCTCGGGCAAGGGAGCCGGGAGCGCCAGCAGCAGCAGGTCGAGACGGCCGGCCGCGAGGTCGTCGGCCAGCCGGTTGGTCAGGTCCTCGCGCAGCCAGAGCTGCAGTCGCGGAAAGGCGCGGCGCAGCGCCGGCATCAGCCGCGGCAGCAGGAAGGGACCGATGGTCGGGATGACGCCGAGCCGCAGCGGACCGGCCAGCGGGTCGCGCGCCGCCGCCGCTGTCTCGGAAACCGCTGCCAGGGCTGCCAGGGCGTGGCGCGCCCGGCCGACCAGCTCCAGCCCCAGCGGCGTGAAGACCGGGCGCTTGCCGGGGCCACGCTCCAGGATGGTGCTGTCGAGCTGGCGCTCAAGCGCGATGATGCCCGCCGAGAGGGTGGACTGCGTCACCGCGCAAGCGGCGGCGGCACGGCCGAAATGGCCGAGATCGGCCAGGGCGACGAGGTAACGGAGTTGCTGCGGACTGGGGAGAAGGGCCATCGATTCGGACGATCGTTTCATCGAAAACTATTCATTGGCATGTGTGCGGCGCAGCATCCATAACCAAGGCCGCCGCCGGACGGGGCGATCCCGACCCGGATGAGAGAACACGCAGAAAGGGCTGAACAGACATGCTGACTGTTGGCGACAAGTTCCCGGCGTTCAATCTGGCCGCTGTGAAGGGCGGTGCGGAGGGCCTGGAGGGCCCGGGCAAGTCCTTCACCCAGATCACCAACGAGTCCGATGCCGGCAAGTGGAAGGTCGTGTTCTTCTGGCCGAAGGACTTCACCTTCATCTGCCCGACCGAGATCGCCGCCTTCGGCAAGCTGGCCGGCGAGTTCGAGGATCGCGACGCGGTGCTCTACGGCGCCTCGACCGACAGCGAGTTCGTGCACCTGAACTGGCGCGTCCACAACAAGGACATCCACGACCTGCCGATCCCGATGCTGGCGGACACCAAGCGTGAGCTGTCCACCGCGCTCGGCATTCTCGACAAGGCCGAGGGCGTCGCGCTCCGCGCCACCTTCATCGTGGACCCCGAGGGCACCATCCAGTGGGCCTCGGTGAACGGCCTGAACGTCGGCCGCAATCCGCAGGAAGTGCTGCGCGTGCTCGATGCGCTGCAGACGGATGAGCTGTGCCCCTGCAACTGGAACAAGGGCACCGACACCCTGAAGCCGGAAGAGCTGTTCCAGGCCGCCTGACGGCGACGCGCCGGCGGGGCGAACCCCCGCCGGCCGCACGCCCTTCCCCCGGCGGCACTGCGCCGAACCGGTCCGGCCACAGGACCGGCTCCGCCCATCGCCCCCCCTGACCGACCACCCCAGAGAAGACCGGAGGATCCCTTCGCATGTCGCTCGAAGCCTTGCGCGCCCGCCTGCCCGACTATGCCCGTGACCTGAAGCTGAACCTTGGCAGTCTGGCGACCGAGCCGGTGCTCAATCAGCAGCAGCTCGCCGGCACCTTCATCGCCAGCGCGATCGCCAGCCGCAATGCCGAGGTGACCAAGGCGCTGGTGGCCGAGTTCGGCCCGAAGCTCTCCCCGGAGGCGCTGACGGCCGCCAAGGCCGCCGCGGCCATCATGGGCATGAACAACGTCTACTACCGCTTCACCCATCTGGTGGGTGGCGACTACGGCAACATGCCGGCCAAGCTGCGCATGAACGTCATGGCCAAGCCGGGCGTGGAGAAAGCGGATTTCGAGTTGTGGTCTCTCGCCGTTTCCGCCATCAACGGTTGTGGCATGTGCATGGAGAGCCATGAAAAGGTTGTGAAGCATGGCGGCCTGACCAGTGAGCAGGTGCAGACAGCAGTGCGAATCGCCTCTGTCGTGCATGCCGTGGCCGGCGTGCTGGACGCTGAGGACGCCCTCGCCGCCTGAGATCGGGCAGGCGCGGCCGCTTTCCCAACGGGGAGGCTGTCTGCACCGCCTCGATTTTGCCCAGCTTCCAGGCAGAAACCCCGCCCCGTGCGGGGTTTTTTGTTGATCGAGGGAAGGGAGCCCATTCGTTATGCATTTTCTGCATACGGACATGCTCCAGCTGCAGGCAGGATCCGTGCTGCACCGCGAAAAACCACTTGCATACGAACGACCGCCCGCATATCTTCCCTCTCGCAGCCACGCAGTACGCTGCGTGACTGTCTTTCTTGGACGTTTCCTCCCTAAACTCGGCGGTGCTTCTGGCACCGCCTTTTTTTTTGCGCGCCGCCCGGGCTGCACCGCCTTCCTTCGCCGATCAGCCCCGCAGGAAGTCCCAGTCCATCTCCATCAGGCCGGCGATCAGGGCGGCGAAGTCGCGCTGCAGCTTGGCCATGCCCGGCAGCCGCTCGATCCGGCCCTCGTCCATGTAGAGCGCGCGGGCCGTCTCGATCTGCAGCACATGCACCGCCTCGCGCGGGCGGCCATAATGGCGGGTCACGTAGCCGCCGGCATAAGGGTCGTTGCGACGGACCCGGTAGCCCATGGCCCAGAGCTGCTCCTCCACCCGCCGCACCGCGCGGGGCGCGCAGGCCGTGCCATGCGCGTCGCCCAGCACCATGTCGGGCGCGTTCTGCGGCTGGGCCGGATGCGCCGGCATGGAATGGCAGTCCAGCAGCAGGCAGCAGCCGAAGCGCTGCTTGGTTTCGGCGATCAGCCCGGCCAGAGCGGCGTGGTAGGGCTGCCAGCAGCGCTGCACCCGCTCCTCCGCCTCGCGAAAGGGCAGGCGGCGGCGGTAGATCGGCTCACCGCTGGCCACCACCCGCGCGATGGTGCCGAGCCCGGCGCCCACCCGCGGGCTGGCGCTGTTCACCCAGGCCGGCAGCGGTTCCTCGAACATCGCCGGGTCCAGTTCCCAGGGCTCCCGGTTGGCGTCGCAGAAGGCGCGCGGGAAATTGGCGGCCAGCAGCGGCGCGCCAAGCGCCGGCGCGGCGGCGAACAGTTCGTCCACGAAGGAGTCCTCCGAGCGGCGCACCGCATGCGCGTCCAGGCGCGAGGCCGCCAGGAACGCCTCGGGGTATTGCCGGCCGGAATGCGGCGAGGCGAAGACCAGCGGCGCCCGCTGCACGGCAGGGTGCGTCAACTGGAAAGGGCCAGGCGTGTCATGCCCGGCGAGGCGCGGCATCGGAAGATCCATGATCCACAGAGATGAAGCCACAGTGTCGTCCTGATGTCACGACTCGGGCCGTGACAAAGCTTTTTCGTCCGGGCGCCGATCTGCTCTTGCCCTTGCCCCGCAGGCAGGATAGAGAGCCGGCCCGACCGGATGGGCGCGTAGCTCAGCGGGAGAGCGTCCCCCTGACACGGGGAAGGTCACAGGTTCAATCCCTGTCGCGCCCACCATCCACCTCCCCCTTTCAGGCTTTCCGATGCCCGCCTCCGCGCGGGCTTTTTGCGTTTGGCGCCGGCCGCGTCATCGGCGCCGCCCACCCTGAGGCCAAATTGCGCAGGGCGGGAGATGTTTGAAATAAACATATCGGAAGAGCGCCAGAAGCTTGCCGGAAAGGTTGACCGCCTTTCCCGGGCGCTGCAAGGACAGCGGCGACAAGAGCATTCGGGGAAATCGCCCACCATGCATCGCCGCCGCCTGCTGCTGGCCTCCGCCGCCGGCCTCGCCGCCCCCGCCCTGCCGCGCCTGGCCCGTGCCCAGGCGGCGGCCAGCCCCGCCGTCACCATGCGGCTCTCGCACCAGTTCCCGCCGAGCCATCAGCATGCCGTCATCCTGCAGGCCTTCGCCGAGCGGGTGAAGGCGGAGAGCAAGGGCGAGATCGAGGTGCAGGTCTTTCCGGCCGAGCAGCTCGCCCGCGCCGGCGAGAACTTCCCAGCCGTGGCGCGCGGCGCCTTCGAGGCGGCGGCGGCGGTGAACTTCCAGTGGGGCAACACCCTGCCGGAAATGAACGTGCTCACCCTGCCCTACCTCTTCTCCGACCTGGAGCGGATCAAGAAGTTCCCGGGCTCGGCGGCCGCGACCTATCTGGAGGGGCTGCTGCAGAAGCGCGCCGTCCGCAACCTGATGTGGCTCTACACCACCCGGAAGGCGATCTTCACCAGCAACCAGAAGCCGATCATCAAGACCGAGGACTTCAAGGGCCTGAAGATCCGCGGCCTGAACGCGCTGACCGACCATGCGCTGACCGCCGTCGGCGCCGCGCCCTCCTCCATGCCAGGCCCCGAGGTGCCGCAGGCGCTGCAGTCCGGCGTGCTGGATGCCGGTCTGACCGACGTCTCCGCGGCCGTCTCCCGCCGCTTCTACGAGTTCCAGAAATACGGCACGGTGGCGCCGTGGTTCTGCGTGTTCACCCATGTCTATGTGAACCCGCGCTGGTGGTCGGGCCTGAAGCCGGAGCAGCAGGCGATCATCGCCAGGTCCGCGCAGCAGGCGGAACAGGACCAGATCCCGCTCACCGAGAAGATCGCGGCGGACGCCCAGGCCGAGTTGCAGAAGCGCGGCATGACCGTGCACGACCAGACCGCCGAGGAAAGCGCCGCCTGGAGCGCCGCCATGCAGAAGCCGGTGGTGGACGCCTTCCTGCGCCTCGCTCCGGAGGGTGGGCCGCGCGCGCTTGAACTGATGCGCGCGCTGTGAGGAGGGTGGCGCGCCTTCTCTCCGGCCTGGCGAAGGGGGTCTCCGGGCTCGCGGCCGCCTTTGGCGCGCTGGCCACGGTACTGTGCCTGGTGCTGGTGGCGATCTCGGTGGGGGCGCGCTACCTGGCCGGCCTGCCGCAGCCCTGGATCGACAAGACCGCCGGCTGGCTGGTCGTCGCCCTGGTGCTGCTGGCGGCGCCCGAGGCGCAGCGGCGCTTCGAGCATATTGGCGTGGACGTGCTGACCGGCCGCCTGCGCGGCCGCGCCTCGCGCGGGGCGCGGCTGCTGGGCACCCTCTCCGTCGCGCTGGTGGCCGGCATCCTGCTGCAATCGGGGCTGGAGACGGTGGCCTTCAGCCGCATGATCGGCGTGATGACCGAGATCGAGGGCGTGCCGGTCTGGTGGATCCAGGCGCTGCTGCCGATCGGCGCGACGGTGCTGCTGGTGGTCTCGCTGACGCAATCCATCGTGCTGCTGCTCGGGCAGGAGCCGGACTACGCCGATCAGGGCGCCCAGGAGCTGCCGCGCGACACCCTCGCGCGCGGCGAGTGAGCCCGCCCCCCCCGATAAGCCGCCCGGACCGACCATGACCTTCTTCGCACTGCTCGCGGCGCTGCTGGTGCTGCTCTATCTCGGCCTGCCGATGTTCGTGGCGCTGTTCCTGCTGCCGCTTGGCGTGCTGCTCTGGGTGGAGGGCGGCCTCCCCGCGCTCGGCGAACTGGTGATCGGGCAGCTCGACGGCTATCTGCTGGTGGCCATCCCGCTCTTCATGCTGATGGCGCATGTGATGGTGCGCGGCCGGGTGGTGGATGACCTCTATGGTGCCGCCTTCGCCATGCTGCGGCGGGTGCGCGGCGGCGTCGGCATCGCCACGGTCGCCGCCTGCACGATCTTCGCCGCCATTTCCGGCTCCTCGGTCGCCACCGCGCTGACCGTGGGCAAGATCGCCATCCCGCAGATGCTGCGTTACGGCATGAGCCGGCGCGGCGCCTTCGGCGTGGTGGCGGGCGGCGGCACGCTCGGCATCCTGATCCCGCCCTCGGCGCCCATGGTGCTCTACGCCTATGTCACGGAAACCAGCGTCGGCGCGCTGTTCCTGGCCGGGCTGCTGCCGGGCCTGCTGATCGCCGCCATGTTCGCCGCCTACTGCTTCCTCACCGAGGGCCGCGCCGTCGCCCCCGCCGACGACCCGCCACCGGAGAACGCGGCGCAGGCGCTGAAGCGCGCCGGCTGGAGCCTCTCGCTGCCCGTCTTCGTGCTCGGCGGCATCTACATGGGCGTCTTCACCGCCACCGAGGCGGCCGGCACCGGCACGCTCTACGCCCTGCTGATCGCCGCGCTGATCTATCGCAGCATGACCTGGCGCGACCTGCTGGACGGCGTGCAGGAGGCGACCCGCACCAGCGCCATGCTGCTGATGATCATCGCCGGGGCCGCCATCTACGGCTACATGCTGACCAAGCTGCGGGTGCCGCAGGAACTGACCGACCTCGTGCTGGCCTGGGGCCTCTCGCGCACCGGCTTCCTGCTCGCCATGATGGTGCTGCTCTTCCTGCTCGGGCTGGTGCTGGAGAGCTTCAGCATCATCCTGCTGACCATGCCAGCGGTGCTGCCGGTGCTCGGGCAGCTCGGCATCGACAAGGTCTGGTACGGCGTGCTGCTGACCATCAGCCTGGAAATGGCGCTCATTTCGCCGCCGGTGGCGATGAACCTCGTGGTCATCAAGGCGATCACCGGGGCGCCGCTGGCCGAGGTGAACCGCTCCATCATCCCCTACATGCTGATGCTGGCCGTGGGCATCGCGCTGCTGATCGCCTTTCCCGGCATCGCGCTCTGGCTGCCGCGGCTGGCAGGGTACGGCGGGTAGAAAAAAGGCCGGGGGAAAGAATTCCCCCGGACCCCCATCTTCTTTTTGCCAGTTCGGCTCTGCCCTTTCGGCCAGCGCGGGGAATTCGAAGAAAAAAGATGGGGGGTCTGGGGGGAATTCATTCCCCCCGGCCTTACGCCGCCTCAGCCACCTGCAGCACCGCCCCCAACGCCCGCACCAGCTCCGCGATCATGGCGTCATCATGGAAAGGCGTGGCGCAGAGCCGCAGGCGCTCAGTGCCACGCGGAACGGTCGGGTAGTTGATGGCGGTGACGTAGAGGCCGAACTCCTCCAGCAGGCGGCGGGCCACGGCGCGGCAGCGATCGGCGCCCGGCACCGGGATGGGCACGATATGGCTCTGGCTGGGCAGGCGCGGCAGGCCGGCGGCGTCCAGCGCCGCCTTGAGGGCGGCGGCGCGCTGCATCATCCGGCCGCGCAGGGCGTCGTCGGTGCGAATGTGGCGGATGCTGGCCAGCGCGGCGGCCACGTTGGGCGGCGGCAGGGCGGTGGTGAAGATCAGCCCACCGGCGGTGGAGCGGATGTAGTCCACCAGGTCGGTCTCGGCGGCGACATAGCCGCCCACCACGCCGACGCCCTTGGCCAGCGTGCCTTCGATGACGTCGATCCGCGCCGCCGCGCCGTCCCGCTCGGCGATGCCGGCGCCGCTCGGGCCGTAGAGGCCGACGGCATGCACCTCGTCGCAGTAGGTGATGGCGTTGTAGCGCCCGGCGAGGTCGCAGATCGCGTGCAGCGGGGCGATGTCGCCCTCCATCGAGTAGACGCTCTCGAAGGCGATCATCTTCGGCGTCTCGGGATCGGCGGCGCGCAGCAGTTCCTCCAGATGGCCGAGGTCGTTGTGGCGCCAGATGTGGCGCCTGGCAGGGCTGCGGCGCATGCCGTCGATCATCGAGGCATGGTTCATCGCGTCGGAGAAGACCTGCATCCCCGGCAGGGCGGCCAGGAGGGCCAGAAGCGCAGCCTGGTTGGCCATGTAGCCGCTGCCGAAGAGCAGGGCGGCGGGCTTGCCGTGCCAGCCGGCCAGCTCGGCCTCCAGCGTGGCGTGCAAGGGCGAGGTGCCGGAGATGTTGCGCGTGCCACCGGCGCCGGCGCCATGGGCGGTGATGGCGTCGATCGCCGCCTGCTGCACGGTGGGGTGGGTGCCCATGCCGAGATAGTCGTTGGACGACCACACGGTGATCTCGCGCGCCGTTCCCGGGCCGGCGCCGGGCTGATGCCAGCGATAGATCGGGAAGCGGCCGGAGATCTTCTCCAGCCGGGCGAACTCGCGATAGCGGCCTTCGGCCCGCATGGTCTCGAGGTGCTGCGTGCAGTGCGCCCGCAGCGTCTGCCGTGTGTCCATGCGCGGATGCATAGATCAGTCGGGCCGTGTTTTCACGCAGGATCGGTGCCGTGCTGGCATGCTTCTTCCGCCAGGATGCCGCGCAGCCCCTCCCGGTAGCTCGGGTAGCGCCAGGCAAGGCTGAGCGCCGCCTTGGTCGCGGCATTGGCCACCCGCCGGTTCTCCGCCCAGAAGGAACGCGCCATGGGGGACATGGCGGCATGCGCCTCGGCGAAGGGCACCAGCGGCGGCGGGGCGATCCGGAGCAGGCGGGCAGCCTCCTCGGTCACGATGGCACTGGGGGAAGGCTCGTCGTCAGCCAAGTGCAGCACGCGGGGCGGCCCGCCGGGCGGGGGCGGGTTCAGCGCGGCGGCGATCACGGCGGCGGCGATGTCGTCGCGATGGATGCGGGAGAAGAGGTGGCCGGGCTTGTCCACCCGCCGCGCCTGGCCGGAGCGCAGGTCGTCCAGCACGCTGCGGCCGGGGCCGTAGATGCCGGCGGTGCGGAACAGGTCCAGCGCCGCGCCGGTGCCGGCCAGCGCGGCGGCCCAGCCCTGCTCGGCGCGGAGGCGGCGCCGCGTGCGCTCCTGCAGCGGCGCGGGGGGCGTGGCCTCGTCCACCCAGCCGCCGCCGCGGTCGCCATAGACGCCGGTGGTGGAGAGATAGCCGGCCCAGCGCAGCCCGGTGGCGGCGCGCAGGGCCTCGCGATGGGTGGCGAGCACCGGGTCCTCCCCTGCCGCGTCCGGTCCGGCGGTGATGACCAGATGCGTGGCGGCGGCGATAGCCGGCCCCGCCTCGGCGAAGGGCAACAGCGTGATGCCCGCGGGCGCCTCGCCTGGCCGGGGCGCACGGCGGGTGGCGGCCACTGGGAAGCCGGCGGCCAGCGCGGCGCGCGCCACCGCCTGCCCCGCATAGCCCAGCCCCAGCACGACCATGGACTTCAAGATTGGCTGTGTCATTTCCGGCATGTGGCGCAGTCTCCGGGGCGGCGCTAGAGTGCCGGCCATGCGAGCCCCCCTCCGCACCGCGCTGCTGGGCGCGTTCGCCGGCGTGTCGATGGCGATGCTGGCGGGTGCCAGCTTCCTGCTGCACGACCCTACCCCCCTGGAAGCCGCGGAGCCGGAAAGGCGCGCCGCGCCACCCATCCCCGGCGCCGAGGCGCTGCCCCTGCCGCCCGAGCCGCCACGCCTCGCCGAAGGCCCGGAATACGACGCCTGCCTCGCCCTGCTGCGCACCGACCCGGAGGCGGCCATCACTCGTGCCGGGGCCTGGGAGGAACGCGGCGGCGGTGACGGGGCGCGGCACTGCCTGGCGCTCGGCCTGCTGGCCGCCGGCGACCTGGAGAGCGCAGCAGGGCGCCTGGAGCGGCTGGCCGCCGGTTCGGGTGCCAGCGCGGCAGCGCGTGCTTCGGTCTTCGCCCAGGCCTCGCAGGCCTGGATGATGGTCGGCGCGCCCCAGCGCGCCTATGGGGCGAGCACCCTGGCCCTGACCCTGCGGCCGGACGATCCCTCGCTGCTGGTGGACCGTGCCGTGGCCGCCGCCAGCCTCGGCCGCTATTCCGAGGCGCTGCAAGATCTCGACCACGCCGTCGCCGAGGACGGCAGCCGACCTGACAGCTGGGTGTTCCGCGCTGCCGCGCTGCGCCACCTGGACCGCACGGACGAGGCGATGCGGGATGTCGAGCATGCGCTTACGCTGGACCCGAACCATGCCGAGGCGCTGCTGGAGCGCGGCATCCTGCGGCAACTGAAGGGCGACGCGGCGGGGGCGCGGGCGGACTGGCAGGAAACCATCCGCCTGGCGCCGGACAGCGCCGCGGCGGACCTGGCGCAGCAGAACCTGGCGCTGAACGAGGCAGGGCCGCGGCGGCGGTGAGGCCGGCAAGACCGGGGGAATGAATTCCCCCGCCCCCCTTCTTTTTTCTTCGAGTTGCCCGCGCTGGCGGCTCGCGCCGCCTGAAACAGACAAAAAGAAGATGGGGGTTCGGGGGAATTCCTTCCCCCGATCTTTTTCCCTCAGCCTGCCGCGCGTTGTGCGCGCTGGCTCATGACGCAGGCCAGCACCACGATCGCCGCGCCGGCCAGCGTGGCGAGAGAAGGCAGCACACCCCAGAGGGTGGCATCCGCCAGCACCGCCCAGAGCAGCGCCGAGAACTCCAGCGGCGCGAGCTGCGCCGCGCTGGCATGGCGGAAGGCCAGGGCGAGGCAGATGGTCCCTGCCCCGGCGATCACCCCGTTCAGCGCGAGAGAGAACCAGTCCGCCGGCGCGGGCGGCACCCAGTGCCCCAGCGTGAAGGGCAGCAGCACCAGCCCGCCCGGCAGCGCCGACCACAGGATCAGCCGGGCGACGCCGGGCTCGTTCCGCAGGCCGCGGTTGATGGTGAGCACCAGCGCGTAGCTCACCGCGCCGAGCAGGGAATAGCCATAGGCCAGCAGGCTGCCGCCGGCGCGCAGGCCGGGCGCCATCGCCACCAGAACGCCGAGGAAGCCAACCCCGCTCCACAGCCAGGCAGCGCGCGGCATCCGCTCGCCCAGCACCGTCGCGGCGAGGGCGAGGGTGATGAAGGGCGCGGTGAAGTAGACGAGATAGGCCTCGACCAGCGGGATCTCGCGCAGCGCCTGGAAGAAGCCGAAGGCAGAGCCCAGCATCGCGGCCGCGCGCAGCAGGTGCAGGCCGGGATGGCGGGTGCCGAGCTCGCTGCCAAGGCCGGGGCGGGCGAGCCGCGCGGCCGCCAGCAGCGCCAGCATCACGACATGCCAGATCAGCACCACCTGCGCCACCGGATAGCTGCCGGACAGCAGCTTGCTGTTGGCATCCAGCGCGGCGAACAGGCCGAGCGCGGCCAGCATCAGCACGGAACCCCGCAAGGCCGCGCCTCCTCCCCCCCAGGATTGAGGCTGGGCTTCTGCGGTGCGCAGGCCGCGGCGTCAATTCGCGGCTTTCCATGTGCGGCGCGGCGAGGCACAAGCGGGCCTGACATGACCCCTGCCCTCGCCTCCGCCCTGATGCCGCTGATGCGCGGCATGGACCCCGAACGCGCGCACCGCCTGGCCCTGAAGGCGCTGGCGCTCGGCCTGGCCGGCGCCGACAGCACGCCGGACGACCCGGTGCTGGCGACGCGCGCCCTCGGCCTCGACTTCCGCAACCCGATCGGGCTGGCGGCGGGCTTCGACAAGGACGCCGTGGCGGTGGCGCCGCTGATGCGGCTGGGCTTTGGCTTCGTCGAGCCCGGCACCACCACGCCGCGGCCGCAGTCGGGCAACCCCCGGCCCCGGCTGTTCCGGCTGCCGGAGGACGCAGCGGTGATCAACCGCATGGGCATGAACAACGAGGGGGTGCAGGCCTTCATGGCGCGCCTCGCGGCGCTGCGGCGGCCGCTTCCGGCGGTGCTCGGGGCGAATATCGGCATCAACAAGGAAGGTGCCGCCCCCGAGCACGACTACCCCTCGCTCTACCGCGCCGTGGCGCCGCAGGCGGACTATGTCACGATCAACGTCTCCTCGCCCAACACGCCGGGGCTGCGGGACCTGCAGGGCGAGGCGAAGCTGGCCGCCATTCTCGCCGCCGTCGCCGAGGCCCGGGCCGGGGCGCCGCGCCAGCCGCCGGTGCTGGTGAAGATCGCGCCCGACCTCGCGGAGGAGGCGGTGCCGGCGCTGGTCGAGACCTGCGTGGCGCATGGGGTTGCGGGGCTGATCGTCAGCAACACCACCATCGCCCGCCCCGCCAGCCTGCGCAGCGCCCACAAGGGCGAGACGGGCGGGCTTTCCGGGCAGCCGCTCTTCGCGCCCTCGACCGCGCTGCTGCGGCGGGTCTATGGGCTGGCGGCGGGGCGGCTGGTGCTGATCGGCTGCGGCGGCGTCGCCAGCGCCGAGCAGGCCTATGCCAAGATCCGCGCCGGCGCCTCGCTGGTGCAGTTCTACGCCGCCTTCGCCTATGCGGGGCCGGCGCTGGTGCCGAAACTGAAACGCGAGCTGGCCGCGCTGCTCCGGCGCGACGGATTTGCCCATGTCCATGACGCGGTGGGAGCCGACCTGCGATGAAGATCCTGGAATCCGTGGCGCCGCTGGCCGAGAGCCATGACGGCTTCGTCCTCGACATCTGGGGCGTGCTGCACGACGGCGAGAAGCCCTATCCCGGCGTGCCGGAGGCGCTGCGGGAGATGCGGCGGCGTGGCAAGCGCATCGTGCTGCTCTCCAACGCACCGCGGCGCGCCTGGACGGTCGGCGCGGCACTGGCCGAGATGGGGCTGGAGCCGGAACTGTTCGACCGCATCGTCACCAGCGGCGAGGTCGCCTGGACGCTGCTGCGCGACCGGACGCATCCCTGGTTCGCCAGGCTCGGGCGCCGCGCCTTCCATATCGGGCCGGAGCGCGACCTCTCGGTGATCGAGGAACTGGACGTGCCACTGGCCACGCGGCCGGAAGAGGCGGATTTCGTGCTCAACACCGGCCCGGACTTCGAGCATGGCCGGCAGAGCGTGGAACCCTACCAGCCGATGCTGGCGGCCTGCGCGGCGGCGAAGCTGCCGATGGTCTGCACCAACCCGGACCGCGCGGTGATGGTCAGCGGCCAGCGGCTGATCTGCGCCGGCGCCTTCGCCGACCGCTACCTGGAACTGGGTGGCGACGTGATGGAGATCGGCAAGCCCGACGCCATGGTCTACGAGACGGTGCTCGCCACCCTGGCGATGCCGGCCGGGCGGATCGTCGCCATTGGCGACACGCCGCACACCGATCTGGCCGGCGCGGCGGCGGTGGGCATCGATGCCATCTGGGCGCTGACCGGGCTGGCCGCCGACAATCTGGGAGCTGATCCCTCCCCGGCCCTGCTGGACCGCGAGGCGGAACGGGAGGGGGTGCGGCCGATGGCCGCGCTGCGCAGCCTGCGCTGGTAAGCGTCAAGACGGGCGCGCACCAGACCCGCGCCGGAAGCATGCCTTCCGGCGCGATAGCGGTGCGGCACGGCTGGTGCTCTTGGGGAGCATTCCCATAGGCTGCGGCATGAGCCCGCGTGACGTCGTACAACCGGACCCGTCCTTGCTGCCGGCAGCCCTGCCGCCACCCCGGAAAGTGCCGCAGACCTGGGTGCTGACCCTGCTGATGGGCCTCGGCCCCTTCAGCATGCAGATCATCATTCCTTCCCTGCCGCTGCTGGCAGTGATCTTCAGCGTGCCCTACGCCACCGCGCAGATGACGTTGACCGTCTATCTGATCGGCATCGCGCTGGGGCAGCTGATCTATGGACCGCTCTCCGACCGCTTCGGCCGGCGGCCCGTGCTGCTGCTGGGGATGGGGGTCTATCTGCTGGGCTCGCTGGCGGCGCTGCTGGCGCCCGCCATCGGCTGGCTGGTGGTGGCGCGGGCGGCACAGGCGGCTGGCGGCTGCGCCGGCATGGTGCTCTCCCGCGCCATCATCCGCGACGTCTTCCCGCGCGACCAGGCGGCCAGCAAGATCGGCTTCGTGATGATGGGCATGACGGTGGCGCCGATGCTGGCGCCGCTGATCGGGGCGGAACTGGCGGCGGCCTTCGGCTGGCGGGCCGTCATGCTGGCCTGCGTGCTGTTCGGGGCGGTCATCGCGCTGCTGGCGCTGCGCATGCCCGAGACCCTCGCCGAGCCGCAGCCGCTGCCCGGCCTGAGCGGCATGGCGCGGGGCTATTGGCAGCTCGCGGGCGTGCGGACCTTCCGCTGCTACGCCGCCATCACCGCCTGCACCTCTGGCGTGTTCTTCGCCTTCATGTCGGGTGCGCCGCGCGTGATCATGGAGGGGATGGGGCATACGGCGCGGGTCTATGCCATCGCCTTCATGACCATCTCGGTCGCCTTCGCCGCCGGCTCCTTCCTGGCCGGCCGCTTCTCCGCGCGGCTGGGACTGGCGCGGATGCTGCATCTCGGCCTCGCGGGCAGCACGGCGGGGACCTTGCTGGGAGTGGCGGTGCAGGCACTCCTGCCGCCTTCCCTGCTGCTGTTCTTCCTGCCGATGAGCATCGTGGCCCTGGGCAACGGCCTGTCACAGCCCAGCGCCGTCGCCGCCGCCGTGAGCGTGCGGCCACAACTTGCCGGCACCGCTTCGGGGCTGGTGGGGGCGGCGCAGATGGCCTGCGGCGCGGTGATGACACTGCTGGCCGGTGCGGTCGAACTGGGCTCGGGCATTGGTACGGCGGCCACCATGGCCGGCTGCGCGCTCGGCGCCCAGCTGGCGCTGCGCGGCGCAAGGCAGGCTGCGTGAGCACGGTGACATGGTCCTGAGCCCCCGGCGCGTTGACCCGGCGCGAGCGGTTTGCCACCGTCACGACGTGGATGTCCTCGACCCTCAGATCGCTCTGCAACTTGCCGCCGAGCTGCCGCCCAACGTCTTTGACGAAGTCGTGCGCACCTTCGCGGCCGACCTCTCCCGCCTCACCGGGGAAATGCGGCAGGCAGCCCAGCGGGCGGATGCGGAAGGCTGCCGGCGCAGCGCGCATGCGCTGGCCGGGACGGCCGCCTCGATCGGCGCTCAGGCCCTGGAGCGGCAGGCGCGCCTGGCGCTCGGCCCAATCCCTCCGCAGGCCGGCTCGCAGGAATTGGAGGAGATCGAACGCATCCTTGATGCCACCCTTCGCGCGCTGCAGGCGCTTCCAGGCGCTCCTCCCAGCCTCTGACCGGAGGCTGCGGTGCGGCATGCTGCCCCACCGCGGCAAAGCTTCACGATTCGCGCAAGATCATGATCCGGAAGCGCGGGCAGGTCCTTGCCTCTTGCCGGCAGCAGCAGCAGCGGCCGCCGCCCGGCTGGAGAGGCCGGCGTGGAGGGTAAGGGTCCATGCATGCCTGACACAGGAGCATGAGCTGCGCTTCGCCCTGCTGGCCGGGCTGCCGCACCGCCTCGCCTCCGCCATCAGCTGACCCGGCAGTTGGACGAGAGCTGCGCCCTGATCCAGGGAGGGCGATCTGGTCGGACCGCCCTGTCCGCTCCAGGGGCTGAGCGTCCCAGCCGCCCCCGCCTGAGCGGGGCAGCGCCGCCCTCAGCCGCGGTGCACGCGCAGCGGGCCGAAGGCCTGACAGACCGGCATCACCTGCAGGGTATTCACATTGACCCGCGCCGGGCGGGTGGCGACCCAGTGCACTGCATCGGCGATATCCTCCGGCGTCAGCGCCTCCGTGCCCTCGTAGACGCCGGCGGCCTTGGCGGCATCGCCGCCGAAGCGGATGGTGGAGAACTCGGTGCCGCCGACCAGACCGGGCTCGATGTCGGTCACGCGCACCGCAGTGCCGTGCAGGTCGGCGCGCAGGTTCAGGCTGAACTGGCGCACGAAGGCCTTGGTGGCGCCGTAGACGTTGCCGCCGGGATAGGGCCACTCGCCCGCCGTGGAACCGATGTTCACCACATGCCCGCGGTTGCGCGCCACCATGCCCGGCAGCACGGCATGCGTCATCGCCACCAGCCCCTTGGCGTTGGTGTCGATCATCATCTCCCAGTCGGCCAGGCTGGCGCGCTGGGCCGGCTCCAGGCCAAGGGCAAGGCCGGCATTGTTCACCAGCACGTCGATCTCCGCCCAGTCGGCCGGCAGGCCGGCGATGGCGGCCTGGATGGCGGCACTATCGCGCACGTCCAGCGCAAGCGGCAGCACCTGCCCTTCGCCCAGCTCCCGAGCCAGGGCCTCCAGCCGGTCGGCGCGGCGGCCGATGGCGATGATGCGGGCGCCATCCTGCGCGAAGCGGCGCGCAATGGAGGCGCCGAAGCCGGAAGTGGCTCCGGTGACGAGAAGGATCATGCGACTGGCTCCTGGCTCGGTGCCTGTCCCGTATGGCAGCGCGCCCAGAGCGAGGGAAGCCCGCTCGGCAAACAAGGACGGGGGAAGGAATGCCCCCGAGCCCCCATCTTCTTTCTGTCAGTTTGGCGCTGTGCCTTCTGCAGCGCGGGGACTTGAAGAAAAAGATGGGGGTCTGGGGGAATTCGTTCCCCCAGCCTTTTTTCCGTCAGCCGACGCGCAGCAGGCGGGGACCATGCTGCCGCAGCCAGCCATGCGCCGCCGTGCGGTGCGGCGTGAGCCGGGCCAGATTGGCCCAGAAGCGGGGCGAGTGGTTCATCTCCCGGAGATGCGCCACCTCATGCGCCACCACGTAGTCGAGCACCCAGGGCGGCGCCATCACCAGCCGCCAGGAGAAGGCCAGGGTGCCATCCACGGCGCAGCTCGCCCAGCGGCTGCGCGGGTCCTTCAGCCGGATGGCCTGGGGCGTGACACCGAGGTTGGCGGCATGGCGCCAGGCGCGGGGAGCAATGCGCTGCGCAGCCTCGGCACGCAGCAGCGCCAGGACGCGCCGCGGCAGTGCCTCCTCCGCGCCGCCCACCAGGATGCGGCCTTCGCGCAGCAGGGCTGGACCGGGATGGGCGGCCTCGTGATGAACGAGATGGGGTATGTCGCCGACCGGCACTGCCGCGCCGGGGGCGAACCGCAGGGGCGGTGGCAGTGCCTGCAGTCGGGCCGCCACCCAGCCTGCATGGCGGCGCAGCAGGGCCAGGCCGATACGCCGGCCGGCCCCGTGCGGCAGGGTGATCACGGCCTCGCCCCGCACGGGGTCGATGCGCAGGGAAACCTGCCGCGCCCGGGAGGAGACGCGCCAGCGCAGAGGGCAGCGCAACGACGGTGTGCCCGGCGTGGCGCGGAGCAGGATTCGCTCTGTGGCTTCCGGCGGTGGCGTCATGCCGCGGCCCCGCCGGTCAGGCCTCCGTGCCGTTCACGGCGCGCCGCATGATCTCCGTCAACGCCCGGGGGCCATAGGGCTTGGTCAGGAACAGCGCCCCGGGCATGCCGTCCGCCAGCTGCGGGGCGCCATAGCCGGAGGCGAACACGACCCGCAGGCCGGGCCAGCGCTGCAGGGCCTGCTGCGCCAGTTCGACGCCGGACTGGCCGGGCAGGCCGATATCGGTGAACAGCACCTCGAAGCTGTTGCGCTCCAGCTCGCGCAGGGCGCCACGGGCATCACGCGCGCTGATCACGGTGTAACCGAGGCTGCTCAGCATGTCCTCGCTGTCCATCAGGATCAGCGGATCATCCTCCACCAGCAGCACGCGGGCGCCGGTGGCGGGGGCCGCCGGTGGGCGGATGGGCGCCGGGACCCGCGGGGCGGCGGCGGCGGCCAGGGCCTGGCGGCGATTGTTCAGGGTGTGGCGCACCTTGCGGGCGAGATCCTCACGCCGGTAGGGCTTGGACAGCAGGTTCACCCCGGGGTCGAGCCGGCCGCCATGCACGATGGCGTTCTCCGTATAGCCGGAGGTGAAGAGCACCGCTGCATGCGGCTGCAAGGCCTGCACCTGGCGCGCCAGCTCGGGCGCCCGCACCGGCCCTGGCATCACCACATCGGTGAACAGAAGGTCGATCGAGACGCCGCTTTTCACCAGATCCAGGGCGCTCTGCGCGTCCGAGTTGCGCAGCACGGTGTAGCCGAGATCGGTGAGCAGGTCGACGACGGTGGCCTGCACCACCGGGTCATCCTCCACCACCAGGATGGTTTCGTGCCCGCCCTCGACGGGCAGGATGGCAAGCTGTGGAACCGTCTCCTCGGCGCTGTGGGTGCGCGGCAGGTAGATGCGCACCGTGGTCCCCTGCCCGATCTCGGAATAGATCTTGATGTGCCCGTGGCTCTGCTTGACGAAGCCATAGACCATCGACAGGCCGAGGCCGGTGCCGCGCCCCTCGCGCTTGGTGGTGAAGAAGGGTTCGAAGACCTTCTCCAGCACCTCGGGCGCCATGCCGCAGCCGGTGTCCGACACGGCAAGCATGATGTACTGGCCGGGCTGCACGTCCTCGTGCTGCAGGGCATAGATCTCGTCCAGCATGGCGTTGCCGGCCTCGATGGTCAGCCGGCCCGAACCGTCCATCGCGTCGCGCGCGTTGACCGCAAGGTTGAGCAGCGCGTTCTGCACCTGGTCGGGGTCCGCCAGGGTGTTCCACAGGCCGCCGGCGATCACCGTCTCCAGCTCGATCGCCTCGCCGAGCGCGCGGCGCAGCAGGTCGTCCATGTCCCGCACCAGCCGGCCGAGATTGACGGCACGCGGCTCCAGCGGCTGGCGCCGGGCGAAGGCGAGCAACTGCGAGGCCAGCTTGGCGCCGCGGTCCACTGCGTTCAGCGCAGCCTCCAGCCGGCGCTTGTCCTCCGATGCCACGATCCTCCGCTGCAGCATCTGCAGGTTGCCGCTCAGGATCTGCAGCAGGTTGTTGAAGTCATGCGCCACGCCGCCGGTGAGCTGGCCGATGGCCTCCATCTTCTGCGACTGGCGGAGCGCGGCCTCGGTGCGGCGACGTTCGGCCTCGCTCTCTTCCAGCGCCCGGGTGCGAACGCGCACCATGTCCTCGAGCTGATCCTTATAGCGCTCCAGCTCGTCGGAAACGCGCTTCTGCTCGGTGACGTCGTAGCCCAGCACGAAGATGCCCGAGACACTACCGTCGGAATCGAGGATCGGCTGGTAGACGAAGTCGAGGAAGAGCTCGCCGACCGGCGTGCCGGCATGGCGGCGCAGGCGCGCCGGCATGCTTCGGGCGCTGAAGACCTCGCCGGTCGCGAAGACACGATCCAGGATGCCGAAGAAGGGCTGCCCCTGGAGTTCCGGCAGCGCCTCCCGCACGGGCCTGCCGAGCAGATCCTCGCGCCCGACAAGCTGGCAATAGGCCTCGTTGGCGATTTCGAACACATGCTCCGGGCCACGCAGGAAGGCTGCGAAGGCCGGCGCCTGCTCCACCAGCCGGCGCAGATGCGCACGCTCGGCGTCCAGCGCGCGGTTGACCGCCTCGACCGCCTGAGCGCGGCGGAAGACGCTTTCTTCCAGCCCAGCCGCTCCCTCACTCTCCGGGCGGCGCCGCAGGGGCTGCATCTCGGTGATGTCGTCGGTCTGCTGCAGGATGAAGGCCACCTCGCCGGTCTCGTCGAGGATCGGCGCGTGCGTGGCGCTCCAGAAGCGCTCCTCGAACCGAATGCCCTGCGGCCCGCTGATCGGGATGGCATAGCGGATGTGCGCAATGCTGTTCGGCGCACGGGTCTGCACCACTATCTTCAGCGAGTGGCGGAGCTGCCGCATGCCCTCCCCGCCGGGATCATGCGGGCCGCTGGGAAAGGCCTCGAACATGTTGCGGCCGATGATATCCTCGGCGCGCCGCCCGGTGACGGCGAAATAGGCGCGGTTGGCCCAGACAAGCACGAACTGCGGATTCATGACGACGTAGGGGTGCGGCGCGGCATCGAGCAGCCGTCCGAAATCCATCGGCATGAGTCCTGAGGCTTCCCGCAATGAACCAATCCCGCCTATTAGCCATGGTGGTTACACCCCTGCCAGGGGAACCGAAAGGGCGAACCTGGCCGCGCCACAGGCGCGGCGCGCCGGATCCTAGCCGGGGAAGCCCTTCAGCTCGATCTCGACGAAGCTGAAGGGCGTGCTGCCGGCATTGACCACGTTGTGCTCGGCGCCGGGCGGCCGCTCATAGGACGCGCCCGGGCTGATTTCCGCCTCTGCCGTGGCACCGCCGGGCAGCTCGAGCAGCATCCGCCCCGCCGAGAGCGGCACCACGACATAGCGATAGCCATGCCGGTGCCAGCCCGTCTCCGCTCCGGGCGGGAAATCCCAGCGTGTCGCGCGCATTTCGGCATTGTCGATCTGCACGGTGGCGGTGGCGGGCGGGCGGCAGCGCAACGGCTCCGCAATGGCCTCCGGGCGCCCGGGACTGGACTGGCTCATGGCTTGCGCTCCTCCTTCGCTGCTGCCGGCCATTCGCCCGGCCATTCGACGATGTGGTCCTCAAGGTCGCCGGCCTCGCGTTCCGCCACCACGCGGCCGCGGACCGAAGCACCGGCCTCGTGCACAGTCTGGGGCCGGCCGGAGACCAGCGGATGCCACCAGGGCAGGTCCTGGCCTTCGGCGACCAAGCGGTAGGCGCAGCTCGGCGGCAGCCAATCGATCCTCGCCAGCCGTTTCGGCGTCAGCTTCACGCAGTCGGGGACGTGCGCACGGCGATTGGGGTAGTCGCGGCATTGGCAGCTCTGCCCATCGAGCAGACGGCAGGCCACCTCGGTCCAGGCCAGCTCGTTCGTGTCCTCGTCGCGCAGCTTGTGCAGGCAGCAACGGCCGCAGCCGTCGCACAGGCTCTCCCATTCGGCGCGTGTCATCGCGGCGAGCAGCTTGGTCTTCCAGAACGGAGGTTCGGCGCCCATTGCCTTATTCTAGGCGTTCGAGGCTTGACGCGGGAGGGAACGGAGAGCGAACATGGGCCCCAATGTCCGAGCTTTCACCTCCTGAACGCACGCTGCGCGTCTGCCGCGCCGCCTCCCGCCTGTGTGGCCGGCTGGGTTGGGCGCCCCTGCTGGAAGTACCGCTGCCGAGTGGCCGGCGCCTCGATATTCTGGCGCTGCAGCCGGATGGCGGTTTCACCGCGATCGAGGTGAAGAGCTGCGCGCGCGACTTCCAGTCGGACAATAAATGGCATGAGTACCGCGCATGGTGCGACCGGCTTTACTTCGCCGTGGACCTGGATTTTCCGCAGGAGTTGCTGCCGGAGGAAGCCGGGCTGATCGTGGCGGAGGATGGGGATGCGGCGATGCTGCGGCATCCGGCGGAGCACAGGCTGCCGCCGGCGCGGCGCAAGTCCCTGTTGCTGCGCTATGCCAGGCTCGCCGCCGGCCGCCTGCATGGGATGATCGACCCCGCCGGGGCGCTCGAATTGCGGGCGGCGCTGCGGGTGGAGTGAAAGCAAGGCTGAGGAAATGAATTCCCCCAGACCCCCTTCTTTTTTCTTCGAGTTTCCTACGCAAAGGGAAGCGGAGCGCCAGACTGACAGAAAAAGGCTGGGGGCTCGGGGAAATTCCGTCCCCCGAGCTTTTCCGCCGCTCAGGGGATTTCTTCAGGGAACAGATGCGTACCGTCCGCCTGCAAGGGCAGCGGCATGGACCAGCGCACGGCCGCGAGTGGCAGCGGCCCGTAGAGATGCGGGAAGAGCCCCGGGCGCCTGCCGCCGCTGGCGGGCTCCCAGCGGAGCACCGGGCCGAGCGCCGCGGCGTCCGCCGCCACCAGCCAGAGATCGCGCTGGCCGGCGCGATGCCTAGCGGCACTCTCCCGCAACTGCGCTGCGGTGGAGAAGTGCAGGAAGCCGTCCCGCGCATCCTCCGCGCTGCCGCGATAGGCGCCGCCGGCGCGCGCCTCACGCCAGTCCACGTCACGAACCATGGTGTAGATGATGGGCTCCATGCGCCCAGGGTTTACCGGACGGCGAGGCGGTAGAACAGCATCCCGCCGATCTCGGCCAGCGGCGCCTCGCCCACGGCCCAGGGCGGCAGCTCGCCGGCATCATGCGCGTGGGTGGCGCCACCGGTCGGGTCGGTCAGCGCGCCGGCCGCGGCGCGGGCGGCTATGCGGCGGCAGACGGCCATGGCCGGATCGCCGGGCGGGATGGACTGCATCAGCAGGTGCCGCAGATGGTTGCGGTTCCAGCAGGAGAACTGGAAGGGCGCCCGGCAGATCGCCGCCAGCCCCCGCCCCCAATGCGTCACGCCGCCCCGCTCCGCCAGGCGCACCCGGTTCATGATGGTGGCGGCCAGCGCCTCGATGGCGCGCACGGAATGGGTGCCGGCCTCGGCCCAGAGCGTCATGGCCAGGACCTCCTGCGCGGAAAGGCCAGTGCCGGCGACAGGGGCAGCCAGGGGAAGGTGGCTCATGGGGCAGTCTTTCTCGGGGGGGGGTTGTTCAGAGGTGATCGTCGGCATCGCGGCCGCGCCGGGCAGCCTGCAGCGCGGCGGTGGCGGCCGAGGCGCGGGACACGGCGTCCAGCTTCTCCTCGATGCGGAGCAGCTGTCGGCTCAGCCGCTGGTCCACGTCGCGGATCAGCGAGAGCGGAACGTAGGTGCGGGCGACCTCCAGCTTGAAGGCGGCGAGTTCGTCGCGCGTGCGCGCCAGGGCGTCGCTCTCGACGCGCGGCGGCTCGGCGCAGTCCACCGGCCGGTCGGGCAGGCCGCGCCGCAGCCCGTGCAGCATCCAGAACAGTACGCCCAACATCGGCGCCTGCACGGCAGTGGCCAGCGTCTGGGGTTCCAGATCGAGCGGGTTCATCCGGCCCTCCTCGGCCTTCTTGAACGACAACGGCGCCGGCGCCACCCTGGGGAGGGCGGCACCGGCGCCGGCCGGAAACGATTGCGATGGAATGATGTGGAACGAACCCTACCTTGAGACCTGCTGCCGCTCCGCCCTGCATCGGCTGGAACTGAGCGGCGCGCTCGGTCGCCCGGACGGGCTGAAGGATGGCCCCTGCCTGCATCGCCTGGCCGGGATGGGGCTGGCGGTGCAGCAGGCAGACGACCGTTTCCGCATCACCCCGGAGGGTGAGGCGCGGCATGAACGAGAAGTGCTGAGGAGCAGGCCCGCGGCCTGAGCGGTCAGCGGACGCAGTTCGGCCGTTGACGAGCGGAGCGTAAGACAGGGGCCGCAGCAGAGTCAACAAAAAGTGAACATTCCGGGACAGAAACTCGCCTGAGGCGAGAGACGGCTCTTCCGGGGGAGCCGGCTTCCACTATTTCTTCCTTTGGCCAACAATAGGATTTCGGCGGCGAGAGCGCCGCTAGAGCAGATCCCGTTCCGATGGTATCATCGGAACGGGCGAAGATGCTAGCAAAAACAAACATTTAGAGCGTTTTCCGTGAGCCAGAGCGAACGGAAAATGCTCTAGGTGATCCCGCGCCAGCCGATGCCACGCGGCGCCGGCGGCGCGCCAGGCAGCCGCACGGGCTCGGCCAGCAGGCAGCCGGCCAGCGCGTCCAGCGCGTCGTCCCGCGTGCCTGGCGTATCGGGTTTCCACTCCGCCATCTCCGTCGGGAAGGGCGTGCGGAACACCTGCGCATGCGCGTGCAGCCGCCGCGCCGCCAGCACCGGATCGAGCGCGGCCAGGATGCGCTCCTGCTTCGGCCGGTGACTGTGCTGCTCGACCACCGCGCAGGGCACGCCGGCGCGCGCCAGCTCCCGTCGCAGGATGGCGGGCAGGAAGCGGCCGATGCCGTTGGTCTCCACGCGCAGCACCGGCAGCAGCAGTTCGCGCGCGATGCGTGCCACCTTCTGGCATTGCTGCGTCGCCGGGTCCTCCGCGCCGCCCGGCTCATGCGTCAGGTAGCTCAGCCGGTGCAGGTAGTGGTTGCCCTCGGCATCGGCATAGGTGGCGGCCAGCACGCTGCCGTCGCCCGAGCCGGGCCGGCCATAGGCCGGGTCCCAGAAGCCGCCCCCCGAGACCATCCGGCGCCCGAGCAGCCGCAGCACCGGCCGCCCCTGCGCCTCCTGGTAGTCGGTCTCCTCCTCGTAGCGGATGATCTGCGCCGGATCGAGCCGCGCCGCGCCGCTCGCCACCGGCCGCAGCAGCATCTGCCGCCCGAAATGGATCGGCCCGACGCGCTCACGCATCTGCGCCGCCAGCGCAGCCGGGAAGCGCTCCGGCCAGACGCTGCGCCCGGCCCCGTCCAGCAGCGGGATGCGCAACCGGCTATAGCCGGCGAGATAGGCCTCGCCCTCATCCGGATGCAGATAAAGGCTTTCCGCGCAGTGCGGCGTGCCGACATAGAGAATGGTGCCGCCCGGCGTCAGGATGAACTCCGTCTCCGCCAGCCGCTCGCGCAGCTCGGCGCGCTTGCCCGGCGTGTCGCAGTTGCCGGCGACCTCGACGTCGTCGCAGATGATGACGTCGGCGCGCATGCCGGTGATGTTGCCGCCGAGCCCTGCCGCCAGCACCGACGGATCGCGCAGCGCGCCCTGCCGGTTGACGGTGAAGCGGTCCACCGCCCAGGCCTCCGGCGACGAAGGCACCAGTGGCCAGCACAGCGGGTGCCGCTCGACGATGCGCCGCACCGTGCCGACCATCTTGGCGGCGAGTTGATGATCGGCTGCGAGCACCAGGATGCGCGTCTCCGGCCAGCGGAACAGCAGCCAGGCGCAGTAAAGCCCGACCAGCGTGGACTTGCCGCAGCCGCGGAAAGCCATCAGCAGCAGGCGTCGGTCATCGGCTTCGCGCCGCGCCTCCAACCAGCGCAGGATGCGGCGATGGACGGCCGGCGTGCCCTGCCCCGCCAGGTTGTTCCAGATCCAGACGAATTCCGCCAGTTCAGCCGGACGGTCCGTCATCGGCTTCGCACTCCTCCTCAGTAGGGGACTCCGCGGCCAGCGCGCCGCGCGCCTGGCGCAGCAGCGCGGCGGCCCGGGCGAGGCCGGTCTCATCCTCACCGGCGCCGGCGGCGCGGGCGAGCTTCAGCAGATGCTCCAGATGTGCCAGGGCCGCCTTCGCCGCTGCGTGATGCGCGGCGAAGGCCTTGGCATCGTCATGCGCGCCGGGCGCCGGCCCGCGTGCAACAAAGGCGTTGTAGTCCTCGATCACATGCCGGATGGCAGGTTGCAGGTCCTCCATCGCGACCACGTCCACCCGGCTCATGGCGCCGCCGCTCCTGCACCGCCCGAACCTCCATGAAGCAGAAGGGCCATCCTCAGACCCTCGGCTTCACGGCGCGCACGTAGAGCGTGCCGGCATCCACGGCAACGCTGCCGCCGCTCACATTCTGTGCCGTGACCCGCACCTGGTCAGCGCTCGCCGTGCCGCCGACAGCGGCATGAAAGACAACGCCGCCATTCTGGTAGCCGCTGCTCTTGGCGAAGCTGGCCTGGACGAAATCGCCCTGCCGCACACCGGGCAGCGTGATGTCGCGTACGGTGCTGGCCCCGGCGGCGAGGCTGGGCACCACCCAGCCGGCATCGGTCACGCCATACTCGCGCGTCCCCCACTTCCGGCTGCCGCCATAGAGCAGCGCCGGCGCATGCAGCGGCGAGCAGTAGAGCCGCAGCGCCTTCAGCACAGCGTTGGCGCTGCCGCCGCGCACACCGATCGCCGCGAAGCGGGCATTGGCATGCAACGTGACGCGCTGCAGGCGGTTGATCGGCAGCCCGCCGACCAGGCTGTCGAGATCGGCGTTGCCTTCCCAGAAGAAGGACGGGCTGTCCGCCCAGACGGCGTTCATGTTGGAGAGCAATGCCGGACTCGTGGCACCGAGCACCACCTCATTGGCATCGAACTGCATGACCACCGGCCGCAGCTCGGAGCCTTCGGCGGCAATGAAGAATTCCTTGCAGACGCTGCAATCCACGATGAAGGCCAGGGCACGGCTGGTCGGGATGCCGACGCTGTCCGGATTCAACGTGAACTGCGACAGCCCCGCGAAGGCGAAGCCGGTAAGCGTGGTCGGCGGCCCGGAGGGATTTCCGGACAGCACCGCCATCTGCTCGAAGCCGACACCCTCGGTGCTGTCGATGGTCTGTCGGAAGGCCCGGCGCCGCACATTCTCCGCCGCCGCGACAAGCCGCGGCGTGCCCTGCGCCGCGCTGGCCTGGTGCAGCGGAATGACCGTGCCGCCGGCCCGCGTCGCCGTGGCCGTGTACTCGATGTCGGCGCCGGTGAAGGCGTAGGTGCCGACATAGACGACCTCGTAGAGGCAGTCATTCGCACCGCCGGCGTGGCGGGCCACATAGGGGCTGCATTGCTCCATCCGCACGCCACGGGCGATGATGCCGCGTTCGTCGCCCGCCTCCAGCAGGAAGGGAATCGCCGCCACTGTGCCCGGGCTGCCCTGCCGTTGCAATTCGAAGGCCGGTCCGGTGAAGAAATGCGCATTGTGTCGCGGATAAGCCCCCGGCGCA
Organism: Roseomonas sp. E05; assembly: GCF_030063475.1. Taxonomy (GTDB): domain Bacteria; phylum Pseudomonadota; class Alphaproteobacteria; order Acetobacterales; family Acetobacteraceae; genus Pseudoroseomonas. The sequence continues at coordinate 256,389 of NZ_JASIRT010000001.1, forward strand.
CAGGAAAAGCGCACACCGAAGCGGTCGCGCGTGGGATTGGTGGCGGCGCTGTTGGCGAAGTGGCCGCCGATGTAGCGCACCGAGTTGTTCCAAGCTGCCGCCGTCGCGGTGTGCACGTCGAGGCCGATGCGGTTGTTCACGAAGCGGCCGAGATAGAGGGTGCTGTCCTCGAAACCGAGTTCCACGCCCTCGGTCCGCGCGCCAATGGTGAAGCCCTCCACCTGCCGGATCTCGACCACGGAGGCGTCAAGGTTGCGCAACAGAATGCCGATATCGCGCTCATCCAGCCAGTCAGTGACGGTGGCGCGCAGCACCCGCAGCCCCTGGTAGAGCTTCGTCTGGTTGCGCGCAGCGGCGCCGTCGCCAAGGGTCAGCGCCGTCACGCCACCGGGGCCGGCATAGAGAATGCTGCCGCGCATCGTCAGCCCCGCTGCAGCGCCGGGCAGCATCAGCGGAATCGTGGTACGGTGCGTGCCCTCGCCGATGACGAGGTGCTTGCCGGCGGCGGCGGCGGCGTTCATCGCCGCCTGCAACGCCGGCCCGTCGTCGGTGACGCCGTCGCCGGCGGCGCCGAAGTCGCGGGCGGAGAGCCGCTCGGCCAGCTTGTCCTCGACGGTGCGCGGAATGGCGCCCCCGAAGGGCGCGAGCAGCACCGGATCGCGCGGCACGGCAGTGACGTTGCCGAGGCTGTCAAAGCCGAGCAGCCGGTTGGCGCGGCCATTGCGCCCGGGAAGTACCAGCGTCGCGGGCGCGTCGCCCGGATCAGTGCGGATGGCCCCCGTCAGGTTCTCGCGCATCTCCTGCAGCGATGCGACCTGGCGGTCCATCTCATCGTTCAGCGTCTTGGCCCGCAGCACGCCGTTCGGCTGGAAATCCGTGACGCGCTCGATCAGCATCACGCGCCGCATCAGCAGCTGGCGGCCTGCCGCAGGAGGCACGGCGAACACCACCCGGCCACCCTCCGACTCTCCGGCACCGGTGACGGTGAAGCCCTCGTACTGCACCAGGCCATCCAGCCGGATCTCAAGATCAGCGCTCTCGAAGATCGGGAATGGATAGATGAAGACGGTCTGCGCGCCGTCCGCCACGTAGTGCACACGCGGCGCGACGTCGCCGATGCGGATATGCTCGGCCATGCTGATCTCTCATGCAGAAAGGGAAACGGAACGGCCGGGCGGCCGCGGGCGCGCCGGAGCATTTCCCGTCCCTCGCATTCACGGAAAATGCTCGCAGCCCTGGATGGATGGACGGACCTGCGCCGCCGCGCGGCAGCCGCGCTAGTCCAGCAGCGAGCGCAGCGCACCTCCGAAGCTGTTGCCGGCGCGCAGCCAGGTGGTCAACGAGCCGTCGCTGTTGAGCAGCGAGGAGCGGCCTGCCGCCATTCGGGCGGCGAAGGCCTCATTGCTGTCCTCCGCGGCCTCGGCGGCGTCGCGCTCCAGCCCGGCGGTGATGGCGCCAGCCGATCCCTGGTCGGGGCTGATGCCGGAGGCGGCCAGCCGAGCGCGCGTGGAGGCGACGGTGCGCTCCAGCCGGTCCTTTCGGGCACGCGCCTCGCTCTCCTGCTGCGCGGCGAGTTGCTGCTGGCGCGCGGTGAGCGCCTCCGCCTGCTGCTGCTGCTGCGCCTTGGCCTGGGCGGCCTGTGCCTGGCCCTGGCGCACCGTTCCATACAGCGAGGCGCCCGTGCCGATCAGCGTGGCGATGGGGGCAAGCTGGGCCATCAGTCGGTCATCCTCGTCTCGGTGGTGACGGAAAGCAGCGTGAGTGGCAGCGGCGTATCGCCTTCGATCCGCCAGAGCGGCAACATGGTGTCACGCCGCCAGCCGAAGGCGCGTAGCGTGACATCGCCGGTGAAGCGTGGCGGTGCGGCATCCAGCAAAGGCGTATCCATCCGGCGGAACGGCACCGTCTGCAACCCGCGCCCCAGATCCACCGTCAGCGCAGCGGTCTCCAGAATCCGGAAGCCGATGGAGAGCAGCCGGATCGGCCCGCTGCGCGACCCGCCCGCGCTCATCATCTGCGGCGGCAGCGGCTCGATGACATGGCTGTAGCCAAGCCCGACCTGCACGGAGAAGGCACCAGGATCGATGCTCACGCCACCGCTGGTGACGACGGCGCTGCCACGCGGTGCGCCATCCGCCACCACCTGGACGCTGCGGCCCGCAAGGTGGCCGAGGCCGCTCCACTGCGTCCGCTCCGTGGCGCTGTCGCCGGTCAGACCGGCATCCACGGCGAGGCCGTCGTCGAAGCGCTCCAACCGCAGGGAACCGTCCCGCTCGATGACGCACCAGATGGTGCCGTCGATCTCCGCCAGCGTCCGGAAGGCGCCGTCGGTATCCTGGCGTGTCCAGGCGGTGACCTGCTCAGCGCGGTAGAGCGTCAACGTGGCGAGCCAGCCGCCGGCCATGGCCACGTGCAGCAGCCGCCGTGTCTGGTCATAAGCCATGGAGACCGGCGCCGCCACGAGATGCCGCGCCACCAGTGCCAGGTCGTTCGCCTGATAGGCCTGTTGCACGTCGGTATAGGCATATTCATGCACCGCCTGCCCCGACCGTGCGACGAACATCGTGCTGCCATCGACATCCACGGGCGGGATGATGCGGTTGACCGGCGAACCGATCCGCGTCTGCCGGTGCAACTGGATCGAGGCCGGCGTCATCGGGTCGCCCGTCACCATCCATTCAGCGCCCGAAGTGAAAACCTGCAGGTGCCGCCCCGAAAAGACGGCGCGGATCGCGTTCACCTGGTCGGAGAGCAGGCCGAACTCGATCGCCTGGTCGTCCAGGCCGGTGCCGAGATCGAAATTGAACAGGTCGCCCGAGCGGGAGAGCCAGAGTCGGTTGGGCAGATCGCGCGAGCCGCCGAGCACCAGGCGGTCCTGATGGAAGCAGGCGCAGACGGGCCAGCCGCGCACCGGGCTGAAGGCCGCCTCGTCCCAGTCGGCGCTGGCCGTGGTCTCCGTCAGCGCCTCCTCCATTTCGGCGATGGCGCTGGTGCCGGAGAGGATCGCGGTCAGCCGCAGCCGCTTGCCCCGCAGCCGCAGCCGCACGCCGGCATGATTCGCCTGGAAGAAGGCAGCACTGGCCGTCAGCGTGATACTGCCGCTGGTGCCACTGGTGGCCAGCGTCACCTCCGGCGCGGCGAAGCGGAAAAAGGGTTCTGCCGCCCAGGGCCAGTTCCCGATGCTCCAGGCGGTGTGGCTGCTGCGCGTGACCCGTTGCGGCGGCATCTCGGGATGCATCAACAGCAGCGTGTCGGCGCTCTGCGTATGGGCGATCTGGTCGAGCATCGCTGCAGTCCAGGGTGCGCCCAGAGTGGCCACCTCGGTGTCGCCCATGAACACCTGCAACCTTTCATGAGTCAGCACCAGCAGATAGGTCTGCTCGGTGTTGAACTCGAAGGCGATCAGCCGTGCGGCGCCAGGCAACATCGCCACGTGCCGCAGCCCCGGCCGCCGCATCACGCCGCCGGTGGGCTGGATGAACACGTTGCGCAACCGCCGCGCGCCATTCTCGAAGGCGCGCAGATCGCCACGGCCGAGCAGTTCGCTGCTCAGCTCACCCGCGGTGAAGCTCGTCTTGGTGCTGCGGTCGCCCGCCATGTCTCATCCCCTCGCGGAAATCAGCGGGAAGTCGTCGATCGCGCGTGCCGTGTTCTGCTGGCTGTCGGTGCTGCGCGCACGGCGGAATTCCGTCTCCGCCAGCCGGTGCAGCATCTCCGTGCGCGAGGAGCTCTCGGTCAGCGGAATGCAGAACTCGGCCGCCAGCCGCGTCACTAGCGCCGCGGCGAAGAAGGCGGGAAAGCTGCTCTCGGTCGGCCGGAACAGGTAGGTCAGCGTCACCTGCGGCGCATTGGTATGGAGGCGGCTCTCGTGCAGCCGGTACTCCAGCCCGCGACCCCGGCCACCATCCCCGGCAGAGAGCACCCGCAGGAAGTCCGGCGGCAGCTGGAAGGCATAGGCGTAGTCGGCATGCGGCGTTTCCAGCAGGCGCGGCAGCACCATCTGCCCGGTGGCGAAGGACCAGGGATGCGCGGAGAGCAGCGCATCACACACCAGCGGATAGAGATGCGCTGCCACTTCCGCCTCGGCGGTGCCTTCGTCGAAGGAGGCAATGGGCTGTGCGCCGATCTTCAGCAACGCGCGCGAGCAGAGGACGAGGGCGGACAGCGCCATCGGTCGGAACTCCCGGAGGTTGGAAAGAAGGCTGGGGGAAGGAATTCCCCCAGGCCCCCATCTTTTTTCTGTCAGTTCCCGCCTGCGCTCACAGCCTTCGCCGGAACTGACAAAAGAAAGATGGGGGTGCGGGGGAATTCCTTCCCCCGCACTTTCTCAGGCCCGGCCGGTCACTCGGCCGCGCGCATCCGCACCACGCCAGCCGCGTCGATCATCACCGCACCCTGGCTCATCATGTTGTTGACGAAGAAGGCCGCGCGGTCGCCGTGCCAGGTGATGTCGGTCACCACTTCCTGCGCCACGGCGTGGCCGATCGCCGTCTTGTGGTAGAAGTAGCAGAAGCGCAGGTTGCCGCTCTTGGTCAGGCCGGAATGCGGCATCCAGGTCGCCCCCAGCCAGCGCTTCACCTGCGTGCCCTTCCAGGGCAGGTCGTCGTCGCCGACATACTGTGCGTTGGCGAACTCCTCGATCTGCAGCAGCTCGCTCCACTGCTTCCAGCCAACGATGGCAAAGCGGTTGCCGTCATCCGGCACATCGGCGCCGCCGAGCATCTCGAAGGCCATCAGCACCTTCGCCTTGGTCAGCCCATCGGTATCACCGGTGCCGGGCGCGGTGCCCACCGCCTCATTGGTCGCGGTGTCGAGTGCGGCGATGATCAGCTCGTCCGTCTTGCGGCCCAGCGCATAGGCACCGGCACTCGCCACCACCTGGCGCTCGTCGATATTGGTCTTCAGCTCGTCGAGCCGGTCGATCCACTCGCCGGCATAGTAGTCCTGCAGGAAGCACTCCACGTTGGAATGCGAAAGGTTCATCACCGGCACGGAGCCATTGCGCGCCTTCGCCGCCGCGATGCCACGGCCGACGATCGGGAAGACGGTGGAAGCGCCGCGCACACCGGTCTTGCTGCGCACCGTCGGGCGCAGCTTGCTGCCCTGGCGCTGATAGGCGTCATGCACCTCGGACTGGAACTGCTTCGTGAAGACCTGGTCGATGGAAGCGGACATGCCGATTTCCTTCAGAGAGGCGGAAGAAAGAATGGGGTGGGGTCAGCCTGCCGCCCCGGTTGGCCACGCGGGGCCGGAGCGGCGGGCACGCCGCGGCACCCGGCAATGCGGGTTGCGCCACAGCGGAAAACGGGTGGAAGACGGGGCCGGCACGGCCCCGGCGAAGCGTCAGCCCTGGCCGAACAGGCGCTTGAAGCCGTCGGTCACGCGCTTGACGTATTCCGGCTCGCGCGAGCGCCAGTAGCGCGGGTCGCGCATCATCTTGCGCAGCGCCTGCTCGTCGAGCGATTCGGCGGGCTCTGCGCTGCGCGCCAGGCTCGGCTCGCTCTTCGCCATCATGCGATGCAGCGCCAGCACGCCCTCGGCGGTGGTGGAGAGCGCCTCGAAGACCGGCGGCGCCAGGTTGGCGCGCCCCCAGGCGGCGATCTGCGGCGCGATCCGGCGGAACTGCTCCTCGCCGCCGAACTCCTGCGCCAGCCGCGTCACCTGCTTCTGCGCCTCGTAGTCGGCCGCCGCCTCGGCGATCAGCGGCAGCAGTCGCTCGGCCGCGAGATCATAGACGAGCTGCACCTGGTGGCAGGTGAAGCCCGCCTCGTGCAGGCGCTGGTTGATCTCCGGGTCGGGGCCGCACAGCTCGTGCTTCGGCTCCACCTGATAGCCCTCGGGGCTGTCCGGCACGCCGATGGCGCGGCGGAAGCGGGTCCGCTCCTCCTCCGGCGCCTCCGGGCCGGGCGGCGCAAAGCGCTGCGAGAGGCGCTTCTCCAGCTCGCGGTAGGAGCGCAGCAGCGCCTCCACGCGCAGCGCGCCGCTCTCCGGGTCCCGGAACTTCTCCGGGATCTCCTCGGCGGCCGCCGGCGCGGCGCCCTCCGCCATCGCGGCCTCAAGCAAGTTCTCGGACATGCGGAGCGTCACTCCTCGACAGGGTTCAGAATCCCGGCCGGCGCGGCGAGCGTCCGGGCCAGGTATCGGGTGGCGGCGGCCAGGTCGAGCTGCGCCGCCGCCTGCGGGCCCAGTGCCGCCACCGCCTGCAGGAACAGCAGCGTGTTCGCCGCATCGGCGCGGCCCTGCACACGGGCCAGCGGGGACTGGTAGGTCAGCCGCACCTCGCGGCCGTCCAGCAGCAGCGGCGGCACCTCGCCGCGCCGCCGCAGGATGCTGAGGCAACGGCCGATCAGCGGCGTCAGCAGCTCGGCCTGCAGCCGGCCATAGGTCGCGCCGAGCAGCCGCGCCGTCTCGGCGCTGCGCTCCAGCACTTCCGTGGCAGTCATCCGCGCATCCTTCGGCGCGGTCAGCCGGTCGGCCAGCAGGGCGCTGCGGATGCGCCCGCGCAGGTCGTCCAGCATCAGCTGCGAGACATCGAAGTTGCCGGGTGCGGCAAGCGGCGTCAGCCCGGAGGAGCCGGGCGCCTTTGGAATGATGGCGCCTGGCACCAGCCGCACCGTAGCGGGGTTCAGCACCCCGTCATCCTCCGCCTGCCAGATACCGGTCGCGGCGATGGAGGCGTTCTTCAGCACCAGCTCCACCACCTTGTTGACGGTGCGGATGTCCGGCAGCGCCTTCATCACCGGGCCGCGGCCATAGACCTCGCCCGGCACCTTCATCCAGCGGAAGGCGATGAAGGGACTCTCCAGGAAGCGCCCGAAAGCCAGCGGCAGCGCCTGCCCGTCATGGTCGAGCACGGCGAGGTAGCCGCTGCCCGTCCGCTCCGGCCACACTGCCTCGACGACGCGGTAGCGGCGCGGCGCCTCGCTCTCGTCGCCGCCGCCCAGCAGCGCGGGCGGCAGCTCGGCCTCAGGATAGCGCGCCTGGATCGCCGCGGCATCGAGCGCCACGCAGCGATAGACGGTGTCCAGCCGGCCGCTCGGCCCCTCCTCCAGCACCGCCTCGCGCAGCGGCACGGCCGTGAAGCGGAGCGCCGAGAGCCCGCCCGCCGGCGCCTCCTCGACCAGCAGCACGCCGGTCCCGGCGACCACCAGGTCGAGCAGCGCCTGGTGCATCTCCAGCGCAAAGTTCGAGCGGTCCAGGTGCCCCTGCAGCGTCTCCGCCGCAGCCTCCAGCGCCTCAGCGGCGGCGGCGCCCTCCGGGCCGTCGGCCAGCATCCGGGCCGGGGCCAGGCCAAACCAGCGGGACCAGGGCGGGGTCAGCTCGGCCAGCAGACTGGCGGCGAGCTGCTCGGCGGCATCCGGCGCGGTCGCGTCATAGAGCGCGGGGCCTCCGCTGCCGGGCGTGCCGTTCAGCACATGGTCGTAGCACTCCTGCCACACGCTTTCCCACGGGCGGCGGCGCTCCTGCGCGGCGACATGGCGGGTCAGGATGGTCTCGGGCGAAAGGGTCATCCGCCTCACTCCCCGAGCAGCGTCTTGCGGGACCCGGCGAGGCCCGGCGGCAGCGGCTCCAGCACGCCACGCGCCGAGGTGGCGATGGTGCCGGCGAGGCCGCGGCGAGACCGGTCCTGATTCGCCGTCCGGGCGGTCTGCTCGGCGGCGTCGGGGCTCGGCCCGGTGGGCGGGGAGGCGACCGGCTCGGTCGCGGTCACGACCACCGGCTTCGGGGCACGGAACAGGCCACCCATGCGCGTGCGGCTCCTTTGCGGTTCAGCGGAAAGGTCGCCCCAAAAAGCCGCGGGCCCGTCCGGAATGGTCCGGACGGGCCCGCGCAGTGGGGATCGGGAGGAGGTCAGCGGGCGCAACTCACCCGTTGACGAGGACCTTCTTACCGGCCGCGATCGGCACCGTCAAGGAATTTTTTCCCATAACCGCCATTTTCTGCAACCGACGGAAGAGTCCGCGGGGCGTCAGGGCGCGCGGCGCCCCTTCCCCGAGCAGCGCACGGCACACGGAGACACAGGAATAGGGCAGGATTCCTGGCATCGCACCACAGAAGGGCGCCCCCGGCTGGAAGGGCCCCAGCACCTCCAGACCCGCGCGACGGTAGAAATCAGGCAGGTCGAAATCCGGCCCCACTTCGGGCCGCGCCACCAGCAGGCGGCCCGAAAGCGGCTCCACGACCGTCCAGCCGCGTACATCCCCCAGCACCGCGAAGCAGTGCCGGAAACCCGGGCGCAGCAGCCGCAGCCAAAGCCGGTCCGCCCGGCCACCGAAGCCGATCCAGACCTGCTGCTCGCCTTCCGCGAGCGCGTGGCGCGGCGCGATGCGCGGCACCGCGCCCTGCGATCGCCGCGATACGCTCACTCGGAAACCCGCCCCTGCAGCGCCACCACCACGTCGCCGCCGGCGGGCAGCGGCATCACCGGCCCCGCCACGATCCCCTTCATGCGCAGTGGCCAATCGAGTCGCTGCATGGCCTCGTTCCAGATGCGCCAGTCGGCCTTCTCGCTGGCATGCCGAGGGTCGGGCGCCGCGCCGCGCTCGCCCCAGAGGCGCATGATGCGGGCATGCACCAGATCGATCCGCCGCTGCCGGTAGAGCCGGTCGAGGCACTTCACCACGTCGTCCGGTTCGCAGGGTCGCTGGACGCGGCCGGCACCGGCGACGACGCGGGCGCCCTCGCGGCGCGCCACCAGCGCCGCCATGGTCCAGAACCACGCCTCTTCGGCGCTGCCGAAGGGCTCCATCTTGGTCATGCTGGCGAGGACGGGGGAGGCAGAGGAACGGCGGAGTGCAGTCATCGGGGGATTCGCCTTTTGGTTGCAGCAGCGCCAATCATTACGATTCGATTTATAGGCGTCAACACCTATTTGTGATGATCTTCCTATTGCTTTCCGACCTGCATCCTAGGATAATCGGCCCATGCGTCATGACGATATCTGGCGGGCGGTGGATGCCCTGGCGGCCGAGCACGGGCTGTCGCCCTCCGGCCTCGCCCGCAAGGCGGGACTGGACCCCACCGCCTTCAACCCTTCCAAGCGCGTCGGCAACGACGGCCGGGCGCGCTGGCCCTCGACCGAGAGCATCGCCAAGATCCTGGCCGCGACCGGCACGGACATGGAGAGCTTCGCCTCACTGGTCAGCGGCGCCCCGGCGCTCAACAGCGCCGGCCGCATCCCGCCCGGCCGGCGCATTCCGCTGATCGGCCTGGCTCAGGCCGGCGGGGAGGGCTTCTTCGATGATGGTGGCTATCCCGTCGGCGGCGGCTGGGACGAGATCAGCACCCCTGAATTCACCGACCCCAACGCCTATGCCCTGGAGATCTCGGGCGACAGCATGGAGCCGGTGTTCCGCGACGGGGACCTGGTCATCGTCTCGCCCAACTCGCCGGTCCGGCGCGGAGACCGCGTGGTGGCCCGCACCAACCGCGGCGAAGTGATGGCGAAGGAGCTGATCCGCCAATCCGCCCGGCGGATCGAGCTGGCCAGCCTCAACCCGGCGCACCCGAACTACAGCTTCGACCTGTCGGAGATCACCTGGATGCATCGGATCGTCTGGGCCAGCCAATAGCCCGTCAGCGCCCCGCCGTCAGCTCCTCCAGCAGGCGCTGCGGGTCGCCCTCCGCCCGGCAGACCAGGAAGCGCCCGTCGCCCAGCGGCACCGCGGCCAGCCCGGTATCCTCATAGGCCCGCAGCAGTTCCGGCCCGACCTGCCAGAAGGCATGGGCGACGCCGTTGCGCTCGCACAGGTCGCGGAAGCGCCACAGCGCGGCGATGCGGGCGTCATTGTCCCCCGCGGGATCGCCGATGCCGATCCACACCCGGTCGCGCCGGACGAAGGCAAATCCGGCCCCGCTTCCTCCTTCCGCGAAGATGGCGCCATCCGCCTGGCGTGGCGTACGCGCGCCCAGCGCCGCCAGCCGCGCCCGGGTGGCGAGGTCATAGGCCGGCACCCGGATGCGCGCCGGCCGCAGCAGCCGCAACACCGCCACCAGCATCAGCACGCCGCAGAGCCCCACGGTGAAGCGCAGCGTGTGCGGCGCCTCCTCCGAGAAGGGCACCGCCCACCAGGGGTTGTTGGCCACCGGCCCGCGCCAGGCAATCTGCGCCAGGATCAGCGCCGCCACCACGCTGGCCGCCAGCGGCACCAGGGTGCTGCCGGTCAGCGGCTCGCCGGTCAGCCGCGCGTCACGATAGAAGGCGGTGCGGAGGCAGGCCAGCAGCCCCGCCAGCGACAGGAAACCGACCGGCACGAACCATGGCTCCCCGCGCAGCAGCGTCACGATGCCGCCCAGCATCAGCAGCAGGATGCCCGAGACCCAGGCGATGCGCAGCCGCCGCACCATGCCATAGGCCACCACCAGCAACAGCGAGCCGATCAGCGAGGCGGCGAAGTGACTGGCCAGCGCCGCCCATTCCCCTGCCCATTCCGCCAGCGGCGAGCCGCGCGCCGGCAGCGCGCCGATGAACAGAAGCACCACCCCGGCCAGCCCCGAGAGCCCGGCAAGCGCCGGCCCCTCCAGCGCATCGGTCACCTGCGACTCGGCGCCCAACCGCCCCAGCAGATGCCGTCGCTGGTTCAATTCGAAGCCGGCGAACAGCACCCCCGCCAGGAAGAGGGGAATGATGTAGTAGAAGAAGCGGAACAGCAGCAGCGCGCCGATCACCTGCGGCGCCGGCGCATAGGGCTGCAGCCCGATCAGCACCGCGCTGTCGAACACGCCGAGCCCGCCCGGCACATTGGCCGCCAGCCCCGCCGCATAGGCCGCCAAATAGATGCCGACGAAGCGGGGGAAGGTCAGCCCGTCCGCCGCCGGCAGCAGGGCGTAGAAGATCATCGCGGTGACCGCGACATCCACCCCCGCCAGCACCGTCTGCATGCAGGCCATGCGGAAGCCCGGCAGGTCGATGCGGTGGCCGAAAAGGGTAAAATGCGGCACGAAGCGCGAGAGCAGGATATAGCCTGCCACCACCCCGATCAGCGTCGCCCCTAGCCCCCGCATCACCCAGTGCGGCAGGTTCTCGGCCACCCAGGGCAGCACCTCAGGCTCCCAGATCAGCACCATGCCGCCCAACGCCATGCCGCCCAGTCCGAAGGTGAGGCTGGTGAAGGCGATGACCTTCGCGATCTCGCCTGGGCTCAGCCCCCAGGCGGCATAGAAGCGGTAGCGCACCGCCGCGCCGGAAACCGCCGCGAAGCCCAGGTTATGCGCCAGCGTATAGGCGCAGAAGGAAGCCAGCGAGGTGCGCAGATAGCTCACCGGCCGCCCCGCATAGACCGAGCCGAGCCGGTCGTAGATGGTCAGCACCCCATAGGCCAGCACGGTCCAGCCGCCCGCGATCCAGAGCGCGCTGGACGGCATGGCCGCCAGCGCCTCGCGGATCTCGGCCATGGAGAGGTGGCGCACCTCGCGCTGCACCACGAAGAGCGCACCGGCCAGCAGCAGCAGGCCGAACACGGTGGGCCCGTGCCGGCGCAGCGCGCCGAGCAGGCCCTTCACGCCGGGCTCGTCTCCGCCGCGGCCGCCTGTGGCGGACGGGCGAGCGCCTCCTCGATCAGCCGGATCGTCTCCGGCACGCCATAGGCCGCCGCCAGGGAACCGAAGCGCGGCCCCTGATCGGCCCCCACCAGCACCTGGTAGAGCGCGTTGAACCAGCCGCGCGCCACCCCCGGCGAACCGTCCTTCTGGATCTGGATGAAGGGTTCCCGCCGCCCCGCGTCATAGACCAGCGTCTGGATGCGTTCCGCCTGCGGCAGACCGTGCGGCAGGGCCTCGATCTCCCCCTGGTGCTCCCGCAGCATCGCCGCCAGCGCGAGGAAGCAGGGCCGCTCCTCCGCCGCCGGCGCGCGCGGCGTCAGCCCGGGCAGGATGAAGTCGTGCGAATAGGCCACCGCATACTCGACGAGTTGCCCCAGCAGCGGCTGGGTCTCCGGCGTGGCCTCCGGCGCGTAGTTGCGCACGAACTTCCACAGCCGCTCCGGCGTGTCCGCCGCCGAGACGGTCGCGAGGTTCATCAGCATGCCGAAGGTCAGCGGCGGCTCCGGCGTATTGGGCACCTCGCCGCCATGGATGTGCCAGTCCGGGTTGGCCGGATCGGGGTTGGCGCGGAGCTTCTCGCGGAAGGTGAGATACTCGTCGGTCGCCCGTGGGATCACGTCGAAATAGAGCCGCTTCGCCCGCCCCGGCGCCTGGTACATGAAATAGGCCAGGCTCTCCGGCGGCGCGTAGCGCAGCCACTCCTCGATGGTCAGCCCGTTCCCCTTGGACTTCGAGATCTTCTGCCCGCCCTGGTCGAGGAACAGCTCATAGGTGAAGCCCACCGGCGGCTCGCTGCCCAGCACCCGGCAGATCTGCGAGGAGAGCCGCACGCTGTCGATCAGGTCCTTGCCCGACATCTCGTAATCGACGCCGAGCGCGAACCAGCGCATCGCCCAGTCGGCCTTCCACTGCGCCTTGACATGGCCGCCCGTCACCGGCGTCTCGAAGCGCTCCCCCGTCTCCGGGTCGCGCCAGACCACGGTGCCGTCCTGCGGCCGCACCGCCTCCATCGGCACCTGCATCACCACCCCGGTGCGCGGATGCACGGGCAGGAAGGGCGAGTAGGTGGCGCGGCGGTCCGGCCCCAGCGTCGGCAGGATCACCTGCCGCACCTCCTCATGCACCGCCAGCATCCGCAGCAGCGCCGCGTCGAACCGGCCGGACCGGTAGTAGTCGGTGGCCGAGGCGAACTCGTACTCGAAGCCGAAGGCATCCAGGAAGGCGCGCAGCCGGGCGTTGTTGTGGTGCCCGAAGCTCTCATGCGTGCCGAAGGGGTCGGGGATGGCGGTCAGCGACTTGCCGAGATGCTGCCGCAGCATCTCCCCGTTGGGAACATTGTCCGGCACCTTCCGCAACCCGTCCATATCGTCCGAGAAGGCGATCAGCCGGCCCTTCAGGCCCGTCATCCGCTCGAAGGCCTTCCGCACCCAGGTGGTGCGCGCCACCTCGCCGAAGGTGCCGATATGCGGCAGCCCCGAGGGCCCGTAGCCCGTCTCGAACAGCGCCACCGCTTTCCCGGCCTGCGCGATACGATCGGCGACCTTGGCGGCTTCCTCGAAGGGCCAGGCCTTGACGGAACGGAGGGATGGATCGGCGGTCATGGCAGCCCCCTTGCCAGCGCCGGGGCGCCTGGTCAACGCGCTGCTGCGGCAAGTCAGCCCCCGGAACCTTGCGCAGCCGTCATCTTTGAGCGAACCCCTTGCCAAAGCTGGCCTTGTTCGCCTTTTGCCCCTAGTTTCCGGGCGTGTCGACCATGAAGGGCGCAGCCGGTGCCCTCCCTCCCCGCCTCCTGCTGCCCGACGCTCCGGCGCTGGTCGCGCCCGCTCCCGGCAGCGCCGTCCTGCTGACCCCGGATGGCGAGCTTTCGACGCTGCGCGCCGGCGCCGTGCCCGCCGCGCTGCGCGAGCTTGGCCCGCCGATCCTGGTGCACGCCCCCGCCACCGCGAAGCGGCTGAACCTCCCTGCCATCCCCGGCGCCTGGGACCTGCTGGAGCTCTTCGCCTTCTGCCAGCCCGCCCTGGCGGCACCGCCCACCCCCCGCGGCCTCGCTTTGGCGCTCGACCTGCCGCCGCCGGCCGATGCGGAGGCTGCTGCCGCTCTGCTGCCCGAGATCGCCACCGAACTGCTGCGCCGCCTCGCCCGCGCCCGCAACGCCCCGCTGAACCGCGATGCCGCCGCTCTCGCCGCCCGCCTGCGCGATGCCGCCGACTGGCCCTGGGCGGACTCCATCCTCGCCGCCCTCGGCCAGCCCACCGCCCGCCCCGGCCGGGACGCCCTGAAGGTCTGGCGCGCCCTGCCGGAATGGGAGGAGGCCGCCCCGCCTCCGCCGCCCGCCAGCCTGCCCGTCTCCCCCGCCGAAGCCCGCAGCCGCCTGGCCGAAATCCTCGGTGAAGGCGCCGAGCAGCGCCCCTCCCAGGCTGATTTCGCCTCCGCCGCCTCGCTCGCCTTCGCCGCCCGCGAGGCGCCCGGCGAGCCGCAGCTCGTGCTGGCCGAAGCCGGCACCGGCACCGGCAAGACGCTGGGCTATGTCGCCCCGGCCAGCCTCTGGGCCGAGCGCAACGGTGCCCCGGTCTGGATCGCCACCTACACCCGCAACCTGCAGCGCCAGCTCGACCAGGAACTGGCCCGCCTCTACCCGGAGCCGGAGGAGCGCCGCCAGCGCGTCGTCATCCGCAAGGGCCGCGAGAACTACCTCTGCCTGCTGAACTATGACGAGGCCGCCAGCGGCGCCATGCCCGGCCGCCTCGTCCCGCTGGCCCTGGTCGCCCGCTGGGCGCTGGCCACGCGCGACGGCGACCTGCTCGGCGGCGACTTCCCGGGCTGGCTGATGGAGCTCTTCCCCGCCGGCGCCATCTCCCTCCTGGCCGACCGGCGCGGCGAGTGCATCCACTCCGCCTGCCCGCACTGGAAGCGCTGCTTCGTCGAGCACTCCATCCGCCGTGCCGCCAGTGCGCATCTGGTGGTCGCCAACCATGCCCTGGTGATGGTCCAGGCCGCGCTCGGCGGCGGCGAGGACGGCCCCGCCCTGCGCTACGTCTTCGACGAGGGCCACCACCTCTTCGACGCCGCCGATGGCGCCTTCTCGGCCGAGCTCTCCGGCGCCGAGATGGCGGAGCTGCGCCGCTGGCTGCTGGGCAGCGAGGGCGGGCGCGGCCGGGCGCGCGGCCTGCGCCGCCGGCTGGAGGAGCTGCTGGCCGAACATCCTGCCCTGCTGCCCCCCCTGGAACTGGTCGAGCGCAACGCCCGCATTCTGCCCGCCCCCGGCTGGTGGGACCGCTGGGCCGCCCTGCCGCAGGCCGAGGAGCAGCGCGCCGAGGATCTCGGCGAGGCGCCGGACGACCCGCGCCCGCTTCCCGCCGCCGCGGCCTCCCCGCCCAGCCCGGCCGAAACCTTCCTCCGCGCCGTCCGCGCGCAGATCCTCGCCCGCACCGCCGAGGCCGATCCGCTCTACGACGCCGAATGCGACCTCCACCCGCTGCACGACGACCTGCCCCAGGCCGCCGCCATGCTGGAGGACGCCCTGGAGCGCCTGCGCGCACCCCTGAAACATCTGTCGAAGCTGCTGGCCGACCTGCTGGAGGACCCGGAGCAGGAGCTGGAGACCGGCGCCCGCATCCGCCTGGAAACCGCCACCCGCAGCATCGAGCGCCGCGCGCTGATGCCGCTCGCCGCCTGGACCGCCATGCTCGCCCGGCTGCGCGAGCCGTCCGCCGAGCCCGGCCAGCGCCCGACCTATGTGGACTGGTTCGCCCTCTCCCGCCGTGAGGGTCGCGACATTGATGCCGGCCTGCATCGCCACTGGCTCGATCCCACGGTGCCCTTCGCCACCCAGGTCGCCGCGCCGGCGCATGGCGTGCTGATCGCCTCGGCCACCCTGCGCGACGCCGCCCGCAAGGACCCCGAATCCGCCTGGCGCGAGGCGGAGGCGCGCACCGGCGTGCAGCACCTGCCCAGCCCCGCGATCCGCGCCGCCGTCCCCTCGCCCTTCGACTACGCCGCCAACACCCGCGCCTTCGTGGTGGAGGACATCACCCGCGACAGCCCCGGCCAGATCGCCGCCGCCATGCAGCAGCTCTTCCGGGCGGCGGGGGGCGGCGCGCTCGGCCTGTTCACCGCCATCCGCCGGCTGCGCGACGTGCATGCCCGCATCGCCCCCGCCCTGGCGGAAGCCGGCCTGCCCCTCTACGCCCAGCATGTGGACGCGATGGACAGCGCCACCCTCGTGGACATCTTCCGCGCCGAGGAGGATTCCTGCCTGCTCGGCACCGATGCCCTGCGGGACGGCGTGGATGTCCCCGGCCGCGCCCTCCGCCTGCTGGTCTTCGACCGCGTGCCCTGGCCGCGCCCTTCCATCCTGCACCGCGAGCGCCGCATTCATCTCTCCGGCGGCCGCCCCGGTGGCTATGACGACGCCATCGCCCGCCACCGGCTGCGCCAGGCCTTCGGCCGCCTGATCCGTCGCGCCGATGACCGTGGCGTCTTCGTCCTGCTCGACCCCCGCACGCCCTCCCGCCTGCTGGCCGGCCTGCCGGAGGGCGTGGTGCCGCAGCGCCTGGGTCTGGCCGAGGCGGTGCGGCAAACAGCCGCGTTCTTGTCACAAACCCCTGCGCCGCCCGGGTGTTGAACGGCGGCCTGCGCTAGGATAGGCCTGCGCCTGGAAGGAGCCCCTCGATGCAGCACCCGAAAATCCGCTTCACGGCGCAGGAGGCCCTGGTCTGCGCCATGGTGCTGATGTCCGCCGCCGATCAGCAGATGTCCGACGCCGAGCTGAACATGATGTCGCGGCTGGTCCAGGAGCTGCCGGTCTTCACCGGTTTCCGGGCGGAGGAAATCGAGCTCGTCACCGAATCCTGCCTGACCCTGCTTCGCGAGCGCGATGGGCTGGACCATGCCTGTTCGCTGATGCGCGAGGCCCTGCCGCCCCGCCTGCGCGAGACCGCCTATCTCCTGGCCTGCGAGGTCGCCGCCGCCGATGGCGATGCCACTCAGGAGGAGCTGCGTTTCCTGCAGGATTTCCGGATCGAGATGGATATCGACCGGCTGGTCGCCGGCGCCATCGAGCGCGCCGCCAAGGCCCGCTACCAGATGGTCTGAAGCCCGGGAGGGTGGCGCCCTCCCGGTTCCGTGCCGCCGGGGCCGGTGCCGCCGGCGGCCTTGGCCGCTCAGAGCGGCTTGAGGTTGGTGGCCGCGGCCTTGCCGCGCTCCATCACCACCTCGTAGCTGATCTTCTGGTTCTCCTGCAGGCCCTGCAGCCCGGCCTTCTGCACGGCGGTGATGTGGACAAAGACGTCCTTGCCGCCATCCTGCGGGACGATGAAGCCGAAGCCCTTCGTCGCGTTGAACCACTTCACGGTGCCAATCGCCATGCGATGCACTCCTCTTCGCGTCGGCAGAAGCACCAGCGCCGCTGCCATGGACCCAGCCGATGTCCCGGGACGGCTTGAAGGCGACCGGGTCTCCGGAGGCACGGCAAGGCGAGCGGAAGCGGTTGGCTGCCGATTAGTGGGGCAGATCGTTAATGGTCTGTCAACGAAAACTGCCACGCCCAGCAGCCCCGAAACGGCGAAGGGGGCGGCCCTTGCGGACCGCCCCCTCTGCAGCAACTCCGATCCGTTGAGGGATCAGAAATCCATGTCGCCCATGCCGCCCATGCCGCCCGGAGCGCCGGCCGGAGCCTTCTTCTCGGGCCGCTCGGCGATCATCGCCTCGGTGGTGATCAGCAGCGCGGCAACCGACGCGGCGTCCTGCAGCGCGGTGCGCACGACCTTGGTCGGGTCGATGATGCCGGCCGCGACGAGATCCTTGTACTCGTCGAGCTGGGCGTCATAGCCGTACTCGTAGGTGCTGTTGCGCAGCACCTCGCCGGCGACCACCGCGCCGTCCTTACCGGCGTTCTCGGCGATCTGCTTCAGCGGCACGGAGATGGCGCGGCGGACGATCTCGATGCCGACCTGCTGGTCGTTGTTCTCGCCCTTCAGCGAGGACAGCTTGTCGGCCGCGCGCAGCAGCGCCACGCCACCACCCGGCACGATGCCTTCCTCAACCGCAGCGCGGGTCGCATGCAGCGCGTCGTCGACGCGATCCTTGCGCTCCTTCACCTCGACCTCGGAGGAGCCGCCGACGCGGATGACGGCCACGCCGCCCGCCAGCTTCGCCAGGCGCTCCTGCAGCTTCTCGCGGTCGTAGTCCGAGGTGGTCTCCTCGATCTGCGCCTTGATCTGCTCCACGCGGCCCTGGATGTCCTCCTTGGCGCCGGCGCCGTCGACGATCGTGGTGTTCTCCTTCTCGATGCGGACGGTCTTCGCCTGACCGAGCATCTGGAGGGTCACGGTCTCGAGCTTGATGCCGAGGTCCTCGGAGATAACCTGGCCACCGGTCAGGATCGCGATGTCCTCGAGCATCGCCTTGCGGCGGTCACCGAAGCCCGGGGCCTTCACGGCGGCGATCTTCAGGCCACCGCGCAGCTTGTTGACGACCAGGGTCGCCAGCGCCTCGCCCTCGACATCCTCGGCCACGATGATCAGCGGGCGGCCGGACTGCACCACCGTCTCCAGCAGCGGCAGCATCGGCTGCAGCTGGGACAGCTTCTTCTCGTGGATCAGGATGTAGGGATTCTCGAGCTCGGCGATCATCTTCTCCGCATTCGTGATGAAATACGGGGAGACATAGCCGCGGTCGAACTGCATGCCCTCGACGACGTCGAGCTCGGTCTGGATGCCCTTGGCCTCCTCGACCGTGATCACGCCCTCGTTGCCGACCCGCTCCATCGCCTCGGCGATCATCTGGCCGATCTCGGACTCGCCATTGGCGGACAGCGTGCCGACCTGCGCAACCTCACCGGAGGTGGTGATCTTGCGGGTCTTCGCCTTCAGCTCCTCGACAATGACGTTCACCGCCTTGTCGACGCCGCGGCGCAGGTCCATCGGGTTCATGCCGGCGGCCACGGCCTTGGCGCCCTCGCGCACGATGGCCTGGGCCAGCACGGTCGCGGTGGTGGTGCCGTCACCGGCCAGGTCGTTCTGCTTCGAGGCCACTTCGCGCACCATCTGCGCGCCCATGTTCTCGAACTTGTCGGCCAGCTCGATTTCCTTGGCGACCGTCACACCGTCCTTGGTGATGCGGGGCGCGCCGAAGGACTTTTCGATGACGACGTTGCGGCCCTTCGGGCCCAGCGTCACCTTCACGGCGTCGGCCAGGATGTCCACGCCGCGAATCATCCGCTCGCGGGCACTGGCGCCGAACTTCACGTCCTTAGCAGCCATCGTTCTCTACCTCGTCAGCTCTGTTGGAAAGAAGGGGGGTTCGCAGGCTCAGGCCGCGATCACGCCCATCAGGTCGGATTCCTTCATGATCAGCAGGTCTTCACCGCTGATCTTGACCTCGGTGCCGGACCACTTGCCGAACAGAACGCGGTCACCGACCTGCACGTCGAGGGCGACAATCTCGCCACGCTCGTTGCGCGCGCCAGGGCCGACAGCGACGATCTCGCCTTCCTGCGGCTTCTCCTTGGCGGTGTCGGGAATGATGATGCCGCCCGCGGTCTTCTCTTCGGCGGTCACCCGACGAACGACGACGCGGTCATGCAAAGGACGAAACTTCATGGCCCTCTCCTGACGCCCTGTGTGGCGCATTCAGCGACGGTTGCCCCGCCGGGTGGGGCAAGCCTTGTTAGCACTCACCCCCGGCGAGTGCTGACGACTTAGGACGCTCTCCATTTTCCGTCAAGCGTTCAGCAGCACTCTTCTGCAATGAGTGCTAAGGCACTGGAATTTCTGGTTTTTCTTGCAGGCCCGCGCACCCCCTGTGCGATGCTCGAACTCCCACGAACGGGGAAACCGATGGCCCGGCAACCGGGCCGCCGACCAGAATGGAGACGAGTGCCCATGCTGCTGCGGGATATTGAGGCTTTCGTGCGCATCCCGGACTGGCGGCTCACCACCGCCGAGATCCTCTACCACCTGCCCGACCATCCGGGCGTGCTGCAGAGTTTCCTATGGCAGAAGTTCGACCATGCACCCGGTTTCCCGGAGTTGCACCGCTTCCTGGCCTTCTGGCAGCGCGAGATCGAAGGCCCGCTGCATTCGGTGCGGGTCGCCTCCAGCGCACTGACCCGCCCGGCCGAATTTCGGTATGCCGAGGGCCAGTTCAACCTGCACTGAGGGAGAAAGCCGGGGCTTTCGCCCCGGCGCGCTTCACAGCACCGCCAGCAACACCGCCAGGGTGGCCAGCGAGAGAACTGTCGAGAGCAGCACCGTGGCGCCCGAGCGGTCCGCGCCCGCGGCATAGCGGCGAGCCATGAAGAAGGCGTTCGCCCCGGTCGGCATCCCTGCCGCCAGCACCGCGACCGCCAGCGCCACCGGCGGCAGCCCGATCGCCCAGCCGGCCACCCAGACCAGCCCCGGCATCACCAGCAGCTTCAGCACCGTGCAAAGCAGCGCCGAGGGCCAGTCCCGCCGGGCATCGAAGGCGATCAGGCTGGCGCCCAGGCAGAACAGCGCCACCGGCGGCCCGGCCATCCCCGTCATCTCCAGGAAGCGCCGCATTACGCCCGGCAGCTCCAGCCCGGACTGGTAGATCACCAGCCCCAGCAGCACCGCCAGCACGATCGGGTTGCGCAGCACCGAGAGCACCGTGGCCTTCAGGATGCTGACGATCGGCGCGCGGGAGCTGTGCGCAATCTCCCCCACCACTGTGCCGAGCGGCAGCAGGATCAGCGAATGCAGCCCGACGATGGCCAGCAGCTGCGACAACCCGGTCGGCCCATAGGCGGCGATCACCAGCGGCACACCGATCATCCCGGTATTCCCGAAGGCGGCGTTCAGCGCGAAGGTGCCGCCCTCCGCCAGCCGCATCCGCAGCACCAGGCGGGAGAGCAGCAGCGCCAGCGCATAGGCGGTGAGGCAGCCGGAGAAGAAGGCGAGGGCCGTCGGCCCCCCATTCGGGTGCGGCGTGGTGGCGCCGTTCAGCAGCAGCGCCGGCATGGCGAGGCGGAAGACGAAGTCCGTCATGCCCCGCAGCGCCTCCTCGGAGATCCAGCGGCGCCGGGCGGAGATGTAGCCGATCCCGATCAGCGCGAAGATCGGCGCCACGACGTTCAGCAGCGTGTACATGGTGCAGCCATTCCGGGCCGGCCCGCGCGGGGCCGCGCCCGGCCTCTCACGGGCGCAGCAGGCCTTCGACGAACTCCGGCAGCCAGGGCTGCCGCGCGCGGGTGGTCCGCGCCGCCTGCAGGATGGCGCGCACCTGCGCCACCGTCTCATGGAAGTCGTGGTTCACCAGGACATGGTCGAAATCGGCCCAGTGGCTGATCTCGTCGCGGGCGGCGTTCATGCGGCGGGCAATCTCTTCAGGGGAGTCCTGCCCCCGTCCATGCAAGCGCCGTTCCAGTTCCGCGAGGCTGGGAGGCAGCAGGAAAACGCCCAGCACGTCGCCCGGCAACGCCGTCCGCAGCAGCCGGTGCCCCTGCCAGTCGATGTCGAACAGCACGTCCCGCCCCGTGGCCAGCGCCTCCTCCACCGGCGCGCGCGGCGTGCCGTAGCGCCGGCCGAAGACATTGGCGCTCTCCAGCATCGCGCCTTCCGCCTCCATCGCCGCGAACTGCTCCGGCGTGCGGAAGAAATAATGCACCCCCTCCTGCTCACCGGGCCGCGGAGCCCGCGTGGTGGCGCTCACCGAAAGCTTCAGCTCCGGCTCGCGTTCCAGCAGCGCCCGGCTGACGGAGGACTTCCCCGCCCCGGAGGGCGCCGAGAGCACCAGGCAAAGCCCGCGTCGGGAGATCCGGTTCATTCGACGTTCGCCGCCTGCTCGCGCAGCCGCTCGATGGCGGCCTTCAGCTCCAGGGAAAGCCGGGTCAGCGCCAGGCTGGCCGACTTGGCCCCCAGGGTGTTCGATTCGCGCCCGAACTCCTGCGTCAGGAATTCCAGCCGCCGCCCCACCGCGCTCTCCTCTCCCAGCAGCGCCCGCGCCGCCTCCACGTGAGCGGCAAGCCGGTCCAGCTCCTCCCGCACATCGGACTTCTGTGCCAGCAGCGCCACCTCGACGGCCAGCCGCTCCTCCGGCACCCGGTTGTCACCATCCAGCAGCTCCGCCAGGGCGGCCTGTAGCCGGGCCCGGTGCGCGGCGGGCTGGCTCGCCGCCTCGGCGGCCGCCGCCTCCCGCAGGCTGCCGATCTCGTCCAGCAGCGTGCCCAGGATGCCCGTCAGCTTCTCGCCCTCCGCCCGGCGCATCTCCGACAGCGCCTCCAGTGCCACGCCGAAGCCGGCTGCCAGCGCGGCGTGGCGCGCTTCCTCCTCGCCCTCCTGCGGCTCGGCCGACTCGGCCCGTAGTACGCCGGGAAAGCCGAGCACCGCCTCCGCCCGCGGCGGCGGGCAGCCTGGAATGCGCGCCGCCACCATGACCGCGAGGGCGATCGCCTGCTCCAGCGCCGCCGGGTCAGGGGTCAGGCGTGGCGCCCGCTCCTCGCGCTTCAGCGTCAGGGTGGCGGAGATATTGCCGCGCCGGAACCGCGCGGTGGCGGCCTCGCGCAGTGGCGCCTCCAGCCGGTCCAGCCCGGCAGGCAGGCGCAGGCGCACATCCAGCCCGCGCCCGTTGACGCTGCGCAATTCCCACACGAAACCCGTGCCATCCGGCAGGGTGCCCGCATGCCGGGCGAAGCCGGTCATCGACGAGAGAGCCATGCCCGGCCTTCTCTTCCCCTCTGCGGCAGGATGCAAGCCATGGCGCACACGGCCTGGACACAGATCGCCATCACCGGCGCCTCCTCCGGCCTCGGCCGGGCCCTCGCGCTGGCCTGCGCCCGCCCCGGGGTGACGCTGCACCTCGCCGCGCGCAACACCACCCGCCTGGCCGAAGCCGCCGCAGCCTGCCGCGCCGCCGGCGCCAGCACGACCGAAACCTGCCTCGACGTCCGCGACGCCCCCGGCGCCGAGGCCTGGATCACCGGCATCCCCCATCTCGACCTGCTGATCGCCAATGCCGGCATCTCCGGCGGCACCGGCGGCGCCACTGAGCCCGCAGGCCAGATCCGCGCCATCTTCGAGACCAATGTCACCGGCGTGCTGAACACCGCCCTCCCCGCCATGGCGTGCATGGCCGGGCAGCCCCCCGGCCCCGACGGCCTGCGCGGCCGCATCGCGGTGATCGCCTCCGTCGCCGCCTTCGTCGCCGCGCCAGGTGCCGCCGCCTACTGCGCCAGCAAGGCGGCGGTGCAGCGCTGGGCCGAGGCCGCCGACGCCACCGAGCGCCACCGCGGCATCCGCCTGCACGCCGTCTGCCCCGGCTATGTCCGCACCCCCATGACGGCGGTCAACGAATTCCCCATGCCCTTCCTGATGGATGCCGAGGAGGCCGCCCGCCGCACCCTGGCCGGCATCGCCGCAGGGCGCACCCGCGTGGCCTTCCCCTGGCCCACCTATCTGATGGCGCGCCTCGCGGGGGCGCTGCCACTCGGCCTGCGGGCGGCGCTGGCGGCCCGCCTCCCGGCCAAGCACGTGACCCAGGCGTAGAGAAAGGCCGGGGCAAAGAATTCCCCCCGGACCCCCATCTCTTTCCTTTCGGTTGGGGCCGTGCTGGCCGCCACGCAGCGCCCGGCACAAGAACCGGGCGGCTTCAGCCCCGGCGCAACCGCGCTCCACCCGTGCTACGAAACTGGCAGAAAAGAAGAAGAGGGGGTTTGGGGGAGAATTCTTTCTCCCCCAATGCCCCCGGGCGCGCCGCCCAACCGGATCAGGGCGCGCTGCGCTGCCGTTCCAGCGCCCGCCAGCGCGCCACGTTGCGGTTGTGCTCCTGCAGCGTGCTGGCGAAGGCGTGCCCCCCCGAGCCGTCGGCCACGAAGTACAGTTCATCCGTCTCCATCGGCTTCAGCACCGCGCGCAGCGCCGCAACGCCCGGGCTGGCGATGGGTCCCGGCGGCAGGCCCCGGTTCCGGTAGGTGTTGAAGGGGTGGTCCATGTCCAGGTCCGCCCGCGTCAGCGGCCGGTCCAGCACCCCGCCATCGGCAGCGGCATAGGCAACGGTTGGATCGGACTGCAGCGGCATGTTGCGCTTCAAGCGGTTGACGAACACCGCCGCCACCCGCGCCCGCTCCTCCGGTTTGCCGGTCTCCCGCTCGACGATCGAGGCCAGGATCAACGCCTCCCGCGGCGTCTTCAGCGGCAGGTCGGGCGCGCGCTCCTTCCAGAGCCGGTCCAGCGTCTCGCGCATCGCCGTGGCGGCGCGCCGGACCACCGAAGCCCGGCTGTCTCCCCAGCTATAGGCATAGGTCTCGGGCAGCAATTCGCCCTCGTCGACGGCCGGTACATCCCCGAACAGTCCCGCCGCCTGCTCCAGCATGTCCACCATCTGGCGGGCGGTCAGTCCCTCCGGCAGGGTCACCATCCGCTGCACCGGCCGGGCGGTGCGCAGCACTTCCAGCACCTGCCGCAACGAGGCATGGGCGGGGAACAGGTACTCGCCGGCCCGCAGCGGCCCCTGCTTGCGGGTCAGCCACACCGCGGCGGCGAAGATGCGGGGGTCCCGGATCACGCCGCTCTCGCCGAGGGCCATGCCGACCGCCTGGGTGCCGCTGCCGCGCTCCACCACGACGGCGGTGGCCTCCGGCAGAGGCCCCGGCTGCTGCCAGGCCCGCCAGGCCCACCAGGCGCCGCCACTTCCTGCCAGGACAAGCAGCAACAGCAGAACCAGGAGGAATTTCCGCATGATCCGCCCCTGTCAGAGTGGTGCCGGCCCAGAGACGACAAAGCCTCCGGCCGCCCGCGCCTTCACCGCGCCGGCCGCCGAAGGCTGGAAGCCGCGGCCGGGAGGGCGGCGCCCTCCCATGCCTGGCGCCACCCCTTGCTCAGGGCGCCTTGCGGAACAGGATGCTCGCGTTGGTGCCGCCAAAGCCGAAGCTGTTGGACAGCGCCACCTCGATCTTCCGTTCCTGCGGCTCCAGCGCCACGCGGTCGATCACGCTCTCCCGCGACGGCTTGCGCAGGTTCAGCGTCGGCGGCGCGACGCTGTCGCGGATCGCCAGGATCGAGAACACGCCCTCCACCGCGCCGGCGGCGCCGAGCAGGTGCCCGATGGCCGACTTGGTCGAGGACATGGCGAGGCCCTTCGCCGCATCGCCGAACATCCGCTCCACCGCCTCCAGCTCCAGGTCGTCACCCATTGGCGTGGAGGTGCCATGGGCATTGACGTACTGAACCTGGCCGGGGCTGATCGCCGCATCCTTGAAGGCTGCCTTCATGGCGCGGAAGGCGCCGTCATGGCCCTCGGCCGGCGCGGTGATGTGGTAGGCATCGCCCGACATGCCGTAGCCGATCACCTCGGCATAGATCTTGGCGCCGCGCTTCTTGGCGTGCTCGTACTCCTCGAGCACCAGAATGCCGGCGCCCTCGCCCATGACGAAGCCGTCGCGGCCCTCGTCCCAGGGGCGCGAGGCCTCCTGCGGTGTGTCGTTGTAGCCGGTGGAAAGCGCCCGGGCGGCACAGAACCCGGCCATGCCGATGTCACTGATGGCCGCCTCGGTACCGCCAGCCACCATCACGTCGGCATCGCCGAGCGCGATCAGCCGCGCGGCGTCGCCGAGCGCGTGCACACCCGTCGCGCAGGCGGTCACCACCGCATGGTTCGGCCCCTTGAAGCCGTATTTGATCGAGACATGGCCGGAGGCCAGGTTGATCAGCGCGGAGGGAATGAAGAAGGGCGACAGGCGCCGCGCCTTGCCGGCGGCGACGAGCTGCGCATTCTCCGCAATCGCCGGCAGGCCGCCGATGCCGGAGCCGATCATCACGCCGGTGACGTTCCGGTCGTCCTCGGTCTGCGGCACCCAGCCCGAATCCTCGACCGCCTCGGTGGCCGCCACCAGCGCGAGCTGGATGAAGCGGTCCATCTTCTTCTGGTCCTTGACCGGGATCCACTCGTTGAAGTCGAGCTTGCCCTCCGTCTTCGGGCCGGAAGGTACCTCGCCGGCGATTCGTGCCGGCAGGTCCTTGGCGTCGAAGAGAGTGATCGGGCTGATGCCGCTTTCGCTGGCCAGCATCCGCTGCCACACATGCGGCACGCCGACGCCGAGTGGGCAAGCAATGCCCATCCCGGTGACGACGACACGCCGCGGCGTCGTCAGAGAACCGAACACGCGTTATCTCTCCCTGGGAGGCGCCGCTGAAAGGCCCTCAGGCGGCCTTCTGCGCCTCGATATAGTCGATCGCGTCCTTCACGGTCGTGATCTTCTCGGCGGCATCGTCCGGAATCTCGACGCCGAACGCCTCCTCGAAGGCCATGACCAGCTCAACGGTGTCGAGGCTGTCGGCGCCCAGGTCGTCGATGAACGACGCCTCGGGCGTCACCTTGCTCTCCTCGACGCCGAGGTGCTCGACAACGATCTTCTTCACCTTCTCGGCGGTATCGCTCATCGCCCGAGTCTCTCCTGCTTGCAGACGCTGCCGGGTTCCGGGAGGAGCCTATCCCCGCCCTCGGCCGGCGCGGCATTAACACGGAAGCAAGCCGGGGAACAGATGACCCGGCCTTCCCGTTTCAGGTCATCGCCATCCCGCCATTCACATGGAGGGTCGACCCCGTCACCCATCCGGCCGCGTCAGAGGCCAGATAGGCAACCGCGGCCGCGATGTCAGCGGCCTCGCCCATGCGGCCGAGCGGAATTCGCTCCATCAGCCGCGCCTTCTGGGCGTCATTCAGCGAATCGGTCATCGGCGTGCGGATGAAGCCCGGCGCCACCACGTTGACCGTGATGTTGCGCGCGGCCAGTTCCTGCGCCAGCGCCTTGCTCATGCCGATCAGCCCGGCCTTGGCGGCGGCGTAGTTCGCCTGCCCCGCATTGCCGGTGATGCCCGAGATCGAGCCGATCGAGATGATCCGCCCGCTGCGGCGCTTCATCATGCCGCGCATGGCCGCGCGCGCCAGCCGGAAGGGGGCGGCGAGATCGACCTCCAGCACGTCGGCCCAGTCCTTGTCGGACATCCGCATGGCCAGCCCGTCGCGGGTGAAGCCGGCATTGTTGATCAGGATGTCGAGCTGGCCGAAGGCCTTCTCCACCTGCTCCACCAGCGCCTGCGGCGCGGCGGGGTCGGAGAGGTCGGCCGGCGCCACCATCACCCCCTCGCCAAGCTCCGCCGCCAGGGCTTCCAGCACCTCGCGCCGGGTGCCGGAGAGCGCCACCCGGGCGCCCTGCCGGTGCAGCGCGCGGGCGATTTCCGCCCCGATTCCGCCCGTGGCGCCCGTCACCAGCGCCACCTTTCCGTCCAGTCCGAACATTTCCGCGGGCGTCCTCACAGCGACTTCAGGAAGGCTTCGATCTCGGCGGGCGTGCCCACCGTGCCGGCCGCCGCATCCGGCGCCAGCCGCTTCATCAGGCCGGTCAGCACCTTGCCCGAGCCGATCTCGACAAAGCGGTCGCAGCCCAGCTCCAGCATGGTGCCGATGCACTCACGCCAGCGCACCGTGCCAGTCACCTGCCGTACCAGCAACTCACGGATCTCCACCGGATCGGTGGCCTTGGCGGCGGTGACGTTGGCGATCACCGGCACCAGCGGCGGCCGCAGCTCGGCCAAAGCCAGCGCCTCCGCCATGGCATCGGCGGCCGGCGCCATCAAGGCGCAGTGGAAGGGGGCAGAGACCGGCAGCAGCATGGCGCGCCTGATGCCCTGCTCCTTGGCCAGCGCCACCGCCCGCTCCACCGCGCTGCGGTGGCCGGAGATCACCACCTGCCCGCCGCCATTGTCGTTGGCGGCCTCGACCACCTCGGTCTCGCCCTCGCCACCCTCGGCGGCGCGGGCGCAGATCTCCTGCGCCTGGGCCATCTCGGCGCCCAGCAGTGCCGCCATGGCGCCGACGCCGGCCGGCACCGCCTTCTGCATCGCCTCGCCGCGCAGCCGCAGCAGCCGCGCCGCAGTCGGCACGTCGAAGGTCTGCGCCGCCGCCAGCGCGCTGTACTCGCCGAGCGAATGGCCGGCCACCAGCGCCACGCGGCTCTTGAGGTCGAAGCCGCCCTCCTGCTCCAGCACCCGCATCACCGCGAGGCTGACCGCCATCAGCGCAGGCTGGGCATTGGCGGTGAGGGTCAGCTCCTCCGCCGGCCCCTCGAACATCAGGCGAGAGAGATTCTGCTTCAGCGCCTCGTCCACCGCCTCGAACACCTCGCGCGCGGGAGCGAAGGCTGCGGCCAGGTCGCGGCCCATGCCGACAGCCTGGCTGCCCTGGCCGGGGAAGACGAAGGCGATCGGCATGGCGGTGCTGGCTTTCCTTGTGCTTGCGCGGCGGCCCTGTGGTCCGGCCCGCAGGGGTCCTCAGGCCGGACGCTCCCCAATTGCGGGGAATCCTTGTAAAGGCGGGCGGGGTAACGGCGCCTTTCCCTGGTGTCAACGCCCGAGTCCATGCGCCCCGGCAGAATCCCCCTCCGCACGAGCGGCGCTTTCCTCACTGCCGCCCCGCTCCGCACGAAGCTCATGCCTCGCCCGGGAGAATCCTTGCCCTGGCGAAGGATTTGTGGTTTACGCCCCGCTCCCCTGCCGGGCGCGCGAGGCATCGCGCCCGGCTATGCCCGTTTGCGCACGCCGGCATGGGCCGGCGTTGCCTGGGCTGAGACAGCCGCAGGGAGATCCCATGCCGCTTTATGAAACCGTGCTCATCGCACGTAACGACCTGACTCAGCAGCAGGTCGAGTCCATCGGCGACCAGATCAGCAGCATCATCACCGAAGCCGGCGGCGAGGTGAAGAAGCGCGAGTACTGGGGCCTGCGTGGCCTGGCCTACCGCATCAAGAAGAACCGCAAGGGGCACTACATGCTCCTCGGCCTCGACTGCCCCGTGGCGGCCGAGCAGGAGGCCGCGCGCCAGCTCGGCCTGAACGAGGACGTGCTGCGCCACATGACCCTGCGGATCGAGGCGATCGACGAGGCGCCCTCCGCCATCCTGGCCAAGCGCGGCGACGACCGCGAGCGTGACCGCGGCTTCCGCGGCCCCCGCCCGCCCGCCGGCCGTTTCTCGTCCGGCCGCGGCCGTGACCGCAACGACGACCGCGAGGAATATCGCGCCCGCCCGCGCGACGAGTCCGACAACGCCGGCGGCGAGGAGTAATCCCCCATGTCCGAGACCACCGAGCCGAACATCGCCGCCCGCCGCCCCGCCGTGGGCGCCCGCCGGCCCTTCTACCGCCGCCGCAAGTCCTGCCCCTTCTCCGGCCCGAACGCGCCGAAGATCGATTACAAGGACGTGCGCCTGCTCTCCCGCTTCCTGAGCGAGCGCGGCAAGATCGTGCCCTCCCGCATCACCGCCGTGTCGGGGAAGAAGCAGCGCGAGCTGGCCAATGCCATCAAGCGCGCCCGCTTCCTGGCGCTGCTGCCCTACGTCATCAACGACTGACGGGTCGCGGACAGGAACCCGGACGACAGCACGGATCGGCAGAGTGGCCGCGCAGCAGCCCCGTATCGGCCTGATCGACGACCCCCGCCTGCTGGCGGGGGCGGCGGGCGGGCTCGTCTCGGCGCTGGCGGCTCTCTGGGCCTTCCGGGGGCTGCCGGCAGGGCTCGGGCTGTTCTGGCTCTCGCCCCTGCCCCTGTTCCTGGCGGGGCTGGGCTTCGGCAAGCTGGCGCTGGCCATCGCGGTCGGCGCGGGCGGCGCAGCGCTGCTCGCCGTCACCCCCGGCCTGCTGCCGCTGCTGCTCTGGCTCGCGCTCTACGGGGTGCCGGTGCTGCTGCTGGTGGCAGTCGGCCTGCGGCGCGGGCCGCGGATCGACCTCACCGCGCCGATGGCGCTGCTCGGCCTCTGGCCCGCCGGCCTCACCCTGCTCGCCAGCATCCTGGCGGCGGGGCATGGCGGACTGGAGGCGGTGCTGCGAAGCACGGTGGAGCTGGGCCTGGCGCAGATGGAGGCCGAGGTGCCGGCCACCGCGGTGGACCAGATCGTGCGGCTCAACGCGGCCGCGCTGGCGCTGTGGCTGGCCATCGCGCTGGTGGTCAACGCGGCCGCCGCCCAGGGCTTCCTCGGGCGGCGCGGCCTGGCCCTGGCGCCTGCCCCGCGCTGGCGCGAGGCCCGGCTGCCCGCCTGGTATCCGGCGCTGCCGGCCCTGGCGGGCATCGCCTGGCTGCTGACCGGCCCGGAGGATGCGCTGCTGCCGCTGTCGCTCTGCCTCGTGCTCGCGGTGCCGCTGCTGCTGCAGGGGCTGGCCGCGATGCACACGCGGCTGGTGCGGCACAGCGCCCGGCTGCCACTGCTGATCCTGTTCTACGTCCTGATTCTCGTCTTCAGCCTGCCGGGCGCCCTGGTTCTCGTGGTGCTCGGCCTCCTCGAACAGTACGGGCGCCGCAACCCGCCCGCCAACATGTGAGATCGGGGTTACACCGATGATCGAAGTCATCCTGATGCAGCGGGTCGAAAAGCTCGGCCAGATGGGCGAGCTGGTGAAGGTCCGCCCGGGCTTTGCCCGCAACTTCCTGCTCCCCCAGGGCAAGGCGATCCGCGCCAACAAGGAGAACCTCGCCCGCTTCGAGCGCGAGCGCGTCCAGCTTGAGGCGCAGAACCTGAAGCGCCGCGAGGAGGCCGAGCGCGTGGCCGAGCGGATGGACGGCCTCTCCGTCATCATCATCCGCCAGGCCGGCGAGTCGGGCGGCCTCTACGGCTCCGTCTCCGCGCGCGACATCGCCGATGCCTGCAAGGAGGCTGGCCTCACCCTCACCCGCAGCCAGGTCGTCCTGGAGCAGCCGATCAAGACCCTGGGCCTCACCCAGGTGAAGGTGGCGCTGCACCCGGAAGTGGACCTGCCGGTGACGGTGAACGTCGCCCGCTCGCCGGAAGAGGCGGAGAAGCAGGCGCGCGGCGAGGACCTGCAGGCGCAGCAGCAGGCCGAGCAGGAGAGCCTGGAGGCCGAGCTGGCCGCCGAGCTGTCCGAGCTGGGCAGCGCCAGCGAGCAGTAAACCATGCCCGCCGGGCGACCGGCGGCCCCGGCGAACGGACGAAGGGGGAGCGCCCGCAGGGGCGCTCCCCCTTCTTTCATGGAGAATTGTTTAGGCGCCGTTCAGCACCCCTTGACTAGACAGCGTCCCTGACGCGTCGAACCATTGCATGAACTTCTGCATCTGGAGGTTCGGACATGCTGTTCGATCGCGTCCTGTCCCGCATGATCCGGCGCGGGACATTGACGGTCCGCTTCCCGACAGGGACGACTCGCATCTATCGCGGCACTGATGGCCCCACCGCCGGCCTGGAGCTGCGCACCCCGCGGGCCGAGCGCCGGCTGCTGACCAATCCCGGCCTGGCTTTCGGCGAGGGCTACATGGACGGGGAGATCGCCCCCCTGCCCGGCTCCTCGCTGTTCGACATGATGGACCTGTTGGTCATCAACTGGATGGAGCAGGGCCATGTCGGTGAGCGTGTCATGGAGAAGGTCCGCTGGCTGCGTCGTCACGTGGACCAGCTCAACCCCGCCAGCCGCGCCCGCCGCAACGTGGCCCACCACTACGACCTGAACGGCCGCCTCTACGCTCTCTTTCTCGACCGTGACCGGCAGTATTCCTGCGCCTATTTCCCCACCGGCAACGAGACGCTGGAGGAGGCGCAGCTCCTCAAGAAGCGCCACATCGCCGCCAAGCTGCGGCTCGACCGGCCCGACCTGCACGTCCTCGATATCGGCTGCGGCTGGGGCGGCATGGCGCTGCATCTGGCGCGCGAGCACGGCGCCCGCGTGACCGGCATCACCCTCTCCACCGAGCAGCTCGAAGTGGCCCGCAGCCGCGCCGAGGAGGCCGGCCTCTCCGGGCGCGTGACCTTCGAGCTGATGGACTATCGCGACTGGAAGCAGCCGGTGGACCGCATCGTCTCGGTCGGCATGTTCGAGCATGTGGGCATCGACCACTACCGCGCCTTCTTCCGCACCCTCCGCGGCGCGCTGAAGGAGGATGGCGTGGCGCTGATCCACGCCATCGGCCGCTCCGACGGGCCGGGCAGCACCAATCCCTGGATCGCCAAGTACATCTTCCCCGGCGGCTATTCCCCGGCCCTCTCGGAGGTGCTGCCGGCGGTGGAGAAATCCGGCCTCTGGGCGACCGACATCGAGATCCTGCGCCTGCACTACGCGCAGACCCTGGCCCACTGGCGCCGCCGCTTCGCCGCCAACCGCGACGCCATCCAGAGCCTCTATGACGAGCGCTTCTGCCGCATGTTCGAGTTCTACCTGGTGGGCTCCGAGCTGGCCTTCCGCCACATGGGCCACATGAACTGGCAGATCCAGCTCACCCGCAAGGTGGACACCCTCCCCCTCACCCGGGACTACATGCGCGAGGCGGAGCTGAAGACTGCCGCCCAGCAGACGAAGCCGGTGGCGCAGGGCTCCTCCGCCGGGCTGCGGCCCCAGGCCTGACCGGTTGTCCTGACCTGTGGCCGGGAAGGGGCAGGCGAGCCCCTTCCCGCATTCATCCCCGTTATCCACAGCCCTCCCCTCGTCGCGACGGGTCCAGGCGGGCTAAACTGGCGGCATGAACAGCGTACCTCCGCCCGGTGATGGGCTGCTCGGCCTTTCGCAGCGTCATCCTCCCGCGAACCTGCAGGCGGAGCAGGCCCTTCTCGGTGCGCTTCTGGCCAACAACAAGGCCTATGAGCGCGTCTCCGAGTTCCTCGCGCCCGAGCATTTCGCCCATGCCGCGCATGGCCGCATCTTCGCCGCCATCCAGCGGCGAATCGAGGCCGGCCAGCTCGCCGATGCCGTCACGCTGCGCGCCGAGTTCGAGCATTCCGGCGTGCTGGGCGAGGTCGGCGGCGCCGCCTACCTGGCCGAGCTGCTCGGCGCCATGGTCGGCATCATCAATGCCGGCGAATACGGCAAGGTCATCCATGACGCCTGGCTGCGCCGCCAGCTGATCGACCTCGGCGAGACGGTGGTCAACCGCGCCTTCGGCGCCGAGGCCGAGCTGGAGGCCCGGGAACAGCTCGAGGCCGCCGAGCAGGCGCTGTTCGACCTCGCCAAGGATGGCGGCTCCGAAGGCGGCTTCGTCACCTTCGGCCGGGCGCTGACCGAGGCGGTGAGCATGGCCGAGAAGGCCTTCACCAGCGGCGGCGGCGTCTCCGGCCTGCCCTCCGGGCTGCGCGACCTCGATGCCAAGACCGGCGGCCTGCACCCGTCCGACCTCATCATCCTCGCCGGCCGCCCCGGCATGGGCAAGACGGCGCTGGCCACCAAGATCGCCTTCGGCGCCGCCAAGGCCGTGCTGCGCGAGGCCGAGGACGAGCACGGGCCGGGCGCCGTGCCGAAGGGCGGCTGCGCCGTCTTCTCGCTCGAAATGAGCGCCGACCAGCTCGCCACCCGCCTCCTCTCCGAGGAGAGCCGCATCTCGGGCGACCGCATCCGCCGCGGCGAGATCCAGCAGCGCGACTTCGACAAGTTCGTCGAGGTGAGCCGCGAGCTGTCCCGCCTGCCGCTCTACATCGACGACACGCCGGCCATCACCATCTCGGCCATGCGGACCCGCTGCCGCCGCCTCAAGCGCACCCGCGGGCTGAGCCTGATCGTGGTGGACTATCTGCAGCTGATGCGTCCCGCCGCCGGCACCCGGCCGGAGAACCGTGTGCAGGAGATCAGCCAGATCACCCAGGGGCTGAAGGCCATCGCCAAGGAGCTGGCGGTGCCCGTCATCGCCCTCTCGCAGCTCTCCCGCCAGGTGGAGAACCGCGAGGACAAGCGTCCGCAGCTGGCCGATCTGCGCGAATCCGGCTCGATCGAGCAGGACGCCGACATGGTGATGTTCGTCTATCGCGACGACTACTACCTGAAGATGCGCGAGCCGAAGCAGGTGGACTTCGGCGACACGCCTCAGGAGCGGGAGAAGTACCAGGAGGCGCTGTCGAGCTGGCAGACCAAGATGGAGAAGGCCTACAACCGCGCCGACCTGATCGTCGCCAAGCAGCGCCACGGCCCCACCGGCACCATCCCGCTGTTCTTCGAGGCCGAGTTCACCCGCTTCGGCGACCTGGACATCCACCACGCGGAACCCTATGGCCATGAATGACGCCGCGGCCCTGTCGGGCGAGCTGGAGGTCGATCTCGGCGCCATCGTCGCCAACTGGCGCGACCTCGGCGTCCGGCACCCCTCCGGGCCGGTGGCCGGCGTGGTCAAGGCCGATGCCTATGGCCTGGGTGCCGCCCCGGTGGCGCGGGCCCTGGCCGCCGCCGGCTGCCGCCACTTCTTCGTCGCCCAGTTCGCCGAGGGTCTCGCCCTGCGCGAGGCGCTCGGCCATGGCCCGATGATCGCCGTGCTCGGCGGCTTTCCCCCCGGCGCCGATGCGGGCGCCGCCCTCACCCCCGTGCTGAACGCCCCGCGCGACCTCGCCGCCGCCCGCGCGGCGGGCCTGCGCGGCGCCATCCTGCATGTCGATACCGGCATGGAGCGGCTCGGCCTCAACGCCGCCGAGCTGGCGGCGGCGGGCGACCTCTCCGGCCTCGCCCTGCGCTACGTCATGACCCATCTGGCCTGCGCCGACGAGCCCCGCCACCCGCTGAACGTCGCCCAGGCCGCCCGCTTCGCCGCCGCCGGCGCCGCCCTGCCGGGTGTGCCGCGCTCCTTCGCCAATTCGGCCGGCATCTTCCTCGGGCGCGACTTCGCCTCCGACCTCGCCCGCCCCGGCTGCGCGCTCTACGGCATCAATCCGACCCCCGGCCTGTCCAACCCGATGCGGCAGGTGCTGCGCCTCACCATCCCCGTGCTGCAGGTCCGCCAGGTGCCGGCCGGCGTCACCGTCGGCTACGGCGCCACCTGGACCGCCCCGCGCGACAGCCGGATCGCCACCATTGCCGCCGGCTACGCCGATGGCTACCTTCGTGCCCTGTCCGGCCGGGGCATCGCCATCGCCGCCGGTCGCCCCGTGCAACTGGTTGGCCGGATCTCGATGGACCTCATCACCCTGGACGTGACGGACGTGCCGGAGCTGGCCCAGGGCGACCGCGTGGAGCTGATCGGCCCGCAGCAGACCCCGGATGCCGTCGCCGCCCTGGCCGGCACCATCGGCTATGAGATCCTGACTTCCCTCGGCGCCCGCTACCGCAGGCGCTACCTTCCGGCATGAGGCGGCCTTCCTGACTTGCAGCATCTCCTGAACCTCGTCGCCCTGCTCGGGCGGTCCGTGCTGGCGGGCTGCCGGCAGGTGGGCGGCGTCACCCTCTTCGCGCTGGAGGGCCTCTCCCACCTCGTCCGCCCACCCTTCTATCCGCGCCTGCTCGGCCGCGCCTTCGTGGAGATCGCCTATTTCTCGCTGCCGGTGGTGGCGCTGACGGCGGTCTTCACCGGCATGGTGCTGGCGCTGCAGTCCTATTCCGGCTTCTCCCGCTTCGGCGCCGAAAGCGCGATCGCCAATGTCGTGGTGCTCTCCATCACCCGCGAGCTGGGCCCCGTGCTGGCCGGGCTGATGGTGGCCGGCCGCATCGGCGCCGCCTTCGCC
Source organism: Roseomonas sp. E05 (assembly GCF_030063475.1). GTDB lineage: Bacteria > Pseudomonadota > Alphaproteobacteria > Acetobacterales > Acetobacteraceae > Pseudoroseomonas. Next base: position 291,351 of record NZ_JASIRT010000001.1, read on the forward strand.
GCCGAGATCGGCACCATGCGCGTCACCGACCAGATCGATGCGCTGACCACCCTCTCCACCAACCCGATGAAATACCTGGTGGCCCCGCGCCTCGCCGCCGGCATCGTCGCCATGCCGCTGCTGGTGGTGGTGGCCGACATCCTGGGCGTGATGGGCGGCTGGCTGATCGGCACCACCAAGCTCGGCTTCACCTCCACCTCCTATCTCACCTCCACCCTCAACTTCATGCAGACCGGGGACGTCGTCTCCGGCCTGGTGAAGGCGGCGGTCTTCGGCTTCATCATCGCGCTGATGGGCTGCTGGAGCGGCTATACCAGCCGCGGCGGCGCGCAGGGCGTGGGCGCCGCCACCACCGGTGCGGTGGTCGCCGCCTCCATCCTCATCCTGGCACTGGACTATGTGCTGACCGCGGTGTTCTTCGGCGTATGAGCGGCACCCCGAAAATCCGCCTGCGGGGCCTGAGCAAGAGCTTCAACGGCAAGACCGTGCTGGACGGCGTGGATCTCGACGTCGCGGCCGGCGAGGGCATGGTGATCCTCGGCGGCTCCGGCTCCGGCAAGTCGGTCACCATCAAGTGCATCCTCGGCCTGATCCGGCCGGATGCCGGCACCATCGAGATCGACGGCCGCGACGTGCTGGCCATGTCGCGCCGCGAGCGCGAGGCAATCAACGACCGCATCGGCATGCTGTTCCAGAACGCCGCGCTGTTCGACAGCCTGCCGGTCTGGGAGAATGTCTGCTTCAAGCTGCTGGCGCAGAAGCGCATCACCCGGGCCAAGGCGCGCGACAAGGCGGCCGAGATCCTCGCCCAGGTCGGCCTCGCCGCCAGCGTCGGCGACCTCTCCCCCGCCGAGCTCTCGGGCGGCATGCAGAAGCGCGTCGGCCTCGCCCGCGCCATCGCCGCCGAGCCGGACATCATCTTCTTCGACGAGCCGACCACCGGCCTCGACCCGATCATGGGCGCAGTGATCGATGGCCTGATCGTGGACGTGGTGCAGCGCCTCGGCGCCACCACCGTCTCGATCACGCATGACATGGCCAGTGCCCGCCGCATCGGCACCACGGCGGCGATGATCCACAAGGGCCGCATCATCTGGACCGGCCCCGCCGCCAGCCTGGGCGAGACCGGCAATGCCATGGTGGACCAGTTCGCGCGCGGCGAGCGCGAGGGGCCGATTCAGATGGAGTTGCGGAAGTAGGCCGGAAGGCGCTGCCTCCCCAAGGCTTCACCGGGAACCGGGCAGAACCCGCAGGTTCTGTTCTGCCCCGCCCCTTCTTGCCTGACGGATCGCGAGGTCCGGGGAGGCCGCTGCCTCCCCCACCCCGCCGGAGGGTCCGGGAGGCAGCGCCTCCCAGGCTGCGCCGGCCTCAGTTGATGCGCCGCTGCGGCACCCCCTCGCCCTCGGACGGCACCGCCAGGTTGCGCAGGGCTGAGGCCAGCGCCCCCCGGGTCAGCGGCTTGCGCAGCAGGGCCGTCCGCCCCTGCCCGCCGCCAGTGGCCCAGCCGCCGGGCAGGGCGCCATAGCCGGTGGCGAACACCACCGGCACGCCGCGCCGCACCAGCAGGTCGGCCACCGGGAACACCGCCTGCCCGCGCAGGTTGACGTCCAGCACCGCCGCATCCAGCAGCGCCTCCTCGCCGGCCAGCCGCAGCGCCTCCTGCAGGCTGGCGGCGGGGCCGACGACGGTGAAGCCCAGCGCCTGCAGCTGCGTCTCCAGCTCCAGGGCGACCAGCGGCTCGTCCTCCGCCAGCAGCACGCGGCGCGGTCGCGTCCCAGCGGCGCTCGGCGGCGGCGCCACGGCGGGCGGCGCCTCCTCTGCCGGCCGCGCCGCCGTCCTTGGCGCCACGCGGTCGGCGGCGATGATCATGTCGCAGTGCAGCCCTTCCGGGCGCCATTCGAGGCTGATGCTGCCGCCGAGCTGGCTGCGCACCGTCGCGTCCACCATGCGCAGGCCGAAGCCGCGCCGCCGGGGCTTCTGCACCTCTCCCGCCGCTGTCGTGCTCTGCTCGGTCCACTCCAGCTTCAGGCGGCCATTGGGCAGCATCGTCCAGCGTACCGTGAGCTCGCCCTCCGCCCTCGAAAGGACCCCATGCCGCACGGCATTGGCGGTCAGCTCATGCGACACCATGGCAATCGCCTGCACGGCCTCCGGCGCCAGCCAGATGCCGGCACCGTAGATCACCACGCGCTTGGAGCGGATATAAGGCGAAAGCTCCCCCTCGATCAGCGTGCGCAGGTCGCCACCGCTCCAGTTCTCCCGCGCCAGCAGCGTGTGCGCCCGTGCCAGGGCGCTGACCCGCCCCTCGACAGCGGCGGCGAAATGGGCCGGATCGTCGGTCTGGCTCAGCCGGATGATGGACTGCACCACCGCGAGCACGTTCTTGGCGCGATGATCGACCTCCCGCATCAGCAGAGCCTGCCGCTCCTCCGTGCCGCGCTGCGCGGTGACGTCCTCGCCCGAGGCCACCACCGCCAGCAACCGCCCCGTCGGGTCATGCAGCACGGCATTGCTCCAGGAGACGAGGCGCTCCTCGCCATCGGCCCGCAGCACGAAGGTCTCGTTCCGCAGATGGCACGGCTCGGCCGTGCCCGCCGCCACCCGCATGAAGGCCGTGCGCGCCGTCTCGCGCTGGCGCTCCGGCAGGAACGCACTGAACCAGTCCTGCCCGATCGCCTCCTCCTCGCGGGAGAGGCCGAGCACTTCGATGCCGCGACGGTTGATGCCCTGGATGATGCCATCCGGCCCCAGCACCACCAGCATGACCCCGGCGACGTCGAAATACAGCCGCGTCCGGTCACGTTCGGTGCGCAGGGCCGAGGCCGCGGCCTCGGCCGCCTCGGCCCGCCCGTTGGCCACGGCGCGGCTGCGGATCATCTCGGCCGAGCGGCGCAGGCCCAGGCGCAGGGCCTCGAACTCGGCCACCGGCCCCGGCAGGCTGATCGGCGGCGGCAGCGCGCCCGAGGCCAGCACCTCCGCCTCGAAGGCCAGATCGCGCACCGGCTTCAGCAGGCGCCAGGCCATCAGCAGCGCGATGCCCAGCGCCGCCGCCAGCAGGGCCGCCGCCCAGATGGCCAGCCGTTCGAGCGGCTGCCGCCAGACCGCCTCATAGGCGTCCTGCGGCGCCGTCACCACGGCGGACCAGGGCAGCCGCTCGAGGCGCTGGTAGGCAGCAACGATCGGCCGCCCGCTCAGTGAACTGCCGTTGGCGAGACCGTCCCCGGTGGCCTGCATAGCCTGCTGCAGCCAGTCGGGGGCCAGCAGGCCGACCCGGCGGTCATGGCTGATCGAGCGGGCGATGATCTGGCCGGTCTGTGCATGCACCAGTGCCACGACGGCGCCCGGCTGGACCCCGGCCAGCAGACTGGACAAGCGCGAAGGGTCAACCGCCAGGATCAGCACCCGGCGGGGATCGCTCGCCATGCCTGCCAGCGTGTGCGGCGTCACCTGCGGCGGCGTGATGGGGGCGAAGGCCGCCAGAATGGGGTGCCCCGTCACGCTGCCGACGAAGAGGTCGCTGACGAGGGGCTGTCCGGTGGTCAGCGCCTGCTCGATCCAGCGGAGGCCCTGCGCCTCCGGCAGCTTGGTCCCGAGCGGGTGCAGCGTGTTGAAGATCTGCGTCCCGTCGGGCCTGGCCAGCACCACCCAGCCGCCGAAGGCCCGCCCGACGGCACGGGCCTGTGCGTAGAATTCGGCGATCTCGTCCGGGTTGACCCGCTCCAGCCGCGCCAGGGGAGGCCAGCGCGAGAGGCTGACGACGGCCGCCGAGACCACCTCCAGTTCCCGCTCGACTGCCACGGCCGTGGCGCGGGCGGTGCTGCGCAGCCCCGTCGCAGCCGCTTGCCGGTAGGCGGAGCCGAGCTGCCAGGCCGTCACCCCGCCTGCCAGCAAGGCGGGAATGAGCACCACCAGCGTCAAGGTCAGGAGATAGACGCGCAGGCCCGGCCGCCCGGCGCGGCGCGAAGGCCAGAACGGCCCGCGGGCAGGCTGCCGCGGCCTCTCCGGCGGCGGGTTAGTGGAAGGCATGAAGAAGCTGGCCGTTCGGGAAGGTGCCGCGGAAAGGGTGGAAAGAAAAAATCACTGCGCCTCCCCCGCCTCGCCAGGAGACTGCATGCCGTGCTGGACCACGGCCTCGGCAGGGCAGGCCTGACCCGGGGCGGCTGGCGAGGAATGCTCCATCATCACAAATAAACAACCAAGAGTTGTCGAGACCCGCCTGCGCACACGCATCGCAGCCGGTTTTTCCAGGCCTCGCAAGACCTCATCGCCCGCTCCGTCGCCGCTCACGCGAATTTATCTGCCGCGCTCAACGGTACAGGAACATTTTGCATAATGCCGCACGTGGGGCCAGCCCAGATCCCGCTTGGAAGGCGAATGGCCTGCAGATGTCATCTTGCAGCCTTGCGCAGGCAGGACTCCCTTTCGTCCATGGTTTGTTCCATATAGCGGGCATGGCCAAATCCACCGCCCGCTTCATCTGCCAGAACTGCGGCGCCGTCACCTCCAAGTGGCAGGGACGCTGCGATACCTGCGGCGAATGGAACACCATCACCGAGGAGCAGCCTGAGACCCGCGCCCCCGGCCCGGCGGGCAAGGCCGGCGGCGGCCGCCGCATCGAGTTCGTCGGCCTGAAGGGCCGTGCCGCCCCGCCGCCGCGCACCGCCACGGGCATGGCGGAGCTGGACCGCGTGCTCGGCGGCGGCTTCGTCCCTGGCTCGGTGGTGCTGGTCGGCGGCGATCCGGGCATCGGCAAGTCCACCATCCTGCTGCAGGCCGCTGCGCGCATCGCCGCCGCCGGCCGCCGCGTGCTCTACATCTCGGGCGAGGAATCGATCGACCAGGTGCGGCTGCGCGCCCTGCGACTCGGCCTCACCAACAGCCCGCTCGGCCTCGCCGCCGCCACCTCGCTGCGCGACATCGCCGCCTCGCTGGAGGAGGAGCGGGAGGCCACCCTGGTCATCATCGACTCGATCCAGACCGTCTGGCTGGACAGCCTGGAGGCCGCCCCCGGCACGGTCAGCCAGGTGCGCGCCTGCGCCGCCGAGCTGACCCGGCTGGCCAAGACGCGCAACTTCGCCGTGGTGCTGGTCGGCCATGTGACCAAGGAAGGCACCCTGGCCGGCCCCCGCGTGCTGGAGCACATGGTGGACGCCACCCTCTACTTCGAAGGCGACCGCGGCCACCAGTTCCGCATCCTGCGCGCCGTGAAGAACCGCTTCGGCGCCACCGACGAGATCGGCGTCTTCGAGATGACCGACCAGGGCCTGGTCGAGGTCGCCAACCCCTCCGCCCTGTTCCTGGCCGAACGGCGCGGCAACATTTCCGGCAGCGCCGTCTTCGCCGGCATGGAGGGAACGCGGCCGGTCCTGGTCGAGATCCAGGCCCTGCTCTCCCCTTCCACCTCCGGCGGCTCGCCGCGCCGGCAGGTGGTGGGCTGGGATTCCGGCCGGCTGGCCATGCTGATGGCCGTGCTGGAGTCGCGCTGCCGGGTCAGCCTCGGGCAGAACGACGTCTACCTGAACATCGCCGGGGGCTTGCGCATCACCGAGCCGGCCGCCGACCTCGCCGTCGCCGCCGCCCTGGTCTCCGCCGCCACCGACCGCCCCACCAGCCCGGACACGGTGTTCTTCGGCGAGGTCGGCCTCTCCGGCGAGGTGCGGCAGGTGGCGCAGACCGACAACCGCCTGCGGGAGGCGGCCAAGCTCGGCTTCGCCAGCGCCACCTTGCCGCGCCGCGTGGCGCGCGGCGGCCGCGCCGCCTCGGCGCCCGACGGGCTGCAGGTTGCCGAGATCGGCCATCTGGCGGATCTGGTCGCCGCCCTGGCCGCCGCCCCCCCGGCGAAACGCGCGAAGGCAAAAGCGGCCGACGCCGCCGAGTAGCGCGCGCCCCACGTGACTCCGCCCTGCCGCTTGGCTATAGCCTGCGCCCGATGACCTGGGTGGACGGCATTGTCCTCGCGGTGCTCGCCCTTTCGGCGCTCATCGCCTTTTCCCGCGGCCTGGTGCGCGAGGTGCTGGGCGTCGGCGCCTGGGCGGGCGCCGTGGTCTTCGCTCTCTATCTCTTCCCCGCCGCGGTTCCGCTGCTGGCCAGCTATGTGCAGCCGCCCTGGCTGGCCCAGCTGATCGCCATCGCCCTCTGCTTCGTCCTCGCCCTGATGGTGCTGAAGCTGCTCATCGCCTGGTTCGCCGGAATGGTCCGGGCCTCGGTGCTCGGAGGGCTGGACCGCGCTCTCGGCATGCTGTTCGGCCTCGCGCGGGGTGCTTTTCTCGTCCTGCTCGCCTATATCGTGGGCGGGCTGTTTCTTCCCTCGGTGGAGCGCTGGCCGGAGCCGGTGCGCGAGGCGCGGAGCCTGCCCGTGGTGGCGGATGCGGCGGCCTGGCTTGTGGCGCAGCTTCCGCCGGAGTATCGCCCGCGACTTCCAGATCTGCCCCGCAGCGACATGCCCAGCATGGACGAGTTGCTGCGCCCCCCGGCGCGAGGCCGGTGATGAGGATGCCGATGCAGCCCCTGCCCTCCACGCAACCCTGGGACGAAGACGACGGCTTCCACGAGGAGTGCGGCGTGTTCGGCGTCTGGAACGCCACCGACGCCGCCGCGCTGACGGCGCTCGGCCTGCACGCGCTGCAGCACCGTGGCCAGGAAGCCTCCGGCATCGTCGCCCTCTCCGAGCCAAGCAACTTCAATGCGCATCGCGGCCTCGGCCTGGTGGGTGACATCTTCGGCGACGCCAAGGTGATGGCCAGCCTGAAGGGGCGCTGCGCCGTCGGCCACAACCGCTACGCCACGACCGGCGAGACGGCGCTGCGCAACGTCCAGCCGCTTTTCGCCGACTTCGAGTTCGGCGGCCTCGCCGTGGCGCATAACGGCAACCTGACCAACGCGGCGCAGCTCAAGCGCGCCCTGGTCCGCCGCGGCTGCCTGTTCCAGAGCACCACCGATTCCGAGGTCTTCGTCCACCTCATCGCCATCAGCCTCTACAGCAACGTGGTGGACCGGCTGATCGACGCGCTGAAGCAGGTGCAGGGCGCCTACTCGCTCGTCGCGCTGCACGACGGCGCGCTGATCGGCGCGCGCGACCCGCTCGGCGTCCGCCCGCTGGTGCTCGGCCGCCTCGGTGCCGGCGAGGGCGGCGCCTACGTCCTGGCCAGCGAGACCTGCGCGCTCGACATCGTCGGCGCCGAGTTCGTGCGCGACGTCGAGGCGGGCGAGATCGTCATCATCAACAATGACGGGCTGCGCAGCATCAAGCCCTTCGGCCGCAGCCAGAGCCGCTTCTGCATCTTCGAGTACATCTACTTCGCCCGCCCCGATTCGGTGGTCGAGGGCACGCCGGTCTACGAGACGCGCAAGCGCATCGGCAGCGAGCTGGCGCGCGAGAGCCATGTGGCGGCGGATGTGGTGGTGCCGGTGCCGGATTCCGGCGTGCCCGCCGCCATGGGCTATGCCAGCGAGGCCGGCATCCCCTTCGAGCTGGGCATCATCCGCAACCACTATGTCGGCCGCACCTTCATCGAGCCGACCGACCAGATCCGCCATCTCGGCGTGAAGCTGAAGCACAGCGCCAACCGCCCGATGATCGAGGGCCGCCGCGTCATCCTGGTGGACGACTCGATCGTCCGCGGCACCACCTCCAAGAAGATCGTGGAGATGGTGCGCCAGGCCGGCGCCAAGGAGGTGCACATGCGCATCTCTTCCCCGCCGACGACGCATTCCTGCTTCTACGGCATCGACACGCCGGAGCGGGAGAAGCTGCTCGCCGCCAACCATGACGTGGCGGAGATGGCGCAGATCATCGGCGCCGACAGTCTCGCCTTCATCTCGCTCGACGGCATGTACCGCGCCCTTGGCCGCCCGGGCCGCGACGCCGCCAATCCCGGCTATTGCGACGCCTGCTTCACCGGCGACTACGCCATCCCGCTGACCGACCTGACCGGCCACCCCGAGCGCGCCCCCGCCCTGCTGGCGGCGAACGGCCAGTGACGGAAGCGCCGCTGCAGGGGCGGATCGCCCTCGTCACCGGCGCCAGCCGCGGCATCGGCGCCGCGCTGGCGGTGGAGCTGGCGCGGCGCGGCGCGCATTGCGTGCTGCTGGCCCGCACCCAGGGCGGGCTGGAGGAGACCGACGACGCCATCCGTGCGATCGGCGCCACCACCACCCTCCTGCCTTTCGATCTGGTCAAGGACGCCGACAAGATCGATGCCATCGGCCCCTCCCTGGTGGAGCGCTTCGGCCGGCTGGATATCCTGGTGCACAATGCCGGCGCGCTCGGCAGCCTGACCCCGGTGGCGCATATCCAGCCGCGCGACTGGGCCGAGGTGGTGGGGGTCAACCTGACCGCCACCTGGCGCCTGATCCGCACCTGCGACCCGCCGCTGCGCGCCGCCCCGGCGGGCCGGGCGGTCTTCGTGACCACCGGGCGGGTGCGGCGGCCCAAGGCCTTCTGGGGTCCCTACGGCGCCACCAAGGCCGGCATGGAGCATCTGGTGCTGACCTGGGCGCAGGAGGTCGAGAAGACCCCGCTGCGGGTCAACCTCTTCGACCCCGATGTGGTCGCCACCCGGATGCGCGCCAAGGCCATGCCGGGCGAGGACCCGAAGAGCATCGCCCAGCCCGCCGACGTGGCGCCCGCCCTCGCCGCACTCTGCCTGCCGGACGAGACCCGGCATGGCGAGACAGTCGTCTTCCGCGCCTGAAGGGCGTTCAGGGCTCCTGGTAGCCCAGCACCCGCAGGCTCAGCCGGAACTGCGCCGGGTCGCGCGTGAACCAGAGGCCGCCGCGCTGGCGCGAGCCGCGCGGCACGTAATCGAGCCGTACCCGGCTCGCCTCGGCCAGCCGCCCGCCCTCCTCCAGCCGCCCCTCGACCTCCACCGCCGAGGCGGTGGCCTGCGCCCGGTTCACCGCCTCGAAGCGGACCAGATAGCCGCCGCCAGAGGGCTGCACCGCCTCCACCCGCAGATGGACGTCAGGCGGCGCGCTGTCCGCGCCCGGAATCTGCGCCACCACCACCGCGAGCGTCACCAGCACGACGACACCGCCGAGCGTGGCGCAGACCCATTCGAGCGCCGGCTTCCGCACCGCGCCGCGCCTCAGACCACCAGCCGCGCGAGGGCGGCCCCCAGCGAGGCCGGGAAGCCCAGCACCACGGCCATCATCAGCGCCAGTTCCGGCGCGGTGCCGTCGGTGCGGCCGAAGGTCCAGAGCACATAGATGCTGAGCAGCAGGGAGAGCGCGTAGCCGGCGAGCGTATAGGTGAAGAAGGTGGTCCAGAAACCCTCCCCCTTCGGCCATCGCTCCTGTCCGGCGAAGCCCACCGTATAGACCAGCAGGTGCAGCAGCAGGATCGAGACCCCCGCCAGCCCCAGAATCTGCATCGGGCTCATCTTGAAGGTGATGAGGATCATCTCCTCCGTCGGCGCCACGTTGAAGGCCAGGAACAACGCCCCCGCCGCCATCAGGAAGAGCTGCGCCGGATAGCCCGCCCGGTCCTGCTTGCCGGCCCCCGCGGCATCGCCGAACTGCTTGCGCGCCGCCACCGCGCCGATCCCCGCCGGCACCGCCTGGATCGCCACCATCCCGATGATGCCGCGCCAGCCCATCTCGCCGGTCAGGATGCCGAGCAGCCACAGCACCGCCAGGCTGCCGAGGAAGCCCACCCCGAAGGCTGCCAGCCCGTCCAGCACGGCGTCCAGCACTCCATCCGAGCGTTCGAAGCCGCTGTAATAGGCAAGCCCGGCCAGCATCCCGAGCCCCAGCAGCAGGAAGAGGAACAGGCGGAGCGGCGCAATGGAGAAGCCGATCCACCACATCTCCATGGTCATCACGAGAGGAAAGGCGAAGATCAGCGCCCCGGCCAGGGCGCGCCCGAGGCCGATCGCATAGCCAAGGTTGGCCGCCCTCTCGGTTCCCGTCGCCGCTTCCGCCATTCGTCGCGCCGCCCCTCATTCCTGGAGAGAACCCCGGCCGTGGCGCAGCGTTTCCCTCCCAGCAGTCTCCGGGCGGGCGGCTTGCGCGGTGCTCACTCCTCCCCTGTCAGGTCGCGCCGCATCAGCGCGAGGGTGCCGGCCCCGTGCGGCAACCGCTCCACGACGTCCCAGCCGGCGCGGGCGTAAAGCCCTTCCGCATCGCCCGTGTAGAGCCAGATCGCCGCGCTTCCCGCCTGCCGCGCCGCCGCCTCCACCCGGGCGATCAGCCGCCGCGCATGGCCCTGCCCGCGTACGGCGGGCAGGACGAAGAGCCCGGCCAGCCAGGGCGTCAGTTCCGGAAAAGCCGCCAGATCGCCCGCGACAAGGCTTGCGGTCGCCACCGGCTCTCCGCCCGCGAGCAGCACGAAGGCCTGCGGCGGGCCGGATCGCGCCACCGAGGCCTCCACCGCCGCCCGGGTTTCCGCCAGTCCGTGCCCGGCCTCGCGCCAGAAGGCCTCCCAGAGCCAGCCGGCGACCAGCGGCGCCAGGTCCGGCCGCTCGGCGATGGTGGTGATCTCGATCCCGACGGACATGCGCTCCCCTCTGCCGGTGCGGAGCCCCCCTCCGCGCGCGGCAAGGGGTCCGCCAAAACGAAACGAACTCGCGCGGGGGGGGCTTCCTTCCCGCCCGACGAGGATCAGCCGCAGCTTGACGCCATCCGCCGGACGCGCAACATCACCACCATGTTCGCGACCATCATCATCAAGCGCATTACCAAGACGACCGCTCCGGCGGGGCGTCCTCTGGTGCGTGCGCGGTGATCGCCACGGCATAAAGCACCAGAAGGCCCCGCCGGAAACGGACGGGGCCAAGCCGATTGCCACGGCCCCGTCTCTCCCGGCACCACGGAAGAGACCCCATGCTGACCCTTGAAGAACCCGCCCAGGCCGCCCCGCACCAGGTGGTGCCTCCCACGCCGACGGTGGCCATCGTCGGTGCCACCGGCGCGGTGGGCGTCGAGCTGCTGCACTGCCTGGAGGCGCGGGACTTCCCGCTCGCCGGCCTGAAGCTGCTGGCCTCCCCCCGCTCCGCCGGCCGGACCCTGCGCTTCCGCGACCAGGAGCTGCCGGTCGAGGCGCTGGACGAGGCGAGTTTCGAAGGGGTGGACGTCGCCCTCTTCTCTGCCGGCAGCGGCGTCTCCAAGCGCTATGCGGCAGCGGCGGTGAAGGCCGGTGCAGTGGTGGTGGACAACTCCTCCGCCTTCCGCATGGACCCGGACGTGCCGCTGGTGGTCCCGGAGGTGAACGGGGCGGCCATCGCGCAGCACCGCGGCATCATCGCCAACCCGAACTGCGTCGCCATCATCGCCACCGTGCCGCTCTGGCCGCTGCACCAGCGCCATGGCATCCGCCGCGTCACCGCCGCCACCTACCAGGCGGCCTCCGGCGCCGGCGCCGCGGCGATGGAGGAGCTGCGCGAATCCACCGCAGCCGCGCTGCGCGGCGAGGCCTTCACGCCCAGGGTCCTGCCGCACCCCTATGCCTTCAACCTGTTCAGCCACAATGCCGAGGTTGACCCGGAGACCGGCTACAACGGGGAGGAGCTGAAGGTGATCGCCGAGACGCGGCGCATCATGGACGCCCCGGCGCTGCCGATCGGCATCACCTGCATCCGCGTGCCGGTCCTGCGGGCGCATGCCATCGCGCTGAACGTCGAGTTCGAGGCCCCCGTCTCCCCCGAGGAGGTCCGCGCCACGCTGGCCGATGCGCCGGGCGTGCGGCTGGTGGACGACCGTGCCGCCAACCACTTCCCGATGCCTTCCGAGGCTTCGGGCCAGGGCGACGTGCTGGTCGGCCGCATCCGCGCCGACCTGGGCGACCCTTCGGGCCGCACGGTGGCGCTCTTCGTCGCCGGCGACCAGCTCCTGAAGGGCGCCGCGCTGAACGCGGTGCAGATCGCCGAGCGCCTGCTGCGGCGCTGAGCGGAATGCCGGGGTCCGGGGTGGTTCAACCACCCCGGCGGGAGGGTCCGGGAGGGCGGCGCCATCCCGGGACGCGCGTTCAGCGCACGGTCCGCCCCACCAGCGGCCGGAGCGAGAGCCCCTGCACCAGGATGGTGAAGACTACCACGGTATAGGTGGCGGCCAGGATGGTGGATTTCTCCGCCACCTCCGGAATCGAGAGTGCCAGCGCCACCGAAATGCCGCCGCGCAGCCCGCCCCAGGTGAGCACAGGGATGGTGCCGCGCACGAAGCGCTTCCAGCGCGCCATTGCCGAGACCGACAACGCGACCGAGACGAAGCGCGCCGCCAGCACCAGCAGGACGGCCGCCACCGGCAGCCATCCCAGCAGCGTCTCCGACCGCAGCACCAGCACTTCCAGCCCGATCAGCAGGAACAGGATGGCGTTCAGGATCTCATCCACCAGCGTCCAGAAGCCGAACAGATAGCGCTTGGTCAGGTCGCTGATGGCATGCCCCGGCGCACGGTTGCCGATCAGCAACCCTGCCACCACCATGGCCAGCGGCCCGCTCATGCCCAGCCGCGCCGCCACGGCATAGGTACCGGTGACCAGCGCCAGCGAGATCAGCACCTCGATCGGATAGTTGTCGATCTGCTTCATCGCGGCATAGGCGGCATAGCCGGCGGCCAGCCCCAGCAGCATCCCGCCCGCCGCCTCGTGCAGCAGCAGTTCGACCACTTCGCCCAGCCCGGCGGCTTCCTCCCCCGCACCAACGGCGAAGGCCATGGCGATGGTGAAGGCGACGATGCCGACGCCGTCGTTGAACAGCGACTCGCCGGTCATGTCGAGTTCGAGCGACTGCGGCACCCGCACCGCCTTCAGCGTGCTGAGCACCGCCACGGGGTCGGTCGGGCTGATCAGCGCGCCGAAGACGAAGGCCCAGGTCAGCGGCAGCGCCACCCCCGCCAGCCCTGCAAGGAACCAGAAGCCGAAGCCGACGATCAGCGTCGAGATCAGCACGCCGAGCGTCGCCATGCAGCCCACCACCCAGGCGCGGTCGCGCAGGGCGGAGATGTCCACATGCAGGGCGCCGGCAAAGAGCAGGAAAGCCAGCATCCCGTCCAGCACCGTGCGCTGGAAGTCCACCTGGCGGATGATTCCGGTCAGGCTTTCGTAGAGCGGCGTATCGGGGAAGAGCAGGTCCGCCACCAGCAGCAGGACCGAGGCGGCCAGCCCCATGGCGAGCAGCCCCACCGTATCTGGCAGGCCGATCAGCCGCGTGTTCATCCAGCCGAAGGCGGCCGTCAGCACCAGCAGGAGGGAGATCAGTTCGAAGGGAGACAGCATGCAAGGCCGGAATGGTTGGCGGCCCAATGGGCCATGCCGGACAAGCACCCCAGCCGTACCAGGGTTGCACCCGCTGCAGAAGGTCGGGGGGAAGGAATTCCCCCGAACGTCCATCTTCATTTCTGCCAGCCGGGCACTGCGCGGGCCACCCGCGCGGGAAACTGACAGAAAAAAGAAGGGGGTCTGGGGAAATTCATTCCCCCAGCCTTCTCGCCGCCGCCCGCGAATCCGCCTAGACAACGCAGGACCGTCCCTGAGCCCGAAGGAGCCCCCGCATGCCCAGCTTCGACCTCATTCTGCGCGGCGGGACCTGCGTGCTCCCCTGGGGCGAGGTGCAGGCGGATGTGGGCGTTCGGGCCGGCCGCATCGCCGCGCTGGGTGACCTCCGCACGGCCGCCGCATCCGAGGTGATCGACTGCGCCGGCCTGCATGTCCTGCCCGGCCTGATCGACCCGCATGTCCATCTGCGCGACCCCTGTGTGGAAGGAGGGGGCGACCCGGCGGTGGAGACCATCCCGACCGGCACCAGGGCCGCCGTGCTCGGCGGCATCACCGCCGTCTTCGACATGCCCAACACCAGCCCCGCCATCACCAGCCAGGCGGCGCTGGAGAACAAGCGCGCCTATGTGAAGGGCAAAGCGTGGTGCGACATCGGCTTCTATGTCGGCGCCGCCAAGTCCAACATCGCTGACCTCGCGGCGCTGGAGGCGGAGCCGGATGTCTGCGCCATCAAGGTCTTCGCCGGCTCCTCGACCGGCGACCTGCTGGTGGAGGACGATGCCAGCCTGGAGCGCGTCATGCGCTCCGGCCGCCGCCGCATCGCCTACCACTCGGAGGACGAGGACCGCCTGCAGGAGCGCAAGCCGCTCTACGCCGCCGGCGGCCCGCACCGCCTGCACGCCGAGTGGCGAGACGTGGAATGCGCCTTCCTCGGCACCCGCCGGCTGATGGCGCTGGCGCGCGAGACCGGCCGCCCCGCCCATATCCTGCACGTCTCCACCGCCGAGGAGCTGGGCTACCTGAAGGATTTCCGCGATGTCGCCACGGTGGAGGTGCTGGTCAACCACCTCAGCCAGACGGACGAGGCCTATGACCGCCTCGGCGGCTACGCGGTGATGAACCCGCCGATCCGCGACGCCCGCCACCAGGAGGCCGCCTGGGCCGCCGTGCGCGACGGCACGGTGGACTGCATCGGCTCCGACCACGCGCCGCACAGCCGCGCCGCCAAGGAGCGCCCCTGGCCGGCCACCGCCGCCGGCCTGACCGGCGTGCAGACCCTGGTGCCGCTGATGCTCGACCACGTGGCCGCCGGCCGCCTCTCCCTCGCCCGGCTGGTCGACCTGATAGCGGCCGGCCCGGCCCGCGTCTATGGCGCCGTCTGCAAGGGCCGCCTCGCCGCCGGCTACGACGCCGACTTCACCATCGTGGACCTCAAGCGCCAGCGGACCATCGAGGAGAGCTGGATCGCCTCCCCCTGCGGCTGGACGCCCTTCGCCGGTCAGCGCTGCACCGGCTGGCCGGTGATGACCCTCATCCGCGGCCGCGTGGTGATGCGGGAGGATGAGGTGCTGGGCGCGCCGGAAGGCCAGCCCGTCCGCTTCCGCTGAGCCGCGGGCGGCCCTGCCGGGCCGCCGGCCCTTAACGCGGCGCGCCTTGGCCGCTATGGTCCGCGCCGCTTTTCACAGGGACCGGACCTTGCCGGATATCTTCGACGAAGTGCAGGAGGAGCTACGGGCCGAGCGGGCCCGGCGGCTCGGCATCCGATACGGCGGCCTGCTGGCCGGCATCGCGCTCCTGGCGCTGCTGGGGGTCGGCGGCTGGCAGGGCTGGCAGTGGTGGCAGGAGCGGCAGGCGGCGCAGTCCGGCGGGCTGTTCCTGCAGATCAGCCGCGATGCCGAGGCTCCCGGCGCCGACCTGAAGGCCGCCGGGGACAGCTTCGCCAGCCTCGCCACCACCTCGCCCGAGGGCTACCAGATCCTCGCCCGCCTGCGCGCCGCCGCGCTGAAGGCCGAGACGGGCGACCGCGAGGCCGCCCTGGGGCTCTACGATCAGCTGGCCGGCGACGAGGGTGCGCCGCCGCTCTACCGCGGCCTGGCCAATCTGATGTGGGTGCTGCACGGGCTCGACACGCAGGACCCGGCGGCGCTTTCGGCCCGCCTGACGCCACTGACCGAGCCGAGCAATCCCTGGCGCGCCTCGGCGCGGGAGTTGCAGGCGCTGCTGGCGATCCGCCGCGGCGAGAAGCCCGAGGCAAAGCGCATTCTTGAAGCCCTGGCCGCCGACGTGACCGCCCCGCGCGGCCTGCGCGACCGGGCAGGCCGTCTGGCGGCGGGATTGGGGGTCTGATGCGGAGCAGGACGATCTGGACGCGGCGCGCGGCGCTGCTCGGCGGGGCCGGCATGCTGGCCGGCTGCGGCACCATCGACAGCATCTTCGGCACCGCCAAGCAGTCCTTGCCTGGCGAGCGCATCTCCGTCCTGACGGCGCAGCGCGCGCTGGAGGTGGACCCGGCCCTGGCCGGCCAGCCCCTCACCCTGCCCCCGCCGCAACCGCGCGCCGACTGGCCGCAGCCCGGCGGCAACGTGGCGCATGACCCCGGCCATTCCGCCCTGGCGCCCAGCCTCAGCCGCGCCTGGACCGCCTCGCTCGGCACCGGCAGCGGCTATCGCCGGCGCATCACCGCCGGCCCGGTGGTGGCGGACGGCACCGTCTTCGCCGCCGATGCCTATGGCGTGGTCTCCGCCTTCGACCTGGCCCAGGGTGGCCGCCGCTGGCGCTTCGACACCCGCCCGGAGGACGACGAGACCGGCGCGGTCGGCGCCGGCTGCGCCTATGCGGACGGCACGCTCTACGTCGCGACCGGCATGGCCGAGCTGATGGCGCTGAACCCGGGCGACGGCAAGCCGCGCTGGCGGGTGAAGCTGCCCGCCCCCTCGCGCGGCGCCCCCGCCGTGGCGGGCGGCCGCATCTACGTGCCGACGATCGAGAATCAGCTCCTCGCCTTCTCCGCCCAGGACGGCGCGCGGCTATGGACCCACCGTGCGCAGCCGACCATGGCGGTGCCGCTCGGCTTGCCTGCCCCCGCATTGGACGGCGACTTCCTGGTCGCCGGCTTCCCGTCCGGCGAGCTGGTGGCCCTGCGGCCGGAGGATGGCCAGGTGCTCTGGACCGAGAGCCTGGCGGGACGCAGCCTCGGCGGCATCGGCGACATCTCCGGCGTGCATGGCCTGCCGGTGATCCATGAGGGGCGCGTCTATGCCATGGGCATGGGCAGCACCTCGCTGGCGGTGGACCTGCGCTCCGGCCGCCGACTCTGGGAACGCGAGATCGGCGGCACCGCCTCTCCCGTCCCGGTGGGCGACTGGCTGTTCCTGATGGGCCGCGGCGGCGGCCTCGTGGCCCTCGGGCGCGAGGATGGCCGCATCCGCTGGATCGCCGAGCTGAACGCCCCGCCGCCCGGCAAGGAGAAGAACGACGATCCCGCCACCTTCGGCACGCCGCTGGTGGCGGGTGGGCAGATCATCCTGCCTTCCAGCAAGGGCGAGGCGCTGCTGATCAACCCGGCGGACGGCAGCATCGCCGGCCGCCTGCGCCTGCCGGACGGCAGCACCCTCCCCGGCGCGGTGGCGCAGGGCACGCTGGTGCTGCTCGCCGATGACGGCACGCTGGCAGCCTATCGCGGATAAGGAAAAGGTCGGGGGAAGGAATTCCCCCGAACCCCCTTCTTCTTTTTGCCAGTCTGACGCCGCACGGGCCGCCAGCGCGAGAAACTCACGGAAAAAAGATGGGGGTCCGGGGGAATTCCTTCCCCCGGGCTTTTTTCACCTTTTCGCCCGCAGCACTCCGGCTTCCTGCAGCGCCGCCACCTCATCCGCCCCGAGGCCGAGCAGGTCCCGCAGCACATCGGCCGTATCGGCGCCCACCTCCGGCCCCGTCGAGCGGGGCGGCGGCACGGCGCCGTCGATGCGCGGCACCACGCCGGGATGCAGCACCGGCCCGTGCAGCGGGTCCGCCACCTCCCGCACCATCTCCCGCGCCCGGAACTGCGGGTCCGCCGCGCAATCGGCGATGGTGAAGACGCGGGTGGAGGGAATATCGGCCTCCGCCAGCATCGCCTCCAGTGCCGGCGCGTCGAAGCGCGCGGCCCAGGCGCCGATCAGCGCGTCCAGCTCGGCCACGTTGCGCACCCGCCCCTGGTTGTCGGCGAAGCGCGGGTCTTCGACCAGCTCCGGTGCGCCCATCAGCGTGGCCAGCCGGCGGAACAGCGGGTCCGAATTGGCGGCGATCAGCACCCAGACGCCATCCCGCGCCCGATAGGCGTTGGTCGGCGCCGCGGTGGCGATGCCGCCGCCAGAGGGCTGCCGGATGGTGCCGAGGGTCGAATAGTCGGGCAGCGCCCCTTCGAGCAGGCTGAAGACCGCTTCGGTGAGCGCCACATCCACCTCGCCGCCCGGCCCCGGCGGCGCCGAGCGCCGGTCCCGCCGCCACAGCGCCGCCACCACGCCCAGCGCGGCATAGATGCCGGCCACCGAATCCCCCAGGCTGACGCCGACCCGCACCGGCGGCAGGTCGCTGGTGCCGGGCGCGTGGTCCGTCAGGTAGCGCAGGCCGCCGATCGCCTCGCCGATCACCCCGAACGCAGCCCGGTCGCGGTACGGCCCGTCCTGCCCGTAGCCGGAGATGCGGGCGATCACGAGGTCCGGCCGTGCCGCCTTCATGGCGGCGGCGCCGAGGCCGAGTCTCTCCAGCTGGCCCGGACGGAAGTTCTCCACCACCGCATCGCAGTGCTTCACCAGCCCGAGCACGATCTCCCGCGCTTCCGGCCGCTTCAGGTCCAGCGCGATGCAGCGCTTGTTCCGGGCATGAACGGACCACCACGGGGCCTGGCCGTTGTGCCGCGCGCCCCACTGCCGCACCGGGTCGCCATTGGGCGGCTCCACCTTGATGATCTCGGCCCCGAGGTCGCCCAGCAGCCGCGTGGCGAAGGGCGCGGCGACGAAATGGCCGAGTTCCAGCACGCGCAGCCCGGCGAGCGGCGCACCGGCTCCGGCCAGTGGCGAGGGATCGGCGCGGCGCGGCGCGTCGGTCATGGGCTTACTCCGGCTTGATGTTGGCGGCGCGGGCGACCTGGGTCCATTCGGCCAGTTCCTTCTCCACCCGCTGGCCCAGCGCCTCCGGCGTCATCGGATGGACGATGGCACCCTGCTCCTCGGCACGACGGCGGAACTCCGGCGTCTTCACCACCGCGTCCACCGCCTCGGTGATCCGCTTCAGCACGGGCTCCGGCGTGCCGGCGGGCGCGAAGACGGCGAACCAGGCCGTCACCTCGACGCCGGACTGGCCGGACTCGGCCATGGTCGGCACCTCGGGCAGCGCCGGGTGCCGCTCGGCCGAGGTGATGGCCAGCGCCCGCAGCGTGCCGTCCTTCACATAGGGCATCAGCGGTGGCGGCGTGGTCATGAAGACCTGCACGCGCCCGGCCAGCAGGTCCTGCGTCGCCGGCCCGGTGCCGCGATAGGGCACATGCGCCATGTCCATGCCCGCCTTCTGCTTCCACAGCTCGGTGCCAAGATGCTGCATCGAGCCATTGCCGGCGGAGGCGTAGTTCAGCTCGCCCGGATGCGCCCTGGCATGGGCGACCAGCTCGGCCGCGGTCTTCGCCGGCACCGAGGGATGCACGAAGACCACCTGCGGCGCATCCATCAGCAGCGCGACGGGCACCAGGTCCTTCTGCACGTCATAGCCGAGATTGGGGATGATGGCCGGCGTGCCGACATGGTAGCCGGAATACTGCACCAGCAGCGTGGTGCCGTCCGGCCTGGCGCGCGCCACCGCGCCGGTGCCGATGGCGCCGTTCGCCCCGGCGCGGTTCTCCACCACCACGCTCTGCCCCAGGCGCCTGGCCAGCGGCTCGGCCAGCAGGCGGGCGGCGAAATCCGTCGTACCCGCCGGCGCGGTCGGCACGATCAGCGTGATGGTGCCGCTCTGCGCGCGGGCGGCGGGCGCGGCGCCCAGCAGGGCGCCAGCAAGGCCAAGGGACGCGGCGCACAGCAGGCGCCGCCGGTTCGACAGCATGGCTCGGACATCTCCCGGTTCGTTGCCCGGCAGGATGCCAAGTGCCCGGCCCGCCTGCCACTCGCGTTTGGCGAGGCGAGACATCGCCGCCTGCGATGGTCGGCACCGGCTACGTCTCCAGCCGCGCTGCCTGCTGGACGAAGAGCCGCGCCGGCGCCGGCAGGGTGGCACGGTCCCGCACGCAGAGCTTCAGCCGCCGCTGCGCCCAGGCGTCGCGCAGCGGAACGCCGCGCAGCCCCATGGCCTCGGCGAAGGGGTGGATGCAGGCCTCCGGCAGCACTGCAAGCCCGATTCCGACCTGCACCAGTCGCCGCAACACGTCGAAGCTGTTCACATGCACCCGCAGGTCGATCGGCCGCCCGCATTGCGCCGCCGTGCTGGCCAGCATCTTCTGGATCGAGGATTCCCGCGCCAGCCCGACCTGCGGGAAATCCAGCGTCTCCGCATAGTCGAGCGCCTCCACCCCGGCCAGCGGATGGCCCAGCGGCACCACCACCTGCAGCCGGTCCTCGCGGTAGAACAGGCTCTCCAGCCCCTCGGCCGGCACGCTCTCCGCCATGATGCCGACATCCGCCAGCCCGTCCCGCACCGCCCGGACGATCTCCGGGCTCAGCAGCTCCTGCATCTCCACCCGGATGCCCGGCCAGCGCGCCATGAACAGCGCCAGCTCCTCCGGCAGGAACTCGGTCAGCGAGGAGGTGTTGGCGGCGATCCGCACATGCCCGCGCACCCCCTGCGCATGCTCGCCCATCTCGTCGCGCATCCGCCCCAGCACGGCGAAGACGCTGCGCGCATGGCGCAGCAGCGCCTCCCCCGCCGGAGTCAGCGCGATGCCGCGCGCATGGCGCTGCAGCAGCGGCGTGTCCATCGCCGCCTCCAGCTCCGCCAGCCGCCGGCTCACCGCCGAAGGCGCGATGTGCCGCCGCGCCGCCGCCGCCGCGATGCTCCCCTCCTCCGCCACCGAGAGGAACAGGTCGAGCGTCACCAGGTCGAACCGCAGCCGGCCCTCGCTTGTGCCTTGGGACATGATGGGGAATCTGCGGCGGCGGCCAAGTCCGGTCAAACCGGCAGGGCGGGGGCGGTTGAACCACCCCGGACCCTGCCCCCTCAGGACAAGGCCAGCAGGTCGCGGCGAAGCCGGCCGGCATCGCCGCCCTCCAGCAGCGCCTCCGCCTCCCGGTGCGCCCGCTCCCAGACCGGCAGCGCCGCGGCCAACAGCGCGCGTCCCTCCTCGGTCAGCGCCAGGCGGCGGGCGCGGCGGTCCTGCGCATCGGCCGCCACCACCAGCAGGCCGCGCCGCTCCAACGGCTTCAGCGCGGCGGTCAGCGTCGTCCGGTCCATCGCCAGCACCGAGGCCACCGACTTCATCGGCGCCGGCTGTGGGCGGTTCAGCGACATCAGCAGGGAGAACTGGCCGCTGGTCAGGCCAACCGGCCGCAGCGCCTCGTCGAAACGGCGCGCCAGGGCCCGCGCCGCGCGCTGCACATGCAGGCAGAGGCAGGCATCGCGTACCAGCAGGGTCGTCTGAAAAGTCAGGTCCACGGGGTTTGACAAGCCATCTACGTTGATATCAACTTATCCATGTCGTCTCGCAATGGCGCCGCGCAAGGAGCACGGCGAAGCGGAGAAAACAGGATGCCGAATCCGCATGGGGTTTTCATCTGGTACGAACTGATGACCACCGATGCACCGGCCGCCACCGCCTTCTATCGCGCGGTGCTGGGCTGGGGCGCCCGAAGCGCCGGGCAGCCCGGCACGGACTATACGCTGCTCCTCGCCGGGGACGCCCCGGTCGCCGGCGCCATGACCATGCCGCAGGACGGAAGCTGCGCCGGCGAAGGACGCCCCACCTGGATCGGCGACATCGCGGTGGAGGACGTGGATGCCATGGCGGCGCGCGTGACCGAAGCCGGCGGCTCCATCCTGCGCCCGCCCGAGGACATCCCCGGCATCGGCCGCTTCGCCGTCGCCGCCGACCCGGAGGGCACCGTCTTCGTCCTGTTCCGCGGCACCGAGGCGATGCCCCTGCCCCCCTTCGCCATGGACAAGCCCGGCCATCCCGCCTGGCACGAGCTGGTGGCCACCGACGCCGAGGCCGCCTTCGCCTTCTATTCCCGCCTCTTCGGCTGGACCAAGGCGGAGGCGCACGACATGGGCCCGATGGGCGTCTATCAGCTCTTCGCCGCCGATGGCGTGGTGATCGGCGGCATGATGACCCGCCCGCCCGGCATGGCCGCCTTCCCCTGGACCTTCTATTTCCGCCTCGAGAGCGTCGGCGCCGCGGCGGAGCGCCTGCAGGCGCAGGGTGGCACCGTGCTGAACGGCCCCCATGAGGTGCCGGGCGGCCAGTGGATCCTGCAGGCGCGGGACCCGCAGGGCGCCAGCTTCGCGCTGATCAGCGCAGGACGCTGACGCCACGGCTCCCCGGCCATCCCTGCCCCCCGCTCCCTCGCCCCCCGCCCTCCCCCGGGTGATCGCACCGCGCGATGCCAAGGCTCTGCATCCGGCACTGGTCGGCGCGCCCCCGCCGCGCCACCCTTCCTCCCGGGAGGAACCCGCATCATGCCGGATGTCACCATCGTGGAGGTGGGGCCGCGCGACGGCTTCCAGCCGATCGGCCCCTTCATCCCCACGGATGAGAAGCTTGCCATCATCCAGGGCTGCGCCGCCGCCGGCCTGACGCGCATCGAGGCCGGCGCCTTCGTCGGGCCTGCCGCCGTGCCGCAGATGGCGGATGCCGAGGCGGTGCTCTCCGGCACCCTCGCCCTGCCCGGCGCCGACCCGCAGATGCTGGTGCCGAACGCCCGCCATGCCCGCCGCGCCCTGGCCGCCGGCGCGCGGCATCTGGTCTGGGTCGTCTCCGTCTCCGAGGCGCACAACCGCAGCAATATCCGCATGAGCCCGGCGGAATCGGTGGCCGAGTTCGCCGCCTTGCTGCCGGAGCTGGAGGGCGTCCGTCTGCGCCTGAACATCGCGACGGCCTTCGACTGTCCCTTCACCGGCCGTGTCGCCCCCGAGGCTACGCTGGACCTCGTCGGCCGCCTCGCGGCGCTGCTCCCGGACGCCGAATACGCCCTCTGCGACACCACCGGCCGCGCCGACCCCGCCCATGTCGCGGACCTGCACGCCGCCTGCGCCCGCGCCTTCCCGCAGGTGGCCGCCTGGGCCTTCCACGGCCATGACACCTACGGGCTGGGCCTCGCCAACATCATGGCGGCGCATGGCACGGGGGTGCGGGTCTTCGATGCGGCCATCGCCGGCCTGGGCGGCTGCCCCTTCGCTCCGGGCGCGACCGGCAATGTGGCCACCGAGGATGTCGCCTGGATGTTCGCCCGCATGGGGGCTTCCACCGGCCTGGACCTCGGCGCCTTGCTGCCGGTGGCGCGACGCGCGGCAGCCTTGCCCGGCGGCTGCCCCGGCGGAAGGGTGCGGCAGGCCCTGGCGGCCTAGAACAAGGTCGGGGGAAGGAATTCCCCCAAACCCCCATCTTCTTTTTGGCCGTGGGGGCCATGCTTTCCGCCCACACGGGAAACTGACAGAAAAAAGAAGGGGGCCTGGGGGAATTCATTCCCCCAGCCTTGCTTTCACGCCCGTTTCTGTTCCACCGGGGCCGGTTCCGCTGTAAAGCCTCGGCATCATGCTCCCCCGTATCGCCATTGTCGGCCGGCCGAACGTCGGCAAGTCCACGCTGTTCAACCGCCTGGCCGGGCGCAAGCTCGCCATCGTGGACGACACCCCCGGCGTCACGCGCGACCGCAAGGAGGTCGAGGCCCGCCTCGGCCACCGTCCCGTGCTGCTGCTCGACACGGCGGGGCTGGAGGAGGCGCCGCCCGACACCGTCGCCGGCCGCATGCGCGCCAGCTCCGAGGCCGCCATCCGGCAGGCCGACCTGGTGCTCTTCGTGATCGACGCCCGCGCCGGCCTCACCCCGTCCGACCGCGCCTTCGCCGCCTGGCTGCGCCGCCAGTCGGTCCCCGTGCTGCTGGTCGCCAACAAGACCGAGGGCCGCGCCGGCGGCATGGCGGCGATGGAGGCCTATGAACTGGGCCTCGGCGATCCGGTCGCCATCTCCGCCGAGCATGGCGAGGGCATGGGCGACCTCTACAGCACCGCCATCGAGCTGCTGCCGGCCGAGGAGGATCCCGAGGCCCGCGAGCGTGACCGCCCGCTGCGGCTGGCCATCGTCGGCCGCCCGAATGCCGGCAAGTCCACCCTGCTCAATGCCCTGGTCGGCGAGGAGCGGATGATCACCGGCCCCGAGCCCGGCCTGACGCGCGACGCCGTCGCGGTCGAATGGACCGACGAGACCGGCGGCAAGGTTCGCCTCGTGGATACCGCCGGGATGCGCAAGAAGGCCCGCATCAGCGAAAGCCTGGAGCAGATGTCGGTCGGCGCCACCATCGCCGCGCTGAAGGAGGCGGAGGTGGCGGTGCTGGTGCTCGATGCCACCCTCGGCATGGACGAGCAGGACCTGCGCATCGCCCGCCTCGCCGAGCGCGAGGGCCGCGCCGTGGTCATCGCCTACAACAAGTGGGATGCGGTGGAGGACCGGGCGGTGGCGCGCAAGGCGCTGGAGGACGTGCTGCAGACCTCCCTCGCCCAGCTCAAGGGCATCACCGTCGTCGCGCTCTCGGCCATGACCGGCAAGGGCGTCGAGCGGCTGATGCCCGCCGTGCGGCAGACCGTCGAGCGCTGGAACCGCCGCATCCCGACCGGCGAGCTGAACCGCTGGTTCGAGGCCGCCGTGGCCCGCCACGCGCCGCCGCTGGCGGATGGCCGCCGCATCAAGCTGCGCTACGCCACCATGCCCAAGGCCCGGCCGCCGACCATCGCCGTCTTCGGCCCGCGCGCCGAGGACCTGCCGGAGGACTACCGCCGCTACCTCGTGAACAGCTTCCGCGAGGCCTTCGACATGCCGGGCGTGCCGATCCGCCTGCACGGACGCGGCGGCAAGAACCCCTTCGTCGAGGAATGAGCGCCCCGCCAGGGGCGCGGTCCCGATGATCGTCCGGCCAAGGCCGGGCGCGCTGGATCTGCTCTTCGCCCTGCGCGGCTCGATCGTGCCGCGCGTGGCGCCGCGCGTGCTGCTCATCGCCCTGCTGGCGGCGCTGCTCGCCTGGCTGCACCAGAGCGGCCGGCTGCGCTTCCCCGAGTTCACCGTCGCGCCCTTCGGGCTGCTCGGCATCGCGCTCTCGGTCTTCCTCGGCTTCCGCAACAACAGCTGCTACGATCGCTGGTGGGAGGCGCGGAAGCTCTGGGGCCAGCTCGTCGCCGAGTCCCGCAGCTTCGGGCGCGAGGTGACGGCCCTCTTTCCCGAGGATTCGGCGCTGCGCCAGCGCCTGCTCCACCGCGCCATCGGCTTCGCCGCGCAACTGGCCGCCCAGCTCCGCGGCACCGATGGCGCCGCCGCCGCGCGCGCCTGGCTGCCGGCAGAGGAGGCCGCCGCCCTGCCCGCACGGCGCAACCGGGGCGAGGCGATCCTGCGCGCCCAGGCCGCCGATCTGGCGGCGCTGCGGCGCGAGGGGCGTCTGGGCGACATGCTCTATGCCGGGCTGGCCGGGCACCTGGCCGCCATGGGCGGGGTGCAGGCCGGCACCGAGCGGATTCTCTCCACGCCCACGCCCTTCGCCTATACGCTGCTGCTGCACCGCACGGCCTGGCTGTTCTGTCTGCTGATGCCGGTCGGCTTCGTCGGCACGCTGGGCTTCTGGACGCCGCTGGTGGCGGCCATCCTGGCCTATGCGCTGTTCGGCCTCGATGCCCTGAGCGACGAGCTGGAGGAGCCCTTCGGCCTGGAGCAGAATGATCTGCCGCTGAACGCGCTGGTGCGCGTCATCGAGATCGACCTGCTGGAGATGTCGGGGGAGGCGGATTTGCCCGAGCCGCTGCGCCCGGACCGCCATCTGCTGCTGTGAAAGCCCCCGCCTGCGCGGCAGGCGGGGAGGTACAAAGGTCAGGAGAGCCGGAGAAGGTGCAGCACCGCGAGCAGGCCGGAGAAGGTCGCGCCGGTCAGCAGGAGCTGTTCCAGCAGGCGAATCCTCGGGGCCGTCAGCAGGCGGGCGCGGATGGTCGGTCTTTCTTGCATCGGCCAACCTCTCACATTCCGCATCCCAGGCCAAGCATCATGCGCCCGAGGGCAGCCCGGTCAGCGGGTGGCGAGGTATTCCAGCGTGTCGCCCTGCGGCAGGATGCCCTCGACATGCCGCCGGTGCCACAGCGCGTAGAACAGCAGGTGCCAGGCCGCGAAGCCTTCCCGCTTGCCGGAGGCGGCCTTGAACAGGGCCGCCACCCGGGCAGGCTTGGCGATCTCCATCACGCCGGGCTGCGCCGCCACCAGCGGCCCCAGCCGCTCGCCGGCATGCCCGATCCAGGCGCCGATCGGCACGGTGAAGCCCTGCTTCGGGCGGTGCGGCTCGGCGGCGGGGAAGTTGCGCGCCAGCCACTCGCGCAGCAGCCACTTGCCCCTGCCCTTGCGCACCTTCAGCGCATCCGGCAGGCGGAACACCGCCTCGGCCACGGCGCGGTCCAGGAAGGGCGTGCGGCCCTCCACGCCATGCGCCATCAGGCAGCGGTCGAGCTTCAGCAGCAGGTCGTTCGGCAGCCAGTCCGCCATGTCCAGCGCCTGCGCGGCCATCAGCCTTGTGCGGCCGCTGGAGGCGGCGGCGGCCTCGGCGGCGGCGATGCCATCGCGCCAGCCGGTGGGCGAGGCGCGCAGCACATCGAGGTGGTCGAAGGCGCCCCGGGTGCGCGGCGCCTTGCCGCCCAGCCACCAGGGCCGCATCGCCGCGCGATAGCGCCCATAGCCGCCCAGGATCTCGTCACCCCCCTCGCCGGAGAGCACCACCTTCACCGTCTCGCGGGCGCGGCGGGCCAGGAACCAGGTCGGGATGATGGCGTAGTCCGCCGCCGGGTCGTCCATGCCCGCCACGATCTCCGGCAGGTGCCGCCAGACCTCCGCCTCGGTCACGGTGATGGTCTCGTGCCGCGCCCCGGCCGCGCGGGCCAGGACGGCGGCGCGCTCGCGCTCGTCGGCGGCACCGGGCACGTCGAAGCCGGCGGTGAAGGCGCGCACCGGGCTTTCGTTCAGCCGCGCCATCATGGCCAGCACCGCCGCGCTGTCGGTGCCGCCGGAGAGGAACATGCCGTAGGGCACGTCGCTGCGCTGGTGCAGGTCCACGCTGTCGCGGAAGGCAGTCTCGAAGCGGGCCAGCGCCTCCTCCTCGCTGACGGGAAGCGGCCCGCCCTCCGGCAGCGCGGTGCGCTGGCGCCGCTCCAGCACCTTACCCTTGGCGATGGCGATGCTCTCGCCGGGCAGCACGCGGCGGATGCCCTCGAAGATCGTCTCGGCGCCGGTGGTGAACTGCATCTGCAGCAGTTCCGAGCGCGCCTCGGCGCGCACCCGCGGCGCCACCAGCCCGGCGGCGATCAGCGCCTGCGGCTCCGAGGCGAAGGCGATGCCCCCCTCCACCTCGGCGGTGTAGAGCGGCTTGATGCCGAAGGGGTCGCGCGCCAGCACCACCTCGCGCTCCACCCGGTCATGGATGGCGAAGGCGTACATGCCGCGCAGCGTGTCGGCAAAGGCCAGCCCGTCGCGGCGGAACAGGTGCAGCGGCGGCTCGCAGTCGCTGCCGGTGGCGCAGGAGAACAGGTTCTCGCCGCGCAGCTCGCGGTAGTTGTACACCTCGCCATTGCCGACCAGCGCGGCCGGCCCGGCAAAGAGCGGCTGGTCGCCGGTGGCGAGGTCGATGATCGCCAGCCGGGTATGCGCCAGGGCGACGTTGCCTGCCACGTGATGGCCGGCGCCGTCCGGGCCGCGATGCGCGAGGGCAGCCGTCATCCGTTGCAGCAGCGCCGCGTCCGGAACGAGTCCTTGCTTCAGGATGAGGCCGGCGATGCCGCACATGCGAGGGTCAGCTCCGCCCGCCCGGCGGTTCGGCAGATAAGGACCTCGCCGGGGCGGCAGCGGGAGGCGGCGCCACCTGTTGCAGAAAGCCGCGCCAGCGCGCAAGCACCGGCGCCGCGGCGAAGCCGGCGGCATAGGCGGCGCGGCCGGCCTCGCCCAGTGCGGCGCGGCGTTCCGGGTCGTCCAGCAGGGCGTTGACGGCGGCCGCCAGCGCCTCGGGCGACTCCAGCGGCACCAGCACGCCGGTCTCGCTGTCGCGGATCAGCTCCGAGGGTCCCTGCGCCGCCACCGCCACCACCGGCCGGCCGGCGCTCCAGGCCTCCAGCACGATGTTGCCCAGCGGCTCGTGACGGGAGGAGCAGATGAAGATGTCGCAGGCCGCCAGCAGCGCGCCGGAATCCTGCCGCCAGCCCAGGAACTGCACGCGGTCGGCCACCCCCAGCTCGGCCGCCAGGCGGGTCAGCGACTCGCGCTCCGGCCCCTCCCCGGCGATGGCCAGCGCCGCGCCGGGAAGGGACGGCATCGCCCGCAGCAGCGTGTCGAAGCCCTTGTTGCGGTGCAGCCGTCCCAGCGCCAGCAGGCGCGGCGCCCCGGGCCGCGCACCCGGCGGCAGGTCCAGCTCGGCCGGCAGCATGCCGCCCATGTCGTCCACGAAGTTCGGCAGGTAGTGCGCCCGCTCGCGCGGCCAGCCCTGGCGCACCATCCAGTCCACGAGGTCGCGCGTGTTGCCGACCAGATGGTCGCAGTGCCGGTAGTATTTCAGGTCGTAGTAGCCGCCCAGCCGCCCCACCAGGGTCCAGGGGCCGCGCGGGGTGAAGCTGGCCGCGCGGTTCATCCAGGCCACCACCACCTCGGGCTGGAAGGCCCGCAGCCTCGCCCGCAGGCGCAGCCGGGTCGGCAGGTCGAACCAGGTACCGAAGCGGAGCTGCACCGGCGTCAGACCGTGCACCGCCAGCCGCGCGGCGCGTGCCGGATCGCTGCGGATGACGGAGAGCACCTCGTCCCCCGCCCCGTGCAGCGCCACCGCAAGCCGCTCGTAGAAGCCCTCGGCGCCTCCCATCGTGCTGCCGGCCATCACCTGGGCAAGTCTCATGGGCGCCCCCCGGCCCCGGCACGGAACCGCCGCTCCCTCATGCCGCCGCCACTTCCGGCCGGCGCAACAGGGCGACGGCCTCCTCCAGCGCGGCGCCGACGCTCAGCGCCGTCATCGGTGCGCGGCCCGGCTCCCCCTGCGCCATCACCACCCGTGCCCGGCGGCCGGCCGGCGCGTATTCGCTGGCCTGGGTCGGGCCGAACAGGCCGAGGGTCGGTGCTCCCGCAGCTGCGGAGAGATGCATCAGCCCGGAATCATTGCCGACGAACAGCGCACAGCGGGCCAGCACCGCCGCCGCCTCCGGCAGGGAGAGGCGGCCCACCAGGTCCACCGCCTCCGGCAGCGCCCGCAGCACCGGGGCGGCCAGGCCGGCCTCCATCGCGCCCGGTCCGGCCAGCACCACCGGGCGTGCCCCGGGCAAGGGACCGTCCGGCGCGGTGAGCGCCTTGAAGAGTTCCACGAAGCGCTCCGGCGGCCAGACCTTGCCGGGCCAGTTGGCGCTGGGGCCAAGGGCGATGAACGGCCCCTCGCCGGGCAGCACCGCCTCCGCCCGCGCGACATCCGCGGCGTCGAACCAGGCGACCGGGCGCGGCGCGGGCGTCAGCCGCAGCACCTGCCCCAGATGCAGCAGCCGGTGGCCGGGCCGCCGTCCGCCGCGCATCACCGCGCGCGCGCGCGCCGGCACCAGCCAGGCCAGGGCCGAGCCGCGCAGGTCCACCACCAGGTCCCAGCGATGCCGCGCCACCTGGCTCCACAATGCCAGCCAGTGCAGCGAGAAGCGGCGCTTCTCCAGCACGATGGTGGCGTCGCGCCCCGGCATCCGGGCGAAGATCCCCTCCGCCGCCGGGCCGCAGGCCACGGTGATCCGCGCCTGCGGATAGGTCCGCAGCAGGTGGTCCAGCAGCCCGGTGGAGAGCACCGCATCCCCGATGCGGGTTGCGGTCACGAAGAGGATGCGCATGGTTGGCGCGCGCATAGCATGGTTAAGCGGTGGCGTGCAGCGTTGCGGCTTGTCTGCACCGCATCCCCTGCCAAAATCTTCGGGATGCCCATTGCCCCCCTTTCCGATCGTGCCGTGGTGGAACTCTCCGGCGAGGACCGCCTCAACTTCCTGCAGGGCCTCGTGTCCAACGACGTCGCGCAGGCGGCGCCCAACCGCGCCGTCTGGGCCGCACTGCTGACGCCGCAGGGCAAGTGGCTCGCCGACTTCTTCATCCTGGCCGAGGGCGACCGCCTGCTGCTGGACGTGCCCGCGGCCCAGGCCGCCCTGCTGGTGCAGCGTCTCTCGCGCTTCCGCCTGCGCTCCCGCGTGGCCCTTGCCGAGCGGCCGGACCTCGCCGTCTGGGCCGGCTGGGGCGAGGCCGCACCGCCGCCGGAGGCCATCGCCGCCCCCGATCCGCGCCTGCCCGAGGCCGGCTGGCGCGCCCTCCTGCCCGCCGGCCAGGCGCTGCCCGGCCCGGCGGGGGACTACGGACGGCACCGCCTGGCCCTCGGCCTGCCGGACGGCGCGCCCGACCTGGAGCCGGAGAAATCCGTGCTGCTGGAGGCCGGTTTCGACGAGCTCGGCGGCGTCTCCTGGAGCAAGGGCTGCTACATGGGCCAGGAGCTGACCGCCCGCACCAAGTATCGCGGCCTGCTGAAGCGGCGGCTGGTGCCGGTGGCGGTGGAGGGCCCCCTGCCCCCGCCGGGCACGCCGGTGCTGCGCGATGGCGCGGCGGTGGGCGAGATGCGCTCCGGCCATCCGGCCGGGCTGGGCCTCGCCCTGCTGCGCCTGCCGCTGCAGGAGGGTGAGCGCCTGTCCTGCGGCGAGGCGGTGCTGGTGCCGCGCGTGCCGGGCTGGATGCGGCTGCCGGAGCAGGCCGGCGGCTGAGCCGCCCGGCGCATGGTCAGGCGGCGCGGGCGATGAAGGCCACCGGGGCGATGATGCCGCGCCCCAGCGCCTCCATCACATTGCCCACCCGCTGCTGCGTCGCATTCCCCATCAGCACGTGCAGGCCGAGCGGCGGCGCGCCGTGCTGCGCCGCCTGCTCCCGCATCTCCCGCCCCAGCCGGAGCGCCAGCTCGCTGCGGTCCTCCTCGCGCTCCAGCGTGAAGCCGGCTTCGGCGAGTAGGCGCCGGTAGCTCTCGGGAGCCTCGACGAAGCTCGTCGCGCGACTGTCCGCCCAGGGCATGGGGTAGGGCAGCGGCTCCTCCGGCTTCACATGCACGATGTCATAGGCGCCGAGGCGGCCACCGGGCCTGAGCATGCGCCGCGCCTCGGCGAAGAGGCGCGGCTTGTCCGCCACGTTCATGCCGACATGGATCAGCGTCACGGCATCGAAGCTGCCGCTCGCGAGGGGAATGGCCAGCGCACTCGCCTTCAGGAAGCCAACCTTGCCGGAAAGTCCGCAGCGGCGGGTGAGCGCCGCGGCCACCGCAACGAATTCGGGCGTGATGTCGATGCCGGTGACCTGGCATCCATGCGCGTCGGCGAAGTACCGCGCCGGCCCGCCGAGGCCCGAGCCGATGTCGAGAACGCGCATCCCCGGCGCGAGGCCGAGCGCCTTCGCCAGTTCCGCCGTCGCCGCCAGCCAGCCGAGATGGAGTTCGTCGATCTCGGCGAGGTCGGCGGCGGTCAGCCGCTTCGCATCGCGGCCGCTGGCCGCCAACGCATCGAGGATGGCGCGTTCCAGCGCCCCATGCGTGTAGTGCTGCGCGACATCCTGCTCGATCGCCATGGCCGCCCCCTGGACGGGTTGCAGCAGGCAGTCTAGCCCCAGTCCCCGGCCGGGCCGAACCACATCCGAGGGAGCGGCGACAGCGCCGCCGGGCGGAGCCTTGCCCCCGCCCGGCGGCCCGTGACGTCAGGCCGTGCGGTCGGTGCCACCGCCGGCCAGCGCCGCCTGCGCCGCCGCCAGCCGCGCCACCGGCACGCGGTAGGGCGAGCAGGAGACGTAATCCAGCCCGACGCTCTCGCAGAACTGGATCGAGGCCGGATCGCCGCCATGCTCGCCACAGATGCCGAGCTTGAGCTGAGCCTTCACCTTGCGGCCCTTCTCGGTGGCGATCTGCACCAGCGCACCGACGCCCTCCGGGTCGATCGAGACGAAGGGGTCCTTCGGCAGGATGCCCTTCTCGACGTAGTAGGGCAGGAACTTGCCGGCATCGTCGCGCGAGAGGCCGAAGGTGGTCTGCGTCAGGTCGTTGGTGCCGAAGGAGAAGAAGTCGGCCACGCCCGCGATGGCGTCCGCCGTGAGCGCGGCGCGCGGCAGCTCAATCATGGTGCCGACCAGGTACTCGATGGTGGTGCCGGTTTCGGCGAAGACCTCCTTCGCCACCTTGTCCACCTGGGCGCGGGTGATCTCCAGCTCCTTCTTCATGCCCACCAGCGGGATCATGATCTCCGGCACCGGCGCCTTGCCCGTCTCCTTGGCGGTGGCAACGGCCGCCTCGAAGATGGCGCGCGCCTGCATCTCGTAGATCTCGGGATAGGTCACGCCGAGGCGGCAGCCGCGATGGCCGAGCATCGGGTTGGCCTCGGAGAGGTCGAGCGCCCGCCGCTTCATGGCAGCGACGTCGGCGCCCAGCCCCTCGGCCACCTCCACCAGGTCCTCGTCCTTGTGGGGCAGGAACTCGTGCAGCGGCGGGTCGAGCAGCCGGATCGTCACCGGCAGCCCGGCCATGATGCGGAACAGCTCGATGAAGTCCTTGCGCTGGAAGGGCAGCAGCTTGGCCAGCGCCTCGCGCCGCGCGCCCTCGCTCTCGGACATGATCATCTGCCGCACGGCGCCGATGCGCTCGGGGTCGAAGAACATGTGCTCGGTGCGGCAGAGGCCGATGCCCTCGGCGCCGAATTTCCGTGCGGTTTCGGCGTCCAGCGGGGTCTCGGCATTGGCACGCACCTTCAGGCGGCGCACCTTGTCGGCCCAGCCCATCAGCGTCGCGAAGTCGCCGGAGAGCTGCGGCTCCACCATCGGCACGGTGCCGAGGAAGATCTCGCCGGTGGCGCCGTCGAGCGTGATGGTCTCGCCCGCCTGCACCACCTTGCCACCGGCCGAGAGCTGCTGGCTGTGGTAGTCCACCACCACGCCGCCGGCGCCGGCCACGCAGGGCCGGCCCATGCCGCGCGCCACCACGGCCGCGTGGCTGGTCATGCCGCCGCGCGTGGTCAGGATGCCCTTGGCGGCGTGCATGCCGTGGATGTCCTCGGGCGAGGTCTCGATGCGCACCAGGATGACGCTCTCGCCCTTGGCGGCGCGCGCCTCGGCCTCGTCGGCGGAGAACACCACCACGCCGCAGGCGGCGCCCGGCGAGGCCGGCAGGCCCTTGGAGAGCAGCGTGCGCGCTCCCTTCGGGTCGAGCGTCGGGTGCAGCAGCTGATCGAGCGAGGAGGGTGCGACGCGCTTCACCGCCTCCGGCTCGTCGATCAGCCCCTCGCGCGCCATGTCCACGGCGATCTTGAGGCTGGCGGCGGCGGTGCGCTTCCCGTTGCGCGTCTGCAGCATGTACAGCTTGTTCTGCTGCACGGTGAACTCGATGTCCTGCATGTCCGTGTAGTGCTTCTCGAGCGTCTCACGGACCTGCATCAGCTCGGCGAAGGCGCCGGGCATCGCCTCCTCCATGCTGCGCTCTCCGGGCTTGGCGCGGCTCTTGCGGATCGGCTGCGGCGTGCGGATGCCGGCCACCACGTCCTCGCCCTGGGCGTTGATCAGGTACTCGCCGTAGAACAGGTTCTCGCCGGTCGAGGGGTCGCGGGTGAAGCAGACGCCCGTCGCGCAGTCCTCGCCCATGTTGCCGAAGACCATGGCCTGGACGTTCACCGCCGTGCCCCATTCGGCCGGGATGTCGTGCAGGCGGCGGTAGGTGATGGCGCGCTGGTTCATCCAGGAGCCGAAGACCGCGCCGATGGCGCCCCAGAGCTGCGCCTCGGGCTCCTGCGGGAAGGGCGAGCCCAGCACCTCCTCCACCATGCGCTTGTAGGCGCCGACGACCTGCGTCCAGTCCCCGGCGGTGAGCGCGGTGTCCTCGGAGACGCCCTTGTCCAGCTTGGCGTCCTCGATGATCTCCTCGAAGCGGTGGTGGTCCACCCCGAGCACCACCGAGCCGTACATCTGGATGAAGCGGCGGTAGCTGTCCCAGGCGAAGCGCGGGTCGCCGGAGGCGGCGGCGAGGCCTTCCACCGTGCGGTCGTTCAGCCCGAGGTTCAGCACCGTGTCCATCATGCCCGGCATGGAGACGCGGGCGCCGGAGCGGACCGAGACCAGCAGCGGCCTGGCCTCGTCGCCGAACTTCAGCCCGACCGCCTCCTCGATGCGCGCCAAGCCCTCGGCCACCTGCGCCTTCAGCTCGGCCGGGTACTGCTTGTCATGCTCGTAGTAGTAGGTGCAGACCTCGGTGGTGATGGTGAAACCCGGAGGCACGGGCAGCCCGATCGAGGCCATCTCGGCCAGGTTGGCGCCCTTGCCACCCAGCAGGTTGCGCATCTCGGCCTTGCCGTCATTGCGGCCGGCGCCGAAGCCGTACACCCACTTCTGCATCCCGGGTTTCCTTCAGCCTTCGATCTTGGAGAAATCGGCCACCTGGTCGATGGCCGCCCGCAGGCGCGCCAGCAGGCCCAGGCGGTTGCGCCGCAGGCCCTGGTCGGCGTCGTTGACCACGACCTTATCAAAGAAAGCGTCAACCGGCGCGCGCAGATCGGCGAGCGCCGACATCGCCGCGGTGTCCTCCTCCGCGCGCAGGGCGGCCAGCGCCCGCGGCAGGGTGGCGTCGAGCGCGGCGGAGAGCGCCTTCTCCTCCTCCGCCATGAAGCGGGCGGCATCGGTCTCCGCGCGGTGCGGCCCGTCCTTCCGGTCCTCGATGCGCAGGATGTTGGCCGCGCGTCGATAGGCGGTCAGCAGGTTGGCGCCGTCCTCGCCTTCCAGGAAGGCGCGCAGGGCGGCGGCGCGGGCCAGCAGGCGCACCAGGTCATCCCCGCCGCCGGCGCCGCCAGCGGAACCAAGCGTCGCCGCCAGCACGTCATGCCGCTCGCCCTCGGCGCGCAGCTGCACGCGCAGCCGCTCGGCCAAAAAGTCGAGCAGCCCGGCGGCGAAGGCGGCCACCATGGGCGGGTGGTCGGAGCCGGGCGCGGGCTGGAAGCCGGCCTTCATCTTCTCCTGCGCCACCGCCATGCCGAATTCCGGCTCGGCGGTCGTGCCGAGCGCCTGCGGAAAGCCGAAGAAGGCCTCCGCCAGCACGTCGCTCAGCCCGAGCCGCAGCCCGTTCTCCCGCAGGATGCGGATGACGCCGAGCGCGGCGCGGCGCAGCGCATAGGGGTCGCCCGAGCCGGTCGGCCGCTCGTCCACCGCGAAGAAGCCGACGAGCTGGTCGATCTTGTCGGCCAGCGCGACGGCCATGGCGATCGGCTCGGAGGGCACCGAGTCCCCCGGGCCGAGCGGGCGGTAGTGCGCGGCGATGGCCTCGGCCACGCGCCGGTCCTCACCGTCCTTCAGCGCGTAGTAGCGGCCGATGATGCCCTGCAGCTCCGGGAATTCCCCCACGAGGCCGCTGGCCAGATCCGCCTTGGCCAGCCGCGCGGCGCGGGCGGCCAGCGCCGGCTCGGCGCCGAGCTTCGGCGCCAGCCAGGCGGCCAGCCGCTCCAGCCGCGAGACGCGCTGCCCCTGGGTGCCGAGCCTGGCATGAAAGACCACGCCCTCCAGCTTCGGCAGGAAGTCCTCCAGCCGCTGCTTGCGGTCGAGGTCCCAGAAGAAGCGGGCGTCCGAGAGGCGGGCGCGCAGCACCCGCTCGTTGCCCGCCGCCACCGCCCTGCCGCCATCGCGCGGCGCGATGTTGGAGACCAGCGCGAAGCAGGGCGCCGCCGTGCCATCCGGCCGGCGCAGCGCGAAATAGCGCTGGTTCACCCGCATGGTGGTGCGCATCAGCTCGGGCGGCAGATCCATGAAGCTGTCGTCGATCCGGCCGAGCAGCGGCACGGGCCACTCCACCAGCCCGGCCACCTCGGCCACGAGCCCCTCGTCCGGCACCACCTCGCCCCCCTCCGCCGCGGCCAGCGCCGCAATACCGTCACGCACCAGCTTGGCGCGCTCAACGGGGTCGATAATGACATTCCGGGCGGCGAGTTGCGTCGCATAGTCCGAGAAACTTCTCACCGTGAAGGCGCCGGGCGACATGATGCGGTGCCCCTCGGTGACGTCGCCGGCCATCAGCCCGTGCCCGTCATCCTCGCCCTGGAGCAGGCTGAAGGGCACCACCTCGCCGCCGAACAGGCAGAGGATGCGCTTCAGCGGCCGCACCCAGGTGAAGCCGCTGGTGCCGCCCCAGCGCATCGACTTCGGCCAGGGGAAGCGGCGCAGCAGGCCAGGAATGATCTCGGCCAGCACGTCCGGCGTGGCGCGCCCGGGCCGGCGGATCACCGCATAGAGATAGACGCCCTTGCCGGTGTCCCGCTCCTCAAGCTGAGCGCGGGTGAGGCCGGTGGCGCGCAGGAAGCCCTCCAGCGCCGGGCCGGTGGCGTCGGCGCGCGGGCCGCGCCGCTCCTCCTCCACCGCCGCCGTGCCGGCCGGCAGCTCAGCCACCAGCGCCAGCCGGCGCGGGCCGGAGAGCGTGCGCAGACCCTCCGCAGGCAGGCCGGCGCCCTTCAGCGCCTCCCCCATCAGCCGCGCCAGGTCCTCGGCCGCGCGCGCCTGCATGCGGGCGGGGATTTCC
Source organism: Roseomonas sp. E05 (assembly GCF_030063475.1). Classification (GTDB taxonomy): domain Bacteria; phylum Pseudomonadota; class Alphaproteobacteria; order Acetobacterales; family Acetobacteraceae; genus Pseudoroseomonas. Next base: position 327,312 of record NZ_JASIRT010000001.1, read on the forward strand.
TCGGAGAACAGTTCGAGCAGGAGTTCGGGCATCGGGGGGCCTTGCGGAGAACGGCGGTCAGGCAGTCGGTGGGAAGGCGGGCGGGCCGTCAGGCGCCCGCCAGCCAGCTCTCGCAGCAGCGCTTGGCCAGCGCGCGGACGCGGCCGATATAGGCCGCCCGCTCCGTCACGCTGATGGCACCCCGCGCATCCAGCAGGTTGAAGGCATGGCTGGCCTTGATGCACTGGTCATAGGCCGGCAGGGCCAGCGCCTTCTCCACCAGGGAGGCGCACTCCTGCTCCGCATCCTTGAAATGCTGGAACAGCAGGGCGGTGTCGGCATGCTCGAAGTTGAAGGCGCTGTACTCCTTCTCGGCGCGCAGGAAGACGTCGCCATAGCGTACCCCCTGGCCGTTGAAATCGAGGTCATAGACGTTCTCGACCCCCTGGATGTACATCGCCAGCCGCTCCAGCCCGTAGGTCAACTCGGAGCTGGGCTTCTCCACCGGGATGCCGCCGACCTGCTGGAAATAGGTGAACTGCGTCACCTCCATACCGTCGCACCAGACCTCCCAGCCCAGACCCCAGGCGCCCAGCGTCGGGCTCTCCCAGTCGTCCTCGACGAAGCGGATGTCGTGCAGGCCGGGGTCGATACCCAGCGCCTTGTAGCTCTCGATCAGCAGCGCCTGCGGGTCGGCCGGGCTCGGCTTCAGGATCACCTGATACTGATAATAGTGCTGCAGCCGGTTCGGGTTCTCGCCGTAGCGCCCGTCCGCCGGACGGCGGGAGGGCTGCACATAGGCCGCCTTCCAGGGCTGCGGCCCCAGCGCCCGCAGCGTCGTCGCAGGATGGAAGGTGCCGGCGCCCATCTCCATGTCATAGGGCTGCAGGATCACGCAGCCCTGCGCCGACCAGAACCGGTGCAGCGTCAGGATGATGTCCTGGAAGCTGAGGGGCTTGCCAGAGGACGAGCCCGAGGAAGAGCCCGGGAAAGAGGCGGTCATCTGCGGCGTTCCGGTCATCATGTCTTGGGCTTGCGGCCGTGTTATGCGGCGCACCATAAGACCCGCCCCACCCCCCGGCAAGGAAGGGCCCATCGCCGATGTCCGCCACCGAGACGCTGATCCGTTCCTACTACGACGCCTTCAACGCCGGTGACGCCGAGTCCATGCTCGCCCTGCTGACCGAGGACGTGGCGCACGACATCAACCAGGGCGGACGCGAAGTGGGCATCCCCGCCTTCCGTGCCTTCATGGCCCGGATGAACGCCCACTACCGCGAGCAGCTGCGCGACATCGTGGTGCTCACCGAGCCCGCCGGCCAGCGCGCCGCGGCCGAGTTCACCGTGCACGGCACCTACCTCGCCACCGACGAAGGGCTCCCCGAGGCCCGCGGCCAGACCTACACCCTCCCCGCCGGCGCCTTCTTCGAGGTCCACGACGGCCGCATCGCCCGCGTCTCCAACTTCTACAACCTGGCCGACTGGATCGCCCAGGTCGGCGGTTGAGCCGCCCGCGATGCGCTACCGGCTGGTGATCTTCGACTTCGACGGCACCCTGGCCGACAGCTTCCCCTGGTTCACCGGCGCCCTCAACGAGGCCGCCCGCCGCTTCGGCTTCCGCGTCATCGACGCGGAGGAAGGCGAGGCGCTCCGCGCCCTCGGCGCGCGCGAGATCATGCGCCGCCTGGACGTGCCGGGCTGGAAGCTGCCCTGGATCATCCGCCACCTCCGGCGGGAAAAGCAGGCCGTGGCGGGCACCCTTCCCCTCTTCCCCGGCGTGCCGGAGCTGCTCGCCGCCCTCCCGGCGGCCGGGGCACGGCTGGCGATCGTCAGCTCCGATTCCGAGGTCTCGATCCGCGCCACCCTCGGCCCTGGCCTGGCCGGGCTGATCGGCCACTACGGCACCCGCGCCTCCCTCTTCGGCAAGCCGCGCAAGCTGCGGGCGGTGCTGCGCCAGACCGGCACCCCCGCCCGCGAGGCCATCTACATGGGCGACGAACGGCGCGACGCCGAGGCCGCCCAGGCAGTGGGCATGGATTTCGGCGCCGTCGCCTGGGGCTACGCCACCCGCGCGGCCCTCGCCGGCACCCGCCCGGCCCTGATCTTCGACAGCCCCGCCGAGATCATGGCCCGCTTCACCGAGGCCGCGGCCTGCCCGGAGCCGTAGCCAGAAAAAGCCCGGGGGAAGGAATTCCCCCGGACCCCCATCTTCTCTTTGTCAGTTTTGGCGCATCGCTGCCCGCCAGCGCGGGAAGCCCGAAGAAATGAAGAAGGGGGGTCTGGGGGAATTCCTCCCCCCAGCCTTGCTTCAGACCCACTCGCCCTTGCGCATCAGCGGCGTCGCGCTGCCGTCGAAGCCGATGCCGTCCAGGTCCACCTCGGCCGAGCCGATCATCCAGTCCACATGGATCAGGCTGGAATTGCCGCCGCGCTCGGCGAACTGCGCGTCGGTCATGCTCTCGGCATCCACGAAGCACTTCTTGTAGGCCTGGCCCAGCGCGATGTGGCTGGCCGCGTTCTCATCGAACAGCGTGTTGAAGAACAGCAGCCCGCTCTGCGAGATCGGCGAGGAATGCGGCACCAGCGCCACCTCGCCCAGCCGCCGCGCGCCCTCGTCGGTCGAGATCATCTTCTGCAGCACTTCCTCGCCCGTGCTGGCATGCGCCTCGACGATCCTGCCCTCCGCGAAGCGCACGCGGATGTCGCGGATCAGCGTGCCCCCATGGGCCAGCGGCTTGGTGGCGGCCACCGTGCCCTCCGTCATCGCCGCATGCGGGGTGGTGAACACCTCCTCGGTCGGGATGTTGGGGTTGCCAGTGATGCCGTTGCGCGCCTTCGAGATGCCGCCCATCCAGGCATGATTGTCAGCCAGCCCCACGGTCAGGTCGGTGCCCGGCCCCTGGAAGCGCAGCGCGCGGAAGCGCCGCTCGGTCAGCATCTGGCGCCGCGCCATCAGCGCCGCGTTGTGCTCGGCCCAGGCCGCCTTGGGGTCGGGCCGGTCCACGCGCGTGCTGGCATAGAGCGCCTCCCACAGCTTCGCCACCGCCTCGGCCTCCGGCAGCTCGGGAAACACCGCGCGCGCCCAGGCCGGGGTGGCGAAGGGCACCAGCGTCCAGTTGATGGCCGAGGCGGTGATCAGCTCCAGCGCCGGCCGATAGGCCTTGGAGCGCGCGCGGTTGGCGCGCGCCACCTTCTCGGCGTCCTGCCCGGCCAGCAGGTTGGGGTCCTCCCCCACCACGGCGAGGCGGGCCGCACCGCCGCGGAAGGCGGCCGCCATGCCCTCGTACATCCAGCCCGGCGCCACGTCGAAGCTGCCATCGCTGGCGAAGCGGTAGCGGGCGAGCGCGCATTCATCGTCGGAGAACAGCGTCGTCACCAGCGAGGCGCCGGTCTTGTAGGCCTGCTCGGTGATGCGGCGGACCAGCGGCAGTGCCTCGATGGAGGCGGTCATCACCAGTTCCTGGCCCGGATGGAGCCCACCCAGCCCGACCTGCACGGCGATCTCGGCCAGCCGGTCGAGGCGGGGGTCGGCGGTGGTGGCGGTCTGCGGCGGATGCTGGTCCATGGATGGCCTCCTGTGGTCGCCCCTCCACTCCTAGCGCATCGCCGCGCCGCCCCCAACCGGCGGCCGGGCGTGTTCAGGCGCCGCCGCTGCGCATCCTGGCGGCGAAGAGGTGATGGTCCTCCATCACCGCCTGCGCCGCCCGCATCGCCGCCGCGCGCAGCCAGCCGGCGGGCCGCTTCGCCAGGTCGGCGCGGATCGCCTTGCCCGCGTCGCCGGTGCCGAGATGGATCGCCGCCAGTTCGCGCCCCATGGCGTCCAGCATCGGGGCGTCCAGCAGCACCTTGCGGCCCAGCGTCTCCTCCGGGCCGCCCTCCCAGCCCGACGAGACCTGCCGGTCGGTCTCGATCTTGCGGTTGTTGGGCGAGAGGCGGCGCACCGCCACCCCGTCGGTCACGCGGTACCAGGGGTCGGGCGCGCGGTAGCGGGCGGTGGCGATCTCCAGGCAGCGCACGCCGCGCCCCTGGTGGCCGTGCAGCCGCGTCCAGGCCGAGGGCAGCACCGGCTTGGCCTCGCGCATCACCCAGTCGCCACGCCACTTCGCCTGCGCCACCCAGCGCGGCCGCCCGAGGCTGCCGAGGCCGGCGCTGCGGTACCAGAAGCGCGGCTCCTCGGCATGGGCCGGCAGGGCGGCGCGCAGCGCGGCCTCGTAGCGGGAGAAAAGGGAAGGCCGGTCGGCAGGCTTGCGCGCCTCGAAGCGCTTCCGCTTCTTCTTCAGCTTGGCCCAGAAGGCGTCGCGATGCTCGTCCGGCACCATGACGGTGTGGCGCAGCCAGGCGCGCTCACGGTCCAGCAGGGCGGGGGCCGGCTTCGCCAGGCCTTCATTGTAGCCCTCCAGCAGGGCATCGGCGATCGGCCCGATCTCGCGGTGATCCTCCTCCGGGCTGGCCAGCAGGCCGCTGGTGGCCAGCCGCAGCAGGTCGAGCGTGTAGGGCATCTCGGCCGCCTCGTCGTAGTCGTTGACGCCCCAGACGAGGCGGCCCTCGGCGTCGCGCCAGGTGCCGAAATTCTCCAGGTGGATGTCACCCACCGCCAGCACGACGGGCGCGTCGGCCAGTTCGGGGTGCAGGTCGAGCGCCGTCTCAGCCCAGCGGAAATAGGTGGCGCGCAGGAAGGAGAAGGGGTCCTCCGCCATTTCCGCGTGCTTCTCGGCCAGCGCCTCCTCCACCAACTCGTGCCCCAGCTCGGTGCGCAGGAAGGCTTCGTAGGCGGCGTTCGAGGCCAGGATGTCCATTCGTCCGCTTCCCCCTTTCTGCCGGAACGCAGGGGGAAAAGCTCGGGCGGGGCAAAAGTTCCGCTTTCCCAACTGATGGCGGGGTCCGGGGTGACACTGTCACCCCGGCGGGGTTCCAGGGGCGGAGCCCCTGGCGCTGCTCAAAACCCGAGTCGCCCCCAGGCCGCCCGTTCCTCCACCATCACGGCGGCGCCGCGCAGCAGGCGGAGCGGCAGCGGCGGCCGCTTGACCCCGAAGGGCACGATCTGCGCCTTCTCTCCGAAGCGCCGGCGGATCTCGCCGCGGGCGTCGCCGAGTCGGTCGATCAGCCCGAGCGGCAGGGCCTCGCGTCCGGTCCAGAAGCGGCCGTTGAACAGGTCGGCCTGGGGCGCCTTCAACCGCTCGCCGCGGCGCGCCCGCACCCAGGCCTTGAACTCGCCGTGCAGGGTGCCGAGCAGCTGCTCCAGCCGCTCGCGCTCCCAGGGCTGCACCGGGCGGAAGGGGTCGAGGAAGGATTTCTGCTCGCCCGCCGTGGCCAGGCGGCGCTCGATGCCGAGCTTGGCCGCCAGTTCCTCCACCCCGAAGCTGGCGGAGATGACGCCGATGGAGCCGACGATGCTGGAGGGGTCGGCGACGATCTCGTCCGCCGCGCAGGCCAGCCAGTAGCCGCCCGAGGCGGCGGCGTCCTCCACGCAGGCGATCACCGGCAGCTTGTGCTTCTCGGCGAGCTGGCGGATGCGCTGGGCGATCAGGCTGGACTGCACGGGCGAGCCGCCGGGCGAATTGATGGCCAGCACCACGGCCGCCGCGCGCTTCAGCGCGAAGGCCCGCTCCAGCACCGGCCCGATGGTCTCGACGTTGAGCGGCCCGCCCGGCCCGATGCCGCCGCGGGCGGCGATGAGGCCGGAGAGGCGGAGCAGCGCCACGCGGGGGTGGCGGCTCAGGAAAGGGATCTGCATGGGAAGAAAGATGACCACCTTTCGCCGCCGGGCAAGAAGTGCGACCTACGCGGGGCATCACAGCCTTCCAAGGAGAATGCCCCGATGAAGACACGCGCCGCCGTCGCCTGGGAAGCCGGCAAGCCGCTCTCGATCGAGGAGGTCGATCTGGAGGGCCCGCGCGAGGGCGAGGTGCTGGTGGAGGTGAAGGCCACCGGCCTGTGCCACACCGACAAATACACCCTCTCCGGTGCCGATCCGGAGGGCATCTTCCCCTCCATCCTCGGCCATGAGGGCGCGGGCATCGTGGTGGATGTCGGGCCGGGCGTGCGCACGCTGAAGAAGGGCGACCACGTCATTCCGCTCTACACGCCGGAATGCCGGGAATGCGACTATTGCCTCAGCCGCAAGACCAACCTCTGCCAGAAGATCCGCGTCACCCAGGGGCGTGGGCAGATGCCGGACGGCACCAGCCGCTTCTCCTGCCAGGGCAAGCCCATCCACCACTACATGGGCACCTCGACCTTCTCGAACTACACGGTGCTGCCCGAGATCGCCGTGGCCAAGATCCGCGAGGACGCCCCCTTCGACAAGGTCTGCTACATCGGCTGCGGCGTCACCACCGGCATCGGCGCGGTGATCTTCACCGCCAAGGTGGAGGCCGGCACCAACGTGGTGGTCTTCGGCCTGGGCGGCATCGGGCTGAACGTCATCCAGGGCGCCAAGATGGTGGGCGCCAACATGATCGTCGGCGTGGACATCAACCCGGCGCGCGAGGCGATGGCCCGCAAGTTCGGCATGACCCACTTCGTCAACCCGAAGGAGATCAAGGGCGACCTGGTCGGCCACCTCGTCGAGCTGACCAATGGCGGCGCCGACTACAGCTTCGAATGCGTCGGCAACACCACGCTGATGCGCCAGGCGCTGGAGTGCTGCCACAAGGGCTGGGGCGTCTCGACCATCATCGGCGTGGCCGAGGCCGGCAAGGAGATCAGCACCCGCCCCTTCCAGCTCGTCACCGGCCGGCGCTGGATCGGCTCGGCCTTCGGCGGCGCGCGCGGCCGCACCGACGTGCCGAAGATCGTCGACTGGTACATGGACGGCAAGATCAACATCGACGACCTGATCACCCACACCATGCCGCTCGAGAAGATCAACGAGGGCTTCGACCTGATGGCGCGCGGCGAGAGCATCCGCGGCGTCGTGATCTACTGAGGCGGCCCTCCGCGCCGGAACCTTGCCCTCCCCCGCCGCGTTCGGGGGAGGACAGGTTCACCGCAAGGAGCTGAACACGCATGACGCCCCGCCTCGCCGCCTCCGCCCTGGCCCTCGCTTTGCTGGCCGCCGCCCCGGCGCTGGCCCGCGCGCCCTCCGCGGATGAGCGGGCCCGCGTCGAATCCGCGCTGCGGGCGCAGGGCTTCGTCGGCTGGCGCGGGATCGAGATGGATGACGGCCTCTGGGAGGTGGACAATGCCAGCCGCGGCAACAACGACGTGCGCGACATCCGCCTGACCCCGGACGACCTCACCCTCATCGATGCCAGCGAAGGCGACCGCGCCGTCACCGGCGAGGAGCGGGCGGCGATCGAGCAGGCCCTGCGCGGGCAGGGCTTCACCGGCTTCAATTCCGTCAGCCTGGATGACGGCGTGTGGGCGGTGGACGACGCCCGCGGCGCCGATGGCGTGCTCTACGATCTGGCGCTGGAGCGCCACAGCCTCCGCATCCTCCACCGCGAGAAAGACTGAGGACCCGCCCGACATGGCAATCGACGGCCTGAGCGACGACACCATCCGCAATATCCTGCTGAACACGCGGCGCATCGCCGTGGTCGGCGCCTCGGCCAACCCGGCGCGCCCCTCCCACGGCGTCACCGGCTTCCTCGTCGGCCGCGGCTTCGACGTAACGCCGGTGAACCCCGGCCTGGCCGGTCAGCGCCTGCACGGCGCGGCGGTCGCCGCCAGCCTGGAGGAGGTCGGCCCGCTGGACATGGTGGACATCTTCCGCCGCAGCGAGGAGGCGGGAAAGGTGGTGGACGAGGCCATCCGGCTCGGCGCCAGGACGGTCTGGATGCAGCTCGGCGTCATCGACACCGCTGCCGCCGAGCGCGCCCGCGCCGCCGGGCTGGTGGCGGTGATGGACCGTTGCCCGGTGATCGAGTGGAGCCGGCTCGGCCTCTCGCGCGGGGCCTGAGCCGCCGAACATGGACGTTCTGTAATTTTCTCTCTTGAAAGCGCCGAGGCGGCGGTCCAATTGCTTGGCCGCGCCCGGACCGGGCTCCGGTTCGGGGCTCCGGTTCCGGGCGCGGACGGACGACACCCTGTTCGAGAAAGGCCCCGCCCGGGGATCGGACATGACCGAAGAAGAACGCCGCATCATCACCGCCTTCGTGGAGCGCATGGCGGGGGTCTCCGCCCCGCAGCCGGCAGCCTCTCCCTGGGGCGGCGGCAGCGTGCCGGCCACCCAGTCCCGCCCGCCCCTGCCGCCGGTGGACCCGGAGGCGGACCGGCTCATCGCCGAGCTGTTCACGCGCTACCCCGAGGCGCGCTACCGGCTGACGCAGACGGCCTTCGTGCAGGAGCACGCCCTGGTGCAGGCGCAGAACCGCATCCAGGAACTGGAGTGGCAGCTGGAGAACACCCAGCGCCAGGCGCAGGCGACGCAGCAGAGCCGTGGCGGCCTGTTCGGCGGCATGTTCGGCGGTGGCGGTGGCCGTCCCGTGCCGATGGCGCCCCGCCCGCAGCCGGTGATGCCGCCCTACGGCATGAATCCCGGCATGATGCAGGCCGGGCGCGGCTCCGGCTTCCTCGGCTCGGCGCTCACCACCGCGGCCGGCGTGGCCGGCGGCATGGTGCTCGGCAACATGCTGATGAACATGTTCGATGGCGGCGCGGCCGAGGCGGCGACCGCCGCCGCCGGTGACCTTGCCGGCGGCTTCGGCCAGGAGGCGGTGCCGACCGCCAGCCCCTGGACCGAACCGGGCGCGCAGCAGGACGCGGTTCCCGGGCAGGACAGCTTCGGCAACGATGCCTTCCCCGACGATTCCGGTTTCCAGGACGACCCGGGCTTCGACGATTCCGGCTTCGACGACGAGGTCTGACCCGCGGGCGGCCCGCCGCCTGATCTGACCTGGCGCCGCCCCCCCTGCGGGCGGCGCCCCCGCCGCCTCGGCGTTTGACAGGCTCGCCGATGCCGGCGCAGCGTTCCGTTTTGCTCCGCAAGAGGAACGTCCCATGCCGCCTGTCGGCCTTGAAGCCGAGCCACCGCCCAGCCGCGAGCCACCCGGCCGCGAACCACCCAGCCACGACTGGCGCATCATCGGCCTGATCGGCACCGGCCATTTCCTGTCGCACTTCTACATGCTGTGCCTGGCGCCGCTCTTCCCGATCTGGCGCGACGATTTCGGCGTCTCCTATGCCGCGCTCGGCCTCTCCGTCGCGCTGATGAGCGCGGTCACGGCGCTGCTGCAGACCCCGGTCGGCTTCCTGGTGGACCGGCACGGCGCCCGGCCCTACCTGGTCGGCGGCACGCTGCTGATGGCGCTTTCCATCTCGGCCATGGCCTTCGCGCCGAACTACTGGGTGATCCTCGGGCTCTCGATCCTGTCCGGCATCGGCAACAGCGTCATCCACCCGGCCGACTACGCCATCCTCGCCGGCAGCATCAACAAGTCCCGCATGGGCCGGGCCTTCGCCATGCACACCCTCACCGGCAATCTGGGCTTCGCCCTCGCCCCGCCGGTGATCGCCGTGCTGGCCGTGGCGATCGGCTGGCGCGAGGCGCTGCTGGCGCTCGGCCTGCTCGGCGTGCCTGTCGTGGGCGCCATCCTGCTGCAGAGCCGCATCCTGGCCGACCAGGCGAAGCCCAAGGCCAAGGATGCCGGGCTCGGCGTCGCGGTGCTGTTCTCCCGCACCATGCTGCTGTTCTTCGCCTTCTTCCTGCTCTCCGCCATGGCGGGCTCGGGCATCCAGGCCTTCCTGATCACCGTGCTCGACCAGATGTGGGGCATCCCCGTCGCGGTCGGCTCGATGGCGCTGACCGGCTACATGCTCGGCAACACCGGCGGCGTTCTGGTCGGCGGCTGGTTCGCCGACCGCTCCACCCGGCATGCCGCCTTCGTCATCAGCCTGACCCTGGTCTCGATCACGCTGCTGCTGATGCTCGGCGTCATCCCCGTGCCGGGCTATGCCGCCGTCGTGCTGGCGCTGGGCGCCGGCTTCGCCCTCGGCGCCAGCCGCACCCCGCGCGACGTGATGGTGAAGGATGCCGCCCCGCCCGGGCAGATCGGCAAGGTCTTCGGCTTCATCTCCGCCGGCCTGCCGCTGGGCGGCGCGCTGACGCCGGTGCCCTTCGGCCTGCTGCTCGATGCCGGCTATCCGCATCTCGTGCTGCCGCTGGTGGCCGGGCTGCTGGCGCTTTCCCTGCTCTGCATGGGCAGCGCCCGCGGCACGGCGCTGGCGGAGAAGACGGCGCGCCCGCTGCCCGCCGAATAGCTTGGCCGCCTCCCTCACCCTGCTGCTGGAGGCGCTGAACTGGGCCGGCTCAGCGGCCTTCGCCGCCTCCGGCGCCCTGACCGCCTCGCGCAAGCAGCTCGATCCCGTGGGCTTCGTGCTGATCGCCGCCACCACCGCCTTCGGCGGCGGCACGGTGCGGGACGTGCTGCTGGGCCGCCCCGTCCTGTGGCTCGGAACGCCCGGCCTGGCGCTGATGGTGGCGCTGGTGGCGCTGGTGCTGTTCTTCGCCGCGCACCGGCTGGAGCGGCGCTTCGTGCCGCTGCTCTGGGCCGATGCGGTGGGCATGGCCCTCTTCGCCGTGCTGGGGGCGGAGGCGGCGCTGCAGGACGGTGCCAGCCCCTGGGCCGCCATCCTGCTCGGCGTGATCACCGCCACCTTCGGCGGCGCCCTGCGGGACGTGATCTGCGGCGAGCTGCCGCTGATCCTGCGGAAGGAGATCTATGCCACCGCGGCAGCGCTGGGTGCGGCGGGCTTCGTCGCTCTCTCCCTGCTGGGGGCGGATCGCGGCCTCGCCGTCTGCGCCGGCATGGCGGCGGCCTTCCTGGTGCGGGCGGCGGCCCTCCTGCGCGGCTGGTCCCTGCCAACCTACAAGGCGCGGCCGGGGCGGGAATATCCGGACGCCCGCTGAGCGGCAAAAGCACCCCGCCCGGCCGCCCGGCACGGCCCCTTGCCGGGCCACCATGCACGGTGCGCCGCCGCCGACAGCAGCCCTCCACGCCCTTCAGCAAGGTGGCGCAAAGGAGGTATCTTCCCACCGCCCTGCCCCAGCTGTTCAATCACCGGCCACGGCCCGGCCGCCGACGCATCCGACGCGGAAGAGGTGCGATGCCCCTGGAGACGATCATCCGCCCCATGGCGGAACAGGACCTTGACGAGGCGGACGGCGTGATGCGCCTCGCCTTCGGCACCGAATTCGGCCTGCCCGACCCGGCGCGCTTCATGGGCGATGCCAAGCTCCTGTGCCCGCGCTGGCGGACCAACCCGGCGGGCTGCCTCGTTGCCCAGGCTGGCGCGGCCGTGATCGGCAGCGTGGCGGTCATGGACTGGGGCAGCGTCGCCGTGCTCGGCCCGCTCAGCGTGCATCCCGCCCGATGGAACCAGGGCCTTGCCCGCCGCCTGCTGGAGGCCGCCCTGGCCACGACGCCGGCCAGGCTGGTGGCACTCTACACCCAGCCCGGCAGCCCGCGGCATCTGCGCCTCTACGAGGACGCCGGCTTCGCGACCCGGCATCTCATCGCGGTCATGGCGAAGCCGGTGGCGCCCGCCACGGCCGCCCCGGATTTCCTGCTCTTTTCGCAGCAGCGGCCGGAGCAGCAGGCGGAAGCCCTCGCCGCCTGCCGGGAGATCAGCAACGCCACTTTCGCCGGGCTCGACCTGAGCCGGGAGATCCGCGCCACGACGGAGCAAGGGTCGGGCGACACGCTCCTGTTGCGCTCGGGCAATGCCACCACCGGCTTCGCCCTCTGCCAGGAGGGCGCCGGCAGCGAGGCCGGCAGCGGCACGCTCGCCGTCAAGTTCGGCGCCGTGCGGCCGGGCGACGCGGCCGCCTTCCAGGACCTGCTTGCCGCTGCCGAGGCGCTGGCCTCCCGGCGTGGTGCGCGGCGCCTCCAGGCCAGCGTGACCCATGCGCGGCGCGCGGCCTATGCGCGGATGAAAGCCGCCGGGTTCCGCACCGAGCTTTCCGGCATCGCCATGGTCCGGCCCGAGGGGCTGGGCTACGACGCGCCGGAGAGCTTCCTCGTGGAGGAATGGCGCTAGAGCAGATCCCGTTCGCTCTGGCTCACGGAAAACGCTCCAGCTGTTTGTTTTGGCGAACATCTTCACCCGTGCCGATGATGCCATCGGAACGGGATCTGCTCTGGGGTGAAGGCTGCCGGGAAGCTGCTGCCCGCCCCCCGGCGGACCTGCGAGGCCCGACGCATCGTGCTTCCCGCCGCGGGAGAACGCGAGCGGCCTGGCCATGCTGTTCCGGCCGGCCGGCAAGCTTGCGCATGGCACCCAGAAGCAGCCGTCACCCCCCCTCAGGGGGCGCGCGCGGGCCAATCACCCCTTGCCTCCGCGCCCTGTGGCGTTGAGCCGGGGCGCCGCCTTCAGAGCGGCTTCGTCAGGAAGATCCGGCTGGTGCCGGGCGGCTGGCAGGCGATCTCGCCGAACCGCCGCCAGCCCAGCCGCTCATAGAAGCCGGGCGCCTGGAAGCTGATCGTATAGAGGACGGCGGCGACACAGCCGCGCCGGCGCCCTTCCTCCTCGAAGGCGGCCAGGACCGCACTGCCCAGGCCGCCGCCCCGCAGCGGCTCCGGAAGATAGAACAGGTCCAGGAACAGCAGCCCCAGCGACGAACGGCCCGTCGCCCCGCCCAGGATCGCGCCCGTGGCGGGGTCCTTCACCAGGACGGCGAGCCCCTGCCGGTCGGCATAGCCCGTGACGGCGTCGTTGTAGGCGCTGAGGCCGCCGCCGATCACCTGGAGCGCCTGTTCGCTCACCTCCGCGGAGACCACGATCTCAGGAGCGGCCATGCGCCGCTCCGCGCCGGCGGATGGCGAGGCGGTCATGCCGGGCTCCAGCGCGCCTCGGGGTCGAGCGGCAGCACCGGGCGCGGCAGCTTCGTCCATTTGAAGCGGTCCAGCATCGGTGAGGTCAGCCCCGGCGCGTCCACCTCGATGATCCGTCCGGGCGTGAAGAACTCGTCGAAGCCGGCACGGAAATGCCCACGCGACTTCACCACCAGGCAACGCGCCGCGCCGATGTCGAGGCCGAGATGCTCCAGGAAGGCCGGGTCGGCGCATTGCGTCCGCCGGGTGATCACCACCACCACGATGCCGCCCAGCCGCAGTGCCACGGTGGGGCCGAGATCCATCGCCGTGCCGGCGAAGATGCCGCGCCGTCCCGTCACCCTGCCATCGGAGAGCGCCAGCACCTCCGCCTCCGCCGCGAAGGGATGTGCGAAGCTGTCCGTGGCGGCGCGGTTGAAGCGGGCGGTGAAGCGCGCCCCCTGGCCGAGCTGGTGCGCCTCGGCGGCCAGCGCCGGGTCGTGGATCACGCCGAAGATGGCATCCTGCACCCCCGCCTTGTGGAAGGCCTCCAGGATGTACATCGTGTTGCCGCCGCCGCCGCCGCCCGGGTTGTCCGCGACATCGGCGAAGGCCAGCGGCACCTCGGTGGTGGCCGCCCGCTGCACCGCCTCGGCCAGTGGCGTCAGCCTGGCCACGAAGCGGCCGCGCTTGCTCCAGGCATCCTTGGCCAGCGCATCGGCCAGCGCCTCGCAGGCGTCGCGGTCCGGCCCGGTGACGATGATGGCGAAGCCGTTGAAGGGCGTGTCGCCATAGGCGAAGCCGCCCATGACCGAGACATTCGCCACCTTGTCCGGCCCCAGCACCTTCAGCCGCTCCTGCCCGAAGTCGATCACCTCCGCATAGGGCCCCTTGGCGGTCAGCAGGCTGACGCTGGGCGCCACGATCGGCAGGCGGCGGAAGGCGCGGTGGAACCGCTCGCCCCGCATCAGCCGGCGCAGCAGCGCGGCGGCTTCCGCGCCGCGCTCGCGCATGTCCACATGCGGGTTGGTGCGGTAGCCGACGAAGGCGTCGCACTGCGCCACCATCGTCTCCGAGACATTGGCGTGCAGATCGTAGGAGCAGACCAGCGGCACCTCCGGCCCCAGCACCGCCTTGACCAGGCTCTGCAACGCGCCCTCGGGGTCGTCCAGCGCGGTAGCCAGCCCGGCGCCGTGCATCACGCAATAGACGCCCTCCACCTGGCCGCGCAGCGCCTCCAGCCCGGCGCGCCAGATCGCCATCATCGCGTCGAAGGCGGCCTGGTCCACCGGCCCGTTCGGCTCGGCCATGGCGAGCAGGACGGGGCGCGGCCGCCAGGGCCCGGCGGCGTCCATGGCGGCGACGAAGCCGGGCATCTCCGCCAGCGCCACCGGCGCGGGGCTGCGCGCGTCCATGAGGATCGCCTCGCCTTCCAGCCAGCAGCGGAAATCCTCCCGCCGCGCCACCGGCGCGAAGCGGTTGCACTCGATGGAGAAGCCCAGCAGGGCGACGCGCGGACCGCTGTTCCCCTCGCCGCCTCCGCCGGCGCCGCTCACAGCGTCAGCCCCAGCAGCTCGGCATGGCGCTGCGTGGCCTTGAGGCCGCTGCCCGTCAGCACGACCACGGTGGTCTCGTCCCGCCCGATGGTGCCGTTGGCCAGCAGCCGCGCGAAGGCCGCCGCCGCCTGGGCGCAGGTCGGCTCGACATAGAGGCCCTGGCGCGCCAGGGCGCCGGTCGCCGCGGCGATCTCCTCCTCCTCCAGCAGCACGGCGCCGCCCTGGCTGCCATGCAGCACGTCCAGCACCTCCGGCGTGCGGATCGGCTGGGCGATGGCGGTGCCCTCCGCGATGGTCGGGCGCGGCGCGGCCGGCGCCTCGCCGAGGAACGCCCGCGCGATCGGCCCGCAATGCGCGGGCTGGGCGGCGAAGATGCGCGGCAGGCGGACGATCTCCCCGGTCCGCAGCAGCTCGGAGAAACCGATGCCGCAGCCCAGCACGTTCGACCCCGCGCCGCAGGGCACGATGACGTTGTCCGGCGCCTGGAAGCCGAGATCCTCCCACAGCTCGTAGGCCAGCGTCTTGGTGCCGTGCAGGAAGAAGGGATGCCAGTTGTGGCTGGCGTAGAAGATCTCCTTCGCAGGGTCGTTCCCCTGGGCCAGCGCCGCATCGGCGCAGTCCTGCCGGCTGCCGGGGATCAGCTGGATCGCCGCCCCCATGGCGCGGGACTGCACCGTCTTGGCCGGGCTGGTCGATTCCGGCACCAGGATCCTGGCCTTCATGCCGCCCGCCGCCGCATAGGTGGCGATGGCGGCGCCGCCATTGCCGGAGGAATCCTCCAGCACATGGTCGATGCCCTGCGCCCGCAGCAGCGAGAGCATCACCGAGGCGCCGCGGTCCTTGAAGCTGCCGCTCGGCATGAACCACTCGCACTTGAAGCGGACCGGAGCGCCGTTCCATTCCCCGGCCACCAGTGGTGTGCAGCCCTCGCCCAGGCTGATCCGCGACTCGGGCCGGAAGGGCAGCGCGGCGGCGTAGCGCCAGAGGCTGCGCTCGCCGGCTGCAATCTCATCGCGCTTGAGGCCGGGCAGGTCGGTCAGCAGCAGCGGCTGGCCCTCCGGTCCGCACCAGCGGGGCTCGGAAAGCGGCCAGGTGCGGCCGCTGCGGGGGTCGAGATAGGCAGGGTCTTGCATGGGGTCGCAGCGTGGCTTGCCAGCGCCCGCCCGGCAAGGGATAGGCAGGCCGCATGGAACACATCGACGCCGTGGCGCGGCTCGCCGCCGACCTCGTGCGGCTGGACAGCCGCTCCTTCGTCTCCAACCAGGCCGTGGCCGACCGCATCGCCGCCGAGCTGGACGGCTTCGAGCTGGAGCGGCTCGACTACACCGACGGTGCCGGGGTGGCGAAGCAGGTGCTTGTCGCGCATCGTGGTCCTTCCGGTGGCGTGGCCCTCTCCGGCCACATGGACACCGTCCCCGACACCGGCTGGCAGGAGGACCCCTTCTCCGGCCGCATCGACGGTCAGGGCATCCTGCACGGCCTCGGCGCCGCCGACATGAAGGGGCCGCTGGCCGCCTGCATCGTCGCCGCCCGCACCCTGCCGGCGCATCTCCCCGCCACCCTCCTCATCACCACCGACGAGGAAACCACCAAGCAGGGCGCCCGCGCCATTGCCGACCGCTCGGCGCTGGCCCGCCGCGCCGCGCCGCGCGGCGTCATCGTCGCCGAGCCGACCGGGCTGATCCCCGTGCGCGGCCACCGCAGCAACATCGACTTCATCGCCGTGGCCGAGGGGGTGCAGGCGCATTCCTCGCTTGGCACCGGGCGCAACGCCAACTGGGCGCTGATCCCCTTCCTGGTCGAGATGAAGGCCCTTGCCGAGCGCCTGCGCAGCGACACCACGCTGCACGACGCCGCCTACAGCCCGCCCTTCAGCGACTTCAACCTGATCCTCGACAACCACGGCGCGGCGGTGAACGTCACCGTTCCCAGGGCCACGGCGCGGATCAAGTTCCGCTACAGCCGCAGCATCGACCCGACCCCCGTGGTGCAGGCCGTCGAGGCCGCCGCCGAACGCGCCGGTGCCAAGCTGACGATCGTTCGCCAGGGCCGCCCGCCGGAAACCCCCGCCGACCATCCCCTGGTCCGCGCCGCCGAGGCCGCCACCGGCCACAGGGCCGAAACCCGCCCCTTCGGCACCGATGCCAGCGAACTGCAGGAAGTCGCCCCCTGCATCATCCTTGGCCCCGAGGTGATGGACACCGCCCACAGCCCGCGCGAGCAGGCCAGCATCGCCCGCCTCGCCGCCGCGGTGCCGCTCTTCCACCGGCTGATGGGCGCGTAGCGGACCGCCGGGGCGGTGCGCGGCGCCGCCCCGGCTCTGGCGCTCTCGTGAAGAGGCCCGGCTTTGACCGGGTCCGTTTACGTTGATATCAACTTAAATATCGCCATGAGCGCGGCCCTGGCGCCGCACTCCAAAAATTCAGGGAGCGATGAACATGTCCTATGTGGAAGGCTTTGTGCTGGCCGTGCCCGCCGCCAACCAGGAGATCTTCCGGCAGCATGCCGCTGCTGCGGCGGCGCTGTTCAAAGAATTCGGCGCCACGCGCGTGGTGGAGTGCTGGGGGGACGACGTGCCGGACGGCAAGACCACCGACTTCCGCCGCGCGGTGAAGGCCGAGGATGGCGAGATCGTCGTCTTCAGCTGGGTGGAGTACCCGGACAGGGAAACGCGCAACGCCCTGCATGAGCGCATGATGAGCGACCCGCGCATGAAGGCGATCGGCGAGATGCCCTTCGATGGCAGGCGCATGATCTTTGGCGGCTTCGTCCCGATCGTGGAGGCCTGACAGCCTCCCATCCTGCAACGATGCCCGCCGCCTCCCATTTCCCCTCCGCAGGTCACACCGAACGGGAAAAGGAGACTGTGGATGAAAGGCATCGTGGTGCGCGCACCAGGCGGGCTGGACCGGCTTGAGCTGATCGACATGCCCGAGCCCGGCACGCCCGGGCCAGGCGAGATCCGCGTCCGGCTGCATGCCAGTTCGCTGAACTACCATGACTTCGGTGTGGTCAGCGGCCGCATGAAGACCGCCGACAACCGCATTCCCATGGCCGATGGCGCCGGCGTGGTCGAGACGGTGGGGGAGGGCGTGGACGAGTTCGCCCCCGGCGACCACGTCGTCTCCTGCTTCTTCCCGGGCTGGCAGGACGGCCCGCCCACCGTGGGCGACTTCTCCACCGTTCCCGGCGACGGCGTGGACGGCTACGCCCGCGAGGCCGTCACCCGGCCGGCCAGCTGGTTCACCCGGGCCCCGATCGGCTACAGCCACGCGGAGGCCGCCACCCTCACCACCGCCGGCCTCACCGCCTGGCGCGCCCTCATCGTCGATGGCGGCCTGAAGGCGGGCGATGTCGTCCTGGTGCTCGGCACGGGCGGTGTGTCGATCTTCGCCCTGCAGATTGCCAAGGCCATGGGCGCGACGGTGATCGCCACCTCCTCCTCGGACGCGAAGCTGGAGCGCCTGCGCACCCTC
The DNA here is from genome assembly GCF_030063475.1 of Roseomonas sp. E05. Taxonomy (GTDB): domain Bacteria; phylum Pseudomonadota; class Alphaproteobacteria; order Acetobacterales; family Acetobacteraceae; genus Pseudoroseomonas. Next base: position 345,078 of record NZ_JASIRT010000001.1, read on the forward strand.
GGCGCCGACCACACCGTCAACTACCGCCAGCATGCGGACTGGGGCAGCCGCGCGCGCGACTGGACCGGCGGCCGCGGCGTGGACCATGTCATCGAGGTCGGCGGCCCCGGCACGCTGGAGCAGTCCATCACCGCCGTTCGGGTCGGCGGCCACATCTCGCTGATCGGCGTGCTGACCGGCCGCAAGGGCGAGGTGCCGACCGCCGCCCTGATGGCCAAGCAGGCCCGGCTGCAAGGGCTGATCGTCGGCAGCCGGCGCCATCAGCAGGACTTCGTCCGTGCGCTGGACGCCACCGGCCTGCGCCCGGTGATCGACCGCAGCTTCCCCCTGGCGGACATCGCCGAGGCCTTCCGGCACGAGGAATCCGGCCGGCACTTCGGCAAGATCGGCCTGGAGTTCTGAGCGCCGCGGCGGCGCGGCGCCGGGCCGGGACCTCCCCGAAGCCGGCCGCGCCACCTCCTGCGGGGCGCCGGGCCACCCGCCATGCCCCGGCACGCCGCCCCGGTCTCGACAATCCACCGGAAACGCTCCTTTCTTGCCCGGACGGCGCCGCCGCCCGCCGGCGGCAAAGGAGGAAACCATGTCGAGGTTCAGGACCTGCCTGGGAGCCTTGCTGATGTGCGGACTTGCCCTTCCTGCCATGACCCCTTCCGCCCTGGCCCAGACCGCGCCGCGGCGGGACGAGTTCTTCTGGCTGGGCGAGATCAACAAGGCCAGCGCGGTGATCAACACCGGGGAGGGCCTGCTCGATCCCGCCTCGACTCTGCGGATCGCCGCCGGGCTGGAGAAGGTGCTGGAGGCGGGCGAGCGGCCGGGCGGCAAGCGCCCCACCCTCGTCATCACCTTCGAGCCGCTGCTGATCGAGGCCGCCGGCGTCGAGGCGACCCTGCTGCATGCCGGCCGCTCCAGCCAGGACATGCTCGCCACCGTCCGCGCCGCCATGCTGCGCGACGCGCTGCTGCAGCTCGCTGGCCAGCTCCACAAGGCCACCGGCACCATGCTGCGCCTGGCCGAGGCGCATGCCGGTACCATCGTGCCGAACTACACCAACGGCGTCGCCGCCCAGCCCAACAGCTACGGCCACTATCTCCTCGGCCATATCGCCGGGCTGAAGCGCGATGCCGAGCGGCTGCGGCAGGCCTATGCGCGGCTCGACCTCTCGCCCATGGGCACCACCGTGCTCAACGGCACGAGCTGGCCGCTGAACCGCGACCGCATGGCGCAATACCTCGGCTTCCCCGGCACGGTGGACAACGCCTATGACGCGGCGCAGATCCTCGCCACCGAGATGCCGGTCGAGATCGGCGCGGTGGTGAACAGCATGGCCCTGCATGTCGGCGCCTTCGTCGAGGACGTCATGACGCAATACGCCCAGCCCCGCCCCTGGATCCTGCTGCGGGAGGGCGGCGGCAACACCTACGTCTCCAGCGCCATGCCGCAGAAGCGCAACCCCGGCCTGCTGAACGACACCCGCGCCGAGGCCTCGCGCGTCATCACCGCCGGCGTCGGCCGCGTCATCCAGGCGCACAACATCCCGCCCGGCATGAGCGACGCCAAGAGCGCGCGGGACAACACCGCCGTTGTCGCCGGCGCCGTCCGCATGCTGGCCGCCTTCGACCGCGTGCTGAACGCGCTGGTGATCAGCCCCGAGCGCGCGCTGGAGGAGCTGAACAGCGACTGGACCGCCTCGCAGGAAGTGGCCGACAGGCTGATGCGCGAGTACCGACTGCCCTTCCGCGTCGGCCACCACTTCGCCTCGGAGGTGGTGAGCTACGCCAAGACCAATGACATCCGCCCGAGCGACTTCCCCTATGCCGAGGCGCAGCGCATCTACGCCGAGACGGTGCGGCACGAGATGCAGGTGGAGAACGCCACCCTGCCGATGAGCGAGGCCGAGTTCCGCGCCACCCTCGACCCGGTCGCCATCGTGCGCAACCGCGCGACGCGCGGCGGTCCGCAGCCGGCCGAGATGGCGCGCATGATCGGCGCGGCGAAGGACGACCTCGCAGCGCAGGACGGCTGGATCAGGGAACGCCGCCAGCGCATCGACGGCGCGCTCGCCGCCCTCGACGGGGACTTCCGCAAGCTGCTGACGCAGGCGAAGTAACGATCAGCCGGGGCCAGGGGCGCTGCTCCTGGAACCCCGCCAGGGTGACAGTGTCACCCCGGACCCCGCCACCGGTGGGGCAGGCTCACCCCCGCTGCTTCTCGCGCCGCGGCGGCGTCAGCGGCTCCGGTCGCACGGTGTAATGGTCGGAGTCCACGAAGAAGCCGCCGAGCTGCTGCGCCTTCAGCCGCTCGCGGTCGCGCTCGCGCACATCCTGCTCCACCGCCTCCGCCGTGTCGCGCGGCACGCCAAGCCCGACCAGCGCCTCCCGCCCCAGGGCGAGGGCCGATTCCAGCGTCTCCCGCACCTGTCCGCCCACGCCGCGCGCCAGCAGTTCCAGCGCGTGCCGGCGGTCCCAGGCGCGGACGAAGCAGGGCGTGTCCGGGAAGGCCTCCTGCACCACGCCGACGATGCGGTTGGTGATCTCCGGCCGGTCGGTGCAGACCAGGATCATCCGCACCCGCCCGGCCCCGGCGGCGCGCAGCACGTCGAGCCGCGTGCCGTCGCCATAATGTACCCGCGCGCCGAAGCGGCCGGCCTCCTCGATGCGGTCCACGTCGGAATCGAGCAGCGTCAGCCGGACGCCATGGCGCAGCAGCACCTGTGCCACAAGCTGCCCGAAGCGGCCGAAGCCGATCAGCAGTACATTACCGATGGCGTCAGAAAAATTCTCCTCGGGGATCGGCTGACCACAGCTCCGCAGGAAGGCGGGGCCGAAGCGCACCAGCGGCGGCGTCACCGCCATGGAGAGCGTCACCAGCGCCACCAGCAGGCTCGCCTGCTCCGGCCGCATCACCCCGGCCGCCGCGGCGGCGGAATAGAGCACGAAGCCGAACTCCCCGGCCTGGGCCAGCAGCAGCGCGGTGCGCAGCGCGGTGCCGCGGGAATGGCCGAAGGCGCGCGCCAGCCAATGCGTCGCCAGCACCTTCACCGCCACCAGCCCCACCACACCGGCCAGCAGCACCGGCCACTGCGCCGCCACCACGCCGAGATCCACGCTCATCCCGACGGAGAGGAAGAACAGCCCGAGCAGCAGCCCGCGGAAGGGCTCGATATCCGCCTCCAGCTCGTGCCGGTAGTTGGATTCCGCCAGCAGCACCCCGGCCAGGAAGGCGCCCATGGCCATGGAGAGGCCGACCAGCGCCATCAGCGCCGCCGCGCCCAGCACCACCAGCAGGGCGGCGGCGGTCATGATCTCCCGCGTGCCGGCGCGCCCGAGCAGGCTGAAGAAGGGGTTCAGCAGGAAGCGCCCCACCAGCACCACCGCCGCCACCGCGCCCAGCGCCAGCGCCGCCGAGGCCCAGGGGGAGCCGTCATGCGCCGGCTCCACCGGCGAGAGGAAGGCCACCAGCGCCAGCAGCGGCACGATGGCGAGGTCCTGCAGCAGCAGGATGGCGAAGGCCGTCTGCCCCTGCGGCGCCTGCAACTCGCCGCGCTCCTCCAGCAGCGGCATGACCAGGGCGGTGGAGGAGAGCGCCAGGCCCAGCCCGGCGACGCTGGCCGCCGGCGCCGCCCAGCCTGCCGCCAGCATCAGCCCGATCGCCGCCAGCCCGCCGCAGCCCAGCACCTGCGCGGTGCCGAGGCCCAGGATGTCCTTCCGCAAGGCCCAGAGGCGGCCGAGGTTCAGCTCCAGCCCGATGACGAAGAGCAGCAGCACGACGCCCAGCTCGGCCACCCCCGCCACCCGGCCGGGCGCCGCGAAGAGCCCGAGCGCCGAAGGCCCGATCGCCACGCCCGCGGCGATGTAGCCGAGCACCGAGCCCAGCCCGAGCCGCTTGGCCAGCGGCACCGCGACCACGGCGGCGGCGAGCAGCACCATCGGCTCCAGGAGCGGGGTCAGGTGGTCGGCCTCGGCCATCGGGCGCTCCTGCGGGGAGGGATTATCGGCGGATTAGGTCATTGCGGCGGATGCGGCGCAATGCAGCAGGTCGGGGGAATGAATTCCCCCGAACCCCCTTCTTTTTCTTGTCGGTTTTGCGATGCGCGTGCCGTTGGCGCGGGAGACTCGAAGAAGAAAGATGGGGGTCTGGGGGAATTTCTTCCCCCAGGCTTTTTTTTAGTCCCCCAGGGTCTCCAGCAGCTCGCAGAGAGTCGCGCAGCGCGGCGCCAGCTCGTGCCAGAGGATGTGCTCGAACTCCGCATGCGCCCCCGCGCCGGAGCAGCCGAGCCCATCCAGCGTCGGCACGCCGAGCGCGGCGGTGAAGTTGCCGTCCGAACCGCCGCCGCGGTGCTGCTTCGGCAGGTCGTAGCCGAGGCGGGCGGCGATCTCCCGCGCCCGCGCGTAGAGCGCCAGGCCGGCCGGGCTTTCCTCCATCGGCGGGCGGTTCATGCCGCCGGTGATGGTGACATGGGTGCCCTCCGGCTGCGGCCCGGCCATGGCCTGCACCGCCGCCTCGATGCGCGCCCCGTCGGTGGCAGTGGCGACGCGGAAATCCACCTCGCAGCCCGCCTCGTTGGGGATCACGTTGGGCCGGGTGCCACCCCAGATGGGCGCGCAGTTGGTGGTGGTGCCGCCGGGCAGGTCCACCAGGGCGTGGATCTGGGTGATCAGCCGCGCCAGGGTGACGATGGCGCTGGCGCCCTCCTCCCAGTTGCCGCCGGCATGGGCGCTCGTGCCCTGCACCTTCACCACGAAGCGGCCGACGCCCTTGCGCGCGGTCACGCAGGCCTTGCCGGGATTGCCCGCCGGCTCGGGGATCAGCACGGCGCAGGCACGCTGCGCCTCGCGCTCGATCAGGGCGCGGCTGGTCGGGCTGCCCACCTCCTCGTCCGAGGTCAGCAGCAGGGTGATGGGGCTGCGGGTCTTCACCTGCTGCCGCAGGATCTCGCGCACGGAATGGAAGGCGAAGAAGCTGCCTGCCTTCATGTCGTAGATGCCAGGGCCATGCGCCTTCTCGCCCTCGACGCGGAAAGGCACCGGGCCGGCCAGCGTGCCATGGCCCCAGACCGTGTCGAGATGCCCGGCCACCAGCACCGGCCGCCCCTCGCCGGGCGTGCGCGCCACCAGCTGGCCGCCGAAGCCCTCCACGCCGGGGACGCGCTCGATGGTGGCACCGACGGCGCGCAGCTCGGCCTCGGCCTTGTCCATCAGCCCGTCGATGGCGGCGGCGTCGGTGGTGGGCGTCTCGTGCTCCACCCAGCCGCGCAGCTCCTCCAGCAGGCGCTCGCTGGTGCCGAGTTCGGTGACGGGCATGGGGCCTCCTCTCCTTGCAATGAAGCCGGGGGTTGTCGCGCCACCGGTTCGGCTTGTCCATCCGGCCGCCGGGCGTTAAGCCCTGAAGCAGCGGCGCCTTGTGCTGCCAGGGCGGAGCGGGCGGAGGGGAAGCGCGCACCATGCCGGCCGGCGCGCCCGCTCCCAGCCCTCGGCCCACCTGCCCGCGGCCAGGCCCGCGCGGTTCCGGCCTTCCGGCCGCCGCGAAACCACCAGGAACTGATCTGCATGAAGCGTATCTGTGTGTTCTGCGGTTCCAATCCCGGCCTCAACCCGGCCTATGCCGCCGCCGCGCGCGAGCTGGGCCGCGTCATTGCCGCGCGGGGCCTCGGCCTCGTCTATGGTGGCGGGCATGTCGGGCTGATGGGTATCGTCGCCGATGCCGCGATGCGCGCCGGTGCCGAGGTGACCGGCATCATCCCCGAGACGCTGATGCAGCGCGAGCTGGGCCATGGCGCCATCACCGAGCTGCGGGTCGTCGCAACCATGCATGAGCGCAAGGCCATGATGGCCGACATGGCCGACGGCTTCATCGTGCTGCCCGGCGGCATCGGCACGCTGGAGGAGGCCGTGGAGGCCTTCACCTGGACCCAGCTCGGCATCCACGACAAGGGGCTCGTCTTCCTCAACACCGCGCAGTACTGGGAGCGCCTCGGCGCGGTTTTCGACCACATGGTGGCCGAGGGCTTCCTGCACGAGAAGCACCGCGCCATGGTGACGCTGGCCGCGACGCCGGCGGAGGCGCTGGACGCGCTGGCGAGCTTCGCGCCCGTCGCCGTCGAGAAGTGGGCGCAGCGGGAAGAACGCTGAGCGGAGGCGCGCGGCGATGATCACCATCCCGCCCGAGGCGCAGGGGGCCACCGTCGCGCTGGGCAATTTCGACGGCGTGCATCTCGGCCACCACGCCGTGCTGCGCGCCGCCCACGCCGCCCGCCCCGAGCTGGCGCGGGTGGCGCTGACCTTCGAGCCGCATCCGCGCGAGCATTTCCGCCCGGACGACCCGCCCTTCCGCCTGACGCTGGCCGCCGCCAAGGCGCGGGCACTGCGCGCGGCGGGGGCGCAGCACGTCGTCGCCCTGCCCTTCGACGCCGCCCTGGCCGCCATGTCGGCGGAGGATTTCGTCACCGGGGTGCTGCACGGTGCGCTGCGGGCGAAGCATCTGGCCTGCGGCGCCGACTTCGCCTTCGGCCACCGGCGCGGCGGCGATGTGGCCTTCCTGGCCGAGCGCGCCGAGCGGCTCGGCATCGGGTTGAGCGTGGTGCCGCCAGTGGCGGACGAGGCGGGGCCGATCTCCTCCACCCGCATCCGCCGGCTGCTGCAGGACGGCTACCCCGAGCGCGCCGCCCGTGCGCTGGGCCGCCCCTGGGCCATCCGGGGCCCCGTCAGCCATGGCGACAAGCGCGGGCGGACCATCGGCTTTCCCACCGCCAACATCCCGCTCGGGCGGCACCTGGAGCCGGCGCGCGGGGTCTATGCCATCCAGGCTCTCCTGCCGGATGGGCGGACCGTGCCAGGCGTCGCCAATATCGGCCTGCGCCCCACCGTGGCCGGCACCGAGAGCCGGGTCGAGGCGCATCTCTTCGACCTCGACGAGGATCTCTACGGGCAGGAGATCGGCGTCGCGCTGCTGCATTTCCTGCGGCCGGAGCGGAAATTCGCCGGGCTGGAGGCGCTGAAGGCGCAGATCGCCGCCGATGCCGCCGCGGCGCGGAGCCTGCTCGGCGCCGGCTGAGGCCGCCGGCCCGGCCCCGTCCCTGGAAGCGCTCGCCCCGGGGTGGCGGCCTCCGCCGGAGAGGGCGCCCGTCGGCAGGACCAGGCGGCGCCGCGGCGGATCACCCGCGCCGGCACCCCGGCGCCCAGGCCTCCCGGCGATGCTCCCGGCCGCCCGCCATGCCGCAACGCGCGCTTGACCCCCGCCCCGCCCGGCCGCAAAAGCCCGCTTATGTTCCGGATGCTTCTCCGCGCAGGGGCGCGAATTAGCCGCCCGGTCCTCTGAGCCAGAGGGCCGGGACCCTTACGTCGCGCACCTTCCCTTCCCTGCCTGAAGCCCGCCCCATGGCGGCATGGACGCCCGACCGATGAACGACGTGCCCTCCGACGCCCCCCGCTCCGACACCGGGGCCCGCGACTACCGCGGCACCGTTTTCCTGCCGCAGACCCCTTTCCCGATGAAGGGCGACCTGCCGAAGCGCGAGCCCGGCTGGCTGGAGCGGTGGGAGAGGATCGGTCTCTGGGACAAGCTGCGGGCGCAGTCGGCGGGGCGGCCGAAATTCGTGCTGCATGACGGCCCGCCCTACGCCAACGGCGCCCTGCATATCGGCCACGCGCTGAACAAGATCCTGAAGGACGTCATCAACCGCGCCGCCCAGATGGACGGCAAGGATGCCGACTACATCCCGGGCTGGGACTGCCACGGCCTGCCGATCGAGTGGAAGGTCGAGGAGGAGTACCGCAACCCCAAGGGCAAGTACCAGGGCGGGCGGGACAAGGATGCCGTCCCCGTGCTGGAGTTCCGCGCCGAGTGCCGCGCCTATGCCGCGCATTGGCTGGACGTGCAGCGCGAGGAGTTCAAGCGCCTCGGCGTCGCCGGCGACTGGGCCGGGCGCTACGCCACCATGGACTTCCCCTCCGAGGCCGCCATCGCCGCCGAGATCGGCAAGTTCCTGATGAACGGTTCTCTGTACCGTGGCCTGCGGCCGGTGATGTGGAGCCCGGTCGAGAAGACCGCGCTGGCCGAGGCCGAGGTCGAGTACCACGACCACAGGTCGGCCATCCTCTACACCGGCTTCCCGATCCTGAAGGCCGCCGCCGAGGATCTGGTCGGCGCCGAGGCGGTGATCTGGACCACCACCCCCTGGACCATTCCGGCCAACCGCGCGCTCGCCTATGGCGGTGAGATCGACTACGCGCTGGTGACGGTGGACGGGGTCGGGGAGGGCGCGGAACATCCGTCCCTGGCGCGCGTGGGCCAGCGCTTCATCGTCGCCGAGGCGCTGCTCGGCGCCTTCGCCAAGGAGGTCGGGCTCGCCGCCTTCAGCGTGACGCGCGCCTTCAAGGGCACCGAACTGGCCGGCGCCGTGGCGGCCCACCCGCTGCGCGGCTGGAGCAAGGCGGAGGGCGGCTATGCCTTCGACGTGCCGCTGCTGGAGGGTGAATTCGTCACCACCGAGGCCGGTACCGGGCTGGTGCACATGGCCCCGGCGCATGGCGAGGACGACTTCCACCTGACCCGCGCCCATGGCATCGCCGTGCCGGAATGCGTGGCCGATGACGGCACCTATACCGTGCAGGCGCCGGGCTTCGTGGGCATTCATGTCTTCAAGGCGCATGAGCCGGTCTGGGCGGCGCTGCAGGAGATGGGCCACCTCGCCGGCAAGGGCTTCATCACCCACAGCTATCCGCACAGCTGGCGCTCCAAGAAGCCGGTCATCTTCCGTGCGACGCCGCAGTGGTTCATCGCGATGGATGACGAGAACCGCATCCGCGCCAAGGCCCTGCAGGCCATCGCCGACACCCATTTCGTGCCGGACCAGGGGCGCAACCGCATCGGCTCGATGGTCGCCGCGCGGCCGGACTGGTGCATCAGCCGCCAGCGTGCCTGGGGCGTGCCGATCGCCGTCTTCGTGGACAGGCGCAGCGGCCAGCCGCTGCGCGACCCGGCGGTGCTGGGCCGCATCGATGCCGTCTTCCGCGAGGAAGGGGCGGATGCCTGGTACAAGCCCGGCGCCGCCGCCCGCTTCCTCGGGAATGACAGGAACCCGGACGACTACGAGCAGGTGATGGACATCGTCGATGTCTGGTTCGAGTCCGGCTCCACCCATGCCTTCGTGCTGCGCCCGCGCGGCCTGCCGGTGCCCGCCGATCTCTACCTGGAGGGCTCGGACCAGCATCGCGGCTGGTTCCACTCCTCCCTGCTGGAGAGCATCGGCACCAACGGCTACGCGCCCTTCAAGGCCATCCTCACCCACGGCTTCGTCCTGGACGAAACGGGTCGGAAAATGTCGAAGTCGCTCGGCAACGTCACCGCCCCGCAGGAGGTGACCAAGCAGTACGGCGCCGACATCCTGCGCCTCTGGGTGATGAACTCGGACACCGCGGACGACCTGCGCATCGGCAAGACCATCCTCGGCCAGCAGGCGGAGCTCTACCGCCGCATCCGCAACACGCTGCGCTGGCTGCTCGGCAGCCTCGCCGGCTTCGAGGCGAGCGAGACGCTCCCCCATGCCGAGCTGCCGGAGCTGGAGCGCTGGGTGCTGCACCGCCTCGCCGAGCTGGATGCCCGGCTGCGCAAGGCGGTGGCGGATTATGACTGGAACGGCGTCTATCCCGAGATCCACGCCTTCTGCGCGACGGACCTCTCCGCCTTCTACTTCGACATCCGCAAGGACAGCCTCTACTGCGACGCCAAGGACAGCCCGCGCCGCCGCGCCGCCCGCACGGTGCTGGACGCGCTGCACCGCTGCCTGACCACCTGGCTCGCGCCTGTCCTCCCCTTCACCGCGGAGGAGGCCTGGCAGGCCCGCTTCCCCTCGGAGGACGGCTCCGTTCATCTCCAGACCTTTCCCGAGATCCCGGCCGAATGGCGGGATGAGGCGCTGGCCGCCAGGTGGGAAGCGGTGCGCAGCATCCGCCGCGCCGTGACGGGCGTGCTGGAGAAGGCACGCGGCGCCGGCGAGATCGGCTCCTCGCTGCAGGCGGCGCCGGTGCTGCATCTGCCGCCCGAGTCGCTCGGCCTGCTGCCGGCCGAGATCTGGGCCGAGCTTTGCATCACCTCCGGCCTCACCCTCTCCGGTGCCACCCCGCCGGAGGGCGCCGCCGCGCTGGAGGGCCAGCCCGGTGTCGCCGCTGTCTTCGCCCATGCCCCCGGCGAGAAATGCGCGCGCTGCTGGCGCGTGCTGCCGGAGGTCGGCCGCTCGGCAGTGCATCCCACCCTCTGCCGGCGCTGTGAGGCCGTGGTCGAAGCCGCCGCATGAGCCTCAAGCTCGGCCTGCCGGTCGCCGCCGCAGTGCTGGTGGCGGACCAGCTCAGCAAGTGGTGGGTGCTGGAAGTCCTCCGCCTGCCCGCGATCGGCCAGGTGAAGCTGCTCGATTTCGGCAGCTTCGGCTTCGACCTCACCATGGTCTGGAACCGCGGCGTCACCTTCGGCCTGCTGGCCGGGGATGCGCCCTGGCACCGCCTGCTGCTGGCGGTGCTGGCGCTGGTCGTCGCGCTGTTCCTGCTGCGCTGGATCGCCCGCGCCGAGAACCGGCTGACGGCGGTGGCGCTCGGCGGCATCGTCGGCGGCGCCATCGGCAATGTCATCGACCGGCTGCGCTTCGGCGCGGTGGTGGACTTCGCCGATGCCTGGGCCGGCACCTGGCACTGGTATGTCTTCAACCTCGCCGATGCGGCCATCGTGCTGGGTGTTGCGGCGCTGATCGCCGACGCCTTGTTCGCTTCCCGCCGCACCGCTAAGGAAACGCCATGAGGCAGCTTCCCTTCCGGATTCGGGCGCGCCGCCCCCTTCCCTCCTCCGCCTGCGCGGCGCTGGCCTGCGGCCTGCTGCTCGCCGGCTGCGGCTCGGACACGGCGCGCACGCTCGGCTTCACCCGCGCCGCCCCGGACGAGTTCAGCGTCGTCACCCGCGCGCCGCTCTCGCTGCCGCCGGTGCTCGGCGAGCTGCCGCCGCCGCGGCCCGGCACCCCGCGCCCGCAGGAGCTGCGCGGCCGCGAGGCCGGCGAGGCGACCGTCGCCCCCGGCGCCGCCTTCGGCGTCGGCGCCTCCTCCGCACCCTCCGTCGGCGAGCAGGCGCTGCTGGCCCGCGCCGGCGGCGATGCGCCGGCCGACATCCGCCAGCGCGTGGACGAGGAAAGCCTGCACCTTGAGCAGGCCAGCCGCGGCCTGGTGGATCGCCTGATGTTCTGGCGCGATACGGCGCAGCCCGGCACCGTGGTGGACCCGCAGCGCGAGGCCCAGCGCCTGCGCGAGAACGCCGCCCTCGGCCGCAGCACGGAGGAGGGCGAGACCCCGATCATCCAGCGGCGCCGCCAGGGCCTGTTCCAGGGGCTGTTCTGATCGCCCCTGTTGCCAGCGGGGGCGAAAGCCCATCTGATGGGTCCATGTGCGCCTTGTCCCGTCGCGCCGCCATCTCGGCCGCCGCCGCCCTTCCCGCGCTCGCCGTGCTGCCATCCGCGCAGGCGGCGGCCCAGCCCCGCCCTGCCGCGCCTCCCGCAGGCACGGAGAAGCCGCTGTTCGGCGCCAGCCTCTGGACGCTGCCCAACGGCCTGACCGTTGTGCATGCCGAGAACCGGCGCGCGCCGGTGGTGGCGCATTACGTCTTCTACAGCGCCGGCGCCGGGGAGGACCCTCAGGGCAAGTCCGGCCTCGCCCATTTCCTTGAGCACATGATGTTCAAGGGCAGCGAGCATGTGCCCTCCGGCGCCTTCTCCCGCCGGGTGGCGCGCGAGGGCGGGCAGGACAACGCCTTCACCAGCCGCGACGTCACCGCCTATTTCCAGAATGTCGAGGCCAGCCGGCTGCCGCTGGTGGCGGACATGGAGGCCGACCGCATGGCCACCGCCCGCTTCCCGGCCGATGAGATCGAGGCCGAGCGCCAGGTCGTGCTGGAGGAGCGCCGCCAGCGCGTCGAGAGCACGCCGCGCGGCCGCTTCCGCGAGGCCTGGGACGCCAGCTTCTGGGGCCGTCAGCACTGGCGTGGCCGCCCGCTGATCGGCTGGCCGGACGAGATCGCCGCCCTCTCGCGGGACGACATGCTGGAGTTCTACCACCGCTTCTACACGCCGGCGAACGCCACCCTGGTGGTGACCGGCGCGGTCTCGCGCGAGGCGGTGGCCAAGCTGGCGGAGGAGGACTACGGCGGCATCCAGGGCCGCCCCGCGCCCTATCCCAAGGGCCATCGCAGCCGCGCGCCCGCGCCGCCCGCGCCGCTGGAGGAACGGCTGGTGCGGCGTGAGCCGACGGTGCAGGAGCCCGCCTTCCTGCGCGGCTGGATCGCCCCCTCCCTGCCGCCCGACACCGAGGCCAGCCGCCACGCCCACCCGCTGGAGGTGCTGTCCCATCTGCTCGGCGGCGGTCAGGGCTCGCGGCTCGACAAGGCGCTGGTGCAGGCCGGCCTCGCCACCTCCGCCAACTGCTCCTACGACAGCGACGCCCTCGGCACCGGCTATTTCGAGATCTCCGCCACGCCGCGCCGCGACACCCCGACGGAGCGGCTGGAGCAGGCGGTCACCGCCGAGATCCAGCGCCTGCTCGAGGCGGGCGTGACCGATGCCGAGGTGGCGCGCTCGATCCGCCAGATCACCGCCGGCACGCTGCTGGCGCTCGACAGCCTGGGCACCGCGCCGCGCATCCTCGGCTCCGCCCTCGCCGTCGGCCTGCCGCTGGAGAGCATCGAATACTGGCCGGCCCGCATCCGCGCCGTCACCCGCGCCCAGGTGGAGGAGGCCGCCCGCACCGTGCTGGCCAAACCCTCCATGCTCGGCTGGCTGCTGCCGGAAGGCGCGGCATGAGCGGCACCGGCTTCTCGCTGCCCATCCAGGTGGTGGAGGGCGGCGGCCTGACCGCCTGGCTCGCCGAGGACCACTCGGTGCCGGTGGTCAGCATCAGCTGGTCCTGGCCCGGCGGCGCCGCGCTCGACCCCAAGGGCCAGGAGGGCGCCTCCCGCCTCGCCGCCAACCTGATGACCGAGGGCGCGGGCGAGCTCGACGCCCTCGCCTTCGCCGATGCGCTGCGCGACGAGGCCATCGGGCTCAACTTCTCCGCCGACCGCGACAGTTTCCAGGGCGACTTCCGCGCCCTCGCCCCCGCCTTGCCCAAGGCGGTGCGGCTGGCCCGGCTGGCCATGACGGCGCCCCGCTTCGACGCCGATGCGGTGGCCCGCGAGCGCGCCCGCGCCATCGCCTCAGTGCGGCGCTCGCTGGAAGGGCCGCAGGGCCGCGGCGCGCGCGCCTTCTGGGCCGCCGGCTTCCCCGACCATCCGGCGGGCCGGCCGGTCGGCGGCACCGAGGAGAGCCTCGCCGCCCTCACCGTCGAGCAGCTGCGCGCCGCCCTGGCGCGACACCTGCGCCGCGCGCCGGGGCTGCTGATCGCCGCCTCCGGCGCCATCACCGCCGACGAGCTGGCCAGACTGTTGCCGGAGCTGTTCGGCGCCCTGCCCGAGGGCAAGCTGGAGGAGCCGCCGCCGCTGCCGGAATTCCGCCATTTCGGCACCCAGGTGGTGCCGGTGGCCTCGCCGCAATCGGCCATCCTGTTCGGCCAGCCCGGCATCCCCGTGAACGACCCGGCCTGGGAAACCGCGCAGCTGGTGCTGCGCATCCTGGCCGGCGGCGGCTTCACCGCGCGGCTGACCCGCAGCATCCGGGAGGAGCGCGGCCTGACCTACGGCATTGGCGCCGGGCTGGACGTGATCTTCGGCCAGAGCGTGCTGGTCGGCTCCTGCGCGACGGCCAATGCACGGGTCAGCGAGACGCTCACCGTGCTGCGCGCCGAGTGGAAGCGCATGGCCGAGTCCGGCCCCACCGCCGCCGAGATCGAGGAGGCCGTCGCCTTCCTCACCGGCAACCAGCCGCTGCAGTTCACCGACAGCCGCCGCATCGCCGCCATCCTCCTGGCGATGCGCCGCAACGGCCGCCCGCTGGACTGGCTGGCCCGCCGCCCGGAACGGCTGGCCGCAATCACGCGCGAGCAGGCCGCCAAGATGGCGGCACGCCTGTTGGCCCCGACGGAACTTTCCGTCACCGTGGCGGGGCAACCTGAAGGTCTCTGAGCGATTACGGCTAAGCTCCGGCCGATGAGGGGATGATGGGGGAGATTGCCGCATGACGCCTTCCGCACGCGAAGCCGCCTGGAACCGGGTGGCCGCGCTGGCCCGCCGGCCGGGCAGCGGCGCCATCCGGCCCCTCTTCGCCGCCGATCCGAAGCGCTTCCAACGCTTCCACCGGCAGGCCTGCGACATCCAGATGGACTTCTCCAAGACCTCGGTGGACGACGAGGCGCTGGCGGCGCTGCTCGACCTCGCCCGCGCCTCCGAGGTGATGGCGCGGCGCGACGCCATGGCGGCGGGCGAGCCGATCAACCAGACCGAGGGCCGCTCGGTGCTGCACATGGCGCTGCGCGCCTCGCGCAATGCCGGCTTCGTCGCCCGCCACGCGGACGGCACGGTGGAGGATGCCGGCGCGGCGGTGGAGGAGACGCTGCGGGCGATGCAGCGTTTCGTCCATGCCATCCATACCGGCGACATCCGCGGCGCCACCGGAGAGTCCTTCACCGACGTCATCAATATCGGCATCGGCGGCTCGGATCTCGGCCCCTTCATGGCTTCCCGCGCGCTCTGGACGGTGCGCTCGCCGATGCGCCCGCTCTACCTGGCCAATGCCGACGCGCACAACTGGGAGGCCATCCGCCCCCGGCTGAACCCGCAGCGCACGCTGATGCTGGTGGCCTCCAAGACCTTCACGACCGCCGAGACCATGGCCAATGCCCATGTCGTGCGCGGCTGGCTGGAGCGCAATCTGGGCGAGATGGGCGCGCGGCGGCACATGGTGGCGCTTTCCACCAACCACGAGGCAACCGCGGCCTTCGGCGTTCCGGCGGACCGCGTCTTCGGCTTCCGCGACTGGGTGGGCGGCCGCTTCTCGCTGTGGTCGGCGATCGGCCTCTCCATCGCCCTCGGCTGCGGCTGGGAGGAATTCTCCGACCTGCTCGCCGGCGCCCGCGCGATGGACGAGCACTTCCTTTCCGCGCCGCCGGAGGAGAACCTGCCGCTGCTGCTGGCGCTGATCACCGTCTGGCACGTCAACGGGCTCGGGCTGAAGGCGCATGCCATCCTGCCCTATGACCATCGCCTCTCGCGCTTTCCGGCGCATCTCCAGCAGTTGGAGATGGAGAGCCTGGGCAAGCGCGTCACGCTGGGCGGCACGCCGGTGGAGCGCGACACCGGGCCGGTGATCTTCGGCGAGCCCGGCACCAATGCGCAGCACTCCTTCATGCAGCTGCTGCACCAGGGCACCACGCCGGTGCCGGCCGATTTCGTGCTGGTGGCCAACCCCGACCACCCCTATGCCGAGAACCACCGGCTGCTGCTCTCCAACGGCCTGGCCCAGGCCGAGGCGCTGCTGCGCGGCCGCACGGCGGAAGAGGTGACGGCCGAGATGCGCAAGGCCGGCACGCCGCCCGACGAGATCGGTCGCCTGCTGCCGCACCGCCTCTTCCCCGGCGACCGGCCCAGCACCACCCTGCTGCTCGACCGGCTGGACGCCTATACCCTCGGCCAGCTCGTCGCGCTCTACGAGCACAAGGTCTTCTGCCTCGGCGCGCTGTGGGACATCGACGCCTTCGACCAGTGGGGCGTCGAGCTGGGCAAGCAGCTCGCCAAATCCATCCTGCCGGAGCTGGAGCCGGAGGGGCGGGTCGGCGATCACGACCCCTCGACCACCGGGCTGATCCAGCGCATCCGGCAGCTCCAGGGGCTGCCCTCCTGAGGCCAGGCCGGCTCCGGGCGCCTCCCGGCCCTGGGCAGCCTGCCGTTCGGCCATATCTGACCTCGGCCAACATGGAGGCCGCAGCGATGGATGACGAACGCGTCTGGAGCTTCGAGGAAAGCCTGTGGACCGGCGGTGCGGAGCACTACCGCGCCCTGATCGACGACGAGTGCCTGATGGTGCTGCCCGCGCCCCCCTTCGTGATGACCGGCCAGCAGGCGATCGAGGCGGTGGCTGAGACGCCACGCTGGAGCAGGGTGGCGCTGTCGAAGCGGCAGGTCATGCGCCCGCAGGAGGGCCTGATCGTGGTGGCCTACCATGCCCAGGCGGAACGGGAGGGCACCCAGCCCTACGAGGCGCACTGCACCTCCACCTACCGGCGGCTGGCGCATGAGGAATGGCGGGTGGTCCAGCACCAGCAGACGCCGCCGCTGATCCGCTCCTGATCGCGCGCCGGGCCCGGGGGGCCGGCCCGCCCCCCTGCACCCCTCAGGCCGCCTTGCGCTGGCCCGGCTTGCGCAGGATCCATTTCGGCGAATTCACCGCCAGCGGCTGGCCGACCTCCACCGCGAACTCGTCGGCCGCCTTGGCGACGCCCTTCCAGCTGTAGTCATCGCCGATCAGCACGCCGCCCGGTGCCAGCAGGTTCCAGTAGAGCCGGGTGTCGCGCAGGACCGGCTCGTACTCATGCGCGGCGTCGATGTGGATCATGTCCGGCGCGATCCTCAGCCGCTTCAGGATCACCGCCGCGTTCTCGCTGCTCTGCGCCAGGGGCACCACCCGGTCCTGCAGCTTGCGGTGCACCATGTTGCTGAGGAACTGCCAGTAGAGGCCCGGCATCCCGTGCGTGAAGCGCAGCGAGGCGAAGATGTTGTCCGGCCGCTCGCGGTTCCAGTGCTCGGGGCTGCCCAGGAAGGTGTCCACCGCGATCACCGCCCCGTCGATGCCGAGCTGGCCCATGGTCTCGCAGAGGAAGTTGACCGAGGCCCCCTTCCAGACGCCGACATCCACGATGATCCGCGGCCGCACCGCCTCCATCACCTCGCGGAAGGCGGCGTGGCGGCTGTTCCACCCCTGCATGTCCGGCGGCAGGGACGGCGTGAAGCCGGCAAAGATGTCCTCGCCATAGATCCGCTGGGTCAGTTCCTGGGCCAGGGTGGGGTTGGGCCGGGCTTCTGCCATCGCATCCATCATGCGCGATCCTGAATAGTGAAAGGCGAGTATCGGCCATCGCCGCGCGCGGAGGAAGCAGAACCGCTCCGTCCCTCACGCGGCGCGTGCCCGCATGGCGCCGCCTGCGGCCTTTCCCCACGCCCCTGGCGGGCGCTAGAGGAGGCGCATGGACCGCATCCGCCTGCTCTCCGCGACCACGGCCGACCGCATCGCCGCCGGCGAGGTGGTCGAGCGCCCCGCCGCCGCCGTGAAGGAGCTGGTGGAGAACGCGCTGGATGCCGGGGCGACGCGCATCGCCGTCACCCTGGAGGGCGGCGGCATCAGCCGCATCCTGGTCGAGGATGATGGCTGCGGCATGTCGCCCGCCGACCTGGCGCTGGCCGTGGAGCGCCATGCAACCTCCAAGCTGCCGGAGGAGGAGGCGCTCTTCCGCATCGCCACCCTGGGCTTCCGTGGCGAGGCGCTGCCCTCCATCGCCGCCGTCGCGCGGCTGACGCTGACCAGCCGCCTGCCGGGCGGCGAGGCGCATTCCCTGGCCGTGGAGGGCGGCGCGAAAGGCGAGATCCGCCCGGCCGCCGGCGCGCCGGGCACCCGCGTCGAGGTGCGGGACCTGTTCTTCGCCACCCCCGCCCGCCGCAAGTTCCTCAAGACCCCGCCCACCGAGGCCGGTCATGCGGTGGAGGCGGTGCGCCGCCTGGCGCTGGCCTGGCCCGAGGTCGCCTTCCGCATGGAGGTGGAGGGCCGCGCCGTGCTGAGCCTCGCCCCGGCCGATCGCGCCACCCGCCTCGCCGCCCTGCTCGGGCCGGACTTCGCGAAGGCTGCGGTGCCGGTGAGCGGCGCCTGGAGCGACCTCGACCTGGACGGCATGGCGGCGCTCCCCACCCTCACCCGCGCCACCGCCGCCGAGCAGCACCTCGTGGTCAACCGCCGCCCGGTGCGCGACCCGCTGCTGCGCGCCGCGCTGCGCGTGGCCTATCGCGACCTGATCGCCGCCGGGCGGCACCCGGTGGCGGCGCTCTTCCTCGACCTTCCGCCGGAGCTGGTGGACGTGAACGTCCACCCGATGAAGACCGAGCTGCGCTTCCGCGACGCCGGGGCGGTGCGCGGCGCGCTGATCTCGGCGCTGCGCCGCGCCCTGGCGGTCGGCGCCGGCCCCGCGCCTGCGCCGCCTCCGCCCGCCCCGGCGGACTGGGAGGCGATGGCCCCGCCCCCATCCTCGGTGGCCGGCTTCGCGGAGGCCCCCGCGCCGCTCACCGCCCCGGCTCCCGCCCGCCCCCTCGGCTGGCAGCCCGGGCTGCGCCTGCCCATGCCGCCCTCCCGGCCGGAACCCGCCCCGCCGCCCTCTCTCCCCGAAATCGCGGGGGAAGGCCCGCTCGGCCGCCCGGTGGCGCAGTTGCTGGAAACCTACATCCTGGCCGAGGCGCCGGATGGCGCGCTGATCCTGGTGGACCAGCACGCCGCGCATGAGCGGCTGACGCATGAGGCGCTGAAGGCGCAATTGCTGGAGGGCGCCGTGCGCAGCCAGCCGCTGCTGCTGCCCGCCGTGGTGGAACTGCCCGGCGCCGAGGCCCGGCGCCTGCTGGAAGCCGCCCCCACCCTCGCCCGCCTGGGGCTGGAGGTGGAGGATTTCGGCGCCGGCGCCGTTCTGGTGCGGGCGCTCCCCGCCCTGCTCGGCACCCCCGATCCGGCGCCGCTGCTGCGCGACCTCTGCGCCGAACTGGCCGAATGGGAGGAGACCACCGCGCTGGAACGCAGGCTGGATGCCGCCGTGGCGCGGCTGGCCTGCCATGGCTCGATCCGCGCCGGGCGGCGGCTGAACCCGGCCGAGATGGCCGCCCTGCTGCGGCAGATGGAGGCCACGCCGCGCGCCTCCACCTGCTCGCACGGGCGGCCGACCTGGCTGCGCTTCGGGAAATCCGAGTTCGAGCGGATGTTCGGGCGGAAGTAAAAAAGTCCGGGGGAAGGAATTCCCCCGGACCCCCATCTTTTTTCTTCGAGCTCCCGCGCGGGCGGGCGACGAAGCGCCAAACCGGCAAAGAAAAGAAGGGTCAAACCTATAGGTTTGACCGGGGGAATTCCTTCCCCCGACCTTTTCCTTCACCCCCGCAGCGTCGCGCCCGTCGCCTTGCTGACAGCGGCGACGATCTTCGCCCCCACCGCCTCGATCTCGGCATCGGTCAGGCTGCGCTCGCGCGGCTGCAGCATCACCTCGATGGCGAGCGACACCTTGCCCTCCGGCAGCTTGTCGCCGGCATAACGGTCGAACAGCACGACCTCGGTGATCAGGCTGCGCTCGGCGCCGCGCGCGGCGCGCAGCAGGTTCTCCGCCGGCACGGTCTCATCCACCAGGAAGGCGAAGTCGCGCTTCAGCGGCTGGAAGGCCGGCAGCTCGGGCGCGCCCTTCCTGCGCTTCTTCGGCTCGGGGATGGCGTCGAGGAACACCTCGAACGCCACCGCCGCGCCGGGCAGGCCCAGTTCCTCGCGCAGCTTCGGATGGATTTCGCCGAAGGTGGCCAGCACCGTCTTCGGCCCCTGCCGCACCACGCCCGCGCGGCCGGGGTGATAGAAACCCATGGGACAAGAGTCGGGCGCATCCGTAGTGACGGAGAGCGCCGCCATCGGCACGCCGAGCGCCGCCAGCACAGCCAGCGCATCGCCCTTGGCATCCATCGCGTCCACCGGCCGCGCGGGCGCCGTCCAGTGGCGCGGAGTGGTACCGATACGCACACCCGCGGCCACCGCAAGCTGCCCCTCGGGGGTGATGTCGCGATAGGCGGCGCCCAGTTCGGAAAGCGCCACGTCCGGCCAGCCGCGCGCGGCGTTGCGGGCAGCAGCCAGCAGCAGGCTCGCCACCGGCGTCGGGCGCATCTGGTCGAGATCGGCGGCGATCGGGTTGTCCAGCCGCAGCGCCGCCGGGGTCTCGCCGAAGCGTGCCGCCACCTTGCTATCGAGGAAGCCGAAGCTGACGCAGTCCAGCATGCCGCGCGAGGCCATCACCCGCCGCGCCAGCACGGCGCGGGTCTGCTTCGGCGCCAGCGCCGGCAGCGGCACCGGCGAGGCAACCGGCAGCGAGACGGGCGGGATGGCGTCCAGCCCGTGGATGCGCAGCACCTCCTCCAGCAGGTCGCACTCCGGCTCGACCGCGGCGCAGCCCTCGGCGGCGGCCTTGGCTCTCTCCGCCGGCAGGCCGGGCGCCTGGGTCAGCACGCCGGCACTCGCGATATCGTTGCGCCAGGAGGGGACGGAGACCGTCACCGTCTCCGCGTCCCGCGCCACCACGCCGAAGCCCAGCCGCTCCAGGGTGCCGACGGCCGTCTCCGGCGCCACATCGGCGCCGCCGAGGCCGGCGATGCGCTCGAAGCGCAGGCTGGCCTGCCGCTGCCAGGCCGGCTCGGCGCCACCTTCGGTCACGGTGGAGGGCTCGCCGCCGCAGAGCTCGATCACCATGGCGGTGGCGGCATCCAGCGCGGCAGGCAGCAGGGCGGGGTCGATGCCGCGCTCGAAGCGGGCGCGCGCGTCGGAGCGCAGGTCATGCCGCCGGCCGGACAGCGCGATGCGGACAGGATCGAACAGCGCGCATTCGATGAACACCTCGGAGGTGTTCTCGTCCGAGCCGGAATGCTCGCCGCCCATGATGCCCGCGAGGGACTCGACCGCCTCGCCGTCGGCGATGACGAGATCCTCCGGCGTGACGGCGACCTCCTTGCCGTTCAGCGCGACGAAGCTCTCGCCCGCGCGGCCGCGGCGCAGGAAGAGCGTGTCGCCCTTCACCTTCTGCGCGTCGAAGACGTGCAGCGGGCGGCCGAGGTCATAGGTGAAGAAGTTGGTGATATCGACCAGCGCGTTGATCGGCCGCAGGCCGATGGAGACCAGCCGGTCCTGCAGCCATTTCGGCGAAGGCCCGTTCCTCACGCCGCGCACGGCCCGGCCCAGCACCCAGGGGCAGGCCTCCAGGTCCTCGACCGCCCAGCGCAGCGGCGAGGGATAGACACCCTCCACCTTCTCCGGCGCGAAGGGCTTCAGCGTACCGAGGCCGGCGGCGGCGAGGTCGCGCGCGATGCCGCGGATGGCCAGCGCGTCGCCCCGGTTGGGCGTGATGGAGATTTCCACCACCGGATCGTCCAGCCCCGCCCAGGCTGCGTAGGGCTGGCCGACCGGCGCATCCGCCGGCAGGTCGATGATGCCCTCGTGGTCGTCCCCGAGGCCGAGCTCGCGCGAGGAGCACATCATGCCCTCGCTCTTCACGCCGCGGATTTCGCCGACCTTCAGCGTGATGCCGGTGCCCGGGACATAGGCGCCGGGCAGGCCGAGCACCGCCTTCATCCCCGTGCGCGCGTTCGGCGCGCCGCAGACGACGGAGCGGATCACGCCGTCGCCCACATCCACCTTGCAGGCGCGCAGGCGGTCGGCGTTCGGGTGCTGCACGGCCTCGACGACATGGGCGATGCGGAAGGGCGCCAGCGCCGCGCCACGGTCCTCCACGCCCTCGACCTCCAGCCCGATGGTGTTGAGGGCGGCGGTGATCTGATCCAGCGAGGCATCCGTCTGCAGATGCTGCTTCAGCCAACTGACAGAAAACTTCATCGCCTCAGACGCCTTCGACCAGGTTGGCGGGGGAGAGCACGGGCGCGCCGTAATGGCGGAGCCAGCGGACGTCGCTCTCGTAGAAGGGGCGCAGGTCGGGGATGCCATGCTTCAGCATGGTGATGCGCTCGATGCCCATGCCGAAGGCGAAGCCCTGCCACTCGCGCGGGTCGATGCCGCAATTGGCCAGCACCTTGGGGTGGACCATGCCGCTGCCCAGGATCTCCAGCCAGTCGCCGCCTTTGCCCAGCTCGCCGGTCTTCCGGTTCCAGCCGATATCCACTTCCATCGAGGGCTCGGTGAAGGGGAAGTAGCTGGCGCGGAAGCGCACCGGCAGGTCGGAGATGCCGAAGAAGGCCCGCAGGAAGTCGATCAGGCAGCCCTTCAGGTGGCCGAGGGTGATGCCGCGGTCGATCACCAGCCCCTCGACCTGATGGAACATCGGCGAGTGGGTGGCGTCATGGTCGGCGCGGTAGGTGCGGCCGGGGACGATGACGCGGACCGGCGGCTCCTGGCTCAGCATGGTGCGGATCTGCACCGGCGAGGTATGGGTGCGCAGCACCGGGCGGCGGCCATCCGGGCCGGCGGGCAGGTAGAAGGTGTCGTGGTCCTGCCGGGCCGGGTGGTGATCGGGAATGTTGAGCGCGCCGAAGTTGAACCAGTCGCCCTCGATATCCGGCCCCTCCGCCACGCCGAAACCCATGGCGCCGAAGATGGCGGTCAACTCCTCGACGGTGCGGCCGATCGGGTGGATGGCCCCGGCCTCCGGCCCGGCCGGCGGGAAGGGGCGCGGCGGCAGGGTCACGTCCAGCCGCTCGGCGGCGAGGCGCGCCTCCAGCGCGGCGGCGTCGAGTTCCACGCGGCGGGCCTCGATGGCGGCTTCCAGCGCGCCCTTCAGCCGGTTCAGCGCGGCGCCGCGCTCCTTGCGCTGCTCGGCGGGCACCTGGCCCAGCCCCTTCAGCAGCGCGGTCAGGCTGCCGCTCTTGCCCAGCGTGCCCACCCGCACCGCCTCCAGGGCGCGCAGGTCGCCGGCGGCGGCGAGTGCGGCCTCGGTTTCGGCCTGCAGGCTGGCGAGGTCATCCGTCATCGTCTCGGTCCCGTCTTGTCGAAGCCCGGATACGAAAAAAGCCGCCGGACGCCCAGGGTGCTTCCCCCCGGGCGGCGGCGGCTTGGTGTCTCGACTCCCCTGAGGGGGGAGAGCGATCAGGCCTGGGCCTGACCCTCCGGCAGCGCCGCCTTGGCCTTCTCGACCAGGGCGCCAAAGGAGGCGGCGTCCTCGAAGGCGATGGCGGCCAGCACCTTGCGGTCCAGCTCGATCCCCGCCGCCTTGATGCCGGCGATGAACTTCGAGTAGGTCAGCCCGTGCTCGCGCACGGCCGCGTTGATGCGCTGGATCCACAGGCCGCGGAAGTCGCGCTTCTTGTTGCGGCGGTCGCGATAGGCGTATTGCAGCGCCTTCTCGACCCGCTCCAGCGCGGGGCGGTAATTCGTGGAAGACCGGCCGACATAGCCCTTGGCGAGCTTGAGGACCTTCTTGTGACGGGCGTGGGCGGCAACGCCGCGCTTAACACGAGCCATGGATCAGCTCTCCTTTACCGGCTCGACCCGTAGGGCATCCACTGCTTCACCGTCTCGCCATCCTGCTTCGGCAGCACGAAGGTCCCACGGTTCTGCCGCTTCATCTTGTTGGTCTTGGCGGTCAGCATGTGGCGCTTGTTGCCGGCGCCAGCCTTCACCAGGCCGGTTGCGGTGAGCTTGAAGCGCTTCTTCACGCTCGACTTGGTCTTCATCTTGGGCATTTGGATCTCCTAAGTCTGGAGTACCCGCCAGGGGGCGGGCACGAAACCGCGGCCGGGCATGCCCTACAGGCCCGGACGCGCGGGAAGGAGGCGCCCTATACCCGCAGTGCCGGCAGGGAGCAAGGGGAACGGCGCCGGAGCACCTCCTGCAGGAGGCAGGCATAGCCACGCGCATCGTCCAGCGCGGCATGGGTATGGTCATGCCCGCCGAGCCAGGCCTCCGGATAGGGCTTGCGCTCCGCCTCGGCAAG
This sequence comes from Roseomonas sp. E05, assembly GCF_030063475.1. Taxonomy (GTDB): domain Bacteria; phylum Pseudomonadota; class Alphaproteobacteria; order Acetobacterales; family Acetobacteraceae; genus Pseudoroseomonas. The sequence goes on from NZ_JASIRT010000001.1 coordinate 368,681, forward strand.
GCTGAGGCCGAAGGCACCCATGGCCAGCGAGGGCAGGTCCAGCCCCGGCCCGGCGAACAGCGCCTCGCCGTCGAAGGGTCCCTTCACCAGCCGCGCGCCGGCGAAGCGCCGCAGGTACCAGTCGATCCAGAAGCCATCGAAGGAGAGCGGATGCGCGACGAAGACCGGCCGCTCCGGCAGGCCGCGCAGCCAGCCGGCATAGGCGGCCATGGCCTGCGCTGCCGGCACCGGGTCGCGCGTGGCGGCGGCCCAGGCCTCCGGCTCGCTCCGCCACCAGGTCAGGCAGCGCGGCTCGGCCGCGGCACCCGGCAGCGGCGCCAGGTTGACGGCGAATTCCGCGACCGGCGCCCCCTCCTCCCGGCAGGCGACGGAGGCGAAGCTCAGCATCGAGTTCCCGCCCGGCTCCGGGCCGTCGGTTTCGATGTCGGTCACGACGTAGAGGGCCATGCGGGTTCCTCGGGCAGGGGGGCGCCATGCTTCGCCAGCAGCCCCGCACCGTCCACCCCTTCATTATCCGGCCCAAGCGGGGCATATGGCGGGATATGATCGCCTTCCGGAAGATGCACGGCCTGGGCAACGACTTCGTCGTGGTGGACGCACGCCCCGCCGCCCTACCGCTGACGCCCGCCCGCATCGCGGCCCTCGCCGACCGGCACCGCGGCATCGGCTGCGACCAGTTCATCACGCTGGAGCGGCCGGAGCCGGGCGCGCCCGGGGAGGGGGCGCCAGGGGAGGCGGACGTCTTCATGCGCATCCACAATCCGGACGGCTCCGAGGCCGGCGCCTGCGGCAATGCCACGCGCTGCGTCGCCTCCCTGCTGATGGCCGAGACCGGCCGGGACCGCGTGGTGGTCCGCACCATCAGCGGCGACCTGCCGGCCGAGCGCCTGCCCGGCGGCATCATCCGGGTGGACATGGGCCAGCCGCGACTCGGCTGGCAGGAGGTGCCGCTGGCCGAGCCGGCGGACACCGCCCACCTGCCGCTCGAACTCGGCCCGGTGCGCGATGCCGCCGCCTGCTCCATGGGCAACCCTCACGCCACCTTCTTCGTGGATGACCTGGGCACCCTCCCCTGGCTGGAGCTGGGGCCGAAGCTGGAGCATCACTCCCTCTTCCCCGACCGCGCCAATATCGGCTTCGCTCAGGTCCTCGCGCCGGACCATATCCGCCTCGCCGTCTGGGAACGCGGCGCGGGGCCGACGCTGGCCTGCGGCTCCGGCGCCTGCGCCACGCTGGTGAATGCCCATCGGCGCGGCCTGGCCGGGCGGCGGGCCCGCATCGACCTGCCCGGCGGCACGCTGGAGCTGGAATGGCGGGCCGACGGCGCCGTGCTGATGGCCGGCCCGGTGGCCACCGCCTTCCTCGGCAGCCTCGATCCCGAGGCCTATCCGGCATGAGTGCGGCGCAGGACGCCGCGCACCACGCCCCCCTGGAGCCCGAGGCCGAAAACGAAGGTCCGGTGCGGGTGCTGACCTTCGGCTGCCGGCTCAACACCTATGAGAGCGCGGCGATGCGCGACCTCGCCACCCAGGCCGGGCACCGCGACACCATTCTGGTCAACACCTGCGCCGTCACCGCCGAGGCGGAGCGGCAGGCGCGGCAGGCGATCCGCCGCGCGGCGCGGGAGAACCCGGGGGCGCGCATCGTGGTCACCGGCTGCGCCGCGCAGATCGCGCCGGAGAAGTGGGCTGGCCTGCCGGGCGTCGCCCGCGTCATCGGCAATGCCGAGAAGCTGAAGCCCGAGGCCTGGGCGCTGGAGGCGCCGCCCGCCCCCGCGGGAAAGCTCGTCACCGACATCATGGCGGCGACCGAGACGGCGGCGCATCTCGTCACCGACTTCGCCGGCCGCGCCCGCGCCTTCGTGCAGGTCCAGCAGGGCTGCGACCACCGCTGCACCTTCTGCGTCATCCCCTATGGGCGCGGCCCATCCCGCTCGGTGCCGGTCGGCGCCATTGTCGAGCAGGTGCGCGCCCTGGTGGCAGGCGGCTACCGCGAGGTGGTGCTGACGGGGGTGGACGTCACCAGCTACGGCCCGGACCTGCCCGGCCAGCCGACGCTCGGCCAGATGGTCCGCCGCCTGCTCGCCCTGGTGCCCGAACTCCCCCGCCTGCGCCTCTCCTCGCTCGACCCGGTGGAGATCGACGCCGATCTCTGGCGGCTGATCGGCGAGGAGCCGCGGCTGATGCCGCATCTGCACCTCTCGCTGCAGCACGGCGCCGACCTGATCCTGAAGCGGATGAAGCGCCGCCACAGCCGCGCCGACGCGCTGGCCTGCGCCGCCCGCGCCCGCGCCCTGCGGCCCGACATCGCCTTCGGCGCCGACCTGATCGCGGGCTTTCCCACCGAGACGGAGGAGCATTTCCGCCAGATGCTCGATCTCGTGACGGAAGCGGGGCTGACCTTCCTGCACGTCTTCCCCTATTCCGAGCGCCCCGGCACCCCGGCGGCGCGGATGCCACAGCTTCCCATGCCGCTGCGCCGCGAGCGCGCCGCCCGCCTTCGCGCCGCCGGCGCCGGGGCCGCCGCGGGCTTCTACAACGCCCGCCTCGAACACGCCCTGCGGGGCCAGGAGGAAACCGTGCTGCTGGAAGCCCCCGACCGCGGCCATACCGAGCATTTCGCCCCGCTCCGCCTCACCGGTGCGGCGCTGCCCGAGGCCCAGGGCCGGATCATCCGCGCGCGGGTGCGGGGCGCCGGGCCGGACGGCCTGCTGGCCGAGGCGGCCTGACGCCATGGCGCTGCGCGACATCTGGGCCAAGCTGACCGGCCGCGAGAAGGAGAAGCCCGCCGAGGAGGCCGCGCCGCCGGCCAGCCCGGTGGCCGGGCCGGACGAGCCCCGGGAGGAAGCCCCGCCGCAGGCGGCGCAGCCGGCGGCCACCGCCCCCGCCCCGCCCGAGACCCGCAGTCCCGACGAGCCCCCGGCAGCGGCACTGCCGCCGCCGCTGACGCCCGTGGCCCCGCCGGAGCTGCGCTCGCCCTCGCCGCAGGACAGCCTGCCGCCCGGCGACCTGCCCCGGGTGCCCACCGAGGTACCGCCCCCCGCGCCGCCCGCCGTCCCCGTGCCGCCGCCGGAAGTGCCGCCCGCATCGCCCGCCGAGGCGCCGCCGCGCGAGGGCCTGCCCGAGCAGCCGGCACCACCGCCGGTGCCGGGCCAGGCGCCCCCTGCTCCGCCGGGCTGGCAGCCCGCCCCGGGCGAGCAGCCGGTCCCTGCCGCGCCGTCCGCCCCGGCCGCGCCACCACCGGAAGTGCCGCCCCTCGCCCCGCCGCCCGGCATGCCCGCGCCACCGCCCGAGGTTCCGGCCCCGCCGCCGGCCGAGCCCTCGCCCGAGCCGCCCGCTGAGCCGGAGCGGAGCGGGGCGCTGCCGCCCGCCGTCACCGCCTTCCTGCCTTCCGAGCCGGAGGCCGCGCCCGCTCCCCCGGCCGAGGAGGCCGCCGGGCGGACCGGCTGGTTCGGCCGGCTGCGGGCGGGCCTCTCGCGCTCCACCGCGCGCCTGACGGACGGCATCACCGGCCTGTTCAACAAGCGCAAGCTGGACGACGCGGCCCTGGAGGAGCTGGAGGAGGCGCTGATCACCGCCGATCTCGGCGTGGCCGTGGCGGACCGCGTCGTCACCGCCTTCCGCCGCAGCCGCTTCGGCAAGGAGGTGACGGACCAGGAGGTGAAGGAGGCGCTGGCCGCCGAGATCGCCGAGATCCTGCAGCCGGTGGCCCAGCCGCTGGTGCTGGACGGGACGAAACGCCCGCATGTGGTGCTGGTGGTCGGCGTCAACGGCACCGGCAAGACCACCACCATCGCCAAGCTCGGCCAGCAATGGCGCGAGGAGGGCCGCAGCGTCGGCTTCGTCGCCGGCGATACCTTCCGTGCCGCCGCCGTCGAGCAGCTGCAGATCTGGGGCGAGCGCACGGGCTGCGAGGTCTTCGCCCCCGCCAAGGAGGGGGCGGACGCCGCCGCGCTGGCCTTCGACGCGCTGAAGGAGGCCCAGGCCCGGGGCACCGAGGTGCTGCTGGTGGACACCGCCGGGCGCCTGCACAACAAGTCGGCCCTGATGGAGGAGCTGCGCAAGATCATCCGCGTGATGCAGCGCGTCGATCCCACCGCGCCGCATTCCGTGCTGCTGGTGCTGGACGCCACCACCGGCCAGAACGCCACCCAGCAGTGCAAGGTCTTCGGCGAGATGGTGAACGTCACCGGCCTCGTCGTCACCAAGCTGGACGGCTCCGCCAAGGGCGGCATCGTGGTTGCGCTGGCGCAGGAGTTCGGCCTGCCCGTCCATGCGGTGGGCGTCGGCGAGAAGGCGGCCGACCTGCGGCCCTTCGCGGCGCGGGACTTCGCCCGCTCCCTGCTCGGCCTGAGCTGAGCGGCACACAGTCGTTAAGCTGTCGCTTGGAAACCCGGGCCGGCTTTCCTAGGTTTGGAAGCAGCAGGCGGCCCGCCGCGCCGCCCTTCCTCGAACCCAGGCGGAGCGAATCTCGCGTGTTTCCCGGAGCGCAGCATGACACCCCCTGACGCCTCGCACCGAGGCGGTCGGCGCCCGGTGGGGCATGCCCCGGCCAGCCGGCTCTCGGAGCTGCGCGGACCACACGGCCTGTCGGTGCTGCCCTCGGTGGCGCCGCTGCCCCCGCCGGGGGCGGACGAGATCACCGTCGCCTCCTACAACGTGCACAAATGCGTCGGCACCGACCGCCGCTTCGATCCCGGCCGCATTGCCCAGGTGATCGCCGAGATCCAGCCGGACATCCTGGCCGTGCAGGAGGCGGATCGCCGCTTCGGCCGCCGCACCGGTCTGCTCGACACGGACGCGCTGCAGCAGGGCGGCCTCTCCCTGGTGCCGGTCTCGCGCCTGCCGGACGGGCATGGCTGGCACGGCAACGCCCTGCTGGTGCGGCGCGGCACGCCCCTGGAGGTGCAGCGCCTGGCCCTGCCCGGCGCCGAGCCGCGCGGCGCCGTCCTCGCCGAGCTGGAACTGCCCGCCGGCAAGCTGCGCATCGTCGCCGCGCATTTCGGCCTGCTGCGGCGCTGCCGGCTGCGCCAGGCCGCCACCATCCTGGAGGCGGTCGCGCGCGGCGCCAGCATGCCGACCCTGATGCTGGGCGACCTGAACGAATGGCGCCCCGGTCCCCGCTCCTCGCTGCGGCCGCTGGAGTCGCTGTTCGGCAGCGTGGCCTTCGGCCCGGCGAGCTTCCCCTCCCGCATGCCGGTCTTCGCGCTGGACCGCATCTTCGGCTGGCCCCGTGGCGTTGTGCGGGACGTGCAGGCCCACAACACCCCCCTGGCGCGCGTCGCCTCCGATCACCTCCCGCTGAAGGCACGGCTCTCGCTGGCTGCGGCGCAGGCGGCGGCGCCCGGTGACGTCGCGGCGGCGGCATGAGCAGCGGCACGCTGCTCCGCCCCCGGCCGCATCCGGCCGTCGTGGCGGGCGCCGCGCCGCCGCGCTCGGAGCTGGATGACGTGGTCGAGACCCTGCTGCACGGCAACGACACCGGCGTGGCCCTGCTGCCCACGGGGCTGGAGGCCTTCATGGTGCGCGCCTTCAGCGCCCGCGCCGCCGGCCGCAGCCTGGATCTGCAGTACTATCACTGGTCGGACGACACCACCGGCGGGCTGCTGGCGCGCGAGGTGCTGCAGGCGGCCGACCGCGGCGTGCGCGTGCGCATGCTGCTGGACGACAGCTATGCGCTCGGCATCGACCGCCGCATCACCCTGCTGGCGGCGCACCCGATGATCGAGGTGCGGCTGTTCAACACCGCCCGCCTGCGCTGGCTCGGCCAGTTCGGCATGGGGCTGGAATTCGCCCTCGGCGGCTGGCACCTCAACCACCGCATGCACAACAAGAACTGGGTGGTGGACGGCAAGCTGGCGCTGGTCGGCGGACGCAACATCGCCGATGCCTATTTCGACGGCGCCGGCGACTTCAACTTCCGCGACCTCGACCTGCTGATCGCCGGCGAGGCCAGCACCCAGGCGCAGCGCGTCTTTGAGACCTACTGGGCCAGCAGCCTGGCCAGGCCGGTGGGGCAGTTCCGCAAGCCCGCCGAGCTGGGGCCGGAGGCGCTGGCCGCCTTCCGCGAGGAGCTGGACGAGATCCCCGCCGCGCAGGAGGCGAGCCGCTATCTGCAGGTGCTGACCGCCACCCGGGCGCAGATGCTGGCGCAGGACTACCACCTGCTGCCCGCCGACGGCACGGTGCGGGTGCTCGCCGACCCGCCGGCCAAGGCGAAGGGGCGCAACGCGCCGGGCGGCATGGCGCCCGCCATCAGCGCCGTGCTGCGCGAGGCGCGGCAGGAGGCGGTGCTGATCTCGCCCTATTTCGTTCCCGGCAGGATCGGCATGGCGCTGCTGGAGGAGATGGTCCGGCGCGGGGTGCGCATCCGGGTCGTCACCAACTCGCTGGCGGCCACCGACGTGGTGGCGGTGCACAGCGGCTATGCCCGCTACCGCCACCGGCTGCTGGAACTCGGCATCGAGCTGCACGAACTGAAGCGCAGCGGCCGCAGCGGCAAGGGCGTCTTCGGCTCGCGCGGTGCCAGCCTGCACACCAAGGCGATCATGGTGGACCGCGAGCTGGTCTTTGTCGGCACCTTCAACCTTGACCCCCGCTCGGCCAACCTGAACACCGAGATGGGCGCCTTCGCCCGCCATCCCGGGCTGGCCGAACTGCTGGACTGCGAGTACCGCCGCCTGACCGACCTGCGGCGCAGCTACCGCCTTTCCCTCACGCCGCAAGGCCATCTGCGCTGGACCGACGACCTCGGCAGCACAAAGCACGAGCCGGAAGCCTCCTGGGGGCGGCGCGCCATGGCGGGACTGGTGCGCTGGCTGCCGCTGGAAGCGCAGCTCTGAAAAACAAAGGTCGGGGGAAGGAATTCCCCCGAACCCCCTTCTTTCTTCTTCGAGTTTTTCGAAGCACCCCCCGATAAAAGGGAGATGGGGGTCTGGGGGAATTCTTGCCCCCAGCCTTTTTCAGCCCGCGGTCTCGCGGATCACCGCATCGGCCCGCTGCTTCACCTCCGGCCGCAGCGCGGTGCCGAGGCCCGGCGCCTCGGGCGCCTGCACCATGCCGGCCTTCAGCACCGGCAGCTCCGTCACCAGATCCCGGTACCAGGTGGCAAGCGTGGCGCGGACCACCTCCTGGAAGATCGCCGTCGGCGCGTGCAGCGCGAGGTGCAGCCCGGCCATCAGCGTCACCGGCCCGGTGCAGTCATGCGGCGCCAGCGGCCTGGCATGCGCCTCGGCCAGCGCGGCGATCTTGCGGCCCTCGGTCAGTCCGCCGCACCAGGCGAGGTCGAGCATCACCACATCCACCGCATCGGCGGCCAGCAATGCGCGGTAGGGCACGGCGCCGCCCAGCGTCTCGCTGCCGCAGAGCGGCGTGCGGGTCTGCCGGCGCAGGTCGGCGAGCGCCTGGGCGTCGTCCATCTTGGCGATCGGGTCCTCGGCCCAGAACACGCCGTAATCCTCCAGCGCGCGGCAGATCCGGGCAGCGGCCTGGGTGCCCCAGAGGCTGTGCAGCTCGGCCATCACCTCGATGCGGGTGCCGACCGCGGCGCGGATCTTGCGGAACGGCTCCAGCCCGGCCTTGAGGTCCTCCAGGCTGATCATGTGGCCACCGGTGGCCGGCGCGTAGATGTCGAAGGGCCAGATCTTCATGGCCGCATAGCCCTCAGCAAGCAGGCTCTCGGCCAGCGCGCCGGCATCGCGCATGAAGGCGATCTGGTCATCATAGGGGCCGGCAACGGCATCCGCCGCGCCGATGTCGCGCCGCGCCGTGCCGCTGGTGTTGTAGGCATAGCCGGCGCAGGTGTTGTAGGCGCGGATCTCGCCGCGCACCGCGCCACCCAGCGCCTCATGCACGGGGATGCCGTGCCGCTGGCCGGCGAGGTCCCAGAGCGCGAGGTCCACGGCGCTGGCGGCGCGCACCTCGGCGCTGGCGCTGTGGAAGCCCAGATAGGGCGTCATGAGCTGGCGCGAGACGGCCTCGATGCGGCGGGCGTCACGGCCGATCAGCGCCGGCGCCACCTGCTCGTGCAGCACCGCCTCGACCGCCTGGGCGCCGCGGAAGCTCTCGCCGAGGCCTGTCAGCCCCTCATCGGTCTCGATCTCGGCCCAGATCAGGTTCGGCCGTTCGGCGATGCGGATGGTGCGGATGCGGGTGATACGGGACATGGAGCCTCAGTCGGCGCGGATGTTGTTGGCGCGGATGACCTCGCCCCAGCGGGCGGTCTCGCTTTTCACCTGCTCGCCCATGGCTCGGGCGGGCCGCCCAGCGGCACCACGGCGGCCTCCTGCAGGCGCTGGCGCACGGCCGGGTCCTCCAGCGCCCTATTGAAGGCGGCGTTCAGCGCGGCGACCCGCTCCGGCGGCGTGCCGGCCGGTCCGGCGCCTGCGCGCGGGCGGCGGACAGCCAGGGCACCAGCAGGGCGAGAGCAAGGCCCAGGGCGGCTCTTCTCTTCATGAGGGCGTTTCCTCCTTCCCCGTGGGCGTTCCGGAGCGGCATCGGGCTCCGGCTTTCGCCGGCCTCGCGGGCGCCGGTGCCGCCGATGGAGAGCAGCTTCGGGGATGCCCGGAATTTGTCAAACAGATTTGCCGGCTTGCCGTAGATCTGCCCGGAGAGCGCGCTTATCTATTGACAGATTTTACAGATTCGCCAGGTTCTGGCCGTTCACCGGAGAAGGATGCGCCGCACGAGGCCTGAAGCCCGTGACGCGCCCTCCCGATCAGCCGGGGCAAGGAGACACGCCGGATGCCGGGCACGGAAAAGGAAAAGATGCTGGCCGGCGAACTCTACGATGCCGGCGATGCCGAGCTGCAGGCCGACATGATGGCGGCCCGGCGCTGGATGGCGCGCTACAATGCCATGCTGGACCGCTCCGCCTCCGAGCGGCGGGCCGTGCTGGCGGAGCGCCTCGCCGCCGTCGGCGAGGGCGCGGTGATCCGGCCGCCCTTCCACTGCGACTATGGCTACAACATCAGCCTTGGCGCCGGCGCCTTCCTGAACTTCAACTGCGTCATCCTCGACGTCGTGCCCGTCACCATCGGGGACCGCACGCAGATCGGGCCGGGTGTGCAGATCCTCGCCGCCGACCATCCGCGCGATGCGGCAGGCCGGGCCTCGGGCCTGGAATTCGGCCGCCCCATCCGGATCGGCCGCAATGTCTGGATCGGCGGCGGCGCGATCATCCTGCCGGGCGTGACCATCGGGGATGACGCGCTGATCGGCGCGGGCAGCGTGGTCACCCGGGATGTCCCCGCCGGCGCGACCGCCTTCGGCAACCCCGCGCGCCTGCGGACCTGACCCGGCCCGCGCGCTCCGCCATGCCTCCCGTGACCCATCCCGGCGCGAACCGCCCCCTGAGCGACACCATCCATGCCCGCCTGCTGGAGATGCTGGGTTCGCCCGAGTTCCCGCCCGGCGCCCGCCTGCCCGGCGAGCACGCGCTGGCCGAGCGCTTCGCCGTCTCCCGCCCGGTGCTGCGGCAGGCCCTCGCCCGGTTGCAGGCCGCGGGGCGGATCGAGACGCGCAAGGGGTCCGGCACCTTCGTGCGGGACAGCGCCGCCCCGCCTCCCCTTCGCCTGGTCTATGGCCCGCTGAGCAGCATCCCGGACGTGCGCAGCTTCCTGGAGTTCCGCTGCGGCCTGGAGAGCGAGATGGCCGCCCGCGCCGCGGCCTGCCGCGACCCCGCCGCCCGCGCCGCCCTGCGCCAGGCCGCCCAGGCGCTGGAGGCGGAAGGCTCCACGGGGCGGCCCGCCATCGAGGAAGACATCGCCTTCCATCTCGCCATCGCCCGGGCCAGCGGCAACCGCTTCTTCCTGGCCACCCTGGCCGCGCTGGCGGAGCAGACCCGCTTCAGCATCCGCCTCACCCGCGAGCTCTGCACCCTCCCCTCCCGAGAGCGTTTCGCCGAGATGCAGGCGGAGCACGACCGCATCCTCTCGGCCATCGAGGCGGGCGACGCGGCGGCGGCCCATGCGGCGATGGCGGCGCATCTGCGGGGTGGTATCCGCCGGCTGTTCGGGCAGGCCGACTGAGCGGCGCGCCCTTCACGCCCTGCCCGCCGCGTGGTTCCGTTCGCCCTTCGACCTGAAGCGGAGGATGACCCCGATGAGCCTTGCGATGGAGAACACGGTGCGCTGGGACCGGCTGACCGCCCCCGAGCTGCGCGCCCTGGCGGAACGCGATGCGCTGGTGGTGCTGCCGGTCGCCTCGCTGGAGCAGCATGGGCCGCATCTGCCGGTCTGGACCGACAGCATGATCGGCCATGCCTGCTGCATCCGCGCGGCGCAGAAGGCCGCCGACCTGCCGGCCGTGGTGCTGCCGCCGATGTGGCAGGGCATGTCCGAGCACCACCTTCCCTACGGCGGCACCATCACGCTGGACTACGCCACCTTCCGCGCCGTGCTGACCTGCGTCTGCCGTTCGATCAAGGCGCAGGGCTTCCGCAAGCTGTTCCTGGTGAACAGCCATGGCGGCAACATCGACCCGCTGGCGGTGGCCGCGCGCGAGCTGTGCCTCGAATTCGACATGCCGGTGGTGGCCACCACCGTCTTTCATGTCGCCGGCCCGAAGCTGGGCGAGCTGCTGGACACGCAGCCCGGCGTGCAGCACGCCTGCGAGGCGGAGACCAGCTTCTGGCTGGCCCTGCATCCGGAGCAGGTGCGGCAGGACAAGGTTGCCGGCGCGCTCTCCGATCCCTCCACCACGCGCGCCGGCCCGTTCCAGCGCTTCTGGTCCTTCGCCGAGCGCGCCCCCGGCACCGGCGTGATGGGCGACCCGCGCGCCGCCACCGCCGAGAAGGGCGAGAAGCTGCTGGAGCTCGTCTCCGGTGCACTGGCCGAGGCGATGCGCGACCCGGTGCTGTGGCGCGCGCCGCACGACGTGTGGAAGGGCGGGAAGTAAAAGGCCGGGGGAAGGAATTCCCCCAGACCCCCATCTTTTTCCTGCCAGTTCCCGTGCTTGCCCGAAGCGTGGGCTCGGGGGAGAATTCATTCTCCCCCGGTTCTGCCCTTTGGCGGATTCAAGGAGAGGCCTGAATTTTCCTGGCCTTTTTCCTCTCAACAAGCCCAGGCGGCGGCCCGGCGCAGCACGCGCAGCCAGTCCCGTGCCGCACGGAAGGCCTCCGCACGCCGCGCCGTGCCCTGGCGGGGGTCGCGGGCGAGATGCAGGTGATGGAGCAGCGCGCCGGCCAGCGCATTGGAGGCCGCCGCGACCCAGTAGGCCGCGCGCACCTGCGACGTCAGGCGCTGCGGCAGGCCGAGACCGGCGAGATAGGCCTTCAGCAGGCTGTCATGGAACCGCTGCACCTGCGGCTCCCAGCAGCGCAGCGATTGCAGCCAGGAACTGACATCCTCGAAAGGCGAGCCCAGCCGCGCGCGGCCCCAATCGATGAGCACCGGCTCGACGCCGCGCCCGCGCCGGCAGGCCAGCGCGTTGCCCGCATGCATGTCGCCATGCAGGAGCCGGGTGCCGAAAGGTTGCTCGGCGAGAAGGCTGCCGCGCAGCGCCGGCAGGCCCAGGACGATGCGGCCGACCGTGCGCCGCTCGCGTGCCAGGACGGCGAGCTCGGGATGCAGGCGGCAGGCGTCGAGGGCGGCATAGGTCGCCTCCGCCATGGCCTGGAGCTCCGCCGCATAGTCCCAGGGCGGCATCGCCTGCGCCGCCTGCGGGCCGGCGGCATGCAGGGCGGCGAGGCGTTGCAGCAGGTCGTTGCCCAGCGCGAGATCGCGCCAGGGCCAGGCCTCGGCGCGCCGGATCGCTTCGATGAACAGCAGAGAGCCATCCGCATCCAGCGGAAGCCGGCCCAGCAGCCGCGGCGCGAGCCGCGCGGCATGATGCGGCAGCAGCGTTTCGTAGATCGCGCCCTCGCGTGCCGCCCGCCCCCGCAGATGCTTCACGACGAAGCGCCGCATGACCGGGCGGCCGGCCTCGTCCCGGTAGCGGGCGGTCACCAGCAGCACCGAAGCGGCCTCGATGCCGCCATGCAGGGGCTTGTGTTCGAGGCTGGCGCGCGCCGCCCCCTCCCCCGCGAAGCGCACCAGAAAAGCGCGCGTTCCGTTCAGAACCTGTGCCTGGTTTTGCATGGCGGAAGAATGAAACGCGGCATCCCGCGCCTCAACCCTGCCGCTCCTGCAATCGCAAGCCACGGATAAACAGAACAGGAGCAGTATCGGCGAAGTACAAACAACGTTGCGGGCGGTCAGGAGGGCTGGCCCGGCGGCGTCAGGCCTTCCGCTCCCAGCCACGCGGGCCCTGCTGCCAATAGGTCAGGCTGTGCCCCGCCGCCTTGGCCGCCGACCAGCGCCGCCGCGCGGCGGCGACGGCCGCCTCGTCCTGCCCGTCGAACAGGTCGAGCACGCGGTCGAACGCGCCGAGGCGGGCGCTGTCGGCGCCGTCCACCAGGAAGAGAAAGCGGGCACCGTTCGGCGCCTCATCCTCGGTGGTGAGCCAGATCGGCTGCAACTCGGGGTGGCCGATGCCCTGCGCCGAACCGTGCGGCAGCCAGTCCGGGTCGGCGGAGAGCCAGAGGGAGGCGTCCAGGCTGGCCAGCCGCGCCGGATCACCCACCCGCACCACGGCCCGCCCGCCCTGCCCCAGCACGCGGCCGAGCAGCTTGGGCAGCGCCTGCTCCATCGGCGTGCGGGTCAGGTGGTAGAAGCCGATCTCGCTCAAGATGCCTCCGGCCATGGCCGCGTCCCCAGGCTCTCGGTGAAGCGCAGCAGGTAGCCGTCCGGGTCCTGCACCAGGAATTGCCGCTGCCCCACCTCCACCGCACCCGCGCGGTACCATTCTTCCTCCACCGGCTGGAACAGCGGCCAGCTCTCGCTTTCCAGCGCCGCCAGGATCGGCGCCAGCCCGCACGTACCGATCTGGAAGTTGATGCCGCGGCCGAAGGGAGGCTCCAGCGGCGCGACTGCCCAGGCGCCGTTGTAGCGGCAGAGCATGAGCTGCACGGTCAGCGCGCCCGGCCCCTCGCGCTCCAGATAGGCGAAGCCCTCCGCCGGCCTTTGATAGGCGATGCGGAAGCCCAGCACCCGCGTCCAGAAGTCCAGGCTGCGGGCGAGGTCGGTGACGTCCAGCTCCGGCACCAGGGGCGCGAAGCCGCTGGCGGGAGGCGCCTCGGCGGGGGTCGTCATCGGCGATGCGGGTCCTCGAAGCGGCCGGCCACCAGCGCGTCCAGCAGCCGCACGCCGAAGCCGCCCGGAATGGGCGCGGCGCCGGGCGGCCGGTCCGCAGGCTCGTCCACCATGCCGGCGATGTCCAGATGCGCCCAGGCCGGCGGGCTCTCGCCCAGGAACTCGCGCAGGAAGGCGGCGGCATGGCAGGCATCCGGCTGGTAGCGCCCGCTCGCGCATTGCCGCAGGTCGGCGATGCCGCTCTCCAGGTCGCGCCGGTGCGCCTCGCCGATCGGCAGCGGCCAGAGGCACTCGCCCACCGCCTCCCCCGCCGCGCAGAGCGCCGCCGCCAGCGGGGCGTCATTGCCGAACAGCCCGGCGCGGTGGTGGCCGAGCGCCGTGATCACCGCCCCGGTCAGCGTGGCGAGGTCCACCACCGCCTCGGGGCGGAAGGCGCGCACCGCATAGGTCAGGGCATCGGCCAGCGCGAGGCGGCCCTCGGCATCGGTGTCCACCACCTCGACCGTCTGGCCGGACAGGGTGGTGATGACGTCGCCCGGCCGGTAGGCGGCGGCGCCGATCGCGTTCTCCGCCAGCGGCAGCACGGCGGCCACCGGCGCGGGGCTGTCGCGCAGCGCCAGCGCCAGCATCGCCCCGGCGCAGGCGGCGGCGCCGGCCATGTCGGCGCGCATCGCCTCCATTCCCGCGGCCGGCTTGAGGCAGAGGCCGCCGGTGTCGAAGGTGATGCCCTTGCCCACCAGCACCAGAGGGGGCGCCGGAATGCGGCCGGGCCAGCGCAGCACCACCAGGCGCGGCGGGTTGGCCGAGCCCTCCCCCACCGCCAGCAGCGCGCCGAAGCCCGCCGCCCGGAGCCGCTTCCGCCCGAGCACATGCACCGCGATGCCGTGCCTCTCCAGCCGGCGCAGCCGCCTGGCGAAGAGCTTCGGGGTCAGCGCATTGCCGGGGGCGAGGGTCAGCCTGCGCGCCAGCGCCACACCCTTCAGCACCGCGCGCGCATTCCGCCACAGCGGCGCCACCGCCGCCGTGTCCGCGTGCCACAGGTCCAGCCGGAAGCCGCACGGGGCATGCAGCGCCACCCCGCTGGCCATCGCCACCGCCTCCTCGGGCCGCAAGGCGCGGGCGTCCAGCACGGCGCGGCGGGTGCCCTCGGGCAGCACCGCCACGGCGGCGGCCCCGGCTTCCTCCCAGTCCGGCCCGGGCGCCACCGCCACGCCTTCCCGCCAGCGTGCGGTGCCGGTGGTGAAGGGCATGTCCGGCAGCGGCGCCGGATGGCCGGCGCGCCAGGGCAGCAGCCGTGGGCGCAGCGCGGCCCTGGCGCCGAGATGGGCCCGCAGGCGCAGGCGCATCACTCAGACCCTGGCCAGGGGGGCGCCGCCCCCCTGGACCCCCTGCCGGGGTGACAGTGTCACCCCGGACCCCGCCATTCCATCAGCCCTCGTAGTGCCCGGCCACCAGCCGGTCGAGCAGCCGCACGCCGAAGGCGGTGGCGCCCTTCGGCACGGTGGCGCTGTCCTTGGTCGCCCAGGCGGTGCCGGCGATGTCGAGATGCGCCCAGGGCATCGGCCCCTCGCGCGTGTCGATGAAGCGCTGGATGAACTGCGCCGCCGTCACCGAGCCGCCGGGACGGCCGCCCACGTTCTTCATGTCGGCGATGTCGGACTTCAGCGCCTTGTCATAGGCCTCGCCCAGCGGCATCCGCCACAGCGCCTCGCCCACCGCCGTGCCGGCGGCGGTCAGCTTCTGCGCGAGGTCGTCGTCATTGCTGAACAGGCCGGCATGCTCGTGGCCGAGGGCCACGATGATCGCGCCGGTCAGCGTCGCGAGGTCCACCATGAAGCGCGGCTTGAAGCGCTCCCGCGCGTACCAGAGCACGTCGGCCAGGACGAGGCGGCCCTCGGCGTCGGTGTTGATCACCTCCACGGTCTGGCCGGAGAGCGACTTCACCACGTCGCCCGGCCGCTGCGCGGTGCCGGAGGGCATGTTCTCCACCAGCCCGACCAGCCCGACCGCGTCCACCTTCGCGCGGCGCCCGGCCAGCGCCGCCATGGCGCCGATCACCGCGCCGGCCCCGGCCATGTCGAACTTCATGTCCTCCATGCCACCCGCCGGCTTGATCGAGATGCCGCCGGTGTCGAAGGTCACGCCCTTGCCGATGAAGGCGACCGGCCCGGCCCTGCCCTCGCCCTTGCCGCCGTTCTTCCCCCCCTGGCTGGCGCCCTTCCACTGCATCACCACCACGCGCGGCTCGCGCGCACTGCCCTGCGCCACGCCGAGCAGCGCGCCGAAGCCCAGCTCCTTCAGCGCCTTCGGGCCGAGGATCTCGACCTCGACGCCGAGCTTCTCCAGCTTGCGGCAGCGCTCCGCCATCTCCTCGGGGAACAGCACGTTGGGCGGCTCGCTGACCAGGTCGCGCGCCAGGAACACGCCGTCCGCCACCGCGGAGAGCGGCGCATGGGCGGCGCGGGCGGCCTCCGGCTCGGCGCTGGCGATGGCCAGGCGCACCAGCTTCGGCTTGTCCTCCGCGCCCTCCTTGGTGCGGTACTTGTCGAAGCGGTAGCTGCGCAGCCGGGCGCCGAAGGCCAGCGCCGCGGCGAGCGCCGCGTTCAGCCCCTCGGCGGCGACCACCGCTTCCGGCTCGGCGGAAACCAGCGGCCAGGTGGCACCCCCCGCCGCCTCGGCGCTGCGCTCATCCGGCGTGGCGCCGAGGCCGACCGCGACGACACGTGAAAGATGCCCCCCCGGGGCCCAGAGCGTGCAGGTCTGCCCCTTCTTGCCCTTGAACCCGGCCGCCTCAAGGCCGCGCGCGATGGCGCCGCCGGTTGCCTCGTCCGCCTCCCTGGCGAGGCCGGAGAGCGTGAAGCCCTCCGCCAGGGGCAGCACCATCGCGCCGGCGCGGGGCAGGGTCGGCTTGACGAAAAGAATATCGGGCATGTGGGGTTCCGTGCGCGGTTCCGGCGTTCAGGATCGTTAAAGGTGAAAACGATAGCACCCTGTCGCACGGGCGCCAGGGGCACGGCCTGCCAGCGCACGGAGGCGTGCGGGCATCCGATGGCAGCGATGGAAGAAGGCGTTCGTGCTTCGCGAGGCTGACCGGGCGAGAGACCGGAACCAAGCTGGCAAAAAGAAGATGGGGGTTCGGGGGAATTCCTTCCCCCGACCTTTTCGGCTTCAGCCGCGCGCCAGGACGATGCGCGCCATCCGGTCGAACTCCGCGACGCTCAGCGTCTCGGCCCGCCGCGTGCCTTCGATGCCGGCCTCCTCCAGCAGTGCCTCGGCGTCGCCGAGCGACTTCAGGCTGGAGCGCAGCATCTTGCGCCGTTGCCCGAAGGCGGCGGCGGTGACGCGCTCCAGCGCCGCGAGAAGCGCGGGCTCCGGCGCCTCCGGGTGCGGCACGAGGTGGACGATGGCGGACCACACCTTGGGCGGCGGGCTGAAGGCGCCGGGCGGCAGGCGCAGCGCCATGCGGCAGGCGCAGCGCCACTGCGAGAGCACGGCGAGGCGGCCGTAATGCTCCGTATCGGGGGCGGCGACGATGCGCTCGGCCACCTCCTGCTGGAACATCAGCGTCAGGCTCTCGAACAGCGCGGCCTCGCGCAGCCAGCCGATCAGCAGCGGCGTGCCCACGTTGTAGGGCAGGTTCGCCACCACCTTGCGCGGCGCGGGCAGCAGGCTTTCGGTCTCGGCCCTCAGCGCGTCGCCCTCGACGATGCGCAGCCGGCCCGGATAGGCGGCGGCCAGTTCCTCCAGCACGGCGATGGCGCGGCGGTCCAGTTCCACCGCCACCACCTCGGCGGCGGGGCTGTCGAGCAGGGCGCGGGTCAGGCCGCCCGGGCCGGGGCCGACCTCCAGCACGTGCCGCCCTTCCAGCGGCGCGGCGAGGGCCGCGATGCGGGCGCAGAGCGTGGCATCGAGCAGGAAGTGCTGGCCGAGGGCCTTGCGCGCGGCCAGGCCATGCTTCGCGATGGTCTCCGCGAGCGAGGGAAGCGGCGGGGAAATGGCCGGCTCAGCTCCGCATGTCGATCTGCGCGCGCCGGCGCAGGTCGCGCTGCAGCTGGCGGGAGGTCAGTTCGACACGGTCGCGCAGGATCTGGACACGCGCCTGCTCCGGCGTCAGCTCGGCCAGGTTGCGCGTCTCCTTCGAGCAGACGGCGATCACCAGCACGCCCTCGGGCGTGATCAGCGGCTGGCTGGCGCGCCCGACCGGCAGCCCGGCGACGATGTTGCGCAGCGGCGCCGGCTGCACCGTCTCCAGCCGCAGCGGCCCGCCCGGATCGGCCGGGCGGTCGGAGCCGCGGGCGGCGGCCTCGACGGTGGAGCAGGACTTGCCCTCCATCGCGCGGGCGCGCTCGACCGCCTGCACCTGCTGCGCCGTCGGCGCCTGCGGGTCCAGCGGGCTGGTGAAGGGGAAGAAGGCCTGGCGCAGCGTGACCATGGTGGCCAGATCCCGCCCCGTCTCGCGCTTCTGGCGCAGCGCGATGATCTGGAAGCCGCCGGGCACCCGGATCGGGTTGGCGATGGCGCCTGTGGGCATCCGCTTCAGCACGTCGGCCACGGCGGGGTCGAACTCGTCCGGGCGGGACCAGCCCATATCGCCGCCCTGCAGGGCGCTCTGGCTCTGGCTGAACTGCGTGGCGGCGGCGGGGAATGGCACGCCGGCGCGGAGCTGGCCGGTGACGTCCTCCACGAAGCGCTGCACCTCCGCCTCGGCGGTCGGATCGTCCACCGGGATGAAGATCTCGGAGACCAGGTATTCCGGCTCGCCGATGCGGGCCTTGCGGGCGGCGAGATACTCCTCCACCCGCGCCGGCTCGATCTGCGCCTGCGCCCCGAGCTGCTGCCGCACCAGGCGCGACCAGCCGATCTGCGTGCGGATCTGGTCGTAGAGCGCGCGCGGCTCGACGCCGGCGGCGCGGAGCTGCGCCGCCAGGCCACCGGACGGCATGCCGTTGCGCTGCTCGATCTCGGCCACGGCGGCGGCAATGTCGGCATCCGAAACGGGGATGCGCCGCCGCTGCACCTCCTGCATGCGCAGCCGCTCGTCCACCAGCAGGCGCGTCACCTGCGGGCGCAGCCGCTGGACGACCTCGGGCACGGCGCGCATGCCGGCATTCAGCGCGAAGAGGCGGGCGCGCTCCGTCACCTCATTGGCGGTGACGATGTCGCCATTGACCACGGCGACGATGTGGTTGCTGTCGTCCACGCCCGCCGGCCGCCCCTGCGCCTGGGCGGGCGCGGCCATGGCCGCCGGCAGGGCGAGCGGCAGGGTCAGTGGCAGCGCGAGGGCCAGGGCATGGGCCAGCCGGACCGGACGCGGGGCGCGGGAGAAGGCGGGGGCGAGTCGCATGGCGGGTTTCCTAGGCCGTGCGGCGCGGCGCCGCCAGCCCCAATTGCACGAGGTGGAGCGGCCCCTCGTCAGATGGCCCGGAAGCCGAAATCGCCCACCGTCTTGAACGAGAGCCGGAACAGCAGGACCGTGTCCGAGGTGTAGTAGGACGAGGTGCTGGTCGGATCGGCATAGGTGCGGGCGAAGCGGGTGTCGAAGATCAGGCACTCATCCTCATAGGTGAGGCTGACGCCGGCGGCGACGGCGCGGTTCAGCTCCAGGTCGTAGCGGCCGAAGGCGCCGGCCCGCCAGTAGCGGGTGACCTGGCCGCTGACGCTGCCGCTCACCTCGCGCCGCTCCTGCTGCGTGGTCAGCGCGGCGGAGGGCACGGTGTAGAGGTAGCTGGCGCTGACGCTGGCCCGGCCGAAGCTGACCCGCCCCTGGGTCTCGACCAGCCGGGGGGTCAGCCCGTCCTTGTCGAGCCGGGTGCGCGCCGTCAGGTCGAGCCAGGGCACCGGCGAGAGCCGCACGCGGCCGACCCAGTCGGAGGCCTTGTCCTCCAGGCCGGAGCCCTCCTCGAAGACCTCCTCGCGGCTGGCCCGGTAGGAGCGGCCGACCAGCCCTTCGAGCTGGCCGCCATTGGGGAAGAACCAGGCGCCGCGCAGCGCCGCGTCCACCCGCGTGCCGCCTTCCTGCCGGTCGCGCCCGGGGAAGCGGTTCAGCTCGAACAGGTTGGCGTCGGTGAACTCGAACTCCAGGCTGTCCTCATTCGGGATCAGCGTCTGCCGGCCCATCGAGGGACCGGTGACGACCTGCACGCGCGGCTCGATCAGCTGGCTGCCGTATTCGCCGGCGCTGCGCAGCATGGGCAGGCGCCAGTCCAGGCCCAGCCGGACATTGCCGCGCGCATCCTCCACCGAGCCCTGGCTGGCGTAGTTGGGCGCGAGGTCGAGGTCGTCGGCCCAGTAGCCCATGCCGTCGGCCTGCATGCGGACCGTCCAGATCTCGCCCCAGCGGTCCACGTGCGGCAGTTCGTAGCGCAGGCGGGAGGCCAGGCGGCGGGTGTCCGTGCCCTCGCTGCGGGAGAGGGCGAAGGCGCTGGCGTCCATGGTGAAGTAGCCGCCGAGGCGGTCGCGCCCCCACCAGTAGTCGGAGTACAGGTTGGGCAGCACCAGCGGGATCTGCCCGGTGTCGTCCACCTCGGAGAGGCCCTGGTAGCCGCGCGCGTCGATGCGGGCATAGCCCTCCGCGCCCCAGAAGCCTTCCGCGTAGATGTCGGAGGACAGGGTGCGCTGGGAGGGATAGCGCCAGGCGCGCAGATAGGCCTCGCTGCTGGCGCGGTTGAAGTTGAAGCCGGTGCGCCAGTGCTCGTCGAGCGCGAACTGGCCCCGGCTGAAGATGTGCGCGCCCCAGCCCTCCTCGTCCTTGGCCCCGTCGCGCTGGCCGAAGGAGCCGGTGGCCGAGATCTCGCCGGCGTTGAAGCGGCGGCGATAGGCCCAGCCCAGCCCCGGATCCTGCTTGGTGGAGAGGGTGGGCGAGAGGATCAGGTCCTGGCTCGGGTCGATCGCCCAGTAATAGGGCGTCTGCACGAAGCCGCCGAGGAAGCTCGAGGTGCCGAGCGTCGGCGTCAGGAAGCCGGAGGCGCGCGGCGCCGAGGGGTCGGGATGCGAGAGATAGGGCGTGTAGAGCACCGGCACGCCGCCCAGCAGCAGCGAGGCGTCGCGGTAGCGCAGCCGCTTCTCCTCCTGGTCGTGCGTGGCGTAGCGGGCGCGCAGCTCCCAGAGCGGCGGCGCGGTCGGGTCCTCGGCGCAGAGGTCGCAGGAGGAGTAGAGCACCCGCGAGAGGTCGAGGAGGGAGCCGCCGGTGCGCCGGGCGCCATTGGCCACCAGGCGCCCGTTCTGCGCCAGCCGGGCGGAGAGCCCGTCCAGCACGCCGTCGCGCAGGTCGCCGGTCAGCTCGGCGCGGTCGGCGAACAGCACCTGCCCGTCCGGCTGCAGGAGCTGGACATGCCCCTCGGCGGTGGCGATGCCGGTGTTGCGGTCGAAGGTGAAGCGGTCGGCGCGCAGGATGCGTTCGTTCTGCCAGGCCTCCACCGCGCCGCTGGCGGTGACCAGGTTGCGCTCGCGGTCGTACTCCACCGATTCGGCGGTGAAGGTGACGGGGGCGTTGTTGCCGTCCTGCTGCGGCGCGGCGGCGCCGGGCGCGGGCGGAGTCGCGGCGGGCTGGACCGGCGGGGTGGCGGGAGGCGTCGCGGCGATGGGCTGCGCCGAGGCGCCCCCGGCGGGCTGCGTCACGCCCCGGCTGGCCGGCGCCACCACCGAAAGCAGCGCGACGCTGCCCAGCAGCGCGGTGCGCCAGCCGCATGGCCGCGGCCACCGCCCGGCCTTCCTGTTCCCAGCCGGGCTTGCTCCGGCGTCGCGCATGGCTCGGTCCATGCCGCCTGCATAGCCGCTTCCCCGGACGGCGGCGAGAGGGCTTGGCCAGGGCGGCGCGTGTCAGCCGTCCTCGACGTAGAGCAGCAGGGTCAGCGCCAGCAGCAGCCCGGCCACCGAGGGCACCCAGGCGGCCAGCACCACCGGCAGGGTGCCGGCCTGGCCGAACTCCTCCACCACCTTGTCCAGCAGGAAGAGCAGGAAGCCGGCGGCGACGCCGGCGCCCATCATCTGCGCCACACCGCCGCGCCGCGCATGGCGCATCGAGAAGCCGGCCGCGAGCAGCGCCATGGCCGCCGTCAGCAGCGGCAGCGACAGCAGCGACTGGAACTGCAGCCGGTGCCGCACCGCCGAGAAGCCGGAGCTCTCCAGCACCTGGATGAAGTCCGGCAGCGCCCAGAAGGAGAGCGTATCCGGGCTGGCGAAGCTCTCCTCGATGCGGTCGGGGGTCAGGACGGTCGGCACGCGCAGCGCCTCGGGCGCCGAGGGCAGGCGATTGGCGCCGAAGGTCACGGCATCCTGCAGCACCCAGGCGCCCGGCACCAGGCGGCCCTGCGGCGCCTCCACCCGCGCCAGCGGCCGGTCGTCGGCGGAGAGCCGCCAGAGCGAGATGTCGCGCAGCACGAAGCCCTGCGGCCCGACCTCCGGCACGCCCGCCATGATGGCCACGCCGCCGGGCTCCAGGCTGGTGTCGGCCTGGCGCAGCCAGAGCCGCCCGCCGGCCAGCGTGCTGAGGCCGGCGGTGTTGCGCAGGTAGGTGGCGTCCAGCCGCTCGGCGCGCGAGAGCATGGCGGCGGAGAGCGGCGAGAGCACCGTGGTGGCCAGCCCGCCCAGGCAGACCGCGACGAAGACCGGCCCCAGCAGGAAGCTCCAGGCGGAGATGCCGGCGGCGCGCGCCACCACCAGCTCCGAGGCGCGCGACAGGCGCCAGAAGGCGAGGATCCCGCCCAGCAGGATGGCGAAGGGCAGGATCTGCATGATCATGAAGGGCAGCCGCAGCGAGGCGATGGAGGCGACCAGCAGGAAGCCCGCATCCGGCCGCGTGGCGGCGCGGCGCAGCAGCTCGATGAAGTCGAACAGCGCGACCAGCGCGGTCAGCGCCGTTATCATCGCCAGCACCATGCCGGCGAAGCGCCGGGCGATGTAGAGCGAGAGCGTGGGGGAGAAGGCCGGCATAGGCTCAGCCCTCCGCTGGGCCGGGGCGGCGGCGCGGCAGGCCGGGGCTGCCCGAGAGCACCCAGGCCGAGATCACCGCCGGGCCGATGGCGTGCAGCCAGATCAGCGGGATGAAGCGGTTGTCGCGCGCGGCCAGGTTGCCGACGGAAAGCCCGATCGCCAGCAGCGCCACCACCAGCCCGACGCCGATCACCGCCGGCCGCCAGTCGCCGTAGCGGCGGAAGCCGCTGGCCAGCGCCGTGGCCAGCCCGACCATGGCGAAGGAGAGCGCGGTGAAGGGCGAGGCCAGGCGCTGATGGGCCTCGGAGCGGAACTTGCGGATGTCGCGCTCCGGCAGGTTCTCCGCCGGGTCGGGGTGGAGCAGCTCGGAGACGTAGCGCTCGCGCGAGTCGCGGTTGCGCGCCACCTCGGGGGTGGAGCGGGAGGTGGTGGCGAGGTCAAGGCTGTTCTCGGCGAAGGAGAGGGTCGAGAGTCGCGGCCCGTGTGTGGCGGTGGCGGGCTCCAGCTGCTGGCGCACGCCGTTCAGCAGCACCACGCGCGGGCCGTCCGCGCTGGAGACCAGCCGCCCCTCCTCCGCCATGATGGTCACCGGCGCGCCCGGCTCGCGCGTGTCGTGCACCATGATGCCGCGCAGCGTGCCATCCGGGTTGCGGCGGCGGGCATAGACCGTCAGCTCGTCGCCCAGGCTGCTGAACACGCCCTCCTGCAGCAGGATCGCCGCCATCTCGTTGCGGATCTCGTATTGCCAGGTGCGGAAGGCGGCATGGCTCACCGGCACCAGCCAGAGCTGCAGCGCAAGGCCCGCCGCGGTGGCGATGCCGGCCAGCAGCAGCGCCGGGCGGGAGAGCCGCCAGTCCGACAGGCCGGTGGCGCGCATCACCACCAGCTCGCGGTCGGCGTTCAGCCGCACATAGGTGAACAGCGTCACGATGAAGGTGGTGATCGGCAGGATCACCGCGAAGAAGCTCGGCAGCAGCAGCCCGGTCAGCTCGATGAAGACGGCGAGCGAAAGGCCCCGGTCCAGCACCAGCTCGATGAAGCGCAGGCTCTGGGTCAGCCAGATCAGGGCGGCCAGCCCCACGGTGACGGCCAGCAGCGCGATGCCGAGCTGGCGGAACAGGTAGCGGTCGAGGCGGGTCATGCGGGCGCGAATTACCTATGGCAGGCCGGTTCGGAAGGGAAACCCCGGCTGGCCCAGGATGTAGGGCCCGCCGGGCCGGGCCGCCACCCCGGCGGGCTGAAGGGAAGGCTGGGGAGTGGATTCCCCCAGACCCCCTTCTTTTCTCTTCGTGTTTCCTGCGCTGGCGGCTGGCGCAGTTCCGAGCGGGCAAAAAGAAGGTGGGGCAAACCTGCAGGATTGCCCGGAGGAATTCCTTCCCCCGATCTTCTACTCGCCCAGAAAGGCGCGCAGCACGGGCGCGGGCACGATGCGGGTATGCTCCCGCCCCGCGGTCTCCTCGCGATGGCTGACCAGCCCCATCAGGCAGGATTGCCGCGCGTCGATCACCGCCCCGCCCGATTCGCCCGGCTCCAGCCGCAGCGAGATCTCGGCATAGCCGCCGTGCAGTGGGTCGGCCTCCCGTGCCAGCGCCGTGATCTCGCCAGGGGCGTCGCGGCGCGGCGTCACCACCCGGACCCGCGCACCGGGGCGCGGGCCCGCGGGGCAGAGAGACAGGGCCGGCAGGCCGGGCGGCGGGGCCGCGACCCGCAGCAGCGCCACGTCCCGCCCGCCGACATAGAAAGTGCCGGTGCCGGCCCACAGGTCGGCCTGCCCGCTGCGCATCAGCTCGGCCGGCCAGTCATGGCCGCCGAGGCGGATCCAGGGTGGCGCGGCGCCGCCGGCGCAGCCATGCAGCAGCGGCTGGGTGCCATCCACCAGATGCGCCGCGGTGAGGAAGCGGCGCTGCCCGATATAGACGGCCGCGCCGGTCGAAACGCAGTCCGGCGCCAGCCCGGCGCGCAGCCCGGCCAGGCTGGCGCGCTGCGGCGAAGGCTCCGCGCAGCCCGCCGCGAGCAGCAGCGCCAGCGTCACGAGGTGGCGGCAGGGCAGCCGGCGAGCGGCAAGGCGCATGGGAAACCGCCTGCAAGGCCCGCGCGGCGGCGGGCGAAGCGTCAGCATGGCGCGGCCGCCATGCCGCGCCCAGACCTCTCACGGCACTTTGAGGAAGAAGCTCTTGGCCCGCGCCTCGCGCCCGCGCAGCAGGCTGCTGCGGATCTGCCGCACCGTGCGCTGGCCGACATTGCGCTGGTAATAGCCCTCGTCGTCCGGCAGGCGGTCCATCAGCACGCGCCAGATCTCCTCGATGTCCTGCCGTGTCGCCATCCGGTCCGGGTTGAACAGGCGCCTGCGCATCTCGACGAGATGCGGCTCCAGCTGCTCCTGCCGGATCCGCGCGTGATGGGCGCGCTTGGCCTGGATGAAGCCTTCGAGCAGCTCCGGGGTCAGCCGCGGCGGCTCGGGCGGCAAGGCGGTGGCGACCTCGGTGCCCTCGAAGCCATGCCGGGCGAAGCTCGCCGCGCTGAAGGACTGCCCCTGCTTGCCGATGTAGCGGGCATAGCAGACATCGGTGTTGACGCGACCGAAGCCGAGATCCGCGCAGGCCATGGTCTTGGCGACGTCCTGCGAGGACTGGGTGCTGGCCACCGCCTTGTCCAGATAGGCCTCGACCAGCCGCAGATGCGGGCGCGCCTGATAGTCGCTCTCCCGCCAGATCTGCCGGAAGGGGGCGAGCCAGGGCTGCATCGCCTGCCAGCAGCGCCGCGTCAGGCCGAAGCCCCAATGGTGCTCCAGCGGGATGAAGCCGGGCCGCTGCGGGTCGCCGGGGGCGCGGTGATTGCCATAGGCGGCGAAGTAGCCGAGGCGGGGATGCTGCGGCAGTTGCGCGCGGATCGCCTCCAGCATGGCGAGATAGAAGGGACCGAGTTCGAGATCCTCCTCGAAGAAATAGCCCACCTCCGCCTTCAGCGTCTCGAAGACCAGGGATTCGCCACGCTGCAGGTTCAGCGCGATGCCGAGATTCTCCGGCGCGGCATGCACCTGGCCGCCCGGGAAGACACGGTGGAAGGCGGCGATATTGGCCGCGATTGCCGCGTCCTCGGCGAAGCGCACCGCGGAGCGGGACGAGACGGCGCCATCCTGCAGCAGGTGCACCTTCGTCTCGTCGAGCGTCACGCCCTGCTGCGCCCGCAGGGAGAGGCACAGGCGCTCCAGGTATTCCGGCCGGTTGAAGGCGTAGATGACGATCGGCGTCGTCAGCGGCGGCGGCGGCGGCGATGGTTCCATCGGCGGTGCGGAGGTGCCCCCCTGCTCGTCAACTGCGGCGATATCCGGCGGGGCGGCGGCGCGTCAAGCCGCCGGACGGGGCGCCGCGGCACGGGCCAGCCGGTCGTTGATCGCGGCGCCCAGCCCCTGGGGCGGCACCGGCATGGCGGCGATGCCCGAAAGGCCGAGACGCCGCCCCTCCTCGTCGAGCCAGCGCAGCCCGGCGAAGAGGCGGGCGGCCGCCTCCACCGGGTCGCGCCCCGCGCTGAGCTGCCAGATGGCACCGGCACCGGGCAGCGGCGGCCCGAAGGCCAGCAGCGCCTCCTGCGGCCCGACCGCCGTGGCGTCGAGCCGCAGCGGCAGGCCCGGGGCGTAGTGCGAGGACATCATGCCCGGCGCCTTCAGCCCGCCCTCGCCTTCCGTCACGGCGCCGGGCCGGCCGACCGGGCCGAGCAGCGCCGCCAGCGCCTCCTCCGGCACGCCGCCGGGGCGCAGCAGCAGCGGCATGGGGCCGGTGAGGTCAAGCACCGTGCTCTCCAGCCCCACCGGGCAGGCGCCGCCGTCGAGCACGGCGTCGATCCGTCCGTCCAGCCCCTCCAGGACATGCGCCGCGGTGGTGGGGGAGACCGAACCGGAGCGGTTGGCGGAGGGCGCGGCAAGCGGTATCCCGGCCTCCCGCAGCAGCGCCCGCGCCAGCGGATGCGCCGGCACCCGCACGGCGAGCGAGGACAGGCCGGCGCCGGTCAGCAGGTCGATACGGCTGGCCTTCGCGCGGGGCAGCACCAGGGTCAGCGGTCCCGGCCAGAAACGCTCCGCCAGCAGGCGCGCGCGCTCATCCGCCACCACCTCGGCGAAGGCGGCCCCGGCCTCGGCGAAATGGCTGATCAGCGGGTTGAAGCGCGGCCGGCCCTTGGCGGCGTAGATGCGCGCCACCGCCGCGGCATGGCCGGCATCGGCGCCCAGGCCATAGACCGTCTCGGTCGGGAAGGCGACCAGCCCGCCGGCCCGCAGCAGCGCGGCGGCGCGCGGCAGTTGTTCAGGCGTCAGCCGTTCCGTCATTCCGCCCCCTGGCCTTCCGCCCCCGGACTTTCCGCCCCCTGGCAGAGGAAGGGCGGGTTCTCCCAGCCCGGCTTGCCATAGGCCAGCGGCGCACCGCCGAAATCGGTGCAGCGGCCGCCGGCGGCCAGCAGCACGGCCTCGGGCGCGGCCGTGTCCCATTCCATGGTGCGGCCGAAGCGCGGGTAGAGGTCGCCCGTGCCCTCGGCCAGCCGGCAGAACTTCACCGCCGAGCCCATGTTGACGATGCGCTGCACCCGCCTGCCCTCCAGGAAGCGCGGCAGGCGCGGGTCGTCCTTGTAGTGGCGGCTGGCCATGACCACGAGGCCCTCCTCCGGCACCCGCCGTGCCCGGATGGGGCGCCGGCCGCCGGCATCCTCCTTCCAGGCGCCCTCCCCGACGATGCCGGTGAACAGCTCCCCGGTGGCGGGGATGGCGACGGCGCCGAGCTTCGGCCGCCCCTCCTCGATCAGGCCGATATTGACGGTGAACTCGGGCCGGCCGGCGGCGAATTCGCGCGTGCCGTCCAGCGGGTCCACCAGCCAGTAGCGCCGGGTGGCCGCGAGCAGCGCGCCGCCCGAGACCTCCTCCTCCGCCACCACCGGGATGTCCGGCGTGGCCTCGCGCAGGCCCTCGGTGATGATCGCCTCGGCCAGCCGGTCGGCGGCGGTCACGGGACTCATGTCGTCCTTGTGCTCCACCGCGAAGCCGGCGTCGCGCACGGTGAGGATGGCTGCGGCGGCGCGCTGCGCGAGCCGGGCGGCGAGGTCGAGGAGGTCTGAATCGGTCATTCTGCGGCGGAACTGTAGCACCGGTGGCGCGCAAGGGGGGGGCATCGCCGGGCAAAAAAGCCGCCCGGCGGCGCCCGCTCCTCCCCTATTCGCGGAAGTTGCGCCCGCGATACTCGCGGCTGTTCAGCATGATGTTGCGCAGCTGCCGCACCGGGCTGCGGCCGACATACTGCTCGTAGATGTGCTCGCCCTCCGGCAGGCGGTCGAGCAGCAGGCGGTAGAGCTGGTCGATATCCTCGCGCGTCGCCAGCCGGTCCGGGCTCCAGTGGCGGGCGGAATAGCGCTGCAGGAAGCCGTCGAACTCCTGTGCCCGGAAGCGGCGGAAATGCTCCTGCTGCCGCCGCAGGATGGCGGTGACGCGCTCGACGCTCGGCGGTTCGAGCGGCAGGTCGCCACGTTCCACCGCCGCCATCCGGTCATAGCCCATCTCGCGGAAGCGGCGCTCGCTGAAGGAGGCGCCCTTCTCGCCGATGTAGCGGGCGAAGCACATGTCCGTCATCGCCCGGGCGATGCCGAGCTGCGCGCAGGCCACCGCCTTCAGCGCGTCCTGCGAGGATTTGTCGATCGCCATCTCCTGGCCCTCCAGGAAGCGGTAGACCGCCAGGTGATCGCGGTTGGCGTAGTCGGTCTTCTCCAGGATGGCGAAATAGGGCCTGAGCCAGTCCTGGATGCGCTGCCAGGCGTCCCGCCGCAGCGCGAAGCCCCAGTGGTGGTCAAGCGGCACGAGGCGCACCCGGTTCGGGTCCGGCGTGGCGCGGTGGTCGCCATAGGCGGCGAAGTAGCCGACCTCGGGGAAGGGCGCGAAGGCCGCCCGCAGCCGCTCCATCATCAGCAGATAGGCGGGGCCGAGTTCCAGGTCGTCCTCGAAGAAATAGGCGATCTCCGCGCCGAGCGCCTCGAAGGCATGCGCCTCGCCGCGGCGGATGTTGAGGGCGATGCCGAGATTCTCCGCGCTGGCCAGCACCTGCCCCTGGGGGAAGGCGGCGCGGAAGACGGTGACGCTCTCGGCCATCGCCGCATCCTCGGCGTAGCGCACGCCGGAGCGGCGCGAGACCGGCCCGTCCTGCAGGAGATAGATGCGCCGCTCGTCCAGGGCGACGCCCTGCTGCCCTTTCAAAGAGGCGCAGAAGCGCTGCAGATAGTTCGGCCGATCGAAGGCAAAGATGATGATCGGCGCGTCGATGATGTGCGCGGCTTCCGCCATGCCGGTCCCGCTCTCCCCGTTGCTCAGCGGCCGGTGGTCGTCCCGCCTGCCCAAGGCCTAGGTAGAGAAGCGCCCCGCGCGGGGCAACTTCATTCGTCCTCGCGCAGCTGCAGCGCCCGGGCATAGACCTGCTTGCGCGGCAGGCCGGTGGCGGTGGCGACCAGGGCGGCGGCGTCGCGCAGGCTCTCGCCGGCCGCCAGTGCGGCGCGCAGCCGCGCATCCAGCGTCGCCTCGGCCTCCGGCTGCTCCTCTCCCGCCGGGCCGACCACCAGCACGATCTCGCCGCGCGCCGGGCTCGCCTGGTAGTGCGCCGCCAGCTCCGCCAGCGTGCCGCGCCGCACTTCCTCGAAGCGCTTGGTCAGCTCGCGCGCCACCGCGGCGGGGCGCGGGCCGAGCGCCGTGGCCATGGTGCCCAGCGTCTCCGCCAGCCGGTGCGGCGCCTCGTAGAAGATCAGCGTGGCGGCGAGACCGGCCCGCTCGGCGGCGCGCAGCTTCGCCAGCGCGGCGGCGCGGGCGGCCTCGCGCGGCGGCAGGAAGCCCTGGAACAGGAAGGGATGCGGCGGCAGGCCGGAGAGGGTCAGCGCCATCACCGCCGCGTTCGGCCCGGGCACGGCGGAGACCGCGATGCCCTCGGCGATGGCGGCGCGCACCAGCTGGTAGCCCGGATCGCTCATCAGCGGCGTGCCCGCATCCGAAACCAGGGCGAGGCGTTCACCGGCAGCCATGCGCGCCACGAGGCGCGGGGTCGCGGCCTCCTCGTTGTGTTCGTGCAGCGGCAGCAGCTTCGTGGAAACGCCATGTCGCGCCAGCAGCGGGGCTGTTACCCTGGTATCCTCGCAGAGCACCGCGTCGGCCGCGCGCAGCGTGGCCAGGGCGCGGGGCGCGAGGTCGCCGAGATTGCCGATCGGCGTCGCCACCAGTGTCAGCCCCGGCCTGCTGCCCGGGGGAGGGGAGGTTTCATTTGCTGCTTCCGTGGTCCCGTTCTCGTCCTGCTGCAAAGGCGGCTGCATCGGCCCTCCCCTCGTCCCGGCGCGGCCTGATGGCGGCCATGCTGCTCGGCGCCGTTGTGGGCCTCGCGGCCTGCGCGCCGCAAGTCCCGGGGACCGCCTACCCCCCTGCCCCGCAGGCCGGCGCCCCCGCCTTGCCGCCGCAGCCGGCGCGCGAGAAGGTGGCTCTGCTGCTGCCGCTCTCCGGACCGAACGCCGCGCTGGGCCAGCCGCTGCTGAACGCGGCGCAGCTCGCCCTGTTCGAGCAGGGCGGGCCGGGCTTCGAGTTCCTGCCGCGTGACACCGGCGGCACCCCGGCCGGCGCCGCCGCCGCCGCCCGGGCCGCCATGTCCGAGGGGGCGCGCATCCTGGTCGGGCCGCTGACGGCGCAGGAGACGGCCGCCGTGGCCGGCGCCGCCCGCAGCGCCGGCGTGCCGGTGCTGCCCTTCACCAACGATGCCAACCAGGCGGGCCCGGAGGTCTGGCCGCTGGGCCTGACGCCCGAGCAGCAGGTGCGCCGCGTGGTGGCCGCCGCGCAGGGCCAGGGCGTGCGGCGCTTCGGCCTCGCCGCGCCGGACGGCGCGCTGGGCCGGCAGATGGCCGCCGCGCTGCGCGGCGCGGCGCAGGATCTCGGCCTGCCCGCCCCCGTGGTGGAACTCTACCCCGCGGCCGCCGCGCCTTCGCTCGCGGCGCGCGACATGGCGCCGCGCATCGCCCCCGCCCCCGATGCGGCGCCCGACGCGCCCCCCGGCTCCGGCGTGGAGATGCTGCTGCTGGGCGAGAGTGGCGCGCGGGCGCGCGACTTCGTGGGCGGGCTGACCGGCGCCGGCGCCGCGGTGCCGCCGCTGCGCCTCGCCGGCCTCGCGGTCTGGGCCTATGACGAGGGGCTGACGCAGCAGCCGGCGCTGGCCGGCGCCTGGTTCCCCGGCCCCGATCCTGCGGCGCACAACCAGTTCGAGAGCCGCTACCAGGCCGCCTTCGGGGAGAAACCGGCGCGCGTCGCGGGCGTCGCCTATGACGCCGCCGCGCTCGCCGCCCGCGCCATGCGCGAGGCCGCCGCGGGCGGCATGCCGCGCATGCCGGTGGGCGAGATCGTGCTGGGCGCCGATGGCGCGCTGCGGCTGAACCCGGGCGGCAGGGTGCAGCGCGCGCTGGCCGTCTATGCGCTCTCGCCCGGTGCGCCGGCCGCTCCCGTCGCCCCTGCGGAACTGCCCGGCGAACTCGGCTACTGAGCCGGCGTCCTGCAGGGCGAGGCCCATCGCGGAGGGGTGGATGCAACAGGAGAGGCCGGCGCTGCGCCGCTGGCTGGCATCGGCCGCGCTGATCGGCGGCGTGCCGTTCATGCTTTTCGCGCTGCTGGCGCTGAGCGGGCAGGCCGAGCCCGTGCCGGCGCTGCTCAGCATGGCGGCCACGGCGGCGGCGGCACTGACGGTCGCGCGGCTCTGGCTTGGCGGCCTCGGCCTGCTGGCCGCCGTGCTCCGCAGCGCCGCCGAAGGCGAGGCCGCCTGGCCGGTGCCCCTGCCCCCGCCCCTGCTGCCTGCCCTGGCGGAGATCTCGGAGGGGGTTGCCCGGCTCGCCCGCAGCCTCGCCGAGCGTGGCGAACTGCTCGGGCGGATGCGCCGGGCGGATGCCGCCATCCTGGAAAGCCTGCCTGACCCGCTGCTGGTGCTCGGGGCGGATCGCTCGGCGCTGCGCGCCAATGCCGCCGCGCGGGCGCTGTTCGGCGTGCGGGCCGCCGAGGTGGGGCCGCTGGCCGGCGACACCGCCGCGGCGCTGCGCCACCCCGCCCTGGCCGGGGCGGTGGATCGCACCCTGGCCGAGGGGACGCGGCAGACGGTGGACCTGGTGCTGCCGGTGCCGGTGCCGCGCGAGCTGGCGGTTCAGGTGATCCCGCTCGATCCGCCGCTGGCGGATGGCGGGCGGCTGATCGTGCAGCTCTCCGACCGCACGCGGGAGCGCGCGGTGGAGCGGATGCGCGCCGACTTCGTGGCCAATGCCAGCCACGAGCTGCGCACCCCGCTGGCCAGCCTGATGGGCTTCATCGAGACGCTGCGTGGCCCGGCGGAGAACGACCCGGAGGCGCGCGCGCGCTTCCTCGGCATCATGGCCGAGCAGTCGGAGCGGATGCGGCGGCTGATCGACGATCTGCTCGGCCTCTCCCGCATCGAGCTGGCCGAGCACCAGCCGCCGACCGGCCGCGTGCCGCTCGCCGAGCTGGCGCGCAGCGAGGCGGAGGCGATGGAGCCGATCCTGGCCAGCCGCTCGGTCAGGCTGACCCTGGCGCTGGACGAGGCGGCGGTCGCCGCGCCGGCGGATGCCGAGCAGCTCGCCCAGGTGCTGCGCAACCTGCTGGAGAACGCCGTGCGGCACGGCAACCCGGGCGGCGAGGTGAAGCTGGCGGTGGAGCGCACCCCCGGCGCCCGCCCCGGCGCAACGCTGAGCGTGACGGATGACGGCCCCGGCATCCCCCGCGAGCACATCCCCCGGCTGACCGAGCGCTTCTACCGCGTGGACAAGGGCCGCTCCCGGCAGGCGGGCGGCACCGGGCTGGGGCTTGCGATCGTCAAGCACATCGTCAACCGCCACCGCGGGCAGTTGCTCATCGAGAGCCAGGAAGGGATGGGCGCGACCTTCAAGGTCTGGCTGCCGGCGGAATAAGGAAAAGGTCGGGGGAATGAATTCCCCGGTCAAACCTACAGGTTTGACCCTTCTTCTTTTTGTCGGTCTGGCGCCGCGCCTCCCGCCCGCGCTGGGAAACCCGCAGAAAAAAGATGGGGGTCCGGGGGAATTCCTTCCCCCGGACTTTTTCATCCCCAGATCGTCGCTTCCGTCCAGCCGAGCTCCGCGAACTCCCCCGCGCGCAGGGGTGCCTCGCCCTCGGCGTAGAACTCATCGAGCTGTGGCGGCGCGACCGAGGTGCTGCTGAGCATGGCATGCGCCTGCCCGCGATGGTGGACCTGGTGCTGGAACAGATGCAGCAGCAGCCGGTCGGCGCGCTCGCGCTGGATGCGGCCGGCACGGTGGATCTCAATGATGCGGCCGGGCGTGGCCTCGTCCATCGCCTCGCACCAGGCGATGAGGCGGCGGTCCATTCCGGCCTGGGCGGAGTGCAGCTCCGCAACGGTCGGGCAGGGGATGCGCTCCGCCCAGGCGGCGGGGCCAAGCGTGCCGCCTTCCAGCGCGTCCACATAGAAGCGGTCGATGACCAGGAGGTGGTTCAGCGTGGCCTGGACCGAGGGGAAGAAGCCGGTGCGCAGCGCCTCGAACTCCGCCTGGGTGAGGCCGGCGCAGGCGGTCAGCAGGCGGTGGTTGGCCCAGGCATTGTTGTAGGCCATGGATCGTAAGGCGAGCAGCAGCGAAGGCGCCATGGTTCCCTCCGGGGTGGGTGGATCAGGCCTTGGATTGGCGCCGCGGCCCCGGGGAAAACGGTTGCGGCGCCAGATCCCGGCCGAGCATGGCGCGCACCCGGCCGGAGGCGCCCTGCATCAGCGCGGGGATGATCCGGGCCTCGGGCAGGTTCTTCCAGTACTTCTTCGGCATCTCGGCGCGCATGGCATCGGGCTTCAGGCGGGCGGGGTTGAAGATGCTGGCGAAATAGGTGCGCCAGAGGTCCTCGGCCGCATCGTCGGCGGGAGCGTCGGCGCGGCGGGCACCCGCGGTGAAGCGGAGTTCCGCGCCATCCCAGTGGGCGCAGCGGCGCGGCGTCAGGATGGACCAGCGCAGGGCGGCGAAACGGCGCTGGAAGAAGCCCGCCTCGGCCTCGAGGATGTGGTGTTCCGGCTCGAACCAGGCGACAGAGCGTGGCCCCGCCGCCGTCTCAACCTCCCGGAAGCGGAGGAAGGCGTGCATCTTGTGGGCATCGCGCTTCACCGCGCGGGCCATGGCCTCCAGCCGGGCCATGCGCGGCTCGGTCGGGGTGCGCAGCAGGCCGGGAGTGTCGCGGGCATCCCAGAGCAGGCCGTAGAGCAGCGCGAAACGCTCAGCATCGCGGTGCCGGGCGGCGCGCTCGGCCATGTCGAGGAAGTCGCGCGGCACGGGGGGGATGGCGCCCTGGCCGAGGCCATCGGGCGGCCGGGGGCCGGCGAAAAGGCCGGGCGGCTCGGCCGGGCTGTGCCAGGAGACGTCCTCCGGGGGAATGCCGGCCGCCAGCAGGCCGCGCGCGGCCTCCCGCCAGCCGGCGAAGTCGGCCGGGCTGTCCAGCGTGACGCTATACATCGAGCGCCAGTTGTCGCGGCTTCGCGGCCTGGGCGAAGGCGCTGGGCGCCAGGAGCTGCCGCCGCAGCCCGGCGGAATCGAGCTGGCTGCGCCCCGGGCGATGGTCCGGCGCCAGGATGAAGGGGGAGATTTTCTTCAGCGGCACCCGCAGCCGCGCCAGGTCGGCCAGCCGGACGGAGGAATGCCGCCGCGCCGCCAGGATGCGCTCCACATTGCGCGCGCCGAGCCCGGGCACCCGCAGCAGCGCCTCGCGCGAGGCGCGGTTCAGGTCGAGCGGGAAGAGCGCGCGGTGCTTCAGCGCCCAGGCCAGCTTGGGGTCCAGTTCCAGGTCGAGCATGCCCCCTTCCCCGCCGGAGAGGATCTCCTGCGTCCCGAAGCCGTAGAAGCGCAGCAGCCAGTCGGCCTGGTAGAGCCGGTGCTCGCGCAGCAGCGGCGGCGGCGCGGGCGGCAGCTTCGCCGAAGCGTCGGGGATCGGCGAGAAGCCGGAGTAATAGACCCGCTTCAGGCCGAATTTCTTGTAGAGCGCGTCGCTGGTGCCGAGAATGTGGCGGTCGTCGCTGTCGTCGGCGCCAATGATCATCTGGGTGGACTGCCCGGCGGGCGCGAAGCGTGGCGGCGCGGCGCGGGTGGGGGTGCGGGCGGCCTCCTTCGCCTCGGCGATATGGCCGGAGAGGTCGCCCATGGCGCCGTGGATGCCATCCAGGTCCTTCTCCGGCGCCAGCTCCTTCAGGCTGCGCGCCTGCGGCAGCTCGATGTTGATCGAGAGCCGGTCGGCCCAGCGCCCCGCCTCGGCCAGCAGTTCCGGCGCGGCGTCGGGGATGGTCTTGAGGTGGATGTAGCCGAGGAAGCCATGCGCCTCGCGCAGCGTGCGGGCAACGCGGATCAGCTGCTCCATCGTGTAGTCGGAATTGCGGATGATGCCGGAGGAGAGGAACAGCCCCTCGATGTAGTTGCGGCGATAGAAGGAGATCGTCAGCTTCACCAGTTCCTCAACGGTAAAGCGGGCGCGCCGCACATCGGAGGACTTGCGGTTGATGCAATAGGCGCAATCGAAGATGCAGGAATTGGTCAGCAGCACCTTCAGCAGCGAGACGCAGCGGCCATCCGGCGCATAGGCATGGCAGATGCCCATCCCCTCCGTGCTGCCGAGGCCGCCGACGCGGGAATCCCGCTTCTCCGTTCCGGAGGAGGCGCAGGAGGCATCGTACTTGGCGGCGTCGGCCAGCAGGGCGAGTTTGGCGCGCAGATCCATGCCTGAGGTCCGGAGAGTGCTTATGTTCCGTATATGTTCTTGATCCGGCATCCGGCAAGGAAGGCTGGGGGAATGAATTCCCCCAGGCCCCCTTCTTTTCTCTTCGGGTTTTTTTGATCGCCCAGCGGACAGAAAGAAGATGGGGGTCCGGGGGAATTCCTTCCCCCGGCTTTTTCTATCCCCTCACCGCAGCAGTGAGGGCAGCAACAGGTCGAGCCGCAGGCGCCCCTCCCAGGTCGTGGCGAGCGTGCCTTCGGGCGTCCAGCGCAGGTAATCCTCGTCCAGGCAGGCGGCGAGAATGGCCGGGTCCACCGCATCGGCAAGCGCAACGCCGGTGCGGGCCAGCAGGCGGTCGGGATGGACGCCCTCGCTGAGGCGCAGCCCCATCAGCAGGGCCTCCCGGGCACGGTCGGTCGGGCCCAGGGTTTCGGTGCCGGTGATGGCATGGCCCTCGGCCTCGACACGGGCCAGCCATTCCTCCGGGCCGCGATGACGGCGGGCGGCGACCAGTCCTTCCTTCAGCAGCAGGCGCTGATGCGCCCCGGCGCCGATGCCGATGGTGTCGCCATAGCGCCAGTAGGCGAGGTTGTGCCGGCTCTCGGCCCCCGGCTTCGCGTAGTTCGAGACCTCGTAGGGCAGCAGGCCGAAGCGGGCGGCCTCATCGCCGGTGGCGAAGTAGAGCGCGGCGGCGGCCTCGTCGTCCGGCAGGGCGAAGGCGCCGCGGGCGTATTCGGTGGCGAAGCGCGTGCCGGGCTCGATGGTGAGCTGGTAGAGCGAGAGGTGGTCGGCGGCCAGCGCCAGGGCCTGCCGCAGCTCGGCGCGCCAGGCGGCCTCCTGCTGGCCGGGGCGGGCATAGATCAGGTCGAAGGACAGGCGCGGGAAGAGCGACCGCGCCGCCTCCAGCGCGGCGAGGGCCTGCGGCACGTCATGCCGGCGGCCGAGGAAGCGCAGCGCCTCCGCATCGAGCGACTGCACGCCGAGGCTGGCGCGGTTCACCCCGGCGGCGCGAACCTCGGCCAGCCGCGCCACCTCGACGCTGGTGGGGTTGGCCTCCAGCGTGATCTCGATGTCCGGCAGGGGGTCGAAAAGGCGGGTGGCGTCGGCGATGATGTCCGCCACCACCGCGGGCGGCATCAGGCTCGGCGTCCCGCCGCCGAAGAAGATCGAGGCGAGCTTCCGCCGCCCCTGCCCTTCCGCCTCCAGCCGCGCGGCCTCGAAGGCCAGTTCGCGGCGCAGCGCGGCGCCGAAGCGGGCGGCGTCCACGCGCTCGCGCACATGGCTGTTGAAGTCGCAATAGGGGCATTTGGCCGTGCAGAAGGGCCAGTGCACATAGAGGGCGAGCGGCTCGGTCATCGGCCCGGGATATGGGTGGGCAGGAGGGCCGCTGTCGAGCGCGGCAGGCGCACGGCGGGGGTGCGGCGGGCGCGGCGCTGCCGGCGCGCGGCTCCGCGCGGGCGGCGCAGGCCTTCTCCGCCGAGCCGCCGCGCCTGTCGGGGTTGGCCGCGGCAGAGCGGGCGTTTCTCAAATCGTCATCT
This sequence comes from Roseomonas sp. E05, assembly GCF_030063475.1. Taxonomy (GTDB): domain Bacteria; phylum Pseudomonadota; class Alphaproteobacteria; order Acetobacterales; family Acetobacteraceae; genus Pseudoroseomonas. The sequence goes on from NZ_JASIRT010000001.1 coordinate 405,042, forward strand.
CCGTCCAGGTGGGTTTGCCTTGACCCGGCCAGCGGCAATCCACACTCTGGGCTGGCATGAGGAGCCCAGGCGCGCCCGCCGAATCTGCGGGTGCCGGGGGGCAGATCGCTTGACCGGCGGCCCCCGGCCCCGCACATCCACGCCGCCGCCCCCCTCATCCGGGGCGGACCCGGCGGATGCGGCCTTTGTGGCGCCCGGCCGGGCCATTCTTCCGGCATCGCCGCCGCCCTGGAGATCCTCCGCCTTCATGTCCGCAGCCTCGCCGACCGCGCCTTCCGGCGCCGCCGCCATGCCCCGCAAGCGGCTCTACATCCGCACCTGGGGCTGCCAGATGAACGTCTATGACAGCGGCCGCATGGCCGACGTCCTGGCCCCGCTCGGCTATGGCCCCGCCGAGACGCCGGAGGAGGCCGACATGGTCATCCTCAACACCTGCCACATCCGCGAGAAGGCCTCGGAGAAGGTGTTCTCCGACCTCGGGCGGCTGCGCCTGCTGAAGCAGGAGAAGGAAGCGGCGGGGCAGAAGATGGTGCTGGCCGTCGCCGGCTGCGTCGCCCAGGCCGAGGGCGCCGAGATCACCGCCCGCGCCCCCTGGGTGGACCTGGTGCTCGGCCCGCAGACCTATCACCGCCTGCCGGAGATGGTGGCCCGCGCCAGCCGTGCCGCCGGCGCCCAGATCGAGACGGACTTCCCCGTCGAGCAGAAGTTCGACCACCTGCCGGACGCCCGGGGGCAGCAGGGGCCGGTCGCCTTCCTGACCATCCAGGAAGGCTGCGACAAGTTCTGCTCCTTCTGCGTGGTGCCCTACACGCGCGGGGCGGAGTTCAGCCGGCCGGCCGCCGCCATCATCGCCGAGGCGAAGCGGCTGGTGGCAGGCGGCGCACGGGAGATCGCCCTGCTCGGCCAGAACGTGAACGCCTGGCACGGCGAGGCGCCGGATGGCTCGACCTGGGGGCTGGCGCGGCTGCTCTACGCCCTGGCCGAGGTCGAGGGGCTGGCGCGCATCCGCTACACCACCAGCCACCCGCGCGACATGGATGACGACCTCATCCGCGCGCATGGCGCCGTGCCGCAGCTCATGCCCTTCCTGCACCTGCCCGTGCAGAGCGGCTCGGACAAGGTGCTGGCGGCGATGAACCGCGGCCACAAGGCGGAGCTGTTCTACCGGCTGGCCGACAAGCTGCGGGAGGCGCGGCCGGATCTGGCGCTCTCCTCCGACTTCATCGTGGGCCATCCCGGCGAGACCGCCGAGGACCATGCCGCGACGATGCGGCTGGTGGAGAAGGTCGGTTTCGCCCTGGCCTACAGCTTCAAGTACTCGCCCCGCCCCGGCACCCCCGCCGCCGGCCAGCCCTTCCAGGTGGCCGAGGCGGTGAAGGACGAGCGGCTGCAGGAGCTGCAGGCCCTGCTCCGCCGCCAGCAGGACGATTTCAACCGCGCCTGCGTCGGCCGTGAGTGCGACGTGCTGATGACCGGCGCCGGGCGCCACCCCGGCCAGGTGGCCGGACGCACGCCCTGGCTGCAACCCATCCATGCGATCGGCCTGGAAAGCCTCGCGGGACAGGTGGTGAGGGTGCGAATCACCGCCGCGCACCCCAACTCTCTCTCCGCAACCTTGCTCGACGAGAAGGAGCTCGCCTGCGCTTGAGCAACACCACCTCCATCGCGCTGCGCGCCGATGCCCGCAGCCTGAGCCGGCCGGCCATGGCTGACACCGTCTCCGACGCCCGGACCGTCACGCTGCAGTTCGAGGACAACGCGCTGCTGCCGTTGCTCTTCGGCGAGCACGACCGCCATCTGGCCCGCATCGAGCAGCGGTTGGGGATAAGGCTGGCCAGCAGGGGCAACCGGCTCTCGATCATCGGCTCCGCCGAGGCCACGGCCATCGCGGAGGCGGCATTGCGGAGCCTGTGGATGCGGCTGGAGCGGGGCGAATCGGTCGGCATGGCCGAGGTGGAGGCGGCGCTCCGCCTGGCGGAAGGCGTCCCGCAGGCGCCCTCCGGGGACGAGCCACGCCTGCCGCTGGCCGACCTGCCGGCGATCCGCACCCGCAAGGGCGCCATCGCGCCGCGCAGCCACGCCCAGGCCGCCTACATGGACCAGCTGGCCCGGCAGGACATGGTCTTCGGCATCGGCCCCGCCGGCACCGGCAAGACCTATCTCGCGGTGGCCCAGGGCGTGGCGCTGTTGCTGGCCGGGCGGGTGGACCGCATCGTGCTCTCGCGCCCGGCCGTCGAGGCAGGCGAGCGGCTGGGCTTCCTGCCCGGCGACATGAAGGAGAAGGTCGATCCCTATCTCCGCCCGCTCTACGACGCGCTGCACGACATGATGCCGGCCGACCAGGTGCAGCGCCGCATCACCTCGGGCGAGATCGAGATCGCGCCGCTGGCCTTCATGCGCGGCCGGACGCTGGCGCATTGCTACGCGATCCTGGACGAGGCGCAGAACACCACGCCGGCGCAGATCAAGATGTTCCTCACCCGCATGGGCGATGGCACGCGCATGGTGATCACCGGCGACCCGACCCAGGCCGACCTGCCGCCCGGCCAGAAATCCGGGCTGGTGGAGGCCCTCGCCATCCTCGACGGGGTGGAGGGCATCGGCGTCTCGCGCTTCGCCGAGGCCGATGTGGTGCGGCATCCGCTGGTGGCGCGCATCGTCGCCGCGTATAACCGTGCCGATCAATCGGCCGGGGGCCCCGCCGCCAGGATGGGCGGCGCGGGCGGACGGCGCCGTGACGGGACTCCTCCCGTGCGGCAGGAAGGAGAGTGATGGAACCGGGAAGTCTGCCGCCCGGCCGCCGTGACGCGGTCGGGCATCCCACGCCGGAGGTTGTCGTTGTCATCGACGCCCCGGCATGGCGCGCGGCGGTGCCGCGCGCCGAGGCACTGGCGCGCCGCGCCGCCGAAGCCGCCTGGGCCGAGATGCTCAGCGACGGCTTCCCGCTCGACAATGCCCCGATCGGCGCCCCCGCCGGCGGCATGACTGTCCTGCTGACCGACGACCGCGCGGTGAAGCGCCTGAACGGCCAGCACCGCGGCAAGGTCAAGCCGACCAACGTGCTCTCCTTTCCCGGCGAGGGCTTCGGCCATCTCGGCGACATCGCGCTGGCGCTCGGCGTGGTGCGGCGCGAGGCGCGCGGCGCCGGCCGCCGCATCGCCGCCCATCTGGCGCATCTGGTGGCGCATGGCACGCTGCACCTGGGCGGCCATGATCACCTGGAAGCCGGCGAGGCCCGCCGCATGGAGCGCGCCGAGGCCCGCATCCTGCGCCGGCTCGGCATGCCCAATCCCTGGCGGGGCGTGACATGAGTGACGTTCGCGAGGCCCGCGAGGGCATCCTCTGGCGCCTGCACGGCCTGATGCGGCGCCGTACGGCCGAAACGGTGCGCGACCAGATGGAGGCGCTGGTCGAGGGACGCAACCCGGAGGAGCCGCACGAGCATGAAGGCCCGCCGCGCCCGGAGCTGGACGCGCAGGAGCGCGCCCTGCTGCGCAACGTGCTCAAGCTGCGCGGCAAGACCGCCAGCGACGTGATGGTGCCGCGCGCCGATATCGTCGCCATGCCCGAGGACCTGACCCTGGAGCAGGCCATCCGCCTCATCCAGCGCGAGGGCCACAGCCGCTTCCCCGTCTATCGCGAGCAGCTCGACGACATCGTCGGCATGGTCCACATCAAGGACGTCTTCGCCAGCGTCGGCCGCGAGGGGCCGTTCAGCATGGCGGCGGTGCTGCGCAAGCCGCTCTTCGTGGTGCCCTCGGTGCCGGTGCTGGACCTGCTGCTGCAGATGCGCCAGCAGCGCATGCACTTGGCGCTGGTGGTGGACGAGTACGGCGGCATCGACGGGCTGGTGACCATCGAGGACCTGGTCGAGACCATCACCGGCGACATCTCGGACGAACACGACGAGGACCGCCCGCCGCAATTCGTCGAGCGCCCGGACGGGCTGATCGACCTCGATGCCCGGACGCCGATCGACGTGTTCGAGGAGCGCATCGGCGAGGTGCTGACCGAGGACGAGCGCGAACAGGACATCGACACGGTGGGCGGGCTGGTCTTCACCCTGGCCGGCCGGGTGCCGGCCAAGGGGGAGCTGGTCTCGCATCCCTCCGGGCTGGAGTTCCGCGTGCTCGATGCCGATGCGCGCCGCATCCGCCGGCTGCGCATCCGGCGGCCCGGCACGCATACCGGGCCGGCGCCCAGCCGGGTGGCCGCGGAGTAGCAAGGCTGGGGGAAGGAATTCCCCCAGGCCCCCATCTTCTTTCCTCGGGTTTCCCGCCGGCGGCTTGCGCGGCCCTCAACTGACAAAAGGAAAATGGGCCAAACCTCTAGGTTTGACCGGGGGAATTCCTTCCCCCGACCTTTTTCTGGCGCCGCCTGTCCCCCCCTCGCCCGGCCGTCCCCTTTGAGCTACCCCCTCCGGGCCGTTTTCCTTCTGCGACAGGGTCATCCCCCGCGTGCTTTCCAAGATCTCCCGCCTGGCCGGCCGTCGGGCCCTGCTCGCCGCCTTCGGCCTGGGGGCGCTCGGCGCCCTGGCCATGCCGCCGCTCTACGCCGTGCCAGTGCTGCTGCTGGCCATTCCCGGCCTGCTCGCCCTGCTGGAAGGGGCGGCAAGCTGGCGCCGCGCCGCGCTGCTCGGCTTCGCCTGGGGCTGGGGCCACCACATCGTCGGGCTCTACTGGATCAGCCATGCCCTGCTGACCGACCCTTGGCGCTGGGGCTGGCTGGTGCCGATCGCCGTGCCCGGGCTGGCGCTGCCGATGGCCGCCTATGTCGCGGCGGCCGCGGCGGTGGCCTGGCGGGCGCGGCCGGGCTGGCGGCGCTGGCTGGCGCTGGCTGGCGCCTGGGTGGTGATGGAGTGGCTGCGCGGCCTGCTGTTCACCGGCTTTCCCTGGAACCTCATGGGTACGGTCTGGGCCTTCGACGCGCTGCCGATCCAGGGTGCCGCCTGGGTGGGGGTGTATGGCCTCTCGCTGGCCACCATGCTGCTGGCCGGCCTGCCTTGGCTGGGCCGGCGGGCCATGATGGGCGGCGCGGTGGCGCTGCTGGCCCTGGCGGGGCTGGGCGCGGCGCGGCTGGCGGGCGAGGAGCCACCGCCGCAGCCGGTTTCGGTGCTGCTGGTGCAGGGCAACATCCAGCAGGAGGCGAAGTGGCGCGAGGACCAGCGCTGGCCGATCTTCCGCCGCTATCTCGAACTGACCCAGCAGGGTGCCGCCCGCGCTCCCGCCGGCCAGCGGCTGGTGGCGGTCTGGCCAGAGACGGCAAGCCCCTTCCTGCTGCCCTCCGACACCGCCGCCCGCGAATATGCCGCCCGCACCCTGCCCGCTGGCAGCATCCTGCTGGCCGGCTCGGTGCGTGCCGAGTGGGGGGCGGATGGCCACCTGAGCCACCTCTTCAACAGCCTCTCGGCGGTGGATTCCGAGGGGCGGCTGCTGGGCGTCTATGACAAGGCGCATCTGGTGCCCTTCGGCGAGTACATGCCCCTGCGGGGACTGATCCCCATCCGCGTGGTGCAGGGCGGGGTGGATTTCGGTGCCGGGCCGGGCCCCGTCTCCCTGGCGCCGGGGGGCCTGCCGCCGTTCAGCCCGCTGATCTGCTACGAGGTCATTTTCCCGGGAGCGGTGGTGCCCGCGCAGCGGCCGGACTGGCTGCTGAACATCACCAACGACGCCTGGTTCGGCTTCTCCGCCGGGCCTTACCAGCACCTGGCGGCGGCCCGCCTGCGCGCGGTCGAGGAAGGCCTCCCGCTCGCCCGTGCGGCACAGACCGGCATTTCCGTGGTGTTCGACGCGCATGGGCGCACGGTGGCGCGGCTTGGCCTGGGCGAAATGGGCACGGTGGTAGCGCCGCTACCCGCCCCTCTGCCGCCGACCCTCTTCGCGCGCAGCGGCAACATTGGCGCGTTGTCGTTGGCGCTTCTGATCCTCCTGGTTGCGTTTTTTTGGGGATACCCTACGAAAGAGAGGACAGAGTCAGGCCGCGGCGTCGCTTAATTGAGATTTCTCGAAAGAGTTGACAAATTCTTGCCGCACCCTTACTCACGTTTGCAGGGATGCAAGGCGAAGGTCAGCCGGGTGAACGCCGACGCGAAGGCAAGGCAGCCCAGAGCAACCGGGTGTGGTCCTGCACATTGTGGCGGAGGTTTCAGCATGCCCAGCGATGATGTGGTGGAGCGGAGCGAACGGGAGCACAGGCCAAGCCCGATCGACGTCCACGTTGGAAGCCGGGTGCGGCTGCGGCGAACCCTTCTCGGGATGAGCCAGGAGAAGCTGGGCGAGGCGCTCGGCCTCACCTTCCAGCAGGTCCAGAAGTACGAACGCGGCGTCAACCGGATCGGCGCCAGCCGCCTGTTCGACCTGGCCCGCGTGCTGGACGTGCCGATCGGCTTCTTCTTCGACGACATGCCGGACGCGATGGGCGGCAACACCGCGCTGCGCAGCCGCCTGAACGGCTTCGCCGAGCACCAGGAAGGCTTCGAGGACGACACGCTGCACAAGCGTGAGACGCTCGAACTGGTGCGGGCCTATTACCGGATCACCGAGCCTTCCGTCCGCAAGCGCGTCTTCGATCTGATCAAGAGCCTCGCGCCCACCGACTGACCGCGGCCCCGCCGCCGCCGGCCGCGGCGGGAAGAACGATGGAGGTCCGGCGGGCGGGCGCCATCCGGGCTTTTTTCGTTCAGCGCGACCGTGGCGCCAGCGGCGCGGCAGGCCGGTTCTGCCGCAGCACCGCCGCCCCTTCGGCAACGATCTCCTCGACCGCCAGCGTCAGGGCCTTGCGGTTGCGGAAGGCGCCGGGGTCCATCGGCTGGTGCAGCAGCACCGTCACGCGGCCGCCCGGGCGGCACGCCAGGCGCCAGAAGTGGCTGCCGATGTCCATGTCCCCGTACCAGGCGAAGTGGGGGCGGTCCCGCCGGCGCGCCGGCAGCCCGCCGATGCGGTCATAGACCACCGAGATCGGCTGGACCGCCGTCGCCGCATCCGCCACGGCGAGGAAGGATGAGCGGAAGGGCAGCACCCGCGCGCCGTCATTGCTGGTTCCCTCGGGGAAGAGGATCAGGCTGTCGCCGGCGCGCAGGCGCTGCCGCATCACATCAGCCTCCTCCCCCGTGCGGCCGCGGCTGCGGCTGACGAAGACGGTGCGGCCGAGCCGCGCCACGGTGCGGATCAGCGGCCAGGTGCCGACCTCCGCCTTGGCGACGAAGGGCGCTTCCAGCACGCTGCCCAGCACCAGGATGTCGAGCCAGGAGGAATGGTTCGACAGGAACAGGGCGGGCGCCTCCTGGCACACCTCCCCGACCACCTGCACGCGCAGGCCGATCAGCCGGCAGAGCGTCGCGTGGTAGAGGCGGGCGAAGCGCCGCTTGCCGGTCCCCGGCACGGAGAGCAGCACCATCTGCACGGGGATGCAGAGCAGGGTCCAGAGCAGGGCCGAGGCGAGGCGCCGGCTCGCGCGCAGGCGGCTGCCGCGCGGCGCGGCGGTCGGCAGCACGCCGGCGCCGTCAACCTCGGGCCGCAGCCAGGGCGGGGAACCGCGGCGCGAAGGCAATGGCGCATCCATCGGGATCGGGGCGGAAACCTGCATGACCAAGCCGGATAGCGGACCCGTACCGCCAGAACAATGTCAGGCCCGTGTCTCGGGCATGACACCGGACGCGGCTCAGTCGCGGCCGCCGATCTTGCGCTCGTAGTGGCGGCTGTACTTCTCGGTGACCAGTTCGGTCTTCACCACCACGCAGACATCGGTGGTGTTGAACTGGCTGTCGATGACCGCGCCCTCGCCGACGAAGCCGCCGAGTCGCAGATAGCCCTTCACCAGCGGGGGAAGGTCCGCCAGGGCGGCGCGAGGGTCCACGGTGGCGGGGTCCAGCCGGTCCATCGCCACATAGCGCTCGGGAATGGCACGCGGGCGCAGCTCCGGCGGCGCCAGGTGGTGCGCGTGGAGATAGGTCAGCGGCACGGCCAGCCGGTCCAGGTCGGTGCCGGGCAGGCTGGCGCAGCCGAACATCAACGCGATCTGATGCTTGGAGACATAGGCGGCGATGCCGGACCAGAGCAGCTGCATGGCCGCCCGGTTGCGGTAGCGCGCATCCACGCAGGAGCGGCCGAGCTCCAGCACGTTGCCGGGCTGCGCCAGCAGCGGCCCGATATCGTATTCCGAGGCCGAGTAGAAGCCGCCGATGCGCTCGGCCGCCGCGCGGCGGATCAGCCGGTAGGTCCCGACCACCGCGCTGGCGCCCTCACCGAGGTCGTAGTCGAGCACCAGGAGATGGTCGGCCACCGCGTCGAAGGCATCGTGATCGCGCTCCGCCGCGGCGGTGGCGGCGTCGGGATGGGCGCCCATCTCGCCGTAGAAGATGCGGTAGCGCAGCGCCTGCGCGGCCTCGACCTCCGCCGCGTCCGCCGCGATGCGGACGCCGAGATTGCCGATGCGCAGCTCGCCGAAGCCGGTCGCCGCATCGTGGCTCATGCGGCCTCGCCTCCGCGCCGGCGCGCCGCCCGCCGCGCCCCGCCCTTGTCCGATTCGGGCGCCGGGCGGCGGCCGAACAGCTCAAGCCGATGGCCGATCAGCTCATAGCCCAGCCGGGCCGCGATCGCCTTGGCCAGCGCCTCGTGCTGCTCGTCGGAGAACTCGATGACCTTGCCGCTGTCCACGTCGATCAGGTGGTAATGGTGGCCATGGTCGGTGGCCTCGTAGCGCGCGCGGCCGCCGCCGAAGTCGTGCCGCTCCAGGATGCCCTTCTCCTCGAGCAGGCGCACCGTGCGGTACACCGTGGCGATGGAGACGCGGGCATCAAGTGCCAGGGCGCGGCGGTAGAGTTCCTCCACGTCCGGGTGGTCCACCGCCTCCGAGAGGACGCGTGCGATCAGCCGGCGCTGCCCGGTCATCTTCAGGCCCCGCTCGACGCACAGCCGCTCGATCCGCAACGGGTCAGGCGCGGCGGCATCGGTGGCGGGGCGGGGCGTGTCGGTGCGCGTGTCCATGGGGGTGGTCGGGTGCTCTCCTGTGCCGGCGGGAAGGGAGGGCCCTACCCGCCCGCACGCATTATGACACGACGCTCAAGCGCGCCATACCACGCCCTGCGGCCCGCCCGGCGCGCTGCGGAGGCGCCGGGGCGCCCCGAGGCTGGCGGTGCTGGCTTGCCACCATCGGCACCGCGAGGCAAGGCGGGCCGTGGATCCGGCCCGGAACCATCGCTCAGGCGGTGGCGGGGGCGCGGCGCGGGCGGGCGGGGCGCGGCTTGGTGCCCAGCCCGATCTTCTTGGCCAGCGAGGAGCGATGGCGCGCGTAGTTCGGCGCCACCATCGGATAGTCGGCCGGCAGGCCCCAGCGCTCGCGGTACTGTTCCGGCGTCATGTCATAGGCCGTCTTGAGATGACGCTTCAACATCTTCAGCTTTTTGCCGTCCTCCAGGCAGACCAGATAGTCGTCATGGACGGACTTCTTCACGGGAACGGCGGGCTGGGGGCGCTCGACCGGCGGAGGCGCAGCCACGGGCGCGGTGCCGAGCCCGGAGAGGGTGCGATGCACCTGCTCGATCAGTGTCGGCACATCCGCCAAGGGGACGGAATTGTTTGAGACATGGGCAGCAACAATCTGCGCCGTCAGCCCCAGAAGTTCACGCCCGTCCTGTTCTTCGGACATCGCCAAGCCTCACAAAAACTATCCGGTACAGCCATGACGCGCATCTCGTCTTGACTTACAGAAGCATATCGTCAACCGCGATCGGTTCGCAATATCCTATCCGCGCAAAATTTCAGGTTCAGGTGAAACTATGGAAAATACAGCTTCAGAAGAAAATCTTTTCCACCAGACTCTCGATATAACAGGAGAAACTTGTCCGATGACATTCGTCCGCACCCGTTTGGCACTGGATCGGATGGCGAACGGTCAGATTCTGCTGGTGAAACTGCGAGGTGAAGAACCCCGGCACAATGTTCCCCGCACCGCTACCGAACAGGGACATGCCGTACTGGGACAGCAGGAAATGCCGGATGGCAGCCTGCAGATCAGGATCCGCAAGGGCGGCAGCTGAGCACCAGCGCGTCACTGCCATCCGGATAGTAGTGGCGGCGGCGGCCGACCTCCGTGCAGCCCGCCGCCGCGTAGAGCGCCCGTGCCGCGGGATTGGCAGCGGAGACTTCCAGGAACATCTGCCCGGCGCCGGCCGCCTCCGCCACGCCCCGCGCAGCCTCCAGCAGCGCCCGCCCCACCCCCTGCCGGCGGGCGGCGGGAATGACAGCCAGCGTCAGCACCTCCGCCTCGTCCGCCGCGACGCGCGCCAGGATGAAGCCCGCCCCCGGGCTGAGCAGGGCGAAGGCGCCGGGCATCTCCAGCATCAGGCGCAGCGCGTCAGGACCCCAGGCCTCGGCCGGCGGGAAAGCGGTGCCATGCAGCGCGGCCAACTCGGCCGCCGCCTCCGGCCCGGCGGAGCGCAACTCAGGCACCGGGCAGCCGAACTGCCGGCGGCTCGACATAGAGCGGCAGCGCGGCCCGGGGCGGCAGGCGGCCGGACAGGCGAAGCGCCGCCACCGTGGCGACAGCGGCGGCGTCCGGCAGGCGACTCTCGGTCAGCAGCGCCGGCATCCCACGCCCGGCAAGCGCCTCGGCCGCTTCCACGGCAGCGTCGCCCATCAGCGCCACCGGGCCGTCCGGCGCCGGCAGCTCCGCCAGGGTGAAGGGCTCGGGCGGGCCGAGCGGCGCATCGGCGCCGGGCGCGAAGCGCTCCAGCAGCACCCGGCCCCGCCGGGTGTCGATCACCGACCAGAGGGCATGGCTGGCGCGCAATGCCGGCGGCAGGGCGGCGGCCAGCGCCTCGCCCGTCGTCACGCCGATGGCCGGCCGGCCGGCGGCCAGCGCCAGGCCCTGCGCCAGCGCCAGGGCCGCGCGCAGGCCGGTGAAACCGCCCGGGCCCACCACCGCCGCCACCGCGTCCAGCGCAGGGGCGGCGAGCCCGGCCTCCGCCAGCACCCGCGCCACCATGGGCGGCAGCGCGACAGCCTGCCCGCGCGCGCCCTCCGTCGCCGCGGCAGCGAGCACCTGCCCATCCGCCCACACCGCCGCCGAGGCCCGCGCCAGCGCGCCATCCAATGCCAGGATCCGCATGCGACGCTGCATAGGGCAGATCGGGCGGCGACGGAACCGCGCGCGGATGGCAGGATGCGCGCCATGCTGCTGCCCATCACCGAGGCGGACGGATTCCGCCTCGACCTCCGCTATGCCACGCCGGACAACCTGACCGGCATTCCCATCTACACCCGCCCCGTGGCGCTGCTGCTGCCGGAGGCGCGCGAGCGGCTGCTGCGCGCCCGCGACCAGGCCGCCCGGCTTGGCCTGCGCCTCAAGATCTTCGACGCCTTCCGCCCGATCGAGGCGCAATGGGCGCTGTGGAACGCCGTGGAGGACAAGCGCTTCGTCGCCGACCCGCGCGCCGGGGGCGTGCACCCGCGCGGCGCGGCGGTGGACCTGACGCTGTGCGAGGCGGCGACCGGCGCCGAACTGCCGATGGGCACCGGCTTCGACGCCACCGTGCCGGAATCGGCGCATGGCCATGCCGGCGTGCCTGTCGAGGATCAGCGCAACCGGGCGCTGCTGCTCGGACTGATGACCGCCGCCGGCTGGGACCATTACAAGCTGGAATGGTGGCATTACCAGCTGCCGCAGGCGCGCAGCTTCCCGGCGCTGGCCGCCACGGCCGTGCCGGGCGGGCCGATCTAAGGCCAGGACAAGGTTGGGGGAAAGAATTCCCCCAAACCCCCATCTTCTTTTTGCCGGTTTGGCGTGGCGCTGTCCGCCCGCGCGGGCACTGACAGAAAAAGAAGGGGGTCTGGGGGAATTCATTCCCCCAGGGCTGATCTTCCTTTCCGGTGCGCCGAGGGCCAGATAGGCGGCATGCTCCGACGCTCCCTGCTGGCCGCCGCCGCGGCCCTGCCCTTCCTGCCCCATGGCGCCGCCGCCCAGAGCCAGCAGCAGGCGGCGCTGCTGAAGCGGATCGAGGCCTATCTCAACAGCATCACCACCATGCGCGCGCATTTCCTGCAGATCGCGCAGAATGGCGGCGCGGCGGAGGGCACCGCCTACATCTCCCGCCCCGGCCAGATGCGCTTCGAATACGAACCGCCGGAGCCGCTGCTGCTCGTCGCCTCGGACGGGCAGTTCCTCTACTACGACCGCGAACTGAAGCAGCCGACGGTGGTGCCCGTGGGCTCCACGCCGCTTGGCCTGCTGCTGCGGCCGCAGATCCGCTTCGGCGGGGATCTGGAGGTGCTCGCGGTGGATCGCATGGGCGGCTTCGTCGGCGTCACCCTGCACCGGCGCGACGCGCCCGCCGAAGGGCGGCTGACGCTGGTCTTCGCCGAGGATCCGCTGGAGCTGCGGCAATGGATCGTGGTGGACAGCCAGGGGCGGCAGACCCGGGTGACGCTGAGCGCCATCGAGACCGGCATGAAGTTCGACAAGCTGCTCTTCACCTTCAACGATCCGCGCTTCTTCGAGCAGGAGACCAACCGCTGACGCAGGGCTGACGCCACAAAGTGGCACGAATCGTGACTTGATCGCGCCGCTTTGAAAGGCAACCTTTCCGGCATGCGCCCCCTCATTGGCATCCCCTGCTGCATGAAGGCCTTCGGGGCCTTCGCCATGCCCAACCATGCGGTGTCCGACCACTACATCCAGGTCGTCCTCGGGCCGATCGGCGGCATGCCGATCCTCGTCCCCGCAGCCGGAGAGGGGGTGGCGGCGGAGATCCTGCCGCGGCTGGATGGGCTGCTGCTGACCGGCAGCCGCTCGAACGTCCAGCCGGACCTCTATGCCGGCCCGCCCCATCTCGAAGGGACCCCGGAGGACCCGGCGCGCGATGCCACCACCCTTCCGCTGATCCGCGGCGCGCTGGAGGCCGGGGTGCCGCTGCTGGCGATCTGCCGCGGCTTCCAGGAGCTGAACGTGGCGCTTGGCGGCACGCTCGACCAGCGCATCCAGGACCTTCCGGGACGCATGGACCACTCCACCCCTTCCGACCAGGCGCTGCCGAAGGTGCGCACCGGCAAGGCGCATGCGGTGCGGGTGGCGCCGGAGGGCGAGTTGGCGCGGCACTGGGCAGGGCTGGGCTGGTCCCCCGCCGCCGTGCCGGTGAACTCGCTGCATAACCAGGGCGTGGCGACACTGGCCCCGCGCCTCACCGCCGAGGCCTGGGCGCCCGACGGCACCATCGAGGCGGCACGGGTCGAGAAGGCCCGTGATTTTGCCCTTGGTGTCCAATGGCACCCGGAATATGACTGGTGCGAAGATATGCTCTCGCGCCGTCTCTTCGAGGCGTTCGGCGAGGCAGCGCGGCGTCATCAGGGCGCCAGCGGCAGGGTTACGCTGCCCGAGCCCCTCGCGGCCGAATGAGCGAGGCGGACACGAGGTTTTTCATTCAAACGTTTTTGAATGACCCGGAAAAACCCTTATTTTTTGTGCCGTAGATGCCATTCTGATAGATGGGTGGCCAGTCCCCATGGCCCATCCCGACCATTCCCTCCAGGAATGTACCCCCCCGGCGCCCGGTCACCCCCCTGACCGGGCGCCTCCATTTCCGGGCTGCGCAACCTCTGGCACCCGGCGAGGTTAAGTCCTATCCCTCCCCGCCATGCCCACGCTCCGCATCGTCACCTGGAACATCAACTCCGTCCGCCTGCGCCTGCCGCTCCTGGCGGATCTCGTCCGTGATCTGGCACCCGACGTGATCTGCCTGCAGGAGACGAAGTGCCCGGACGACCTGTTCCCCCATGACGGCATTGCCGCCCTCGGCTTCCCGCACCGCGCCCAGCGCGGCATGAAGGGCTATAATGGGGTTGCCATCCTCTCCCGTATCCCGCTCGCGGTGCGGGAGGGCGACCCAAACTGGTGCGAGAAGGGCGATTGCCGCCACCTCGGCGTGACGCTGGACGTGCCCGGCGGGCTGGAGCTGCACAATTTCTACGTTCCCGCCGGCGGCGACATGCCCGACCGCGCGGCGAACCCGAAATTCGCCCACAAGCTTGACTTCGTGGCGGAGGCCGCGGCCTGGGAGCGGGCGCGCGGCGGCGCCCGCCGCGCGGTGATGCTGGGTGATCTCAACATCGCGCCGCTGGAGCATGACGTCTGGAGCCACCGGCAGATGCTCGGCGTGGTCTCCCACACACCGGTGGAAGTGGAGGCGCTGAACGCCTGGCAGCAGGCCGGCGCCTGGCACGATGCACTCCGCCACTTCGTGCCGCCGGCGGAGAAGCTCTACACATGGTGGTCCTATCGCGCGAAGGACTGGGCCGCCGCGAACCGCGGCCGCCGGCTGGACCACATCTGGGTGAGCCAGGATCTGGCGGGCGCGCTGAGCGGCTGGAACGTGCTCAAAGCAGCGCGGGGTTGGACACAGGCCAGCGACCATGTGCCCGTGATGGCAGAGATAACGCTTTGATAGCCGGGAGTTGAAGGGCGGCTTTCGCCGGCCTGGAACAGAATTCCCTTCTGTCTCGGGCAGCCCAAAAAGGTTGAATTTCGCCCGTGAGTTGAATTTTCTTACGGCGGGCGCCCGGCGCGGTATATTCTGCCGCGGTGCACAACGGCACTGGCTTTTCCAATTGTTTTTGCAACGCAGCACGGCCGCCGCGGCTTGCTTGTCGGGGCTTCCAGCAACAAGGGATCCATGATGGCGCGTTTCCTGGTCACGGGCGGAGCCGGCTATGTCGGCAGCCATGTCGTGCTCGCCTTGCAAGAGCGGGGCGATGAGGTCGTGGTGGTGGACGACCTGCGCCAGGGACATCGCGGCGCCGTGCCTGCGGAGGTGGAACTGGTGGTTGCCGATGTCGCTGACCGCCGCGCGCTGTCCGAGGTCTTCGCCGGCTGGCGGTTCGACGGGGTGCTGCACTTCGCCGCCCTTTCCCTGGTGGGCGAGAGCATGCGGGACCCGCTGCGCTATCTTTCCGAGAACCTCAGCAACACGCTGGCCGTCGCGGATGCGGCGGTGAAGGCGGGCTGCAAGCGTTTCGTGCTCTCCTCCACCGCCGCCCTGTTCGGCAACCCGGAAACCACGCCGATCGACGAGGCGGCGCGGCTGGCCCCCACCTCCGCCTATGGCGAATCGAAGCGCATGGCCGAGGCCGGCCTGGAATGGGCGGACAAGGTGCACGGGCTGCGCTCGGCCGCGCTGCGCTACTTCAACGCCGCCGGCGCCGACCCGCAAGGCCGCCTCGGCGAGGATCACAGCCCCGAAACCCACCTGATCCCCCTGGCGATCAACGCCGCCCTGGGCCTGGGGCCGGAGCTGACGGTCTTCGGCACCGACTACCCGACCCCCGACGGCACCTGCATCCGCGATTACGTGCATGTGACCGACCTCGCCGACGCCCATCTGCGGGTGCTGGACGGGCTGAAGGACGGGCCGAGCGTCCGCTACAATGTGGGCAATGGCCAGGGCCACTCGGTGCGCCAGGTGCTCGATGCGGTGGAGCGCGTGTCCGGGCGCCCGGTGCCGCACAGCATCGGACCGCGCCGCGCCGGCGACCCGGCGGTGCTGGTGGCCTCCAACGAGCGGCTGCGGCGGGAGACCGGCTGGACCCCGCGCTATGCGGCGCTGGATGACATCGTCCGCACCGCCTGGGCGTGGCGCGAGGCGCATCCGCGCGGCTACGGCGACCGGCGCCAAGGCCCGGCGGCGCAGGCGGCCTGAGCGCCGCCTGAAGGACGAAGTGGCGGCCCCCGCGTGCCGCCACCCTTGGCAAGCCGCGACGCGACCGCACCTGTCCTACCAACCCGACAGGTGTTCGCAGAGCCGGCATGACCCTTCCCCTGACCGCCCCCGCCCTTCGCCGCACCCGGCGCCATGTCATCGTCATCGGCGCCGGGCCGGGGGGGCTGGCTGCCGCCATGCTGCTGGCGGCCCGTGGCCTGCGCGTCACCGTGCTGGAGAAGGACGGCGTGGTGGGCGGCCGCAGCCGCACCCTGGCGACGCCCGAGGGCTACCGCTTCGATCTCGGCCCAACCTTCTTCCTCTATCCCCGCATCCTCGAGGAGATCTTCGCCAGTTGCGGCGCCTCCCTGCGCGCGGAGGTGGCGCTGACGCGGCTTGATCCGCAGTACCGCCTGGTCTTCGGCGGCGGCGCCGGCCCGGTGCTGGACGCGACGCCGGACCTCGGCCGGATGGAGGCCGAGATCGCCAAGCTGGACCCGGCCGACGCGCGCAACCTCCGCCCCTTCATGGCCCGCAACCGGACCAAGCTGGAGGCCTTCCGCCCGGTGCTGGAGCGCGGCTTCTCCTCCGCCGCCGACCTCCTCGCGCCCGACATGCTGAAGGCTCTGCCGCATCTGCGGCCGCACCTCTCGGTGGAGGGGGAACTGCGGCGCTTCTTCCGCGACCCGCGCACGCGGCTGCTCTTCTCCTTCCAGACCAAGTATCTGGGAATGAGCCCGTTCCGCTGCCCCAGCCTGTTCACCATCCTCTCCTTCCTCGAATACGAGCACGGCGTGTTCCACCCGCAGGGCGGCTGCGGCGCGGTGGCGGCGGCCATGGCGCGCGTGGCGGAACGGATGGGCGCCGAGATCCGCCTCAACGCACCGGTGGAGCGCATCGCCTTCGCCGGCCGCCGCGCTGTCGGGGTGGAGCTGGGCGACCGCTTCCTCCCCGCCGACGCGGTGGTGATGAACGCCGACTTCGCCCATGCCGCGCCGAAGCTGATCCCGGATGCGCTGCGCCGCCGCTGGTCGGACAAGCGCATCGCCGGCGCGCGCTATTCCTGCTCCACCTTCATGCTCTATCTCGGCGTGGAGGGGCGCTTCCCGCAGCTCGCGCATCACACCGTGCTGCTGGCCGAGAACTACCGACGCAATCTGAGCGAGATCGAGACCGGGCTGCTGCCCGCCGAACCGTCCTTCTACCTGCACAACCCCGTCGCCACCGACCCCTCCATGGCGCCGGAGGGGCACAGCAGCCTCTATCTGCTGGTGCCGGTGGGCAACCTGCGCGGCACCACCGACTGGCGCGCCACCGCCCCCGCCTTCCGCGCCGAGGCGCTGCGACGGCTGGCGCAGCTCGGCCTGCCCGACATCGAATCGCGCATCCGCTACGAGCGCATGGTGACGCCCGCCGACTGGCAGGAGAGCTTCGCCGTCGGCTTCGGCGCCACCTTCAACCTGGCGCACGACCTGGGGCAGATGCTGAACTTCCGCCCCGGCAACCGCTTCGGCGGCACGGAAGGGCTCTACCTCGTGGGCGGCGGCACGCATCCCGGCAGTGGGCTGCCGGTGATCTATGAGAGCGCACGGATCAGCAGCAACCTGCTGCTGCGCGACCTCGGGCTGGAGGGCATCGAAACCGCCTTGCCCGGATTGGGCCCATCGCCCCAGCCCGGCCGGAAGAAGGAGAGGGTCGCATGAGCGCGTCGCATGTGGTGGTGATCGGCGGCGGCCTCGGGGGCCTCGCCGCGGCGGCAGTGGCGGCGGCGCGCGGCCATCGCGTCACGCTGTTCGACAAGAACCCGTGGCTCGGCGGCAAGGCGGCGGTGCTGAACCTTCCCGCCGGGCCCGCAGGCTCGAACAGCGGCTTCCGCTTCGACATGGGCCCCACCATCCTGACCATGCCGCGCGTGCTGCGCCGCATCTTCGCCGAGGCCGGGCGCGACCAGCAGGCCGAGTTGCCGCTGATCCGGCTCGACCCGCAATGGCGCTGCTTCTTCGAGGATGGCACGCGGATCGACCTGATGCAGGACGTGCCGAAGATGGCTGCGGCGATGGACCGCTTCGCTCCCGATGGGGGGAAAGGGAGCAACGGCGCGGGCTACCGCCGCTTCCAGGATGTGGCGCGCAAGCTGCACGACGTCTCGGAGAAGTTCTTCTTCTGGAAGCCGGTGGAGGGCATCGGCGACACGATGAACTTCCGCGCCAATCTCGACCCCAACACCATGCGCGACGTGCTGGCGCTGCGCATGGGGCAGACGGTGGCCAAGGTCATTCGCGGCCATGTGCCGGATGCGCGGCTGGCGCAGATGCTCGACCACTACACGCAGTATGTCGGCTCCTCGCCCTATCTGGCGCCGGCCGTGCTCTGCGGCATCGGCGACATGCAGGCGGCCGAGGGCATCTGGTACCCGAAGGGCGGCACCCGCGCGGTGGCCGAGGGGCTGGCAAAGCTCGCCGCCGATCTCGGGGCCGACCTGCGCCCCGGAGTCGAGGTGACGGGGCTGGAGATCGAGAACGGCGCCGTCCGCGCGGTGAAGGCCGGCGGAGAGCGCATCGCCTGCGATGCCGTGGTCTCGAACATGGATGCCATCCGCACCTATGGCGAACTGGTCGGCGGCGCCCCGGCGCGGAAGTACAGCCGCCGGAAATACGAGCCGGCCTGCTCGGGCGTGGTGCTCTATCTCGGCCTGAACCGGCGCTACGAGCATCTGGCGCATCACGATTTCGTCTTCTCGCGGGACGCCGAGGAGGAGTTCGACGCTATCTACAAGAAGGGCGTCCCGGCGCCGGACCCGACCGCCTACCTCGCCGCCCCCGCCGCCACCGACCCGACCGTCGCGCCCGAGGGCGGCGAGGCGCTCTATGTTCTCGTGCACACGCCGCATCTCCGCCCCGGGCAGGACTGGCCGAAGATGCTGCCCGCCTATCGCCGCACCATCCTGGACAAGCTGAAGCGCACGGCGGGGATGGAGGACATCGAGGAGCGCATCGTGGTGGAGCGGCACCTGACGCCGCCGGACATCCACGAGCGCTACAAGGTGCTGGACGGCGCCATCTACGGGCTCGCCAGCCACGGGCGCTTCACCGGCGCCTTCAAGCCGGGCAACCGCTCGCGCGCGGTGAAGGGGCTCTACCTCGCCGGCGGGGCGGCGCATCCCGGGCCGGGCATGCCGATGGTGATGATGTCCGGCTGGATCGCCGCCGACGCGCTGGACCATGATCTCGGCGGGCGCGGCATGGGCGCCGAGGCTGAGCGGGCCGGGCAGCGGGAGGCGGCGCTGGCGGCGGAATGATGATGTGCCGGAGTCCCGCCTTGTCCCCTCCGCCCCTCCTTTCACGGATGGCGGGGCCCGGGGTGGCACTGTCACCCCGGCGGGAGGGGTTTGGGGAGGGCGGCGCCCTCCCCAGGCGCTAAGCTAGGGCATCATGGATCCACGCGCCGCCTATTCGCCCTCTCACCTCGCCTTCTACGACTTCATGTTCAGCCGCTTCTTCCGCCGCCACATGCGGGCGCTGCGGGTGGCGGAATGGGGTATGCCGGAGGTGCCGGAGGGGGTGCCGCTGGTGGTCTTCGCCAACCATCCCTCCTGGTGGGACGGCGTGGCCTTCATGCTGCTCTCGCGCCGGCTGTTCCCGGGCCGGCGCATGTTCATCCCGATGGAGGCGGCGGCCCTGGCGCGTTACCGCTTCATGCTCCGCCTCGGCGTCTTCGGGGTGGACACGTCCGGCCCGCGCGGCGCGGCGGCCTTCCTGCGCGCCGCCCGGCAGGTGCTGGCGCCGGAGCACGACGACATGCTCTGGATGAACGCGCCCGGCCGCTTCGCCGACGCCCGCGAGCGCCCGGTGCCGATCGCCCCCGGCCTGACACGCTTGGCGGAGCTGGCGCCGCAGGCGTGTTTCGTTCCGCTGGCGCTGGAGTATCCTTTCTGGACGGAGCGCAAGGCGGAGATGCTGGCCGCCTTCGGCCCGCCCTTGCGCGGCGCCGCGTTGCAGGCCATGCCGCGCGAGGCCCGGGCCGAGGCGCTCGCCACGGCGCTGGCCGGCGTGATGGACCGCCTCGCCGGAGAGGCCATCCGCCGGGAGCCCGCGCGGTTCCGGGTGGTGGAGCAGGGAAAGGAAGGCATGGGCGGAATCTATGATCGCTGGCGGCATCTGCGGGCCAGGCTGGCCGGCCGCCGCTTCGATCCCCGCCACGAGGCGCGCGAATGAGGCGGGCCGGCGAAGCCGGGAGGCCTGTGCCGTGAGCCTCCTGGGCGATCTCCTTCCCTGGGGAGCGCTGGCACTGGCCACCCTGCCTGTGGCGCTGGGGACGAACAACCTGCGCCGCCTGCCACGGGCGCGCGGCAGGCCACCCGAGCCGACGCTGGTCTCCATCCTGATCCCGGCGCGCGACGAGGCCGCCAATATCGAGCCCTGCCTGCGCGCCGCCCTGGCCAGCCGCGACGTGTCCGTCGAGGTGGTGGTGATGGATGACGGCAGCCGCGACGGCACGGGCGCCATCGTCGCCGCGCTGGCGGCGGAGGACGAGCGGCTTGGCCTGCTCACCGCCCCGCCCCTGCCGCCGGGCTGGACAGGCAAGGTGCATGCCTGCGCGCGCCTTGCCGGGGCCGCGCGCGGCACCCACCTGCTGTTCATCGACGCCGATGTCCGGCTGCAGCCCCATGCGGCCGCCGCCATGGCCGCCCATGCCGAGGACCACGAGCTGGCGCTCGTCACCGGCGTGCCGAAGCAGGTGCTGGGCAGCCTGGGCGAAGGGCTGACGGTGCCGGCCATCAATTTCCTCATGCTGGGCTATCTGCCCGGCGGTGGCCGGGCCGAGACACGCCAGCCCTCCCTCGCCGCCGCCTGCGGCCAGCTCATGCTGGTGGAGGCCAATGCCTATCGGCGGACCGGCGGCCACGCGGCCGCGCCCGGCATCCTGCACGAGGGCCTCGCCCTGGCCCGTCGCCTGCGGGAACAGGGCTTCCGTACCGAGGTGGTGGATGGCAGCCGGCTCGCCATCTGCCGCATGTATTCCGGCTTCCGCGAGGCCTGGGCCGGCTTCGTGAAGAATGCCCGCGAAGGCATGGCGACGCCGCGCGGCCTGCCGGTCTGGACCCTGCTGCTCGGCGGCGGCCATCTGCTGCCCTGGCTGCTGCTGCCGCATCCGGCGGCGGTGCTGGCGGTGCTGCTCTCGCTGGGGCTGCGCGGCGCGATCACCTGGCGGATGCGGGAGCGCTGGTGGAGCGTGCCGCTGCACCCCGCCACGGTGGCGGTGGCGCTGGCGATCCAGTGGACGGCGCTGCTCGGCGGCTTTCTGGGCGCCCGGCCGGCCTGGAAGGGCCGAGCCTATGGCGACTCGCGGAGGGGCCCGGCATGAGCGCGGCGGACCCCATCCTGCCGCCCGGCGAGGTGCTGGCCGGCCCGCCGACGCGCGGCCCCGAGTCCGAGAACTTCCCGGTGGCCTCCTGGCTGCTCGCCCCCGCCCAGCGCGGCAAGGTGCTGGCCTTCTACGGCTTCGTCCGCGCCGCCGACGACATCGCCGACCACCCCGCGCTTTCCTCCGCCGAGAAGCTGGCCCGGCTCGGCCGGCTGGAGGCGGCGCTGGACGATCCCGCCAGCGCGATCGCCGTCGCCCGTGCGCTGCGGGAGAGCGGCGCGGGGCTGGTGGAGGCGCGCCAGATGCTGATCGCCTTCCGGCAGGATGCCGTGCAGTCGCGCTACGCCGACTGGGCGGCGCTGGAAGGCTACTGCGCCAATTCCGCCGTGCCGGTCGGCCGCCTGCTGCTGCGCCTGCACGGCGAGGCGGACGCCGAGGCCCTGGTGGCGGCCGACGCGCTCTGCACCGCGCTGCAGATCCTGAACCATCTGCAGGACGCCGCCGAGGACCGCGCCAAGCTGGACCGCGTCTATCTGCCGCAGGACTGGCTCGCGCTGGCCGGTGGCGAGGCGCGCTTCTTCGCCGATCCCGCCGCCCGCGCGCCGCTGCTGGAGACGGCGCTGGACCGCGTCGAGGCGCTGCTGGAGCGGGCCGCCAGCCTGCCGCGCCGCCTGCGCAGCCGCCGCATGGCGCTGGAATCCGCGGTGACGCTGGATCTGGCGCGTCGCCTCCTGGCGCGGCTGCGCGGGGCGGACCCGGTGGCGCGACGCGTCGCCCTGGCCCGCACCGATTTCGCCGGCGCCCTGCTGGCCGCCCCCCGGCGCGGCGGGCCGGATGCCGCGGTGGTGCGGGCACGGGTGCTGCGGGCGCGCTCCTCCTTCGCGCGCGGCATGGCGGCGCTGCGGGGCGAGCGTCGCCGGGCGCTCTACGCCGTCTATGCCTTCTGCCGGGCGGTGGACGATATCGCCGACGGCACCATGCCCGAGGCCGAGAAGCGCCGCACCCTCGCGGCGTGGCGGCGCAAGCTGGATGCGCCGGACTGCGCCCTCTCGCGCGAGCTGGCCTGGGCGCGGGCGGAATTCAGCCTGCCGCGCAGCGAATGCGAGGCGATGATCGCCGGCATGGAGGCCGATGCCGGGCCTTCACGCCGCATCGCCGACGAGCCGGCGCTGGAGGCCTATTGCCGGCAGGTGGCGGGCAGCGTGGGAGCGCTGGCGGTGCGCATCTTCGGCGCCCCGGAAGCGGAACCCTTCGGCCTGGCGCTCGGCCATGCCTTCCAGCTCGTGAACGTGCTGCGCGACATCGACGAGGACGCGTCCCGGAACCGTATCTACCTGCCGCAGGACTGGCTGGCAGCGGAAGGGCTGGCAGCGGAAGGGCTGGCGGAGCTGCCGGCGGCGGCGCTCGTCACCGACCCAAGGCTGGCGCGGGTTGCGGAACGGCTGGCCGAGCGGGCGGAGGCGGCGTTCGCGGCCGCGCAGGCCTTGCCGCCGCCGCACTGCCACGCCGCGCTGAAGCCCGCGCGCATCATGCTGCAGGGCTATGCGCTGCTGTTGGCGAAGATGCGGCGGCAGGGCTTCCGGCCGCCCCGGCAGCGGGTCCGGCTGAGCCGGAGCGAGAAGCTGCGGCTGCTCTGGCGAGGCGCCTCGTGAGGAAGCAAGGCTGGGGGAATGAATTCCCCCAGGCCCCCTTCTTTTTTCTGTCGGTTTCCCGTGTGGGTGACGCGCGCAGCGCCAAGCTGACAGGAAGAAGAGGGGTCAAACCTGCAGGTTGGACCGGGGGGATTCTTTCCCCCGGCCTTTTCGCGCCATGAGCGATCCCGCCGCCGCCCTGGCCGCCCTGCGCGCCGAGGAAACCCGCCTCGCCCTGCGCGAGCGGCGGGCCTTGTTGGCCTCGCTCGCGCGCGGCGTGGTCCGCCGGGCCGAGGATTTCGTCGCGGCGGCGGATGCCGACTATGGCGGCCGCTCGGCGGTGGAGACGCTGCTGGCGGACGTGCTGCTGGTGGCGCAGGCGGCACGCCGGGCACGGCGCTGGCTGTGGTGGTGGACGCGCCCGCGGCCGGTGCTGGCCCCCTTCCCCTTCCAGCCCAGCCTGGCCTGGATGGAACCGGTACCGAAGGGCGTGGTGGGCGTGATGGCGCCCTGGAACTACCCGATCCAGCTCGGGCTCTGGCCGCTGGCGGAGGCGCTGGCCGCCGGCAACCGCGTGGCGCTGAAGCCGAGCGAGCACACCCCGCGCACCGCCGCCCTGCTGGCCGAAGTGGTCGGCGATGCGCTCGGCCCATCGGTGGCCCGCGTCGTGACCGGCGACGCCGCCGTGGCCGCCGACTTCGCCGCGCAACCCTGGGACCATCTGGTCTTCACCGGCGGCACGGAAACCGGGCGGGCGGTGATGCGGGCCGCCGCCGGGAACCTGACGCCGCTCACCCTGGAGCTGGGCGGTAAGTGCCCGGCCCTCGTGCTGCCGGGGGCGGATCTGCGGCGGGCGGCACAGGCCATCCTGGCGGGCAAGGCGGTGAATGCCGGGCAGACCTGCGTGGCGCCCGACACCGTGCTGCTGGTCGGCCACAGCACGGAAGCCTTCGCCGCCGCCTGCCGAGCCTGCGCCCCGCCGGTGGACAGCGCCGTGCTGCCCCGGCAACAGGCGCGGCAGGCGGCGCTGGCGGAGGGGGGCGAGCGGCTGCCCGGCGGCATCATTCTGGTGGAGGACCGGGAGGATGGCGAGATCTTCGGCCCTTCCCTTGCGGTGCGGGCGGTGGAGGACCTGGCGGCAGCGATCGGCTGGGTGCGGGCACGGCCGGCCCCGCTGGCGATCTACCTGTTCGGCGCCCGCCGTGCGGAGGCGGCGGGAGTGGCGGCGCAGACCCGCGCCGGCGCGCTGGTGGAGGACCGCTGCGTCGAGCACGCCGCCTTCACCCCCCTGCCCTTCGGCGGCGTCGGCGCCTCGGGCTTCGGGCGCTACCACGGCTTCGCGGGTTTCGCCGCCTTCAGCGACTGGCGCGCCCGGGTGCGGCACGGACCCTTCGCGCTTTCCCGCCTGCTGGACCCGCCACGCAGCGGGAAGGCCACGCAACTGGCCCGCCGCCTGGTGCGCTGAGCAAGGGCCCGCCGCTCGCATTCCAGTGAGCCCTGCACCGCGCACATGACAGGGAAGCCATGCGCCCTTCCGTGCTGCACCCGCGAAAAACGCAACACTTAGGTAAGGATTGGCTGCCTATATTCTTCTTCGCAGCCGCAGCATTGCGGCGGACCTAAAGGATCAAGGGGTTTACCCATGTCCGCTTTTCTCTTTGTCACTGTTGTCGCCGCCCTGGTTGGGGGTGGACTGTTTGCCCGCTCGGTCATCGAGCGTGACATGCCGGAGTTCGGCCGCTTCCATCTGGCGGACTGAGCCGGCCGCGGCCACCAGCCGCGCAGCGCACCATGCCACCCGGCCAGGGGCCGGGCGGCGCTGGTGCGGACGGCGGGTTTCGAACCCGCACTCCCCGAGGGGAAGCAGATTTTAAGTCTGCTGCGTCTACCGTTTCGCCACGTCCGCGCCGCCAGCCTCTCCTGCCACAGCGGCAGGGCGGGCAAAAGGGTCAGCCGGCTTCCGCCGCGATCCGGCGGCAGTGATTCAACGCCGCCTCGATCAGGTTGTCGCTCGCCTCCGGCGTGCGGAAGGCCGAATGCGCCGAGAGCGTGACGTTCGGCAGCGTCGTCAGCGGGTGATCCGCCGGCAGCGGCTCCACATTGAACACGTCCAGCGCGGCATGGGCCAGCCGCCCCTCGCGCAGCGCCGCGATCATCGCCGCCTCATCCACCACCGCGCCGCGCGCGGTGTTCACCAGGATGGCCGAGGACTTCATCTTCGCCAGCCGCTCGGCCGAGAGGAAGCCGCGCGTCTCGTCGTTCAGCAGCAGGTGGACGGAGAGCACATCGCTTTCCGCCAGCAGCCGGTCCAGCGCGACGAACTCCACGCCCTCGGCGGATTTCGGTGAGCGGTTCCAGGCCAGCACCTTCATCCCCGCGCCGCGGCAGAGCCGTGCCATCTCGCCGGCGATCCCGCCATAGCCGAGCAGTCCGACCGTCTTTCCGGTCAGTTCCACGCCATCGGTGCGCACCCAGTTGCCGGCGCGCATCTCGCGGTCCATGCGGGCGATGCCCTTGGCGGCCGTCCACATCAGGGTGAAGGCCATCTCGGCCACGGCGGTGTCGCCATAGCCCTTGATGATGTGGACCTGGATGCCGCATTCGGCCGCCAGTTCCTCCGGATTCATGTAGGACCGCGCGCCGGTGCCGAGGAAGACGACGTGCTTCAGGCTGGGGATCCGCTTCGCGATGGCGGTGGGCAGCGCCGTGTGGTCGATGATGGCGATGCCATGCCCCGCCAGGTGGCCGGGCAGCTCATCCGGCGTCACGTCGGGCTGGACATTGACGGTGACGGGCAGGTCATCCTGCCGCCGCAGCCGCTGCATCACCTTCGCCAGTGCTTCCCCGGCATCCACGAAATTGGCGCGCATGAATTCCCTCCTCCGATCGAGCCGGCATGGTAGCGGGCGGAGGCGGTTCGTCCAGGGTGGGCCGCCGCGGGGGAAGTAGCTGCCGAGCACCCTGCTGAGGCTCGCCCCGGCACCTGCGTTCACCAGGGCGGCCCGCAGCAGGTTGTGCGGCGCAATCACCCGCCCGCAGGCGACATGGCCACGCTCCCGGCGCTGCTGCCACACCCGGCCGGCGGCCGCCTCGTGCCGGAGCGCCGGCCCCATGCAACTTCGCGCGCCGCACAGGTTTCCTTCCTGCGCATGCAACTCTCCGGGCCGCTCGCGATGAAGACCATGGAAGGCGTCGTGACCATCGTGCAGGAAGGGCGCTTCCAGCTCACCGATGATGGCGGTGTCTCGCACCTCTTTCTTCTCAGCCACGATGCCGCTCTGGAACCGGAGCAGCTTCCGCCGCTGCAGCACCGGCAGGCGCGGGTGCGCGTGCATTACACGGCGGCAAGGAACCTGATCGCCCTCGTCGCGCATTCGCTGGAACGCGCCGACATGCCGGCTGCCTGAGGAGATCCGCCATGGACATGCACCCTCGCGCCTCGGAAGAGCCGCAGTCCCGCCTCGACAAGGTGATCCCGAACGAAGCCGAGCTGACCGCGGGTGTGCGCATCGAGCCCGGAAAGTCCTACGGCTTCTTCACCGACACCACGCTCTGCATCGGCTGCAAGGCCTGCGAGGTGGCCTGCAAGGAATGGAACAACCTGCCGGCCGACAATGTCGGCATCACCGGGCATAGCTACGACAATACCGGCGCGCTCTCGGCCAATTCCTGGCGGCATGTGAACTTCATCGAGCAGGCGGGCGCCTGCGGCGTACGCGAGAACGCGCAGTCGCCCTTCCAGAGCGGCTGGCTGATGATGAGCGACGTGTGCAAGCACTGCCACAACGCGCCCTGTCTCGAAGCCTGCCCGACCGGCGCGCTGTTCCGCACCGAGTTCGACACCGTCGTGGTGCAGCAGGACATCTGCAATGGCTGCGGCTACTGCGTGCCCGCCTGCCCCTTCGGCGTCGTCGATCTCAGCGAGCTGGACGGCAAGGCCCACAAGTGCACTCTCTGTTACGACCGGCTGAAGGGCGGCCTGGAGCCGGCCTGCGCCAAGTCCTGCCCGACCGACAGCATCCAGTTCGGCGAGCTGGAGGAGTTGCAGGAACGCGCGGAAAAGCGCGTCGCGCAGTTGCATGAGCTGGGCGCCGGCAATGCCTATCTCTACGGTGCGCCGGGCAGCCCGGGCGCGACCGGTGACCTCGGCCACCTCAACGCCTTCTTCCTGCTGACCGAGCGGCCGGAAACCTACAATCTTCCGACCGCCCCCACGCGCGCCGCCAACCGCGTGCCATCCAGCCTGGGCGCCGGACTTACCGCCGTGGCCGGGCTGGCGCTCGCCGCCTTCGCCATCTTTTCCGGCCGCGACTGAGGAGAGCCCCGATGTCCGAGCGCCTCGCCACCGAACTTGGCCCGCAGGACCCGCCGGCCCCGCCCCGCAGCGCCTCGCAGGCCTCGGCGCCGGGCCAGAGCGCGCAGTGGGACGGCCCGACCTATTACGGCCGCCCCCAGCTCAAGGCGGCGCCCTTCAACAACTGGGTGGTCGGCGGCTACATCTTCCTCGGCGGGCTCGCGGGCGCGGCGGCGCTGCTCGGCGCCGTGGCCGACCGCACGCGCGGCCCGGAGGCGGCACCCACCGTGCGACGCGGGCGCGCCCTCTCCATGCTGGCGCCGACCCTCGGCGCGGGGCTGCTGATCTACGACCTCCACACGCCACAGCGCTTCTACAACATGCTGCGCGTCGCCAAGCCCACCTCGCCGATGTCCATCGGCACCTGGATCCTGATGAGCTTCAGCGCCTTCTCGATGCTGGGCACGGCGGCCTCGGCCGCGTCGCGCTGGCTGCCGCGCCTCCCCTTCCTGCGCCGCACCGCGCGCGCCGCCCAGATCCCCGCGGCCGTGACGGGGGCGGGCATGACGACCTACACCGCCGCCCTGCTCTCCGCGACCTCCACGCCGCTCTGGGCGGCCGCGCCGCAGAGCATGGCGGTGCGCTTCGGCAGTTCCTCCCTCGCGGCCGGCGCGGCGGCGCTGTCCATGGGCGATACCGGGCGGGTGGGGCGCGCGCTGGACAAGGTGGCGCTGCTGGCCCTCGCGGCGGATCTTGCCGCCACCTGCGTCTCGCACAACACCTACCGGAAGACCGGCGTCGCGCCGGCGCTCGAAGGCGAGTGGGGCAAGCTGGAGAAACTGGGCGCAACCGGCCTGGGCACGCTGCTGCCGATGGGGCTCTACACCGCCTCGCTGGCGCGCGGGCGCTCGCCGGCGCTGTCCACCCTGGCCGGCCTCGCCACACTGGCCGGCAGCGCCATGCTGCGCGTCTCCATCATGGCGGCGGGCGATGAATCGGCGAACCGGCCGGATGTCAGCTTCCGCTTCACCCGGCCGCAGAACCTGCCGAAGCGGCGTTCGCGCTGGTTCCGGCGGTAGAAAGGCCGGGGGAATGAATTCCCCCAGACCCCCTTCTTCTTTCTTCGGGTTTCCCGCACAGGCGGGAAGCGCGGTCCCAAACTGGCAAAAAGAAGATGGGTCAAACCTGCAGGTTTGAGCGGGGGAATTCATTCCCCCAGTCCTTTTTCTGCTGGCGGAGGCGGATGGGAATCGAACCCACCACCCGCTCTGAACGGGCCACTGGTTTTGAAGACCAGGAGGGCCACCAGACCCCGATCGCCTCCATCCCTTTCCCTACAACGCCTCGCGCCGGGCCGCCACCCGCTCAGTCCGGATGCGCCAGCACGCGGTGATCGCCGACACGGCGCGTGAAGTGAATGGCATCGAGATGTTCGAGCAGCGGCACACTGTATTTGCGCGAGATGCCGAGCGCCGCACCGGCTTCCTTCACCAGCAGGCCGGGCGACTGGGACAGCCGCGGCGCCAGGATGCGCTGCGCCGCCGCGATCGCGTCACGGTGGAACAGCACGTCGCGCTTCTGCACGCGGTCATGCGTGCGCACGAGGATGCCGGCGCGCACCAGCTTCTCCAGCAGACGCCGCGCCTGCGGTCCGGGTGCCACGACACTGGCATCGGGAGGGCTCAGGCCACCCTGGCGCAAGGCTTCCGCCAGCTTCGCCGCCAGCGCGGCCTCCTGCTGCGCGCGCGCCTGCTCCTGCGCCGGGCGCGGAACCCGCACCGCGCCGCCCTCCTGCCGCAGCGCGCCGTCCGCGACGAGGCGCGTCACCGCCTCGTCCAGCACAGGCGTCCCCGCCTCCGGCAGGAGCGCCGGCAGCTTGTCGCGCGGCAGACCCTCGGGATGCGCCGCGAGGCGCGCGGGCAACTGCGCGAGGAGCGCCTCGAACGCCGCACGCGCCACCGCGGCCCGGCCACGGGTGACGATGACCGGCAGTTCCTGGAGGACTTCCCCCAGCCGCGCCGGCGCCAGCCCGGCCAGACGCGCCAGGCGCTGCAGCGCGACGCCGGCGGCCCCGGCCTGCGTGATCTCGCGCGCCACCACCTCTGCCGGCCCGGCGGAGGCCAGGGCCGCAAGATGCTCCAGCACCGCCGGCGCGTGGCGCCGAAGCCGCGCCGTTTCCGCGTCAAGGACGCGGCCGCCCGCCACCGTCCGCGCCGGCGAGGCGAGACGCAGCACGAAATGCTCCCGCGCCGGCACCGCGACGGGCATGGCGCAGCGCAGTTGCGCCAGGGACGTCTCGCCGGGTTCCAGGACCTCACGGTCCAGCAGGCGCAAGCGGGCCTCCACCTCCTGCGTGCCGAGCAGCAGGCGCAGCCGGGCAGTGTTGCGCAGCGGCGGCGCATCCGCCACCGCCCGCAGCGTGACGCTCAGCCATTCGGAGGGCGGCAGCGCGCCCCGGGCCGCCAGGGCGGCACCCCGCGGCACCTGCGCCGCCTCGATGCCGCGCAGGTTCACCGCCACGCGCTGGCCGGGCTGCGCCAGCGTCACCTTCGCGCCATGCACCTGCAGGCTCCGCACCCGCAGCTCCGGCCCGGCGGGCACCAGCTCGATCTCGTCTCCGGCCGCGAGCGGCCCTCCCCGCAGCGTGCCCGTCACCACCGTGCCATGCCCGGCGATGCTGAAGGCGCGGTCGATCGGCAGGTAGGGCACGCCGCCGGCCGCGGCCGGCCCGGCATCCCGCAGCACGGCGCCGACCGCTTCCTTCAGGGCCGCGATGCCCTCCCCGACGGTGGCGGCGGTGAGCACGGGCGGCGGCCCCTGGAAGCCGGCGCGCGCCGCAAGGGCCGCAGCCTCCCGCGCCGCGGCCTCCGCCTCCGCCGGCGTGACCAGGTCGGTCTTGCTGATGGCGATCACGGCACGACGCAGCCCGAGCAGCGCGGCGATGTCCACATGCTCGACGGTCTGCGGCTTGATGCCCTCGTTCGCCGCCACCACCAGCAGCACCGCGTTGATGCCGGTGGCGCCGGAGACCATGGTGCGCACGAAGCGCTCGTGACCGGGCATGTCGATGATGTCCACCACCCTGCCCGGCGCGTCGCCCAGCGTGAAATGCGCGAAGCCCAGCGCGATCGAGATGCCGCGCCGCTTCTCCTCGGGCAGGCGGTCGGTGTCCATGCCGGTCAGGGCGCGCACCAGGGCGGTCTTGCCGTGGTCCACATGGCCGATGGCGCCGAGCAGCAGGCGGTTCATGCCGGCTCTCTCGCCTGGCGGACGGCCTCGGCGATCTCCGGCAGCTCGTCCTCGCTGACGGCGAGCATGTCCAGCAGCACCCGCCCGCCGGCGATGCGGCCGATCACCGCCGGCTGGTGCAGCCGCAGGCGCCGCGCCAGCTCCTCCGCCGGGAGGCCGGGGACGGCAAGGCTGACGGCCTGGCTGGCCACCCCCTCGCCCGGCAGCGCGCCGCCGCCGGCATGGCCCTCGCTCGCCACCACCTTGGTTTCCGCCAGCCCCTCCAGCAGGGTGGCCAGCCGGTCCGCCCGCGCGCGCAGTTCGGCCTCCGTCTGCCCGAGCATCCGCAGCACCGGCAGGCGCTGCGGTGCGTCGCGGTGCAGGCGCAGCGTCGCCTCCAGCGCGGCGAGCGTCATCTTGTCCAGCCGCACCGCGCGCAGCAGCGGGTGACGGCGCAAGGGATCGATCGCCGCACGGCGGCCGACCAGCACGCCCGCCTGCGGGCCGCCGAGCAGCTTGTCGCCGCTGAAGGCCACGAGGTCGGCACCCGCCGCGAGGCATTCCGGCACGGTCGGCTCATGGGCATGGCCGAGCGGGCGCAGGTCGGCCAGCGTGCCGCTGCCGAGATCCTCCATCACCAGCAGCCCGTGCTCGCGCGCCAGCCCGGCCAGCTCGCCGACACCGGTCTCCGCACTGAAGCCGAGGATGCGGAAGTTGCTGCGATGCACCTTCAGCAGCACGCGCGTCTCGGCGGTGATGGCGGCGCGGTAGTCGGCGAGGCGCGTCCTGTTGGTGCTGCCGACCTCCACCAGCCGCGCGCCGCCCTGGCGGATGACGTCCGGGATGCGGAAGCCGCCACCGATCTCGACCAGCTCCCCGCGCGAGACGATGACCTCGCCGCCGGCCGCCAGGCCGCTCAGGGCCAGCAGCACGGCGGCGGCGTTGTTGTTGACCGCGAGCCCCGCCTCGGCGCCGGTGAGCTGGCGCAGCAGCGGCTCGATGCCCTGCGTGCGGGAACCGCGCGCACCGGCCGCGAGATCGAATTCCAAATTGGAGTAGCCGCGCGCCGCCTCGGCGGCCGCCTCCACCGCCTCCGGCGCCAGCGGTGCGCGGCCGAGATTGGTGTGCAGCACGATGCCCGTCGCATTGATGGCGCGCCGCAGCACGGGGCGCTGCCCGGCCCGCAACACGGCCCCCGCGCGCTCCAGCAGCGCCTCCGGAGCGGGGATCTCCGCCGCGGCCTCGCGCAATGTCGCGCGGATGTGATCGAGCGTGGCGCGCAGCGCCGCCGTCAGCGCCGGGCGCGAGAACGCCCGAATCAGCGGCTCCGCATCCGGCATCTCCAGCAGCCGCTGCACCTGCGGCAGCGCGCGAAACCCGTGGGTGGCAGCTTTATTCTCGTCCTGCTTCGCTTCCCTGCTCACCCTGCCGTCCCGTAATCCTGGCCAACACGCACCGAGCCGCCAGAGCGCTTTCCGTTCGCCCCGGCTCATGGAAAACGCTCCAGCCGTTTGTTTTGACGAGCATCTTCACCCGTTCCGATGATGCCATCGGAACGGGATCTGCTCTAGAGGACAAGAATCATGGCCGATGTCGAGCCCCCCCTCACCGCGCTCGCCCATGGCGGTGGATGCGGCTGCAAGCTGGCGCCCTCGGTGCTGCAGTCCCTGCTGGCGGAAATGCCGGCGGCCCGCGCCTTCCCCGATCTGCTGGTCGGCACCGAGACGGGCGACGATGCCGCCGTCTATCGCCTGAACGACACGCAGGCGCTGGTGGCGACCACCGACTTCTTCACGCCCGTGGTGGACGACCCGCACGACTTCGGCCGCATCGCCGCGACGAACGCGCTTTCCGACGTCTACGCGATGGGCGGCACGCCGATCCTGGCGCTGGCGATCCTCGGCATGCCGCTCGGCAAGCTGTCGCCCGAGGTGGTGCGCCGCATCCTGGCCGGCGGCGCCGCAGTCTGCGCCGAGGCCGGCATCCCGGTGGCCGGCGGTCACTCGATCGACAGCCCGGAGCCGATCTACGGACTGGTGGCGCTCGGCCTGGTGCGGCCCGACCGCCTCCTGCGCAACAGCGGCGCCCGCGCGGGGGACCGGCTGATCCTGACCAAAGGGCTGGGCATCGGCATCTTCAGCGCCGCGCTGAAGAAGGGCGCGCTCGAGCCGCGGCTCTATCGCGTGATGCTGGACTCCACGACGCAGCTCAACCGGGTGGGCGCCACGCTGCCCGACCTGCCGGGCGTGCACGCGGCAACCGACGTGACCGGCTTCGGCCTGCTCGGCCACGCGCTGGAGATGTGCCGCGGCTCCGGCCTCGGTGCGCAGCTCCGGCTCGACGCCCTGCCGCTGCTGGAGGGTGCCGGGGACCTGGCCCGCGCCGGCTTCAGCACCGGCGCCGCGACGCGCAACTGGGCGAGCTACGGCGATGCGGTGCGCCTGCCGGCGGGCCTGCCGGACTGGCAGCGGGGCATGCTCTGCGATCCGCAGACCAGCGGTGGGCTCCTCATCGCCGTGGCGCCCGAGGCGGCGCCGGACCTGCTGGCGCGGCTCCGTGCGGCAGGCCATCCGCTTGCCGCAGAGGTCGGCGCCCTGCAGGCCGGGCCGCCGGTGGTGGCGGTGACCTGACCGCCGCGGCGGGCCGCATGGCCGAGGGGGAGTAATCCACAAGAGCAGCTTGGCGGAGCGGGCCGGGGCCGCATGATGCCACCGGACCTGCAGCTTGGGCGTATTCCGCCCTGGACCGGCCGGCCCATGAGCATGAAGGCATGCCGCGCGTGGATTGGCCCTCCCCTGAACCGGACCTGCCGCAGGCACCCTCCGACAGCCTTTCCTGGCCGGCGAGGTGCCACGCTGCAGGACAGGCCTGGCAGGGCCGGGCGTTGATGCTGCTGACGCGCCTGGCCGGTTTGTTGCCTGTGGGGCTGCGCGGACAGGGTGCGCAGGGCTTCACCACAGCGGCAGAGCTGGCCGCAGCCACGGGCCTGCGCTGCATCGGCACCCTGCCACAGCGGCCCCGCCACATGGGTACCCCCGTCTGCGAGAAGGCGTTCAGCACGGCCGTCCAGGGTATCGCCAGCCGCCTCGGACTGCTTGCTGCCGGCACTGAAGGGCGCGTGGTGCTGGTCACCTCGGCCGTGCCGTCCGAGGGCAGGTCCACCCTGTGCCAGGCCCTTGCCGAGGCGCTGCTGGCCGCCGGTCAGCGCGTCCTGCTGTTGGATGCGCGCGCATCGGGCAGCGGCCCGGCAGGCGCCGCCGGGGCGGCGGCACGCCCCTGCCTTGTGGCAGTGCGTGACCGGCCGGCCTTCGGCGCCCTGCCCGATGCGGAGCGCATCGGCGAATTCGCCCAGTTCCTCGACGATGCCCGCCTGCACTTCGACACCATCCTGCTGACAGGGGCGCCGGTGATGCGGTCGGCGGATTCGCTGATCCTGGGCGGAATGTCCGATCGGATCGTCACGGTGGTGCGTCGGGCGACGACACCGCGGCGCGTCGTTCAAGCGGCGCTCCGCCGGCTTGCAGAGCGCTCCCTCGCCGTGGAGGGTGTGGTGCTGAACGACGTTGCGCCGCGGCACGATGCGGCGGCTGCGCAAGCGCGCCTCCTGCGGCGGCGCCTCCGCCCCGGGGCCTCTGCCTGATCCCTGCCTGCTGACCCTGCCTGGCGCGCACCTCATCCTCCCGCACAGGGTCCGGGCGCCCGCATACCGCGGCCTGTGCGGCGAGGCCGGCACGGCGGGAAGCAATGAGGGGCAGAAGGCGCAGCCGTTCCGCTTCCGCGGAGCACGAAACCACCCGGCACCCGGTCCCTCCTGCCCTGCGAGCCGCATCGCCGCCGGTTCGGGGCAGGAAGGGGAGCGGACGCGGTCTTCGATGGCAGCCGAGACCGTCTCATTTACTATCTTCTAAATCATTTATTTTTCAGAAATTCGTCTGAGGAGAATGCTCCAGAAACATGATTTATACTTAGTTGCCAAAGAAATATATCCGAACGGTTGGGTTTCTTTTTCTATTTCAACTCACATGACGAGTCCCCGCAGCCGCATGGATCGCGGATTGCATTCAGCATCCCCAGATATCCTGCAAACACAAAACAGGGCTACCTCCAATAAAAACCCCAGGCTTACTTAGGATTCAGCGGTTTCTTGTTGACCTCCCCCGATACCGCCAATATGTTTCTGACAAGAACAGAAAAAGACAAAGCGCCACGCCGGCACCGCGGACGACGCCGCCATGAATGGGGCGCCTGAACGGCAGCTCCGGCGAAGAGACAAAACGTCAAAAGGGAGGAGGAAAGCCGATGAAGGCCCGGAGCCATTCGCCACCGGAGTAGCGGCAGATCACGCCCAAAACGTTCCCATAACGAAACGCTTTGGGCGTGACTTGGGTGGAGCCGGCGTCAAGCCGCGCGCATCCCAAGGAGATGCAGTCTCTCCACGCCTGCTTCCAGAAAATCCAGCACCCCGACAGATCGGAGGCTCTCCATGCGTCGGTTCCTGTTCACCTGTGCCCTCGGCCTCGCCGCCGCGGGCCCCGCCCTTGCGCAGAGCGCGGGCACGAGCGTCACCTACTCCAGCGGCGAGTTCGTGAGCACCACCCAGGTCAACATGGGCAA
This sequence comes from Roseomonas sp. E05, assembly GCF_030063475.1. Lineage (GTDB taxonomy): Bacteria > Pseudomonadota > Alphaproteobacteria > Acetobacterales > Acetobacteraceae > Pseudoroseomonas. The sequence continues at coordinate 439,858 of NZ_JASIRT010000001.1, forward strand.
GCCCGGGCAGATGGGCATCGCCACCTCCGTCTCCGGAGGCTTCTCCGGAAACACCAATGTCAGCAATCCCTTCGGCAGCCTGTCCGGCTCGGGCACGATGGTGCTGAGCCGCTCCATCGGCATGGCCCTGGGTGGCGGCTCCTTCAACGTGGGCAGCAGCGTCGTGTCGAGCCCGACGGCGACGCTCACCACGGCCTATGGCGGCCAGTACACCTTCAAGGTCACCGGCCCCAGCCTGCCCTGACGAGTTCGGTGCCCGCGGCGCCAGCCGCAGGGCGCCCACGAGGCGTGTGGCGCTTCCGAAGCACGAAGATGCAGGGACACCACACGGGGGGCGCAAGCCCTCGACTAAAACATCCCGGGATTTCCCGGGGTGATCGGAGGCTGCAGCGGGCCTGTCCCGCTGTGGAGTTCAGAAGGGGAAATGATCATGCACAAGCTTCTTCTCGCTGGTGTCGCTCTGGCCGGTCTTGGCCTGTTCGGCGGTAGCGCCATGGCCGGCGGCTATAATCACTACGGGCCGGCTGCCTCGGCCAGTTCCAGCGCGGGCGCCGGCAGTTCGGTTTCCGGCGCCGGGCTGATCGTCGGCGCCCAGTCCAGCGCGGGCACCAGCACGGGAAGCACCGCCACCTCCGGCTGGCTCGGCAATTACTCCAGCACGGGGACCACAAGCGGTTCCAGCTCCAGCGGCTTTGCTGGTTTCGGCGGCTTCAGCGCCGGCAGCAGCACGAGCGGCGGCTCCTGGGCCACCGTGCGCTAAGGTCTGACCCTCGTGGCAGGCCGGAGCATGAAGGCGTCAGCCTTCATGGGGGTGGGGGCGGCAATTGCCGCCCTCGCTTCCTCACCCGTATTGGCGCAGGACGCCAATACCCAGACGATCAACCAGAATCTCCGGCAGGAGTACTACGAGAACTCGACTTCCACCCAGCGGGTCATCAACGAGGGCATTCCGAAGGCGCCGCACCAGGCTCCATCCCTGGGGCTGGGAAACATCTACGGCCTGAATCCCTGCGCGACCGGTGTTTCCCTCGGCGCCACGACCCCGCTGTTCGGGATCGGCGGCGCCTTCAGCAACATCGATCAGGAATGTCAGACTCGTAACAATGCCGCGGTTCTGGTGTCGGGGTTGCGGGATGAGGCCGCCGCCAGGGAAGTCCTGTGCACCATCCCCACCATCCGCGAGGCCTTTGTCCGCGTTGGGCGGCCCTGCATCTCCGATGGCGGCCGGCCCACCGTCCTGCCCAGCAACTTCCCCGCCGGCGCCGGCCAGTCGGGGAACTATGTCGGAGACGGGGTCGGTGTCGCGGGCACGCAGCTGCCGCCGACCGCCCTGCCGCCGGCCACCTCCGGACCGCCGATGCGCGCGCCGCACGTTAACGGCGACCCGCGGCTCCGTTCCGAAGCGGCCCCGGATGCGCCGGCTTTCTGCCTCACGCCAGGCCTCGACATCAGCCTGTATCCGGAATGCATCGGCGGCCGCACGGCCGGGAACAGCCCCCGCCGCCCCTCTGAGGCCCGCAAGGCCAGGGCCGGCAGCCAGCCAGGCCAGGCGCAGGTGACACGGAGGCCGGAAGCCGCGCCGGAAGAGAGGCGCGAAGCCCCCTCCAGGCAGACAGCTCCCGCAGATGCTTCCCGGCCCTCCCGGCCCGTCCTGGGCAGCATCAGGTCGAATCCCGCGAATTGCGAGGCTGCGTCAACAGCCGTGCAGCGGCTCTACGCGGAATGCACGGCAGCCCGCATGACCGCCTCCCGCGACGAGGCGAAAGAGCCGCAGCCGATGCTCACCGCCGCCTACGATGCCCGCTAGAGCATTTTCCGTTCGCTCTGGCTCACGGAAAATGCTCCAGCCGTTTGTTTTGACGAGCATCTTCACCCGTTCCGATGATGCCATCGGAACGGGATCCGCTCTAGCGATGTGGAGACGAATCTTTCCCATGGAGGAAGACAATGATCTCTGTCAGCAGCTCGAATGAAGCCAGCTCATCGTCCTCGAGCCCGAGCAGCGGCGCGCCTGAAACCTTCCTGGCTTCGGACGATGCGGTGCAGTCCGCCGTCTGGTCCGTGCAATCCTACGCCTTCACCTACGGAGATGGCACCTTCAGCCACATCAGCGTCATCGGAGGGCGGTCCGGGCAGGACCCGCTCGCCGGGCTGGACGGCGTCAGGGTCCCTGGCGCAACCCCCGGTGACGATGTCATCTATGCAGGCCCTGACGACAACACCATCGAAGGCGGCGTGGGCGCCGATGCGCTGCATGGCGGTCCCGGCCCCGACCTGTTCATCTACCGGATGGGCGATGGCAACGACACGATCCGTGGCTTCGACCCCCAGACCGATCGCCTGGTGATCCTGGGCGCGCCGTCGGTGAGCCTGGACAGCGATCCCGGCGGCGCGATGGTGCAGCTTCCCGACGGTGCGACCATCACCCTGCATGTTTCGGACTTAGGCCTGGACCAGGCGGATCTGCTTCCGGCAATGCTGCTGGCGCAGCATGCCTGCCTGTTCCTGTGACAAAGACTGAGGGCGGCGCAGTCCTTCCGCATTCCGGCAGCGCCCGTGCAGTTCTCGCGAGGCACGCCGCCCATCTCTGACGGTTTTCAGGACGGCCGGAGCCGGCAGAGGTCTCCCCTCCCGGCTCCGCCCCGCTCTGAGGGAATTGAATCTCCCAGCCTCCCACCTTCGCCACCGCCCGACCCCCCGAGGCCCTTCCCCGCACCGCAGGTCCGCGCCGGCCCCTGCGCGCTGCAGGACGTTCTCATCGAAGAACGAGAAGTTTACTTTTTGGGACGACATAGCATCCCATACGGTTCTTTTTCTTGATACAAGACGAGGAATCCGATGGCCAGTCTTCTTTCCTTTCAAAATCTCCCAAATTTCTTTGGTTCAGGCAAATTCAACTATTACGATCAGAACGACCGCTCCAAGATCGACAACTTCCTGCACAACGCCCCTTTCCCCGCCGATGGTCTGGCCGTCAGCCACCTCGCCGACACCATCCTGCACCGTCCGAATGCCCACGGAACGCAGGATGTCTTCTCCTTCGACGCCGCACAGGGCAGCGGCGAGGGCCGGGCCGGCATCCTGGCCGACATGGCCCGCTCCCTCATCGTCAGCTTCAGCAGCGACATCCACAAGATCGAGCTCTTCGCCAAGGAGTTGTTCCGGTTCTCCGGTGGCCAGAAGGACCTCGTCCTTCATGTCGGCGATGACGCCTTCGTCTTCGCCGCCCACAACACCAAGACCATCAACGTCACCGCCAAGGACGACGTCTATATCTTCGCGGCGGACAACCAGGGCTCCATCCACGCGCAGGGCGAGGACGTCTATATCTACGCGCCCGAGAATGGTGGCTGCATCTCCGCCAGCGCCACCAGCCGCGCAGGCGCCAATGCCGATGCAGACGCCTTCGCCAGGAAGGGCGACGCCGTTGCCGTGGCCCATGCCGTCGCCGATGCCGATGCCGATGTCTACATCTATTCGCCGGACAACACCGGCACGGTCCATGGCTATGCCTATGCGGACTCCAAGGCCACGGCCGATGCCTGCGCCGTCGCGCCGCAGGGCGACGCGGCGGCAATCGCGCTCGCGGAGGCCTTCGCCGAGGCCAACGTCTCCATCTACGCGCGCAACGACCACGGTTCGACATCCGCCGATGCCGATGCCCTGGCGCAGGCCCAGGCCACGGCCGACGCGGCTGGCAACGACCATGCCGGCGCCTTCACGGCGAACTACGCGCTCGCGACCTCGCAGATCCTCATCGGCTGATGCCGAGCCGGCGGCAGGACGGGAGGAGGGCGCGGCAGCCGCCCTCCTTCGATCCTGCCCGCTCGGGCAGGCTCAGGCGGCCTCGCCGGCGCGCAGCGCCAGGGCGGTGAGCGGGTCGTCGGTGGTGAAGACATCCACGCCGAGCGCCAGCATCCGCCGCATGGCCTCGGCCTCGTTCACCGCCCAGGCGCCCACCGCGAGGCCCGCCTCGCGCAGCGCCCGCAGCGCGCCGGCCTCGCAGACGCTCTGATGCAGCCCCACGGCTGGCAGGTCCCAGGCCCGCGCTGCCGCCTGCACACCCGCCGCGCCGAGATCGCGCCAGCAGCCCAGCGACACCAGCCAGATGGCATCGGCGAAGCCGCCGTGCCGCGCCGCCTCCCCTGCCAGCGGCGCGGCGAAGCTGGTGATGGTGGTGCGCGCCCGTATGCCGGCCTCCTCCAGCACGGCGGTGACGCGCGGCAGCAGGTCGGGATAGGGGTTGCCCTGAGCGTCGCGCTTCAGCTCCAGGCGCAGACCGATCGGCGTCTCGCGGAAGATGGCGGCGACCTCGGCCAGCGTCGGCACCGCCTCGCCGCCGGTGCCCTTGAGGCGGGTGCCGCGCAGCGCCGCCAGGCTCTGCGCCCGCACCGGGCCGCTCGCCTCCGTGGTACGGTCCAGCGTTGCGTCGTGAATCACCACCACGGCGCCGTCGGCCGAGAGATGCGCGTCCAGCTCGACCTGCTCCACCGCCAGCCGGGCGGCGTTGCGGAAGGCCGTCGGGCTGTTCTCCGGCCAGAGGATGGCGCCGCCGCGATGCGCGGCGATGCGGGTGCGGGGCTGCGGCATCAGGTCCTCCGGTTCTCGCGGCATCTCAGGCGCGCCAATTGGCGCGACGGAAATCCATGGCGAAGGATTGGCCCGGACGCCAGGGCAGGTCACGCCGCTTGGCGGTGAAGTTCACGGTCTGGTGCAGCACGGTGTAGGCGGGATCCTCGCGCTCGGCGATCTCCAGCATGCGGCGGAAGGCGCGGCGCCGCGCCTCCTGGTCCACCGAGCCCTCCAGGAAGTCGGAGAGCCGGCCGAACTCCTCGTTCTGCCAGGCGCCCACCTGCCATTGCTGCCCGGTCGGACCATGCGCGCGGGTGATGGAGGAGATCGGGTCGTTGAAGCCGGCGCTGTTCGACCAGTCCCAGATGCCGCGCATCCCCTGCTTCGAGAGCACCTGCGGGAAGTTCTCACGCATCTCGATCTGCACGTTCAGCCCGACCTGCCGCCAGCCCTCGACCAGGATCTGCCCGGTCGCCACTTGGCCGGTGTAGTAGTTGCCGAGCAGGCGGTAGGGGATCGGCTCGCCCTTGTAGCCGGCCTCCTTCAGCAGGCGACGCGCCTCGGCGGGGTCGAAGCGCGGCACTTCCCAGTCGGCCTGGTACATGTCGCCGTAGAAAGGGAACTGCTCGCCGCGCGGGATGCGGGTGCGGCCACCCCAGAGCGCCTCCACGATGGCCTGCCGGTCCACGCTGTGGGTCAGCGCGCGGCGCACCCGCGCATCGGCCAGCGCCGGGTTGGTCTTGTCGAAGACGCTGAGCCGCAGGTTCATGATGAGGCCGCCCACCACCTCGTGGCGCGGGCTGCGCTCCACCTCGCCGATCTGGTCGGGCGGGATGTCGCAGGCGAAGTCGGCCTCGCCGGAGAGCAGCATGTTGATGCGTGCCGAGACCTCCGGCACCTCGACGAAGCGGATCTCGCGCAGCGGCGGCCGGCCGCCCCAGTAGTCGTCATGCGCGGCCAGGGTGAGCGACTGGTCCGGACGGAACTCGACGATGCGGTAGGGACCGGTGCTGACCGGCTTGCGCGCCCAGTCGAGCCAGCTCGCCGCCGCCTCGAAGGCGGCCGGAGAGGAAACCATCCCGGCATTCTGCGCGAAACGCCCCTCGATGGCCGGCGTCGGCCGGTCATGCACCAGCACCAGGCTGTGCGGCCCCGTCACCTCGACGCGGGCCAGGCCGGGGAAGGCGCGGCGGGCGATGGCAGCGCTCTCCGGCGGCGGCGCCTTGCCCTGGGTGCGGCCGGGCACGCTGCCGAACAGGTCGCGCGCCACCTGCGGCGCCCCGTCGCCCATGCGCGCGGGGCCGAAGGAGAAGGCGACGTCCTCGGCCGTCATGGTCCGGCCGTCCTGGAAGCGCACGCCCTCGCGCAGGGTGACCTCCAGGCTGCGGTCATCGCGCCGGCGCCAGGCGGTGGCGAGCGCGGGCTTCAGCGTGAGGTCGCCCAGCCAGTCCTGCGTCATCAGCGTCTCGGCGTAGCTGGCCATCAGCCGGGTGCCGACATTGGAGGACTCGCGCAGCGGCTCCAGCGTGTTGGAGTTGGCGAGCTTCTGCACGGCGACCGTGATGGCGGGGCGCTGGTCGGCCTGCGCGATGGCGAAGCGGGGCAGGCCGAGGGCGGCGGCACCGGCGGCAAGCAGGAAGGGACGGCGACGCATCGCGGGGCGCTCCTCGGACGGGACAGGGCGCCGCTCTAGGCCGCCGCCCGTGACATCGCGATGACGGTTCGGCGAAGCTTTCATCGCAGCCCCGGGCCAGTTGCTTTCCCGGAGGCCGGCAGCGGCCGCGGCGCAACCGGCTTTCGCGGCGCGGCGTTCTTCCGGCGCAGCGGAGATCCCTCGCCTGCCCATGCCTCCGCTCTGCCTCCCTGCCGCCATGCGCCGGCCCTCCCGCCGGACGCATCGCGCATCGCCGGCTGGTCCCTGCGGAAGCGGCACGGGCCGGGCACGGTGTTCCTCCTCCATTCCTGCCCCTGCGGAGCCCGCCATGGCGCATTCCCCTGATCCCGTCGACATCCGCCCCCCCGAGAAGCCCGCCGGTGCGGCCACCGGGCCGGCCCGTCGCGCCCTCGCACTGCGGGTGAACGGCCGCATGCACCGCCTGGACCTCGACCCTCGCGTCGCGTTGCTTGACGCGCTGCGCGAGGCGCTGGGGCTGACCGGCGCCAAGAAGGGCTGCGACCAGGGCCAGTGCGGCGCCTGCACGGTGCTGGTGGACGGCCGGCGCGAACTGTCCTGCCTGACCCTCGCCGTCTCGGCCGCGGGGCGCGAGATCACCACCATCGAGGGGCTGGCCGGCGCCGATGGCGCGCTGCATCCGATGCAGCAGGCCTTCATCGACCAGGACGCCTTCCAGTGCGGCTACTGCACGCCGGGGCAGATCGTCTCCGCCGTCGCCTGCGTGCAGGAGGGGCATGCCAACAGTGATGCCGAGATCCGCGAATACATGAGCGGCAATCTCTGCCGCTGCGCGGCCTACCCGAAGATCGTCGCCGCCATCAACCAGGCGCGGCCGCAGATGGAAGGAGGCTGAGCGATGCGCTCCTTCGCCTATGAACGCGCCGCGGAGCTCGGCGCCGCCCTGGCCGACGGCACGATGCCGGAGGAAGCGGGGCAGTGCGTGCGCCCGGACACGCAGTACCTCGCCGGCGGCACCACCCTGCTGGATCTGATGAAGATCGACGTGATGCGCCCGAAGCGCGTGCTGGACATCCGCCCGGAGGCCAGCGCGCAGCCGGTGATCCGCGAGCAGGAGGGCGGGCTCTGGCTCAGCGCCGTGGCCAGCATGGCGCAGGCGGCGGAGCATCCGGCGGTGCGGCGGGACTATCCCGTCATCGCGGAGGCGCTGCAGCAGGCGGCCAGCGCCCAGCTCCGTAATATGGCGACGCTCGGCGGCAACGTGCTGCAGCGGACCCGCTGCCACTATTTCCGCGACACCGCCTCCCCCTGCAACAAGCGCGAGCCCGGCTCAGGCTGCTCGGCGATCGGGGGCGTGACGCGGCTGCTCGCGGTGCTCGGCGTGAGCGAGCACTGCATCGCCAGCTATCCCGGCGACTTCGCCCAGGCGCTGATCGCGCTGGATGCCGAGGTGGAGACGCTGTCCCCGGAGGGGCCGCGCCGTTTCCCCTTCGCCGAGCTGCACCGCCTGCCCGGCGACACGCCCGAGGCCGAGACCACGCTGCGGCCGGGCGAGCTGATCACCGGCTTCCGCCTGCCCACCCTGCCCTGGGCACGGCGCTCGCTCTACCTCAAGGTGCGCGACCGGGAGTCCTACGCCTTCGCCCTGGCCTCCGCCGCCGTGGCACTGGACCTGCGGGACGGGGTGGTGCGCGAGGCGCGGATCGGCCTTGGTGGCGTCGCCGCCGCGCCCTGGCGGGCGCATGAGGCGGAGATCATCCTGCAGGGCCAGGCGCTGACCGAGGACTGCGCCATCAACGCCGCCGAGGCCGCCTTCACCGGCGCCGTGACCCATGATGACAACGCCTTCAAGCCCGAGCTGGGCCGCCGCACCCTGGTGCGCGCCCTGCTGCAGGCGGCGGCGATGGAGCTCTGACATGTCCGAGGTGATCACTCCGAGCGGCGTCATCGGCCGTGACACGGTGCGGCAGGAAGCGCGCGCCAAGGTGACAGGCGTGGCGCGCTACCCCTCCGACATCCCGGTGCCAGACGCCGCGCATGCCTTCCTCGTCACCAGCGGCATCGCCCGGGGGCGTATCCTGGGCTGGCATCTGGAGGCGGCGCGGGCGGTGCCGGGTGTGCTGGACATCCTGACGAACGAGAACGCCGCCGGCGAGTCCAAGCCCATCCCGCCCACCAAAGGGGGCGGCGGCAGCACCACCACGCTGCAGTCGGACCGCATCTGGCACAGCGGCCAGATCATCGCGGTGGTGGTGGCGGAAAGCTTCGAGGCGGCGCGCGAGGCGGCGCACAAGGTGCGCGTGGACTATGCCGGCGAGGCGCCCGCCGCCAGCTTCGGCAGCCCGGGCGCGCAGGTACAGGTGCTGGAGGAAACCCTGGAGGGGCACGAGGACCCCAGGGTGGGCGATGCGGAGGCCGCCTTCATCGCCGGAGCGGTACGGGTGGACGCCTCCTACGGCACGCCGACCCAGCACCACAACCCGATCGAACTGTTCACCACCACCTGCTTCTGGGAGGACGACCGGCTCACCATCCTGGAACCCAGCCAGTTCGTGCAGGGGCTGGCGAACACGGTGGCAAAGCAGCTCGACATCGAGCCCGCAAAGGTGCGGGTGATCTCGCCGCTGGTCGGTGGCGCCTTCGGCTCGAAGGGCGGCGCCACGGCGCGCACCGCCTGGATCGCGGTCGCCGCCCGCCGGCTCGGCCGCCCGGTGAAGCTGGTGGCCAGCCGCAGCCAAGGCTTCACCATCGCCACCTACCGCGCCGAGACGCGGCAGCGCCTGCGCCTCGCCGCCGGGCGCGACGGCAGGCTGCAGGCGCTGCTGCACGAGGGCTGGGAGGTCACCTCGCGCCCCTCGAACTACAACGTGCAGGGCACGGAGACGACCGCGCGCATCTATGCCTGCCCGAATGTCTGGACGCGGGTGAACGTCGTGCATGCCGACCGCAACACGCCGGGCTTCATGCGCGCGCCCCCTGACCTGCCCTACGGCTTCGGCCTGGAAAGCGCGATGGACGAGCTGGCCATCGCGCTCGACATGGACCCGGTCGAGCTGCGGCGGATCAACGACACGCGGAAGGAGCCCATCAGGGGCCTGCCCTATACCAGCCGCAGCCTGATGCCCTGCTTCGATGCCGCCGCCGAGGCTTTTGGCTGGTCCCGCCGCGACAGGCGTCCGGGCAGCATGCGCGAGGGCGACTGGCGCATCGGCTGGGGCTGCGCCGCTTCCTTCTATCCCGCCAAGATCAGCGCCGCCTGCGCGCGCGTCACGCTTTCGGCGCGGAGCGTGCGGCTGGACATCGCCGCGCACGAGATCGGCACCGGCGCCTGGACGGTGCTGGCCATGACCGCGGCCGACCAGCTCGGCCTGGAGCCGGAGCAGGTGGAGGTGCATCTCGGCGACAGCACCTTGCCGGCGGCGGGCCTGGCGGCCGGCTCCAGCCACACCGCGAGCATCTGCAATGCCGTGGCCATGGCCTGCCGCGAACTGCGCGACCGCCTCACCCATGCGGCGGTGACGGCCAATGCGGGACCGCTCGCCGGCCAGGACCCGGCGCGGCTGCGCTTCGAGAAGGGCGCGCTATGCGGGGAAAGCGGTGCGGCAGAGCCGCTGGAGGCGCTTCTCGGGCGCACCGGCCCGGTCGAGGCCTATGCCGAGCACATCCCGCACGGCAACCCGCCGGACGCGCCTGACAAGCTGCGGCAGGGCATGCCGCAGACCACCGGCGGCGCGCAGCTTCCCGACCGCATCCAGTACGGCTTCGGCGCGCAGTTCGTCGAGGTGCGCGTGAACGCCCGCACCGGCGAGGTGCGTGTGCCGCGCATCACCGGCGCCTTCGCGGCGGGGCGGATCATCAATCCGCGCACCGCGCACAGCCAGCTGATGGGCGGGATGATCTGGGGTATCGGCTCGGCCCTGCTGGAGGCCACCGAGATCGACCGGCGCAACGCGCGCTACGTCAACGACAACATCGCGGAATACCTCATCCCGGTGAATGCCGACGTGCCCTCGGTCGAAGTCATCATGGTGCCGGAGGAGGACAGGCTGGTGAACCCGCTCGGCATCAAGGGGGTCGGCGAGCTGGGCTGCGTCGGCACCAACGCGGCGATCGCGAATGCCGTGCACCACGCCACCGGGCGGCGGCTGCGGCAATTGCCGATCCGGCCGGAGCACCTGCTGTAGGCAGGAACAAGTCCGGGGGAAGGAATTCCCCCGGGCCCCCATCTTCTTTTTGTCAGTTTGGCGCCGCGCTTTCCGGCCGAGCGGGAAACCCGAAGAAGAAAGATGGGGGTCTGGGGGAATTCCTTCCCCCAGCCTTTCACAGGCGGCTCAGAGGGCCACGGCGTAGGCCGGCCGGCGCGGATCGGCGCCCGCCAGCCGCAGCCCGGTGGCGGGGTCGCTGCGCACCGCCTCCACGCTGCCGGCCAGCCAGGTCCAGTCCGGCCAGTCCTTCACCTCGTGCCCGCGCGCCCGCAGGGCGTCCCGCGTCACGGGATCGATGCGGCCCTCCACCGCCAGCCGCGCCGGGAAGTAGTCATAGGGCGCGAAGGAGGATGGGAAGGAGTAGGAGGCGACGCGCGGCGCCTCGATCGCCTCCTGCAGGTCCATGCCGAAATGCAGGTGGTTGAGCAGCACCTGGAGCATGGCCTGGATCTGCACGTCGCCGCCCGGCGTGCCCAGGGGCATGACGCCGCCATCGCGCAGCACCACCATGGCCGGGTTGGGCGTCAGCCGAGGCCGCCGCCCTGGCCCGACGCCGCAGGGATGCGCGGGGTCGGGCCGCGACTGCGTGCCACGGCCGGAGGCGATGATGCCGAGGCCGGGAATAACCGGGCCGTTGTAGGTGCCGTCCGAGGGCGTGGCGGAGAAGGCGTTGCCCTCGGCATCCACCACGGCGACGTAGGAGGTGTCGGGCTCGATGGCCGGCATCGGGCGCGTGCTGGGAGGGGGCAGTTCGGTCCCTGCCCCGAGCAGCGGCTCCGGCATGCCGGGATGCGCCCGCGCCGGGTCCATGCCGGCGAGGCGGGCGGCGAGATGGGCCTCGCCCAGCAGGGCGTCGATCGGCACCTCGGCGAAGGCGGGGTCGGCGAAGTGGTATTCGCGGTCGGCCATCGCCGCCTTCAGGCACTCGGCCATCAGGTGCAGGTAGTCCGGGCTGTTGTGGGCCATGCCGTGGAAGCCGGCGCGCTCCATCAGCAGCAGCGCCTCCAGCAGCGCCGGGCCCTGGCACCAGGGGCCGCAGGTGGTCACCTGATGGCCACGCCAGCCGCGGGTGACGACCGGCTCCAGGCGGGAGTGGAAGCCGGCCATGTCCTCCGCCGAGAGATAGCCGCCCTCGGACTGGATGAAGTTCACGATCGTCCGGGCGATGTCGCCGCGGTAGAAGGCGTGGTGCGCGGCGGCCAGCCCGGCGAGCCGGCCCTTCGCCGCCGCCGCGCGCCGGTCCTCATCGGCCATGTGGCGCAGCATGGCGGCGAGGTCGGCCTGGCGGAACAGCGCCCCCTCCGGCGGCGGCGCGCCGCCCGGCAGAAAGATGGCGGCGTTGCTCGGCCAGCGCGCATAGTCCTTCACATGCTCGGCGATGCTGTCGGCCAGCAGCTTGTAGACGCGGAAGCCCTCCTCGGCGCAGCGGATGGCGGGCTCCGCCACCTGGGCGAAGCCGAGCCGGCCATGCCGCTCCAGCGCGGTGATCCAGGCATCCGGCGCGGCCGGCACCACGGTGCGCAGCACGCCCTGCGGCATACGCCCGCCATGTTCGCGCATGAAGAGATCCGCCGGCAGGGCGCGCGGCCAGTGACCGAGGCCGGCGATGCTCTCCATCGTGCCGTCGGCGCGGCGGATCAGGATCGGCGCCACGCCACCGATATTGACGATGTCCGGCTGCACCACGCCGAGCACCAGCCCGGCGGCGACCCCGGCGTCGATGGCGTTGCCGCCGGCCTCCAGGATGGCGAAGCCGGCGCTGGCGGCGAGATAGTGCCCGGCGCTGACGGCGTGCCGGGCACCGGCGATGAGGGGGCGCGTCGCCATCAGCGGGCGGCCTGCGCGGGGTGGGCGTAATAGGCGACCATCTGTTCGTCCATGCGGGGGGTGTACTCGACGCTCTTCTGCCCGGCGGCGATCGTCACCTGGTTGTAGAGCGGGATGATGGGGAAGCGCTCGATGGCGGCGCGCATGGCGCTGCGCAGCGCCGCCTCCCGGCCATCGTCCATGCGGATGATGGCGGCATCGATGATCCGGTCCATCTCCGGGTCGCTGAAGGCGCCGCGATTGCCCTGGCCGAAGGCCTGCGCGACGTTTCGCGTGTGGACCGAGGTCGAGAGGATGTAGCTCGGATCGCGCGAGGAGGAGAGCGAGAGGCCATAGAGCATCAGCGGCAGGTCGTTCTTGCCGTAGACGGTGCGCGGGAAGAAGATGCTGCTCGGCTGCGTCTCCACCTTGGCCTGCAGCCCCAGCCGGGCGAGCATCTGCCCCACCACCTGGCAGACCCGTGCGTCGTTGACGAAGCGGTTGTTGGTGCAGCCGACCGTCAGGCCGAAGCCGTCGGGGTAGCCGGCCTCGGCGAGCAGGCGCCGCGCCGCGTCGGGGTCGGCGCGCGGCGCCGGGAAATCCGGGTCATGACCGGCGAACTGCTCGGGCACCATCTGGCCGGTGGGAATCGCCTGCCCGTCCATGGCGCGCTCGGCCAGGGCCTGGCGGTCCATCGCCAGGGAGAGCGCCCGCCGCACCCGCACATCGCGCAGCGGGTTCTCCTTCAGCGGCTGCCCCTGGGCGTCGGTCAGCAGCGGCAGCGTCTCCGCGCCGACCTGCGGGATCAGGAACATGATGCGGTCGGAGTTGCGCTTGAAGACGCGCACCTGCCCCTCGCGCTCCAGCCGCGCCGCATCGGCGGGGGCGACGTCCTCGATCAGGTCCACGTCGCCGGCGAGCAGCGCCGCGATGCGCGCGGCGTCATTGCCGATGACGCGCAGGCTGACATGCCCATAGGCCGCCTTCTCGCCCCAGAAGGCCTCGTTGCGGGTGAGCGACATGCCCTCGGCGCCGCGGAAATTCTCCAGCCGGAAGGGGCCGGTGCCGATCGCCGCCTTGCCGGAGGTGAAGTCGGCCGTGCTGGCATTCTCCGCGGCCCGCCTGGAGACGACGAAGATGTTGGTGAGCTGCCCCATCAGCGTCGGGTTCGGTCGGTCGGTGGTCAGCCGCACCGTGTAGGGGTCCACCACCTGCACGTCCCGGAGGGTGCGCAGGTTGGAGGTATAGGGGCCGGGGTTGTTCGGCACCTTCGGCACGCGCGCCAGGGTGAAGGCGACGTCCTCGGCGGTGAAGGGGCTGCCGTCATGGAAGGTGACGCCACGGCGCAGTTTCAGCTCCCAGGTGGTCTCGTCCACCGCCCGCCAGGCCTCGACGATGCCTGGCACCATCCGGCTTTCCGGGTCGCGGTTGATCAGGCTGTCATAGAGATGACGCGCCGCCGCCATGTTCGGCCCGACGAAGAGAAAATGCGGGTCGATGCCGAAGGGCGCCTGCACGCCGACGGTGAGTTGCTGCGCCTGGGCCGGGGCGGCGAGGCCGAGCGCGAGGCCGAGAAGGGCGAGGCGGGCCGGAAGTCGGGAAAGCCGGGCTCTGCGCAAGGCGGGTGCTCCTCTGCTGCCTGGGCGGAGCCGCCGGTCCTGCACGGCCGTGGCGCATCGCTGCGGGCCTTCGCGGCGAGGCCAGGCGGAGCAGGCGGTGCGCCGCGAAGATGTTGCACAGGCATCCAAGCAGATTCAGGCGACGGCGCAAGTCCGCGGGGCGGCGCCTGGCACGCCCTGCGAGCCCTCGGCGCCGCGCTTCCTCCCCCGCCCACTCTCCGGGTGCTTCAGCAGCGTTCACGCTTCCGGCGCGTGAAATCTGCCGGGGAGGTGAAGTCGCTTCAGCTTGATGTGGATCATGGCGTCGCTCACAGTCATCGCTTCAGGCTTGGGAATTCAGGCTTCTTGGGCGCGGGTTGAGTGATCGGCGGCCCTGCCGGGGCCGCCGGTGGCTTGTCCCGCGCCGCTGTCGGAGAAACGGACATCCATGAGGGTGCTCTTCGTCACCAGCGAGTTCGCGGGGCTCGCCAAGGCAGGGGGGCTCGGGGATGTCTCCGCAGCCCTGCCCCGCGCCCTGATCAGGCAAGGCGTCGATATCCGCGTGGTGATGCCGGCCTATCCGGACGTGCTGGCGCGCACCTCCGGCGTGGAAGTGGTCGGCGAGTTGCCCGGGCGGGCGGAAATCCCTCCCTGCAGCATCGGCCGGGTGCGGCTGGAGGATGGGCTGATCCTCTACCTGCTCATCGCGCCCGCGCTCTATGACCGGCCGGGCAATCCCTACTGCGCGCCCGGTGGCGAGGAATGGCCGGACCAGGACCTGCGCTTCGGCCGCCTCTCGCTGGCCGCGGCGGACATGGCGCGCGGCATCGGCGGGCTGGGCTGGGTGCCCGACCTGCTGCATGTGAACGACTGGCCTGGCAGCCTCGCCCCCGCCTACCTGCACTGGGACGGCGCCACCGTGCCGAGCCTGCTGACGGCGCACAACGTGGCGCATCAGGGCGTCTTCCCCGCCGGCCGCCGCGCCGCGCTCGGCATCCCGGAGAGCGCCTTCGCCATGGAGGGGGTGGAGTTCTACGGCAATATCGCCTTCCTGAAGGCCGGGCTGTTCTATGCCAGCCATGTCTGCGCCGTCAGCCGGACCTATGCGCGGGAGATCACCACCCCGGAATTCGGCGGCGGCCTGCACGGACTGCTCGCCGGGCTGGCCGAGCAGGGTCGCCTCTCCGGCATCGTCAACGGCATCGACGAGAGCTGGGATCCGGCGCGCGACCCCTACCTGCCCTACCACTTCCAGG
The DNA here is from genome assembly GCF_030063475.1 of Roseomonas sp. E05. GTDB lineage: Bacteria > Pseudomonadota > Alphaproteobacteria > Acetobacterales > Acetobacteraceae > Pseudoroseomonas. Next base: position 454,928 of record NZ_JASIRT010000001.1, read on the forward strand.
CCGAGGACCAGCTCGGCAAGCGGAAGCTGGCCGAGCTGGTGCGCACCAGCCTCTGCCTGGAGCATTCCGAGGGGCCGCTTTTCGCCATCGTCTCGCGCCTCGTTCACCAGAAGGGGCTGGACCTGGTGGCGGAAGCGGCGCCGGAGATCGTCCGCATGGGCGGGCAGATCGCCATCCTCGGCATGGGGCAGCCCGCGGTCGAGCAGCTGCTGCACCGCGTCTCCCGCGCCCACCGCGACCAGATCGGCCTGCTGGTCGGCTTCAACGAGCCGATGGCGCACCGGATCATCGCCGGCAGCGACTTCCTGCTGATGCCCTCCCGCTTCGAACCCTGCGGGCTGACCCAGTTGCAGGCGCAGCATTGCGGCACCCTGCCGATCGCGCATGCCACGGGCGGACTGGTGGACACCATCGAGGATGGCGGCACCGGCCTGCTGTTCGAGGAGGCCAGCGTGGAGGGGCTGCTCGGTGCCTGCCGGCGTGCCTTCGAGGTGTTCTCCCGCCCCGCCGAGCTGCTGCGGATGCGAGGGCGGGCGATGGCCCGCGCCTTCAGCTGGGGCCGCTCGGCCGAGCATTACCGGGAACTCTACAGCCTTCTGCTGGACGGCTCAGAGCCATCCTCAAAACCGCAGCCCCGCCCGAAGCGGCTGATGCGGCGCTCCGGCCTGGTCCGGGCGGCCTGACCGGGCGGCCCGACCGGGCGCGCCGCCGCGCGGCTGACCTGGATCAGGTCGCCCGCGCGCGGAACGTGGCTTCCTGACCAGGGGGCGGGCGATCCGCTGCAAGGCTGAAGGAAAGTCGCATGGAGCCGACTGCAGCGGCAGGGTCTTGCCGCAGGAGGCGGCGCGGGCCGGGCGCGCCGCTGCCGGACGACCTCGCGATAGCGCCCGGCGCGCCGCTGCCGCTCGGCGCCTCCGAGACCAGCGACGGCTACAACATCGCCGTGGTCAGCCGCCACGCGACGCGGCTCTCGGTCGTCCTGTTCGATCCGCAGGGCGCGGTGCTGCGCACCATTCCGCTCGATCCCGTCCTGCACCGGACAGGGGATGTCTGGCACCTGCGGATCGCCGGCGCGCTGCAGGGCTGCGCCTATGCGCTGCGGGCCGAAGGCCCCTGGGCGCCGGAGGAAGGGCACCGCTTCGATCCGCGCGCCCTGCTGCTCGACCCCTACGCCACCGCCCTCACCGGCCGCCCCCGCCCCGGCGAGGCGCGCTGCCTGCTCGCCGACCGCCGCTTCGACTGGGAGGGCGACGCGCCGCCCCGGCATGCCTGGCGCGACACGGTCATCTACGAGACGCATGTGCGCGGCTTCACCCTGCATCCCTCCTCCGGCGTGCTGCATGCGGGGCGCTTCCTCGGCGTGGCGGAGATGATTCCCTATCTCCAGGCGCTCGGCGTCACCGCCGTGGAGCTGATGCCGGTGCAGGAGGCGCCGGAACTGACGCCCGCCGGTCCGGCGGGCGGGCCGCCGCGCCCCGACTACTGGGGCTATGACCCGGTCGCGCTCTTTGCGCCACGCATTGCCTATGCGAGCGCCGGGCCGGGCGCCGCGGTCAACGAGTTCAGGACCATGGTGCGGGCGCTGCACCGCGCCGGGATCGAGGTGATCCTGGACGTGGTCTTCAACCACACCGCCGAGGGTGGCGAGAGCGGCCCGACCTTCTCCTTCCGGGGCCTCGACAATGCCATCTACTACCTGCTGCGGCCGGATGGCGGCTATGCCGACTACACGGGCTGCCGCAACACGTTGAACTGCAACCACCCGGTCGTCCGCTCCCTGCTGGTGGACTGCCTGCGCCACTGGGTGACGGAGATGCATGTGGACGGCTTCCGTTTCGACCTGGCCGCCGTGCTCGGGCGCGGCGAGGACGGGCGCCTGCTGGCCAACCCGCCGCTGCTGGAGCAGATCGCCGAGGACCCGGTGCTGCGTGGCACCAAGCTAATCGCCGAGGCCTGGGACATGGCCGGCGCCTTTGAGCTGGGGCGCTTCCCGGGCGACCGCTGGGCGGAGTGGAACGCCCGCTACCGCGACGATGTCCGCCGCTTCTGGCGCGGAGATCCGGGCATGACCGGCGCCTTCGCCACGCGGCTCTGCGGCAGCGAGGATCTCTATGGCGGCCACGGCGCGGGGCCGCTGCGCAGCATCAACTTCGTCACCTGCCATGACGGCCCCACGCTGAACGACCTCGTCAGCTATGCACGCCCCCACAATGAGGCGAATGGCGAGGCGGCGGCCCCTCCGCTGGAGGCCTGGGGCGAGAACAACGGCCATGAGGGACCGGCCGCGGACCCGGGGACCGAGGCCGTGCGGGCGCGGCAGGTGCGCAACATGCTCGCCACCCTGATGCTCTCGCGCGGCGTGCCCATGCTGCTCGGCGGCGACGAGTTCCGCCGCACGCAGCAGGGCAACACCAATGCCTGGTGCCAGGACAACACGATCTCCTGGTACGACTGGGCCGAGGCACGCCGCCATGCGGACCTGATCCGCTTCGTGCGCGGCCTCGCCGGCTTCCGGCGCGCACATCCCGTCCTCTCGGCCGAGCGCTTCTACACGGCGGACGAAATCGCCTGGTTCGGCCCGGAAGGCGGTCCGCCGGACTGGGGGGGCGCGGAGAATCTCCTGGGCTGCAGGATCGCGGAAGGCGGCGCCGCGCCAGGGGCGCTGTGCCTGCTGTTCAATGCCAGCCGGAGTCGGAGCGTGACGTTCCGCCTGCCCTCCCCGCCGGCCGGCGCCTGGCGCATCGCCATCGACACCGCTGCGGCGCCTCCCGATGATGTGACCGACCCAGGTGCCGAGCCGCAAGCCGGCGATAGCCTGCGCCTGCCGCCAAGGTCTTTACTCGTCCTGGTATCCCGCTGACGGAGGCCGCCCGTGACGTCCCTCGACCGCTTTCTGCCGCACACCTGCATCGCCTACCTCTCCATGGAAATCGCGCTGGAGCCGGGAATCCCGACCTATTCGGGCGGCCTTGGCGTGCTGGCGGGCGACACGGTGCGCTCCTGCGCGGATCTGGAACTGCCGATGGTCTTTGTCACGCTGATCAGCCGGCAGGGCTATCTGCGGCAGAGCATCGCGCCCGATGGCAGCCAGCAGGAAAGCGCCGACCCCTGGAATCCCGCCGACCACGCGGAGCCGCTGGACGCGGCGGTGGCGGTGCGCATCGATGGGCGGCCGGTCTGGATCCTGCCCTGGCTCTACCGGCATGAGTGCCCGCATGGCGGCTGTGCGCCGGTCATCCTGCTCGATACAAACCTGGAGGTGAACGACCCGGCCGACCGCAGCATCACCGACCGGCTCTACGGCGATGGCGAGGACCTGCGCCTCAAGCAGGAGATCGTGCTCGGCATCGGCGGCGAGCGCATCCTGCGCGCGCTGGGCTTCGAGATCACCACCTGGCATCTCAACGAGGGCCATGCGGCGCTGCTGCCCCTCTCGCTGCTGCGGCGGCATCCGCTGGGCAGGGACGAGCCCCTCTCCACCGCGCTGCGCTACGACGCGGAACCGGTGCGGGAGCGCTGCGTGTTCACCACGCACACGCCGGTGGAGGCGGGACATGACCGCTTCTCCTACGATCTGGTGCACCGGATGATGGGCGACTTCTTCGAGATCGGGCAGCTGAGGCAGCTGGCCGGCGCGGAGGAGCTGAACATGACGCGCCTCGCCCTGAACCTCAGCGGCTGGGTCAACGGCGTCGCCGCGCGCCATGCCGAAACGGCGCAGCGCATGTTCCCGGGCTACCACATCCATGCCGTGACCAACGGCGTGCATGTGCCGACCTGGACGCACCCGGCCTTCGCTGCGCTGTTCCAGCAGGTGGCGCCGGAATGGGCGCATGACCCCGGCACGCTGCGCGGCGCCGACCACCTGCCGGACGAGGCGGTATGGACCGCGCATATGCAGGCCAAGGGCGAATTGCTCGAGGAGGTGCGGCAGCGCTGCGGCACGGCGCTCGACCCCGCCCTGCCGCTGATCGTCTTCGCGCGGCGGATGACGGGCTATAAGCGCGCCGACCTGCTGTTCTCCGACCTCGCCCAGCTGCGCAGGATCGCCAGGGAATTCCCTTTCCAGGTGCTGATGGCCGGCAAGGCACACCCGCGCGACGAAGGCGGCAAGACATTGATCCGCGAGGTGCACGCGCATGCCAGGGAGCTGGCCGGCACGTTGCCCGTCGTTTTCGTGCCGAACTATGAGATGGGGCTGGCGAAGAAGATGGTGGCCGGCGCCGATATCTGGCTGAACACGCCGCTGCCGCCGATGGAAGCCTCCGGCACCAGCGGCATGAAGGCGGCCCTGAACGGCGTGCCGCATCTCAGCGTGCTGGATGGCTGGTGGGCGGAGGCCTGTGAGGAAGGTGCGAATGGCTGGGCCATCGGCAGCGACGGCGGCGCGCCCTCGCAGCACGCCGGGGAGCTTTACGACAAGCTCTGGAGCACCGTCCTGCCCCTCTGGCACCACGACCGCGCGGGCTGGATCGCGCTGATGAAGCAGGTCATCTCCCGCTCCGGCTCGCGCTTCAACAGCCAGCGCATGATGCGGCGCTACGCGACGGAAGCCTATCTGCGCTGAACGGCCCCGGAGGGAGGTCGGGGAAAGGAATTCCCCCGCCTTCCTTCTTTTTCCTGTCCGTTCAGCGCTCCCCTCCCCCGGAATTCACCGGCGGAATGATTCTGCGACGCCAGGGATGGCCAAGCCGGAGCGGCCATCGTTCAATGGCGGCCTGTTGTCCCCTGCCGTGCGGAGGAAACCCGATGTCCCACGTCCTGCACCGCACCGTGCGCGCCGAGCCGGAGGTCGCGGTCCGCGGCGAAGGCATCATGCTGACCCTGGCCGACGGACGGCAGATCATCGACGCCGCCGGTGGGGCCGCGGTCGCCTGCCTCGGGCACGGCAACCGCCGTGTCATCGAGGCGATCGCGGCGCAGGCGCGGCAGGTCAGCTACATCCACACCGGCTTCTTCACCTCGGCACCCGCCGAGGCCCTGGCAGACCAGTTGCTGGGCCACGAGCCAGGCGGGCTGACCCGCGCCTTCTTCGTCTCCTCCGGCTCCGAGGCGATGGAAAGCGCGCTGAAAATGGCGCGGCAGTATTTCATCGAGCTGGGCCAGCCGCAGCGGACGCATTTCATCTCCCGGCGCCAGGGCTATCACGGCAACACCCTCGGCGCGCTCGCCGCCAGCGGCCATCCCGCCCGCCGCGGCATCTACGAGCCCGTGCTGTCACAGAGCTTCAGCCGCGTTTCGCCCTGCTTCGCCTATCGCGAGCAGGGCGACGGTGAGAGCGACGCGGAGTATGTCGCGCGGCTCGCCGCCGAGCTGGAAGCGGAGTTCCAGCGCATCGGGCCGGACAAGGTGATCGCCTTCTGTGCCGAGACCATCGTCGGCGCCGCCACGGGCTGCGTCACCGCCCTGCCCGGCTATTTCAAAGCCGTTCGCGAGGTCTGCGACCGGCATGGCGCATTGCTGATCCTCGACGAGGTGATGAGCGGCATGGGCCGCAGCGGCACCACCCATGCCTGGGAGCAGGAGGGCATCGTGCCCGACCTTCAGGCGGTGGCGAAGGGACTGGGCGGCGGCTATCAGCCGATCGGCGCGCTGCTGGTCTCCCGCCGGGTGATGGCGGCGCTGGAGGCCGGCAGCGGCGGCTTCGTGCATGGCCACACCTATCAGGCACATCCCCTCGCCTGCGCGGCCGCGCTCGAAGTCCAGCGCATCATCGCCGAGGAGAACCTGCTCGCCAATGTCCGCGCCATGGGCGCGCGGCTGGAGGCGGGGCTGATCGAGCGCTTCGGCAACCACGCGCATGTCGGCGACATCCGCGGGCGGGGCCTGTTCCGCGCGCTGGAGTTTGTCGAGGACCGCGCGAGCAAGCGGCCCTTCGACCCGGCGCGGGGCCTCGCGACGCGCCTCAAGGATGCCGGGCTGGCGCATGGCATCGCTGCCTATCCCTGCTCCGGCACGATTGACGGGAAGCGCGGCGAGCACCTGATCGTGGCGCCGCCCTACAACGTCACGCCGGCGGAGATCGACAGCATTGTCGAACGCCTTGGCGACAGCGTGGAGGCTGCGCTGCGCTGAGGCGGACCACGGGGCCCGGGGTGGCCGCGGCCACCTCGGCGGGGGTTTGCCCTAAGCGGCGGCGTGGCGGTTGGGCGGCCGGCGGAGGCCGAGATGCTCCCTCAGGGTGCTTCCCTCATAGCCCCTGCGCATCAGCCCGCGCCGTTGCAATTCCGGGACCACCTTCCCGACGAAGGCGGCAAGCCCGCCCGGCAACAGGCTGAAGGTCAGCATGAAGCCGTCGCAGGCGCCGCCGGTGAACCATTCCTCCAGCCGGTCCGCCACCTGCACGGGCGTGCCGCGCAGCGTCTGCCGGCCGCGCTCGTAGCGCAGGTAGAGCTGGCGCAGCGTCAGCCCTTCAGCCCGGATCAGATGCACGATATGGTCGAAGAAAGCCTTGTGGAAATTGGCGGATTTCGGGATGCGGTCCTCCGGGATCGGCTCGTCGAGCGGCAGGTCGGAGAGGTCGGTCTCCAGGTCCATGCCGAGATACATGCGGCCGACATCGGGGTGGATGAGGTGCTGCAGCGTCTGGTGCAGGTCCTCGGCCTCCTGCGCGCTGTCGGCGATCAGCAACGGCATGCCGGCCAGCACCCTGAGGTCCTCCGGCTGGCGTCCGTACTTCGCCATGCGCCCCTTGAGGTCGTGGTAGAAGGCCCGGCTGCCTTCCAGGGTGCCCTCGGAGGAGAACACCACCTCCGCCGTCTCCGCCGCCAGCTCCTTGCCTGCCTCGGAGGCGCCGGCCTGGATGATCACCGGCTGCCCCTGCGGCGTGCGCTCGATGTTCAGCGCGCCGCGGACGCGGAAATGCCTGCCCTCGTGCTGCACCGGGTGCTGCTTGGCGGGGTCGAAGAACAGGCCGGAACTGCGGTCGCGCAGGAAGGCGCCGTCCTCCCAGCTGTCCCACAGTGCCTGCACGACCTGGACGAACTCGCGCGCCCGCTCGTAGCGCTCGGCATGCGGCGGCAGGCGGTCCAAACCGAAGTTGCGCGCGGCGAAGTCGTTGGCGGAGGTGACGACGTTCCAGGCGGCGCGCCCATGGCTGATGTGGTCGAGCGAGGCGAATTGCCGGGCGATGTTGTAGGGCTCGCTGAAGCTGGTGCTGGCGGTGCCGCCGAGGCCGATATGGCGCGTTGCGCCGGCGAGGGCGGAGAGCAGCGTCAGCGGCTCCAGCACGTTCATGTAGAGCGGCATGCGGCTGAAGCCCGCCAGGTTGCTGGTCCGCGCCGCCGGCGTGTCGGCGATGAAGAAGAGGTCGAACAGGCCGCGCTCGGCGAGTTGCGCCGTCTCGCGGTGCCATTCGATGCTGGTGGAGGCGTCCGCCCGGGTCTCCGGGTGGAGCCAGGAGGCGATGTGCGAGCCCGTGGCGCCCACCAGGATGGCGAGCGCCATCCTCCGCTTCTCCGTCATTTCGGTCTCCTCTCCTCGACGGTATTCAGTCGCGCGCCGCCTGCGCCGGCAGGGCGAAGATCGAGCCCCAGCGCGCCATCGGCGCCATCCCTGCGCCCGCGAGGTGCAGCGCCTTCCACAGCACGGTGGCGATGCTGTCATAGACCGGCAGGCCCAGTTCCGCCTCCAGCAGCGGCACGCGCAGGGCGCCGCGCAGGTTGGTGCAGACCACGGCGACCGCCTGCGGCCCCGCGGCGGCCACCTCCCGCACCATGCGCTCCACCCTTGCCTCCTCCACCGCCGCGAAGGCGAAGTTCTCCTGCAGCCCGAGATGCCGCTCCGCCACGCAGTCCACGCCGATCCCTGCATAGTTGGCGATGATCTTCGCCTGCAGGTCGCCACGGTAGGGCGTCACCAGGCCCATGCGCGTCACGCCGGTGCTGGCCAGGATTTCATTCAGCGCCAGCATCGAGGTGGTCGCAGGAATGCCGGTGGCCTCCGTGATGCGGCGGCAGAGCCGCGCATCGGCCTCGAAGCCGAGCCAGCCGCCGGAGGTGCCGCTCCAGCCGATCACATCCACCCGCGCATCGGCCAGCAGTTCCGCCGCGCGCAGGATGGCGCTGTCGTCGAACTGCGCCAGCGCGGCGGGCGAGAGCGCGATCTCGGTGACGCGGAAGCGCGCGAAATGCGCGGAGGTCCCGGGCAGCACGGCGAGCATCGCCTGCGTCAGCGGCTCCAGCACGGTGTTGGAGGACGGCGTCAGGATGCCGAGGCGAATGCGGGGTTCACTCATCGATCCTCTCCTGCGGGGACAGGCATGACCCTCCACCGCTGCGGACGCCCGGCCTCCCCGGGGGGTTTCCGGCAGCGTGGCATGGCGCGGCGACGGAACGCCAGCCCCCCCCCGCCGCGGCGGGAAGGGACCGGCCTGTCGCCGTCGCCAAGCCTCAGGGCAGCAGGATAGGATGTCCGGAACGGCCCCAGGGTTCATCCTGGCGGCGATGCGTGAAGGAGAGAAGACGCCATGAGCCTTGCCGCGCGGTGCGATGCGGTGTTGCGCGCTGCCACCGGGGAGGGCCGGGTGCCGGGCGTGGTGGCGATGGCGGCCAGGCCGCAGGGCCTCCTCTACCAGGGCGCCGCGGGCCTGCGCGACCTCCCGGCCGGGCTGCCGATGCGGGAGGATACGGTGTTCCGCATCGCCTCGCTGACCAAGGCGGTGACGTCCATCGCGGCGCTGCAACTGGTCGAGCGGGGCGCCCTCTCGCTGGAGGCGCCGCTTGCGGAGCTGCTGCCCGAGCTGGGCCGGCTACAGGTGCTGGAGGGCTTCGATGCCGATGGCGCGCCCCGCCTGCGGCCGCCCGCCCGGCCGGTGACGCTGCGGCACCTGCTGACCCACACCGCCGGCTTCGGCTACGACATGTGGAACCCGGAGATCCTGCGCTACCAGGAGGTGACGGGGCATCCCTCCACCCGCACGGCCCGCAAATCGGCCTTGCTGGCGCCGCTGCTCTTCGATCCCGGCGCGCGCTGGAACTACAGCATCGGCACGGATTGGGCCGGGCTGGCGGTGGAGGCCGCCAGCGGGCTGGGGCTGGAGGACTATGTCCAGCGGCACATCCTCGGCCCGCTGGGGATGCGGGACAGCGGCTTCCTGCTGCCGCCGGAGCGGCAGGCGCGGCTGGCGGCGCTGCATCGGCGCGAGGAGAGGGGCGGATGGGCCGCGCAGCCCCCCAACCCGACGGCCGCGCCGCCCGAGTTCCATCGCGGCGGCGGGGCGATGTATGCGACCGCGCCGGACTACCTCACCTTCCTGCGGATGCTGCTGGCCGGCGGCACGCTCGGCGAGGCCCGCATCCTCTCGCCCGGCAGCATGGCGCTGGTGGCGCGGAACCAGATCGGCGCGCTGCCGGTCACGCCGATGCGCAGCGCCATGCCTGCCCTCACCTGCGACGTGAACCTCTTTCCCGGCACGCCGCTGCGCTGGAGCCTGGCCTTCCTGGTCAATGAGGCGGATGTGCCGGGCCGGCGGCATGCCGGCAGCTTCGGATGGGCGGGGCTGACGAACTGCTACGGCTGGGTGGACCCGACGCGGCAGCTCGCCGCCATCGTCATGATGCAGTTCCACCCCTTTGCTGATCCCGCGGCACTGGGCGTGCTGGAAGGCTTCGAACGGGCGCTCTACGAAAGGCTGGGGGAATGAATTCCCCCAGACCCCCTTCTTTTTTCTTCGGGTTTCCTGTGCGGGCGGGCAGCGGGCGCCAAAACTGACAAAAAGAAGAAGGGGGTTCGGGGGAATTCATTCCTCCGATCTTTTCTACTTCGCCGGCTCCATGCCGAAATAGGCGGCTTCCAGCTTCTGCGCCAGGCCTTCCGTACCGGTCGGCGCAGCCAGCGCCACCTTGCCCTGCACCAGCGCATAGACGCGGTCGGAGACGGCCAGCGCCTTTTCGATCAGCTGCTCGACCAGCAGCACCGAGACACCGCGCCCACGCAACGCCGAGACAACGGAGAGCACCCGGTCCACCAGGACCGGCGAGAGGCCGGCCGAGGGCTCGTCCAGCATCAGCAGCTTCGGGCGCCGAACCAGCCCCTGCGCCACCGCGAGCATCTGCTGTTGGCCACCGCTCAGCGCGCCCCCGCGCTCGTGCCGCTTGGCGGCAATCTCGGGGAAGAATTCCAGCGCCTCCTCGACGCGCGCCTGCCGCTCGGCACGCGGCAGGCCGTATCCGGCGAGCAGCAGGTTGTCCAGCACCGTGACCTGCGTGAAGACGCGGTGCCCCTCGATGACATGCACCAGCCCCGCCGCCGCCGTCTCGCGCGGGCCGGCGCCGGTCAGGTCGCGCCCGCCGAAGTGGAGGCTGCCGGATTCGCGCGGCAACAGGCCGGAAATGGCCGAGAGCAGCGTGGTCTTGCCGGCGCCGTTCGGCCCCAGCAGCGCCACCACCTCGCCGGCGCGCACCATCAGGTCCACGCCGTGCAGGACGCGGATGCGGCCATGCCCGGCGTGCAGGTCCTGAATCGAAAGAAGCGCCTCAGGCTCCGAGATAGGCACTGATCACCTCCTTATGCGCGCGGACCTCGGCCGGCTTGCCCTCGGCCAGCACGCGGCCGAGATTGAGCACGGTGACATGGCCGCAGATCTCGAAGATCAGGTCGGCATGGTGCTCCACCAGCAGCACGCCCGTGCCATGCGCGCTGATCTCGCGGATGAGTTGGCCAAGGCGGCGGATCTCCTCGGCGGAAAGCCCCGCCGCCGGCTCGTCGAGCAGCAGATAGGCCGGACGCAGCATCAGCGCGCGGGCGATCTCGACGAAGCGCAACTCGCTGTGCTGCAGGCGGTCGGCACGATAGTCGGCCAGCGCCTCCAGGCCGACCGATTGCAGGGCAAGACGCGCATCGGCCTCCAGCCGCGCCTCGTCGGCCGACTGGCGTGGCAGCCACAGCATCGCCTCGGCGAAGCTGGCGCGGCCGGAGACGGTGCCGCCGATCATGACGTTCTGCAGCACCGTCGCCTCGCCGATGATGCGCGGCGTCTGGAAGGTGCGGGCGATGCCCTGCCCCGCGCGGCTCTCCGGCCGGCCGAGCGCCATCGGCTCGCCGCCGAGCGCCAGGCTGCCCTGCTGCGGCCGGTAGTAGCCGGAGATGACGTTCAGCGTCGTCGTCTTGCCGCTGCCGTTGGGGCCGATCAGCCCGTGCACCTCGCCCGGGCGCAGCACCAGGTCGAGTCCGTCGATGGCGCGCAGGCCGCCGAACTGCAGCGCGATGCCGCGCAGCTGCATGGGGGGTGCCGGCGGGCGCTGGCCCAGCAGGGCACCGAGCGCAGCGGGACGCGGCAGGATGGTGCGGTCCGCCGGCAGGCGGCGCCGGCGGCCCAGGTCGATCAGCGCCGCGATGCCACCGGGAATGGCCAGCACGATGGCCAGCAGCATCGCCGCGTAGAGCAGCGTGGACCAGGCGGCGAGCGGCGCCGCGATCTCCGGCAGGAGCGTCAGCAGCAGCGTGCCCAGCATCGGCCCCAGCACCGAGCCGCGGCCGCCGATCAGCACGGCGATGAAGAACAGCAGCGACAGCTCGAAGGTGAAGGCCTCGGGCGTGATGTAGGTCTGCAGCCCGGCGAAGAGGCCGCCCGCCACCGCCGCCATGGCGCCCGCGAAGAGAAAGACGCAGGCCAGCAGCGCGGGCTTGGCGATGCCCGCCGCCTCGGCCGCCACCTCGGCGTCGCGGATGGCGATCAGCGCGCGGCCGAAGCGGCTGCGCCCGACATTGCCGGCCAGGATGGTGGCGACCACGGCGAAGCCGAGGCAGAGATAGTAGAGGCCCCAGGCATTGTCGAAGGGCGCGGGGAAATAGGGGCCGGGAATGCCGATGCCGCCGCCTGTCACGTCCTGCCAGGCCAGCGCGACCTGGGTGACGATGGTGGCGAAGCCGAGCGTCGTCATGGCGAAGTAGAAGGTGCGCAGCCTGAGCGCCGGCAGGCCGACCACCAGCCCCGCCACCGCCCCCACCACGGCGGCGCAGGCCAGCGCCAGGAAAGGCGACATCTCCGGCAGCACGTTGCCGGAGACGAGCACGCTGGTGGTGTAGGCGCCGAGCGTCAGCAGCGCGACATAGCCGATGGCGAGCTGTCCGGCGAAGCCGACGATCAGGTTCAGTCCGGCCACCAGCACCCAGTAGATGGCTGCCCGCGTCGCGATCAGCGCCCAGTAGTCGTTGCCCGCCAGCGGCAGGGCGATGGCGAGCGCCAGCAGCATGAGGAAGGGCAGCAAGGCGCCCGGCAGCGCCGGCTTCCGCCGGGCGGCGGGGGCGGCGCCGGGCATGGCGGCGGCGCCGTGTTCTGCGCTGGCCATGTCAGACCCTCCGGCTGGCGGCGGCGCCGAACAGGCCCTGCGGCGCTGCCAGCAGCACGATGATGAACAGGGTGAAGACGGCGACCGAGGAGAAGATGCCGCCGACGGTGAAGTTGGCCGCCTGCTGGAACAGTCCCAGCGCCAGCCCGCCGATGACGGCGCCGCGGTTGTTGCCGAGCCCGCCCAGCGCCACGGGGATGAAGCCGTAGAAGTTCAGCAGCGGCCCGTTGGCGAAGAAGGCGAGCAGCAACTGTCCGCCGGAGAAGCCGGCCAGCGCGCCGATCGCCCCGGCAAGCGCGTAGCTGCCGATGCGCAGGTTGCGCTCCGGCAGGCCCAGCGCACGGGCGGCGTAGTTGTCCTCCGCCACGGCGATGAAGGCATGGCCGAGCAGCGTGCGGCGGTAGAGGTATTCCAGCCCGCCGATGGTGACGGCACAGGCCAGCACGGGCAGCCAGTACTTCTCGTGCCAGACGCCCTCCCCGAGCTCCAGCAGGCGCGGGAAGGGCGCCGGCTCGGTGCCCCATTCAATGGCGGTGATCTGCTGGATGATCAGCGCCACGGCGAGGGTGGTCAGCACATACAGGTGCTGCTCCAGGCTCTTCAGTACCGGCCGCACCGCGACGAACTCGGTGACGACGCCGACCAGCGCGGCGGCCAGCAGCGTCAGCGGCAGAGCGACGACCAGCGGCAGCCCCCATCGCAGCATGAAGAGCGAGCCGAGCACGCCGCCGAGCATGCCGAGCTGCCCGGCGGTGAAGCTCATCACCCGCGAGGTGGCGAACATGGTGTTGTAGGTGATGCCGATGAGCGCGTAGACCGCGCCCATCGCCAGGCCCGTTGCGATGATGGAGGCCAGCATGGTGCCGCGCCCGCCTCAGCCGTAGCCCGGCGCGAGGGCAAAGGTGCCGTTGCGCGCCGAGCTGGCCTCGGACATCACCACATCCTCGGTCGGGTAGCCGTTGTGCTCGGTCGGCGAGTAGGTGTAGGTGCCGAAATAGCCGGGATACTGCTTCAGCGAGTTCCAGTGGCCGATGATGTCGGCGCTGGCGGAGGAGCCGGTCGCCTTCACCGCCTCGGCAACGAGCTGCACCGCGTCATAGCCGCCGGCCACCCACCAGAGCAGCGTGTCGTCGAGGGAGACCTTGCCCTTCAGCCGGTCCACCAGTTCCTGGCTGTGCGCGGGCAGCTTGCCCTGCCCGTCATAGCTGCAGCTGCGATAGCCGATGGCATAGACCTTCTTCCAGTTCTCCGGCTTGGTGAGCAGGCCGGCGATCTCGCCCGAGGCCATCGAGGGGTGGCCGACGAAGGGCACGTCCCAGCCCATGCTGGCGCGGGTGTTGAACAGCCGCGCGTCCATGCCGGTGGAGACGCTCCAGACCACGATGGCCTCGGCGCCGGCGTTGCGCGCGCGCAGCATGTCCGGCGTCATGTCGGGCTGGGTGGAGTCGATATTGGCCTCGTAGACGACCTCGGCGCCGTCCTTGCGGAAGCCGGCGGCGGAGGCCTTGGCGGCGGTGACGCCGTAGCCCGTGGTGTCGCCGATCACGGCCACCTTCTTCGCCTTCAGCACGTTGAGGCAGTAGCCGCGCACCGCGTCGTCCCACTGCGTGTTCGAGGGCGCCAGGCGGAAGGCGTTGGGGTAGCGCTTCTCGTCGATCAGGCTGTCCACCACGCAGGGATGGATGTTCGGCATCTTGGCGCGCGCCATGATCGCCGTCACCGCCAGGGATTCGCCGGAGTTGGTCGGCCCCCAGACGGCGTGCGTCTTGACCTGGCTGATCATCTCCTGCGTCGCGTTGACGCACTTGGTCGGGTCGCCCTGGGTGTCGCGGGTGACGATGTCGATCTTGCGCCCCTTCACCCCGCCCTCGGCATTGAGGGCGGCGGCGGCGAACTCGACGCCGCGGTTGAAGCCGACCGCCGGCGCCGAGCTGGGCCCGGTCATGGCGGCCAGCCAGCCGATGCGGATGGGCTCGTTCTGCGCCAGCGCCGGGCGGGCGAGGCCGAGCGGAAGGCCGGCGGCAGCGCCGAGGCCGAGCTGGCCGAGATGGCGGCGGGTCAGGGTCATGGATGGTTCCTCCGTTATGGCGTCGTGTGCAGCAGGTGGCCCGTCTTGGCGCGGGCTGACGCCGCCTCAGCGGTCGAGATGCGCGATCGCGTCCTCGTCGAAGGTGAAGCCCCAGCCGGGCCGCTCGGGCAGCACGGCGCAGCCATCCACGAACTCCAGCCGCTCGCGATAGAGGCGCGAGAACCAGGGCATGTATTCGAGGAAGATCGCGTTGCTCAGCGCGCCGAGCAGCGAGAGGCTGGTCTCCGGGAAGAGATGGCTGGAGACGGGAATGTCGTGGCTCTCGGCGAGATGGCCCACGCGCATGAACTCGCTGACGCCGCCGACCCGCTGCAGGTCGGGCATCAGGATGTCCGCGGCGCGCAGGCCGATCATCTGGCGGAAGCCGTACCGCGTGTATTCCGTCTCGCCGCTGGCGATCGGCGTGTCGAGCGCGGCGGCGACGCGCGCCAGCCCCTCGATGTCCCAGGCCGGCAGCGGCTCCTCGAACCAGGTGAGATCGTGCTCCTCCAGCCCGCGGCCGAGGCGGATGGCCTCGTTCTCGGTCAGGCCCTGGTTGGCGTCGGCCATCAGGCGGATCTTCGGCCCGATGGCGCGGCGCACGGCGGCGACGCGCGCCAGGTCCTCCGCCGCGCCGAGGCCGAGGCGCATCTTCATTGCGGTGAAGCCCTGGGCGGCGAAGTTCTCCGCCTCCGCCACCAGCTCGGAAGTCGAGCGCGAGAGCCAGAGCCCGCCGCTGTGATAGGCCGGCACCCGGTCCTGCGCGCCGCCGAGCATGCGGTAGAGCGGCATCTTCGCCGCCTTGCCCAGCGCATCCCAGAGCGCGCCGTCGATGGCGGAGATGCCCATGACGGGCACCCCCTTGTGGCCGAGGAAGTTGTTGTCCTTCCAGGCGCGCGCCCAGAAGCGGCCGATATGGCCGGCATCCTGGCCGACGGCCAGCTCGCCCAGCTCCTCCACCATCTGCCGCAGCACGGCGGTGCGGCGGTTGTTCAGGGTGAAGACGATGTTCTCGCCGGTGATACCGTCGGTGGTGCGCAGCGTCACCAGCACGCAGCCGAAGCCGCCGATCTGGCCGAGGGCGCTGCCGATCGGCGGGTCGAGCGGCAGGTGGACGACGCGGGTGGAGAGGCTTTCGACCTTCATGCCTTGAACTCCTGCCGGTTCGGCGCACCCCGGCCGTAGCGGGCCAGGATTTCGGGGGCGGGGTCGCAGCCCAGGCCGGCTCCGGGCGGCAGGCGGACCATGCCGCCCTCGGCCCGCACCCAGGGGTCGAAGGGATTGGCCTCCATGTCGAGCCAGAGCAGCTCGATCAGCGGCTTCTCCAGCAGGGCGGCGGCGATGTGCATGGTCGCGATCAGGCCGGGGCCGAAATAAGGGCTGTGCGGCGCCACCTCGATCCCCGCCGCCTGGCAGAGGTGGATGGTGCGGACCATCTCACTGACGCCGCCGATCTTGGTGACGCTGGGCTGGGCGATGTCGATGGCGCCGGCCTCGATCAGCCGCCGGAAGCCGTGCAGCCCGGCGACATTCTCGCCGGCCGAGAGCGGGATGCCGATCGCGCGCAGGCTGGCGAGGCCGGTGGTGTCCTCCGGCGGCCAGACCGGCTCCTCCAGCCAGCGCAGCCCCTCCCCCGCCAGCGCGCGCGCCATCGCCCGCGCCTCGACCGGGGACCAGGCGCAGTTGACGTCCAGCATGATCTCGGCGCCAGGTGCCGCGCGGGCGGCCGCCTGGACCGCCTCGACCGTGGTCTCGTGCAGCTTGAGGGAGCGGTAGCCGCGCGCCGCCGCCTCGGCGCAGTTGCGCGCCACCAGCGCCGGGTCGCCATAGTTCAACAGGCTGGCATAGGCCGGCATCGGGCCGGGATCGCGTCCGCCGAGCAGGCGGTAAAGCGGCTGGCCGGCGCGCTTGCCGGCGAGGTCCCAGAGCGCGATCTCGATGCCCGAGAAGCCATAGACGAAGGGGCCGTTGCGCCCGAGCAGGTGCACCGCATGCGGGATCTTGCGCCACAGCCCCTCGATATCGGTGGCGTCGCGCCCGAGCAGCAGCGGCGCCAGCACGGTGTCGATGGCGGCACGCGTGGCGGGGATGGCGACATGGCCGAAGGCCTCGCCCCAGCCCACCAGCCCGTCCTCGGTCTCGACGCGCACGAGCAGGATGTCGAGATGGTCCCAGACCTGCCCGGCAAAGCTGGAATGCGGTCCGCCCATGGTGAAGGGCAAAGACACGACCGCGGTCTCGATGGCGGTGATCTGCAAGCGCTGTCCTCCCGGCGGCACCCGTTCCGGTTGCTTCCGGCTTGTGGGGACTTGCGGCACCGCTCTCCGGAGGGAGGCTAGGCTGTGGGTCGGATAACTTCAATTGTGTGCTGCTTAAAACAGTATAAGGTCAGCTTATGGCATTCAGCTTCCGTCAGCTGGAGGTGGTCCGGGCGGTCAGCCGCCACGGTTCGGTCACCATGGCCGCCACGGCGCTCGGCATCTCGCAGCCCGCCGTCAGCATGATGCTGCGCGAATGCGCGGCGCAGGCCGGCTTCCCGCTGTTCCGCCGGCAGCAGGGCCGGCTGCAGCCCACCGCCGAAACCGGCGCCCTGCTGACCGACCTCGAGCGCGTCTTCGAAGGCGTCGAGCGCATCAATCGCCTCGTCGAGGAGATGCGCGACATCAGTGTCGGCTCGGTGCATGTGGCGGTGACGCCGGCGCTGACCGAAAGCCTGCTGCCGCACGCGGTGGCGCGCCTGCTGCGCAGCCGGCCGGGCATCCAGATCGCCATCGACAGCCTGGACATCCTCGGCGTGACGGAGATGGTGACGCAGGAGCGGGTGGATTTCGGCCTGGTTCTGGCGCCGATCGGCCATGCCGATGCGCGGCTGCTGCCGCTCTATGGCGGGACGCTGGTGGCGGTGGTGGCGCCGGACCATCCGCTGGCCGGCCGGCCGCACGTCACCCCGGCCG
The DNA here is from genome assembly GCF_030063475.1 of Roseomonas sp. E05. Classification (GTDB taxonomy): domain Bacteria; phylum Pseudomonadota; class Alphaproteobacteria; order Acetobacterales; family Acetobacteraceae; genus Pseudoroseomonas. Next base: position 472,240 of record NZ_JASIRT010000001.1, read on the forward strand.
ACCTCGCCGCGTATCCGCTGATCTCCTTCAGCCGCATCCATCCCTTGGGCGAACTGATCGAGGGCTGCTTCCAGGCGGCCGGGGTGAAGCGCCGCATCGCCATCGAGGTGAACCAGTCCTCCGTTGCCTGCGCCATGGTGCGCGCGGGCGCGGGCGTCACGGTGATCGACCCTTTCCTGCTCAGCGAGCCGCGCGAGCATGGCGTGGTATGCCTGCCGCTACGCCCGGCCGTGCCGGTGAACGCCCTGGCGCTGGTGCCGCGGCAGCGGCGCCTCTCCCGGCCCGCGCAGTTGCTGCTGGCCACCATGCGGCGCCTGGCCATGGGGCGGCAGGATGCGCCGGGTGGCCCGGGCGAGGGCAAGGGATAGGCCACCCCGGGAGCTGCCCCCGAGGGACCGCCCGGGGGGGGGGGGGACCGCCCGGGGGACCCGCCGGGGGGGGGGGACCGCTAAGCGCCGTGACGTGCCGGCCTGGGCCTGCCGGCCCGGCTCAACGGGCGGCCAGCAGGCCGCTGGCGGTCGGGGTGGGGAGATAGGCCACGTCGCCCTCGGAGCCGCCGAGGAACACAGGGAAGCCGGCCGGGCGCCGGGCGAAGCGCGCATCGTCATAGATGATCTGCAGGTTGCGGCCGCGGCCCTCGACCTGCACCAGGCCACCGCCCAGGATGTTGCCGGTGTAGTCATCGGCATAGGTGACGGCGAAGTTCTCGCCCTGGTTGGTGACCGTCAGTGGGGCGGCCAGGGCACTGGCGCCGGAGAGGCCCAGCAGGGCGGCGGCGGCCAGGAAGGTGGGGAAGCGGGTCATTGTGAAGGTCCTTTGAGGAGTTCGGCGCCTGAGGGGCGTCCGGTGTGGCCTTCATGTAGATCGCTATTAAGTCGCGTGCGATATTATAGTCCGCATGGCAGCCATGCAGATCAGGCGCCCGCGCCTATATCGCGCGGCACAACATGCTGCCCCGCCCCGGATGCGACACGCAGGAGCCACCATGCCCGAACCCCGCCTCGACCTGGACGACTTCCTCTGCTTCGCCATCCACTCCACGGCGCACGCGATCCAGCGCGCCAACAAGCCGCAACTGGATGCGCTCGGGCTCACCTATCCGCAGTATCTGGTCATGGTCGTGCTGTGGATGCAGGACGACCAGACGGTCGGCAGCATCGGTGAGCGGCTGTTCCTGGAGAGCAGCACCCTCACGCCGCTGCTGAAGCGCCTGGAAACCGCCGGCTATCTCCGCCGCGTCCGCGACGCTGCCGATGAGCGGCAGGTGCGCGTCCGCCTCACCGAGGAGGGGCGCGCCTTGCGGGAGAAGGTCCGTCACACGCCCGGCTGGCTGGAGCAGGCCTTCGGCGGCAATACCGAGGAGGCGAAGGCGCTGCGCGAAAGCGTCATCCGGCTGCGCGACCGGCTGCTGCAGGGCCAGCGCTGAAGGCCGCCCGCGCTCAGGCCGGCGCCACCGCGCGGTACTCGGCGGCAAGCCGGGCGCAGAGTTCGGCCGCGCCGGGAATCTCGCTGATGCCTCCCACCCCCTGCCCGGCCGACCAGATGTTCTTCCATGGCCGGCTCTCGTGGTCCGAGACGTTCAGTGCCGCCGCCTCGTCCAGCGCCTCCGGGTCGAGCCCGGCGGCGGCGATGCTGGCGCGCAGGAAGTTGCCCTTCACCCCGCTGATGGCGGCCGTGTAGATCACGTCCTTCGCCCGGGCCTCCAGGATCATGCGGCGGTACTCGGGGGCCGCCAGGCTCTCCCGCGTGGCGACGAAGCGCGTGCCGATATAGGCGAGATCCGCTCCCATCAGCCGCGCCGCGGCGACCTGCCGGCCGGTGTTGATCGCGCCGCCCAGCAGCAGCGTGCCATCGAAGGCCTCGCGCAGCTCGGTGAGAAAGGCGAAGGGGTTCAGCGTGCCGGCATGGCCGCCGGCGCCGTTGCAGACGGCGATCAGCCCGTCCACCCCCGCCTCGATGGCCTTGGCGGCATGGCGCATGTTGATGACGTCGTGGAACACCAGCCCGCCATAGCCATGCACGGCCTGCACCACCTCCTTCACCGCGCCGAGCGAGGTGATGACCAGCGGCACGCGATGCGCCACCGTGGCCGTCAGGTCCGGCTCCAGCCGCTTGTTGCTGCGGTGGACGATCAGGTTGACGCCGAAGGGCGCGGCGCCCGGCCTTTCGGCCAGCCGCGCGGCGATCTCCTCCAGCCAGGCCGCATAGCCCTCGCTGCTGCGCTGGTTCAGGCTGGGGAAGGTGCCGACGACCCCGGCGCGGCAGGTCTCCACCACCAGGTCGGGGCCGGAGACCAGGAACATCGGCGCCGCGACGGCAGGCAGCGCCAGTCGGTCCTGAAGCAAGGCGGGCAGTGGCATGGTGTCGTTTCCTCCACAGGCGGGGCGGCCAGGACGGCCGCTTCCGGGTGCAGCCAAGCACGGCGCGGCCGCCCGCGCGACCGGGCAGTCCGCCATCATGCAGCCGCACTCCGCCAGTGCCCGCGTCACCCCGGCTGGCCGGAGGACATCTCGATCACCCCTGCGCCTGGAGAGCGCCGCGGATCCGCGGCGACAGCCGCCACCTGCTGGCTTGGCCGGCAGGATGGTGATCGCCGCCTCCGCCCCGCGCGCCACCTTGGATGTCTCCAGCCTCGCCGGAATGCCGCAACAGACCGTGGCGTGCAGCAGCGCCTCCTTGATCTCCTCAAGGCTGATGCCGTTGTTCAGCGCGCCGCGCACACGCAGCTTGATCTCCGGCGCAGGCCCCAGCGCCCTCAGCCTCGCCAGCTTGAGCGGGCTTCGCGTGCGGCGGCCCAGCCCTGGCCGGTTCCGGCCATGGTCCCAGCATCACTCCGTGGTGATCCGCTGGAACGCCATCATGAATTCGTGCGCCTTCGCCAGGCTTGCATCCACATGCTCCGCGCCCGGTATCGCATGCCGCGCCTCCAGCCCGCATGCGCACATCCCGTTCTCCGCCAGGGCCTGCTCTCCTTCCCCGGGCGCCGGAAGGGATGCGTTTGCCGGGCTTGTCGGTCAATCGACTTACGATGATGCGCGGCCAGGCGCTGTTTCAGCTTGGCGGCCCGTTGCTTGCATGGAAAAAGCTCGGGAGAGGAATTCTCCCGCCCCCCTCTTCTTTTTTGCCGCCTCCTTCGCCCGCGCGGCAAACTCGAAGAGGAAAGATGGGGGTCTGGGGGAATTCCTTCCCCCAGCCTTCTTGCCCTCATGCCTCCGGAGGTCCGGTGCCCGATCCAGCTGCTTCCCCTGCCCCGCATATCCGCATCGGCATCGATATCGGCGGCACCTTTACCGATCTGCAGATCCTGGACGAACGCAGCGGCGCCCTGCACAGCCTCAAGACACCGACGACACCGGAAGACCCTTCCATCGGGCTGATGACAGGGCTGCGTGACGCCGCCACACGCTTCCGCTTCACGCTTTCCGACATCCGCCTTCTGCTCCATGGCACCACGATCGCCACCAATGCCGTGCTGGAGCGCCGCCTGCCGCAAGGCGTGCTGCTCACCACCGCCGGTTTCGAGGACGTGCTGGAGATCGGCCGCCACACACGGCGCGACATCTACGGCCTGAAGCCACGCCATGAGCCTCCGCTGATCGCGCGCGACTGCCGGCTCGGCGTGGCCGAGCGGATGCGCGCCGATGGCAGCGCGGAAATGCCGCTCGACCTTGGCCAGGTGGCGCCGATGCTGGCGCGGATCGATGCGCTCGGCGCGCAGGTGGTGGCCATCTGCCTGCTGAACGCGCATGTCAACGCCGCACACGAGCAGGCGCTGGCGGAGGCGATCCAGGCCGCGCGGCCGGCGCTTCCGGTCTGCCTCTCCTCCGAGATCAGCCCGGAGATCCGTGAATACGAACGAAGCTCCACCACCGTTCTGAACGCGCTCCTGATGCCGGTCGTGGGCGCCTATCTCGACCGGCTGCGGGCGCGCATGGCCGAGGCGGGGCTCGCGGCGCGGCTGTTGCTGGTGCAGTCCAATGGCGGCGTGTGCAGCCCCGAGATGGCGGCGCGGCAGCCGGCGCGCCTGCTGCTCTCCGGCCCCTCGGGCGGTGCCCTGGCGACGCTGCGCATGGCCCAGGCGCTCGGCCGTCCGAACCTGCTCGGCGTCGATATGGGCGGCACCAGCTTCGACATCTGCGTGGTGCGCGAGGGCGCCGTGACGCAGATGACGCAGGGCGAGATCGACCTCCTGCCGGTGCGGCTGCCGATGATCGAGATCCGCACCATCGGCTCCGGCGGCGGCTCGATCGCCATGGTGGACGCGGCGGGGCGGCTACGGGTCGGCCCGCGCAGCGCCGGCTCGCGCCCCGGCCCGGTCTGCTACGGGCGCGGCGGCGTGGAGCCCGCCGTCACCGATGCCAACCTGGCGCTCGGCCGGCTCGATCCGCGCTTTTTCCTCGGCGGCGCCATGGCGCTGGACCGCGCCGCCGCGGAAGCCGCCATCGGCGAGCGCATCGGGACGAAGCTGGGGCTGGAGAGCGCCGCCGCGGCCGAGGGCATCCTCGCCGTCACCGACACCAGCCTCGCCGCCGCAGCGCGGCTCAGCCTGTTCGAGAAGGGGCTCGACCCGCGCGCGTTCAGCCTGCTCTCCTTCGGCGGCGCGGGTGGGCTGCACGCCATTCCGGTGGCGGAGGAGCTGGGCGTGCCGGAAGTGATCTTCCCCGCCGATGCCAGCACCTTCTCCGCCTTCGGCATCCTTCACTCGGACATCGTGCACGACCTCGCCCGCAGCCGCGTCCTGCCCGCGAGCACGGAAAGCCTGCCGCACGTCACCGGGGCGCTGGCGGAACTGCGCGCCCAGGGCGACGCGCTGCTCGCCGCCGACGGCGTCCCGGAGGCCGAGCGCCATCTCGGCGTCTCCGCCGACCTGCGCTATCGCGGACAGGCCTTCGAGCTTGTGGTGCCCTGGCCCGAAGGGATGGAGCTGCCGGCGCTGCTGGAAGCCTTCCATGCGTTGCACGCGCAACGCTTCTCCTATGCCAACCGCGAGGCGCCGGTGGAGCTGGTGGCGCTGCGCGTCACCGCCACCGGCCGGCTGCCACGCGCCATGGTGCACCGCACGGCCGGCGCTGGGGCCGACCGCGCGCCCGAGCCGCGCGGAGTCTGGCTGAAGGGGGCCTGGCGCGAGGTGCCGGTATATCAGCGGGAGCAGCTTGGCGGCCCGGTGCAGGGCCCGGCGCTGATCGAGGAGGAATACACCACCATCTACCTCGCCGAGGGCTGGCGCTGCGCGCCCGGCGCGGAGGGCACGCTGGTGGCGCAACGCATCGCCGAAGGAACCGCGGCATGAGCACGCTCGGCCCCGTCGAACTGGAGATCCTGCGCAACGCCCTTGGCGCCGCCGCGGCGGAGATGGACGTGACGGTCTGGCGCACCAGCCGCTCCACCGTGGTGCGCGAACTGCTGGACTATTCCACCGCCATCTTCGACCGTGACGGCTACAATGTCGCGCAATCCGCCCGCATCCCGCAGCACCTGAACTCGATGAGCACCGGGTTGCTGACCGTGGTGCGCGAGCACCTGCCGCTCGACCAGTGGCAGGAAGGCGATGTCGTCATCACCAACGACCCGTATTGCGGCGGCCAGCACATCCCGGACATCCTGGCCTTCCGCCCGGTCTTCGTGGCGGGCACGCGGGTGGCGATCGTTGGCACGCTCTGCCACCATCTCGACATGGGCGGCATGGCGGCGGGCAGCTATGCCGCGACGGCCACCGAGATCTTCCAGGAAGGTCTGCGCATCCCGCCGCTGAAGCTGGTGCGCGGCGGCGCGCTGAACACCGATCTGCTGGCGATGATGAAGCAGAATGTCCGCCGCCCCGACATGCTCTGGGGCGACCTGCAGGCGCAGCTCGCCTCGCTGGCTGTGGGCGAGGCCAATATCCGCCGGCTCGCGGAGCGCGTGGGCGCGGAGAAGCTGGTCGAGGCCTGCGCGCGCATCCTCGACGGTTCCGAGCGCGCCATGCGGGCGATGATCGGCCGCATCCCGGATGGCCGCTACGCCTTCGAGGACTTCCTGGACGATGACGGCATCACCGATGCGCCGATCCGCGTCCATGCCGCCGTTACCGTGCGCGGCGAGGAGATGGAGGTGGATCTCTCCGGCTGCGGTCCCCAGGCGCTGGGGCCGGTGAACGCCACCCTCGCCTCCTCCGGCTCCGCGGTGTCCTACGCGATCATGGCCATTGCCGACCAGGAGATTCCGCCGAATGCCGGCTGCTACCGGCCGATCACGGTGATCGCGCCGGAGGGCAGCATCGTGCATGCGCGGCACCCCGCGCCGGTGGCCAACCGCATCGCGGTGGGGCATCGGCTGGCCACGACGCTGCTCGGTGCGCTGCACCAGGCGGTGCCAGGGCGCGTACCGGCGGCCTATTACGGCGTCTCCTATGTCTGCTCCTTCCAGACGATCGGCGAGGCTGGTGAGCGCGGCGTGCTGGTGGAGATCGAGGTCGGCGGCACGGGCGCCCATGCCGACGCCGACGGGCTCAGCGCCTACACCTACGGCATGCACAACAACTCCAACATTCCCGCGGAGATGATCGAGAGCGAACTGCCGCTCACGCTGACCGGCTATGGCCTGCTGGACGGCTCCGGCGGTGCCGGGCGGCAACGTGGCGGGCTCGGCCTGTTCCGCGAGTGGCGCATCGACTGCCCGGAAGCGGTCTTCACCGCCAATGGCGAGCGCTTCCGCCACGCGCCCTATGGGCTGGAAGGCGGCGAACCCGGCGCGCTGGGCCATCTTTGGCTGATCCGTGATGGCGCGCGGCAGGCGCTGGGCTCCAAGGTGAACAACCTCCGCCTGAAGCGCGGCGATATCATCCGGCTGGAGACATCCGGCGGTGGCGGCTATGGCCTTCCGCAGGACAGGCCGGCGGCGCTTCAAGCCATGGACCGCCGGCTGCGCTACGTTCCCGGGTGACGCGCAAAGCCAGGCCTCACGAAAATTGCAGAAAACGAAAGGGGCTTTTGGAAATTCATTCCTCCATGCCCTGCCTCCGCGACGGCGCCCTCGATGGTGGCGCCGCCGCTCCGACATCCTGACCTGAAAAAGCCGCAATCCCCCGAAACAGCTGCGTCCTCCTCGCGTTCGGTCTGCAGAAGCGGAGAGAATCCAGCCGTCGGCAACGGCTGAGCAGGAGGATGAGGAATGGCCGAGACCGTCAGCGACTTTTTCTGGCAGCGGCTCCATGACTGGGGGGTGCGCCGCGTCTTCGGGTATCCGGGGGACGGCATCAACGGGCTGATCGGCGCGCTGGACCGCGCCCAGGACAAGGTCGAATTCGTGCAGGCCCGCCACGAGGAAATGGCCGCGTTCATGGCGGGCGCGCATGCCAAGTTCACCGGCGAGGTGGGCGTCTGCCTTGCCACCTCCGGCCCCGGCGCCATCCACCTGCTGAATGGCCTCTATGACGCGCGGCTCGACCACATGCCGGTGCTGGCCATCGTCGGGCAGCAGGCGCGCACCGCGCTCGGCGGCCACTATCAGCAGGAAGTGGACCTGCAGAACCTGTTCAAGGACGTCGCCGGCGCCTTCGTGCAGCAGGCCTCCGTCCCCGGGCAGGTGCGCCACCTGATCGACCGCGCGATGCGCATTGCCATGGCGGAGCGCAAGGTCACCTGCATCATCATGCCGAACGACCTGCAGGAGCTCTCTGCGGTCGAGACACCGCCGCACAAGCACGGAACCATTCATTCCGGCATCGGCTATTCGCGGCCTGCCGTCATCCCCACACAGCAGCAGTTGCAGCAGGCGGCGGAGGTGCTCAACGCCGGCAAGAAGGTCGCCATGCTGGTCGGCGCCGGTGCGCTGCAGGCGACCGATGAGGTCATCGCCGTGGCGGACCGGCTCGGAGCCGGCGTGGCCAAGGCGCTGCTCGGCAAGGCGGCGGTGCCGGACGACCTCTCCTTCGTCACCGGCTCCATCGGCCTGCTCGGAACCAAGCCGAGCTGGGACATGATGATGGAGTGCGACACGCTGCTGATGGTCGGCAGCGGCTTCCCCTATTCCGAGTTCCTGCCGAAGGAAGGCCAGGCGCGCGGCGTGCAGATCGACCTCTCGCCCGCCATGCTGAGCCTGCGCTACCCGATGGAGGTGGCGCTGGAGGGCGACAGCCGCACCACGCTGGAGGCGCTGCTGCCGCTGCTGAAGCCGAAGGCGGACCGCTCCTGGCGCGAACGGATCGAGAAGAACATCTCCAGCTGGTGGGAGACGCTGGAGGCGCGCGCCATGCACGCCGCCGAGCCGGTGAACCCGCAGCGCATCTTCTGGGAGCTCTCGCCGCGCCTGCCCGAGCGCTGCATCATCACCGGTGACAGCGGCTCGCACACCAACTGGTACGCGCGGGACGTGAAGCTGCGGCGCGGCATGATGGCCTCGCTCTCCGGCGGGCTCGCCACCATGGGCTCCGGCATGCCCTATGCGATCGGCGCCAAGTTCGCCCATCCCGACCGGCCGGTGCTGGCGATCTGCGGCGATGGCGCGATGCAGATGAACGGCATGGCCGAGCTGATCACCGTCTCGAAGTACTGGCAGAAGTGGCGCGATCCGCGCCTCGTCGTGCTGGTGCTCAACAACCGCGATCTGAACCAGGTGACCTGGGAGCAGCGTGTGATGGCCGGCGACCCGAAGTTCCTGGGCTCGCAGAGCATCCCCGACGTGCCCTACCACCGCTTCGCCGAGTTGATCGGTCTGCGCGGCATCTATGTGGACGATCCCGACCGCCTCGCCGGCGCCTGGGAGGAAGCCTTCGCCGCCGACCGGCCGGTGGTGCTCGAGGTGAAGGCCGACCCCAACGTGCCGCCGCTGCCGCCGCACATCACCCTGCAGCAGATGAAGAAGTTCGCCTCCACCCTGCTCAGCCCGGATCCCGAGGAAGGCAGCGTGCTGGTCAACACGGCCCGTGAGGTGCTGAGCGGCGTGCTGCCGGGCAAGAGCCACTGACCATGCCGGGCACGGGAAGCACTGCGCCGGTGCAGGCGGTCCGTGCGCAGGCCTATGTCATCCCGACCGACTCCCCCGAGGCGGACGGGACCATGCAGTGGACTTCCACCACGCTGATCGTGGTGGAGGTGGATGGCGGCGGGTGCATGGGGCTGGGCTACACCTACACCGACGCCGCGGCCGCACCGCTGATCCGCGGCATGCTGGCCGAGGTGGTGAAGGGCCAGGATGCGCTCGATATCCCGGCCGCCTGGCAGGCGATGCAGCGCCGGGTGCGCAATGTCGGCCGCCAGGGGCTCGCCGCCACCGCCATCTCGGCGATGGACGCGGCGCTCTGGGACCTGAAGGCCAGGCTTCTCGGCCTGCCGCTGGCCCTGCTGCTGGGCCGTGCGCGGGAAGCGGTGCCGATCTATGGCAGCGGCGGCTTCACCACCTATTCCGACGCGCAGCTGCGCGACCAGCTCGCCGGCTGGGTGGAGCGCGACGGCTGCCAGTGGGTGAAAATGAAGATCAGCACCCATCCCGGGCAGGACCCGCACCGCCTCGCCGTGGCCCGAAAGGCGATCGGCGACCATGGCCTCTTCGTGGACAGCAACGGCGCGCTCAGCACGAAGCAGGCGCTGGCCACCGCCGACATCCTGGCGCGCGACTTCGGCGTGCTGTGGTACGAGGAGCCGGTCTCCTCCGACGATCTGGAGGGGCTGCGGCTGCTGCGCCAGCGCGCCCCCGCCACGCTGGAGATCGTCGCCGGGGAATATGGCTACGAGATCGACTACTTCCGCCGGATGCTGAATGCCGGCGCGGTGGACGTGCAGCAGGCCGATGCCTCGCGCTGCGGCGGCATCACCGGCTTCCTGCGCGCGGCGGTGCTCTGCGACGCGCACCACGTCGATCTCTCCGGCCACTGCGCGCCGACGCTCCATCTGCACGCGGCCTGCGCGGCGCCGCATTTCCGCCATCTCGAATGGTTCCACGACCATGTCCGCATCGAGCAGATGCTGTTCGACGGCGCGCCCGTCGCGCAGGAGGGCATGATCCGCCCCGACCTGTCCCGGCCTGGCCTCGGCATCGCCTTCCGGCGGCAGGATGCGGAGCGCTATGCGGCCTGAGGAGACGCAGCGATGACGACGAAGCAAGCAGGGATGGGGCTGCTTGGCTCCCTCGCTGTGGGAGTCCTTGGCGCGGCGCTGCTCGGGCGCGGCCGCGCCGCCCCGCCGGTCCGGCAAAGGCTGCTCGATATCCTCGCCCTGCCGCCGCCCGTCGCCCGGCAGGTAAAGCGGCTGCACGCGCCGAGGCTGGGCGACACGCCGCGCGGCCCCCTGCAGCGCTGGCTCGGCATTCCCCCCTCCCCCGCCATCGGCCGTGCCGCGCGGGTGCGGGCGGCGCGGCGGCTGAACCGCTCGGCCGGCCTGCTGGCGGGATCGGTGCTGCTGGACAGCGCCCTGGAGCATTACCGCGGCTCCTTCCGCAACCCGGCGATGTACACGCCGCTCGGCGTCTCAGCGCTCAGCCTCGCCGCCAGCCTGCACGGCAAGGGCGACCGGCACTCGGGCCGGCATCCCTTCCGCAGCGCCATCTACGCCGCCGCCGCCGTCACCGGAATCCTTGGCACAGGCTTCCATCTCTACAACATCATGCGCCGCCCGGGCGGCTTCGCCTGGCAGAACCTGTTCTACGGCGCGCCACTCGGCGCTCCGATGGCGATCTCACTCGCCGGGCTGATGGGCAGCGCAGCCGAGCATGTCCGCGACGACCGCCCCGGCATGGCGCCGCGCATCTTCGGCCTGCCCGCCGGCCGCATGCTGGCGGCGATGAGCGGCGCGGGCATCCTCGGCACGGTGGGCGAGGCCGGGCTGCTGCATTTCCGCGGCGCCTACCACAACCCGGCGATGTTCCTGCCCGTCACCATGCCGCCCGCCGCCTCGGCGCTGCTGCTCAACACGGCGCTGGCCCCGGCGCGGCGCAACCGCTGGATCACCCGCTGGTGGCTGCGCCTCACCGCCCTGCTCGGCTTCGCCGGCGTCGGTTTCCACGCCTACGGCGTGCAGCGGAACATGGGCGGCTGGCGCAACTGGAGCCAGAACCTGCTGAACGGCCCGCCCCTGCCAGCGCCGCCCTCCTTCACCGGCTTGGCCCTCGCCGGCCTTGCCGCCCTCGACCTGCTGGAGGATGAGCCCGATGCCTGATCCCAGCCGCTATCCCGGCTATGACGTGCTGCGCAAGCGCCACACGCCCTCCTGGAACGAGAAGACGCGCCAGGTGATCGACGCGCGCCTGGCGGTCTCGCGCGACCCGCGCTTCTTCACCGCGCATGAGATGGCCACCGTCACCGCCATCGCCGACCGTCTGGTGCCGCAGCCCCGCGGCCGCCCCCCCATCCCGGTGGCGGCGCTGATCGACGACAAGCTGCACAAGGGGCATGAGGACGGCTTCCGCGGCGATGGCATGCCGCGCGAGCGGGAGGCCTGGCGCCGCGGCCTGACCGCGCTCGACGCCGAAGCCCGCGCAGGCCACGGCGCCGAGTTCCTCCGCCTCGCCGGCCCGCGGCAGGACGCAGTGCTGCAGCAGATGGAGAAGGGCGCGCTGAACGGGCCGGCCTGGGGCGGCATGCCCAGCGAGACCTTCTTCAAGCAGCGCATGGCGAAGGATGTCGTCTTCGCCTACTACGCGCACCCGACCGCCTGGAGCGAGATCGGCTTCGGCGGCCCGGCCAGCCCGCGCGGCTATGTGCGCCTCGGCCATGACGAGCGCGACCCCTGGGAAGCCGCCGAGGCCAGGGGCGGTGGCGCCGAGGCCGCGCGCCGGAAGAACCGCCATGTCGGATGATCCGCGCTTCACGCCGCGCGCGAAGGACGGCCGCGCGCCCGACGTGTTCCGCCCCGGCGCATGGGTCCCGATGCGGCAGCACAGTGACGACGATGAGGTTGATTTCGTCATCGTCGGCAGCGGCGCCGGCGGCGGCACCCTCGCCTGCAAACTGGCCGAGCACGGCTTCTCCGTCGTCGCCCTGGACGCCGGACCCTACTGGCGCCCGCTGGAGGATTTCGCCTCCGACGAGGCGGAGCAGAGCAAGCTCTACTGGACCGACGACCGCATCAGCACGGGCGAGAACCCGCTGCAGCTCGGCAGCAACAACAGCGGCAAGGCGGTGGGCGGCAGCACCGTGCACTTCGCCATGGTCTCGCTGCGCTTCCGGCCGGAATGGTTCAAGTCCCGCACGATGCTGGGCTACGGTTTCGACTGGCCGCTCGACTGGCGGGAGATGTGGCACTACTACCGCGAGGTCGAGGACGCCCTGAAGATCGCCGGTCCCATCACCTATCCCTGGGGCCCGCCGCGGCCGCGCTATCCCTATCGCGCGCATCCGCTGAACGCCGCCGCCATGGCGCTCGCCCGGGGCTGCGAGGCGATGGGCATCTCCTGGACGGAAACGCCGATCGCCACGCTCTCCGCGCCGCGTGGCCTGGCGCATCCCTGCGTGTACCGTGGCTTCTGCGTCACCGGCTGCTCCACCAATGCCAAGCAGAGCGCGCTGGTCACCTGGATTCCGCGCGCCATCGCCGCCGGCGCGGAAATCCGCGACCTTGCCATGGTCGGGCGCGTGGAAACCGGGCCGGACGGGCTCGCCACCGGCGTGCATTACCATCGCGAAGGCCGCTGGCGCTTCCAGAAGGCGCGCAACGTCGTCGTCGCCGGCTACGCGATCGAGACACCGCGCCTGCTGCTGAACTCCGCCAATGCGCGCTACCCGGACGGCCTCGCCAACAGTTCCGGGCTGGTCGGCAAGTACCTGACGGTGCAGGCGAACCAGGCCGCCTGGGGCAAGACGGAGGCGGAGGTGCGCTCCTACAAGGCGCCGCCCTCCCTCGCCATCACCGAGCACTGGAACTACGACGACGACAAGGACTTCTTCGGCGGCTACTGCTACATGAGCCAGGGCCCGCTGCCGCAGCTCTGGGCCAATACGCAGCTCAACGCCCATGGTCTCTGGGGCGAGCCGCTGATGAGCGAGATGCAGGATTACAACCACCAGGTCGGCCTCAAGATCGTCGGCGAGATGATGCCGCAGGAGCGCAATGGCGTGACGCTGGCAGAGGACAAGGACCAGTACGGCCTGCCCATCCCGCGCGTCAGCTATTCCTGGTGCGACAACGACAAGGCGCTGATCGCCCATTCGCTCGGCTTCATGGAGAAGGCGCTGCAGGCAGCCGGTGCCAAGGATATCTGGCGCCAGGAGGATGACACCTGCCACCTCAACGGCGGCGCGCGCATGGGCGACGACCCGCGCAGCAGCGTCGTGGATGCCGATTGCCGGAGTTGGGACATCCGCAACCTGTGGATCTGCGACGGCTCCGTGTTTCCCACCGTGGGCGGGGTGAATCCGTCGTTGACCATCCAGGCAATCGCCTGCCGCACCGGAGACCGCATCAGGCAGATGGCGGCGAGCGGCGCATTGTAGGAAGGAAGTCCGCGGGAATTTTCTTTCTCCGGCCTCATTCCTCGGCACCGCCGCCCTGCCGGCCCCACAATGCGCCGTAGCGGGCGGCCACGCAGGCCGTCAGCTCGGTCTGCTTGTGCAATCCGAGCTTGCCGTAGATGCGCCCGAGATGCACCCGCACCGTGTAGAAGCTGATGCGCAGGCGCCGCGCGATGGCCTTGGCATCGCGCCCTTCCGCCACCAGCAGGGCCACTTCCAGCTCGCGAGGCGAGAGCAGGTCGAGCATGTCCGGCACCGGTGCGCCGCGCAGCTCGACGAGGGCATAGGAGCGCCCCTCCAGCACCAGGCTGCCCAGCACCGCGGCCTCCGGCAAGGACATCACCCCGCGCGGCACGATCGCGACGTGATGGCCATCCAGCAGGAAGAAGGCCGCTGCGAGCCGGCTGGCCATGCCATCCGGCCCGAGCCCGAGGGGCCTGCCCTGCGCCGCGGGAGCACCGAGCGGCTGTCCGCCGCGCTCACCCGGGCGGGATGGTTCAAGCATCGTCATCGGCGATGTCCTCCGAAAGCCGGCGCAGCGCCGGCCCAGGGGGAAGTCGAGAGGGCGGCCGAGGAAATGCGGCAGCCATTCCGGAACCGGGCAGGCCAAAGGGGAAAGCCGGCCGGCGCGGTTGCCGCGCATCGCAGGGGTCCCACGGAAAGGCTGTGGGACAACCCCTTTTCATTGCCATTCCGACACAATATGCCGGGCGGCCGCAACCCTTTTGAGCGCTCCACCCCCGGCAGGCGCGCGCCCGTTGAAACACGCTCACGGGAGCCGCACCATCGCCGCCGGGACCGCGCGCCCGTCGAGGGCGTCGAGCATGGCTGGCGTGGCGCGCACGCCGCTGTTGACGCTGCCCGGCGGTGCCAGGATCGAGCCGCGCTCGCAGCCATGCGAGCGCCCTTCGGCGTCCAGCACACCGGCGGTGTGCACACCGATGATCGCCGCCGCATCGCCCAGCCGCGCGATGATCGGGCTGCCGCTGTGCCCGGCGCAGGTGTCGATGGTATGGAACAGCCGGCGCGGCGTGAAGCGCACCAGGCGCTCGGAATGCCGCCAGAGGGTGCCGACCGGCCGGTCGGAAGGATAGCCCGCCACCGTCACGCGCCCCTGGACAGCCAGACGCCGCAGCGCCGCATCGGAGAGGGGCCGCACCGGCAGGAAGCGGTGGAGGCCGGGGAAAGGGTGCGGCAGGTCGATGATCGCCCAGTCCCAGCCGCTGCGCTCCGGCCCCGCGATGAAGCCGCGCGGCACCCAGTAGCGGCGCGCCTCGATGCTGCCATAGGGCAGCGTGTCGCGGTCGCGGCGGCCCGGCAGCACCAGGATGCGCCTTGGCGCGGTGCGCCGCTTCAGGCTCCAGACGCAGTGCGCGGCGGTGAGCACGCGGCGCGGCCCGATCAGCACGCCACTGCAGCCGGCGCAGTTGCCGTCGCCGAAATCGCGGCAGAGATGCACCATCGTGTTCCACGGGAAACGCGTGGTCTCGATCTCCTGCACCCGCGCATCGGCCGGACCGATGACCGAGAGATCCGCCTCCTCATCCTCCGGCTCGCCGCCCCAGTCCGGCGCCTCCGCCCAGGGGCCGGCCTCCCCGCCATCCTCCAGCCCGGCAAAGGGTCCCTCGGCGAACCCGCCCGCATTTCCGGCCTCCGCCTCGCGCAGGCCGTCATCCCAGAGGGGGATGTCGAGGTGGCCGGGCGGCACCCCGCCCCAGCCCGGGCCGGCCGGCGCGTTGCCCGGCGGCGTGGTGCAGCCGGAAGGCGCCGGAAACCATTCGTCGTCCGGCATGTCAGGATCCCACCACCCTGGTGGCCAAAGGGCCGCCACACCCCAGCCTCCCCCGGGAAGGAAGCGCGGCCCGCGCCAGGAGCGCCAGCGCGATGGGGCGGGCCGCGGCGGAAGGGGCCAGACGCCCCCCCTTGGCACGCCCCAGTGCGGCCGCGCCAGGCCAGGGCGCCGGAGGGGAAAGCCGCGGAACCGTCTCATGGGGTCACCTCCGCTGCGGCCCCCGCCGGGAAGCGGCGGGAGCGTGCTCTGGGGGCCGGCGCCGTCTCATGGCGCATCCTCGAAGGCGCGCTGGTCGGCGCGGTAGCTGCGTGGGCGCTCCTGCACCCAGAGCGCCAGTTCGAAGATGTGGAGCGTCTTCACGTCGAGCTGCGTGCCCCCGGCAGGCGTCACCACCCCCCAGGCGACCTTCACCTTCCCCAGCTCGCCATTCGCCTCCTCGCGCACCAGCAGCAGCCGCAGCCGCTCGGATTCGCTGCGGCTGGCCTTGAACACCGCGGGCGAGAAGCCCTTCCGCCACGCTTCGACGCGCCGGCGCGCGGCGGCATCCAGCGCATGGCCGCCACGGTGCGGGACATGTGCGCGGGTGGCGCCGGCCAGCTTCGGGATGGCATCGCGCAGATGGTCGGCGAGGCGCTCGGCGATGGTGCTCTGGAAGGCCATGCCGATATAGAGCGGCTCCCGGGAATGCTCCTTCCAGACACGGTAGAGCAGGCGTGGCGCCGCGAAGGTGCCGCGCGCCCCGGCGCGCGTGAAGGTGCTGGCGCCGGCGCGCGGCAGGCGCAGCACCTCCTCCAGCCGCATGGCGCCCTTCCAGCCGCCCCAGTGCGCCGCGGGAAAGCGGAGCGTCCCCGCCGGCGTGCCCGCCTCGGGCGCGGCCGCCTCCCCCTCGAAGCGGCCGTGCTGCGCATGGGCCAGCGCGGCACTGAGGCTGCGCCGCGCCAGCCGGTCGATCGCCGCCCGGTCGGGGGGCGTCCGGCCGGAGGCGCAGCGCAGGCAGGTGCCGCCGCAGCCGCAGCGCCGAGGGTTGGCAGCGGGCCAGGCTTCACGGATCTCGCTCATGGGACCTCCCACCAGATGGCGCAGGCATTCTCCCAACTGGCCTTGGCCGTCGCTGCCGTGCCGGCATTCCAGTCCAGCATGCCCTCGGCCCGGGTGCAGCGGGCGCGCGGCGCCGCCACCGCCATGGCGGCCAGCCGCAGCAGGCCGCCGGCGATCGGCACCGCCAGGCCCGAGGCGAGCAGCAGCGGGTGCAGCCGCCGCCGCATCGCCTCGCGCCAGGGCCCATCCTCCAGCCGGGCGCAGGGCACATGCGCGCGCTCAAGGCGATCGACGAGCCAGGGCTGCGCCTCCTCCTTCCGCATCGCCACCAGCAGCATTGGCCGCGGGCCGTTGAGCGCCGCCGCCAGGGCCAGCGCATCGCGCGCGCAGTCGGCCAGGATGTCGGGGCGTGGCGGCCGGCCGCCGGGGCCGCCGCGCGCGGCGATGGCGGCGAGGTCGAGCAGGTTGCGCCGTCCACTCAGCGCCTCCGCCCCCGGTTCCAGCCCCGCCAGCGCGTCGAGGCCGGAGGCCAGGGCGTCATGCCGGGCGATCAACAGCGGGTCGTTCTCCTTCGGCGTCACCGAGCCGGACCAGCTGCCGAGAATCCAGTAGAAGTTGCAGGCGCCTTCCAGGTTCAGCGTGTCGCGGGCGTGCCGCCACTCATTGGCGGCGCGGGTGAAGGCGGCGGCGCCCGCCTGCCCCGTCGCGCCGCCGAGCCGCCGCCGCACGCGTGGATGGGCGCGGTAGGTGTCCACGCCTTCCACCAGCGTCCAGTGCCCCTGCGGCAGCCAGGTGGGCACGTTCTCGGCCAGTGCCATGGCCCAGTGCAGGCCGCCCGGCGCGAGCGAGAGGCTGACATCCACCACGCAGGCAAGCCCGGGCGGCATTGCCCAGGAGGCTTCCTCGGCCGCCAGCAGGTCCCGCGCCCGCCAGGCTGTCCCACGCATGACGCCGGCCCTCCTCCTGCCCCGGCCTCAGAGCGAGGGCGCCATGCGGGCGTCGCGCCGCGGCAGGCCGACGGCCCAGCGCAGCGTCTCGCTGACGCCGGGGAAGCGGCGGCCCTCCTCCGTCATGCGGTAGGCGGCCAGCCAGGCCTCCGCCTCGGCCGCCGCACGCTGCGCCGAGGCCTGGAATTCGGCCGGGCTGGTGGCGGTGTCGAGCGGCGTGTCGGCGATCCAGTACAGGACGTAGCGCCCGGCCTCGGCCATCTTGGCGCGCTGCGACAGCTCGCGCGCGCCGCCGAAATGCCGGTTCAGCACCTCCTCCCAGACCTGCCACTTGTTGTTGGCGTCGAAGGCCTTCTTGATGTCGGGCGCGTCGAGGATCTCCAGCAGCTGCTTCAGATGCGCGCTGGCCTCCAGCGCCAGCGCCACCACGTTGCCGTAGCTCGATCGGTCGAGCGCGTAGCGCAGGTCGGTGCCGATGCGCTGCACGACGGCCAGCGTGCCGAAGGGCCGCTGGTCGAGGGTTGCGCCGGTCTTGATCACCTCGCTGATCGTCAGATCGCGGAAATACTGCGCCAGCGCGGTCATCAGCGCGACAAGCTGGAAATGGAAGTTGAGGTTGACGATGGCGCCTGGCGGCCGCGGCCCACGCCCGTAGTTGAAGACGCGCCGGTAGGCGGCCATGCGCTCGGCCGGCCCGTAGCGGAGCGGGCGCCACTTGTCGAGCAGGTAGAGCCCGCGCGCGCCAGGGCCGCGATGCACCTTCATCCGCCCCTCGTGGAACATCCTGCGCAGGATGTCGATGACGCGGAAGGCGCCCATGCGGTCGTACTGGCAGACGAAGTAGAGCTCCGCCACCGCATGCAGCTGGCCCTGCACGATGGAGGCATCGAAATCCGCCTCCACCTCTGGCCAGTCGATGGCGCCGAAGCCGGGCGGGCCGTTC
This sequence comes from Roseomonas sp. E05, assembly GCF_030063475.1. Taxonomy (GTDB): domain Bacteria; phylum Pseudomonadota; class Alphaproteobacteria; order Acetobacterales; family Acetobacteraceae; genus Pseudoroseomonas. The sequence goes on from NZ_JASIRT010000001.1 coordinate 490,380, forward strand.
GGGCTGAGGCCGACCAGGTCGGAGAAGGCGCCCTGCGCGTTGCCGGCCGCGGCGCCCGTCAGCCCGCTCAGCCGGGCCTCGAACTCGCGCGCGACGCGCTCCCGCTGCGCCGGGTCCAGGCCTTCGAGCTCCTCCGCCGCGAAGCGCTGCCAGAAGCTCCGGATCGTATCCCGTGTGTCGTAGGCCATCTCTCGCAATCTCCGCTTCTCGCGCCTGCGGCGGGCCGCTTCCGGCGACCTTCGCCCACGCCGTGCCGGCTCACCGTGCCACGGCCGCTCCGCCTGCCTGCCCATCCAGCGCCGCCGCCAGCTGCGCGCCGAGTCCGGCGCAGAGTTCCGGCGCCCGCTCCGCGACGGCGACGACCGCCGCGGCGTGCAGCGAGGTGCGCAGGCCGCGCGCCAGTTCCTCCGCCGCCGCGCCCTGGAAGACCTGGCTGATCGTCTCCGGGCCGAGATTGGCGGTGGCGCCTGGCCCGATGCCGTGCGGCAGCGTCGCCACGGCATCGGCCGCCGCGCCGGCGATCTCCTCCGCCATGGGCAGGGCGGCGTGGAGCACGAAGGCTTCCAGGGCTCGCGCGATGGCATCCTGCGCGGCCCCGCCGCCGGCATCGGCCCGCAGCGCCTCCTGCAGCATCCGCTGGCAGGCGGCATCGCCATAGGCCCGCTCCACCGCCTCGCGGGCCAGTCCGGCCATCCTTTGCCCGAGATGCTCCGCAAAGGTATCAATCACGGTGGCAATGGTGGCGCGGTCGGCCGGCGGCGCGGCCTTGTCGGCCTGTGCGCCCTTCTCACCCTGCCGGCCCCTCGCCGCGGAGGCGCTCGCCTGATAGGCCAGCCACAGACTTTCACTCCGCTCGCCGACAGCGTCCCGCGCGGCACGCTCCACGTTCCCGGCGACCGGCTCGCGCAGGCCCGCCGCAAGCTGGCCGCAGGCCCGCGCCATCGCTTCGCGCGGGAGGCGCCTCTCGCGTGGCGCCGGGCTCCAGAGCACGGCATTTCCCACGCCCCCTGGCCGGTCGGCGGTGACAGAACCCGGCGCGGGCCATGTCTCCTCCTCGCAGAAGGCGTCCTCCGCCTCGCATTCCGTGGCGATGGCCACGCAGGCCAGGGCGCTCTCCACCGCCACCGCATAGGCATTGGCCTGGAGATGCAGCTTCGCCACGCAGGCCCGCAGGCGGCCCCTTTCCAGGGCCAGGCTTTGGCAGTTCCAGTCCCGCGCCCCGGCATTCGCCAGTGGGCCGGCAAGGTTGCCGGCGTCCTCGCTGCGGAGCGGCGCGAGGAACTGCGTGACATGCTGCTTCGTCACGCCATAGCCGCCCCGGATGTCCTTTTCCGCCACCTCCATGGCCTGCCATGCGCGCCTGAACTCCTCCCGCTTCCCGGGCGGCACATGGAGGTAGTGCCGCATCGCCGGCGTGCCGGAGGATTGCTGCGCCATGAAGGCGGCGTTCCCGAAGCCGCGCATCAGCGCGGCGAGCAGGCCGGCGACGAAAGGCTCGATGCGGGCGGCGATCTGCTCGGCCTGGGGAGTGAACTTTTGCATCGCTGCGCTCCTTGGGTTTCACGCTGCGTGAGAGGGAGACACCGGCCGCAGGCCGCTCAGGGCGGGAGGTACTTCCCGAGACGGAAGAACGGCTCCAGCGAACTCGCCGGCGGCGGCGGCGGGACGATGTCGGCCTCCCCGCAATCCGGCGCCCGGCGCAGGGCGAGCGGATCGATGCGGCTGATGGCGTCCTGCACCAGCGCCTGCAGCGCCTCGGCCACCCGGCCGGCGGGCAGGCAGCCCGGCGCCAGCGTCGTCACCAGCGATTCGATGCGGCCCTCCGACAGGCTCTGCAGGCAAAGCTCCTGCGACATGATCGCCACGTCCTTTTGCGTGGGAGCAGGGGGAGCCTGGTTCTGGACGGCGCCGGTCGTCAGCTTGCCCTCCCACAGCGTGTCCCGGATGCCCGCCAGCGTCGTGGTCAGGCTGGGCGAGCGGGGGAAGCAGCTGCGGGTCGCGCAGTCGGCCGGCCGCGGATCGGGCGGCGTGGCGTTGGGCCGGATGAACGGCGAGAGGAAGGCCTGCGCCACCGCGCCATAGGCCGCGGCGCGCCATTCCGGCTCGCCGGCGCCGTCCGTGTCGGAACCCAGGGTGTAGAGATCGATGGCGCGGTCGGTGTCGTAGAGCACCTTGTCCAGCAGGATCTGGCACAGCGCGTCGTCGGCGCAGCCGTCGCAACCCAGGAAGCAGTCCGCCAGCTCGGCGAGCTGCCCGCGCAGCGGGACCAGCGCCATCAGCCGCCGCGTCCCGTCATCCGGGCCGCCAATGCCGTTCATGCCGTAGAGCGCGATCGGCGGCCGGCCGATGAAGAGCAGGCGATAGCCGCTGCGGCTGGCCGCGAAGGCATCCAGGAAGAGCTGCAGCGCCTTCAGGAAGAAGGTCAGCGCCGGCGAAGGCGGCTGCACCCGGTCGCCCACCAGGTTCAGCAGCCGGTGCAGCCGGTGCACCGCGAGGTCGGCCGTCGCGCCCAGCGCGCGCAGCCCGGCGCCGTCGGTGCGCGCGGCGCGCTCGACCAGCTCGTCCATCGCGCGACCCAGCGTGGCCTCGTCCAGCAGCGCGCGCAGATCGAGATGGCCGCTGCCTTCCAGCAGCCGCAGCAGCTCGCGCAGCGCATGCAGGCCCCAGGGCCAGTTGTCGCCGGAGGCCGCTTCCTCCGTCACGCCCGTGAGCCCGCGCAGCCCGGCCAGCACGGCATCCCGCCGCGCCTGCAGCTCGCTCGCCGGCACCGAGGGAAGGAAACGGGCGCCACCCAGATTCTGCCCGGCCAGCGTCTCGCCCGCCAGCACCAGCAGCAGCGCCGCCACGGCGTCGAGGTTCAGCGCCAGGCGCCGGTAGGAGGAGCCGGTGGAAAGCGACAGCGCGCCGATGAGCCGCGCCATGCGCGCATAGTCGCCGAGCTGGCGGCGGGCGCCGAAGACACGGTCCCGCGCACGCGGGTCGAGCGCCAGGGCGGCGGCGGCGCGGCCATCGGCGATGATGCCGAGGATGGCCTGCGTCCAGCCGCGCAGTTCCTCCGCGATGCTCTGCAGGCGGTGGTCCGCGCCGAGCGCCTGGAGGTCGCGCTCGACCGCGACGGTGGCGCGCTCCATCTCGGCGCTGGTCGCCAGCGCCTCGGCCGGGCGCAGCGCCGGCAGCGGGCCGCCGAGCGGCAGGCCGGGCAGGCCGGCGGCCTCGGCGTCCAGCCGCCGGGCATCCTCGGGGAAGAGCCGCCGCAGCCCGCGCGCCACCTCGGCGGGATCGCGCGGATCGCCGATGCGCAGGCGCTGGCGGATGATGTTGTCGGCGAGCACCGCGACGTCGCTGCGGCCGCGCAGGGCGGCATCGGCGCGCATGGCGGTGCTGGAACGGGGCGCGGAGCGCAGGAACGGAGCGTCGGACATGCGGGGCCTCATGCGGCGTCAGACTGGAGGGGTGGGGCGGCGGCCGGCGTGGCGGCGCCCGGCGGCGGCGTCAGGCGCTCGAGCATGGCGCGCCCCAGCTCGTTGGGTGCCATCCCGGCCTCAAGCGCGTAGCGGCAGGCCCCGACCAGGAAGCGCGGCGGCAGGTCGCGCGGCATCCGCCCGCGCGCCAGCAGCATCCCGCCACGGCGGATCGCCGCCTGGTCGGCCGCGCGGAAGGGCATGATGGAAGCGAGCGCGCGCTCGGCCAGGGCGCGGCGCGGCTGGAAGGCGATCTCGTCCACCACGGCCGGGATGGCCCGCCGCGCCGCCGCCAGCAGCTCCGCCGGGATGCGCTGGCCGCGCCGCGTGTCGTAGAGGCGCTGCCACACCCCCTTCAGCTCGGCTGCCTCCGCGCCGAAACCCATGCGGCGGAGCATCTCCGTCATGATGGGGACGCGAAAGTAGTTGGTCGGGTGCGCCCCGCCGGGGCGGTAGGTCATCACCCGGTCCGAAGGGTGGGCGAGGAACTCGGCCATCCCGGCGGCGGCGGCGGGCCCGGCCAGCAGCAGCGCCGCGAGATCGGCGAAGATCTCCTTCTGCCAGCGCCCATAGACGGTGATCACCTGCGGCGGCATTCGCATCTCGGTCAGCCGCGCGACAACGGCGTTCTGGTTCTCCACCCACAGGCCGAGATCGGCCTGCAGGTTGTGCGCGACCTCGTGCAGGAACACGGCCTGCCAGGGCCGGTCGCGGTCGAAGGGAATGCGGATCAGCGGGAACGGGTTGGTCTCGCCGAGCAGCCGGCTGAGGGTGACGCCGCGCCGCATGGTCGCCGGCGAGTAGCCGTGCTCCAGATAGGTGAGCGGCGGCAGAAGCGTACCGTGGAAGATGCGCGGCGCGGCGGCGGTGACGGCGGCGTAGCAGTCGCGCGCGATGGCGTCATGCGCCGCCAGCGGACGTGCGAAGGCGGTGCCGCGCTGGGCAAAGACCTCGAAGAACAGGCCGAAGGCGCGTCGTGCCCGGTCCACCTCGCGCTCCACCATGGCCATGGCCAGCAGCCGGTCCTCGTCCGGCGCCGCAGGCGGCAGGGCGGCCAGGCTGCGCAGGCGGGCGAGCACGGTGCGGTCGATCGCACGCAACCGCTTGTTGGCGGCCTCGAAATGCGCGGCGGAGGGCGCGTAGGCCATCTCGTCGGCGCGCAGCCCGACCGAGAGCGGGGTCAGCGACACGAGACGCCGGGCGCGGCTGGTCAGGCCGCGCCGCTTGGCGGCGAAGAAGCGCGCGACCGGTCCGGCCGCATCGCCGCCCCGTCCGCCGGAGGGAATCACTCCGTCCATCGCCCGTCTCCGCTCGGCGGCGCCCGGCCGTCCTGCCTAGCCCATGCTGATGGTGATGGTTGCCGGACCGGGAATGCGGATCCGGCGCCGCCGCCGGCCGCCCATCCCGCCCCAGCCGCCGCCGAGGCCGCCGGCCAGCATGCGGACACCGCCGAGCAGTTCCCGCGCGCGCGGCGAAGGGGCGGAGAGCCGCTGCAGCGCCTGCGGGTTCTGCGCCAGCCGTGCTGCCGCGCGGGCGACCACCTTGGGCCGCGCCGCCGGCGGCGTGCCATTGGCCGGAGCCGTACGCTTGACGCTGGCAACCAGCTTGGGCAGGGCGCGGGTGGCGGAAGGACCGCCCGCGCGCATCAGCGTGGTGGCGGCGCGGGTGAGCGTCCTGGCGGCCTGCTGCCGCTGCGCCAGCGGCAGCCGCGGTGCGGCGCCCTTGAGCACCTCGCGCGCCGCCAGGCCGGCGACGATCGGCACCGCGCCCGGCGCGCCGCGCGCCGCCAGCTCGGCAACGGCCTCCAGCGCCTCGCCCGTGGAGGCACCCTCGGCCCGCAGCTTGCCCAGCACATTGGCCACCGCCGCCGCGCCCTGCGCCGCGGGGTGCGGGATCAGCCGCAGGATCGGCGCCGCGCCGCGCGCCACCTTGCCGACCACGCTCTTCGCCTTGTTGAGGAACTTGCCGAGGCCCTTGAAGAACTCATCCTCGCTCTCGGCGCCCAGCGTCTGGCCCAGCATGCGGGTGATGACCTCCTCGGCCTCCTCCGCCTCCAGCCCGTCCTCGTAGCCGAGCGGCTGGTCCTCGCTTTCGCCGAAGGCATCGGCCATGTAGCCGTCCGCGCCGTCCTCGCTCTCGCCGAAGGGGTCGAACTCGTCCTCGGCGCCGAAGGATTCGTAATCCTCCTCGCCCTCGCCCATCTCATCGGCGAAGTCGCCCGCCATGTCGGCGGCGCCCTCGGATTCGATGTAGGCGAGGTCCTGCAGGGCGTCTTGCTCGGGGGTCGCCATCTTCACACTCCCGTCGATGGTCATCGCCGCCGGCGTTCGCAGCACGGACGACGGCTCGGCAGGGCGACGGTAGGCCGCAGGCTGCGCGGCGCGGGAGTCAGCCAAACATCGTAAGGCAAATGCCTTATGGCTGCTCCGGCAGCAGCGCCAGCAGCTCGTTCACGCTATGGCTGACCTGCTCCCAGGCGAAGGAGAGCCCGAAGGTGCGCTCCGCCTCCTGCCGCGTCAGCCCGCCCTCCCTGTGCAGCCGGTCCATGGCCGCGGCGATCGCGCAGATGCGGTCGTGAAAACGATCGGCTGGCGGTGGCGGCTGCATCCGCGCCAATGCGTCGCCCGTCTTGCGCAGGAAGTCCTCGGCCTCCCGCGCGGCGTCACGGACCGGTTCCGCCAGGAGGCGGCGCGCCTGCTCCGGCAGGGGCTCGCCGCTGAGGCGGTCCACCAGCGCCAGCGTGTACCAGAGCCGCTCGACCTGCCGGAGAAGCTCGGAAGGCCGGCGCTGCTCCGAGCCCAGCCGCAGCCGCAGCCGGCTCTGCCGCGACATCTTGCCCGCGAGGGTCAGCTCGTCCGAGATGCTGGCGTGCACCGCCCGCAGGTCGGGCGCGTCGCGGGCCAGCATCTTCGCCATGCAGGCGGAGAGCAGCGCCCCGCAGCCCGCCACCGCGCGCGCCAGATGCTGCTCGGCGGCCAGATGCGCCCGCCGGGGCAGCACCAGCACGCTGGCCAGGGCGCCGGCGGCCGAGCCCAGGGCGATGGCCGCGACCTTGAGGAGTGCATCCTCCACCACCTGCGTACCCGGCGCCAGGATCAGGATAGCCACCGTCACCAGCCCATAGCTGAACTGCGGCCGGGCGCCCGCGACCAGCGCCATGGCGCCGACGCCCGCCACCAGGGCGAGCACCGTCCGCCACTCCCCGATGCCGATCACAAAGATGCAGGCCAGCGCCATCACCGCGCCCAGCAGGGCACCGGCCATGCGGTCCGCCGCCGCGCTCACGGTTCCGCCGATGCTGCTCTGGATGACGAACAGCGCCGAAAAGATCGCCCAGGAGACATCGGGCAGGGCCAGCACGGTGGCGAGACCATAGGAGACCAGAACCGCCGCCACGGTCTGGACGGCGAAGCGAATGGCCTGCCAAAGGCCGGAGCCGGCAGGCATGCGGAGGGATTTCAGTCCGGGCAGCACCATGGCAGGCTCAACCGCCCCGGCCATCCGACGTTGCGGGGCTGCGCGGGAGCCCTGCGGGCCGCGCAGGACTCGCAGAGGGAAGATGGAGGTCTGGGGAAGGAATCCCCCAGACCTCGCCAGCCCTCAGGCTGCGTGCAGCAGCAGCCGGTCGAGTGCCTCGGCGACCTCCTCGGTGCCTGCGAAGGCCGCACGCTCCAGCACCTTGGAAATGCTGGGCGAGGCCTCGCCGCCGGTGACGCGCTGCACGGGCTGATCGAGCCAGTCGAACAGGCGGCGCTGGATCTCGTCGGCCAGCCAGGCGCCATAGGCGGTGCCCTGCGCACCCTGCTCGACGATCAGGACGTTGTTGGTCTTGCGCAGGCTGGCCGAAATGGTTTCCCAGTCCAGGCTGGCGCGGTCGAGCCAGCGCAGGTCGATGACGTCCACATCGGCGCCGCGCTGCTCCGCCGCCTCCAGCACATGATGCACCATCGAGAGATAGGTGATGACGGTGGCGCGCCGCCCCTCGCGCCGCAGCGCCGCGCGGCCCGGCGGGATGATGTAGTCGAGATCCTCGGCGGGGGCGGGCATGCTGCGCTGGTAGAGGTCCACATGCTCGATCACCAGCACCGGATCGTTGCAGGCCAGTGCGGCGTTCATCAGGCCGACATAGTCCACGGGGTTGGAGGGCGCGACGATGCGCCAGCCCGGCGCGGTGGCGAAGATGCCCGCCGGGTCCATCGAATGCTGCGAGCCGTAGCCGGTGCCCATCGCCACCTTGGTGCGCAGCACGAAGGGCATGTCGATATCGCCGCCGAACATGTGGCGGGCCTTGCCGATCTGGTTGAAGACCTGATCGGCGGCGACCCACATGAAGTCCGGATACATGAACTCGACGACGGGGCGGAAGCGCCCGTCCATGGCGATGCCGCCGCCAAGGCCGCAGAAGGCCGCCTCGCTGATCGGCGTGCCCAGCACGCGGCCGGGGAAGCGGTCGGCGAGGCCGCGCGTGGCGCCGTTGGTGCCGCCCTTCAGGCGATGGATATCCTCGCCCATCAGCACGATGCGTGGGTCCCGCTCCATGCGCCGGCCCATCACATCGGCGACCACATCGACAAACTTCTGCTCCGTGACGCCGCCGCGCGGCGTGTCGCGCTCCAGCGCGCGCAGCCCGCCCAGCTCGGAAAGGTCGCCGCGAATGCCGACATCACGGAAATCCGGCGAGGGCCAGAGCGACGGCCGAACGGCGCGGCGGTTGCCCTGCATCTCCGTCAGCTCGCCGGCGATGGCGGCCATGGTGCCCACCGCGCGCTGGCGCAGCGCGGCCACCTCCTCGGCACGGATCAGGCCGCGCCGCTGCATCGCGGCGGCGACGTGGTCGAGCGGATCGCGCGCGCGCCACTCGGCCTCCTCCTGCTTGCTGCGGTAGCCGAAGGCGCTGCCGGGCAGCGGGCCGTTCTGGTGGAAGTAGCGGTACAGCTCGGCCTCGATGATGGCCGGCCCCTCCCCCGCCCGCGCGCGCGCCAGCGCCTGCTGCATGGCCAGCGAGACCGCCACCGGGTCCATGCCGTCCACCCGCCAGGCGGGGATGCCGAAGCCGAGGCCGCGCGCGGAAAGGCGTGGCTCCGCCGTCACTTCCTCGACGGCGGTGGCCACGGCATAGCGGTTGTTCTCGATGAAGAAGACCAGCGGCAGCTTCCAGGCCGCCGCCAGGTTCATCGTCTCCAGCACGGAGCCGATATTCGTGGCGCCGTCGCCGAAGAAGGTGACCGCGACATCGCCCGTGCCGGCATGTTTGTGCGCCCAGGCGGCGCCGGCCGCCAGCGGCACGCCACCGCCGACGATGGCATTGGTGCCGAGCACCCCCGCCTCGCGCCAGCGCAGGTGCATGGAGCCGCCGCGCCCCCGGCAGAAGCCCGGCGTCAGGCCCATGATCTCGGCCAGCGCGCCATGCAGCGTGCGGTGGATGCCGCCGTCGAAGGCGGCGTCGGGCGCCAGCGTCTGCGCTTCCGCCACATGCAGCAGCGCCTTGGCGAGGAAGTGGTGGTGGCCGCGATGCGAGCCGTTCACCTGATCATTGCCGCGCAGGGGCAGGATGGCGCCCATCGCGCCGCCTTCCTGGCCGATGGAGGAATGCGCCGGGCCATGCACCAGCCCCTCGCCCGCCAGTTGCAGCACCTCCTCCTCGAAGGCGCGGATCAGGTGCAGGCCGGTCAGCAGGCGGCCGAGCTCCCCGGCGGGCACGGCATCCCAGTCAGCCTCGGTGGCGCGCAGCTCGACCCAGGGCTGGGCGGGGGAAAGGTTCCGCAGCTCAGGCATGACAGCCCCCGCGCGCGGCGCAGGATGGCTGGCGGGGGGCGGCTGGATGCATGGCGGACCTCTCCCTGACCCACGCGAGACAAGGTGGGCCTTCTGCTCTTGGCCGGCATTCTGGCGAGGATCGTATCCAATCGCAAGCCAGCGCCCCGACGATCTCCCTTTAACACCGTGCACCTTGCGACGAGGTGCGCCATGATTGTATCCAATCAGGCTGGGCAGGAGGACAGTCCATGGATGGCGGCGAGGCGCTGAGCAGCGGGCGCGTGGCCGAGGCGCTGCGCCAGGCGATCCTCACGGGCAGCCTCGCCCCGGGCAGCCGCATCCGGCAGGAGGAGGTGGCGGCGCGCTTCGCCACCAGCCGCATCCCCGTGCGCGAGGCCCTGCGGCAGCTCGAATCCGAGGGGCTGGTGACGCTGGTGCCGCATAGCGGCGCCTGGGTGGCACGGCTCGACCGTGCCGAATGCGTCGAGATCTACCGCATCCGCGAGCGGCTGGAGCCGATGGCGCTGGGCGAGAGCGTCGGCGCCCTCACGCCGGAGGACATCGCCGAGCTGTCGGGCCTGGTCGTGGCCATCGAGAACGCGCCGGACGTGGACGACTTCCTGCGGCTCGATCGCGACTTCCATCTCCGCAGCTACCGCCGCGCCGACATGCCGCGACTGATGGCGATGATCGAGCGCTTCTGGAACACCATGCAGCAGTATCGCCGCGCCTATACCGTGCTGATCGGCACCGAGGGGCGCTGGGCCGTGCACCATGAGCACCGGCTGCTGATGGAGGCGATCCAGCGCCGCGACCGGCACGGCGCGGAGGAGCTGCTGCGCCTGCACATCCGCCGCACCCGCCGCGAGCTGGCGACGCGGACCGACATCTTCTGAACGACAAGAACGGAGGGAACGAATCAATGCTCACCACCGACTTCACCGGCCGTTGCCTGCTGCTGACCGGCGCCGGCGGCGGCATCGCGCGCGAGACGGCGAAGCTGTTCCATGCCGCCGGCGCCGCGCTGGTGCTGGCCGACCTGCAGGAGGCGCCGCTCAAAGCCCTGGCGGATGAGCTTGGCGGCGAGCGCATCGCCGCCCTGCGCTACGACGCCACCCGCCCCGCCGATGCCGCCGCCGCCGTGGCGCTGGCGAAGGAGCGCTTCGGCGGCGTGGACTTCCTGGTGCCCGCCGCCGGCATCTATCCCGGCACCCGCTTCGACGCGATGGAGGAGGCCGCCTGGCGGCAGGTGATGGCGGTGAACCTGGATGGCGTCTTCCATCTCTGCCGCGCCGTGCTGCCCGCGCTGCGGGAGAAGGCATCCATCGTGCTGCTCGCCTCGCTGGCGGCGCATCGCGGCAGCCACAGCCACGCGCACTATTCCGCCAGCAAGAGCGCGCTGCTCGGCCTGACGCGCAGCCTGGCGCTGGAGCTGGCGCCGCGCACGCGGGTGAACGCCGTCTCGCCCGGCATCATCGACACGCCGATGATCAACGAGCTGATGGCGGCGCGCGGCGAGGCCATCCTGGCGCAGACGCCGCTGGCCCGGCTCGGCCAGCCGGAGGAGATCGCCTCGGTCATCGCCTTTCTCTGCTCGGAGGCCGCCAGCTTCATCACCGGCGAGGTGATGCAGGTGAATGGCGGCCTCTACATGGCCGGTTGAAGGGGGCGCGAATGGCTGTTCTGAAGGACCGCATGGCGGTCGTCACCGGCGGCGGCGCGGGCATCGGCCGCGCCACCTGCCTGGCGCTGGGCCGCGCCGGCGCGCATGTCGCGGTGTGGGACGTGGATGCCGCGGCGGCGGAGGAAACCGCTGCCCTGCTGCGCGCGGACGGCGTGCAGGCAACAACCGTCATTGCCTCGGTGGCCGATCCCGAGGCGGTGCGCGGCGCCTTCGCGACGCTGGATGCGCGGCTCGGGCGGCTGGACATCCTCATCAACAATGCCGGCATCAGCGCCAATCGCCCCACGCTGGAGGTGACGGACGAGGAGTGGCGCCGCGGCATGAGCATCAACCTCGACGGCGTGTTCTGGTGCGCGCGCGAGGCAGGGCGGCGAATGCAGGCGCAAGGCAGCGGCTGCATCGTCAACATGGCCTCGATGTATGGCGTGGTCGCCGCGCCGAACCGGATCGCCTACACCGCATCCAAGGCTGCCGTGGTGATGATGACGAAGTCGCTGGCGGTGGAATGGGCGGGCTTCGGCATCCGCGTCAACGCCGTGGCGCCGGGCTATATCCGCACCGCGCTGCTGGAGGATCTGGCGGCCATCGGCAAGGTGGACCTGGCCGCGCTGACGCGGCGCACGCCACAGGGCCGGCTCGGCACGGCCGAGGAGATCGCGGATGCCGTGCTCTATCTCTGCGAGCCGCGCAGCGCCTTCATCACCGGGCATGTGCTGGGCGTGGATGGCGGCTGGACCGCCTATGGATACGTCTGAGCAAGGTCGGGGGAAGGAATTCCCCCGAACCCCCTTCTTTTTTCTGCCATTCCCAGCAGGTGCGGAAAACTCGAAGAAAGAAGATGGGGGTCTGGGGGAATTCCTTCCCCCAGCCTTTTACCCGCCCCTGGAGAGATAGACTGCCAGCCGGTTCGCCGCCTGCACCAGATGGTTTTCCGCCGCCTGGCGTGCGGCTGCCGCATCGCCCGCCGCGATGGCCTCGAAGATCGCCTCGTGCTCGCGCTGCACCACCTGCGTCAGCCCATGCCGGCGCGCCGTATTGGCGCGGGCGGCGCGGATGAAGGTGCGCACGCGACGATCGAGGAATTCGGAGAGGTCGCGGAAGAAGGGATTGCCGCTCGCCTCGATGATGGCGCGGTGGAAGGCCACATCCTCGTCCACCCCGGTCTCGCCGCGGTCGATCGCGGCTTGCATGGCGCGAAGGCGGTCCTCGATGCTGGCCAGTTCAGCGGTGCTGCGGCGGATGGCGGCGTGGCCGGTCGCCGCCGATTCCACGGCCATCAGCAGTTCGACGATGTTGCGGATCTCGGCCGCGTTGCCGAAGTCGGTGACGTCCAGCCGGAAACTGGCGACGTCCCGCCGCTCGGCGACGAAAGCGCCCGCCCCCTGGCGCGTGGTAACCAACCCGTCATGCTTGAGGCGGCCGATGGCCTCGCGCACGATGGGCCGGCTGACGCCGTAACTGGCTGCCATGGCCTGCTCGGTGGGCAGCCGGTCGCCGACGGCGAAGCGGCCGGAGAGGATCTCCCCGCGCAGGCGCTGCGCCAGGGTGGCGGCGAGCGAGGGCGCGCGGTCGAGCAGGCCGGGCGGGTCCGCCTCCCGCGCGGCACGCGGCCGGGCGGCCCCGCCCCGGGCATTGCTGCTCAGGTCAGCAGCCATCCGCCCGCCACATCGCAGACCTGGCCGGTGACGAAGGCGCCCGCCGTGGAGGTCAGGAACAGGCAGGCCGCCGCCACATCCTCCGGGGTGCCGAGGCGGCGCAGCGGCGTCGCCATCCGGGCCGCCTCATTGGCCTCCGGCGCCGAGCCACGCATCAGCGGCGTGTCGATGCGGCCGGGTGCGATGGCGTTGACGGAAATGCCATAGGGCCCCTGCTCGCCCGCCAGGTGCTTGGTCATGCCGATCAGCGCCGCCTTGGTGGCGGCATAGTGCACGGCCACGATGTCGCAATAGGTGCGCCCGGCGACCGAGGCCATGTTGACGATCTGCCCGCGCCCGAGCTTGTGCATGCCCGGCAGCACGGCGCGGGTGCAGAGGAAGGCGCCGGTCAGGTTGACGTCCAGCACGCGGCGCCATTCGTCGAGACCCACGGCGCCGGCCTCGGCGCGGCGGCCGTCGGCGCCGCTCTTGGGCGAGATGCCGGCATTGTTCACCAGCACGTCCACCGGGCCGAAGCTGGCCGCCACGGCGGCGAAGGTGGCGCCGACGGCCGCCTCGTCAGCGACATCGACCGTTTGGGCCATGGTTTTCAGGCCGCGCGCCCTGGCCTCGGCAGCAGCCGTCTCGGCCAGCGCGGCGTCGGTGTCGAGATAGGCCGTGGCGGCGCCCGCCGCGGCCAGCGCATCGGCGATCGCGCGGCCGATTCCGCGCCCGGCGCCGGTGACGACAGCGACCCGCCCGACATGGCTGCTCATCGGCGGCCCTCCCGGCTGTGGCGGAGGCAATGGTGGTGGCTTGCATGCATCGGGCGTTGTCCTCGTGGCGCTGCGTTGCATGACGGCGCCTTGCGGGATTCGTAGCGAAGATGGACTTGTCAGGCAACTTGGTTGCCTGCATTCTTGCCGCAATGACGGCGCTCCGCCCGGAGCGGACGTCGCATGTCCACGAAAGCAAGCAACGCCCCGCCAATGGGGCGCGAGGAGGAATGATGACGGGCATTACCCGGCGCGGCGCGCTGGCCAGTGGCATCGCCCTGGCGGCCACCCCCTTTGGCATCTCCCGCAGCTTCGCGCAGTCCGGCCCGATCAAGGTCGGCGCGCTCTATCCCTTCTCCGGCGGCCTCGCCCTGCTGGGCGACGAGAGCTTCCGCGGCCTCGAGATCGCCATCGAGGAGCGCAATGCCGCCGGCGGCGTGAAGGGCCGCCAGCTCCAGATCGTGCGCGGCGACGCGGTGGACCCCAACCAGGCGGTTGGCGAGGCGCGGCGGCTCACCTCGGTCGAGCGCGTCACCTGCGTCTTCGGCACCTACTCCTCCTCGCTCTGCCTCGCCGCCTCGCAGGTGACGGAACTGGCGCAGATCCCCTATTTCGAGATGGGCGCGATCTCCGACCCGATCACCGAACGCGGCTTCAAGTACATCTTCCGCACCAACCCGACGGCGGCGAGCTTCGCCCGCGCCATGGTGGACGCGGTGCGTGACGCCGTCGCGCCGGCCTTCAACACCGACCCCAAGAGCCTGAAGGTCGCCATCATCCACGAGGATTCGCTCTACGGGCAGACCGTCGCCGGCTACCAGAAGAAGCGCGTGCAGGAGATCGGGCTCAACCTGGTCGAAACCCTGCCCTATTCGGCGAAGTCGGTGGACCTGACGCCGGTCGTGCTGCGCCTGAAGTCGGCGGGCGCGGATGTCGTTCTGCAGACCTCCTACCAGAACGACACCGTGCTGTTCTTCCGCCAGATGCGCGAGCAGGCCTACAAGCCGAAGGCGGTGATCGGCGCCGGCGGCGGCTACTCGCTGCGCGACACCATGCAGGCGATCGGCGCCGAGAACATGGAAGGCGCACTGGACGTCGATTTCACGCAATACCAGACCAACCCGGAGGCGGCACCGGGCATGCCGGATTTCCTCAAGAAGTACCAAGCGAAGTACGGTATGGCGCCGCGCTCCGGCCACAGCCTGGCGAACTACATGGGCGGCCATGTCTTCCTCGATGCGATGGAGGCGGCGAAGGACCTCAGCGCCGGCGCCCTCCGCACCGCCGTGCTCGCGGTGGACAAGCCGATGGGCAGCACCGCGACCGGCTGGGGCGCCAAGTTCAACGAGGCCGGGCAGAATGAGCGGGCCGATCCCTTCCTGATGCAGTGGCAGGGCGGCGAGCTGGTCACCGTCTTCCCGAAGAAGGCGGCGGTGAAGGAGCTGAAGCCGGTGCTCGGCACCTGAGCCTGACGCGCGGGCGCCCGCTCCCCCTCGCCGGGGTGCGGACGCCCGCCGCGGCCGGCCGCGCCGCCGCTTCACCCCACCCCCGGCCCCCGACCGCCTGAAGGACCCCGCGCATGGACATCCTCGTCCAGCTCATCATCAACGGCATCCTGCTGGGCAGCATGTACGCCATCATCAGCGTCGGCCTGACGCTGATCTTCGGCATCGTCCGCGTCGTCAACTTCGCGCATGGCGAGCTGCTGATGGTGGGCATGTACGCCACCTACCTGCTCGGCGCGCATCTCGGCCTGCACCCCTATGTCGCGGCGGTCCCGGTGACGGTGCTGCTCTTCGCCATCGGCGCGCTGATCCAGCGCTTCGTCATCCAGCCGCTGCTGGGTGCCGAGGAGCATATCCAGATCTTCGCCACCGTCGGCCTGTCCATCGCGCTGATCAACCTGGCGCTGCTGGTCTTCGGTGCCGACCTCTACTCGCTGCAGGTGCCCTCGGTGCACCACTCGCTGCGTTTCGGCGGCTACTCGCTGCTGGTCGGGCAGGCGGTGATGCTGCTCTGCGCCATCGCGCTGGTGGGCGGGCTGCACCTCTTCATGCAGACCACGCCACTCGGCCGCGCCGTGCGCGCCACGGCGCAGAACCGCAACGCCGCGCTGCTGATGGGCGTGCCGGTGGAGCGCATCTACGTCTTCGCCTTCGGCCTCGGCGCGGCCTGTGTCGGCCTCGCCAGCGCGCTGATCATGCCGCTGATCCCGGTGACGCCCAGCATCGGCAGCTACTTCGTGCTCACCGCCTTCGTCGTCGTGGTGCTGGGCGGCATGCGCAGCCTCTACGGCGCCTTCCTCGGCGCCATGATCATCGGCGTGGTGGACAGCCTCTCCGGCTACTACATCGCCCCCGACCTGAAGGAGGTGGTCTATTTCGCCATCTTCATCGCCATCCTGATCTTCAAGCCGACCGGCCTGTTCGGCCTCGGCCGTGGCACGGAGTGAGGAGCATGGACGCCTCCGCCATCGCGACCGCCAGCCCCTCGCCGCGCAAGCCCGGTCTCGCCGCGCGCCTGCTGCATCCGCGCTTCTACTGCGCCGCGCTGGGCCTGGCGCTGCTGCTCGCCGTTCCGCTCGGCATCAACTCGCCCTTCCTGACCCATGTGGCGGTGACCATCTGCGTCTTCGCCGCGCTCTCCTCCGCCTGGAACATCATGGGCGGCTATGCCGGGCAGCTCTCGCTGGGCCATGCGGTGTTCTACGGCATCGGCGGCTATGGCACGGCCCTGCTGATCCAGCATTTCGGCCTGACGCCCTGGATCGGCATGTGGCCGGCGGCGGCGCTGGCGGCGCTGGTCGGCGCCGCCATCGGCTATCCCTGCTTCCGGCTGCGCGGCCCGTTCTTCTCGCTGGCCACCATCGCCTTCCTGGAAGTGACGCGGCTGCTCTTCATCCATTTCGACTGGATCACCGGCGGCTCGGCGGGGCTGATCGTGCCGCTCAATCCAGGCTGGGCCTGGATGATCTTCTATGACAAGACGAACTACCTCTACATCGCCTTCGGCCTGCTGATCTTTGCCCTGCTGGTCTCCTGGTGGATCCGCGGCAGCCGGCTCGGCTACGCGCTGACGGCCGTGCGCGAGCGCGAGGACGCGGCGCTGGCGGCCGGCATCGACAACACCGGCGTCAAGCTGCGCGCGGTGATGGTCTCCGCCGGCCTGACCGCCATCGTCGGCGCCTTCCACGCGATGTACCTGACCTTCCTCGAGCCGGCGACGATGTTCTCGCTGCCGACCTCGATCGAGATCGCCATGTACGCACTGATCGGCGGCCTCGGCACGGTGGCCGGTCCGATCTTCGGCGCCCTGCTGGTGGTGCCGCTGGCCGAGGCGGCGCGCGTCTGGCTCGGCGCCAGCGCCAATGGCCTGCACGGCTTCGTCTACGGCACCGCGCTGGTGGTCATCACCCTGACCATGCCGGCCGGCCTGGTCGGCACCTTCGGCAAGCGCATCTCCGGCTGGATCGACCGCCTGCCGGGCGGCGGCGCGGTGGCGCCCGCGCTGGCGCCCCCGCCGGTGGCCAGGCCGGAAGGCACGCCGGGCGAGACCATGCTGGAGGGGCGCGACCTGGTGCGCCGCTTCGGCGGCCTGGTCGCCACCAACAACGTCTCCATCACGCTGAAGCGCGGCGAGATCCTCGGCGTCATCGGTCCCAACGGCGCGGGCAAGACGACGCTGTTCAACCAGCTCTCCGGCTTCCTGGCGCCCTCCTCGGGCACGGTGACGGTGCGCGGGCCGGACGGCAAGCTGGTCGAACCCCGCGCGCCGGACGAGTTCGCCCGCCTCGGCGTCGGCCGCACCTTCCAGATCGTGCAGCCCTTCGGCAAGCTGACGGTGCTGGAGAACATCATGATCGGCGCCTTCATGCGCCATTCCGACGTCGCCGAGGCGCGCGCCGTGGCGCTGCGCACCGCGCGGCTGGTCGGGCTCGACGACGTGGCCGATGTCGAGGCGCGCAACCTGCCGATCGGCGGGCTGAAGCGGCTGGAGGTCGCCCGCACGCTGGCCACCGAGCCCTCCATCCTGCTGCTCGACGAGGTGATGGCCGGGCAGAGCCAGTCCGACACGCAGAAGATGGTGCAGCTGATCCGCACCATCCGCGACAGCGGCGTCAGCATCATCGCCATCGAGCACAACATGCACGCCATCATGAGCATCTCGGACCGCATCGTGGTGGTCGATTCCGGCCGCGTCATCGCCGAGGGCGAGCCGCGCAGCGTGGTGCAGAACCGCGCCGTCATCGAGGCCTATCTCGGGGAGGATTTCGTCGATGCTCAGGGTGTCTGACCTCGCCGCGGGCTATGGCCGCACCACCATCCTCCAGGGCCTCTCGCTGCATGTGGAGGCGGGCGAGATCGTCACCATCATCGGCGCCAACGGCGCCGGCAAGACGACGCTGCTGCGCGCCATCTCCGGCCTGATCCGCCCGACCGCCGGCAAGGTCGAGCTGAACGGCGAGCGGGTGGACGGGCTCAGCCCGGCCGAGATCGTCGGGCGCGGGCTGATCATGGTGCCGGAGGCGCGCCAGCTCTTCCCGGTCATGAGCGTGCGCGACAACGTGCTGATGGGCTGCTACCACCCCGCCGCCCGCGAGGGCGCGGCGCAGCGGCTGGAGGAGGTGCTCGACCTCTTCCCCCGCGTGCGCGAGCGGCTCTCGCAGGTGGCGGGCTCCCTCTCCGGCGGCGAGCAGCAGATGGTGGCGATCGCCCGCGGGCTGATGGCCAACCCGAAGCTGCTGATGCTGGACGAACCCTCGCTCGGCCTCGCGCCGATCATCGTGCAGCAGATGTTCGGCATCGTCGAGCGCATCGCGGCGATGGGCACGACGGTGCTGCTGGTCGAGCAGAAGGCCTTCCACGCGCTGAAGATCGCCGCGCGGGCCTATGTCATCGAGAACGGGCAGATCTCGATCGAGAACACCGGGCCCGGCCTGCTGGCCGATCCGCATGTGAAGACAGCCTATCTGGGCCTGTGAGGGAGCGCGCGCGAGCATGACGGAGATCACCGGGCGGACGCGGATCTGGGGCATCCTCGCCGACCCCATCCACCACGTGAAGACGCCGCAGGCGCTGAATGCCATGATGCGCGAGCGCGGCGTGGACGGCGTGATGGTGCCGATGCATGTTTCCTCGGCCGATCTCGCCGCGCTGGTCGCCGGTCTCAGGCACATGCGCAACCTGCACGGGCTGATCGTCACCGTGCCGCACAAGACCGCCATGCTCGGCCTCTGCGACGAGACCAGCGCGGCCGCGAAGCAGAGCGGCGCGGTGAACGCGGTGCGGATCGCCGAGGGCCGGCTCTCCGGCACCATGCTGGACGGGGCCGGCTTCGTCGGCGGCCTGCGCGCGGGCGGCATCGAGCCGAAGGGCATGCGCGCCTATCTGGCGGGGGCCGGCGGCGCGGCGAACGCCATCGCCTTCGCCCTGGCCGAGGCGAGCGTGGCGCGGCTGACGCTGGCCAACCGCACCCGCGCCAAGGCCGAGGCGCTGCGCGACCGCGTGGCGCAAGCCTATCCCGGCCTGCAGATCGAGGTCGGCGGCGCCGATCCGGCGGGGCACGACCTGCTGGTGAACGGCACCTCGCTCGGCCTCGCCGAGGGCGACGCCCTGCCCTTCTCCGTGGAGGGCATCGGCCCCGGCCAGACCGTCGCCGAGGTCATCATGCAGCCCGCGGTGACGCCGCTGCTGGCGGAGGCCGCGAAGCGCGGCTGCCGCACCCATCCCGGCATGCCGATGCTGACCAGCCAGCTCACCCTGATGGCCGAATACCTCGGCATGACCGCCTGACCGCAAGGGTGATCGGACCCCCGCCCATGGAAAGCTTCGACTACGTCATTGTCGGTGGCGGCACCGCCGGCTGCGTGCTGGCCAACCGCCTCTCCGAGGATCCGCGCAACAGCGTGCTGCTGATGGAAGCGGGCGGCCGGGACAAGGGCTTCTGGATTCCGATCCCCGCCGGCTTCAGCAAGCTGCTGGTGAACGAGCGCTTCAACTGGCGCTTCGAGACCGAGCCCGAGCCCGGCACGCTCGACCGCCGCATCGTCGTGCCGCGCGGCAAGGGTCTTGGCGGCTCCACGCTGATCAACGGCATGATCTTCGTGCGCGGCCAGGCGATGGACTTCGACGGCTGGGCGCAGCTTGGCAACCGCGGCTGGAGCTTCGCCGACGTCCTGCCCTATTTCCGCAAGCTGGAGCGCTTCGAGGACGGCGGCAACGAATGGCGCGGCGGCGAGGGGCCGATGAACATCGTCCGCGTCGCTGAGCGCAACCCGCTGGCGGAGGCCTTCATCGAAGCGGGCGGGCAGGCGGGCTTCCCGCGCAACCCCGACTACAACGGCGCCGAGCAGGAAGGCTTCGGCTACTACCAGGTCAACCAGAAGAACGGCCGGCGCTGGAGCGCCGCCGAGGCCTATCTGCGCCCCGCCCTCTCCCGCCCCAACCTGACGGTCTGGACCGATGTGCATGTCACGCGGCTGCTGCTGGAGGGCAGGCGCGTCACCGGCGCGGTCTACCGGCAGGGCGGTACCGAGAAGCAGGTCACGGTGCGCAGCGAGGTGATTCTGGCGGCGGGGGCGGTGCAGTCGCCGCATCTGCTGGAGCTTTCCGGCATCGGCAATCCGGAGGTGCTGGCGGCGGCCGGGGTGCCGGTCCAGCACGCGCTGCCCGGCGTCGGGCGCAACTACCGGGACCACTACGCCACGCGGATGAACTGGCGTGTGACGCAGCCGATCACGCTGAACGAGTTGACGCGCGGCTGGCGCCTGGCCAAGGCCGTGGCGCAGTACTTCCTGACCCGCAAGGGCATCCTGACGCTGGGCACCGGCCTGGCGCATGGCTTCGTCCGCACCCGGCCGGAACTGGCCACACCGGACGTGCAGTACTTCTTCATGCATGCCAGCTACGCCAACGCCGCCGACCGCCGGCTCGACAGGCTGCCCGGCATGACCATCGGCGTGACGCAGCTGCGGCCGGACTCGCGCGGCACCATCCATCTCCGCTCGCCCGATCCGCGCCAGCCGCCGGCCATCCGCCCCAACTTCCTGGCCACGGCGACGGACCAGGAGACCATGGTGCGCGGCATGCAGGTCGCCCGCCGGATCATGGGGCAGCAGGCCATGGCCCCCTACGTCGCGCAGGAGCTGAACCCGGGGCCGGACGTGCAGACGGATGCCCAATGGCTCGACTTCGCCCGGCGCAATGGCCAGACCATCTATCATCCCGTCGGCACCTGCAGCATGGGCCAGGGGCCGGAGGCGGTGGTGGACGACCAGCTGCGCGTGCACGGCCTGCAGGGGCTGCGGGTGGTGGACGCCTCGGTCATGCCGACGGAGGTGTCGGGCAACACCCAGGCGGCCGTGCTGATGGTCGCCGAGAAGGGCGCCGACCTGATCCGCGCAGGATAAGCCCGGGAAGGCCCAAGCCACCACGGCAGCCTCCCCGGACCGCGCGATCCGTCAGGAACCCCGCGGCAGTCCTGGCGGTTACGCCAGGACACAATCGGGAGAAGCCAGGATGACGGCCTCGAAACACGCCAAGGGCGGCATGGGCGACAAGGACCGCGAGCAGGGTCTGATGCAGGATACGCCCCGCCCGCCGGGCGACCTGGAGCGCGACCCGGGGATCAACGCCTCCAAGGGCACCTTCGGGCGCGGCACGGATCCCGCCGTCCTGCGCGGCGAGAACACGGACGAAGGCGATACGCCGAACGACGCCACGCCACAGGGCGGCGTCGATCCCGGCCAGCTCGGCCGGCACAACAAGTAGCCGGCGCCTGCCGCGGCGCGGCCGCTCAGCGCGCGCCGCGGAAGGCCGCCTCGAACTCCCGCCGGAGCGCTTCCTCCTGCCCGAGATAGCGCGCGGAGAAATGCATCGGCCGCGCATGGGCCACCCCCGCCGCACGCGCGATGCCACCGGCCTGCGCGGCGGTGAGATGGTTCTTGCGGGCCGCCATGGCGCGGTCCTCCTCCAGGAAGGCGGCTTCGATGAACAGCATGTCCGAACCCCGGGCAAGCTCCGTCAGCGCCTCGACATTGGCGGGCGAGCAGGCGAGGTCGGTGGCGTAGGTGATGCGCTGGCCAGGCCCCGTGTGCAGGATGCCCTTCTCCCGCAGGAAGCCGAGCGGAACGCTGCCCTGCGGGCCGAGGAGGATCTCCGTGCCCGCCGGGTCGCCACGGCGCAGCGCCTGCTTGGCCGCGGTGAGCCAGGGGCCGACCGGCAGGCCCGCCACCTCCAGGGCGGGACGGTGAACGTTCACGCGCAGCGTCTCCTGGAAGGCGAAGGCGAGGCAGGGAATGCCGTGGTCCAGCCGGGCAGTCTCAACCATGAAATCGGCCTCCTCCAGCAGGACCCGGCCACCCGCCGCACGCGGCGCCAGTTCCTGCCGCCGGAAGGCGTCCTGCGCGGGAAAGAGGCTGCGGCGGCCGGCACCGGCCGGCGACCACTCCTCGGCCAGCAGCCGGAAATCGGCCGAGTGCGGCCCCAGAAGGTTCCAGGTATAGGCCGCCAGTTTCGCGGCCACCGCCTCGCACAGTCCGGGCGGCCCGAGCAGATGCACGGTGCGGGACTGGTAGAGGTTGAGCCGCAGCAGGCGGTCGAACCCCGCGAAGTGGTCCATGTGCATGTGCGAGACGAAGGCATGCGTCGTCCGGATGATCTCGCGCGCCGAAAGGGCGGCGAGGTCGCCGAGGTCGAACAGCAGCGCCCGGCGCGCGAAGGCGAAATCGAGCAGGAGGGCCGGGTCGGAAAAGGGCTCGTTGACAAGCCGTGGCTGCACCAGCCAGGCCATGATGCCTCCGTTCGCAAGGGTCGCGCCGCTGCCCGCGTCTCCGCGCAGCTTTGCCGGGAACGTGCGTCTCTGCCGCTGGTTCCCTTCGCAGGCAAGGAGGAACCGATGATCGGCAGGACCGTCTGGGCCATTCCCGAGGGCTACATCCCCAGCCAGGGCACCGGCGAGGGGCGCGCGCTGGAAAGCCACGAGACCATTTCCATCCTGAATCCCAATGACCAGGATGCCACGCTCGAATTGACCATCTTCTTCGCCGACCGCGAGCCCGCCGGCCCCTATGCGCTGACCGTCCCGGCGCGACGGACCCGGCATTTCCGCTTCAACGACCTCTCCGACCCGGAGCCGGTCCCGCGCGACACCGATTATGCGAGCGTCCTGCGTTCCGACGTCCCGGTGGTTGCGCAGCACACGCGGCTGGACTCCCGGCAGCCGGCGCTCGCGCTGCTGAGCACCATCGCCTTCGCCGATTGAGCGCCGCGCGCCGCAACGGGGCGGCGGCCGGAGGCGTTTTCCCCGGAGGCCCCGCCGGAGCGGGGCACCGCACAGGAGGCGCGCATGAAGAGCAAGCTGATCCATGAGGCGCACGGCCAGCGGACCTTCGCCGTGGTGCTGAGCACCGGCGACGAGGTCCGCGCCTCCCTGGAGGCCTTCGCCACGCAGAACCGCCTTTCCGCCGCCCAGCTGACGGCGATCGGTGCCTTCCGGCGCGCGACGGTCCGCTTTTTCGACTGGGAGAGCAAGCGCTACGAACCGATCCCGATCGAGGAGCAGGTGGAGGTCGTCTCGCTGAACGGCGACATCGCGCTGGACCATGACGGCAAGCCGAAGCTGCACCTCCACACCGTGCTGGCGCGGCGCGACGGCAGCGCGATGGGTGGCGACCTCAAGGAGGCCCAGGTGCGGCCGACGCTGGAGGTGATCATCACCGAATCGCCCGCGCATCTGCGGCGCGTGGAGGATGCGGAGACCGGCCTGGCGCTGATCCGCCTCGATGAATAAGGCCGGGGGCTGCATTCCCCCAAACCCCTTCTTTCTGCCAGTGCAGGCCGCAGGCTCACCTGAAAACTCGCAGAAAGAAGATGGGGGTCTGGGGGGAATTCCTTCCCCCAGACTTTTTCGTCACACGGCGTGGACCATCGCCTCACGGTCCCAGAAGCGCAGGGCACGGCAGGCTTCCACGAAGCTCCCGGCGTCGTCCGCGGCCTTCAGCGCGATGCAGCCGGCATCCATCATCGGCACGCCAGCCTTGTCGAACAGCGGCTTCGCCGCCTCGCAGTAGCCGATGAACTTGGCATGGGCGAAGGCATCGGCGACGAAGTCATGCGCCGTGGCCTCCTTGCCCAGCAGCGTCGCGCCCTCAGCCGAAGGCAGCAGCACGACCGCGTCATAGAGCACGGAGGGGCCGCCGTTGATCTTCTGCTTCGCCGGCATTTCCTTGCCGTCACTCAGCGTCACGCCACCGACGCGGGGGGCCACCAGCTCGACCATGGCGCCCTCGGCCTTGGCTGCCTTCTCCACCGCCGCCAGCAGCGCGGCATCCGTGCCATCGGTGACGAGCACGCCGATCTTGCGGCCGGCGAAGTCCTTCGGCCCGTTGCGGATGATGCTGAGCGCCGGCGATACCGGCAGGTCCGTCATCACGGGGCGCGCGGGTTCCGCCGCCTCCGGCATGGCTTTCAGGCCAAGGCCGTCCGCCACCGCCTTGGCCAGGACCTCATGCACGTTGCGCAGATGCGAGACCATCCGCGCGCGGATGGCCGGCGTCTCCACCTTGCTCAGCTCGAAGGTGAAGGCGCGCTGGATATGCATCTGCTCGGCCGGGGTCTGGCTGAGATAGAACTGCCGCGCCTGGCTGTAGTGGTCGGCGAAGAGCTCGGGGCGGATGCGGCGCTTCGGCCCGCTCTCCATGGCGGGATAGCTGCGGAAGCCGCGCTGCGGCGCCTCGCGCGGGCCGCCCGCGGCGCCGCCCCAGGAATTCGGCTCATAGTTGGCGCGCCCTTTCGGGTTGCGCATGGCCATGTGGCCATCCTGCTGGAAGTTGCAGACCGCGGTCTTGGGGGCGTTGATCGGGATATGGGTGAAGTTCGGGCCGCCCAGCCGCTTGAGCTGCGTGTCGAGATAGGAGAAGTTGCGCCCCTGCAGCAGCGGGTCGTTGGTGAAGTCGATGCCCGGCACGATGTTCTGCGTGCAGAAGGCGACCTGCTCCGTCTCGGCGAAGAAGTTGTCCACCGTGCGGTCCAGCACCAGCCGGCCGACGCGGCGCACCGACAGCACCTCCTCCGGGATGATCTTGGTGGCATCGAGCACGTCGAACTCGAAGCGGTCGGCGAAGGCCTCGTCGAAGAGCTGCAGGCCCAGCTCCCATTCCGGGTAGTCGCCCTTCTGGATGGCGTCCCACAGGTCGCGGCGGTGGAAGTCGGGATCGGCGCCGTTGATCTTCAGGGCCTCGTTCCACACCACCGACTGCATGCCCTGCTTCGGCTTCCAGTGGAACTTCACGAAGGTGGCCTTCCCCTCCGCATTGACGAAGCGGAAGGTGTGGATGCCGAACCCCTCCATGAAGCGGAAGGAGCGCGGGATCGTCCGGTCGGACATGATCCACAGCGCCATGTTCATGGCTTCGGGCGAGAGCGAGATGAAGTCCCAGAAGTTGTCATGCGCCGTCTGCGCCTGGGGGAAGCCGCGGTCGGGCTCCTGCTTGGCGGCGTGGATCAGGTCGGGGAACTTGATGGCGTCCTGGATGAAGAAGACCGGGATGTTGTTGCCGACGAGATCCCAGTTGCCCTCCTTCGTGTAGAGCTTCACGGCGAAGCCGCGCACGTCGCGCGCCAGGTCCGGCGAGCCCTTGTTGCCCGCCACAGTCGAGAAGCGCACGAAGGCCGGCGTCCGCTCCCCCTTGCGCTGGAAGAGGTCGGCGCTGGTGATGTCGGCGAGCGACTCATAGGCCTCGAAGAAGCCGTGCGCGCCGAAGCCGCGTGCATGCACCACCCGCTCGGGGATGCGCTCGTGGTCGAAGTGGAACAGCTTCTCGCGGAAGTGGAAGTCCTCCAGCAAGGAGGCGCCGCGCGGGCCGACCCGCAGGGTGTTCTGGTCGTCGGCGACCGGCACGCCCTGCTGGGTGGTCAGCACCGGCACCTCGCCGCCGGCGGTCTGGTGCGTCTCGCCGCCCTGGCCCCGCAGGATGCTCGCCTCGCCGATTCGGGCTGGCTGCAGGTCAGCGGTTTGCGTCTTTTCAGCCATCGAAGTTCTCCGTCCATGCTCATGGACCGCCTCCACCGGGGGGCGGTGGGGCAGCATCAGCAAGACAACGTGATCCGGGCGTTTCCGTTGTTGCGGAAAATGCCCTGTTGACGGTGTCGGGGGGGGGGGCGCCTGCGCGCGGAGGCGCGGCCTGCTCAGGCGCGCCGCAGCAGATCCATCCGGTAATGCTCAG
Source organism: Roseomonas sp. E05 (assembly GCF_030063475.1). Classification (GTDB taxonomy): domain Bacteria; phylum Pseudomonadota; class Alphaproteobacteria; order Acetobacterales; family Acetobacteraceae; genus Pseudoroseomonas. The sequence continues at coordinate 515,915 of NZ_JASIRT010000001.1, forward strand.
CCCGCGTCTGTGCCGCCACATGCAGCGCCGGCGTGGTGGCGCCGATGAAACCCTCCACCGCCGCATCGCCGGAGAGCGGATAGTCGGTGGTGCCAGTCCAGTGCACCAGCAGGACCTCGCCGCCCGCGCGCAGGGAGCGCAGCGCCAGCGCAGCCACGCGAGTGAGGTCGGCCTCATCCCAGTAGTAGACGACCTCCGAAAGCAGGATCAGGTCGTGCCGGCCGCGCGGCCATTGCCGCGGCACCTCGCGCTGCTGCAGTTCGACCTGCGGAAGGCCCGCGCAGTGGCGGCGCGCGGCGGCAATGGCGCGGGCGGAGCCGTCCAGCGCCACCAGCCGGTCACAACGCGGCGCCAGCATCCGCGTCAGCACGCCGATCGAGCAGCCGATCTCCAGCGCGCTGCCGTAGCGCGGGCGCGGCAGGGCGGCCAGAGTGGCGGCGTATTTCTCCGCCTCATAGGGGCTGCTGCGGAACTTCCAGGGATCGGGGTCGGCGGCGTAGAGCGCCTCGAAATAGGCGGCCGGGAGGGACTGCACGGCACGGTTCATGCGGCGGGCTCCAGGAACAGCGCGAAGGGCCGGTCGAAGCGGGTCAGCCGGTGCGCGGCGGGCGAGGCTGGCACGCGCCACCACCACCTCCGCCGCTGCCGCGGCCACGGACGGCAGGGATGAGGCGGGACCACCACTCAGGACCGGAGGGGCCGGCTTTCCCCAGCCAGCCAACGCGGCGCCGCGCCTGCGGTTGTACGCAGTGCCGAACCCGCGCCCCTCGGGGCGGTTAGCGTCCGAGGTTCGCCCGTGCCGCCGCGCCAGGCCAGCGGCGCCGGGCATTCCAGCAAGGGAGACGCCCCATGCCCGACACCGAACGCAAGCGCGACCGGATGGTCGAATGGCAGGTCGCCCATCGCGGCATTCGCGATGCCGAAATCCTGATGGCCCTACGCACGGTTCCCCGCGAGGCCTTCCTGCCCGCGGCCCTGCGGGAATTCGCCTACGAGGGGGCCGAGCTGCCGCTGGAGGACGGCGAGACGCTGCCGCATCCGTATGTCGCCGCCCGCATGCTGCAGGAGGCGGGGATCCGCCCGGGTGACCGGGTGCTGCAGGCCGGCATCGGCTCCGGCTATCTGGCGGCCGTGGCCAGCCAGATCGCCGGAGAGGTGCTGGCCGTCGAGCCGGAGGAGGCGGCAGCGCAGCGCGCGATGGCGCGGCTGGCGGCGGCGGGCTGCACACGGGTCCGGCTGCGGGACGGCGACGCGCTGCACGGCCTCCCCAGCGCCGGGCCCTTCGATGCGATCCTGATTCCCCGGGCTGGCGCAGCGATTCCCCAGCCGCTGCTGGAGCAGCTCGACCTCAGCGGCCGCCTGGTGATGCCGGTGGAAGGCCCCATGCGCGAGCTGCGCCTGGTGCGGGTGATGCGTGCCGGCGCCAACCGCTTCGAGGAGGAGGATCTGGGCGAGGCCGGCTTCGTGCCGCCTCCCGGCCTGCCGTCCGGAGCCGGGGAACCGCCGCCGGGTCCGGTCGGCGCGCGCCCCGCCGCAGACTCCCTCCCCGAGCTGATCCGCGCGGCGGCGGAACCGCTGCCGGCGCTCGACGAGCCGGCCTTCGGCGCCCTGTTCGACCGCTTCGCCGGCGCCCGCGTGGTGCTGCTGGGCGAGGCCAGCCATGGCACCGCGGAGTTCTACCGTGCCCGCGCCGCCATCACCCGCCGCCTGATCGAGTCGCATGGCTTCAATATTGTCGCGGTCGAGGCGGCCTGGCCGGACGCGGCGAGCCTGGACCGCCATGTCCGCCATCGCCCGGCATCCCCCGGCGCCGAGCCGCCCTTCCGCCGCTTTCCGACCTGGATGTGGCGCAACACCGAGATGGCCGCCTTCGTCGAATGGCTGCGCGGCTGGAATGCCGGGCGCCCGCCGGAGCGGCAGGCCAGCTTTCATGGCCTCGACCTCTACAATCTCTCCGCCTCGATCGAGGCCGTGCTGGGCTATCTCGACCGCGTGGACCCCGAGGCCGCCGCGGTGGCGCGCCAGCGCTATGGCTGCCTGTCGCCCTGGGCCGTCGAACCGCAGCGCTATGGCCGGCTGGCGCTCTCCTCCGGCTATGCCACCTGCGAGGAGGCCGTCGCCCGCACCCTGCGGGAGCTGCTCGAGCACAAGCTGGATTATGCCCGCGGGGACGGCGAGAGCTTCCTTGATGCCGCCGCCAATGCCCGCCTGGTGAAGAACGCCGAGGCCTACTACCGCGCGATGTATTACAGCGGCGCCGAGAGCTGGAACCTGCGCGACACCCATATGTTCGAAACCCTCTGCGCCCTGCTGGAAGCCAAGGGGCCGCAGGCAAAGGCGGTGGTCTGGGCCCACAACTCGCATATCGGCGACGCCTCCAAGACCGAGATGGGCCGGGAGCGGGACGAGCTGAACATCGGCCAGCTCTGCCGTCAGCACTTCGGCGAGGCGGCGGCGCTGATCGGCTTCGGCACCCATACCGGCACCGTCGCCTGCGCCGATGACTGGGACGAGCCGATGGTCGTGAAGCGGGTCAATCCCTCCCGCCCGGACAGCTATGAACGGCTGGCACATGACAGCGGGGCCGGCCGTTTCCTGCTCGACCTGCGCGAGGGGCAGCACCAGCGGCTCCGCGAGCGGCTGCTGCCGGAGCGGCTGGAACGCTTCATCGGCGTGATCTACCGGCCCGACACGGAGCGCTGGAGCCATTACTCCGCCTGCTCGCTGCCGCAGCAGTTCGACGCCTATGTCTGGTTCGACGAGACCACGGCAGTGACGCCGCTGCCGACGGTGCGGAAAGCGGGTGCTGAGGAAACCTATCCTTTCGGGCTTTAGCACTACCTGGGCACTTTAGGCGGAGGTGTCAGGAACCTGCGTCGGCAGTGCGGACATCGTACTGGCGTGGCGAGATGCGCGAACAGCCGGTCGAGGATGGCACGACGAACGGCGGGCAGGCTCGGCGAGGGCGGCGGCCCCGACATCGGGGTGCGCA
>NZ_JASIRT010000002.1 GCF_030063475.1 Roseomonas sp. E05
AACCTCAAGCAGTTCCGTCGCGTCGCAACCCGCTACGACAAGCTCCTCGCCAACTTCCGCGGCTTCGTTCTGCTCGCCTCAATCGCCATCCTACTCCGCTGAAATCGTCACCACCGCCTGGCCGATTATTTTGACGAGCATCTTCACCCGTCCCGATGATGCCATCGGAACGGGATCTGCTCTAGGAAGCCTGCCGCCGCGAGGCGGCGACGGCGCGGTCCACCATCCGCGGCGCCATGCCGAGATAGTTGGCGGGGTCGGTCAGGCGGTCGATGGCGGCGCGATCCAGGTGGCGGGTGACCTCGGGATGGCGCGCCAGCGCCTCGGCCAGGGTGCCGCCCTGCTCGTTCACCGCGCGGCAGACGTCATAGACGATGTCATGCGCCGCATCGCGGCCGGTATGGGGCGCGAGCCCCATCATCACGGCCTCGGCGACGATCAGGCCTTTGCTGGCGGCAAGGTTCTGCCGCATCCGCGCCTCGTCCACGATCAGGCCGCCCAGCGCAAACTTCGCCTGGTGCAGCGCGCTGGCTGTGAGAAGGAAGCTCTCGGGAATGGCCATCCACTCGGCGTGCCAGGGTCCGGTGGCGCGCTCGAAGTCCTGGATCATCGCGTCCATCATCAGCCCCGCATGCTGGCGGACGCCCTTGGCGGCGGCGAGCATCAGCTCGGAGGAGATGGGGTTGCGCTTCTGCGGCATGGTCGAGGAGGCGCCGCGGCCCTTGACGAAGGGCTCATAGACCTCGGCGAACTCGGTGGAGGCCATCAGCATGATGTCGTAGGCGATCTTGCCGAGCGAGCCGGTGATCAGGCCCAGCAGGTTCACCGCCTCGGCGAAGCCGTCGCGGGCGACATGCCAGGTGGTGACCGGCACGCCAAGGCCCAGCTCCTCGCAGAGCGCCTGCTGCACCTCCAGCCCCTTGTCGCCGAGCGAGGCCAGCGTGCCCGCCGCGCCGGCGAACTCGCCCACCAGCACGCGGGGCTTGAGCTGCTGCAGGCGCTCGGCATGGCGGTCGAACATCGCCAGCCAGATTGCCGCCTTGTAGCCGAAGGTGACCGGCAGGGCCTGCTGCAGATGGGTGCGCCCGGCCATCGGCGTGTCGCGGTGCCGGGTCGCCAGCTCCGCCAGGATGCGCCGGAGGGCGGCGATGTCCTCCTCGACGATCTCCAGTCCGGCGCGGACCCGCAGCACGTCGGCCGTGTCCATGATGTCCTGGGTGGTGGCGCCCCAGTGGACGTAGCGGCCAGCCTCCCCGCACTGCTTCACCAGCTGGTGCACCAGGGGCAGGATGGGATAGCCGACATTGTCGGTCTCCTGGCGCAGCAGCTCGAAATCCAGCGCCGCGATGTCGCAACGCGCGGCGATCTGCTCGGCCGCTTCGGCCGGGATGACGCCGCAACGCGCCTCCGCCTGTGCCAGGGCGATCTCGACCTCGATGTAACGGGCGATCAGGGCATGGTCCGAGAAGACCTCCCGCATGCGCGGGGTGCCGAAGGCGTCGCGGAACAGGGCAGAGTCGAATACGGTGGTGGCGGAGGCTGGGCTTGCCGGGGGCACGGAGCGTCTCCTTGAGAGTTGCCGGCTGAGGGCTTGGATCTTGTATATGTTCGAACAAAACGGCAGCTAAATATGTCCGAACAAACCGTCAAGGAGAAATCCGCCACCGGCACTCAGCACGCTGCGCTCACGCGCGAGTTGATGGAGGGGATCTCGTCGGGCCGGTTCCCGATCGGCTCCCTTCTGCCGACCGAGTTCGAACTCTGCGACCTCTACGGCGCCAGCCGCTATGCAGTCCGCGTTGCCATCAACGAGCTTGTCGAGCTTGGCCTCGTCTCGCGGCGCAAGCGGGCAGGCACGCGGGTCGAAGCCCGCACGGCGCCGCGGAACTACCGGCAGTCGCTGGCCTCGCTGGACGATCTGGTACAGTTCGGCACCTCCCATGTCCGCGCGGTGCAGGAAACTGGCGAGGCGGTGCTGGACCGCGCCCTGGCGGAGACGTTCGGGGCCACAGAGGGGACGCGCTGGCTGCGCATCTCCAGCCTCCGGCTCGACGGCGGCCCGAAGGCCGTCCCGCTCGGCTGGACGGACGTCTACCTCGACCCGGCTTACCCCGACATCATCGACCTGGTGCGCGCCTCCCCTGACACCCTGGTCGTCTCCCTCGTCGAGGCGCGGCATGGGCGGCATGTCGCCGAGATCCGCCAGGACATCACCGCAGCGACCGTGCCGGAGCGGATCGCGGCGCCCCTTCAGGTCGACCCGGGCTCACCCGCCCTGCGCATCATCCGGCGCTATCTCGACCACGCCGGCGTCGCCTTCGAGATCTCCGACACCATCCATCCGGCCGGGCGCTTCACGGCGTCGAGCCGTCTGCTGCGCAGCCGGGAATAGGCGGTCGGGGCTATTGGTTCTGGGGTTGGTCAGGGTGGAAGCCCCATCAGGAATCGCCTTGGGTGGGGGGGCCTGGGAGGAGCCAGCCTCTGGAGTGCCAAGACATCGGACCGAGCGGAGGGCGCCATGCGGGCCCATCCGTGTTCCGGCCTTGGCCTTGCACTTTCACCGGCGCTCCGCTGCTGGTCGGCCTCGATGCCGGTCGGGTCACGATCATCCTGCCCGACACCGGACGGCGCTTCATGTCGATGCAGGTCGTGTCGGAAGATCACCACATGCCCGATGTCGTCTATGCGCCGGGCCGCTTCACGATCACCAGGAACGAGATCGGAACGCGCGAGGTCCAAGGCCTTGACGCCTACTCGGTCAACAGCGTGACCACGATGCCGGGCGTGGACAAATCTTTCGCCGCCCAATTCTCTGATTGGGACCCCACCGGATTGAGGGGCTTGTGTTGCCTGATCCGGCAACGCCAAACTACGGTGCAAAGGATCGGGACGGGCGCGATGGATGAGCTTCGTTTCCTGACAGCCTTGCACCGGCCCGGCAGCCTGGTGGATGTCGGCGCGCATGACGGCCTGATCGCCTTGCCGCTGAGCCGCCTTCCCGGAGCGCATGTCCTGGCCTTCGAGCCGCTCCCCGCCGCCTTCGTCCGGCTCTCCGCCGCTTGTGCAGGCGTCACGTCGATCAGGCCGATCCCGCTGGCACTGGGTGATGCACCCGGCCGGCTGACGCTCTCCGTGCCGGTGGTGGAGGGTGTCCGGCAGGAGCAATGGGCTTCCCTGCTCAAGACCTTCGAGGGCTATGGCCCGCATGTCGGTGCCGAGCAGGTCCAGGTGCCGGTTGCCACGCTGGACAGCTTCGGCCTGCGTGACCTGACTGCGATGAAAATCGACGCGGAAGGTGCGGAGTACGAGGTCCTGCGGGGCGCACGCGACACCCTGCTGCGCTGTCGTCCGGTCCTGACGCTGGAACTGGAAGAACGACACAGGGAAGGCTCCACCTGGGCGGTGCCCGCCTTCCTGGATGCGCTGGACTACACCACCCGCTTTGCCCTGGAGGGGCGATGGTGGCCAGCCTCCGTTCTGAACCGCGCGACCATGCAGCGGGCCAGCCCGGATCCCTCCGACTATGCGGCGTCCGACCCTTACGTCTTCAATTTCTTCGCCTGGCCGCGGGAGCGGGAAGCCGAGGTCCGGCAGTGCCTGCCGGAGATCCAGGCTGCGGTTTGAGAGCCTTCACGCTCCTTTGGCCAATGCACCGCGCTGTCTGGCCGCTCCCCTTGCCCGGACGAGACCGGATGCGCTCCGCTTCCTCATCCCACCAGGGCCCCGCGAGCCCCGCTCTCCACCAGATCACGGGCGGCTGCATTCGCCTCCTCCGGGGGCGCAGTTGTGCGTCGGAGGCATCCCTGTGAGAGGCAGCCACGAAGCGCATCGTCGTCGGACTCCTCGACAAAGATCCACCTCCGCACCAACGCCCATGGGTTGCCGATCGGCCTGACGCTGGCGCCGCGTCGCCACCCGCTACGACCACACCGCCAGCAGCTTTCTCGGCCTCGTCCAACTGGCCGCCATCCGCCTATGGATCAGCTTTGTCCACGCCGCCCAGGGCTTTCGGCAGCGTCAGGCTCGTGGCGGGTATAGCGCGCGCGCTTGACGCGGCCGCCGCTCGCTTCCAGCCCGGCGATCCGCCCGCCCTCGCGCAGCACGCGCACGTCCAGCCAGCCGCGGAACAGCGTGCCCGGCACATGCACGCGGAAGAGATCACCCTGGACCGGCTCGAGCTCCCAGAGCGGCCCCGTCACCACCGGACCGGCGGCGCGGATGCAGGTCTTGCCCTCGGCCTCCGTCACGGTCCAGGTCGTCGCCATCTCTGGGCTGTGATAGATGCCGGGCAGCCCTTCCGGCAGGCTGCTTCCGGGCGTGACGCGGCGCCAGATGCCGACCACCCCGGCATCCTGCTCGACCTCGAGGGCATCCGGCCCCGCCGCCCGCAGCGCGAAGACGCTGCTGCCGCGCGGCGAGGCGAAGCGGCCATCCTCCGTGGCCTCGGCGGTCACGGTCAGGCCGTTGGTCGTCATCGTCAGCTTGCTGCGGTCCGAGACCGCCAATTCCAGAGTCGCGCCGGTCTCCGGGTCCAGGTAGCGGCCGGCCAGCTTCTCCAGTGCCTCCCGTCCGGGCAGGGCGGGCACGGGGTGCACGCCCGGGCGCCCCTCCAGCACCGCGTCCAGCGCCTGGTGCGCCAGCAGGTTGGGGTCGGAGGCGCCGGAATTGGAGATGGCGATCACCGTCACCTCCTGCGCCGGCACGCGCAGGAATTCGGTGCGGTAGCCCGGCCACAACCCGCCATGGCTGATGGTCTCCAGCCAGCGATAGGGCCGCACCACCAGGCCGCGCGCATAGCGGTTGACGGTGCCGTTGTTGAAGGGCGTCTGCCGCGCCAGCTCGTCCAGCCAGCCAGCGCCGATGCGCCGGGTGGTGAAGTTGCGCGCCCAGAGCGCAAGGTCCTGGACCGAGGAGGCCAGCCCACCTTCCCCATGCAGCGGGAAGGCGTGCGGGGCGCGCACCCAGCCGCACTCGTCGTCCGGGAAGTAGCCGGTCGCGAGGTTCGGGATCGCCGCCTGGACGTTCTGCGTCACCCGGGTGTCGCGCATGCCCAGCGGGGCGAAGATGCGCGCCTCCAGGAAATCGTCCAGCGTCTGGCCGGAGAGGCGCTCGACGATCAGCCCCAGCAGCAGGAAGTTGGAATTGCTGTAGAGGAAGCGGCTGCCGGGGGTGAAGTTCAGGGTGCGCTGGCGGCAGATGCCGTCCACCAGGTCCTGCAGCCGGATCGGCGTGCCGAGGTCGGCGCCGCCGTGCCGCATGATCTCCAGCATGTCGCGGATGCCGGAGCTGTTGTGCATGAGGTGCGCGACCGTCACGCGCTGCGGGTATTCCGGCAACTCGGGCAGGTAGCGGCGCGCCTCCTCCTCCAGCGACAGCTTGCCCTCGGCCGCCAGCATCAGGATGGCGGCGCAGGTGAACTGCTTGGAGACGGAGGCGATGCGGAAGCGCGTGGCCGGGCCGATCGGCACGCCGTGCTCGACGCTGGCCAGGCCGGCATGGCGGTGCACGGCGAGCCGGCCCTCCAGCACCACGCCGATGGTGACGCCGGGGCCGCGCCCGCCGGCCCAGGGGGCCAGCAGCGCGTCCACGCGGCGTTCGATCAAGCTCAGATCCAGATCAGTCACGGCGCCATGCGTCCTTTGTCCTGGCGGGGTCCCGGCAATCTCTCAGGCCCCGCGCGCGGCCCAGCAGGCGGCGCGGTGGCCCTGGCCGAGGTCGAGCAGCGGCGGCTCCTCCGCCGCGCAGCGCGGCATGGCCAGCGGGCAGCGCGAGCGGAAGCGGCAGCCGCTGGGCAGGCGCGCCGGGTCCGGCGGCTCGCCGGCCGGCGCCGCCACGCCACCGCGCTGCGCCGGGTCGGGCGAGGGCACGGCGGCCAGCAGGGCGCGGGTATAGGGGTGCTGCGGATCGGCGTAGAGCATCTCACGCGACGCCAGCTCGACGATGCGGCCGTAGTACATCACGGCCACGCGGTCGGCCATGTGCTCGACCACCGCGAGGTTGTGCGAGATGAACACCATGCCGAGGCCGCGCTCCGCCTGCACGTCCTTCAGCAGGTTCAGGATCTGCGCCTGCACGGAGACGTCGAGCGCCGAGACCGGCTCGTCGCAGACCAGCAGGCGGGGTTCCAGCACCAGGGCGCGGGCGATGCCGACGCGCTGCCGCTGGCCGCCGGAGAATTCGTGCGGGAAGCGTTCCGCGTGCTCCGGCCGCAGCCCGACGCGGCGCAGCACCTGCGCCACCGCCGCCTCCCGCTCCGCCCGCGTGCCGATGCCGTGCAGGTCCAGCCCCATGCGCACGGAGCTGCCGACGGTGCGGCGCGGGTCCAGCGAGGCGACGGGGTCCTGGAACACCATCTGGGCGTGGCGGCGCAGCGCCTTCAGCTTCGCGGGCGGCAGCTCGAAGACGCGCTGGCCCTCGATCTCGACCGAGCCTTCATCGGCCCGGCGCAGCGCCAGCAGGGTGCGGCCGAGGGTGGACTTGCCGCAGCCGGATTCGCCCACCAGCCCCAGCGTCTCCCCGGCCTGCACGGTGAGATCGACGCCGTCCACCGCATGCACCCAGGCCTTCGGCCGGCCCATGACGCCGGCGCGGACGGGAAAGCGCACCACCAGCCCGGCGGCGCGCAGCAGCGGCACGCGGCTGGCGGCGCCGCCCGGGCGCGCGGGGGAGAGGGCCGCGCTCATCACGACCACCCCGCCGGCGCCGGCTGCGCGGCCGGCGCGCCATCCTGCAGCCAGCAGCGCGCCTCCCGCCCAGGGGCGGGGATGAAGGGGGGCGGGGTCTGCCCGTCGCAGCGGGCGGGGCCGGCCTGGCGCCGGCCGTCGCAGCGCGGCGCGAAGGCGCAGCCGCGCAGCGGGCGCGTCAGGTCGGGAATGCCGCCGGGGATCTCCTGCAGCCGCGCCTGCACCGCGCCCATCACCGGGGCGGAGCGCATCAGGCCGCGGGTATAGGGGTGCGCCGGGTCGCCCAGGATGCGCGCGACCGGCGCGTTCTCCACCACCCGCCCGGCGTACATCACCGCCACCCGGTCGGCCATCTGGGCGATCACGCCGATATCGTGCGTGACCAGGATCAGCGCGGTGCCGAGCGCGCGGCAGCGCTCCCGCAGCAGCTCCAGGATCTGCGCCTGCACCGTCACGTCGAGCGCCGTGGTCGGCTCGTCGGCGATCAGCAGGCGCGGCTTCAGCGCCAGCGCCGTCGCGATCATCACGCGCTGCGCCTGGCCGCCGGAGATCTCGTGCGGATAGGCGCGCGCCTTCTCCTCGGGGTTGGGGATGCCGACGGCGCCCAGCAGCTCCACCGCCTCCCGCCAGGCCTCGGCGCGGGTGCGGCCGCCGCGCAGCCGCAGCGGCTCGGCGATCTGCTGGCCGATGCGCATCACCGGGTCGAGGCTCGCCTTGGGCTGCTGGAAGATCATGGCGATGTCGCGTCCGCGCAGCGCCGTCAGCGCGCGCGGGCGCATGGCCAGCACGTCCTGCCCCTCGAACAGCACCTGGCCGGAGACGATGCGCCCGGGCGCGTCCACCAGCCGCAGGATGGACAGCGCCAGCACCGTCTTGCCGCAGCCGGATTCGCCGACGATGCCCAGCACCTCGCCGCGATCGACGGAGAGGTCGACGCCGTTCACCGCCCGCACGGCGTCCGGGCCGGTGCCGAAATGCGTGCGCAGATCGCGCACCTGCAGCAGGGGGGCGTTCTCAGACATCGCGCGGGTCCAGCACATCGCGCAGGCCATTGCCCAGCAGGTTCATGGCGAAAATGGCCACGAAGATCGCCAGGCCCGGCGCCGCGACCGCCCACCAGGCGGTGAACAGGAAGGAGCGGGAATTGACCAGCATGGCGCCCCATTCCGGCGTCGGCGGCTGCGCGCCGAGGCCCAGGAAGGACAGCGCCGCCGCCGAAAGCGCCGCGATCGGCGTGGCATAGGAGAGATAGACGATCAGCGGCGAGATGGTGTTGGGCAGCACCGTGCCGAGGATGATCTGCGCCTCGGAGGCGCCGAGCGCACGGGCGGCCTCGACATATTCCTCGCGCTTCACGGTGAGCGCCACGGAGCGGATCAGCCGCGCATAGCCGGGAATTCCGGCCACCCCCACCGCCGCCATGGCGGTCCAGAGGCTGGGGCCGAGGATCGCCACGATGGCCAGCACCAGCAGGATGTAGGGGAAGGCCAACAGCATGTCGGTGAAGCGCATGATGACCGTATCGGCCAGCGCCGAGCCGGCGCCGGCCACCAGTCCCAGCAGGATGCCGAAGCCCGCCGAGATGGAGGCGGCGATCGCGCAGATCAGCAGGAAGTAGCGCGTGCCGAAGATCAGCCGGCTGGCGAGGTCACGGCCGACCTCGTCGGTGCCGAGCCAGTTGACGGCGCTCGGCGGCTTCAACCGGCCGAGCGTGTTCACTGCCAGCGGGTCGTGCGGCGCGATCCAGGGCGCGAAGGCGGCGCAGAACAGGATCAGCAGCAGCACGCCGCCGCCGATCCGCGCCGAGGGGTTGCGCAGCAGCCGCCCCAGCAGCCAGCGCCAGCCGCCGCGGCGCGGGCGGGGCGCGGCAGCCTCGGCGGCGGGCAGCGCCTCGGCACCCGCCGTCTCGGTTTCCCCATGCAGCAGACTCACGTGTCGTAATCCACTCTGGGGTCGATCCAGGCATAGAGCACGTCGACCACGAGGTTGGCGCCGATATGCGCGCCGGCGCTGATCAGGATGATGGCCTGCGTCAGCGCGAAGTCGCGCCACTGGATGGCCTTCACGCCCAGCTCGCCGATGCCGCGCCAGCCGAAGATGACCTCGATGATGAAGGCACCGCCGAGCAGGTTGCCGAACTGCAGGCCGATCACCGTCATGACGGCCAGCAGCGTGCCCGGCAGGGCGTGCCGCAGGATGACCGACATCTCCCCCATCCCGCGCGAGCGGGCGGCGCGGATATGGTCGCGCCGGAGGAGCTCGATCATGGCCGAGCGGGCGATGCGCGACAGCGGCGCCGCCTCGATCAGGCCCAGCGTCAGCGCCGGCAGCAGCAGCGCCGCGCCGCCGCGCGGCACCACCGGGATCCATTGCAGCCAGACCGCGAAAACCAGGATCAGCAGCAGGCCGAAGAAGAAGGCGGGCATGGAGATGCCGAGCAGCCCCACCGTCATCGCCCCCAGGTCAAGCCAGGTGTCCTTCTTGGCGGCCGAAAGGATGCCCATGGGCACGCCGACCAGGATGCCGATCAGCAGCGCCGCGCCGGTCAGTTGCAGCGTGTTGATGAAGCGGTAGCCGATCTCTTCCGAGACCGGCCGGCGCAGGCGGATGGATTCGCCGAAATCGCCATGCAGCACATTCCCGGCGTAGCGGGTGAACTGGATGTACCAGGGCTGGTCCAGGCCATAACGCTCGCGCATCGCGGCGATGGCCTCGGCCGCCTCCTCCTCCGTCGTCTGCCCCTCATACATGGCGGAGACGGCATCGGTCGGGATCACCGCCTGGATCATGAAGGTGACCAGCAGGATGCCGATCACCACAGGCAGCGCCATCAGGAGGCGGCGCAGGACGTAGCGGCTCACCAGTCGCTCATGCGGACATCGCCGTGCAGCACCTGGTTCAGGTAGTCGAACCGGTAGTTCTGCAGGCCGGCCTGGGTGATGGTGACCTGGTGGTTGGTCAGGATCGGCACCATCAGCCGCCGCTCCAGGATCGCCTTCTGCGCCTCGGAGACCACCTTCTGCCGCTCGGCCGGGTCGAGGGTGGAGTCGACCGCGGTCAGGATGCGGGTCAGCTCCGCATCCTCCGGCAGGGTGCGGCGGTGTCCCGGTGGGCGGAACAGGTTGGTCAGCACCAGCGGGTCGCTATAGGTCCAGCGGTTGAGGTCCATGTCCCAGCCCTCGCGCAGCAGCGAGGGATAGAAGGTGCCCCAGTCGGCGGTGGAGATGCTGATCCCGACGCCGAGATCCGCGAGGTTGCTCTGGATCACCGCCAGCGCGCGGTCGGTGACGGGGTTGGCGTAGGAGCGGACGGCGAACTTCGCCTCCTTGCCGTCCTTGACGCGCAGGCCCTCGGGGCCGGGCTTCCAGCCCGCCTCGTCCAGCAGTGCCTTGGCCTTGGCGGGGTCGTAGGGCGTGCCGTACTGGTCGGCCACCGCCTGGTCGTAGCCAGGGATGCCGCGCGAGAGCGGGCTGAGGTCGATGGCGCCGTAGCCGCTGTAGGAGGCGCGCAGGATCGCCTCGCGGTCGATGGCGTGGCTGATGGCGTCGCGCATCGCCCGCTCGTCGAAGGGCGGGCGGAAGGAGAATTCCAGGAACAGGATGTTCTTCGCCTTCTCGTCGATGACGACGGCGAAGCGCTTGTCCTGCCGCAGCCGCTCCACCGTGTCGGTCTGGAGCTCCGCCGCGCTCAGCTCGCCGGTCTGCAGGGCGGAGAAGGCGACGCCCTCCTCCGGCAGCACGCTCAGCGTGATCTGGTCGGCATAGGGGGCGCCCTTGTTCACCGCGTCCGGCCGTAGCTGGCGGTAGTGCGGATTGCGCACCAGCACCAGCTCGGTGCCGGCCGACCAGGACTTGAACATGTAGGGCCCGGTGCCGACGGGGCGGCGGCCGTATTGCCGCCCCGCCTTCTGCACCGCGGTGGGCGAGTTGACGCCATAGGTGGCGCTGGAGAGCAGGATCATCGCCGCGGCGAAGGGGCGACTGAAGGTGAGGCGGAAGCGCAGCGGGTCCAGCACCTCGCAGCTTTCCAGCGCCGAAATCTGGCCGCGCACCGGCGAGGCCATCTTCGGGTCGAGGATGCTGTCGAAGTGGAACTTCACCGCGGCGGCGTCGAGCTCGGTACCGTCGTGGAACTTGGTGCCGGGCCGCAGCGTGAAGGTGATCTGCCTGTTGTCCTCGCTGAAGGACCAGGACTCCGCCAGCCAGGGCTGCGGCTTGCCCTCGTTGTCGATGTAGATCAGGCGGTCGTGCAGGAAGTTGAGGCAGGTGTTGACGGTGAGCGAAACGCTCTGGCCGCTGTGGAGCGACTCCGGGTCCTCGGTCAGGCGGTAGCGCAGCTCCTTCAGCGGCGCGGCGCCGGCGCGCCGCGGCAAGGCAGCCAGACTGGGGGCGGCCAGGGCGGACAAGGCCATGAAAGAGCGGCGAGTCGGCATTGGCAGCAGTTCTCCCGGATTCGGCGCTCGGCTGCGAAGGACAAGGTGCAGCCGGCTGCACAGAGAGAAGCAACATGCGTGCCATTGCGCGCAGTGCCGCCTTCCCTTGGAACGCGACCACTTTGGAAAGCGGGGAGGGGATATGCGTGCTCCGCAAATAGGCGGGGCTGGTGCTCCTGGGCATCCATGCGGCAAGCCGGGCACTGTATTCGCCAGGGTCCAGCCAGGGGGGCGATACAACCCGCTGGATTTCTCTGGATTTTCTTCGCCCGAACGGGCTTGGGGGGCGGGGGGACTGGGACGGTGCGGTTGTTCCTGGCTGTCGGATGAAGTCTGGGCGGCAATCAATCCGCACCTGCCATATTGCCGGGCCGATGATCGCCGCCGGCCCTTCACCTTACGTCCCGCGGCGCCGGTGTCCGGGCCACTTTTCGCCTGAGGTCCGGGACCGGCGGTGCGGATGGTGCCGGAGCCAGACCTCACGGGAGGCGATCGGCTCGATTGCAGTCAAGCTGCCGTTGCCCGGCGGAGGCGCTGCGGCAATGGGCCGGGCAAGCCGAGCGTGACGGTGGCCCGTGCCCTGAGCCAACGGCAGCGGGGCGCGAGCGCGTCAAGGCACTGGAACGCGAGAATCGTGAGCGCACCAGTGAGATTCTGAAGGCGCCCGCCTATTTCGCGATGGCGGAGCTCGACCCCCGCTCGAAGCCATGCTCGCCGTCACTGACCATCAGCATGCGCCCTGGGTGTTGGGCGGCATGGAAAGCCGGACCCCTGACGATGTGGGGAACAGGCCCCTTTCCTGAGCGAGGAGATCCTGATGGACGTGACGATGATGGACCCTGCTGGCGTTGGAGAGGTCAGTCAGGGGGCTGACCGGCTTCACGAGAGAAGGCCGGGGGCATTCAGCGGATGCGCCTGAGCGGCGGCTCACGAATTCAGCGCCTCAGGGCGCTGCCGTCCTGATCCTCTCCAGGTCCAACTCGCCCTTGGCGCCCCAGCCCCGGACATCGGTCGGCACCTCGGGGCGGAAGTGCTCATAGAGCCTGAAGCCGATGCGGTTCAGGTCCTCCGGTCCGTATTGAATGGCCAGCGCCTCCATGGCCGCGCGGACCTCCTCCAGGCGCTTGCCGAACGCCCGGGCGACATAGGCCTGCGCCGGGGCGGCGGGGGCGGGCTTGCCCCCGCCCGCATCGGCCAGCACCACGCCATCCGCGTCGTGGGTCAGCACCACCTCCTTGCCGAGAAGCCTGGTTGTCTCGCTCGGCTTCACCGGTGCCGCCTCCTTCTGGTGCTCGCCCTCATCGGCGATGCCGAGGCGTCGTGCCTTGGCCCGGGCGGCAGTGCCCGCCACATGGCTGGCGAGGCTGAAAGCGGTGTCTGGCGGGTGGCCCAGGCGCTCTGCCACCACCGCGGCCCACAGGGTCAGGACGGGCGCCCGGTTGACGCGGATGAGTGTTCCGGAAGGGCTCATGAAGGCGGGCACCGTAAAATGTCATTCTGGAGGGAACGGCATAGGTCGGCCCAGGTTGTTCGGCGCGCCATCCGGCGCTCAGTCCGGGCCTCTCAGGAATTCCTTCTCCGTCCTGCCGGCAGAGGGGGCGCCTCCATGGCGATTCCGACGGCACATGCTACGGGGCTCCACCCCGGAGGCGTCATTCGGTGGCGGCTTCACCTTCCCGTGTGCTAAATGCCTTCGGCTCCACGGCCCTGAGGCGGAGCTGACCCAAGTATGCGGGGTAGACCTGTGAGCAGGCTGTGGAAGCTCGTAACGGCACCGGAAATCAAGGATCGCCGGGACCTGGTCCGGTATGTCTTCCTGGCAACAGCGCTCTCGGTGGCCATGGCGCTGGCGCTGGACGTGGCCAATCAGCTCACCTTCTTCTTGGGCTGGCCCGCCGCGTTCAGGTCGTGGATCGTCACGATCGGCGTTGCGCTGGTGATCGCCGTTCCGATCCTGTCTTGGATCGGGAGAGCGCATCTGGCCCTTTACCACGCCAAGCAGCAGGTTGAGACCCTCAGCCGCACGGATCCGCTTACGAGCCTGCCGAACCGGCGGGCGCTGCTGGAAAGGGCAGAGCAGTCGGATGTGACCTTGATGGTGCTGGTCATCCTCGATATCGACCACTTCAAGAAGGTGAATGACATCTACGGCCACCGGGTCGGCGACGCGGTCTTGCGCGAAGTGAGCCGGATCATGGCGGCGTCCCTGAAGGGCCTCGGCATGCTCGCCCGCATTGGCGGAGAGGAGTTCGCGCTGGTTTCCAGCGGCGTCTCTCCCGAGGATGTCATAGAGCGCCTGAAAGCGCTGCGCCGCCAGGTCGCGGCTCACCCGCTTTTGGCAGCAGGGCAGGCGGTCGCGGTGACCATTTCGGCAGGAGTGGCGGTGCGGAACAGCAAGACGCTGGACGAGTTGTACACGGAGGCTGACCGCGCCCTTTATGTCGCAAAGCATGGCGGCCGGAATCAGATCCGGTTGTCGGACGAGTTGCGGGCGATGCTCGGCATTGAGGCACCGCGCTCTGTAGCCTGAACCGGCGGCCGACGGAGGGAGTGTATCCGGGCAAGGAGGGCATTCTCCAGGCGGCTGCGCAGGCCTGCGCGACCCGGACAATCCCGGTTCCGTCAAATTGTGCCTGCAAGGCATCCGAGAGCCTCGTCTGCGTCAGCCTCTGCCGCGAGCGGTTTTTTCGCGGGCATTTCCTCCGGCACCCCTGCAGAGTCCCAGCCCTCATCCGCGCTTCAGCCGGCAGGCAGGCGGCACCACCGCGGCTGCCAGCCAGCTGTGTCATCCCAGCACGAGCAGGAGCGCCCCATAGGCCACGACGCCGAGCAGGAAGGCATTGAAGCGGCTCTTCCGTTCCTCCGGCAGTTCTTCCTTCATGACGTTCAGGACCACGCCGCCCGCCAAAAAGGCGAAGAGCCCATCCACGATCGGGCGCGGCACCTCGATCAGCCGTCCCGCCAGCCAGCCCAGGAGAATGGCCGCAGCCAGGATCCAGCGTGCAGTGCGGTTGTAGGCCTGCGGATGATCAAGCTGCATGCCGTAATCATTGGACAGGAAATGCAGGCCCATGGCGCTGCCATACAGCAGGAGGGAGGCGAGGCCGGCTTCCTCGCGGTGCAGCAGCAGATAGCCGATGATGAGGTTGTAGAGGGTCAGGCTTCCTGCATGCAGCCAGAATACCCCCGCGGCACTGTCATCGGCTCCCGCATGCCCGGCGGGCGCCCTGGCGAGGCGCACCCGGCGCTCCACGCCGTAGAAGGCGACCAGTCCGACCAGGGCAATGACGAAGTAGACGGTTTCCGACTCAACCCCGGCGCGCCGGTGGGCCGCTGCCAGGTCCGGCAGCAGGTGCAGGAAGATATAGGCCACCGCCGCACCGCCCGCGGCGGAGAGCCAGCGGCTGCGCGGGACGCCCCGCAGGATTCGCATGCGGCTGACGAAAAGGTGGATCGCCGCGAGGCAGGCGGCGATCAGCAGGGCGGTGAAGGAAAGGGTCATCGGGCTCTCTCCGCCAGGGGAGGAGAAGCCAACCCTGGCGGAAGCCGGCGGTTGCGGCACGGCGCCCGAAGGGCCAGCGTCCGGCTCAGGACAGAGTGCGGCGAAACCCTGGCAGGCCGCTGCGGTTAGCCCGGCATGCAGCGTCGGGGGCTGCACGGCACCGGCTAGGGCAGGTGGCACGACCGCGCACCGGCACGGCAGGATCCGGGAAGCCAAGCGTCATGGCCATTCCCGTCAGGCGACCGCACGGGAGGTCCGGCCATTTCTGGAATCCGCCCGCAACCGGCACAGCCGGCACCTGGCGCCGTAGCAGTGATTTTCACCGGCGCCGCGGCGCCAAAGCCATGCGAGAGCAAACCATGAAGCGCCTTGTCCTTGCCGCTGCAGCCGTGTTGCTCGCCGCCGCTCCGGCCGGAGCCAAGCAGGTCGGCGAGATCAGCACTGACTGGACGGGCAATGACATCGTCGTGGAGGCGGTCAACGATCCGCAAGTGCAGGGCGTGACCTGTCATCTGACCTATTTCAGCCGCGGCCTCATCGACCGCATGTCGAAGGGCAACTGGTTCGAGGATCCTTCCAACTCCTCGATCGCCTGTCGTCAGACCGGGCCGATCACTATCGGCGACATCGAGACGGACGAAAATGGAGAGGAGGTCTTCAGCGAAGGCCGCAGCCTCATCTTCAAGTCGCTACGGGTCCGCCGCATCTACGACCGTGAGAACAACACGCTGATCTACGTCTCCTATTCCCGTCAGATCAAGGATAGCAGCGCGAAGATGGCCATCTCGACCGTGCCGCTGTTCGATCGGCAGGTTTCCTGGAGCAAGGGGCGGCCCGAGTAAGCTGAAGTTCGCGGCACCGGCCTGCTGCCGTCGTGCACCAGGTGTGTTCATCGCCTTGTGGCAATTTCCGCACGCTCCCTTACATGGACACTGCATCGCCGGACGAGGCGTCCAGAGAGGGGCCTCCACGAACAACAGGCAAGGGAGGAGAGATGATGCCGTTGGCTGTTGTCGCCAAGCTCAAGGCAAAGCAGGGATGCGAGGAGCAGCTCGGCGCGATGCTGAAAGGGCTCGTCCAGCCGACCAGGGCTGAGCGAGGCTGCATCAACTACGACCTGCACCGGTCACACGAGGATCCCGGCCTCTTTGTCTTCTACGAGAACTGGGAGGACCGGCCGCTCTGGGAGGCTCACATGAACTCTCCGCATCTGGTGGAATTCAATGAAAAGCAGGGCGCCGTGACGGAGAGCTGGGAATTGTTCGTGGGCGAGAAAATCTAGTCCGCGCGCCGTGGCCTGATCATTTTCGGAGGCAACCGTGAAGATCACGTTCTATGCTCATGCGAGCTTTCGCCTGGAAGCGAACGGCCTGGTGGTCATCACCGACCCTTACACGCCCGGCAAAAGCGGCTTCGATCCCATCAACGAACCCGCCGACATCGTGATCATGAGCTCGGCCACGGACGACTTCCATTCCGATCCGAGCCATGTGGAGGGCGCGCCGGTTGTCGTCAACGCACTGGAACTCCCGCCGGAAGGCGCCGAGATGCGCGGGATCACCATCCGCCCCTTTCCGGCTTACGAGAGCCTGACCTTCGACTACCAGGCGGCAGCCGGGCGGGACCCGGATGCCAATGCCCTCTATCACTTCACCCTGGGTGGACTGCGCGTGCTCCACATGGGCGACATCGGCAATCCGGTCGCGCCCGAGCATCTGGAGGCGCTGCGCGGGCAGGTCGATATCCTGTTGGCCCTGACGGGCGAGCACGCGACCATCGCGCTCGACGACCTGGATCAGGCGATCAAGGCAATCGGGCCGCGCGTTATCATCCCCATGCACTATTTCAGTCCGCGCGGTGTGCTGAAGATCGAACCGGTGGACCGGTTCATCGCGCGCTTCCCGCCGGAAGCCGTCACGCGGGTCGGCGGCCCGGAACTGGAACTGACGCCCGAGACGCTGCCAAGCGATGCCCCGCACATCTATGTGCTGGAACAGTCCCGTTAGAAAAGACTTTTTCTGGTGGAGCGGCTTTCGGGGGGGGGGGCATAGCCCAGCACGCGCCCCGCGAAGAACAGGACCTGCCAGGCCAGCGGGTTCAGGAACCAGCCGCCGCCGATCCGGTTCGGCAGGTTCACCCCGCTGACCCGCACCGCGATGTAGCCGGCGCCCGACAGCGCCATCAGCAGGATAGGGCGCCGCCGCAGCGCCACGCCACGCGCCAGATCGACGCGCAGGTCCCGATGGGCGCTGATGCCGTACTGTCGGCCGATGGGATGCACCACAATGGCCGGGGCTATGAATGCCTCGCCGCGGCGGTGACGGACGCCATCCTGGCCGCGACCGGCGGGCCGGAGATCGCCTCGCCGCGCTAGGCATCATCCCCATGGGCGCTTTCGCCCGACCAGGCGCCTCCACGGGCGGGAACCGCCGTCTGCCCTGCTGAGGCTGAACCACGGCGCCCGAACGGCGTTCATCTCCCATGACCTCCGCAGCACCAGCCGCCTTGGCCCCGCAGAAGGAGCCTTTTGATTTCGACGAGGTGTTCCGCCGCCTGCGCGCCGCCGTCGCCAGCCTGCGCAAGGCCGCAATGTTCGAACTGCAGGACCGCGGCCATGGCAGCCTGTTCGAACAGCTCGTGGCCAGCCTCATCTCGGCGCGCACCCGCGACGAGACGACAATTCCCGTCTGCCTGCGCCTCTTCGCCGTGGCGCGCACACCCGAGCGAATGGCCTCCCTGGACGAGCCGGCGCTTGTGCGCCTCCTGCACGGCGCCACTTTCCCCGAACCCAAGGCGCGCGACATCCTCGCTTTGTCGCGGCGCATCATGGGCGAGCTCGGCGGGGTGGTGCCGGACACGTCCGAGGGGCTGATGGCCTTCCACGGCGTCGGCCCGAAGATCGCGGCGCTCACGCTCGGGGTTGCGCTCGGCCAACCGCGTATCGCCGTGGATGTCCATGTCCACCGCATCACCAACCGGTGGGGGATCGTGGCGGCATCCACGCCCGAGCGCACGCAGGCTGCGCTGGCGGCGGTGCTGCCCGAGCGCTACCGGGTGGAGATCAATGAGCGCCTGGTTCCCTTCGGCAAGCATGTCTGCACCGGCGAGCGGCCGCATTGTTCCCGCTGCGCACTGCTGAGCATGTGCCGCCAGGTCGGCGTGACCGCGCATCGCTGATCCCGGGGGCGAGACTTGGCTGCGCGGAAGACGGCGGGCATCCGGACCCGCGCATCGCTCCGGAAGAGGGGAGGGGGGCCTCCCGCGCGGGCGGCCCGCCCGGCTCCCCTCAGCCCTGCAATTCGCGCCGGACGATCGCCGCGCCCTCCACCATGGCCCGCAGCTTGCCGAAGGCACGGGGCCGGGGCAGGTACTTCATGCCGCAATCCGGCGCAACGACCAGCCGCTCCGCCGGCAGCCTTTGCAGCCCGGCCCGGATGCGCTGAGCCACCGTCTCCGGCGTCTCCACATCGGTGCTGCCGAGGTCGATCACCCCGAGCATGATCCTCTTGCCCGGCAGGCCGTCGAGCACGGCGAGGTCGAGCTTCGGCTGCGCCGCCTCGATGGAAATGGTGCCGGCGGTGCAGTCGGCGAGCTGCGGCAGGAAGGAATAGCCGGAGGGCTTGTCCTTCACGACGGCCGCATAGCCGAAGCAGACATGCACGACCGTTTCGCCCTCCAGCCCCTCCAGCGCGCGGTTGAGGGCCTTCACGCCGAAGCGGGCGGCGGCCTCGGGCCGGGCCTGCATCCAGGGCTCGTCGAACTGGATGACGTCCACGCCGGCGGCCAGCAGGTCCTTCGCCTCCTCGTTCACCGCGGCGGCATAGTCCATCGCCATGGCTTCCTCGTCCCGGTAGTACTCGTCCGAGGCCTGCTGGGACAGGGTGAAGGCGCCGGGCAGGGTGATCTTGGTGCGGCGATCGGTGCTGGCGACGAGGAACTCGACGTCCCGCACCTCCACCGGGCGGTTGCGGCGGATTTTCCCGATGACGCGCGGCACCAGCGTCTCCTTGCCGGCGCGGCCCATGGTGCGGGCGGGGTTGTCGACGTCCACCCCATCCAGCGCCAGGGCGAAGCGGTTGGAGTAGCTCTCCCGCCGGATCTCGCCATCGGTGATGATGTCGAGCCCGGCGCGCTCCATGTCGCGGATGGCGACCAGGGTCGCATCATCCTGCGCCTGTTCCAGCGCATCCTCGGCGACGCGCCACATCTGCTTCATCCGCACGCGGGGGACGAGGTTCTGCGCCAGCACGTTGCGATCCACCAGCCAGTCCGGCTGCGGGTAGCTGCCGACGACGGTGGTGGGCAGGAGGGTATTGGTCATGCGTCAGACCTTCAGGCCAGGGGGCAGAGCGGTGGGCTGGTAGGCGAGGAGGCGCCATTCGCCGCCCTCCCGCGCCCAGAGCGCGAGGGTGAGGCTGGCGATACGCTTCTCTGCGCCGTTGCGGATGATGCGGGCGCTCATGCGGCCAAGCGCGGCGGCGCTGTCCGGCCCCGCTTCGAGCACCGTCTCCGTCTCGTGCCCGACCTCGAGATAGCGGAGGCTGCCGTCGGAAAGGCTGGCGAGGTATTCGGCCTTGCTGTCGCGCGTCGCGTCGGAATGCGCGTAGACGGCACGCTCGGAGAGCAGCGCGGCAAGGGCCGCGACATCCCCGCGCAGCATGGCGTCATAGCGCCGCGCCTCCAGGGCGCGGATCTCGTCCTGCATGGGCACCTCCCATCATGGGTTTAACGTGGGTTGGGCGCGAGCAGCCGCTCGGGCCAGGTGGCGAGACGGAAGAAATCAAGCTCGCCCTCGCCGCTGGCCTGATAGGCCGTGGCGAACTGGCGCGCGAGCGCGGCGAGCGGCATCGGCGCGCCCTCCCGCTGCCCCACGGCGAGCGCGAGGTCGAGATCCTTGGCGATGAGGTCGAGATCGGCGGTGGGCGTCCAGTCGCGCGCCTTCAGCATCTCGGCCTTGTAGGCCAGCAGCGGCGAGGCGATGACGCTGTGCGACAGCGCCTCCACCATCGGCTCCCAGCCGAGCCCGAGCCGCCCACCGAAGGCCAGCGCCTCGCCGATCACCGCCGGGGTGAGGGCGACCACCAGGTTCACCATCAGCTTGACGGCCCGTGCCTCCTCGGCGGCGCCGCAGCGCAGCGTCTCCTTGCCCAGCACGCCGAGCAGTGGCGCGCAGCGCTCCAGCGCGATCTCGGGGCCGGAGGCGAAGAGGGTCAGCGCGCCGGCCGCCGCCGTGCTGGTGCTGCCGGAGACGGGGCAGCGCAGATAATCCGCCCCGCGCGCCGCCATCGCCTCCGCCACCTGCGCGGAACTGGCCGGCGAAACAGTGCTGAGGTCGATGAAAACCTGACTTGGCCGGATCGTCTCGGTGAGGCCGCCAGGGCCGAGGGTCACCGCCAGCAGCGCGGCATCGTTCGGCACCATGGAGAGGATGATGTCGGCCTCATCCGCCAGGGCCGCCGCGGTGGCGGCGGGGCGCAGGCCGGCACCGGCCAGGGCGGCGAGGCGCGCGGGTTCGGTATCCGTCGCCGTGACGCTCGCCCCCGCCTCCAGCAGGCGGCGGCAGAGCGGCGTGCCCATCCTCCCGACGCCGATCCAGCCCAGCTTCCAGCCCTGCAGCGCGCCCATGCTCACCGCCTCCCTCTCACAGGCCGAGATAGAATTTGCGGACCAGCTCGCTGTCCCCGAGCGCGGCCGGGGAGTCGCCCTGGAACGCCACCTGGCCGTGTACCAGGACATAGCCGCGGTCGGCGATGCGGATGGCCTGGTGGAAGTTCTGCTCGGCCATCAGCACGGTCAGTCCCAGCTTCTCCTTCAGCTCACCGATCTTCTCGATGGTGCGCGCCACGAGGATGGGCGCGAGACCGACGGAAGGCTCGTCCACCAGCAGGATCTTCGGCGCGCACATCACGGCGCGGCCGAGCGCCACCATCTGCTGCTCGCCCCCGCTCATGCTGCCCACCGGCTGCGCGCGCCGTTCCTTCAGCCGCGGAAAGGCGTCGTAGCAGAAGTCCAGGTTGCGCCGGATGGCCGCGCGGGCGGTGCGGCGATAGGCGCCGAGCAGCAGGTTCTCCTCCACCGAAAGCCGTGGAAACAGCCGCCGCCCCTCCGGCACCAGGGCGATGCCGAGATCGACGATCTCCTCCGGCGAGCGGCCCACCAGCTCCACCTGCCGGCCCTCGATGGTGGCGAGGATGCGCCCGCGCGCCGGTCGCAGCAGGCCGAGGATGCAGCGCATCAGCGTCGTCTTGCCATTGCCGTTGGTGCCGAGCAGAGCGACCGTCTCGCCTGCCGCCACGGAGAGGGAGACGCCGTCCAGCGCGCGCACCGCGCCATAGCCGGCATCCAGATCCTCGATGAGCAGGCTAGCGGCCAAGATAGGCCTCCTCCACCTCGGGCAGGGCAAGCACGGCGCGCGGCTCGCCATCCGCCACCTTGCGCCCGGCCACCAGCACCGCAAGACGCTGGGAGAATTCGGTGACGGCGCGCATGACGTGCTCGATCATGATGATGGTGGTGCCGCCCGCGTTCAGCCGGAACAGCAGGGCGAGGATCTGGTCCACCTCGGTGTGGGACAGCCCGGCCATGGCCTCGTCGGCGATCAGCAGTTCCGGCCGCAGGGCGGTGGCACGGGCAAGTTCCAGGCGGCGCAGTTCGACCTGGGTCAGTTCCTTCGGCATCCGGTGCGCCTTGCCGGCCAGTTCAACGGCCTCCAGGCATTCCATGGCCCGCGCCTCGGTGGCGGCCTCGCGCCCCGCATAGGCGAGGGGGACGCGGATATTCTCGATCACCGTCAGGCCGCGGAAGGGGCGCGGAAGCTGGAAGGTGCGCGCCAGCCCGCGCCGGGCGCGCTCATGCGGCTTCAGCCCGGCGAGCTTCTGGCCCTGGAAGGTGAAGGCGCCGTCATGGCTGGCGAAGGCGCCGGCGAGGCAATTGGTGAAGGTGCTCTTGCCCGAGCCGTTCGGCCCGATCAGCCCCAGCCGCTCCCCGGCGCGAACTTCCAGGTCGACGCCGGACAGTGCGGTGAAGCCGCCGAAGCGCTTGCCGACACCCTCGGCGCGCAGGACGATATCGTTCATCGCCGCCCCCGGAACAGCCCGATGATGCCGTGCGGTGCGATGCAGACGAAGACCACCAGCACGCCACCCACGATCAGCAGGTTGGCGGCGGAGGAAATCGTCACCGTCGCTGCCTGCTGCAGCGAGGCGAGCAGCACGGCGCCGATCAGCGGCCCCGCCCAGCTCGCGGTACCGCCGATCAGCGGCATGGCGATGGCGTTCACCGCATAGGCCAGGCCGAAGGCCGAGTTGGGCTCCACATAGGAACCGAGATAGGGCAGGGGAGCGCCGGCCACCGCCATCATGGCGCCGCTGATCGTCGTCGCCACCAGCTTGAGGCGCAGCGTCGGCACGCCGGCTGCTTCCGCCGCCGCCTCATCGTCGCGCAGGGCGGCGAGGCCGAGGCCGAGGCGGGACTTCTCGATGGTCCGCGCGATGGCGACGGCCAGCGCTGCCAGCACCACCGCCACGGCGCAGAGAAGCCCGCTGTAGCTGTCGAAGCCGAGCGGCACCTCGCGCGGCCGCAGCACATAGGCGCCGCGCGATCCGCCGACATAGCTCCAGTTCACCACCAGGGTCTGCAGCACCACGGCGAGGCAGAGCGTGGCGATGGCGAAATAGGCGCCGCGCAGCCGCAATGTCAGCACGCCGGTGCCGAGGCCGAGCGCACCGCCCACCACCGCTGCGAAGCCGATGCAGGGCAGCAACCCCAAGCCCAAGGCCTTGCCGATGGCGACGGTGGTATAGGCGCCGGCGGCGAAGAAGGCGGCGGCGCCGAAATTCACATAGCCCGCATAGCCGCCCAGGATGTTCCAGGCGGTGGCGAGCACGACGTATTGCAGCACGAAGGTGGCGGCGAAATAGGCATATTCGCTGCCGAGGCCGCGCAGCGCCAGGATCAGCAGCAGCGCCGCGACGGCGGCGGCCAGCCAGAAGCCGGCATGGCCCAGGCGGCGCGGGGCCGCCAGCGGCACGGCACGGAGCGCGGCGCCGCTCATGCCGCGCGCCCGAACAGGCCCTGCGGCCGGATCGCCAGCACCAGCAGCAGGCAGCCGAAGGCCACGGCAGGCGACCAGGAGGGGCCGTAGAAGGTGGCCGTCACGTTCTCCACCACGCCGAAGGCCAGCGCCGCCAGCACGCAGCCGCCCAGCGAGGCCAGCCCGCCCATGATGACGATGGCGAAGACGCGGCCGATGAAGACATGGCCGGACCAGGCATCCACCGGCTGCACCACCACCAGCGCACCGCCGGCCAGCGCCGCCATGGCGATCGAGATGCCGAAGGCGAGGCGCTTGATGCGCACGGGATCGATGGCCAGAAGCCGCAGCGCCTCGCGGTCCTGCGCCACGGCGGCGATGGCGCGGCCGGTGAAGGTCCGGCGCAGGAAGAGCGCCAGCGCACCGATCGCCGCGAGCGCTACCGCTGCCGGCACCAGCATGCGCAGCGGCAGGTCGATCTCCCCCAGACGCCAGGTGGTGCCGGCATAGGCAGCGTCGGCGAAGTGCTGCTCCGGCCCGACCGCGAGCACCAGCCCGACCTCGATCAGGAACATCACGCCGAAGAAGAAGGCGAGGCCCTGGATGGCCTCGTCGCCGCGCCGCTCGAAGAAGTGGTGGTAGGCGACGTAGATCGCCGCGCCCAGTGCCCAGAAGGCCGGCGCCAGCAGCAGGGAGAGCAGCAGCGGGTCGAGCCCTGTCGCCGACCAGAGCAGCGCAACGAGCAGCGCGCCCAGCACCATGAAGGCGGGATGGGCGATGTTGACCACGTCCAGCATGCCGAAGGAGACGGAGAGGCCCGCCGCCGCCGCGGCATAAAGGCCGCCCAGCAGCAGGCCCGAGACGACCCCGTTCAGGAGGAGGGCGAGGCCCGGGTCCATCAGGCGCCCGCCGTATAGGGCTTGCGCAGCTCGCCGGACTTGTAGCGCGGCGGGTAGAGGATCACCTGCGTGCCCGGCTTGCGGAACTGCTCGATGCCGTTGCCCTGTACGCCCTGATACTGGGTGTAGAGATTGCGCTCCTCGGTCCATTCGCCCATTGCGTCGAAGCGCAGAGGGCCGATCACCGTGTCGAACTGGTTGGCGTGCATGTCGGCCGCGAGCGCCGCCTGGTCCAGGCTGCCGACGCGCCGCACGGCCTGTTCCAGCACCTGCATCTGGGTATAGGCCAGCGGCGGCACGTAATGGCCGAGCGCGTCGGCGCCTTCCTTGGCCGCCAGCGGCTGGTAGCGCTCGATCAGTGCCTGGGTGCCGGGAAACTGCAGCGTCGGCTCCGGCGCATAGACGTCCCAGACCACCAGGTTGTTCAGGATCGGCCCGAGCTGCAGCTTCTGCGCGGTGATGTGCGGCCCGATCATCGGCCCGCCGAACAACTGGAAGTTCACCCGCAGCTCACTCGCCGCGCGCAGCATGCCCGCGGTGTCCGGCGGGTAGGAGCCGACGAAGACGATATCCGGCCGCGCCGCCTGCACCGAGCGCAGGATGGGCGTGAAATCCACCGTGCTCGGCGGATAGGCGCGGTCATAGACCACGCGCAGCCCATGCTGCTTCGCCAGGTAGCGCGCGCTCTCGGCGGTGCGCTGGTGGAAGTCGCTGTCCAGGTTCACCAGCGCAATGCTGCGCGGCTTCGGGTCCATCGCCATGGCGATGTCGAGAAAGCCCCTGGCGAAGGTCTCCTTCACGTCGGAGCCGGCAGGATTGATGGAGAAGTAGCGGTCGTACTTGAAGTCGCTGTTCACGCCGGTGCCGAAGAGCGACACGAAGGTCATGTTCCGCTGCATCACGACCGGCATGGCCGGCGCGATGATGGCGGTGGCATAGCCGGAGACGACGAGGTCCACTTTGTCCACGTCGAGCAGCTTGGTGTAGATGCCCGGCACCTGGGCGCCGGTGCTCTGGTCGTCGTAATAGACCAGCTCGACGGGGCGGCCGAGCAGTCCGCCCCTGGCGTTCACCTCCTCCGCCCAGATTCGGTGCGCCAGCAGGGCAGGGCGCCCATTGCCGGCCAGCCCGCCCGAGAGCGACATGGAATAGCCGATGCGGATCGGCGGACCCGAAGGCGCCGTCTGCGCGCACAGTGGCCGGCACGGCCGCCGCCGCCGCCAGGGCGAGGCGGCCCAGGTCGCGCCTGCTGATGTCTCTCATGGAACCTCCTCCTGCGGCCCGGTTTCTCTGCCCGTGGCTCGCGTGTCGTGTCGGGTGGCGCGGCTACTCCGCCGCGACTTTCGAGGGGTCCGCCCCCACGCGGGCCGAGGTGTCGTGCGGGGCGCGGCGCGCGATGCGGAAGTCGTAGCGCACGCTCGGCAGATCCGGCGCGGGCGAGCCTTCCAGGCCGGTTTGCAGCCGCACGACAAGGGATTCCGAGACGCCGAAGACCGTGTCGGAATCGATATGCGGATCGTCGCCGAGATAGAGCGCCGTCACCAGCTCGCGGTAGCCCTCGGCACCGATCAGCATGTGGATGTGGGCGGGGCGGAAGCCGTGGCGGCCCTGCTTCCGCACCAGTTCGCCCACCGGCCCGTCCATCGGGATCGAATAGCCGAGCGGGACGAGCGTGCGGATGGCGTAGCGGCCCTCGGCATCCGTGCGGAACTGGCCGCGCATGTCCATCACATCGGGGTCGTTGGTTTGCAGGTCGTAGGCGCCGTCGGCATCGGTCTGCCAGATCTCGACTACGGCATTGGGCACGCCTTCGCCGGCCTCGTTCAGCACCCGCCCGAAGAGCATCATCTCCGGCCCCTTGGCATGCGCGGCGATGCTCTCGCCATAGCCGTATTGCGGCGAGGCCTCGCGGTAGAAGGGGCCGAGCAGGCTGGTCTCGGTGGCTTCGCCGGTGCGGTTGGCCTGGTCGTCCATCAGGTTGACCAGCCGTGACAGGCCGAGCGTGTCCGAGAGCAGGATGAACTCCTGCCGGATCGGCGTGCAGGCCTGACCCACGCGGGTGAGGAAGCCGATGGCGGCGAGCCATTCGGCGGGGGTGAGTTTCACCTCGCGGGCGAAGTCGTGCAGGTGCCGGACGAGGCTTTCCATCACCTCCCGCAGGCGCGGGTCGGAGGTGGAGGCCATCTGTGCGATCACCGCGTCCGTGACGGTGCTCTGGTCCAGGTCAGCCATCTCTTGTGTCCTCCATCCGGGGCGGCTTCTCCGGCTCGCCCTCGGTCGCACGTCTTGGTGGGGCGCGTGCCCTGCCCTCAGTCCGGCCGGATGTTGGCCGCGGCGATCACCGGCCGCCACTTGGCGATTTCGTCCCGCGTCATCGCCGCGAGCTGTTCCGGCGAGCCACCCACCGGCTCCACGCCCTGCATGCGAAGATGCGCCAGCGCCTCGGGGTCGGCCAGCAGGGCGTTGATGGTGCGGTTCAGCCGGGCGACGATCTCCGCCGGCATCCCGGCCGGACCGTAGACCGACCAGCGCCCCTCCACCACGAAATCCTGCACCCCGCCCTCCTGCATGGTCGGCACGTCCGGCAGGATGCTGATGCGCTTGGGCGAGGTGACGGCCAGCGCCTTCAGCGTGCCGGCCTCCAGGTGGGGCTTCAGGCCGAGCGGATGGTAGAACATCGCGTCCACCCGCCCGGCGATCAGGTCGGTGATCGCCTGGCTGGCGTTGCGATAGGGAATGTGCTGCGTCTCCAGGCCCGCCCGCAGGTTGAACAGCGCCTGGGAGAGATGCCCGGTGGTGCCGTTGCCCGCCGAGGCGAAGCTCAGCGGCTTGGCCTTGGCCAGGGCGATCAGCTCCGCCAGCGAGTTGGCCTTGAGGGCGACGGGCACGCCCAGTACGGAGGGCGTGGTGACATAGGGCGCGATCGGGGTGAAGTCCTTCACCGGATCGAAGCCCAGGTTGGGGAACAGGCTGCTGTTGATGCCGTGCGTGCCGTTGGTGCCGAGCAGCAGCGTATAGCCATCACCCGGCGCCTGCGCGACGGCCTGCGCGCCGACATTGCCGCCCGCGCCGGCGCGGTTCTCGACCACGACAGGCTGCCCCGCCTCCTTCGCCAGCGCATCGGCGAGGATGCGGCCGAGCGCGTCGGTGGTTGTCCCGGCGCCGAAGGGCACCACGAGCCGGATCGGGCGGTCCGGCCAGGTGGCCTTGTCCTGCGCGAAGGCGCGGCGGCCCAGCAGCGGCACGGCGGCGAGGGCGCCCAGCAGGGCGCGGCGCGAGGCGAGGGTCATACGGAGGCTCCTGCGCGATGGGTGACGTAGTCCGCGACCGGTCCTGTCGCCACGCCGCGGCGCAGCGGGACGCAGACAGCGGGAAAATCCTGCGTGAAGCGGGCGCCCTGATCGGCGAGGCGGCCGAGAAAGCGGTCCAGGTGGCGCATGGCGCCGTTCGGCAGGTCATGCAGCACCAGCGCCACCGGCGCCGGGCCGCGGCACAGGTCCAGCGCCCGCTCCACCCAGCCTTCCGGGTCGCGGAAGTCGCCCGGCACGGCGTTCCACAGCACGCAGGTGAAGCGGCCGCGCGTCAGGAGATCCAGCGCGGCGCTGCTCAGCAGGTGCGGGCCGAGCGCGCCGCCGCCACCCTGCGGACGGAACAGCCGGTCAGGGTGCGAGAGGTCGCCGATGACGTCCTGGGTGCGGCTGATCTCCGCCTCGGCCTCCTCGGGCGGCCTCTCGCCCAGCGGGCCGGAATGATTCCAGCTGTGGTTGCCGATCCAGTGGCCCTCGGCATGGGCGCGTTCGGCCAGCGCGCGATGCGGCGCCAGCTTGCGGCCGATGACGAAGAAGGTGGCGTGGAGGCCGCGCGCGCGAAGAACATCCAGAACGCCCGGCGTCGCCTCCGGCTCGGGGCCGTTGTCGAAAGACAGGGTGACGCAGGGCGCTCCGGTCATGACCCGCCGGGCTCCCCGGCGGGGCACGGAAGAGCGCGGCCCCGGAGGCGAAGCAGCCCACTGCCTGCTGCCGTGCCGCGCATCGCCTCAGGCCTCGTCCTCGACCGGATTGACGAGGGTGCCGATGCCCTCGATCTCGATCTCCACCGTGTCGCCCGCCTTCATGAAGACCGGCGGCTTGCGCGCATAGCCCACCCCGCTCGGCGTGCCGGTGGCGATCACGTCGCCCGGCTCCAGCGTCATCACCTCGGAGAGGATGGCGAGGATGCGCGGCACGGAAAAGATCATGTCCGAGGTGTGGCTGTCCTGCATCGTCTCGCCGTTCAGGCGCGAGGTGATGCGCAGCGCGTTCGGCCCCTGCGGCAGCTCGTCCGGCGTGACGATCTCGGGGCCGAGGCCGCCGGTGCGGTCGAAGTTCTTGCCCATCGTCCACTGCGCCGACTTGCGCTGGTAGTCGCGGATCGAGCCTTCGTTCATGCAGGTGTAGCCGGCGACGCAGGCCAGCGCATTCGCCTCCGTCAGGTGCCGCGCCCGCTGGCCGATCACGATGGCCAGTTCGGCCTCATAGTCGAACTTGTCGGAAACCCTGGGGCGGATCAGCGCCTCGCCATGCGCGGCGAGCGAGGTGGGGCCGCGGAAGAACACCGCCGGGTATTCGGGGATCGGGTTGTTCCCCTCCTTGGCGTGCAGCGCGTAGTTCAGGCCGATGCAGATCACCTTGCCCGGGCGTGGCACCGCCGGCAGCAGGGTCAGCCCCTTCAGAGGCCGGCGCGGGGCGCCTTCCAGCTTCGCCGCCAGGGCCGGGGCGGCCTCGGGCAGGCCAAGGGCGGCCAGGGCCTGGACGGGGTCCTGCGGCAGGCCCGGCACCACATCGGCCAGGGCCACGACGTCCTCGCCCAGACGGGCGCCGAGGGCCGCACGGCCCTCATGCTCAAACGCGATCAGGCGCACGCGCCGTTTCCTCCGAAGTTCTTCACGAGAGGTTTTATCGAAATTCCCACAGCGTCAAGCCGGATTTCCGCAAAGTCTTGCGCGGCCCGGGCGGCCGGCCGATGATGGCCATGCCATGTCTCAGGCCATGCCTCTCGCCGATGCGCGCGACCCCACCCTCGCCACCGCCGTCCATCGCCGGCTGCGCGAGGACATCCTCTCCGGACGGCTGGCGCCGGGACAGAAGCTCAAATTGCGCGACCTCGCCGAGAGCTATGGCGCCGGCGCCTCACCGATGCGGGAAGCCCTCTCCAAGCTGGCCGCGGAGGGACTGGCGGAGCGGCTGGAGCATCGCGGCTTCCGCGTGGCGGCGGCGGCGCCGGGCCAGCTCGACGGGCTGATCCGCAGCCGCGTGCTGGCGGAGTGCGCGGCGCTGCGGGAATCCATCCGGCGTGGCGACGCCGCCTGGGAGGAGGCGCTGGTCCTGGCCGAGCACCGGCTGAACCGCATCGCCCGCTCGCTGGACCCGTACCGCTTCGTCGCGAATCCCGAATGGGAGGCCTGCCATCTGCGCTTCCATCAGGCGCTGCTGGCTGCCTGCGGCGCGCCGCCCCTGCTGGCCTTCTGCGACCGGCTGCGGGAAGAGGCGCGGCGCTACCGGGCGCTTTCCAACACCCTGGCCTATCCGGGCCGCGACGTGGCGGCCGAACATGCCGCGATCGCCCGTGCCACGCTGGATCGCGATGCGGAGAAGGCGGCCGCCCTGCTGGCGCAGCACTATGAGCGGACCGGCGCTTTCGTCGGCGCTGATCTGGGCCGCGGCATGGAGTGAGGGCGGCGGGCCGCCTGTCCCGCAGGGTGACCTGCCGGCTGCCTGGGTTCTTCGTCCCGGCTTGGCCCTGGCCGTCATTGTCGCCTTCCCCGGGCCTGCTCTATCCTGACCGGCAGCTAGGAGGCGGCGCATGAAGATCAACCTTACCGAGGCGGCGATCACCTGGCTTCGTGACCGAAGGGTGTTCTTCGAGAACAAGCTGGAAGTCCGCCGCCTGCGGCCGGGGCAGATCATCCACTTCAAGGACGACACGGAAGTCGAGCCGCATACCGGCTTTCTCAGCGGGAACGCCCTCTGCGAGATGGGAGCCTTCTCCTATTCCTGGAGCCATCTTCCGCCCGGGCTGCGCGTCGGGCGCTACTGCTCCATCGCGTCTGACCTCTCGATCCCGCGGCCCAGGCATCCGCTGGACCGGGTCAGCACCTCGTCCTTCATGTACGACAGGAACTTCTCCATCATCCGCTCGCATGTCGAGGACACGGGGAAGCCGTTCCACAACGCCCAGCCGAACCCGCAGAAGGCGCTGCCGGTGATCGGCAACGACGTGTGGATCGGGGCGGGCTGCACCCTGATGCCGGGGATCGCCATCGGCGACGGTGCGGTGATCGCGGCCGGCGCCGTCGTGACCCGGAGCGTCGAGCCCTACACGATTGTCGGCGGCAACCCGGCGAAGCCCATCCGGCTGCGCTTCCCGGTGCCCGTGGTCGCCAGGCTGATGGCCTCGAAGTGGTGGCGCTACAGCTTCACGGACTTCGCCGACCTGCCGCTGAGCGATCCGGAGGCCTTCGCCGAGCGCATCCTCGCCCTGGGCGACACCCTGCAGCCCTATGAGCCGGAGCGCATCCGGCTCAGGGATTTGCAGCAGTTCCAGGAGGGGGCGGCCTTGCCGGCGGGCGCTCTCCATGTGCCCGGAGCGGCCTAGACTGAAGGGAGGGCGGTCCATTCGCGGCCGCTGGAAGGAGGCATGTTGGACCGGGATGAGACGAGGCTCGCTTCAGGCTGGAGCGGCGGGATGGACGAGGTTCCCCCCCTGGTGGCGCGCCTGGAGGCGGCATCCCGCCGCGCCGAGACACCCTGCGGCAGGGGCGGCATGGTCTGGCATCTCTGGGGCGAGGGGCCGCCGCTGGTGCTGCTGCATGGCGGCGCCGGCTCCTGGCGGCACTGGGCGCGGAACATCGAGGCCCTGTCGCGCAACCGGCTGGTGCTGGCGGCGGACCTGCCCGGGCTGGGCGAATCCGACCTGCCGCCGCTGCCGCCGACGCCGCAGGGCGTCACCGCCGTGCTCTCCGCCGGCCTGGACGCGCTGCTCGGCCCCGGCACGCGCTTCGACCTGATGGGCTTTTCCTTCGGCGCAGTGCTCTCCGGCGGGCTGGCCGCGCTGCGCGACCGCGACCTGCGCTCGCTGACCCTGGTGGGGGCGGGCGGCCTCGGCCTGCCGCGCCCGCCGGTGGTGCTGGAGAAGATCCGCGACAAGCGGGGCGAGGAGCGCGCCGCGGCGCACCGGACCAACCTGGCGCGGCTGATGCTGGCCGACCCGGCGCGGATTGACGCCACCGCGCTGGCCATCCAGAGCTGGAACAGCGACCACACCCGGATCAACTCGCGCAGCTTCATGTCGCCGACCTGGCTGCGCGATGCGCTGCCGGGCGTCACGGCGCCGCTGAACGTCATCTTCGGCGAGCGCGACGCCATCGCCTGGCCGCAGCTGGAGGCACGCTTCGACCTGATCCGCGGCATCCGGCCGGATGCCCGCTGCCGGGCCATTCCCGGCGCCGGCCACTGGGTCGCCTATGAGGCGGCCGAGGCCTTCAACCAGGCGGTGGAGGGCATGCTGCCACCCGCCGCATAGCGGTCCCGGCGGGAGGGCGGCGCGGCGCCGCCCTCTCATCCTCTCAGGCCGCGGGGACGCCGCCCCGCTCCTGGATCGCCTGCCAGATCTTCGTCGGCGTCGCCGGCATGTCGATGTGGTGGGTGCCCCGCTCCGCGAGGGCATCCACCACCGCGTTCATCACCGCCGGCAGCGACCCCGCGCAGCCCGCCTCGCCACAGCCCTTGGCCCCGAGCGCATTGGTCCGCGCCGGCACGGGATGGCTGTGGAACTCGAAGAGCGGCGCATGGACGGCACGCGGCAGGCCGTAGTCCATGAAGGAGCCGGTGAGCATCTGGCCCTCCGTGTCATAGGCGGTCAGCTCGGTCAGCGCCTGGCCGATGCCCTGCACGATGCCGCCATGCGCCTGCCCCTCGACCAGCAGCGGGTTCACGATCACGCCGAAGTCGTTGACCATGACGTAGCGCACCACCTCGGTCTCGCCGGTCTCCGGGTCGATCTCCACCTCGGCGACGTGGCAACCGTTGGGGAAGGCCGAGTCCTCGTATTGCTCGGCATGCGAGACGTCGAGCGTGCGGGGCAGGCCGCTTGGCAGGTCGCCCGCCGTGCGCAGCCGCTCCGCCAGCTCCATGATGCCGATGCCGCGGTCGGTGCCGGCGATGGTGAAGCGGCCGCCGGAGAACTCGATGTCCTCCGCCGAGGCCTCCAGGAAGTGCCCGGCGAGCTGCCGGCCCTTCTCGATGACCAGCGCGCTGGCGCCGGCGATGGACTGGCCACTGGCCATGATCGAGCGCGAGCCGCCGGTGCCGCCGCCGGCGATCAGCTCGTCGCTGTCGCCCTGCAGCAGGTTGATCTTCTCGAAGGGAACGCCGAGCCGGTCCACCAGCACCTGCGCGAAGGGCGAGGCGTGGCCCTGGCCGTAGTCCAGCGTGCCGGTGATGATGGTCACGCTGCCATCCGGCTCGAAGCGGATGCCGCCCATCTCCTTCGAGGGCGGCGCGGTCACTTCCAGGTAGTGGCCGATGCCGCGCCCGCGCAGCTTGCCGTTGCGGCGGCTCTCGGCGCGGCGGGCGGCGAAGCCGTCCCAGTCGGCGGCGGCCAGCGCCTCGTCCAGGATGGCCGGGAAGTCGCCGCTGTCATAGGTGGTGCCGGCCGGGGTCTTGTAGGGGATCTGGTCGGGCTGGATCTGGTTGCGGCGGCGCAGCTCGACGCGGTCGATGCCCATCTCGCGGGCCGCCGTGTCGATCAGGCGCTCCATGTAGTAGTTCCCCTCCGGCCGCCCGGCGCCGCGATAGGCGCCGACCGGCGTGGTGTTGGTGAACATGCAGCGCGTGGCGACCTCCACCAGCGGCGTGCGATAGACGCCGACGACGTTCTTCACCGTGTTTCCGGTGGAGGGCAGGGTGGTGGCGTTGCTGAGATAGGCGCCGAGGTTGGCGTGGCCGCTGATGCGTACCGCGAGGAAGTGCCCCTCCGCGTCCAGCGCCAGCTCGCCGGTCATGTCGTGGTCGCGGCCGTGGCTGTCGGAGAGGAAGCTGCCCGAGCGCTCGTCGGTCCACTTCACCGGGCGGCCCAGGGTGCGGGCGGCATGCAGCAGCGCGATGTACTCGGGATAGACGGAGGCCTTCATGCCGAAGGAGCCGCCGACATTGCCGGTCAGGATGCGCAGCTTCTCCGGCTCGATCCCCATCACCTTGGCGATGTTGCCGCGCATGCCGAACACGCCCTGGCTGCCCATGCGCAGGACGTAGCGGTCCTCGCCCGGCTCGAAGGTGGCCAGCGCCGAGCGCGGCTCCATCGGCGCGACGACCACCCGGCTGTTGCGCAGCGGCACCTTCGTGACATGCGCGGCGCGGGCGAAGGCCTCGGCCACCTTCCCGGCGTCGCCGTAGTGGAAGTCCACCACCACGTTGCCGGGCACGTCGTCGTAGAGGGCCGGGGCCTCGGCGGCCTCGCGCGCCTCGGTGACGGCCGGCAGCGGCTCGATGTCGAGGATCACCGCCTCGGCGGCGTCGCGTGCCTGCTCGACCGTCTCGGCCACCACGATCGCCACGGGGTCGCCGACATAGCGGACGCGGTCGGTGGTCAGCGGCGCCTGGCGCGGCGTGCGGGCCTCGGAGCCGTCGCGGTTCTTCTGGCTGACCGCCGCCAGCATCGGGCCAAGGCCCGCCGCCTCCAGGTCGTGCCCGGTGTAGATCGCCAGGACACCGGGCATGCCCTTCGCCTCGGCGGTGTCGATGCCGCGCAACACGCCATGCGCATAGGGGCTGCGCACCATCACGG
Organism: Roseomonas sp. E05; assembly: GCF_030063475.1. GTDB lineage: Bacteria > Pseudomonadota > Alphaproteobacteria > Acetobacterales > Acetobacteraceae > Pseudoroseomonas. The sequence goes on from NZ_JASIRT010000002.1 coordinate 33,371, forward strand.
CACGCGCCTGGCCGGGGAGGTTCAGGTCGTCGCTGTAGCGGCCCTCGCCGCGCAGCAGGACGGGGTCCTCCTTGCGGGAGACCGGCTGACCAATGCCAAACTTCACCTGGGCCGGATCAAAGGGAGAGTTCATGCGTCTCGGCTCGCTTGATGTCTGGGGGCGGCCCGGAGCCAGGGGGCGGCGGGCGGCCGGGAAGGAAGGAATGACCCGCCCAGAATGGACGCCATGGGCGCGGCTGAAAAGCCCGCCGGGCCGGATGGCGGGGTCGGCGGCAGGGGGCGCCGCTCACGTTGTCGAGCCGCCGCAGGCCGCTCCGGCCCGGTCCAGGGCCGGCGGAACGGTGCGGATGGCCTCTTCCGCCCGGGCGGCGCGGCCTGTGCTTGGCAGCGACCCGCATCTGCGCGAAGCTTCCCACAACCGGGGAGAACGGACAACCATGGCGAAGCGTGGCCTGCAATTCGGCATCTTTCTCGCGCCCTTCCACCGGCTCGGGGACAATCCCACCCTCGCCATGGCGCGGGACATCGAGATGATCGAGTGGCTCGACCGGCTCGGCTATGACGAAGCCTGGATCGGCGAGCACCATTCCGCCGGCTGGGAGATCATCGCCTCGCCCGAGCTGGTCATCGCCGCCGCCGCCGAGCGGACGAAGCACATCCGCCTCGGCTCGGGCGTGACGAGTCTGCCCTACCACCACCCCTTCCTGGTGGCACAGCGCTTCGTGCAACTCGACCACATGACGCGCGGCCGCGCCATGCTGGGCTGCGGCCCCGGCGCCCTGGTCTCCGACGCCTACATGCTGGGCATCGACCCCGCCACGCAGCGCCGCCGCATGGACGAGGCGCTGGAAGCCATCATGGCCCTGCTGGCCTGCGACAGGCCGGTGACGCGCAAGACGGACTGGTTCGAGATGAACGAGGCCCGCCTCCATCTCCGCCCCTACAGCGACCCGCATTTCCCGATCGCGGTAGCCAGCACCCTAACCCCGTCCGGCCCCACCGTGGCGGGCAAGCACGGCGTCGGCATCCTCTCGCTCGGCGCCGGCATGCCGGGCGGACCGGCGGCCTTGCCTGGCCAGTGGCGCATCGCCGAGGAGGCGGCGGCGAAGCATGGCAAGACCGTCAGCCGCGCCGACTGGCGGCTGGTGATGAACGTCCATGTCGCCGAGACCGACGAGAAGGCGATGGAGGAGGTGCGCGTCGGCGAGCGCATGGAGACCGTCACCTATTTCGAGGATGCGCTCGGCCGCCCCCCCGGCCGCTCGGAGGACCCGCTGACCGATGGCGTGAAGTCCGGCAGCACCCTGGTCGGCTCGCCGGAGACGGTGGCGCGCGGCATCGAGAACCTGATCGAGAAGAGCGGGGGCGGCTTCGGCGGCTTCCTGTTCCGCGCCAATGACTGGGCGGACCGGGAGCAGACCTGGCGCAGCTATGAGCTTTTCGCCCGCTGGGTGATGCCGCGCTTCCAGCAGTCGCTCGACACCGTCCGCTCCTCCCATGCCTGGGCGGTGGAGAACCGCAAGACCATCTTCAGCCCGAACGTGGAGGCGCTGCGCAAGGCCTTCACCGACGAGGGGCGCGCGGTGCCGGAGGGCTTCGACGCCCGCGCCTCCGGCGCGCGGGACAGCAGCCGCGCGGCGGATTGAGGCGCCGCCTCAGTCCAAGGAGGGGGCGGCCGCCTGCGCGCGCAGCGGCGGTCGGCCGGGCTGCAACCCGCTGAAGCTGACGGGCGCGCCGGCGAAGGCCGCGCGCAGCTCGGAAAGCGGCAGGTCGCGGCTGATCAGCACCACCGCCTCCTCGGCGCCCTTGGCGGCGGGAAGGGTGGCGGGCGGGGTGAACAGGCTGCCCACCGCCTGCACCAGCAGCGGCGCTGCCGAGGCGTGGGGATAGAGGAAGCCCTTCACCCGCAGCAGCCGCTCCCCGGCGAAGGCGGCGAGGTTCTCCAGGAAGTCGAACTTGTCGTCCAGCGTCGCCGCATCGGTGAAGCGCGCCAGGGCGGTGGCGATGCGCGGATGCGGCTGCGCGGCCGCCGCCGTGGGGGAAAGCGCCGCCCCGGAGGGCAGCGGCGCGGTGAAGGCCAGGGCGGCGCGGCGGGCGCGGTCCGCCTCCTCCACCAGCGTGGCGAAGGGGTTGGCCGTGCCGACCAGGGCGCGCGCCTCGGCCAGCGCCTGCGGCGCCGCGAGGTCGAGCCGCGTCAGCACGATGGTCGCCGCGGCGGCGAGCTGCGCCGCCACCTCCTCGAAATGCTTCGCCCGCTCGGCGGCCTGGCCGGCGTCGCAGGTGGCCAGCACCCGCACGCGCATGCCGAGCGGCGCCAGCGCGCCCAGCGTTCGCAGGATGGGGCCGGGCATGGAGAGGCCGCTGCATTCCAGCACGATCCGCCGGAAAGGCGGCGCGCTGCTCTCCGCCCGCGCCTCCAGCAGCGCGCCCACCGTCTCCACGAGGTCGTTGTTCAGCGAGCAGCAGACGCAGCCATTGGAGAGCATCGCCATCGGCAGGCGGCCGCTGGTGGCGATCACCGCGCCGTCGATGTCGATCTCGCCGGCCTCGTTGACGATGACCGCGGTGTCGGCCGCCTCCGGCAGCGCCAGCCAGTCCAGCAGCAGGCTGGTCTTGCCACTGCCGAGGAAGCCGGCCAGCAGCACGAACTCGCCCGGGGGAGCGAGCGCCAGGGCAGGGGCCTCGCTCATGCCTGTTCCGTCTCGCGCTCCTTCTGCGCCGCCACCGCGTCGCGGATATCGGCCAGCAGCGCATGCACGTCGAACACCACGCCGGCGCGGATGGTGTGGCGCAGCGCCTGCCGCCATTCCACCTGGCCGGTCTCGTCGTTCAGCCGCATCGCGCCGGTGCCGTAGAGCAGCTTGAAGTCGTTGAGCGGGTTCTCGTCCAGCACCAGCAGGTCAGCGGCCTTGCCGACCTCGATGCTGCCCGTCTCGTGCTCCAGCCCGCAGAGCGCGGCGCCCTGGATGGTGGCGCTGCGCAGCACCTCCAGCGGATTGAAGCCGGCCTCCTGCAGCAGCTCCAGCTCCCGCACATAGCCGAAGCCGAAGGTCTGGTAGATGAAGCCGGAATCGCTGCCGGTGCAGACGCGGCCGCCGCGATTCTTGTACTCGTTGAGGAACTGCATCCAGAGCCGGTAGTGCTGCTTCCACTCGATCTCGTTGGTGGTGGACCAGCGGAACCAGTAGGAGCCATGCCCGCCGCGCGCCGGCTGGAAGAAGCGCCACATCGAGGGCCAGGTGTAGGTATCGTGCCAGTCGGCGCGGCGGTAGCGCATCACGTCGCGGTTGGCGTCGTAGATGGTGTAGGTGGGCACGAAGGTGAAGTCGAGCTCCAGGAACTGCTCCATCACCTCGTTCCACTTGGCGCTGCCGGGCTCGGCGGCCTGCGGGAAGGTGCGGCCCGCGGTGGAGAAGCGGTAGTACTCGTCGTTGTAGTTGTACTCGGGCGCGTAGTCGCCGACGATGCGGCGCTCGTAGAGTGCTTCCGGCAGGCCGTAATAGTGCTCGGCGCTGGTCATGCCCCAGCGCGCGGTGGTCAGCGCGTTCATCCGCGTCACCGCCTGCTGCGCGTGGTGGCAGCCGGTGCGCAGGCCGAGCGCCTTGGCCTCGGCCAGCGCCGCCTGCATCAGCGCGGGCGGCGCGCCGAAGAACTTCACGCCATCGGCGCCGCGCTCGCGGATCGCCGCCAGCCAGGCGCGCGCCTGGTCCGGCGTGTGGATCGTCTTGAGCATGTCGTTGACGCCGGGGAAGTAGGGATGCGCCAGGATGCGCGGCGCGGCGATCTCGTTGGCCGCCGAGGCCTGCTTCTGCTGCAGCACCCAGCCCAGGCCGTTGAAGCAGCCCATCTCGCGGATGGTGGTGACGCCGTGCGCCAGCCACAGCTTGTAGACGTAGCTCGCCGGGGAGGCGCCGCCATGCAGCCCGTGATAGGGCACGCCGATATGCGCGTGGCAGTCGATCAGCCCGGGCGTGACGAAGCGGCCATGGCAGTCGATCTCCTCGGCGCCATCGGCGGGCGGGCGGCGCGTCGGGCTGATCGGCTTGCCCGGCACGCCGACCGGCACGATGGCGGCGATGCGGTCGCCCTCGATGACGATGTCGGCCGGACCCCAGGGCGGCGCGCCGGTGCCGTCGATGACCGTGGCGCCGCGCAGGATCAGCCGGCGGAAGGGACCGGTGCCGTGCTCCATCGCGGTGGCCGGCGCCAGCGGCGGCATGCCGTTCTTCGCGTTGCGGGCGGTCATTTCCTCGCCGGGAGCGGCGGCGGCGATCGGGTCGTCGGTCATGGACGGTTCCTCCAGAACTAAGGCCGGGGCCAGGGGCGCTGCCCCTGGACTCCGCTGGGGGAACTGAGTTCCCCAGCCCCCAGCGGGGAAGTTCAGAAGGGGCGGTGCCCCTTCTGGTGGTCAGCGCCGGTAGCGGCGCCCGATCAGTGCCGAGCCGACCAGCGTCAGCACCATGGTGGCGAAGAGCAGGATGAAGGCCAGTGCCGCGCCGAAGGGCCAGTTGTTGCCACGCACGAACTGGTCGTACACCGCCGGCGCCATCATCTTGAACTGCGGCCCGCCGAGCAGCACGGGCGTGGCATAGGCGTTCATGCACAGGATGAACACCAGCACCGAGCCCGCCGCCACGCCTGGGATCGCCAGCGGCAGCACCACGCGGCGGAAGGCGGTGAGCGGCCGCGCGCCGAGATTGGCCGCCGCCTCCTCCGTCTGCCGCGGGATGCCCTCGATCACCGCCGAGAGCGTGAGGATCATGTACGGCAGCACCACCGCGACGATGCCCACCACCACCGCGAAGGCGTTGTAGAGCAGCGGCAGCGGCGCTTCGATCAGGTGCAGCCCGCGCAGCGCGGCGTTGATCGCGCCCTCGTTGCCGAGCAGCGCGATCCAACCGGCCGAGCGCACGACATTGCCGACCAGCAGCGGAAACAGGATCAGAATGGTGGCGATGCTCTTCCAACGGCTCTGCATCCGCGCCAGCCAATAGGCGGTGGGGAAGCCGAGCGCGAGGCAGAGCAGTGTGCAGCCCAGCGCCACCACCATCGTGGTGAGCAGGACCGAGCGGTAATAGGGGTCCTGCACCGCACGGATGTAGTTCTCGGGGCTCATCGCCTCCACCATCATCTCGGTGGGGCTAAACTGGTTCAGCGAGATGCGGGCCAGCAGCAGCATGGGCGCCACCATGAGCAGCACCACCAGCAGCCCCGCGGGGAGGATGAGCGCCGCCATGCCTCAGGCCTTGAACTGCTTGTTCCAGAAGTCGAGATACTCGTTCAGGTGCTGCTGGAGATATTCGTAATCCGGCGTCACCAGGCGGTTCTGCTCCTCCTCGGAGAGGCTGATCTCCTGCGCCAGGTCCGCGTCCAGCTTGGCGTCCTTCACCGTCGGCAGATAGCCCATCTGGCGGGCGAAGCCGGTCTGTGCCTTCGCGTCCAGCATGGCGTCGAGATAGGTGTAGGCGTTGTCCAGGTTGCGGGCGTTCTTCGGAATGGCCGCCTCGAAGACGATGGAATAGGCGCCTTCCTTCGGCACCACATGCTTCACCGGAATGCCGCTCTGCTTCCACATGAAGCCGCGCGCCAGCCACATCGGCGTCAGCCAGACCTCCTCGGACTTCAGCGCGGCCGCCAGCGCCTCGTTCGACGGATAGACCTTCGCGTCGAGCTTGCGCATCTCCATCAGCATCTTCTCGGCGGGCTTGTAGTCGTGCACGCCGCCGCCGCCGGCCATCGCCGCCGCCAGGGTGTTGGTGTTGTAGAGGATGTCCGAGAAGCCGACGCGGCCCTTGTACTTCGGGTCCCACATGTCGGCGAAGGCGGTCGGCTTGGTCGTCACCTTGGCCGGGTTGTAGAGCAGCACCAGCGCCGAATAGATGTGCGGGATGGCGTAGGGCTTCTTCAGTGCCGGGATGATCGCGTCCGCGCGGCTCAGCTTGCCCATCTCCAGCGGCTGCAGCGCGTTCTGCTGCGAGATCAGGTACATGTCGGTGTCGGAGAGGCAGGCCACGTCGAAGGTGCCGCGGCGCGTCTGGCGCTCGGCCAGCAGCTTGGTCTTGCGCGGGTCGGCATTGGCGACGTCCTGCAGCACCTCGATGCCCTTGGGCTGCACGATCGGCTCGTCGATGTTCTGGCGCAGCAGGTTGCCGTAGTCGCCACCCCAGGTGCCGATGACGACGCGGCCATCGGCGGCGCGGGCGATGCCCGGCAGGCCGGCGGTGAGGGCGGCGGCGCCCCCGGAAAGTGCCAGACGGCGGGTGATGGTCATGTCTCTTGTCTCCCTGTTATCGGCGATTCATTGGGCCGGCAGCAGCCGGGCGGCGGCGGGATCCCAGGTGAGCGCGACGGCATCGCCCGGGGCCAGGCGGCGCAGCGGGTCGCCCTCCGGCGGGGTCGCCCGGATCACCACGAGCGACGTCCCGGCATAGTCCACCACATATTCAGTCTGCGCGCCCAGATAGGTGACGGCTTCCAGCCGCGCGGCGCCCTCGCCGGGCGCGGCGGCGGCCAGGGCGATGCGCTCCGGCCGCAGGGCCAGTACCCCGCCGGTGCCGACGGGCGCCGCGGCGGTGGTGCAGGGCAGCAGGGCGCCGCCCCTGGCGCGGAACCCGGCTGTGCCCTCGGGCTGGCCCTCGATCAGGTTGCAGCGGCCGACAAAGCCGGCGACGAAGGGGTCGCGCGGGCTTTCGTACAGTTCCTCGGCGGTGCCGACCTGCCGCACCCGGCCGCGCTCCATCACCACCAGACGGTCGGCCATGGTCAGCGCCTCCTCCTGGTCGTGCGTGACGATCAGGGTGGTCAGGCCGAGGCGCTGCTGCAGGCTGCGGATCTCCATCCGCACCTCGCCGCGCAGCTTGGCGTCCAGGTTGGAGAGCGGCTCGTCCAGCAGGAACACGGCAGGGTTCACCACCAGGGCGCGGGCCAGCGCCACGCGCTGCTGCTGCCCGCCCGAGAGCTGGCCGGGCAGGCGGTCGGCCAGGTGGTCGAGCCGGACCAGCCGCAGCGCCTCCATCACCCGCGTCTCGCGCTCGGTCCGGCCGACGCGGCGCATCTCCAGCCCGAAGGCAACGTTCTGCGCCACGCTCATATGCGGGAACAGCGCGTAGGACTGGAACACCATGCCGGTGTCGCGCGCATAGGGCGGCCGGCGCGTCACGTCCTGCCCGGCGATGCGCACATGGCCTGCACTCGGGGTGATGAAGCCGGCCACCATGCGCAGCGTCGTCGTCTTGCCGCAGCCGGAGGGGCCGAGCAGAGCGACCATCTCGCCCTGCCGCACCTCCAGATCGACGTCCTCCACCGCCACCGTGCCGCCATACCGCTTGGTCAGCGCCTCCAGCACCAGATCTCCCATCAGCGCGCTCCTTTGGTGCGGGTCACGGGGCCGGTCATACGACCCTCGACAGTTTCACGAAGCGGTCGGTCAGCAGCATCAGCGCGGCCACCAGCACGATCTGCACGGTGGCGACGGCGGAGAGCGTCGGGTCCATGCGGAACTCCAGGTAGCTCAGCATGGCGACCGGCAGGGTGGTGCGCCCGGGCCCGACCAGCAGCAGCGTCAGCTCCAGGTTCTCGAAGCTCTGGATGAAGGAGAACAGCGCGGCGGCGACGATGCCGGGCCGCATCATCGGCAGCGTCACGCGCCAGAACACCGTCAGCGGCCGGGCGCCGAGATTGGCCGCCGCCTCCTCGGCCGAGCGGTCAAGCCCGGTGAGGCTGGCCGAGACCAGCCGCACCGACCAGGGGATGGTCAGCAGCACATGCGCGGCGACCAGCCCCTCCAGCGTGGCGGTGATGTCGCGGTCGAGCCAGAACTCGGCGCGCAGGTAGAACATGAACAGCGCCGTGCCGCCGACCACGCCGGGCACCGCCAGCGGCCCGAGCAGCAGCGCGTTCAGCGCGCCCTTGCCGCGGATGCGGCTGCGCTGCAGCGCCAGCGCGGCGGCGGTGCCGAGCGGCACGCCGATCAGCGTCGCCAGCGCCGCCACTTGCAGGCTGGTGACGAAACCGCGGGCGAATTCCTGCTGGCTCCACGCATTGACGTACCAGCGCAGCGTCAGCGCCTCCGGCGGAAAGGTGACGATCTCCTGCCGGAAGAAGCTGATGGTGATGACGGTCAGGACCGGCGCCAGCATCAGCAGGAAGGCGAAGGCGATGCTGCCGCGATAGAACGCGCGGCGGAGCAGGAGCGAGCCCATCACGGCCGCTCCCGCACGACCGGGCCACGCGGTGCAAAGGGCTGCTTCGTCATCGGCTGCACTTCCGCCTCACCACCGCGCCTGCTTGACCACGGCGCCGCCCTTCAGGATCAGCGGCATGTGGCGGCCCTGACCGGTCAGCAGCGAAAGGTCCGCCAGCGGGTCGCCGTCCACCACGATCAGGTCGGCATGCGCGCCAGGCGCGACGCAGCCGATCTCGCCCTCCATGCGGCAGAGCCGCGCGGCAATCCAGGTCGCCGAGGCGATCACCGCCTGCGCCGGCATCACCCGGCCGCGGATGACGAATTCCTCGGACTGGTGGCGGTGCATCGGCCCGAGCAGGTCGCTGCCATAGGCCATGGGCAGTCCGGCGCGCTGCATGATGGCAAGCGATTCCATCCCGGCGAGCCGCACGTCGTCCACTTTCGCCACCGCCTCCGGGCCGATGCCCAGCGCCTCGCCCTCCTCGGAGAGCTTGTCGTAGGTGACGAGGGTCGGCACCGCCACCGCACCGCGCTCGGCGGCGAGGCGCGCTGTCGCCGCGGTAATCAGGTTGCAGTGCTCCAGCGAATGCACGCCGCACTCGACGGCGCGGCGGATCGCCGCGTCGGTGTAGAGATGCGCCGAGACATAGGTGCCGGCATTGCTTGCCTCCTCCACCACCGCCGTGATCTCCTCGCGGGAGAAGCCGAGGAAGTGGATCGGGTCGGTGGGCGAGGCGACGCCGCCATTGGCCATGATCTTCACGAAGCGGGCGCCGGCCTTGATCTCCTCGCGCGCCGCCTGCCGCACGGCCGGCACGCCGTCGCAGAGCCGGCCGAGCGCGCCGAGGCGGCGGGAGAAGCGCGGCGGCGTGTCGTCGAAGGGGCCGCGGAAGTCGCAATGGCCGCCGGTCTGGCTCAGCGCCTTGCCGGAGATGATCAGGCGCGGGCCGAGCACCGTGCCTTCCTCCACCGCCAGCGCTTGGCCGAGATCGGCGCCGCCGACATCGCGCACGGTGGTGAAGCCGCGCATCAGCATTTCGCCCTGCAGGCGGATGGAGCGGGCAGCCACCAGCGAATCCGGTAGCATGGCGTTGCGTGCCAGGCTGGCCTCGACCGCCACAACATGCACGTGGCAGTCGATCAGCCCGGGCATCAGCACACGACCGCCGAGGTCGATCGTCTCGGCCCCCGCCGGCGGGCGCGCGCCGGGCGAGACCTCACGGATACGGCCGCCTTCGATCACCACCCCCTGCGGGGGAGTCGGCTCGGGCGCGGTGCCGTCAACGATGCGGGCATTGGCAAGAAACATGGCGGGCATGAGCAGACTCTGTCTTCCGAAGTCAATGGGCCGGGATGAAGCAGGGCGTGCGGCGGACGATTCGCCCGCCGTGCTTCCGCTCCGCCCGTCATTCCCTGTCCTCTTGCCTGCCTCCCTGGCGGGCGGGCCGCATGGGAGCCGCCGGGACACAAAGAGGCAAGCCGGTTTTTCCCTTTTGAGGCGCTTTCGCGGGCGGGCTTTGCCACAAGGCTGGGCACCGGCTGCGCCGGATGGAGGCAGCCGGGCGCCTGGAGGGTCTGTACGCCCCGGGGCAGCGGCGCCGGAGCACACTGCCCGGCGGCCGCCTCGCTGCAGCCGGCCCGGCGGTCAGGCCGGGCGAGCTGCAGCGGCCCGGCTGGCCTCCAGTGCCCGGCGGAGAATCAGCGGGATCATGCCGCCGGCCTGCACCAGCGTGACCTCGCGGGCGGTGTCGAGCAGGGCGGTGGCGACCGCCGCCCGCCGCTCGCCGGAGGCACGCCGCAGGACGATCGGAACCTCCGCACGCGGCGCGAGCGCCGCCAGATCCCAGCGCAGCTCGATCGTGTCGCCGGGTGCGAGACCCAGCGCCTCGGGGTGCCAGTCGGCGGGGAGCTTCAGCGGCAGCACGCCCATGCCCACCAGGTTGGCGCGGTGAATGCGCTCGAAGCTGCTGGCCAGCACCGCGCGGGCGCCGAGCAGCTGCGCGCCCTTCGCCGCCCAGTCGCGCGAGGAGCCGGTGCCGTAGCGCTCGCCGGCCAGCAGCACCACGGGCAGCCCGGCCTCGGCATAGCGGGCGGCGGCACGCCAGACCGGCAGCACCTCGCCGCTGGGGGCAAACACCGTCTGGCCCGGCTTCAGCCCGGCGCGCAGATGGTTGACCACCGTGCGGTTCACGAACAGCCCGCGCAACATCACCTCCCAGTTGCCGCGGCGGGCAGCATAGACATTGAGGTCGCGCGGGTCCTCGCCATGCTCCACCAGCCAGGCCGCCGCATCGCTCGTGGGCGCGATGGCGCCGGCGGGGGAGATGTGATCGGTGGTGATGTCGTCGCCGAGCACCATCAAGGGGTGCGCCTGCAGTGTGCCGCTCGCCGCAGCCTCACCCCGGGCGAAGCGCACGAAGGGCGGACGGCGCAGATAGGTCGAGGCCGGGTCCCAGGGAAAGCGCGGCGTCGCCGGGGCCTCCAGCGCCGCCCAGCTGGCGGAGGCATCGGCCGCGGCCCCGGCCTGGGCGATGTCGGCCGGGTCGAGCCCGGCGGTGGCGGCCTCGATCTCGCTGCTGTGCGGCCAGAGATCGCGCAGAAAGACCGGGTGCCCGCCGGCGTCCCGCGCCAGCGGATCGCGGGTGACGTCGAGGCACGCCCTGCCGGCCAGCGCATAGGCCACCACCAACGGCGGGGAGGCGAGCAGCCCCGCTTCCAGTTGCGCGTGCACGCGGCCAGGGAAGTTGCGGTTGCCGGAGAGCACCGCAACCGGCTTCAGGCCGTTCTGCTCCATCGCCCGCTGCAGGGCGGGCAGCAGCGGGCCGGAATTGCCGATGCAGGTGGCGCAGCCATAGCCGGCGATGCCGAAGCCCAGCGCCTCGAGGTCCGCCAGCAGCCCCGCCCGCCGCAGCCGCCGCTCGGCCGAGGGCGAGCCGGGGGTGAGGGAGGTCTTCACCCAGTCCGGCACCGCCAGCCCCCGTTCCCGCGCGCGCCGGGCCACCAGCCCGGCGGCGGCCAGCAATGCGAAGTCGGAGGTGTTGGTGCAGGAGGTGATCGCCGCGATCGCCACGGCATCGGAGGGAATGCCGCCGGACGGCTCGCCACTGGCGGCGGTGCCGTTCGCCGCCAGCGCGGCGGGCACTTCGGCGGGCGCCAGGCGGTCCTGCGGCCGGCGCGGCCCGGCGAGGGAAGGGCCCAGCGTCGAGAGGTCCAGCTCCAGGGTCCTCGTGTAGCGTGGCGCATTGGCCGGGTCGTGCCAGAGGCCCTGCGCCTTCGCATAGGTCTCGACCAGGGCGACCTGTGCGGCGTCCCGCCCGGTGGCGCGCAGATAGGCCAGGGTTTGCCCGTCGATCGGGAATATGCCGGTCGTGGCACCGTATTCCGGCGCCATGTTGGCCACCACCGCGCGCTGCCCGGCCGTCAATGAGCCCAGCCCCGGCCCGAAGAACTCGACGAACTCGCCTGCAACCCCTGCCTTGCGCAGCAATGCCGTCACCGCGAGCGCCAAGTCGGTGGCGAAGCTGCCCTCCGGCAGCGCGCCGCTCAGCCGCACGCCGAACACTTCGGGCACCCGCAGCGAGACCGGCACGCCGAACATCACCCCCTCGGCCTCGATGCCGCCGACGCCCCAGCCCAGCACGCCGATGCCGTTGATCATCGGCGTGTGGCTATCGGTGCCGACGAGCGTGTCCGGCACCGCCCAGGTGGCGCCGTCCCGCTGCTCGGTGGTGATGACGGTGGCCAGCCGCTCCAGGTTGATGGTGTGCATGATGCCGGTGCCCGGCGGAAAGACGCGGAAGCCGCGCACCGCCTGCGCCGCCCACTTCATGAATCGGTAGCGCTCGGCGTTGCGCTCCATCTCGCGCGCCATGTTGCACGCGAGCGCATCCGGCGCGGCGGAGATGTCCACCGCCAGCGAGTGGTCGGTCGAGGTCGCGACCGGCACGGAAGGGTTGAGCAGGGCGGGATCGCCGCCGGCCTCGGCCAGCGCGTCGCGCATGGCGGCGATGTCCACCAGCGCCGGGCCGCAGGTGGTGTCGTGCATCAGGATGCGGAGCGGCGCGAAGGGGATCTCCGCCGCGCTGGTGCCGGTCTCCAGCCAGTCCAGCAGCGCTTGGCGGCCGGTGGTGCGCACCTCCGGCTCGGGTTGCCGCAGCAGGTTCTCCAGCAGAACGCGGTGGCACCAGGGCATGCGCGTCAGGGCAGGGCCGGCGGCGGCGCGCAGGTCCACGATCCGGCACCGGCCGAAGATGCCCTCCAGAAGGGTGGTGGGAACGGCGGATGGGCTGGACGGCATGCTTCCTCCGGGGCGGGCCTCGGCGGCCGCATCGCTGGCATCCTGTAGTTTATCGGTATAGAAGGCACAAGGCGGTGGCGGCATGCGTCGCCCGCGCCGCCGATCCGCCGGGGCTTTCATGTCGCGTCCGCCTGCCGTCACGTTGCACCGCAAGCTCGCCCGCGCCATCCTCGCGCATCTGCGGACCAGTGCGGCCGAGCCCGGCCTGCGGCTGACCGAGACCATGCTCGCCGGCGCCGTCGGCACCTCCCGCGCACCGGTGCGCGGCGCCATTGCCCTGCTGGCCGAACTGGGCGTGCTGGAGCGGGAGGCGCGCCGGCTGGTGCTGCGGCGGCTGCCCGAGGCGGGCGAGGCGGCCATTCCGCTGGATGCGGAGGAAGCGGAGGCGGAACGCCTCTACTGGCGGCTGGCGCGGGAGCGGCTGGCCGGCGCACTGCCGGAGCTGGTCGGCGCCGCCGATCTCGCGCGTCGCTACGGCGCCCCGCGCGCCGTCATCGAGCGCGTGCTGCAACAGGCGGCGGGCGAGGGATGGATCGAGCGCAGCCCGGCGGGCGGCTGGCGCTTCCTGCCGCTGATCGAGGGGCAGGCGGGCCAGGACGAGGCCTACCGCTTCCGTCGCGCCATCGAGCCCGCGGCGCTGCTGGACCCCGGCTTCGCCCTGCCGGCCGCTGTCGCCGCGCGGCTGCGGCGGGAGCAGGCGGCGCTGGCGGCGCGGGACCCCCGCAGCCTCGGGCCGCGTGAGGCCTTCGAGGCCAATTCCGGCTTCCACCTGGCGCTGATGCAGGCCTCCAACAACCGCTTTTTCGCCGATGCGGCGCAGCGCCTGACGCGGCTGCGGCGGCTGATCGGCTATGTCATCGCCGCCGACCAGGAGCGGCTGGTGAGCCAGTTCCGCGAGCACCTGGCCATCCTCGACCGGGTGGAGGCAAGGGAGATGGAGGCCGCGGCCGCGCTGATGCGGCGGCACCTCGACGCCGGCCGCGCCGCCAAGGACCGCCTGCTGGCCCAGGGGCTGCCGGAACCGCGCGGCGGTGCCTGAACGCGGCGGCGGCTTCCCATCCGGCCCGATCGCCGGGACACTCGCCGGGCGAATCCGCCAGTCCCACCCCACGGAAGGAACCGCCGCATGGCACGCTTCAAGAGCGATCACATCCATCTCCGCAGCCCCGACCCGGAGGCGGCGGCCCGCTTCTACGCCGAGGTGCTGGAGGCCACCGAGGTCACCCGGGTGAAGAACGGCGAGGCGCTGCGCATCGTCATGGACCTGGGCGGCCTGGCGCTGTTCATCGAGCAGGTGCCGGCCAGCACGGTGGCGGCACCGCCCGCGCCCTTTGTCGGCATCGAGCATATCGGCCTCGCCGTCACCGGCTTCGACGGCATCGTCGCCGAGCTGAAGGGCAGGGGCGTGCGCTTCCTCGCCGAGCCGAGCAGCCCGCGCCCCGGGATCAAGATCGCCTTCATCGAGGGCCCGGATGGCGTTCGCATCGAGTTGCTGGAGCGCAGCGCCGGCTAGTGTCCCGATCGCGAAGTTCGCGTAGTCCGAAGGACTGTGCGATCAGGACACTAGGGTTCCGGCGCCACCCGCGTCGGCAGCAGGGCACCCGCGCTGCGCAGCACCGGATAAGCCGCGGCCTCCACCAGATGCGCGTTGACGCGCTTGAGGTCGCGGATCAGGTCCAGGTGCAACGTATCCACCTCGGCGAGGCCGCCACGGCCGCCACGCAGGGCGGCGAAATGCGCCTGCATCGCCGCCAGCTCGATGGTGCGGAACTGCTCCTTTTCCTCCGCCAGCCGCCGCGCCGCCCGTTGATCCTCGGTCAGGAACAGCGAGGCGGCGAGACCGAGATTGGCGCCCAGCACCAGCACCGCCTCCGGTCCCACCACGCCACGCCCGCCCAGCGCCGAGGCCAGCACCCCCCCCAGAGCAGCAGCGCCACGATGCCCGCCAGGTCCAGCAGCGTCAGGATGATGGTCATGCGCGCCTCCCGCTCCGCCGGCCCCCCCCCCGGAGGGGCCGTGCCATGAACCCAGGCGCTGCGGCGAGGCCGGCGCGGTCCGGGCGGCGGTCAGCGCCGGCTTCGCCGCAGCGCTGCGCCTATCTTCGCCGCGAGGTCCCGCATGGTGAAGGGCTTGGTCATCACCTCCATGCCAGGGTCCAGCGTGGCGCTGCCGACTGCCGCCTTCTCGGCAAAGCCGGTGATGAACACCACCTTCAGCTCGGGGCGCCGCACCCGCGCGGCATCGGCGAGCTGCCGTCCGTTCATTCCCCCGGGCAGGCCGACATCGGTCAGCAGCAGATCCACCCGTGCATCCCCTTCCAGGATGAGCTGGGCGGCCGCCCCGTCCTGCGCCTCGAGAACCGTGTGGCCAACCTCGCGCAGCGCTTCCGCCATCAGGATGCGGATGACCGGTTCGTCATCCACGATCAGCACGGTCTCGTTGCGCCGGGCCCGCCCGAGGGGTGCCGCGCCCTTGCCGCTGCCCTGATCGCCGGCGGTGCCGCGGTAGCGCGGCAGGTCAATCTCCACCATGGTGCCGCGGCCCGGCTCGCTGGCGATATGGACCTGCCCGCCGCTCTGCCGCGCGAAGCCGTAGACCATGGAGAGCCCGAGCCCGGTGCCCTGGCCGAGCGGCTTGGTGGTGTAGAAGGGGTCGAAGGCGCGCTCGACCACCTCCGGCGGCATGCCGGTGCCGGTGTCGGTCACGCGGAGGGCGACATACTGCCCGGGCTTCAGGTCCCGCGCCGGCGGCCTGCCATAGCGGAAATCGGCGTTCTCCGTGCCGATGACCAGCCGGCCGCCGTCCGGCATGGCATCGCGCGCGTTGATGCAGAGGTTCAGCAGGGCGTTCTCGATCTGGTGCCGGTCGCAGTGCGTCAGCCAGAGATCCGCGGCGGTGGCGATCTCGACCCTGATGGCCGGCCCCACGGTGCGGCGGATCAGCTCCTCGATCTCCCTTACCAGCCGGTTCAGGTCCGTCGGCTGGGGATCGAGCGCCTGCCGCCGCGAGAAGGCGAGGAGGCGATGGGTGAGGGCGGCAGCGCGGTCGGCGGCACCGCGGGCGAGGCGGATGTAACGGTCCAGCTCCTTGAACCGCTCCTGGGCGACGCGCGTCTGCAGCATCTCCAGCCCGGCGATGATGCCGGCGAGCAGGTTGTTGAAGTCGTGCGCCAGCCCGCCGGTGAGCTGGCCCACCGCCTCCATCTTCTGCGAGTGCCGGAGCTGCTCCTCGGCCTGGGCCAGGGCGAGCGCCTGGTCCTTTTCCGCCGTGACGTCCCGCCCGACCAGGTAGAGCAGCCCGCTCTCGGCGGAAGCGCTCCAGGAGACCCAGCGATAGTCGCCGGAGGCGGTGCGCAGACGGCTCTCGTGGTGCAGCGCCTCCTCGCCGGCCAGGAGGCGCGCGATCTCGGCATGCATCGCCGCGCGGTCCTCCGGATGGGTCAGGCAGTCCGGGTTGCGCCCGAGAAGCTCGGCCTCGCCCCAGCCGAGAATCCGCGTCCAGGCCGGGTTGACGCTGAGCAGGGTGCCGCGCGCATCGGCGATGCCGAGCATGTCGCGGCTGAGCCGCCAGATGCGGTCGCGTTCCCGGGTGCGCTCCTCGACGCGCTCTTCCAGCGTGTCCTTGAGTTGCCGGATGGTTTCCTGCGCGCGGTGCTCCGCATCCACATCGGTCGAGCCGCCGAACCAGCGCAGGATCTCGCCGGTATGCGGGTCGCGGTGGGGTTCGCCGACAGTGAGCAGCCAGCGATAGTCGCCGGTGGCGGTGCGCAGGCGGTGGTTGACGCGGAAGCCGCCGCCCGCCGCCTGCGCTTCCCGCCAGGCATCCAGCGTCGGCGCCACGTCGTCGGGATGCAGGAGGTCGAGCAGGCAACGGCCCGCGAGGCCCTCCTCGACCGAGAGGCCGGTGAACTCCGTCCAGCGCCGGTTGAGGAAGTCCAGCCGCCCCTCCGCGTCCGCCTGCCAGACGATCTGCGGCACGCTGTCGGCCATCAGGCGCAGCCGCGTCTCGCTGTTCCGCAGCGCCTGGAGGAAGTGCTCCTCGGCCAGGCTGCTCAAGCCGCCGCTGATGATGCCGACCAGGAGTTGCGCCAGCGCGGCATCCTGCTCGGTGAAGGCGTCGCGCCGGCTGGAGGCCAGCTTCAGCACCGCGGCGAAGCCGTCGCGGCGTGGCACGGGCACGGCGATGACCGCGCTGATCGCGAGCTTCCGGTGCAGGGCGTGGTCGAGGCGCGCATCGGCCAGGACATCGTTGCACAGCAGCATGCGGCGTTCGTCCAGGCAGCGGCCGGACAGGGTTCCCTGGCGGGGGATGCGCGTCCCCACGGCGCAGGGACCGCCCACCGCGCGGTAGATCAGCTCGTCACCTTCCGGCGTCTCCACGCAGGCGCTTTCCGCCGCGCCGATCACCCCCATGGCGGCGGAGACCACCGCCCGCCAGATCGTCAGTGCGCTTCCAGGGCCGCGCATCACCACCTGCTGGGCGGCGAGGAGCGTTTCGTAGTCCGCCGTCCGCGGCGCCTCGCCGCCGGCATGCAGCATCTTGACGTGGCCGGCATGCTCGCCTTCCGCACTGCGCAGCGACGTCACCTCGCTCCCGGCCCAGAAGCGGCCGCGATCCTGCCGCAGGCGCCGGTCGTGCTCTGCGCGCGCGCCTTCCTCGGCAGCCCGGCGCATCCCGGCCTGCGGCCGGTCTTCCTCGACATCCTCGGCACTGAAGAGGCGGCTGATGCCGCGCCCCAGCATCTCCGCACGGCTCCAGCCGAAGAGCTGCTCCGCGCCGGGGTTCCAGCCCGTCACGCGGCCGTCCAGGTCGGTGGTGATGATGGCGTACTCGGATGCGCTGGCGGAGCGGGGCTGCCCCGGCACCGCGGGTTCGGCGCCGCGCTGCGGCGCGAGCAGAGTGCTGGCCTGCGCAGCGAGGCCCCGCAGCAGCCGGACCTGCCGTGCGCTCAGGCCGCCGGGGCGTGGCTGCGTATCGAAGACGCAGAGGGCGCCGACCGGCTGCCCCTCCCGCTCCAACGGTGCCCCCGCGCAGAAGCGGATGGCCGGCACGCCGGCCGCCTGGGAATTCGTGGCCCGGCGGGGACCCTGCCCGGCGTCGGTCACGACCAGGAGCTTCGCCTCGCGCAGGACCCGTGCGGCGAAGGCGGCCGCCTCCGGCAGGTCGGCCTGATGCAGCCCGACCCAGGCCAGCACGGCCGGCCTCGCCCCGGGAGGCAGATGGATGGCGGCCATCGACAGATCGAAGGCGTCGGCGGCCAGTTGCGCCAGTGCGCCGAAGGCGGCCTCGCCGGGTGTTCCTGGCGGGCCGGATCGCCCACCCCGGGCGGGGTGCTGCGCCCCGGTGGCGGCCGATGAGGAGCGCAACCCTATCATCCGCGGCCACCCCGCAGGCCGGGCCACACCTTGGCGGGACTCTGTAGGGCAGGAGAGCCGGGCATGTCCCCCATGGAAACTTCTGGACCTCCCCGGACTGTGTGTACCCGCGATCGCCGCTTCCCCCGCAGGGCGGAGCCGCCTTGTGGCCTCCTTGCGACGCGCGACGCACGCCGCGCATTGCGCTGAGCCCCCTTCGGGCGGTCCCGTAAAAGCTGGCCGGGGCGGGAGTCTCTGCTGCCTTCCCCGGCGTGCTGGGAAGTGTAACGGATTCGTGGGCCGTTGAGGCAGAGAATCATGACCCCATCGGGGTAGCCCGCATGGGATTCGCCGCCGGTGGCGGCGCGAGCACCAGTCTCCTTCGCTGCCGGAGGCGAGGAACTCGCCGCCCCAGGCGCCTGGCCTGCCCCCTACTGGATCAGGCCGCCATAAACCCAGCCAAGCATGGTCCCATCCGGCAAGGCGACACGCAGCCAGCCCTCGCTGTTCTCGATGATGCGGACCGGGGTTCCGCCCGGCACGACCCGCAGGATCGGCGCTCCCCCGAAGGGCGCCGCGCGCACGTTCGAGTCCTGGGTGACGATCCCGGGGCGCCACATGCCGCCGAGCTGGCCGCTGACAGGGGCCTGGGCAGCCGGGGGCGGCTCGCTGGCAGGAGTCTGGGCGGCCGGGGGTGAGGACGGCGCCGGCTCGGGTTGCACCGGCGCCGGGCTGGGCGCGGGGGCCGGGCTGGGTGCCCCCGTGGCGAGATCGGGTGGGGGAGGCGCGGGCGGGGGCGGCAGCGGAAGATCCGCCTCGCCGCCGCGCGACGAGGGCGGCGTGGCCAGGGTTGCTTCCGGCGCGGTGGGCGGCGCCGCGGGGCGCTCGGGCTC
Source organism: Roseomonas sp. E05 (assembly GCF_030063475.1). Lineage (GTDB taxonomy): Bacteria > Pseudomonadota > Alphaproteobacteria > Acetobacterales > Acetobacteraceae > Pseudoroseomonas. The sequence goes on from NZ_JASIRT010000002.1 coordinate 52,100, forward strand.
GGCCGGCAGCGCGCGCGGCGGCGGCGCTTCAGCGGCGGGCGGCCGCGCGGGCACGGCGGGGGCGGGCGGGGCGTCCTGGCCGGTGGCCAGCATTCCCAGCAGATAGGCGGCGGCCAGGGCGGGAGGCACGGCCAGCCAGCCCCAGACCAGGCCGGGGTGGCGGCCAGGCTCCGGGGTGGAGCGGCGCGCGCTCAGGGGGGCCGCCGGGCGCGGGGGCGCAGGCCGCGGCGGCTGCGGTTGCTGCGGCTGCACCTGGCTGGCCGCAGGCACGGCGACGGGCGCGCTGAGCTGCCGATAGGGATGCAGCATCTTGTAAGGGCAGCCGGCCAGCACCTCGATATAGGCGCGATAGGCCACGACGAAGGCGCCTCCCAACGCCGCATTGCTGATGGCCAGCGATTTCAGCAGCCCATCGCCGCTGACGTCGATGCGCATGTACTGCGCCAGCGGCCCGGCCTCGGTCTGGCCGACGATCTCGGCATCGCCGGAGGGCGTGCTCTCGACGAAGCGGAAGCTGCCGACATCCATGGCGATGCGGCGGCCCTCGATCACCCGCTCGCTGCCATAGAAGAAGCCGGGCAGGAATTCCCAGAAACCCACGCCCATCAGCACGACCGTGAGGCAGTCCTTCTCGATGCCTGCCTCGGGCACCGCCGCCACGGAGAGGCCACGCGGCTCGCGGGGGGCCATTTCCCCGTCCGGGCCGCTGCGATGCACCATTTCGAACACCATGCCGGCCTCGGCGAGGTCGGTGGCGGCGCGCACGAAAGCTTCGTAGGCCTGCCGCAGGGCCGGGTCCTGCAGGGCGGCGCGGGCCTGCGGCAGGATGGCGCGGCGGCGCTCGCTGGTGGCGGGCTGCGGGCCGAACTCGCCAGTGAGCGCAGGATCAAGCGGATGCTGCGCGGTCGCGGGCTCGGGGGCAGGCTTCGGCAGCTCCGGCTTCGGCGGGGCGGGGCGTGCTTGCCGCGCCGGTCCGGCAGAATCGGCCCCCGGGCGGGGCTGGGAGCTGTCAGGCGTATGCAGGCGGGAGAGCATGGCGAACCCTTCGCACAGAAGATTCCCGCGTCAAGACGCCGGCTTGGCGGAGTGACCGTGATCGCGTGCAAATCATTGCCAGCACCGCGCCGCTCCCCGCGAGAGAGACGCCGCACCACGGAAGCAAAAGGCAAGGCCGAGCTTGCCGTGAATTGTTCGGCCTCGCGACCGCTTTCTTGTCCGTGAGGTGCAGGCCATCCTCACATCCTCGTTAGGACTGCCGGAAGGTCATGAGGAACTCTCTGGCGAGCAGGCCGAAAGCCTGACCTGGTGACCGGAGGGTATTGCTCCCATGAACGTGTCCGTACAACGCGTCCTGGGCGCAGAGTGCCGATTGAGCAATTCTGTCCATAATGTTAGAAAAATTCCATGGAACATCCATGTTTCCCGGCGACCGCCTCCGGGGCGGCCAGTCCGCCATAGATCACCCGTTCCAGTCGTCGCGTGGCCAGGAAAGGGCAGGCATCGCCTGCCTCCGGCGGGGCTGATCCGCCGCGTCGAGTCCACTCCCTCCACACCGACGACCCTGTGCGCCGCCAATGCGATGGCGCCCGCTTCTTCCGATTCCGCCGACCCGAACCGAGATGCGCCGCGCAGCTCTGCTGCATGCGCGCCCGACCGAAGGGGCCGACAGTGTCCGATCAAGGATCTTCCCTGCGCAACGGAACCGCTTCCGCCGACCGGGCGCCGCGCCGCGCCGGCCGGCCGGCCATGCGCTTCCTCTCTGCCTTCCTGCTGCTGGTGCTGGGCGGGATCGCCGCCGCCGCTGCGGCGCATGTGGCGCTGGCACGCAAGGGGCTGCTGCCGCCGCCGCCACTCGCCGCCACCTGGTGCATCGACGAGAAGTTCGCCTATTTGCGTGAGGTGCCGCTCGAGCAGTTCACGCTTTTCGCCATCGGTTCCTCGGCCACCTGGCGCAACCTGGACATGCCGCTGCTGGAGCGGCGCCTGCCCGGCACGCGGGCGCTCAATGCCGCGCCCTGCTACCTGCATATCGACCAGACCGCCTATATGGCCGAGTTTCTGCTGGAGCGCATGCCGCGGGTGGACACGGTGCTCGCCGTCGTCGCGCCGCGCGACTTCGAGGCCTGCCCCGCCAGCCAGCGCGCCTTTTTCGACCCGCATCTCGGCGGCGCCTATCTCGGCGGTGAGGTGCCCTCCTGGCTGCCCTACATCACCGGCCTCCGCCCGATCTATCTGGCGCGCGAGGCGATCGAGCAGGAGAACCTGCCGCCCGGGCCGGAGGCCGTCGCCTTGGACGGCCGCGGCTCCAGCATCCTGCGCAAGCCGCATTTCTGGCGCCCCGCGCCGGCCTTCGATCCGGTCTGCTACGAGGGGCTCGCCGCGTTGGAGGAGGCGGTGACGTCACGGGGGGCGCGGCTGGTCGTTGCCAGTCTGCCCGTGATGCCGGAATGGGGCGAGCGTTTCGACCCTGACGGCACCCTGGTCGAGACCTGGCTGCGCGACATGCGGGCGGCGCTGCGGCAACCCGAGACCCTGCTGCTGGATGGCCGTGCGCTGGATTGGGGTGACGAGCGCTTCGCCGACCCGGTGCATCTCCTCTATCCCCACCATACGCCCTTCACCGAGTTCATCGCCCGCGCCATGGCCGGACAGGCGGGGAGCTGAGCGCCATGCTGTTCAACTCCCACGTCTTCATCCTGCTCTTCCTGCCGGTGACCCTGGCCGGGTTCTTCCTGCTTGGCGGCCTGCGGGACATGCGGCCGGCGCGGCTCTGGCTGCTCGCGGCCTCGCTGGTCTTCTACGGCTGGTGGAGCCTGACCTATCTCGGCCTGCTGCTCGGCTCGCTGCTGGTGAACTATGCGCTGGGCCGGCGCATCGGCGCCATCCGCGCGCGCGCGCCGGGGCAGGCGAAGACGCTGATGCTGCTCGGCGTCGCAGCCAATGTCGGCCTGCTCGCCTGGTACAAATACGCGCTGTTCATCGCCGACAACGTCACGGCGCTGACCGGGCTGGAATTCGCGGTCGGCGGCGTGGTGCTGCCGCTGGCCATCTCCTTCTACACCTTCCTGCAGATCGCCTATCTCGTGGACACGCGGAACGGCCGCGCCGAGGACTACAGCTTCCTCGACTATGCGCTGTTCGTGACCTTCTTCCCGCACCTGATCGCCGGCCCGATCGTGCACCACCACGAACTGATCCCGCAGTTCCACCGGCGCGCCATCTACCGCTTCCAGCCGGAGGACGTGGCGGCGGGGGTGGCCTTCTTCGCCATCGGGCTGCTCAAGAAGCTCGTCATCGCCGATCCCGTCGGGGCGTTGGCCACGCCAGTCTTCCAGGGCGCGGCGGCGGTGCCGCCCGGCCTGCTGGAAGCGTGGCTCGGCACGGTCGCCTTTTCCGTCGGGCTCTATTTCGACTTCTCCGCCTATTCCGACATGGCGATCGGCCTCGCCCGCATGTTCGGCGTCCAGTTCCCCTACAACTTCAACTCGCCCTACAGAGCGACCTCCATCATCGACTTCTGGCGCCGCTGGCATATGACGCTGTCGCGCTTCCTGCGGGACTACGTCTACATCGCGCTCGGCGGCAGCCGGCGCGGCGCGCTGCGGCGGCACGCCAACCTGATGGTCACCATGCTGCTGGGAGGGCTGTGGCACGGCGCGGGCTGGACCTTCGTGATCTGGGGCGGGCTGCACGGCGCCTATCTGCTGGCGAACCATGCCTGGCGATCGGCCGGGCAGGGCGGGCGTCTCGGCCCGCGCGCGGCGCAGGCGCTGACGTTGCTGGCGGTGATGGTCGCCTGGGTGTTCTTCGCCGCGCCGGACCTTGGCGCCGCGATGGCGGTGCTGGGCGGCATGGCCGGGCTGAACGGCACCCTGCAGCCCGGCACGGCCGCGCTGCTCGGCGCCGCGCTGCAGGACGGCCCGGGCGGGGTGGTGGCGATCACCGGCGGCATGGCGCTGCTGAGCGGCACGCTGAGCCTGCTGATCCTGGGCGGCGCGCTGCTGGTGATCTTTGCCGCGCCCAACACGCAGGAGATCGTGGACGGCCGGGCGGCGGCGCCAGACGAGCCGCAGCGCTGGCGCGCCTTGCGCTTCCGGCCGCGCGTCGCCTCCGCCTGCACCGCCGCGGCCGCCTTCCTGCTCGCCCTGGCGCTGATGGCCGACGTCAAGGAGTTCGTCTACTTCCAGTTCTGAGGGGAGGTCCGGGAACCTCAGGTTTCTGGCGGAGGGGCCGGGAGGCGGAGCCTCCCGGAGGCCGGGGCCCCGTGCGGCGTGCATTGCGGCCCGCCGCCGGTGGGTCATGGCCGCCGCCGCCGCCGCGGCGTAGCCTGAGCGCGTGCGTGACGATTCGACACCCCCCGAGCCCAAGCTTCCCGATCCCCGGGTGATGGCCGCCATCGTGGCCAGCGCCCTGTTCATGCAGAACCTCGATGGCACCGTGGTGGCCACCGCCCTGCCGGCGATGGCGCGCTCGCTCGGCGAGGACCCGCTGGTGATGGGGGTGGCGATCACCTCCTACCTGGTGGCGCTCACCGTCTTCATTCCGCTCAGCGGCTGGGTGGCGGACCGCTTCGGCGCGAAGCAGGTCTTCATGGGGGCGATCGCCACCTTCACCCTGGCCTCGGCCTTGTGCGGCCTGTCCGGCGGGCTGGCGGAGCTGGTGGCGGCGCGCGTGCTCCAGGGCCTGGGCGGGGCGATGATGGTGCCGGTCGGGCGCCTGCTGTTGCTGCGCCGCATCCGCAAGGAGGAGCTTCTCTCCGTCACCACCTGGCTGACCATGCCCGGCCTGCTCGGCCCGCTGCTCGGCCCGCCGGTGGGCGGCCTGCTGACCGACCTGATCTCCTGGCGGGCGGTGTTCTGGATCAACATCCCGGTGGGCCTGCTTGGCCTCCTGCTGGTCTGGCGCATCATCCCCGCGCTGCCGGCCAGCCTGCCGCCGCCGCCGGACCTGCGCGGGCTGACGCTGGTCGGCGCCGCGCTCGCCTGCCTGATGTTCGCCTTCGAGACGCTCGGCCGCGGCCTGGTGCCGGGCGGCGTGGCGGAGGGAATGCTCGTGCTCGGGCTGGTGCTGACCGTCATCGCCGTGCGGCACTGCCTGCGGGCGCGGAACCCGGCGCTGGACTTCAGCCTGATGGCCATCCCCAGCTTCCGCGTCCCCAATGTCGCGGGGGTGATCTTTCGCGTGGGCGCCGGGGCGGTGCCCTTCCTGGTGCCGCTGACACTGCAGCTCGGCTTCGGCGCCAGCGCGGCGCAGAGCGGCATGATCAGCTTCGCCACCGCGCTCGGCGCCTTCGCCATGAAGCCGATGGCGAAATTCGCGCTCGGCCGCTTCGGCTTCCGCAACGTTCTGGTCTGGAACGCGGTCTGTGCCTCGGCGGCGATCGCCGCCTGCGCCGCCTTCCGGCCGGGCTGGCCGACGGCGGCGGTGTTCATGGTGCTGCTGGTGGGCGGCCTGTTCCGCTCGCTGCACTTCACCACGCTCAACACCCTGGCCTATGCCGACGTCCCCCAGGAGAAGCTTTCGGCCGCCACCAGCCTCTACAGCACGGCGCAGCAGCTGCCGCAGGCGCTCGGGGTGGCGGTGGCCTCGGCGGTGCTGCAGACGAGCGTCGCGCTGGGCGGGCGGACAATGGCGGCCATGCCGGACTTCACCGCCGGCTTCCTGGTGGGCGCGCTGCTGACCCTCAGCGCCGCGCCGCTGGCCGCCCGGCTGCCGAAGGATGTCGGCGCGGGGATCGTCCGCGGGCGGCGTTGAGAAGCCGCGCTCAGCGGCGGCGCCAGATTTCCACCGTGCCGCCCGCCGCCTCCACCATGCCCGCCTGGACATAGTCGTTCGCGAGCGCTTCGGCGATCAGCGCTGCGGAGCGGGGGCGCAGGAAAGCCCAGCGGCCACGATGCAGCACGATGGCGCGGGGGCGCTCGCCAAGGATGCGCGCGACCTCCGCGTCCTGGTCGATCATCGCGGGATTGGACTCCTCGCCCAGCCGGCTGTCCGTCTGATCGGCGAGATGTTCTGCGAAGACGTAAGGGGTCGGTACGGCGGCCTGCGCCAGGATGTAGATGATGGGATCTTCGTTCACCACGTAGATCGGATCACCCGGGCGGATCGCCGCAGCGACGCTCTTCGCCACCTCCACCACCGGATTGCGCAGCCCGAAGCCGGTGCGGACCCGCTCGGCCAGGCCTGAGGACCAGGGCGAGAGTGTTGCGGTCAGCACCACCACAGCGAAGGCGAGGGTCGCCGGGGCCGGCTGCAGGCTGCGTGCGAGCTGCCGCGCGCCGACGGCGCCGAGCAGCGCGAGCGGCGGCAGCCAGGTCAGGAAGTAGTGGTCGTAGAATTTGCGCGGCGCGATGACCCCGAGGGTAGCGGCGGCGAACCAGAGCAGGCCGGCGAGCACCAGCAGCCAGGCGGCCACCGGGCGCCGCTCCCGGCTGGTCTTCCAGGTCAGGGTGAGCAGCGCCACCGCCCCCAGGGCGAAGACCCAGGCACAGCCGAGCAGGGCGAGGGCGGTCTGGCGGAGCGCCTCGGAGCGCGAGGCGCCGTCCGAGAGGTAATGCGCCGGCGCGACGAAGTTGGCATGCACATAGGCGGCCAGCTCGCCCCGAAGCAGATAGGGCAGGCCCGCCAGCAGCGTCGGCGTGGCGCAGATCACGGCATAGCAGAGCGCCAGGCCGAGCAGCCGCGGCACCGACAGGGCCCCGCAGCGCCAGGCCACGCCGACAACCAGCAGGAAGGCCGCGGAGCCTTCCATCACCACGATGCTCTTGATCACCAGGGCGAGGCCGATCGGCAGGCCGATCAGCAGCATGTCCTGCCAGCCCGGCGGGGCGCCGCCCTGGAGGAGCCGACGGCAGCTGCGCAGCGCCGCCGCCATGCCCAGCGTGACGAAGGGTGCGAAGAGAATTTCGGTATTGGTGGGAGAGCCGTTCAGCAGCAGGGAATGGCCGCCATAGATCAGCCCGGCGGCGAAGCCGGTGCCGCGCGAGCCGCCGGCCGCCCGCACCGCCAGGATCAGGGCAAGGGCAGTCGCGGTGACTGAGAAGACGCCGAGCAGGCGAATGCTGAACAGGCTTTCGCCCAGCAGGGCGAAGGTGGCGGCGAACAGGGCGGGCGCGCCCAGCGGGTGCATGTCCCAGACGGCGACGTAGGGCCAGCCGCCGCGCAGCCATTCGCGCGCCTGCACCATGTAGAGCCCTTCATCCGGTGTCAGCCCGACCGGGAAGAATGCGGGGATCCGCAGAACGAGCGCCGCCGCCAGCAGGCAGGCCAGCGCGCCGAGCCACCAGCGCACCCCCAGCCGCGCGCCGGTGCGCCACGGCTTCGGCGCGGCGCGGCGCGGCAGCTTGCCGGCTTCCTCGGGCATCGCGCCAGAGCCTCTGAGCCAGGTTGCGATCCCAGGCACGTCATTCATGTCTTACGACTCCACCGACCCGATGGCCACGTGGCTGGTAGCCGCACGGAGGCTGCCGGCCAGGTTCAGATAATTGGATCAATGTTCAATCTTTGTCCGCAATGCACATCTTTGTTTGCGACCGTTGCGGCTCTCTGGGGATAATCTCTTTGAAACCAAGATCTTGAGCAGGTTTCCTGCAGCGTCGGACCAATTTTGGGGGCGCATATATAATCGAGATCACCACAAAAAATTAGACAGGCTTCGCGTGCGCCTGCGCCGCTCGTCCGGCGCTGCGATCCGGAGAGGGCAGGGCGGCAGGCGGCGGAGAGCCTGTACTCGGGGGCGGAAAGCGCGGCGCGACGCCGCGCCCGCTTACTCGGCCGCCTGCGGCACCGCCGGGCTGCGGCTGAAGCGCCGCGCCAGCCCTTCGAAGGCCAGGAACAGCACCGGCGTCACGAACAGCGTCAGCGCCTGCGAGACGGCCAGGCCGCCCACCACCGCGAGGCCCAGTGGTTGCCGCAACTCCGCCGAGGCGCCCCAGCCGGCGGCGATCGGCAACGCGCCGGCGGCGGCGGCCAGCGTCGTCATCATGATCGGGCGGAAGCGCAGGATGCTGGCCTCGCGCACGGCCGTCAGCGGGTCGTCGCCGGCGCGCTGCCGGGCCAGCGCCACATCCACCACCATGATGGCGTTCTTCTTCACCAGCCCGATCAGCAGCAGCACGCCGATCACGGCGATGACCGAGAGCTCCAGCCCGAAAAGCCAGAGCGTCGCCAGCGCACCGAGGGCGGCGGGCGGCAGGCCGGAGAGGATGGTCAGCGGATGGACCAGGCTCTCGTAGAGCACGCCCAGCACCACATACATGATCAGCACGGCGGCCAGCAGCAGCATGCCCTGGCCGGCCAAGGCCTCCTGGAAGATCTGCGCCGTGCCGGCATAGCCGGAGACGATGGTCGGCGGCAGGCCGAGTTCCCGCTCGGCCTGCGCGATGGCCTGGGTGGCATCGCCCAGCGCCACGCCGGGGGCGGTGTTGAAGCCGATGGTGACGGCGGGGAGCTGGCCCTGATGCGCCACCGTCAGCGGGCCGACACGCCGCTCGATGGTGGCGATGCCGGCCAGCGGCACCAGCCGCCCGGAGGAGGAGCGAAGATAGACCTTGGTGAGCCCTGCCTCGTCCTGCTGGTCCCGCGGCAGCGCCTCCAGGATGACGGCATAGCTGTCCGAGGCACCGAAGATGGTGCTGATCTGCCGTGCGCCATAGGCGGAATAGAGCGCCTGACGCACCTGATCGACCGTGACGCCGAGGGCGGCGGCGCGGTCGCGGTCCACGTTCACCGAGAGGATCGGCGCAGCCATCTGCAGGTCGCTGTTGACGTCCTGCAGCTCGGGCAGCTTGTGCAGCGCCTCGGTCATCCGCTCCGACCAGTCGTACAGCTCATCCGCCCGCAGCCCCTGCAGCGTGTACTGATAGAGGGTGCGGGAGGAGCGGGCGCCGAAGTTCAGGTTCTGGATCGGGTTGAGGAAGACCCGCATGCCCGGGATGCCGGCGGTCTGCCGCCGGAGCTGCTGGATCACCTCGCCGACCGGCGGGCGCTCGGCGCGCGGCTTGAGCTGCACGAACATGCGGCCCTGGTTCAGCGCACCGCTGGTGCCGCTGATGCCGATGATCGAATTGACCAGCTCCACCGACGGGTTCTTCGCGATGATCTCGGCCACCCGCGCCTGGCGCGTGGCCATGTCGTCGAAGGAGGTGTCCTGCGGCCCCTGGGTGCCGACGCTGAGCAGGCCGGTATCCTCCACGGGAAAGAAGCCCTTGGGGATGGCGATGGCGAGCCAGGCCGAAAGCCCGATGGAGGCCAGGAACACCAGCCAGACCGCCGGGCGGAAGCGCAGGGCCTTGTCCAGCAGCCAGCCATAGCCGCGCTCCACCGCGCGGAAGCCCGCCTCCAGCGCCGCGTCGAAGCGGGAGGGGCGGCCATGCGCCGGCAGGCGGCTGGCCATCAGCGGCGTCAGCGTCAGCGAGACGAAGCAGGAGACGATCACCGCCAGCGAGACGGTGGCGGCGAAGGCGTTGAAGACGCGGCCCACCACGCCGCCCATCAGCAGGATCGGCAGGAAGACGGCGATCAGCGAGAGGGTGATGGAGATGATGGTGAAGCCGATCTCCTTCGCGCCACGCACCGCGGCGGCGAAGGGCTTCATGCCCTCCTCCATGTGCCGGACGATCGCTTCCAGCATCACGATGGCGTCGTCCACCACCAGGCCGACGGCCAGCGTCAGGCCGAGCAGGGTGATGTTGTCGATGCCGTAGCCCAGCGCGTACATCAGCCCGAAGGTGCCGGCGAGCGAGATCGGCACCGCGACGCCCGGGATCAGGGTCGCGCTGAGCTTGCGCAGGAAGAGGAAGATCACCAGCACCACCAGCCCGACGGCGATCATCAGGTGGTGCTGCACGTCATGCACGGCTTCGCGGATCGAGACGGAGCGGTCGAGCATCACCGTCAGCTCGGCGCCGGGGGGCAGGGCGGCCTGCAGGGCGGGGAGGGCGGCCTTCACCCCGTCCACCACGTCCACCGTATTGGCGTCCGGCTGGCGCTGCACCGCCAGGGTCAGGCCACGGGTGCCGTTCATCCAGGCGGCGAGGCGGTTGTTCTCCACCCCGTCCACCACCTTGGCGACGTCCTGCACCCGGATCGGCACGTTGTTGCGGCCGCCGATGATCAGCCGGCCGAACTCGTGCGCGTCCTGCAACTGGTCGTTGGCGCGCAGCGTGAGCTGCTGGCGGGGGCCGTTCAGCGTGCCGACGGGGGTATTGCTGTTGGCCGCCGCGATGGCGCGCTGCGCCTCGTCGAAGCCGAGGCCCAGGGCGGCCAGCCGGTCCGGGTCGAGCTGCACCCGGACGGCGTATTTCTGCTCGCCATAGGTGATCACCTGCGCCACGCCGGGGATGCGCGAGAGGGCAGGGGAGATCAGCACCGCCGCCACCTCGTTGAGGCGGTAGAGCGGCACGTCGCCGCCGCGCAGGTTCAGCAGCACGACCGGCGCGTCGGCCGGGTTGGACTTCCGGAAGGAGGGTGGGGTGGTCATCTCCTGCGGCAGCCGGCGCTGCGCGCGGGAGAGGGCGGACTGCACGTCCAGCGCCGCCGCGTCGATGTCCCGGCCGAGCACGAACTGCAGCGTGATCTGCGTGGTGCCCTGGCCGCTGGTGGAGGACATCTGATCGATGCCGGCGATGGTGGAGAACTCGCGCTCCAGCGGCAGCGCCACCGAGTTCGCCATGGTCTCCGGGCTGGCGCCGGGAAGCTGGGCGGAGACGCTGATGACCGGGAAGTCCACCCTTGGGATGGCCGCCACGGGAAGCTGGAAATAGGCCACGATGCCGGCCAGGACGGCGGCGGCGGCCAGCAGCCCGGTCATCACCGGGCGGCGGATGCAAAGCTCGGAGAGGTGCATCGCGGCGGGCTCCTCAGCTCTGCCGGTCGGGCGCGGCAGGGCGGCCCGGGCGTTCGGCCACCCGCGTGCCGTCGGTGAGGAGCTGCGTGCCCTCGATCACCACCTTCTCGCCGGCGGCGATCTCGGCCTGCAGCACGGCGCGGCCGGAGACCACGCGCTCCAGCTTCACCGGGCGCCGCCGGGCGCGGCCCTCGCCATCCACGACATAGACGAAGCGGCTGCCCTCGCTGCCGGTCTGCACCGCCTGCACGGGCACGCTGAGGGCGTCGGGCTCGACGCGCGGCACTAGCACCACGTTGACATACTGGCCGGGCCAGAGATGGCCCTCGGGATTGGCGAAGCGGGCCTTGAGCTGGATGGTGCCGGAGGTGGTGTCCACCTGGCTGTCCACGAAGACGAGCTTGCCACGTACCGGCGCGTGCCGGTCGCCGGGCGGGTGGGCGGCGACCTCCGGCTGGCCGGTCTGCATGGCGGCCTGGATCTCCGGTAGCCAGCGCTCGGGGACGGCGAACTGCACCTGAATCGGGTCGGTCTGGGTGATGGTGGCGAGCGGGCTGCTATCCCCCGCGCGCACCAGATTGCCCTCCTTGGCGGGCAGGGCGCCGAGGCGGCCGTCGATCTCGGCACGGATGGTGGCGTAGTCCAGCGTCAGCCGGGTCTGGGCGACCAGCGCCTCCATGGCGCGGACGGTGGCCTCGCTGGCGGCGGCGTCGGCCTGGGCCTGCTCCAGCCGCTGAGCGGCCGCGAAGCCCTCGCCCCGCAGGGCCGAATAACGGGTGGCATCCTGCCGCGCCCGTAGCGCGAGCGCCCGCTCGCGGGCGAGTTGCGCCTCCTGCTGGGCAAGCTGCGCCTCGGCCATGCGGGCGTCGAGAGTGAACAGGACCTGGCCGCGCTGCACCCGCTGCCCCTCGGCCACATGCACCTCGCGGATCTGCCCCTCCACCCGGCTGCGGACGGAAACCGAAGCCTCGGCGACCACATTGCCGTTGGCGGTGATCTCCACCGGAAGAGGGCCGCGCTGGGCGGGGCTGACGACAACGGGGACCGCAGGCGCCCCGGCATTCTGCGCCCTGGCAGGGGCGGAATGCAGCGAGAGGCCAAGGGCGGCGCAGAGCGCGCCCGCCAGCAGGGGGAGATGCGAACGCGATGCCATCGTGATGTCCCGAGTCAGGGGGCGCTCAGTCCCGCTTAATGCGGCACCGCATGATGGCATAGGCGACGTTACGCTGTGTTGCTTTTCTCTTCCTGCGCCGATCATCTGCGCGGCGGCCCGGGGAAGGAAGCCCGTTTCCTCCGCGCCTCGGCGGGGCCGCGTGCAAAGCTTCGCGAGCTTTCCACCAGAACAAGAAAACCGCGACAGGCGAGCCGAATTGCCCGCCGCGCGGTTATCACTGGCCTTCGCCTGCCCCGCGGGCGCCCCGATGCCGGGGCGGCCGCGCCGGGCAAGGGGCGATCAGAAGCCTTCGCGCTCCAGCCGCTTGCGCTCGACCTTGCGGGCGCGGCGGACAGCCTCGGCGGCCTCGCGGGCGCGGCGCTCAGAGGGCTTCTCGTAGTGGCGGCGCAGCTTCATCTCGCGAAACACACCTTCGCGCTGCAGCTTCTTCTTGAGGGCCTTGAGGGCCTGATCGATGTTGTTATCCCGAACGACGACCTGCACGCTGTGCGGTCTCCTCTTTGAGCCAGGGCCTGAAAGCCGGGTGATTGGGGACGCAAAAACGCAAAGCGCCGGCAGACGCCGGTGCCTCCTGCAAGGAGCGCAGCGAATAACACGCCTTCGCGCCGGATTGGAAGCCCTTCCACGCGCCCTTCCGGCAACCAAATGTGAGGCTTCCTGCCACGGAGACGGCGCATGGCCATTCTGAAGATCGCCCGCATGGGTCACCCTGTCCTCCTGCAGGTCGCTGAGCCGGTGGCCGACCCCACCGCGCCGGAAATCCAGGACCTGCTTGAAAACATGGCTGAAACCATGCTCGACGCCTCGGGCCTTGGCCTGGCGGCGCCGCAGGTGCACGTGCCGCTGCGCATCTTCGTCTGGCGCAACGGCGACGATGTGGCGGCGCTGATCAACCCCGAAATCGAGCTGCTGACCGCGGCCGACCAGCGCGGCTGGGAGGGCTGCCTCTCGATTCCCGGCCTGCGGGGCAATGTGGAGCGTGCCGCCCGCGTCGGCTTCCGCGGCCTGGATGCCGAGGGCCGCGCGGTCGAAGGCGAGGCGGAGGGCATGCTGGCCCGCGTCATGCAGCACGAGTTCGATCACCTGAACGGCATCCTCTATCCGACTCGGATGAGCGATCTTTCCCTGTTCGGCTTCACTGATGAGTTGGCCCGCGCCGCTGCGGCCGCGCAGCAGCAGCAGCAGCAGCAGCAGGCGGAGCCGCCCCGATGAGCCTGGAGCGCAGCGCCGAGCGCGATGCTGCCCTGCGCGCCATGCTGCCGCAGGTGCCGCGCCTCGGCTGGAGTGCTGAGGCGCTGCGTGCCGGACTCGCCGCCCGTGGCGGCAACCCGGATTCGGCCGACTGGCTCTTCCCGCGCGGGCCGCTCGGCATGGTCGAGGCCTGGTGCGACCTGGCCGACCGCGACATGGTGGCGGAAGCGGCCGGCGCCGGACTCGACGACATGCGGATCCCCGCGCGCATCCGAACGCTCATCGCCATCCGGCTGCGCCAGCAGGCGCCGCACAAGGAGGCGGTGCGCCGTGCCCTGGCGCTGCTGGCTCTGCCCTGGAATCTGGGCGCCGCCAGCCGCGCCACCGCCCGCACGGTGGACGCCATGTGGCAGGCCGCCGGCGACAGCTCGGCCGACGTCTCCTTCTACACCCGGCGCGCCACCCTGGCCGGGATCTATGCCGCCACGCTGGGCTTCTGGCTGCAGGACCCGGATTCCGAGGCCGCCCCGACCCTCGCCTTCCTCGATCGCCGACTCGGCGAACTGGGCCGTCTGCAGCGCTGCCGGCGCAAGGCGGCCTGAGCGCCCCGGGGGTTGGGAAGGGGCAGAAAAGCGGTGGACAATCCGCCCGGGGCGCGGCACAGGCCGCTCACCCCGGCCTTTTCTGCTGCAGGATCCCGCGCGTGACCGAAACCGAATCCGCGCCGCTCGTCGGCATCATCATGGGCAGCCGCTCGGACTGGGAGACGATGCGCCACGCGGCGGAGACGCTCGCCCGCCTCGGCATCCCGCACGAAACCCGGGTGGTCTCGGCGCACCGCACGCCGCAGCGTCTCTATGACTATGCGCAGGCCGCCGCCGGGCGTGGCCTGCGCGCCATCATCGCCGGGGCAGGGGGCGCGGCGCATCTGCCCGGCATGGCCGCGGCCATGACCCGCCTGCCGGTGCTCGGCGTGCCGGTCGAGAGCCATGCGCTGAAGGGGATGGACAGCCTGCTCTCCATTGTCCAGATGCCGGCCGGCGTGCCGGTGGGCACGCTCGCCATCGGCCGGGCCGGGGCGGTGAACGCCGCGCTCTTCGCGGCCGCTATGCTGGCCACCACCGACCCCGCCCTGGCCGGGCGGCTGGAGGCCTTCCGGGCCGAGCAGACCGCCTCTGTCGCGGAGGCGCCGGAATGAGCGAGGCCAGCACCGCCGGCCGCTTCCCGCTGCCGCCAAACGCCACGATCGGCATCCTCGGCGGCGGGCAGCTTGGCCGCATGTCCGCCCTGGCGGCGGCGGAACTCGGCTACCGCTGTCACGTCTATGCGCCGGATGCGGATTCGCCGGGCATGCAGGTTTCCGCCGCGCAGACCGTCGCCTCTTATGAGGACGCCGCTGCCCTGGCCGCTTTCGCCGGGGCAGTGGACGTGGTGACCTTCGAGTTCGAGAACGTGCCGGCCGCCACGCTGGAGGTGCTCGCGCCACTGGTGCCCTGCCGGCCCGGCCGCAAGGCGCTGGCGATCTGCCAGGACCGGCTGCAGGAAAAGCGTTTCCTTGCCCAAGCCGGGGTTCCCGTCGCGCCCTGGCGCGCGGTGGAGAGCCTGGAAGAGCTGGAATCGGCCATTGCCGGGATCGGCCTCCCCGCCGTGCTCAAGACCACCCGGCTCGGCTATGATGGCCGCGGCCAGGCGGTGCTGCGCGCGCCGGAGGAAGCCGCCGCCGCCTTCGCCCGGCTGGAGCCGAAGCCGCTGATCCTGGAGGCCTTCGTGCCCTTCACCCAGGAAATCTCGGCGGTGGCCGCGCGCGGCGCAGATGGCGCCACGGCGGTTTATGACGCGGTGGAAAACCGGCATCACCACCACATCCTTGACCTCTCCTTCGCTCCCGCCCGTGTGCCGGAGGCGGTGGCGGCGGCCGCCCGAAGCCACGCCGCCCGCGTGGCGGCCGAGCTGGAACTGATCGGCGTGCTGGCGGTGGAGTTCTTCCTGCTGCCGGACGGCACCCTGCTGGGCAACGAAATCGCGCCGCGTCCCCACAATTCCGGGCACTGGACGATGGATGCCTGCCAGTCCAGCCAGTTTCACCAGCATGTCCGCGCGGTGGCGGGTCTGCCGCTGGGGGGTACGGAGCGGCATTCCGACGCGGTGATGCGCAATCTCGTCGGCCCTGGGGGGATGGCCCTGCTGCCGGACCTCCTGGCGGATCCCGCCACGTCCGTGCATCTTTATGGCAAGGCCGCCGCCCGCCCGGGGCGCAAGATGGGGCATGCCAACCACCTTCTACCCCGGGGTGCGCTGGGCGGGCCCGAAGCGCTGGCGATGCTCACGAGATTGCGAGTAACGCCTTGAAAACAACTGTGGCGCGCATGCCACATGTGGCAGAAATCACAGCAGCACATACTGCGCTATTTCCTTTGGAGTGCTACATCGTCTGTACGCGGCGCCCGGACTCGAAGGCTCGACTTCTTCGTGACCAAGCGCAGCGAGCATGCCTCTGAAGGATCGAGGAGAATTCTAATGAGCCTCAAGAAGGCGCTTCTGGCCGCGACCGTTCTGGCGCTGCCGCTCGCGGCTCAGGCGCAGCCTGTCACGGGCGTGTATGTCGGTGCCGGCGCCGGCTACAACTATCTCCAGAATGGCAAGATCACGGCCCCTGACGACCGCGATTTTGACGTCGGCAGCGACGATGACACCGTTCTCGGCGAGATCGAGTTCGAGCATGGCTTCGGTGGCGTGGTGAGCCTCGGCTGGGGTTTCGGCAACGGTCTGCGTGCTGAAATCGAGGGCAACTACCGCCAGAACGACGTGGACACCATCTCGGCCGGCGGCACGCTGCCCGGGATCGGCGGCACGGCCCGCACCTATGGCGCGATGGTGAACGCGCTGTATGACTTCAACCTCGGCCTGCCGGTCGTTCCCTATGTGGGCGCTGGCGTCGGCTATGCCTGGACGGACTATGACACCGTCCGCAGCCGCTTCACGCCGGGCAATGCCAACGTCAACAGCGTGACGATCGACGACGAGAACGGCCAGTTCGCCTTCCAGGGCATCGCCGGCCTCGCCTTCCCGATCTCCGCCGTGCCGGGCCTGGCGCTGACTGCCGAATACCGCTTCTTCGGCACGCTGGAGCCGGAGATGACCGTGGTCACCCGCGGTCCGACCGGCGTCGCGACCAGCTCGAAGGTTGATACGGAGAACTACAACCACTCCGTCTTCGTGGGCCTGCGCTACGCCTTCAACCAGCCGACCCCGCCGGCCCCGGTGCCGGTCGTGGCCCCGGCTCCGGCCGCCGCCCCGGCTCCGGCCCGCACCTACCTGGTGTTCTTCGACTTCGACCGCGCCGACCTGACGGACCGTGCCCGCCAGATCATCGCCGAGGCCGCGCAGAACTCCGGCCGCGTGCAGAGCACCCGTATCGAGGTGGCCGGCCACGCCGACCGCGCCGGTACGCCGCAGTACAACCAGCGCCTGTCCCAGCGCCGCGCCGACGCGGTCGCCGCCGAGCTGGTCCGCCTGGGCGTGAGCCGCTCCGCCATCACCGTGCAGGCCTTCGGCGAGAGCCGCCCGCTGGTGCCGACGGCCGACGGCGTGCGCGAGCCGCAGAACCGCCGCGTCGAGATCGTGCTGCGCTAAGCAGCACGGGCTTTCGGCCGGAAATGGGAAGGGGCGCCGCGAGGCGCCCCTTCTGCTTTCAGCCCTCCCCTGCTTCCGCCGGGCGGTGCGCTGGCGGGCCGCCCGGCGGCCCGCGATCTGTCCTTCAGGCGATGATGTCAGGCAGCAGCCGGCTCTCCAGCCAGGCGATCTCGTCCTTCAACTTCAGTTTGCGCTTCTTCAGCCGTTGCAGCTGAAGCTGGTCCAGCAACGAGCCTTCCATGTGCGCGATCACGGTATCCAGATCACGGTGCTCACTGCGGAGCTCGTGCAGGCGGCGGAGCAGGCTGTCTCGGTCGGCCAGGATGGGCCTCATGGGTTGGTCGGTTTGAGTCGCATCTGAACGCGAAAGCGCCATATCATGCCAGGGCGTGGTCGCACAGCATGCTCTGATCATCCGGCTCGTTCCGGTTGCGGCCGGGACAGAGAAGGAGAGGATCAGGGTTGCCGGCCCCGCTCCGCGCGGAACGGCTCGGCCGCCTCGCAGGCCGGCTTCGTCCCGCGGGACCGCAACCTATCGGAGGATAGCGCGTCGATGATGCAACAGCCCCGCCTGCGCAGCCTGCAGCAACGACATGCGACACTGGAGCGGCAGATCGCCAATGAAGGCGCACGGCCGCAGCCCGATACTGGCGCCCTCGGCCGACTCAAACGCGCCAAGCTGCGGGTCAAGGACGAGATGGAGAGGCTGCGCACCGGCCGCTGATTCGCACCGCGCCCGCCCCGCGCCCCCATGGCCTCGCGCCATGGGGGCGTTCGCATTCCGGAGGGCTGTCACGCATGCGTGAAAAACATTTGCGCCCTGGCGCCGGAGCGCGCAGAAGGCCGCGAGGGCGCTCCGCGCCGGGAAGCACGGCTGGGACGGCTTCCCCATGATTCACCAGGAAGGAGCTTTGGCGCCGTATGGATGCCTCTGATATCGCGCGCGTGCAGACCTATCTGCGCCGCCTCTTCGGGACCGACCGCATCAGCCTCGTGCGCCCTGCGCGGCCGGGCCTTTCGGTGGAGCTGGCGGTGGAGGATGAGGTGATCGGCACAGTGCACCGCGACACGGATGAGGGGGAGGTGTCCTATGCGGTGCACCTGACGATCCTTGAAGAGGATCTGCCTCCCGCCCCCAAGGCGGCAGCCGCGGCGCCGGGCCGCCGCCGCATGTGAACCGGGGAGGGGCCAAGGCCCCTTCCCGCAACCGGGCAGCCGCCGGAGCGGCCGCCCGCCAGAACCTCAGAGGGCTTCCTCGTCCTCGCCGAGGCCGGCCGGCGCGGCCGGGTTGCCGCCGGCGGCCGTGACCGCGGCGTTGAGGTCGGACTGGCTGCACAGCCCCAGGATCACCGGGTCGCGCGGCTTGATGTTGGCGCTGTTCCAGTGGGTGCGGTCGCGCACCTTGGCAATGGTGTCCTTGGTGGTGCCGAGCAGCTTGCCGATCTGCGCCTCCGAGAGCTGGGGATAGTTGCGCAACAGGAAGGCGATCGCGTCCGGCCGGTCGTTGCGCTTGGAAATGGGCGTGTAGCGCGCCCCACGGCCCCGGCTCTTCGGTGCGGGCGTGGTGGTCTCCAGCAGGCGCAGGCGCGCGTCCGGGCTCCCCTCGCAGCGGGCGATCTCCTCCCGGGTCAGCTGGCCGTTCTGCACGGGGTCGTAGCCGACGATCCCCTGCGCGACCTCGCCGTCGGCGATCGCCTGGACCTCAAGCGGATGCATGCCGACAAAATCGGCGATCTGCTCAAAGCTCAGGGACGTCTTCTCGATCAGCCACACGGCGGTGGCCTTCGGCATCAGCGGCAGTGGCATCGGAAACCTTACCAGTCGGGTCGGGCGGATCGCTCGAACCGCCCCGGATACTCTGCATATAGAGAGGGGGAGGAAGAGGGTCAAAGCCCGAGCGGGGACGGCACCCCTGAACGCTTGGCGAGGCCCGGGGCGCCCCATATCGTCAGTCTAGGCGACTCAGCAGGGGTTGGACATGGCCATACGACGTCTCGCAACGGTCTTTGGCGGAACCGGCTTCATCGGGCAGCACCTGGTGCCGCGGCTGGCGCGGCTGGACTACGAGGTCCGGGTGGTCACCCGGAATCCGGATTCGGTACGGCCGCTGGCCACGCAGGGGAATGTCGGGCAGGTCAAACCGCATTTCGCGCGGCTCGGCTCGGACCCCGATATCGCCGCGGCGGTGGCAGAATCCTGCCTCGTGGTGAACCTGATCGGTATCCTGTCCGAGAAGCGCCCTGGCGACTTCCAGCGGCTGCAGGGCGAATTGCCCGGTCGCATCGGCCGTGCCGCGGCGGCGGGCGGCGTGGCGCGGGTGGTGCATGTCTCGGCCATCGGCGCCGACCCTTCCAGCCCCAGCGCCTATGCGCGCAGCAAGGCGGCGGGGGAGGTGGCGCTGCGGGAGGCCTTTCCGGCGGCGACCATCCTGCGCCCGTCCATCATCTTCGGGCCCGAGGACCACTTCTTCAACCGCTTCGCCGCCATGGCGCAGTGGATGCCCTTCATGCCGGTGGTCTGCGGCGCCACCCGGTTCCAGCCGGTCTATGTCGCCGATGTGGCGGACGCCCTCATCGCGGCGGCGCAGCGGAACGACAGCCAGGGCCGCACCTATGAGCTGGGCGGGCCGCGCGTCGTCACCTTCCGTGAACTGATGGCCTATGTGCTGGAGGTGACTGGCCGCCACAAGCGGCTGGTGGAAATGCCGGACGGCCTGGTGCGCCTGCAGGCCGCGATCGGCGAGCACCTGCCCAATCCGCCCCTGACCCGCGACCAGCTCGCCCAGCTGCGGCGGGACAATGTGGTGGCGCCGGATGCCGCGGGCTTTGCTGCCCTCGGGCTGACGCCGAAGGCGATGGAGGCGATCGTGCCGGCCTATCTGGCGCGGTTCCGCCGGGGTGGCGGCCGCCGCAACCGGGCCTTTGCAGGATAGACCGATGCGGACCTATTAGTCGGGAGTCTTGGCAGAGATTTTCCACGCCTGGAGAGAGTTCATCATCAAAAGGACAGTATTACTGTCATAATAGGTGATTTAGGACTCGCGCCTCTCCGGCAAGTGTGGCACTCCTACGCTCGCCGGAGAGGAAGAGCGCCTGCGCAGGCTCCCTGCTGCTCGCACGCCTGCCTTTCCGGCTTCTGCCTGACCTTCCTGCCCGAAGGACCTTCGCCGATGGCCGATCGCATGCTGCAGTTCGTGCGCCTGTCGCAACACCAACCCGACAAACGCGCCGCGGCCACGCGCCGGACCGATTTCGGCGAGATCTATCAGCGCTTCAGCGCCGAGCGGGCCTCGGAGCAATCCAGCCGCTGCTCGCAATGCGGCGTGCCCTTCTGCTCGATCCACTGCCCGCTCAACAACAACATCCCGGACTGGCTGAAGCTGACGGCGGAAGGCCGGCTGGAGGAGGCCTACGAGATCGCCTCCGCCACCAACACCTTTCCCGAGATCTGCGGCCGCGTCTGCCCGCAGGACCGGCTCTGCGAGGGCAACTGCGTCATCGAGAAGGGCTTCGAGAGCGTCACCATCGGCGCGGTCGAGAAGTACATCACCGACACCGCCTGGGAGAAAGGCTGGGTGAAGCCGCCCTCGCCGGTGCGGGAGGTGGCGCATTCCGTCGGCATCATCGGTGCCGGCCCGGCGGGCCTCGCGGCGGCCGAGCGGCTGCGCGGGCGCGGCTGGAAGGTCACGGTCTATGACCGCTACGACCGCGTCGGCGGGCTGATGATCTACGGCATCCCCAACTTCAAGCTGGAGAAGGAGGTGGTGCTGCGCCGGGCCGAGCAGTTCGCCGCCGGCGGCATCGAGTTCGTGCTGAACTGCCAGGTCGGCCGCGACATCTCCATGGAAGAGCTGCGCGCGAAGCACGACGCCGTGCTGATCGCCACCGGGGTCTACAAGGCGCGCGACCTCGGCGGCCCTGGAGCCGAGCTTGCCGGCATCGTGCCCGCGCTGGACTACCTCACCGCCTCCAATCGGCAGAACCTGGGCGATGCCGTGCCAGCCTATGAGGATGGCACGCTGAACGCCGCCGGCAAGCGTGTGGTGGTGATCGGCGGCGGCGACACCGCGATGGATTGCGTGCGCACCGCCATCCGCCAGGGCGCCACGAGCGTCACCTGCCTCTACCGCCGCGACAAGGCCAACATGCCGGGCTCGATGCGCGAGGTCTCGAACGCGGAGGAGGAGGGCGTGCGCTTTGCCTGGCTCTCGGCGCCGGAGGGCTTCGAGGGCGAGGGCGGCAAGGTGAGCGGTGTGCGCGCGGTGAAGATGCATCTCGGCCTGCCCGATGCCACCGGCCGCCAGCAGGTCGAGCCGATCCCCGGCAGCGCCTTCAGCGAGCCGGCCGACCTCGTCATCAAGGCGCTCGGCTTCGACCCCGAGGACCTGCCGACGATGTTCAACGAGCCCGGCCTGACGGTCAGTCGCTGGGGCACGCTGAGCATCGACCGCCGCAGCATGATGACCAAGCTCGACGGCGTTTTTGCCGCCGGTGACATCGTGCGCGGCGCCTCGCTGGTCGTCTGGGGCATCCGCGACGGCCGCGACGTGGCCGACCAGATCGAATCCTACGTGCTGGCGAAGGCTTCCTCGCCGGCCCTCGCCGCGGAGTGAGCGCGATGGACATCATCGAGAACGGCACGGCTTTCGCCGAGGGCTACCAGCGCAACGCCGCCGCGCTGGCGGCCGCGGCGCATCTCGACCTGACGGAGCACGATGCCTGCGGTGTCGGCCTCGTCGCCGCGCTGGACGGCAAGCCGCGCCGAGACGTGGTGCAGGCCGGCATCGACGCGCTGAAGGCCGTCTGGCACCGCGGCGCGGTGGACGCCGACGGCAAGACCGGCGACGGCGCCGGCATCCATATCGAGATCCCGCAGGACTTCTTCGCCGAGGTGGTGGAGCGCGGCGGCGACCGGCTGCGCCCGGGCCGCATCGCGGTGGGGCAGGTCTTTCTGCCCAAGACCGACCTCTCGGCGCAGGAGCGCTGCCGGCAGATCGTCGAGACCGAGATCCTGAACGCCGGCTACAACATCTATGGCTGGCGCCAGGTGCCGATCGACGTCGCCTGCATCGGCGAGAAGGCGAACGCGACGCGCCCGGAGATCGAACAGATCCTGATCTGGGACCCGGAGCAGCGCGAGACCGCCATCGTCGAGCGCGACCTCTACGTCATCCGCCGGCGGATCGAGAAGCAGGCGCTGGCCGGGCAGGTGGCGGAGCTGTACCTGTGCAGCCTCTCCAGCCGCTCGATCATCTACAAGGGCATGTTCCTGGCGGAGAACCTGACGGACTTCTACCCGGACCTGCTGGACGAGCGCTTCGTCAGCCGCTTCGCCATCTACCACCAGCGCTACTCGACCAACACCTTCCCGACCTGGCGCCTGGCGCAGCCCTTCCGGATGCTCGCCCACAACGGCGAGATCAACACCGTCAACGGCAACATCAACTGGATGAAGTCGCACGAGACGCGGCTCGCCCATGAACTGCTCGACCCGTTCATGGAGGATATCAAGCCGGTGATCCAGGCCGGCGGCTCCGACACCGCGACGCTGGACAACGTCTTCGAGCTGCTGGTGCGTGGCGGGCGCGACGCGCCGATGGCCAAGGCGATGCTGATCCCCGAGAGCATCGGCAGCAACGCCACCATGCCTGAGGCGCACCGCGACCTGTTCATGTACTGCAACGCGGTGATGGAGCCCTGGGACGGTCCGGCCGCCCTTTGCGCCACCGATGGCCGCTGGGCGATCGCCGGGCTGGACCGCAACGGCCTGCGCCCGATCCGCTACACCGTCACCACCGACAAGCTGCTGATCGTCGGCTCCGAGACCGGCATGGTGAAGGTTGCGGAGAGCGACATCATGGCGAAGGGCCGCGTCGGCCCCGGCCAGTGCATCGCGGTGGACCTGGACGCGGCGCGCTTCTATGCCGATGGCGAGCTGAAGGACATGCTGGCCGCGCGCCATTCCTTCGGCGACTGGGTGAACCGCACCACGCGGATCGACGGCATCCTGCGCCAGGAGGTGGACGAGACCCCAGCGCTGGTCGGCGACGCGCTGCGCCGCCGCCAGCTCGCCATGGGCTTCACCATGGAGGACCTCGAGACCATCCTGCACCCGATGGCCGAGGACGCCGCCGAGGCCATCGGCAGCATGGGCGACGATACGCCGATCGCCGTGCTGTCGAAGGAGTATCGTGGGCTGCACCACTACTTCCGGCAGACCTTCAGCCAGGTCACCAACCCGCCGATCGACAGCCTGCGCGAGACGCGGGTGATGACCATCAAGACGCGCCTCGGCAATCTCGGGAACATCCTCGACGAGGACCCGACCCAGTGCGACATGCTGATGCTGGACAGCCCCGTGCTCTCCAACGCCGAGTTCACGGCGATGCGGGAATACATGGGCGACACCGTCGCGGTGGTGGACTGCACCTTCGCGGTCGCCGACGGCGAGGCCGGGCTGCGCCGCGCGCTGGAGCGCATCCGGCGCGAGGCGGAGGAGGGGGTCCGCTCCGGCTGCGCCCATGTCATCCTCACCGACGAGGACCAGGGCCCCGAGCGCGCCGCCATCCCGATGATCCTGGCCGTGGGCGCGGTGCACACGCATCTCGTCAAGCACTCGCTGCGCACCTTCACCAGCCTGAACGTGCGCGCGGCCGAGTGCGTGGACGTGCACTACTTCGCCGTGCTGATCGGCGCCGGGGCCACCACGGTGAACGCCTATCTGGCGCAGGAGACCATCGCCGACCGCCACCGGCGCGGCCTGTTCGGCAGCCTGACGCTGCATGACTGCATTGCGCGCTACCGCAAGGCGGTGGACAAGGGCCTGCTGAAGATCATGTCCAAGATGGGCATCTCGGTGCTCTCCTCCTATCGCGGCGGCATGAACTTCGAGGCGATCGGCCTCTCCCGCGCACTGGTGGCCGAGTTCTTCCCGGGCATGCAGTCGCGCATCTCCGGCATCGGCCTCTCCGGCATTGCGCGCCGGGTGCTGGCGCTGCACCGCAAGGCCTGGACGGCGGCGGGGCAGGCGGCGGTGCTGCCGGTGGGCGGCCTCTACAAGCTGCGCCGCCGCGGCGAGGCGCATGCCTTCGACGGCAGCCTGATCCACCTGCTGCAGAACGCGGTGGAGAGCGACAGCTACCAGACCTTCAAGCGCTATTCCGAGGCGGTGCGGCGCCTGCCGCCGGTGGCGCTGCGCGACCTGCTGGACTTCCGCATCGAGGGCCGTGCGCCGGTCGCCATCGAGGAGGTCGAGAGCATCACCGAGATCCGCAAGCGCCTCGTCGCGCCCGGCATCTCGCTCGGCGCCCTCTCGCCCGAGGCGCATGAGACGCTCTCCATCGCCATGAACCGCATCGGCGCCCGCTCCGACAGTGGCGAGGGCGGCGAGGACCCGGAGCGCGCCAAGCCGCGCGCCAATGGCGACAATCCGAACTCCGCCATCAAGCAGATCGCCTCGGGCCGCTTCGGCGTCACCGCCGAGTACCTGAACAACTGCAAGGAGATCGAGATCAAGGTCGCGCAGGGCGCCAAGCCCGGCGAGGGCGGGCAGCTGCCCGGCTTCAAGGTCAGCGGCATCATCGCCAAGCTGCGCCACGCCACGCCGGGCGTGACGCTGATCTCGCCGCCGCCGCACCACGACATCTACTCGATCGAGGATCTGGCGCAGCTCATCTACGACCTGAAGCAGATCAACCCGGATGCCACGGTCTGCGTGAAGCTGGTGTCGCGCTCGGGCATCGGCACCATCGCGGCGGGCGTCGCCAAGGCGAAGGCCGATGCCATCCTGGTCTCCGGCCATTCGGGCGGCACCGGCGCCTCGCCGGTCTCCTCGATCAAGTATGCCGGCCTGCCCTGGGAGATGGGCCTCTCCGAGACGCATCAGGTGCTGATGCTCAACCGGCTGCGTCACCGCATCAAGCTGCGCACCGATGGCGGGCTCAAGACCGGGCGCGACGTCGTCATCGCCGCCATGCTCGGCGCCGAGGAGTTCGGCATCGGCACCGCCTCGCTGGTGGCGATGGGCTGCATCATGGTGCGGCAGTGCCACAGCAACACCTGTCCGGTCGGCGTCTGCACGCAGGACGAGGAGCTTCGCAAGAAGTTCGAGGGCACGCCGGAGAAGGTCATCAACCTCTTCTCCTTCGTGGCGGAGGAAGTGCGCGAGATCCTGGCCAGCCTCGGTTTCCGCCGCATCGAGGAGGTGATCGGCCGCACCGACCTGCTGAAGCAGGTCAGCCGCGGCTCGGAGGACCTCGACGACCTCGACCTGAACCCGCTGCTGGTGCAGGCCGATACCGGCCCCTATCCGCGCTTCTCTACCCTGGAGGGCCGCAACGAGGTGCCGGAGACGCTGGACGCCGACATGATCCGCGACGCCAGCGCGCTGTTCGAGCGGGGCGAGAAGATGCAGCTCGCCTACAACATCCGCAACACGCACCGGGCCATCGGCACCAAGATCAGCAGCAAGATCACCCGCAAGTTCGGGATGAGCGGGCTGCAGCCGGGCCATCTGACGGTGCGGCTGCGCGGCTCGGCCGGCCAGTCGCTGGGCGCCTTCGCGGTGCGTGGCCTCAAGCTTGAGGTTCTGGGCGACGCCAATGACTATGTCGGCAAGGGCCTCTCGGGCGGCACCATCGTGCTGCGCCCGGCGCCCTCCTCCTCGCTGGTGTGGAACGAGAACGCCATCATCGGCAACACCGTGCTCTACGGTGCGACGGCGGGCGAGCTCTTCGCCGCCGGGCAGGCCGGCGAGCGCTTCGCGGTGCGCAACTCCGGCGCCACCGCGGTGGTGGAGGGCTGCGGCGCCAATGGCTGCGAGTACATGACGGGCGGCGCGGTGGCGATCCTCGGCCCGGTGGGGGACAATTTCGGCGCCGGCTTCACCGGCGGCCAGGCCTTCATCTACGACACGGACGGCACCTTCGAGCAGCGGCTGAACCCGGACACGCTGCTCTGGCGCCGCCTCGGCTCCGCGCACTGGGAGGAGTTCCTGCAGCGGCTGATCGCGCGCCACGTCGCCGAGACCGGCTCGCGCCTGGCCGCCCGGCTGCTGAACGACTGGGCCTCGGAGCGGGAGCGCTTCTGGCACGTCGTGCCGAAGGAGTATGCCAAGTACCTGCCGCAGCCGATGGAGGCGGTGGCCATCGCGGCGGAGTGACCGCCGGCCAGGGTGCGGCCCGCCCGGCGAGGGCGGGCCGTGCTGTCACAATTTGTGAGTTCCTGATGCGGTCGCCTTTCCGCTCAGCGCCCCCCGTGCCATAAGCGCCCCCCTTGTCACGGCTCGGCTCTCCGCGAATGCGAATTCTCTACCATCTGCCGTTGTCCCCCTATGCGCGCAAGGTGCGCCTGGTCCTGAGCGAGAAGCGCATTCCCTTCGAATTGCGGATCGAGCGCGTATGGGAGCGGCGGGAGGAGTTCCTTGAGCTGAACGCAGCCTGCACCGTGCCGGTGCTGGTGGAGGAGAACGGCCTCGTTCTCGCCGACAGCTACCCCATCTGCGAGTATCTCGACGAGGCCTACCCGGACGTGCCGCTGCTTGGCCGCACCCTGGGCGAGCGGGCCGAGGTGCGCCGCCTCGTCGCCTGGTTCGACGGCAAGTTCGCCCGCGAGGTGACGGGCAACCTGCTCTACGAGAAGCAGATGAAGCGGATGATGGGGCGTGGCAACCCGGATGCGGGCGCGCTGCGCGCCGGCTACGCCAACCTCAAGCCGCATCTCGACTATCTCGGCTGGCTGGCCGAGACGCGCATCTGGCTGGCCGGCAACACCCTCTCGCTGGCCGATCTGGCGGCGGCGGCGCATCTCTCCTCGCTGGACTACATCGGCGACATCGACTGGTCGCTGAACGATGCCGCCAAGGACTGGTATGCGCGGGTGAAGTCCCGCCCGGCCTTCCGCCCGCTGCTGGCCGACCGGGTGAGCGGCGTAAACCCGCCGCCGCACTACCCCGACCTCGACTTCTGAGGCGCAGCCCGGCTCAGGACACCATCCCGTCCGGCATGGTCGCCACGTGCTCGGCGATCTGCCCGGCGGTGGCGAACCAGACCAGGTCCTGCCGCGCCGCGATATACTCCAGCGCGCCGCGCAATGCCCGCAGCCGGTAGGGCTGGCCGACCAGATAGGGGTGCAGGGCAATGCCCATCACCTGCGGCCGGCCGTCCTGGATCTGCCGCAGGCGCTCCTCGAAATCCGCCATGATCATCGCCGCGAACTGCTCCGCGCTGTCCTTGCGGACGGCGATGGCGGGGATGTCGTTGACCTCCTGCGGGTAGGGCACGGCCAGCAGGCGCCCGGCGCGGGTGCGCAGCCAGATCGGCTGGTCGTCGGCGCACCAGTTGAGGGTGTAGCGGTAGCCGGCCTCGGCCAGCAGGTCCGGCGTGTGGTGGCTCTCGGCGATCCAGGGGGAAAGCCAACCATTCGGCCGCGCCCCCTCGGCGCTGGCGATGGCCGCCGTCACCTCGGCGATCATGGCGCGCTCGGTGGCCTCGTCCATGGTGCTCTGCCGCTCGCTGTTGGTGCGGCCATGGGCGGCGATCTCGTCGCCGCGGGCGCGATGCGCCGCCACCAGGCTGGGTGCGTGGTCGTACATGGCGCTGTTCAGCAGCACCGTGGCGGGCAGGCGCAGCGCATCCAGCAGCTCGATCAGCCGCCAGGCACCGACGCGGTTGCCGTAGTCGCGCCAAGCGTAGTTCAGCACGTCGGGCTGCGGACCGCCAGGAGCCAGCTCAGCGCCCAGCCCCTCGCCGAAGGCGAAATGCTCCAGATTGATGCCCAGATAGACCGCCAGCTTGGCTCCACCGCGCCAGGAATAGAGCGGCCGCTCGGGCCAGGGGTGGTAGTCGTAGCGGTTATGGCTGGGCAGCATCTGGGGGGCCTTTTCCTCGTCTCATCCAGCGGCAGGCAAAGCATAGGCCAGAACCGGTCTGCGGTTTTCGTGCGGCACGAAACCGGCTAGAAGGTGTCCATGTCCAAGCCCCCGCCGGCCGAGGCGGCCCGGGCGCGCGCCCTGCTGTCCGCCACGGCCCGAGAAGGCCGCGCGCGGTTGTCGCGCCCCATCCTGCTCGGCCTCGCCTCGATCGCCTGCGGCCTGGCCCAGGCCTGGTTCATGTCGCGCCTGCTCGCCGCTTTGCTCGGCTATGGGCCGTCGGGCTGGCCGGAGCTGGCCGCCGCCGCGGCGCTGGCCCTGCTGGGCATCGCGCTGGGGGTTGCGCAGGAGCGTGCTCAGGCCGCCGCCGGCGCCGCCGCCCGCGCCGGGCTGCGCCGCCGCGCCTTCGACCGCCTGCTGGCCGCCGGCCCCGCTGACGACCGCCCGGTGGGCGAGCGTGCCGCGCTGGTGGTGGACCGTATCGAGGCGCTGGACGGCTATTTCGCCCGCTGGCTCCCCGCCGCCGCGCTGGCCGCCGCCGGGCCGCTGCTGATCGCCATCGCCGTCGCCCTCGAGGACCCGCTGAGCGGCGTCATCCTGTTCGTCGCCGGCGCGCTGGTGCCGGTCGGCATGGCCATCACCGGCATCGGCGCCGCGCTGGCCAGCCGGCGCCAGTTCGACGCCCTGCAGCAGCTCTCCGGCCGCTTCCTCGATCGCATGCGCGGCCTGCCGCAGCTCGTGCTGTTCCGCCGCCAGGAGGCCGAGGCCCAGGCGCTCGGCGCCGCCGCCGACGAGCTGCGCCGCCGCACCATGAAGGTGCTGCGCGTCGCCTTCCTCTCCGGCCTGTCGCTGGAGGTGATCGCCGCCGCCGTGCTGGGCTGCCTCGCCTGGCGGCATGGCAACATGCTGCAGGGAGGCCACCCCGACCCGCAGGCGGCGCTGTTCTGTCTGCTGATGGTGCCGGGCTTCTTCGCCCCGCTGCGGGCCTTCTCCGCCGCCTATCACGAGCGCATGGCCGCACAGGGCGCCGCCGCCGCGCTGGCGCCGCTGCTGCAGGGGCCTGCGCCCGCCGAGACCGGGCTGCAACTGGCCGAGATCCCGCCCAGCGTCGTCGTCACCTTCGAGCATGTCAGCCTGACCTATGACCCGGCGCGCGGGCCGGCGCTGGCCGACCTTTCCTTTCGCGTCACGCCCGGCGAGGCGCTGGTGCTGGCGGGGCCGTCCGGCTCCGGCAAGTCCTCCGTGCTGCGGCTGCTGATGGGCTTCCGCCGCCCGGAGGCCGGGCGCATCGCGCTGAACGGGCGGGATGCCACCACCCTGCGCCCGGACGAGCTGCGCCGCCTGACCGCCTATGTCGGCCAGAAGGCCCACCTGTTCCGCGACAGCATCCGCGAGAACATCCGCCTCGCGCGTCCCGAGGCGAGCGAGGCCGAGGTGGAGGCCGCCGCCCGTGCTGCGCAGGTGAGCGATTTCGCCGCCGCGCTGCCGCGCGGGCTGGATACGCTGGTGGGCGAGGGCGGTTTCGGCCTGTCGGGGGGGCAGGCACAGCGCGTGGCCATCGCCCGCGCCTTCCTGCGCAACGCCCCGCTGGTGCTGCTTGACGAGCCGACCGTGCATCTCGACCCCGGTACCGAGGCGCAGGTGCTGGACAGCCTCCGCCGCCTCTGCGCCGGCCGCACGGCGATCATCGCCACCCACTCCCCGGCGCTGCGCGCCCGCTTCGCCCGCGTGCTGGAGCTGGAGCATGGTCGCGCCCTTACCTCCCGGATGGCCGGCGAATGACCGCGATGCTGCGTGACCTCCTGCGCGTGCTCGGCCTTTGGCGGGCGCGCAGCACCTGGCTGGTGGCCGGCGCCCTGGTGGCGATGCTCGCTGCCCTGGCCGGGGTGGCGCTGCTGGCGCTGGCCGGACGCGGTGTCTCCGAAGGCCTGCGCCACGGCGCCCTGACCGGGATCGCCGTCGGCTCGCTGCTGCTGCTGCGCCCGCTGATCCTGGTGCGTCCCGCCGCCCGCTACTTCGAGCGGCTGGTGACCCATGCCGCCACCTTCCGCGCCCTGGCCGACACCCGCATCTGGTTCTTCCGCCGCCTCGCCGAGCGGCTGCCCTCCGGCCTTGGTCTCCGCCGCGCGGGCGACCTGCTGGGCCGGCTGGTCTCCGATGTCGAGGCGCTGGACGGGCTCTATCTGCGCGCCCTGGTGCCGGGCGCCGCCGCCCTGGCGGTGGTGCTGGCGCTGGCGGTGCTGCTGGGCTTCGCGGGGCCGGCATTGGCCGCGGTGGTCGCGCTGCCGCTGGCACTCGCCCTGCTGCTGCCGCCGCTGCTCGCCCCTGGCGCCGCCCGCGCCGCCGCCGAGGTGGCGGAAGCCCAGGGCCGCCTGCGCGCCGCGGCCGTGGACCCCCTGCTGGGCCTGGAAGATACGCTCGCCGCCAATGCGGAGGGTCGGGCCGCCGCGCGCCTTGCTTCGGCCGGCGAGGATCTCGCGCGCACCCAGGAATCCCTGGCCCGCCGCGCTGCCTGGGGCGGCGCCAGCGGCACGGTGCTGACCCAGGCGGCGCTGCTCGGCGCGCTGGGCTATGGCCTGGCGGGCGGGCCGGGCGCCGCCACGGGCACCGTGATGGGCCTGTTCCTGGCGCTCGCGGCCGGCGAGGTGCTTTCCGGTCTGCCGCGCGCCGGCACCGCGCTGGCCGCTGCCGGTGCCGGCGCGCGCCGCCTCTTCGAGGCCGCCGACACGCCGCCGCCGGTCACCGAACCGGCGCAGCCGGCGGCGCTGCCGCCCGGCCATGCCATCCGAGCCGAGGGGCTGCGCTTCGCCTGGGCGGAGGACCGTGCGCCGGTCTTCGAGGATCTGAACTTCGAGCTTCCGGAGGGCGGCCGGCTGGCGCTGCTCGGCCCCTCGGGCGTGGGCAAGTCCACTCTGGCCGCGCTGCTGCTGAAGCTGGCCGCGCCGCAGGCCGGGCGGATCACCCTGGGCGGGGTGGATATCGCCGCGCTTTCCGCCGACGCCGTGCGCAGCCGCATCGCCTGCCTGACCCAGGATGCGCGGCTGTTCGACGACAGCATCGCCGCCAACCTGCGCATCGCCGCGCCCGAAGCCGATGAGGCGGCGCTCTGGCAGGCGCTGGAGCGGGCAGGCGTGGCCGATATGGTGCGCGCCCTGCCGGAAAGGCTGCAGACGCAGTGCGGCGAGGGCGGCGCCCGCTTCTCGGGCGGGCAGGGGCGGCGGCTGGCCCTGGCCCGCGCGCTGCTCTCCCCCGCGCGCGTGCTGATCCTGGACGAGCCCGCCTCCGGCCTCGACGCGCAGGCCGAGCGTGCCTTCCTGGAGACGCTGGAAAGCGCCACCGAGGGCCGCAGCGTCATCCTGATCACCCACCGCCTGCTCGGGGTGGAGCGGCCGACGCGCATCCTGCGGCTGGTCGGCGGTCGCGCCATGCCGGCCATGGGGTGAGCGGCAGGCTCCGCGCCGCCCTGGCAACAGGGCGGGCCGTGGGGCGTTACCCCCTCCGAACCTTACGGATGGGAACGGTCAGATGAGCGGATTGTTTTCCGGGCGCTCCGGCGGCGGCCTTGCGGGCGGCCTGTCGGGCGGCGTCAAGATGGCGGCCATCGCGCTGCTTGCCCATCAGTTGATGAAGCATGCGCGCCAGGACGGCGGCCCCGCGGCGACGCAGGGAAGCGCCTCCGGCTCGACGGGCATGGGAGGTCTTGGCGGCCTGCTGGGTGGGTTGCTCGGCGGGAGCGCGGCCAGCACGATGGGCGGCGGCGGCCTGCTGGGTGGCCTTGGGGGTCTGCTCGGCGGACTGCGGAACCAGGGGATGGGCCCACAGGTGGATTCCTGGGTCGGGCATGGGGAGAACCGGTCCGTTTCTCCGCAGGAGCTGGAGCGGCATTTCGATCCGCGGGAACTCGACCAGGCCGCGCAGCAGGCCGGGACGGACCGCCAGAGCCTGCTGGAGGAGCTGAGCCGCACCCTGCCGCATTTCGTCGATCGCGCGACGCCGCAGGGCAATGTTCCACAGCACGAGGAGGAGATCGGCGGCGGTGGGATCGGCGGCCTGCTGAGCGGCCTGCTGGGCGGAGGGCAAGCCTCCGGCGCCGGGGACGACTCCACGACGCGCCGCCGCTGATCCTCTCCAGACCCAGCCGGGGCTGAGCGCGTCAGGGGGCGGCGGTTTCCAGGCGCGCCTCGATTTCCGCCGCAAGGGCGCGCAGGGCCGGCTCGGGTCGCGCCGCGAGGCGCTCGGCCATGCTGCCGAGGAAGCCCGGTGAGCCCGCAACGGCCGCCTGGCGGAACCAGTGCAGCGCCGCCTCGGAGCGACCCTCGGCCAGGGCGAGCGTGCCCATGTTGAACTGCGCGCGGAAGTCGCCCGCCTCGGCGGCGCGGGCATAGAGCGCGAAGGCCGCCTGCCGGTCGGGCGGACCTTCCCAGCCTTCCTCCAGGAAGCGGCCCAGCACGGTCAGCGACTTGGCATGCCCTTGCGCGGCGGCGCGGCGGAACCAGCGCAGCGCCTCGGCGCGGTCC
Source organism: Roseomonas sp. E05 (assembly GCF_030063475.1). Classification (GTDB taxonomy): domain Bacteria; phylum Pseudomonadota; class Alphaproteobacteria; order Acetobacterales; family Acetobacteraceae; genus Pseudoroseomonas. The sequence continues at coordinate 84,327 of NZ_JASIRT010000002.1, forward strand.
TGCGCCACGCCGGCGCCGCGGGCGAGCAGGGTGGCGAGGTTGTACTGCGCCCAGTCCAGCCCCTTTTCCGCGGCCTCACGGTAGAGAGCGGCGGCGCGGGGCAGGTCCACCGGCACGCCCCAGCCCAGCTCGTGGCATCGCCCGGTCATGTTCAGCCCTTCCAGGCTGCCGGCCTCGGTGGCGGTGCGGAACCAGGCGAAGGCGGCGGCGCGATCCACCGGCACGCCGCGCCCCTCCAGCAGGATCTGGCCATAGAGGAGCTGCGCCCGGATCAGCCCGGCGCGGGCGGCGGCGGCGATCCAGCGCGCAGCCTCCTCGGGCGGCCCGGCGAAGGCCGCCTGAAGCTCCTCCGCGCTGGCGGCACGGATGGCGGCGAGAGGAACTGGCGGCGGCGGGGCGGGGCGGGCGGAGCGGCGGCGGAGCATGCGCCGGTTATGCAACTAAGAACCGTTTGCAACAATCCCTCCCGAGACGAGAAGCGCCTATCCGTGCGCCACCAGCCGGCCGCCCTGCTTCACACGGCCGGGCAAGGGATGGCCCACCACCGCCTCGGCCAGCCGTCCGGCCTCGATCAGCCGGTCGAGGTCGAGCCCGGTCTCCACGCCGCATTCGGCGCAGAGCAGGGCGAGATCCTCGGTACAGAGGTTCCCGGCGGCGCCGGCATGCCTGGCGAAGGGACAGCCGCCCAGACCCGCGATGGCGGCGTCGAAGCGGGCGACGCCCATGCGCATGCCCTCCCAGGCGTTCACCATGGCCATGCCGCGCGTGTCGTGCAGGTGCAGGGAGAGTTCGAGGTCCGGCCACTTGTCCCGCACCGCGCCCACCACCCGCTGGATGGTGAGCGGCGTCGCCCAGGCCATGGTGTCGGCCAGCGAGATCACCGGCCGCTCCAGCCCGGCGCCACCGGCGAGGGAGAGGATCGCCGCGATGCGGTCCAGCACCGCGCTGATGGGCACCTCACCCTGGAAGTTGCAGCCGAAGGCCGCCATGATCGTGGCGCGGGCAAAGGGGATGCGGTGCTCGGCATAGAGCGCCATCAGCGCTGCGGCGGCGGCCAGGTCCTGCTCGCGGTCGCGGTTCTGGTTGCGCTTGCCGAAGAGTTCCGAGGCGGAGACCGAGACACTGCCATCCAGCGTCAGGTTCGGCGCCACCAGGGCGCGCAGGAAGCCCTTGGCGTTGAGCCAGAGCGCGCCGAAGGTCACCCCTGGCGGCGGCTTCAGCCCGGCGCAGACGGCCTCGGCATCCGCCATGCCCGGCACCCGGCGCGGATCGACGAAGGAGACCGTCTGGATGCGCTTCAGCCCGGTCTCGGCCAGGGCGTGGATGAGTTCGAGCTTGCGGGCGGTGGGAATTTCGCCCTTCTCGAACTGGAAGCCCTCGCGCGGGCCTTCCTCGCGGATCTCGATGCGGCTGGGCAGGCTCATGCTTCGACCTCCGTCTCGGGCAGGGTGAGGATGCCATCCCGGCGCAGCGCCGCCTGCTCCTCCGCTGAGAGGCCGAGGCTGGCGAGCACGGCGGCACCGCCCTCGCCGACATGCGGCGGCTGGCGGCGCAAGGTGAGCGGCGTGCCCTCGAAATGCAGCGGCGTCATCGGCAGGGGCGCGCGCACCGTGTCGGTGAGCGCCGTCTCGCCCATGACGCCGCTGGCGAGCAGATGGGGATCGGTGAACAGGTCCTCGGGATGCGCCACCGGGGCGCAGGGGATGAAGGCGGCGCGGCAACGGCGCAGCACTTCCTCCACCGGCCATCCGGCGATCAGCTTCTCCAGCACGGGCATGATGCGGTCCCGCCCGGCGACGCGCTGGCCATTGCTGGCGAGGCCGGGATCGGCGCCCAGCTCGTCCAGGCCGAAATGCTGGCACAGACGCTGCCAGTGCTGGTCGCTGGTGATGCCGACAAAGACCTGCCCGTCCTGCGCCTGGAACACGTCGTAGATCGCCCAGGTGATGCGGCGCGCGGTCATCGGCGGCACGCGCTCGCCGGCGATGGCGCCGGCCGCCATGTGCTGGCCGACCATGAAGGCCACGCTCTCGAAGAGCGAGGCCTGCACCTTCTGGCCCTGGCCGGTCTGCTCCCGCTGGCGCAGCGCCGCCAGGATGCCGACCACGCCGAAGACGCCGCCCATGATGTCCACCACCGAGGTGCCGGCGCGCATCGGCCGGCCGGGCAGGCCGGTCATGTAGGCCAGGCCGCCCTGCATCTGCACCACCTCGTCGAGCGCCGGCAGCTTCTCGTAGGGGCCGGGCAGGTAGCCCTTCAGTGCGCAGTAGACGAGGCGCGGGTTGATCGCCCGCAACTGCTCCCAGCCCAGGCCGAGCCGCTCCATGGTGTCCGGCGCGAAGTTCTCCACCAGCACGTCGGCGGTGGCGACCAGCTTCTCCAGGATGGCCTTGCCGCGCGGGTCTTTCAGGTCCAGCGCCAGGCTGCTCTTGTTGCGGTTGTAGGTGGCGAAGAAGCCGGTGCCGAAGCCGCCCAGCTTTCGCGTGCGGTCGCCCTGCGGCGGCTCGATGCGGATGACCTCGGCGCCCAGATCGGCCAGCACCACCCCGCAGGAGGGGCCCATGACGGTGTGGCCGAAGTCCAGCACGCGCAGGCCGGCGAGGGGGAGGGTGTTGGTTGACACGGCAGCGTTCCGTTGGACAGAATGGCGTTCTGTTTTCAGCATGGAACTCTGGGGCATGGCGGTCAAGCCGGAAGCGCCGGTCGAGGGCGTCGGCGCGGTGGATCGCGCACTCTCCATCCTCTTCGCCTTCGCGCCGGGGGAGGGCGCGCTCACCCTGGCCGAGCTGTCCCGCCGCACCGGCCTCTACAAGAGCACGCTGCTGCGGCTGATCGCTTCGCTCGAGCGGGCGCGGATGCTGGTGCGGCCGGGGCCGGAGGCGCGCTGGCGGCTGGGTCCCGCGCTGATCAGCCTGGGCCTGCAGGCCGGGCAGGGCAGGGAGCCACTCCGCGAGATGGTGCCCTCCGTGCTGCGGCGGCTGGCGGCGGAGACCGGGGAAAGCGCCAGCTTCTATATCCGCGAGGGAAATGCCCGCCTCTGCCTGTTGCGCGAGGAGGGGCACCATGCCGTGCGCGACCATCTCCTACCCGGCAGCCTGCTGCCGCTGGATCGCGGCGCCGCCGGCCATGTCCTGCGCGGCGCCGGGCTCTCCGTCAGCATCGGCGAGCGGGACCCGGAGCTGGCCGCCATCGCCGCGCCGGTGCGGGGCGCGGGCGGCGCGCTGCTCGGCGCGCTCTGCCTCTCCGGCACGGCGACGCGCTTCGGCGACATCGTCCGGCAGCAGGTCCTGGCGGCGACGCTGGAGCGCGAGGCGGCGCAGCTCTCCCGCCTGCTCGGCGGCTGAGGCGCCCGCTCAGGAGCGGGAGACGCCGTCCGCCACCAGGGTGCAGCCGGCGATGGCCAGCAGGATCGCCAGCCCCGGCCAGAGCGCGGCCAGCGGCGCGGCGAAGACCGCCTCCTGCGCATTGGCCAGCATGTTGCCCCAGGAGGGTGTCGGCGGCTGGATGCCGAGCCCGAGGAAGCTCAGCACGCTTTCGGCCAGGATGGCGCCGGCCACCGCCAGTGCGGAGGCCACCGCCACCGGCGCCGCCAGCCCCGGCAAAACGTGGCGCCACAAAAGGCGTGTCTCCGTCACGCCCAGCGCCCGTGCCGCCCGCACATAGTCGCTGGCCAGGATGGTGAGCGCCCCCGCCCGCGCCAGCCGCGCCACGCCGACCCAGCCGAACAGCACGAGGATGGTGACGATGCGCAGCATGTCCGTGGCGGCCTCGCCACGCGGCAGGCCGAGCTTCGCGGGGTCCATGGCCGCCAGCAGCACCAGGATGGGCAGGGCGGGCAGGGCGAGCAGCCCATCGGCAAGGCGCATCAGCACGGCATCCACCCAGCCGCCGCGCCAGGCCGCCACGAGGCCGACGGCCGTGCCAAGAACGGAGGCGGCGAGCGCCGTCGCCAGCCCGACGCCGAGCGAGATGCGCGCGCCATAGAGGAGCCGGGTGAACAGGTCGCGCCCCAGCTCGTCGGCACCGAGCGGGAAGCCGGGCGAGGGCGGCGCATAGCGGGCGAAAAGGTCCGGGGCGAAGGGGTCCTTGCCCAGCCAGCCGGCGGCGAAGGGTGCCAGCAGCGCCGCCACCGCCAGCAGGCCGAGCAGGATCAGCCCGAGGCGCAGCCGGGTCATCGCTCGCCCAGCCGGGGGTCGAGCCAGCGCTGGGCGAGGTCGGCGGCGAGGGTGGCCAGCATGGTCACCAGCGCCACCAGCAGCAGTGCCAGCAGGGCCAGGTTGTAGTCATTGCCCATGACGGCGTCGTAGAGCAGCTTGCCCATGCCGGGGCGGGCGAAGACCGTCTCCGTCACCAATGCGCCGGAGACCAGGCTGCCGGCATCCAGCGCCAGCAAGGTCAGCAGCGGCACGGCGGCATTGGGCAAAGCGTGGCGCCAGAGCACCCGCGGCTCCGACCCGCCGCGCGCGCGGGCGCTGGTGATGTGCGGCCGCGCCAGCTCGGCGGTGAGGGCGGCGGTGGCGTGGCGCGCATAGGCCGCCATCTGGCCGAAGGCGATGGTCGTCACCGGCAGCACCAGGAAGGGCAGGGCGGAACCGCCCGGCTCCGGCGCACCGCCCGCCGGCAGCCAGCCCAGCCGCACGGCGAAGAGGATGATCAGCAGGATGCCAAGCCAGAAGGAGGGCACCGCCTGGGCCAGCAGCGTGGCGGCATCCACCAGCGGGGCCGCGCGCGGCTTCAGCGCCGCCAGCGCGCCGAGCGCGACGCCGATCGCCGCCGCCAGCACCACCGCCGAGCCGACCAGCGCAAGGGTGGAGCGCAGGGCCGGCCAGAGCACCGCCGTCACCGGCTGGGCGAAAAGGCGGGAATAGCCGAACTCGCCGCGCAGCAGGCCGGCGCCCCAGGCGAGGTAGCGTTCCAGCAGCGGCTGGTCGAGCCCATGCAGCGCGCGCAGCCGGGCGATGTCCTCCGGCGTCAGGCGCGGGTCGGAGAAGAGGGCGAGCGAGACCGGGTCACCCGGCATCAGGCCGATGGCGAGCCAGGCGGCCAGCGAGAGCAGCAGCAGGGTCAGCGCGATCTGCGGCAGCCGCAGCGCGGCCAGCCTCAGCGCGCCCGCCATTCCGTCACCCAGAGCGAGGAATAGTTCTGGTGGCCGGTGGGCGTCACGCCCTCCAGCCAGCGCGGCCAGATATGCGCGTCCGAACGGTGCCAGAGCGGCAGCACCGGCAGGTCCTCGGCGATGCGCCGCTGGAGGTCGAACCAGAGCGGCCTGCGCTTCTCCGCGTCCAGCGTGACGGGGATCTCCTCGATCAGCCGGTCCACCTCCGGGTTGCTGTAGCCGGTGTAGTTCTGGCCGGACCAGTTGCGCTCCAGGCGCGGGATCTCCTCGGAATGGAAGGTGGAACGCGGCACGTTCTCCGGGCTGCTGACCCAGGCGAACATCGCCAGGCCGGTGAAGCGGCGCCTCGTCACCGTCTCGCTGAAGAAGACCCGCGGCGGCTCGTTGCGGATGCGCGCCTCGATGCCCACCGCCCGCCACATGCCCGCCAGGATCTGCTGCACCTGCTCGCGTGCGCGGTTGCCGGCGGTGGTCATGAACTCCAGCGAGAGCTTCTCGCCGGCGGCGTTGCGGCGGATGCCATCCGGTCCCGGGCGCCAGCCGGCCTCGTCGAGGAGCCTCGCGGCGCGAGCGGGGTCGAAGGGGTATTTCGGCGTGTCCGGGTCGTACATGACGTCGCGCGGGTGCACGCCGCCTGCCGCCACCTCCTGCCGCCCCTCATAGAGCCGCGCCACGATCTGCGCCCGGTCGGCCGTCAGCAGCAGCGCCTGCCGCACGCGCCGGTCGGCGAGGACCGGATTGCCGAGCATCAGGTCGATATGCTCGTAGGTCAGGCCGGGGACGAAATCGAAGCGGAAGCGGTCGCCAGTGCGGCGTTGCAGGGCGATGGCCTGCTCCAGCGGCAGGCCCAGCTCGCCGGCGACCATGTCGAGCTGCCCGGCGAGAAGCTGCGCCTCCAGCGCCGCCGTGTTCTCCACCGCCCGCACCTGGATGCGGTTGAAGGCCGGCGCGGGGCCGGACCAGTGCGCATTGCGCTCCAGCGTCACCCCGGCGCCGGGCTGCACGGCGCTGACGCGGTAGGGCCCGTTCCACAGCGCCGGGTTGGTGGTTTCCGTCTCGTAAGCCGAGCGGGTGCGGTAGTTGGCGCGGTCGGCCTCCCAGCGCGGCCGTTCGATGCGCGCCGGCAGCGGCTGGAACTGGCCGAGGCTGGCATAGTCGAAGGTCACCTTGTCGAAGCGCAGGGTGAAACGGTGCGGGTCGTCGCTCAGGAACTCGTAGGCCGAGCGGTAGAACTCGGCGGGGCCGAAGCCGGTCTCGAAGGCGCGGCCGGCCTCCCAGGCGAAGCGCAGGTCCTCGGCGGTGACGGGGGTGCCGTCGCCCCATGTCCAGTCCCTGCGGAGCCGCCAGGTGATGCGGATGCCCGGCTTGCCGTCCGGCGTCCGCTCCAGCACGGCGTCGCCGTTCTCCAGGCTGGGCAGGCGCTCGCAGCCGATGCAGGCGAGCTTCCAGTCCGCGCCATAGGCGGTGACGGGGTGCAGCGCGAAGCCCTCGATATAGGCCTTGGCCGCCATGTTCTCGATGTTGGGGTGGAAGTTCGCCGGATACTGGCTGAGGCCGATGGTCAGGCTTTCATGCGCTCCCTGCGCCTGGACGGGCGCGGCAAGCGGGATGGCGGCGAGGGCGATGAGGAGGGAGCGGCGCAGCATCCGGCGATGATGCCGCCGGGCGCGCCCGCGCGGTAGGGCAAATGCGGCACCGGCGCGCCCCGCCTCATTCGAGGAGCAGGCTGCCGAGCATCCACAGGTTCAGCCCGACGATCACCAGCGAGGCCGCCCAGCCGGTCACCAGCTGCCAGTTGGGCGTGACCAGCGCCCCGAGGCGCTGCCGGTCGCCGGCGAAGATCATCAGCGGAATGGCGGCGAAGGGCAGTTGCAGCGAGAGGACCACCTGCGACAGCACCAGCAGCTCCGCCGTGCCGCTCTCGCCGTAGAACCAGGTGACCAGCACCGCCGGCACCACGGCGATCAGCCGCGTCACCAGCCGGCGCACCACCGGCCGCAGCCGGAGTCGGATGAAGCCCTCCATCACCACCTGGCCGGCGATGGTGGCGGTGACGGTGCTGTTCAGTCCGCAGGCCAGCAGCGAGACGGCGAAGAGGATGGGCGCCGCGGCACCGAGCAGCGGCGCCAGCAGGGCATGCGCCTGGCCGATCTCGGCCACCTCGGTCTGCCCGCGCACATGGAAGGCGGCGGCGGCGGTGATCAGGATGGCGGAGTTGATCAGCAGCGCCAGCACCAGCGCCACGCTGCTGTCGATGCTGGCGAAGCGGATCGCCTCGCGCTTGCCCGCCTCGTCCTGTCGCGTGGCGCGGGACTGCACGAGGGCGGTGTGCAAATAGAGGTTGTGCGGCATCACCGTGGCGCCAAGGATGCCGAGCGCCAGGTAAAGCTCCGTCGGGTTGGTGACGATGGAGGTGGAGGGGAGATAGCCGCGCAGCACCTCGCCCCAGGCCGGATCGGCCAGCACCACTTGCGCCAGGAAGCAGCCGGCGATCAGCGCGATCAGCCCGATGACGAAGGCCTCCAGCCAGCGGATGCCTTTGTGCTGCAGCCACAGGATCAGGAAGGCGTCGAGCACCGTCAGCAACACGCCCTCCAGCAGCGGCAGGCCGAACAGCAGTTGCAGGGCGATGGCGGTGCCGATCACCTCGGCAAGGTCGGTGGCGACGATCGCCGCCTCGGCCAGGAGCCAGAGCGGGATGGCGGCGCTGCGGGGGAAGCGCTCGCGGCAGAGCTGGGCGAGGTCGCGCCCGGTGGCGATGCCGATGCGCGCGCAGATCGCCTGCAGCAGCATGGCGATCAGCGAGGAGAGCAGGGCAACGACCAGCAGCTTGTAGCCGAAGGCCGAGCCGCCGGCGATGGCGGTCGCCCAGTTGCCCGGATCCATGTAGCCGACCGCGATGAGGTAGCCGGGGCCGACGAAGGCCAGCAGGCGGCGCAGCCAGTGCCCGCCGCGTGGCACGGCGACGCTCTGGTGGATCTCGGCCAGGCTCGGCGGGAGGTGGTCGGCAGTCCGGGCGCGAGCGGTGCCGGCTTCAACGGAGCAGTCGTTCATCGGGCATCCTTCTCTTGCCCGCCATGAAACCTGTAGCCTTGGCTACATTCAAGGGGGAATCCGCCCCAACCGAAAAAGGCAGCGCCCCGCCGCGCCTGGCGCGGAGGAGCGCCGCCCTCGGAATAGTCCGTGCCGGTGCGCGGCCGCGCTTAGCCGGCGCTGGCCTTGTACTGTTCGGCTTCCTCCAGGCTGCCGACGCCGCCGCGCTCACGGCTCCAGCTGACCGGGTCCTCCAGGAACTTCCGCACTTCCTTGAGGGCGGCTTCGGAGAAGTAGGGGCGCTCGCGGCAGACCTCCAGCACGTCCCACCAGGTGGCGAGATGCAGCAGGTTCAGGTTCATCGCCTTCAGCTTGTCCTGTCCGCCGGGGAAGACGCCGTAGTAGAAGACCACGAAGGTGTCGTCGCAGATGGCGCCGGCATCGCGCAGGGCCTGGGCGAAGCGGATCTTGCTGCCGCCATCGGTGGTCAGGTCCTCCACCAGCAGGGTGCGCTTGCCCTCGGGCACGTCGCCCTCGATCTGCGCGTTGCGGCCGAAGCCCTTCGGCTTCTTCCGGACATAGGACATCGGCGCCATCATGCGGTCGGCGATCCAGGCGGCGTAGGGAATGCCGGCCGTCTCGCCGCCGGCGATCGCCTCGATCGTCTCGTAGCCGATGTGGCGGCCGATCTTCTCCACCGCGAGCTCGCAGATACGGTTGCGGGCACGCGGGAAGAAGATGATCTTGCGACAGTCGATGTAGACGGGGCTCTTCCAGCCCGAGGTGAAGGTGTAAGGCTCCTCCGGCCGGAAGTTGACGGCCTTGATTTCCAGGAGGATGCGGGCGGTGGTCAGCGCGGCGTCGCGATCCCAGTCGGAAGCGTGCGTCGAGGGCATGGCGGAAGCTCCTTTTGGGGCGGTTCGTAACCCTCGCGGGGCGGCGCGTCCATGACGGATGAGAGCAAGGTCTGGGTGCTGGCCGATCCGCGCGCCGGCACCGCCGCGCAGGCGCTGGGCATCGCCGAGCGGCTGGAGGTGCCGTTCCGCACGGTCCCGCTGGCCTGGAGCGGCCTGGCGAGAATACCCTGGCCCTGGCCGACCCTGGCCGGGCTGACCCCCGAGGCGCAGGCGCAGCTCACGCCGCCCTGGCCGCGGCTGGTGCTTTCCGCAGGGCGCCGCTCCGCCCCGGTGGCACGCTGGCTGCGGCAGCGCGGGGCGCGCGCGGTGCATGCCATGCGGCCTGGGCTCGGCGCGAAGGGCTTCGACCTGCTGGTGATCGGCCAGCACGATGCGCCGGCGGCGGTGCCGGGCATCCTGCCGATCCTCGGCGCCACGCACCGCATGAGTCCGGAGCGGCTGGCGGCGGCGCGCGCCGAATGGGCCGGACTCGCGGCGCTGCCCAGCCCCCGCGTGGCGCTGCTGCTGGGCGGCCAGGTGCGCGGGGAGGGGATGGAGCCGGCGGTTGCCGCTGAACTGGCCCGGCAGGCCGCTGGTTTCGGCGGCAGTGTGCTGGCCAGCACCTCCCGCCGCACCGGAGCCGGCGCGCGGGAGGCCGTGGCGACGGTGCTGCAAGGCGTGCCGCACCGCCTCTTCGGCTGGGGGGATGCGGGGCCGAACCCCTATGCCGGCTTCCTGGCCTGGGCGGATGCGGTGGTCGTCACGGGCGACTCCGTCTCCATGCTCAGCGAGGCCCTGGCCACGGCGGCGCCGCTGTTCATCGCCGAAACCACCGAGGCGCCGCGCCACCGGCGGCTTTGGCGCAGCCTCTACGCCGCCGGGCAGGCGCGGCCCTTCGTCGCCCCCGCGCTTTTCGCGCGCGCGCCGCTGGATGAGCCGGCGCGCGTCGCGCGGGAGATCCGTTCGCGCGGATGGGTGTGAAAAAGCCCGGGAGAAGGAATTCCCCGGCCCCCCCATCTTCCTTCTTCTCGTTTCCCGCGCGGGTGGCGGGCCCCGCCGCCAACCGGCAGAAAAAAGAAGGGGGTTCGGGGGAATTCATTCCCCCGACCTGCTTGCCCTGGGCCGAGGCTGCCGCCACCCTCCGTGGGTTACGCGCCTTGGAGGAAGCCCCGCATGTCCCGCTCCTATCGAATCGCCGTGGTGCCCGGAGATGGCATCGGCAAGGAAACCGTGCCCGAAGGGCTGCGGGTGCTGGATGCCGCCGCGCGCCGCTTCGGCTTCGATCTCAAGCTGTCGCACTACGACTGGTCCTGCGAGACCTACCAGAAGACCGGCCGGATGATGCCGGAGGACGGCATCGACCAGCTGCGCGACAGCGACAGCGTCTTCCTGGGCGCCGTGGGCTGGCCCGGCGTGCCGGACCATGTCTCGCTCTGGGGCCTGCTGATCCCGATCCGGCGCGAGTTCGACCAGTATATCAGCCTGCGCCCCTGCAAGCTGATGCCCGGCGCCAAGACGCCGCTCGCCAACCGCACGCCGGCCGAGATCGACTTCTACGTGGTGCGCGAGAATACCGAGGGCGAGTATTCCTCCGCCGGCGGCAAGATGTTCGCGGGCACCGAGCGCGAATTCGTCATGCAGGAGAGCGTCTTCACCCGCAAAGGCGTGGACCGCGTGCTGAAATACGCCTTCGAGCTGGCACAGACGCGGCCACGCAAGAAGCTGACCAGCGCCACCAAGTCCAACGGCATCACCTTCACCATGCCCTACTGGGACGAGCGCTTCGCGGCGATGGCGAAGAACTACCCGCAGGTCACCACCGATCAGTTCCACATCGACATCCTCTGCGCGCAGTTCGTGCAGCACCCGGACTGGTTCGACGTGGTGGTGGGCTCCAACCTGTTCGGCGACATTCTCTCCGATCTCGGCCCTGCGGTGGCTGGCTCGATCGGCATCGCGCCCTCGGCCAACATCAATCCGGAGAAGGCGCATCCCTCGATGTTCGAGCCGGTGCATGGCAGCGCGCCGGACATCGCCGGCAAGCACATCTGCAACCCGATCGGCCAGATCTGGTCCGGCGCGATGATGCTGGAGCATCTCGGCGAGAAGGACGCCGCCGACTGCATCGTCCGCTGCATCGAGAAGCTGCTGGCGGAAGGTGGCCCTCGCACCCGCGACATGGGCGGGCAGGCCGGTACGGCGGATGTCGGCAAAGCTCTCGCCGAGGCGGTCGCGGCGGGCGGGTGACGCAGAGGAAACTTGAACGCCCGTTCAGATGAGCCTATAAAAACTGTCAGACAAGTTGCGAGTGATTCTCATCTCTCTCGCGACTGCAGGAGGATGCTGATGGGCATTGACTTCAGCCACATCACACGCCGTTGCGAGCGAGCGGTGGTGACCGCGTACCGGGAGCTGCGCGAAACGGGGAATGACGACCTGTCGTCCTTCCGCGCCTGCACGGCTCTCTACCGGATCCATCATCCCGAATCCTCGGTCAGCGAGGCGCGGCGTCTGGTGTCGGAATGGATCGACCATCACATCGTCCGCGGCGAGACCGGCCCGACCGACGGCTGCGACTGCCCCTGAGCTGAACGGTTCGGGCTGAGCGTTTCAGGCCTGGAAGGGCGCCCTTCCAGGCCTTTTCTGCGTTCAGCGCCGGATAAGATCCGGGTTGAAGCGGACATCCGGCCGCGCCAGACCGCCGGAGATGCCGACCGGCGTGCCATCGGCGCGCCAGCAGGCGGCGCCTTCCAGCATTCCGTCGGCATGGAACCGGACGGCACCCATGCCGCCGCCGATATGCTTCACCCGCTGCACGCGATGGCCGAGTGCCGAGAGCTTTGCATCGACGTCGGCGGCGATGGTCGGCTCCAGCTCCAGCGTATGGCCGTTGGTCCAGATGCGCGGCGCCTCCACGGCATCCTGCAGGTCCATGCCGTGGTCGATCAGGTTGATCACCGCCTGCATGGCCGAGCCGAAGATGCGCAACCCGCCCGGCAGGCCCAGGGCGAAGGCCGGCTTGCCGTCCTTCCGCACGATGGTGGGCGCCATGGACGTGAAGACCCGCTTGCCCGGCGCGACGGAGAGCGCCTTGCCCGGGTGCGGATCGAAGTTGAACATGTAGTTGTTGGCGATCAGCCCGGTGCCGGGAATGCTGAAGCGGGCGCCGAACAGGCTGTTGATGGTCTGCGTGGTGGCGACGATGTTGCCGGCCGAATCCGCCACCGTGACATGGGTGGTGTTGGCCGACTCCGCCGGCGGGATGCCCGGCGCCCAGTCCTGCGCCGCGTCGCGCCTCAGCAGGGTGCGGCGCTCGGCGGCGTAGTCCTTGCTGGTGAGCTTCTCCACGGGGACGTTGATGAAAGCCGGGTCGGCGGTGGCCACGGCGCGGTCGGCGAAGGCCATCTTCAGCGCCTCGGCCAGCAGGTGCACCGTCTCGGCGCTGCCGGATCCGAGCGCCGCCAGGTCGAAGCCCTCCAGCAGGTTCAGCATCTGCGTCATATGCACGCCGGAGGAGGAGGGCGGCGGCGGCGCCAGCACCTCGAAGCCGCGGTAGTGGCCGACCACCGGCTCCCGCTCGGCGACGCTGTAGCCCTCCAGGTCGCCGGTGCCGATCAGCCCGCCGGTGGCGGCCATATGGGCCGCCAGCGCGCGACCCAGTTCACCGCCATAGAGGGCGGTCGGACCCTGTTCGGCGATCAGGCGCAGCGACTCGGCCAGCACGGGCTGGCGCAGCAGCGTGCCGACGGCCGGCGGAGCGCCATCAGGCAGGAAGGTGGCGGCGAGGCCGGGGTCCTGCGCGAGATCCGCCGCCGCATCCAGGATGGCGCCGGTCAGGTAGGCGGTGACGCGGAAGCCCTCGGCGGCGGCGCGGATCGCGGGGCGCAGCACCTCGTCGAGCGGCAGGCTGCCGTGCTCGGCCAGGGCCTTGCACCATCCGGCCAGCGCGCCCGGCACGGCCATGGCCAGCGCACCCACCGCATTCTCGCGGCCTTCCGTCTCCTGGTAGTCCGGCAGGCTGTCGGAAAGGGTGCGGTACATGTCCGGCCGCGCCGCCGCGGGGGCGGTGGAGAGCCCGTCCAGCACGAGGTGCCGGCCATCGGCGAGGCGCAGATGCGCCACCCCACCGCCGAGCGGGCCGACCATCATCGGCTCCACCACCGTCAGGGTGAACAGCGCGGCGATGGCGGCGTCGATGGCGTTGCCGCCGGCCAGCAGCATCTCCGCCCCCGCCGCCGAGGCGACGGGGTGGTTGGTCACCACCATGCCCTTGCTGGCCAGCGCCGGGCGCTTCTCGCAGGCGAAGGGACTGCCGGCGCGGTTTTTCCAGCTCATGGGGCAACTCCCTGGCAGGCGGCGCCGAAGGCGCGGAACAGGGCGGTGCTGGCGGCGTCCTCACCGAAGCGCCATTCCGGGTGCCACTGCACCGCCAGCTGGAAGCCGCGCGCGCCGGCGGGGCGGACGGCCTCCACCGTTCCGTCCGGCGCGACGGCCTCCACCGCCAGCCCCCCGGCGACGCGATCAATGCCTTGCATGTGCACCGAATTCACCCGGATCTCCTTCTTGCCGGTCACCGCCTGCAAAAGGCCCTCGGCGGTGATGTCGTGGCGGGGACGGTAGCGTTCCGTCAGCGTCTCGCCATGGCCGCGATGGTCCTCGCGGCCGGGCAGCAGGTGGAGGCGGCTGTGCAGCGTGCCGCCGAGCGCCACGTTCATCTCCTGCAGTCCGCGGCAGATGGCGAAGACGGGCATCCCACGTTCCAGCGCGGCGCGGATCAGCGGCAGGGTGGTGGCGTCCCGCGCCGGGTCCTCCAGCTCGCCCTCGGGGGCGGCCGGGCCACCATAGAGGGCGGGCTGCAGGTTGGAGGGGGAGCCGGGGATCAGCAGGCCATCCAGCCGGTCGAGATAGCCCTCGACGTCCAGTGCACCGCCCAGTGGCGGGATCAGCACCGGGCGGACACCGGCACCCTCGGCCAGCGCGGCCATGTAGCGGGAGGGGGTGGCATGCTGGGAATGGCCAGCCAGTTCGCGGCAGCAGGCGGGGACGCCCACCCAGGGCCGGCGTGGCGTCATCAGGCGAGACAAGGCGGCGTGCTCCGAAAGCGGCAAGAGGTGGTCAGGCTCGCGCCATGCGGGAAGCTTGTCCAGAGGGGCGGCCGGGGTCTGGGCGCGGGGCCGGATGGTCCCATATGGCCGGGACAGGACCCACCCCGCAGCAGGAGAGCCGCCCATGCAGAACGACAATACCCGAAGCCCACCGGAGATGGACGAGGAGTTGATCGCCTTCGCCGGCCGGGTTTTCCAGTGCGCGCGCGGCGGCGATGCAGCGATGCTGGAAGACCTTCTGCGCCAGGGCCTCCCGCCCAACCTGCGCAACGACAAGGGCGACACGCTGGTGATGCTGGCCGCCTATCACGGCCATGGCGAGGCGGTGCGGGTGCTGCTGGAGCACGGTGCCGACCCCGACAGCCTGAACGACCGCGGGCAGACGCCGCTCGCCGCCGCCGCCTTCAAGGGCGCGGGCGAGGTGGTGGCGCTGCTGCTGAAGCATGGCGCGGCGGTCGATGGCTGCGGCCCCGATGGCCGCACGCCGCTGATGCTGGCGGCGATGTTCAACCGCGTCGAGATCCTTCAGCAGCTCCTGGCGGCGGGCGCCGACCCGGCGGCGCGGGACGCGGCGGGGCACACCGCCCGCGCGGCGGCCGAAACGATGGGCGCAGCCGACACGCCCGCCCTGCTGCCCGCCGATCCGGCCTGAGAGCCAGCGCGCTCCCCTGGCGCGGTGCCGGGAGCGCCGCCCCTTTCAGGCCGGGTCGCGCCCGGCCCAGCGAAGCGCGGCGAGGGCCAGCGCGTCGATCGTGTCGATCAGCGGCAGGCCGATCTCCGCATGGGGGCCGGCCTGGATGCCGAGCGGGATCTCGGTGCAGCCCAGCACCACCGCCGCCGCGCCGCGCGCCTTCAGGTTGTGCGCCGCCTCGGCCAGCGGCGGATAGGCCTCGGCCACCCGGTTCGCCTTCACCAGCGCGATGCCGGGGGAGACGAGGGAAGCCATCTCGGCCTCGTCCGGCACGATGCATTCGTAGCCGCGCCCCTCCAGCCTCTCCTGGTAGAGCCGCATGGCAAGGGTTCCGGCGGTGCCCATCACGCCGATGCGGCCGCCGCGGATGCCCTGGCGCGCCAGTTCCTCGCCCGCCGCGTCCACGATGTGCAGCACCGGCAGCTTCGTCGCCGCCGCCATACCGTCATACCAGCCATGGGCGGTGTTGCAGGGGATGGCGATGGCGCCGCAGCCCGCCGCCTCCAGCCCGCGGATGCCGCGCAGCAGCCAGGGCAGGGGGTCCTCGCCGCCGGCGAGGCGCGCCGCCGTGCGGTCGGGCACGCGGGGGTCGGACCACAGCACGGCGGGCAGGTGGTCCTGGTCGCGCGTGGCGGGGGTGAGCAGCGTCAGGCGCAGCATGAACTGGGCGCTGGCCAGCGGACCCATGCCGCCGAGCACGCCGAGCATCGGGGCCTCGTCGCCCGGAAGGGGAGCGGCGCGGCTCACAGGCCCAGCCCGTCCCAGACCAGCTTCACGCCGGTGATCGCCAGAAGGGTGTAGATCAAGCGGTAGAAGACCTTGTCGCTGATGCGGCGCTGGAGCCAGACCCCGAGCCGCACGCCAATCGGTGCCAGCGGCAGCAGCACCAGGCTGGTGAGCAGATTGGCGAGCCGGAACTCGCCGAGCGCCGCATAGGGAATGAGCTTGATGTAGTTCACCGTGCCGAAAAACACCACGGTGGTGGCGGCGAGCTGGGCCCGCTCCATCCGCAGCGGGTAGAGATAGACCGCCAGCGGCGGTCCGCCGGCATGGGCGATGGTGCTGGTGAAGCCCGAGACGGCGGACCAGAAGCCGCCGCGCCAGCGACTCGGCCGCGCCGGCTCCACCGCCGCCCCGCGTCGCGCCAGCCAGAGCGAGCGGGCCAGGAAGGCGAGGGTGATGACGCCCACCATCATCTTCGTCATGCGGTCGGTCATGGCGCCGAAGGCGAGGGCGCCGAACACGATGCCGAGGATGCCGCCGGGAATGATGATGCCCATCTCGTGCCGGTTCCAGCGGCCCCACCAGGCGCGCAGCCCGGCGAGGTCCATCAGGCAGAGCACGGGCAGGGTGATGGCGGCCGCCTGGGGGGCGGGCACCAGCAGCGCCATGGCGGGCACGGCCAGATTGCCGCCCCCCGAGGCGAAGCCACCCTTGCTGATCCCGGTGATCAG
This sequence comes from Roseomonas sp. E05, assembly GCF_030063475.1. GTDB lineage: Bacteria > Pseudomonadota > Alphaproteobacteria > Acetobacterales > Acetobacteraceae > Pseudoroseomonas. The sequence continues at coordinate 100,622 of NZ_JASIRT010000002.1, forward strand.
CAAGGCCGGGATGGCGAGGGCGTAGAAGCGGGGATCGGTGATCAGGAGGTCGCCGGGAGGCAGGGGCACGGGCTGACGGGACCAGGAGGTGCGTGTAAGCACAGGCTGCATCCCTCCTTCACCGCCGCCAAGGTCTTCTCCGCATGAACCATATGTCCGACCCGCTCTGGCTTGCGGGTCTCGCCGTCGCGATGGCGCTGACCGGCCTGTTCTCCGGCACCCTGGCCGGGCTGCTCGGCGTGGGCGGCGGCATCGTCATCGTGCCGGTGCTCTACAACGTGTTCCCGCTGCTCGGCATCCCCGAGGCGGTGCAGATGAAGCTGGCGGTGGGCACCAGCCTCGCCACGATCATCCCCACCTCGATCGTCTCGGCGCGCAAGCACCACGCCCGCGGCGCCATCGACACCGGCCTGCTGCGCGCCATCTGGCCCTCCATGGTGATCGGCGTGGCGATCGGCACGGTGCTGGCGATCTGGCTGCACGGGCAGGCGCTCTCGGCGGTCTTCGCCACCATTGCCCTGCTGGTGGCGCTGAACATGGGCTTCACCGGTGTGGACTTCAAACTGCGTGACATCACCCCGCGCGGGCCGGGGCTCTGGGGCATCGGCACCTTCATCGGCGGCATCTCGGCCATGATGGGCATTGGCGGCGGCACGGTGGGGGTGCCCATCCTGTCCATGTTCGGCACGCCGATCCGCTCGGCGGTCGCCACCTCCTCGGTGTTCGGACTGATCATCTCCATCCCGGCGACGCTCGGCCTGATCTGGGGCGGCTTCGGCAACCCGCTGCTGCCGCCCTTCTCGGTGGGCTTCATCAACCTGATCGGCTTCGCGCTGATCGTGCCCAGCTCGATCCTGGCGACGCCCTGGGGCGTGCACCTGGCGCACACCATCCCGCCGCTGGCGCTGAAGCGCGCCTTCGCCGTGTTCCTCGCGATCACCGCGATCCGGATGTTCTACAGCCTGATCTTCTGAAAAAACCTGGGGGAAGGAATTCCCCCAGGCCCTCATCTTTTCTCTTCGAGTTCCCCGCGCTTGGGGGAAGCAGAGCGCCAAACTGACAGAAAGAAGAAGGGGGTTCGGGGGAATTCATTCCCCCGACCTTCATTTATCCCCGGAGCCGCTCCATCCGGTCCCGCAGCCGGTACCAGCCGCCCACCAGCGGCAGGAACCAGGGATTACCGTCATAGCCCGGCATGGTGGGAAAGTTCAGTCCGTCCAGCGCGAAGGGTTCGTTCGCCGCGCCGGCGATCTTCAGCGCCACGTTGTGGCCGAGCCAGCTCGCCATGGCCACCCCGGAGCCCTGGCAACCGGCAGCGTAATAGACGCCCTCCTGGTGGCCGATATGCGGCAGCTCGTCGAAGGTGAAGGCGACATTCCCGGTCCAGGCATGCGTCAGCCGCACCGTCTTGAGCTCGGGGAAGACCTTGCGCATCATGTTGTGCAGCACTGGCGCGGCCGCCTCGGGGGAGGTCGGGCCGAAGCTGGCGCGGCCGCCCCAGAGCACCCGCGTGCCGTCCGGCGAGGGGCGGAAGTAGCTCAGCACGCGCCGGCTGTCGCTGATCATCCGGCGGCCGGGGAAGAGTTCGTCGATGGTCTCCTCCGGCAGCTCCTCGGTCGCGATGATGTAGGAGCCCACCGGCACGAGCCGCCGCGCCAGCCAGGGCATCGGGCCCTGGCCATTCTCGCCCCGGGTGTAACCATTGGTGGTGACGAGCACGGCGTCGGCGGCGATCTCGCCCTTGTCCGTATCGAGACGGAAGCCGGCCCCCTCGGGGCGGATGCCGTTGACGCGAACCCGGTCCACCAGCGCGGCGCCGGCGCGCTCGGCCGCGTCGGCCAGGCCGCGCGCGAACTTGCCGGGATGCAGGCTGCCGGTGGCGGCGACGGTCATGCCGCCATGATAGTAGTCGCTGCCCAGCACCTCGCGCTGCTCGGCGCGCGGCACCATGCGCACCGGCATGCCGGTCAGCTCGGCCAGCCTGGGCGCGCGCAGGGCCAGCTGCGTGTAGTGGCGGGGCGTCCAGGCGGGCGTGAAGCGGCCGCAGCGGATGTATTCGCAGTAGATCTCCTCGCGCTGGAGCAGGTCCTCCAGGAAGCGGAAGCTGGCGGCCGCCGCCTTGGCGATGGCCTCGGCCTGCTCGGCGCCGAACCGCCGCTCCAGCTCGCCGCCGGCCACCTTCAGCCCGCCCGAGACCATGCCGCCATTGCGCGAGGAGGCCCCCCAGCCGATCCGCTCCGCTTCCAGCACGACGGGACGGTGCCCCATCTGCGCCAGGGTCAGCGCCGCCGAAAGCCCGGCATAGCCGCCGCCCACGATGGCGACGGCCGCATGCTCCGGCAGCGGCGTCTCGCGCGGTTCGGGGTCCGCCTCCTCCCACCAGTAGGGTGCGGAGCTGAAGCCTGGGGCGAAGAGGCGCTCGTAAGGGTTCATCCGGTCCTCGGCCATGACGCGCAGGAGGGGCAGTTTCTCCCATGACGGTGCCGTGGCAAGAGCCTGCCTGCCTCTTGCGCAGCGTGAACAAACCGGTAGCTCCGGAGCCCTTACCGGGAGGTTATCGCCCGGTGCCGGGGCCGCGTGACCCCTGGACGCCGCCCCGGGGGCGGCGCAGGCTTCGCACCGGCATCAGGAATGGCAGGGGATCGGCGGCAAGGTGGCGACACTTCTGGTGAAGTCGGGCGGCGAAAAGGCGGTGGCGGAGTGGCGCAGCGCTTTCCAGGCGGTGGATCAGCGCTTCCGCGTGCACTGGTGGGAGGACCCCGCCGTGCCGCCCGAGGCGGTGGACTATGTGCTGGTCTGGGACCCGCAGCCGGGCTGGCTGCGCAGCCTGCCGAAGCTGAAGGTGGTGTTCTCCTCCGGCGCCGGGGTGGACCACATCACCCGTGACCCGGACTGGCCGCGCCAGCTTCCGCTGGTCCGCATGGGCGGGACCGAGACGGAGCAGCGCATGAGCGAGTACATCGCCTGGGCCTGCCTTTCGCTGCTGCGGGAGGCGCGGGCCTTCGCGCGCGCCCAGGCGGCCGGGCAGTGGCTGGGGCGGGATGCCTGCCCCTCTGCCGCCGGGCGCCGTGTTGGCATCCTGGGGCTGGGCAATCTGGGCCGCCGGGCGGCGGCGGCGCTGCAGGCCATCGGCTTCCCGGTGCAGGGCTGGTCGCGCTCGCGCAAGGACATCCCCGGCGTGCGCAGCTTCGCCGGGCCGGAGGAACTGCCGGATTTCCTTGCCGGCACCGATATCCTGGTCTGCCTCCTGCCTTCGACGCCGGAGACGGCCGGGCTGATCGACGCCCGCCTGCTGGCGCGGCTGCCGCCCGGGGCACAGGTGGTGAATGCCGGGCGCGGCTCGCACCTCGTCGTGCCGGACCTGCTCGCTGCGCTGGAGTCCGGCCAGCTTGACGGCGCCGTGCTCGACGTGTTCGAGCAGGAGCCGCTTCCGCCGGAGAGCCCGCTCTGGGCGCATCCGAAGGTGACCGTCACGCCGCATGTCGCCTCGCTGCCTGGCCGGCCGGAGCGCGCGCGCTACGTCGCGGCCGCCATTGCCGATTTCGAGGCGGGCCGGCCGCTGCCCAACCTCTACGACCCCGAGCGAGGATATTGATGCCGCTTCCTCCGCCCCCTGTCCGCCCCGATCCGGCCCACCAGCCCAGCGAGCGTGAGCTGCGCGAGGACCTCGCCTGCGCCTACCGGCTGCTGGCGCATTTCGGCATGACGGACCTCGTCTATACCCATCTCTCCGTGCGCGTCCCGGGGGAGGGGCACCGCTTCCTGGTCAATCCCTACGGCCTGCTGTTCGAGGAGATCACCGCCTCCTCGCTCGTGGTGGTGGATGCCGAGGGCGAGCCGGTCCAGCAGACGCGCTGGCCGGTGAACCCGGCAGGCTTTGTCATCCATTCGGCGGTGCATCGCGCCGTGCCGCGCGCGCAGTGCGTGATGCACACCCACACGCTGGCCGGCATGACGGTGGCGGCCCAGCGGAACGAATATCCGGGCGGGCTGCTGCCGCTCAACCAGATGAACATGGAGCTGCATGGCCGTGTCGCCATCCATGAGTACGAGGGCGTGGCGGCGGAGGACAATCTGGGCGAGCGCGAGCGCATCGTGCGGGACCTGGGCGACAGGACCTGCCTGATCCTGCGCAACCACGGCCTGCTGACCATCGGCCGCACCGTCGCCGAGGCTTTCTACTGGATGTACTATCTGGAGCAGTCCTGCCGCATCCAGGTGGCGGCGCAGGCCAGCGGCGTGCCGCTCGCCATGCCGGCGCCCGAGGTGGTGGAGCGGGTGCGAGGCCAATCCGGCGACTCTCCGGTGAAGGGCTGGCTGCCCTGGCAGGCGCTGAAGCGGAAGATGGACCGCGAGCAGCCGGACTACCGGGAGTAAGGCGCCTTGAGCGGAGCAACCGGCCACGCCCTGGCCCTGCAGGGCATCGCCAAGCGCTATGGCGGCTTCACCGCCGTGGAGGATGTGGACCTCGCGGTGGAGCGCGGCGAATTCCTGACCCTGCTCGGCCCCTCCGGCTCGGGCAAGACGACGCTGCTGATGATCATCGCCGGCTTCGTCGTGCCCAGTGCCGGCAGCGTGCTGCTCGACGGGCGCGACATCACCGCGCTGCCGCCGGAGCGGCGCGAGTTCGGCATGGTGTTCCAGGGCTATGCGCTGTTCCCGCACATGACGGTGGCGGAGAACGTCGCCTTCCCGCTGCGGGTGCGCCGCATGGGGCGCGCGGAGCAGCAGGCGAAGGTGCGCGCGGCGCTCGACCTGGTGCAGCTCTCGGCCTTCGCGGAGCGGCGGCCGGCGCAGCTCTCGGGCGGCCAGCAGCAGCGCGTCGCGCTCGCCCGCGCGCTGGTCTTCGACCCGGCGCTGCTGCTGCTCGACGAGCCGCTCTCCGCGCTCGACAAGAAGCTGCGCGCCGAGCTGCAGGAGGAGCTGAAGGCGCTGCATCGGCGCATCGGCCGCACCTTCGTCAACGTCACGCATGACCAGGAGGAGGCGCTGAGCCTCTCCGACCGCATCGCCATCCTCAACCGGGGCCATGTGGTGCAGCAGGGCCGCCCCTCGGAGCTGTACGAAGGCCCGCGCACCCGCTTCGTCGCCGATTTCCTCGGCAAGTCCAACTTCCTCCAGGGTGTGGGGGAGGGTGGCGGTGTGGTGCGGAGCGGCGGCACCCGGCTGCGCGTCGCCACGGCCCCGGCGGGTCCGGTGCTGCTCTCGCTGCGGCCGGAGAAGATCGCGCTGCTGGCGGAGGGATCGGAGGCCGAGAACAGCATCGCCGGCCGGATCGCCAACTGGTCCTATCTCGGCGCGGGCTTCAGCCTGACGGTGGCGACCGACGATCTGGGCGAGCTGCGCGTCACCGTGCCGAGCTGGGGCGCTGCGCTGGCGCCGGCGGAAGGGCTGCCCGTGCGGCTGGGCTGGAACGCCGCCGCCGCCGTGCCCGTGGAGGAGGACCGGCCGTCGGCGGCCTGAGGTGGCGCGCGACGGTGCGGTCCGTTCCGTGGGGGGGGCTGCGCCAGATCAATGCGGCACCGGCGGCGGTGTGATCTCTCGACGGCGTGGAAGCACCGGAGAGACCATCATGCCTCGTTCCTTCCTTGCCCTTGCCGCAGCCCTCCCCCTGGCACTGACCCTGCAGCCCGCGGCCGCCGGGGAGCCCGCCACCGTGAAGGTGGCGCTCACGGACATGTCCAGCACCATGGGCGCAGGGCGCGGCCCTGGCGGCGGGCCGGGATGGGGCATGATGGGGCCGGGCATGATGGGCTGGGGCTGGGATGCCCCGGGCCGCGGCGGCGGCTGGACCATGGGCCCGGGCATGATGATGGCGCACGGCATGATGGCCATCCGCATCGACCACGACACCGTTCCCGCCGGCGAGGTCCGCTTCGACGTGACCAACTGGTCGCGCGGCCTCGTCCATGAGCTGCTGGTGATCCCGGTCGCTGATCCCGCGGCCCCGCTCCCCTACGACCATGCGGAGGGGAAGGTCGCCGAAAGCCAGGTGCGGGTGCTGGCCGACAGCGGAGACCTGCCGCCCAGCGCCTCCCACCTGCTGGAGGTCACGCTTGCGCCGGGGACCTACCTGCTGGTCTGCAACCTGCAGGGCCACTATGCCGCGGGGATGGTGGTGCCACTGACGGTGGTCCCCGCCGGCGGCGGTACTCCCGGCCGCTCCTGATGGGCAGGCGATCCACCTCACCGCGTGGGACGAGGTAGGGGCCAAAAGCTCCCGCGAGGCCACGGAAGAATGTTTTGCGATTAGATGGTATCGCAATGCGATCAACTGGCTCGCGGGAGGAGCTGCCGCAGCCCAGAGCCTGTGCAGCACCTGCGGGATTTTGCCTTGCGGCGGAGCAGGCTGTGCGTCGGTCGGCCATTTGGTGCATGACAGATGATTGACGGGTTTCGCGGCGACTGATGACATCAGCCGGAGCTGAGGGAGCCGGCCATGAACGTCGCCACCGCATCAACCCGGATGACCTGTTCCGAGGAGGAATGGCGCGTCCGCTGCGATCTCGCCGCGCTGTACCGCCTGATCGCGCATTTCCGCATGACGGACTTCATCTACACCCACATCAGCGCGCGGGTGCCAGGGCCGGAGCACCACTTCCTCATCAACCGATACGGCGTGCTGTTCGACCAGATGCGCGCCAGCGACCTGGTGAAGATCGACCTCGACGGCAACATCGTCGAGGAAGGCGCGGAGACCAAGCAGGTCAATGCCGCCGGCTTCACCATCCATTCCGCGCTGCACATGGCGCGGGAGGATGCCATGTGCGTCGTGCATACGCACACCGCCGCCGGCATCGCCGTCTCCGCGCAGAAGGACGGGCTGCTGCCGATCAGCCAGCACGCGCTGAAGTTCTACGGGCATCTCGCCTATCACGGCTATGAGGGCATCGCGCTCGACCTCGACGAGCGCGAGCGGCTGGTGGCCGATCTCGGCCAGCACCGCGCGATGATCCTGCGCAACCACGGCCTGCTGGTGGCCGGGCGCAGCATCCCTGAGGCCTTCAACCTGATCTACTACCTGGAGCGCGCCTGCCAGGCGCAGGTGGCGGCCATGTCGGGCGGCGCCGAGCTGGTCTTCCCGCCCGAGGAGGTACGGCAGAAGACCGCCGCGCAGTTCAACGGCAACCCCGAGCGCTCGCTGGCGCACAGCGAATGGGCCTGGGGCTCGGCGCTGCAACTCATCGAGGGCAGCAAGCTGGACTGGCGCGCATGAGCGCCGATCTGCTGATCACCGGCGGCCGTATCTTCCGCGGCCTCAAGAGCGGCTTTGCCGAGGCGCTGGCGGTGAAGGATGGCCGCGTGCTGGCCGTCGGCACCGTCGATGATGTGTCGGCGCAGGCCCGTGCGGGCACGCGGCGCATCGATCTTGGCGGCCGGGTGGCGATGCCCGCGCTGAACGAGGCGCATATGCACCTGCTGCCCTACGGCCTCGGCCTGGCGCAGGTGAACCTGCGCGCCGAGGAGGTGCGCTCGCTGGATGAGGTGCTGAAGCGCATCGCCGCCGCCGCGCGCAACACGCCAAAGGGGCAGTGGATCCTCGGCCGCGGCTACGACCATGGCGAGCTGGACATCCGCCGCCACCCGCTGGCCGAGGAGCTGGACCGCGCCGCGCCGGACCATCCGGTCTTCATCGTCCGCACCTGCGGGCATGTCGGCGTCGCCAACACGGCCGCGATGAAGCTGGCCGGTGTCGGTCATAACACGCCCGATCCCGAGGGCGGCGCCATCGAGCGCAAGAACGGCAGGCTGACGGGCCTGTTCCAGGAACGCGCCATGCGGCTGGTGCGCGACAAGGTCCCCATGCCCTCCGAGGCACAGATGGTGGAGGCCATCGAGGCGGCCGGGCGCAACCTCGCCGCGCTGGGCTTCGCCTCGGCCAGCGACATGAATGTGGGCATGACGGCAGGCATGGCTGAGATCGGCGCCTATCGCCGCGCCGAGGCTGACGGCCGACTGTTGCAGCGCATGTGGCAGGTGCTGGCGGGCAATCCGGAGGGCATCGCGAAGGACGCCTGGGAGGAGGGGCTGCGGCCGGGCGTCGCCGCCGGCCCGACCGCCGAGGCGCTGCTCGCCTGGGGTGCGGTGAAGACCTTCGCCGACGGCTCCGCCGGCGGGCTGACGGCAGCCTTCTTCGACCCCTACCTGGAAAGCGCCGGCGGCGGCACCGGCATCTTCTGCTTCCCGGATGAGGCGCAGTACGAGATGCTCGCCCGCTACCACCGGCAGGGCTGGCAGCTCGACATCCACGCCATCGGCGACGCCGCCATCGAGCAGGTGCTCACCGGCATGGAGAAGGCCGACGCGCCCGACGCGCCGATCGCCGGCCGCCGTCACCGCATCGAGCATTGCGGCTTCCTCAACCGCGACCAGCGCGCGCGGATGCTGAAGCACGGCATCATCCCCGTGCCGCAGCCCGCCTTCATGTGGGAGTTCGGCGACCTCTACGTCACCAATCTCGGCAAGGCGCGCACCGAGGCGGCCTATCCGATGCGCACCTGGCTGCATGAGGGTCACCACCCGGCGGCCTCCACCGACAGCCCGGTCTGCTCGGTCGATCCCTTTCCGAACCTCTACACCATGGTCACGCGCAAGACCTCCAAGGGCACCGTGCTCGGCGCCGAGGAGACGCTGACGGTGGAGGAGGCGGTGCACTGCTACACCTGGTGCGGCGCGCACAGCCAGTTCGCCGAGGGCGAGCGCGGCACGCTGGAGCCGGGCATGCAGGCCGACATCGCCGTGCTTTCACGCGATATCTTTGCGACTGCGCCGGAAGAGATCCTGACCACCCAGGCGGATCTCACCTTCCGCGGCGGCCGCGCGCTCTTCGACCGCCACGGCGAGGCCGCCGCGCTCGCCGGCGCCGCGGACTGAACCGATGCTCCGCCATGTCCTGCAGCGCCTGCTGACGACGGTGCCGGTGATGCTCGGGGTGCTGCTGATCGGCTTCCTGCTGATGCAGGTGGTGCCGACCGACCCTGCCATCGTCCGCGCCGGCCCCACCGCCACCGCCGACGTCATCGCCGCCATCCGCAGCGAGCTGGGCCTCGATCAGCCGCTCTACGTGCAGTTCGGCATCTATCTCTGGCGACTGCTGCAGGGCGATCTCGGCGTCTCCATCATCAACAACATGCCGGTGACGCAGGAACTCGGCGGCACCATCGGCCCGACGCTGGAGCTGATGTTCGCCTCGCTCTTCTGGGCCATTCCGCTTGGCATCGGCCTCGGCACCGTCGCCGCCTATTTCCGCGGGACGGTGCTGGACCGTGCGATCACCGCCTTCTCCGTGGCGGGCGGCTCGGTGCCGGTGTTCTTCCTGGGCTTGATGCTGATCTGGTTCGTCGGCTTCCAATGGCAGTTGCTGCCCTTCACCGGGCGCGGCGGGCCGCTCTGGACGGCCGAGGGCTGGCAGGCCATCGCGCTGCCGGCGCTGACGCTGGGCGGCGTCTTCGTGGCGCCGGTGGCGCGCATGACGCGCACCGCCGTGCTGGAGGTGCTGAGTGCCGAACATGTTCGCACCGCCCGCGCCAAGGGCCTTTCCGAGCGCGCCGTGGTGCTGCACCACGCGCTGCGCAACGCGCTGATCCCGGTGGTGACGCTGATCGGTCTGCAGATCGGCTTCCTGCTCGGCGGCGCGGTGGTGACGGAGACCGTGTTCTCCTGGCCGGGCGTCGGGCGGCTGGCGGTGGGCGCGATCCTCTCGGCCGACTTCCCGATGGCGCAGGGCACCATCATCGTGCTTTCGCTGGGCTTCATTCTCGTCAACCTGGTGGTCGACGTGCTTTACGTCGCGCTCGATCCGCGCATGCGGGGGGCCTGAGCATGGCCAGCGCGAATTCCGCCGCCGCGGCTGCCGCCACGGCCGTCGCCGTCAGCGCGCCGAAGCAGCCGGGCACGCTGCGGCGCCTGCTGCGTGAGCCGGTCGCGGCCATCTCCTTTGCCCTCGCGGTGCTGCTGATCCTGGCGGCGGTGCTGGCGCCGCTGCTGGCGCCGACGGACCCCTTCGACAACAATCTCTCCACCGCCATGGCCGTGCCGGGCACGCCCGGCCTGCCGCTCGGTGCCGACGGGCAGGGAAGGGACATGATCACCCGCCTGCTCTACGGCCTGCGCGCGACCCTGGTGATGGGCGCCGCCTCGGTGCTGCTCGGCGGTATCACCGGCGCTTTCGTGGGCTTCGCCGCCGCCTATTACCGGCGGCTCGACGGGCTGCTGATGCGGCTGATGGATGTGCTGCTCTCCTTTCCCGCCATCCTGTTCGGCCTGGCGATCGCCGCGATCTTCGGCCCTGGCATTCCGTCGGTGGTCCTGGCGCTTTCGGTCGCTACCGTGCCGCTGATGGCGCGCATCGTGCGCGGCGCCGCAATGGTGGTGATGCGGCAGGATTACATCGAGGCGGCGCGCGCCACGGGCATGGGCGATGCACGGCTCATCCTGCGCCATGTTGCGCCCAATTGCCTCTCGCCGATGTTCGTCTTCGCCACGCTCCGCTTCGGGCAGGTGATCCTGCTCGGCTCCGCGCTCTCCTTCCTCGGGCTGGGCGCGCAGCCGCCGCTGGCGGAGCTGGGGGCGATGGCCGCGGAGGGCCGCACCTTCCTGTTCTTCGCGCCGCATGTGGCGGTGCTGCCCTGCGTGCTGATCTTCATCGTGGTGCTGACCTTCAATCTGCTGGGCGATGCGCTGCGCGACGCCCTCGACCCGCGTCTTCGCGTCTGAACCGAACAAGAAAGGGCCAAGGATGTCCGGATTCCTCAAGGCGGGGCGCCGCCGCACCGCCGCGCTGCTCGGCGGCACCATGCTCTCCCTCGCCGGGCTGCTTCCCGCCGGCCAGGCCGCCGCGCAGATGGCGCCCAAGGGCGCGCTCGTCGTGCTGCGCGAGATCGATGCCGACCGCTACGATCCGCACCGCACCACCGCGACCGCGGCCGGCGAGGCGCTGTTCCTGCTGACCGACACGCTGGTCTCGATGGACTGGGACCAGAAGACCATCCGCCCCGGCCTCGCCGAAAGTTGGACGGTCAGCGAGGACGGCAAGCTCTACACCTTCAAGCTGAAGCAGGGCGTGAAGTTCTGCGACGGCAAGCCCTTCACCGCGAAGGACGTCGTCTACAGCATCAACCGCTGGATCGATCCCGCGACGCGCAGCCCGGTGAAGTGGCGCGCCGGCCCGGTGAAGGAAATTCGTGCGGTTGACGACCACACTGTCGAGTACGAGCTGAAGGAGCCCTACAGCGAGCTGCTGCTCCAGCTGGCGCAGTACTTCGCCGGCATGGTTGATCAGGCGACGGTGGAGAAGCTCGGCGACAATTTCGGCGTGCAGGGCTTCAACGGCGTCGGCCCCTACTGCTGGGCGAGCTGGACGCCGCGGCAGGAGATGGTGCTGACCAAGAACCCCGCCTACAACTGGGGTCCGCCGATCTACAAGAACCCCTCGCCGCAGCTGGACCGCATCATCCTGCGCGTCATCCCCGAGGCGAACACGCGGCTGGCGGCCATCCAGTCCGGCCAGGGCGACGTGACGCAGTGGATCCCGTATTTCGCGCTGGACGGGCTGAAGCGCATCCCGAACCTGAAGCTGGTGCAGCAGCCGAACTACTTCTACGACAACTTCATGGGCTTCAAGGTCGACAAGCCCGTGATGAACGACCCCGTCATCCGCGAGGCCATCAACATGGCCGTGGACAAGGCGGCCATCAACAAGGCCGTCTGGTTCAACGCCGGCGAGGTTGCGGATTCCTACATCAATCCGAACGCGCTCGACTACAGCGCCAAGGCGGCCTCGGAGATGCCGGAATACAGCCCGGACAAGGCGCGCAAGCTGCTGGACGACGCGGGTTGGAAGCCAGGCAGCGACGGAGTCCGCGAGAAGGACGGGCAGCGCGCGAGCTTCCTGCTCTACGGCATCCAGCAGACCTACAACAACGGCATGATGCAGGCGGTGCAGGCTGACCTCCGGCGCATCGGCATCGAGATGCGCATCCAGCTCTGGGACGCCACCGTGGCCTGGGGCAAGCTGGCGACGCAGGAATTCGACGCCTTCGTCATGTCCTATCCCTACGCCTCGGCGACGGATGCGCTCTCCCTCTACTTCCCGAGTGGCAACCGGCCGACGCCGAACCGCATGAACTGGAACAACCCGGAGACCGACCGCCTGATCTCCGACGCCAAGACCGCGCTGGAGCCGGCGGCGCGCGCGGAGGCGATCGGCAAGGTGCAGGAGCAGCTCACCCAGGCCTATCCGTGGGTGCCGCTGATCCGGCAGCCGCTCTGGGTGGTGTCCGGCCCGCGTGTCGAGGGCGTCCGCCCGCACGGCATCTACGGTGTCGCCCTCTACAAGGGCCTCGACATCCGCCTGACGCGCTAAGGGAAGGGCAGGGAGCATGGCCACCACCGTCATCCGCAACGCCGATCTCGTCATCGCCTGGGACGCGGCCGAGCAGCAGCACATCTACCTGACCGATGCGGAGGTGGCCTTTCGCGACGGAGCGATCACCTTCGTCGGCCGCGGCTATGACGGCCCGGCCGAGGAGGCGATCGACGGCAAGGGCATGATGGTCATGCCCGGCCTCGTGAACATCCACTGCCACCCCTCCAGCGAGCCGATGAACAAGGGGCTGATCGATGAGATCGGCTCGCCCGGCCTCTACAACTCGTCGCTCTACGAATACATGCCGATCTTCCGTGCCGATGCGGAAGCGGTGCCGCATTGCGTGCGGGTGGCGCTGTCGGAGCTGCTCCTCTCCGGTGTCACCACCGTCGCCGATCTTTCCATGGCGCATCCGGGCTGGCTGGATCTGCTGGGTGAGAGCGGGTTGCGCGTCTGCGTCGCGCCGATGTTCCGCTCGGCGCGCTGGTTCACCAGGAATGGCCATGTCGTCGAATACGAGTGGGACGAAAAGGCCGGCGAGAAGGCGATGGACGAGGCGCTCGGCCTGATCGAACGCGCCGAGCAGCATCCCTCCGGCCGGCTCTTCGGCATGGTGGTTCCGGCCCAGATCGACACCTGCTCCGAAACGCTGCTGCGCGAAAGCTTCGAGGAGGCCACGAAGCGCGGCCTCTCCTGGCAGATCCACGCGGCGCAGAGCGTCGTCGAGTTCCACGAGATCACCCGCCGCAGCGGCTTCACGCCGATCGGCTGGCTCGACGGGATGGGCCTGCTCTCCGAGCGCTCGATCATCGGCCACGGCATCTTCCTCGATGACCATCCGAGCACGCGCTGGCACACCGAGACCGACCTCGACCGCCTTGCCGCCACCGGCACAACGGTCGCGCATTGCCCGACCGTCTTCGCCCGGCGCGGCATCACGCTGAAGCATTTCGGCCGCTACCGGAAACGCGGCGTCAACATGGGCATCGGCACCGACACCTATCCGCACAACATGCTGGACGAGTTGCGCCTCGTTTCCTATCTCGCGCGCACGCAGTCCGGCGATCCGCGCAGCCTCTCCTCCACCGACCTGTTCGAGGCCGCCACCATCGGCGGCGCCAGGGCCCTTGGGCGCGACGATATCGGCCGCCTCGCGCCCGGCTGCCGCGCCGACTTCGTCATGGTGGACGTCACGCATCCGCAGATGCGCCCGGCGCGCGACCCGATGCGCAGCCTGATCTACGCCGCCGGAGACCGCGCCATCCGCTCGGTGCATGTGGATGGGCAGCAGGTGGTGAAGGACGGAAAGCTGCTCACCATGGACTATGAAGGCGCCGCCGCCGCGCTGGACGAGGCGCAGAAGCGCATCCTGGACCGCGCGCCGCAGCAGGACTGGGCGCACCGCCCCGTCGAGAAGATCTCTCCCCCGACTTTCCGGTGGGCGTGATGGCGGAGGATCTTCTGCGCGTGGAGGGGCTGCGGACCGTCTTTCGCAACTCCTCCGGGCTGATCCGGGCGGTGGACGGCATCGACCTCTCCGTGCCGCGCGGCCGCACGCTCGGCATCGTCGGCGAGAGCGGCTGCGGCAAGTCCATGCTGTCGCTCTCGATCATGCGCCTGGTGCCGCCGCCGGGCCGCATCGCCGAAGGCCGCGTGCTTCTGGAGGGGCGGGACCTGCTGCAGCTTTCCACCGCCGAGATGCGGCAGGTGCGCGGCGGGCAGATCGCCATGATCTTCCAGGAGCCGATGACTTCGCTGAACCCGGTGCACAGCATCGGCCGGCAGATCACGGAAGCGATGCGCGTGCATTCCCCGAAGGAGAGCGCCAGCGCGCTGAAGGAGCAGGCGATCGCCGCGTTGAGGCGGGTTCGCATTCCGGCCCCCGAGCGGCGCTTCGATGAGTACCCGCACCAGCTTTCCGGCGGCATGCGCCAGCGCGTGATGATCGCCATGGCGCTGGCCTGCCGCCCGCGCCTGCTGATCGCCGACGAGCCGACCACCGCGCTCGACGTCACCGTGCAGGCGCAGATCCTGGACCTGCTGCGCGAGCTGCAGGAGGAAACGGGCATGTCCATCATCCTCATCACGCACGACCTTGGCGTGGTGGCGGAGATGGCCGACGAGGTGGCCGTGCTCTATGCCGGCAAGGTGGCCGAACGCGCGCCCGCCCGCGCGCTGTTCGAGGACCCGCAGCACCCCTACACGCTGGGCCTGCTCGGCTCGGTGCCGCGGCTCGACGAGGAGCGCGACCGGCTGCTCGCCATCGATGGCACGGTGCCGCCACCCTTCGCCTTCCCTGAGGGCTGCCGCTTCCATCCGCGCTGCCCTTTCGCCATCGGGCCGTGCCGGGAGGGTCAGCCGCCGCTGCGTGAGATCGCCTCCGGCCATCACGCGGCCTGCATCCGTGCCCCGATCGAGACCTCGCTGGCGATGGAGGACGCGGCATGAGCAACCTGCTGGAGGTCTCCGACCTTGCCCGCCACTATCCCGTGAAGCGCGGCGTGGTGCTGCAGAAGCAGGTCGGCACCGTGCGGGCCGTCGATGGCGTCTCCTTCGCCGTGGGGCGCGGCGAGACCCTTGCGCTGGTGGGCGAGTCCGGCTGCGGCAAGTCCACCACGGCGCGGCTGGTCATGCGGCTGATCGAGCCCTCGGCCGGTACCATCCGCTTCGGCGGGCAGGACGTGACGAAAGTCGGCGGTGCCGCGCTGCGCGCCCTGCGGCGCCGCGTCCAGATCGTCTTCCAGGACCCCTATGCCAGCCTCAACCCGCGCCTCACCGTGGGCGAGGCGATTGCCGAGCCGATGGCCGTGCACGGCATCGGCGACAGCGCCAGCCGCCGCGCCAAGGTAGAGGAGCTGCTGCGCCTGGTGGGCCTCGCCCCCTTCCATGCCGCGCGCTATCCGCACGAGTTCTCCGGCGGCCAGCGGCAGCGCATCGGCATCGCGCGCGCTCTCTCGGTGGAGCCGGAGCTGGTGGTCTGCGACGAGCCGGTCTCCGCGCTCGACGTCTCGATCCAGGCGCAGGTGGTCAACCTGATGAAGGACCTGCAGGCGCGGCTCGGCCTGTCCTATCTCTTCATCGCGCATGACCTGGCTGTCGTGAAGCACATGGCCGACCGCGTCGCCGTCATGTATCTCGGTCAGATCATGGAGATCAGCGACAAGCGCAGCCTGTTCGCCGATCCGCGCCATCCCTACACCCGCGCCCTGCTGGCCGCGATCCCGCACCCCGACCCGGCGCGGCGCGGCCGTGTCACGCCGCTGGGCGGCGACGTGCCGAGCCCGATGGCGGTTCCACCCGGCTGCCGCTTCCACACGCGCTGCCCCTTCGCGCAGGAGCGCTGCCGCCAGGAGGTTCCGGCGCTGCGGGAGATCGCGCCCGGCCACCGTGCTGCCTGCCATTTCGCGGAAGCCCTGCCCGATCCCGGGCTGGACTATTCCGGCGGCCTGACGGAGGCGGCGGCCCGCCGGCTGGCGCTCTATGACGCGGCGCGCCGCAAGGCCGCGGCCTGAGCGATGCTGCGATGAGGTGCCGGGCCGGGTGAAGCCGCCCCGGCGGGCGCCTCGCCGGTGCGGCGGTTCAGCCCCCCTCACCGGCGAGGCGGGCAGGCCCAATCAGGGCGCGTATCGCCTGTGAGAGACGCCAGAGTTCGATGGGCTTGTCATAGACGGCAGCGAAGAGTTCCGGGTAGCGCCGGGCGATGGCTCCTTGCGCGCCGCTGAGCAGGATGATCGGCAGATCCCTGTACTGGGGCTGTGACTTGATGGCCTGGGCCATCTCCAGCCCGTTCATCAACGGCATCATGAAATCCGTCACGATCAGCGCTGGCCGCTCATGGGCAAGGATTTCAAGCGCCTTCTTGCCATGATGCGCCTGCAGCACGCGGTAGCCCTGGTCCTCCAGCTCGGTGGCGAGAAGATCCGCGATCAGGAATTCATCGTCCACCACGAGGATCGTTGTCATACCGGAGTCCCGCCTCCCCTGGAGGGAATGTCACAAGGGAAGATCGCCGGACACCGCCATTCCGGCCAGCGCTTTCACAGCACCCGATGGCGCCTCAGCCAGCTGAATGCCCTGCCTCGTGATGATGAATTCGCGCGGCAGCGGGTCGAAAGCGCTGTCACGCACCTTGATGATCAGCAGCTGGCGCAGGAATTGCGCGTTCCGCTCGGCGAAGCGCACCAGGAGCAGGTTGTCCACCATGCTCCCGATTTCAGGCGGTGAGAGCGTGACCTGCGGCCCGTGCAGGCTGTACGGCTCGCAGGTCGCCAGGACTGTCACGCCCCGGGCGCGAAGCTCGTTGATCAGCGCGGTGAAAAATTCGGTCAGCCGGTTCGGGTCCACGGCCGCGCGCGTGAAGCCGGCGAAACTGTCGAGGAACAGGCGCTTCACGCCATGGCGGCGGACCGTTTCCAGCAGGCGCTGGCCCAGCCCGTCCAGCAGGTTCGCCGTCGGCGCCTGCCAGAGGATGTGCAGCCGGCCGGCATTCAGCAGGGGAGACAGATCCATTCCGAGCGCCTGCGCCTTGCGTTCCAGCCGCGCTGGCGTCTCGTAGAAGCCGAAATGCAGCGCCGGCTCGTCCGGTGGTGACTGCGCCAGGAATTGCAGGCCGTAGGATGTCTTGCCGGTCCCGGAGGGTCCGGTCAGCAGCGTGATGGAGCCGACCGGGAGGCCGCCGCCGAGAAGCCGGTCCAGGGTCTCCACCCCGCTGGTGGTGCGCGCCTCGCTCGGCTGGTCCGGCACCGAAGGTTGCGCCAGGAGAGCCTCCAGCCGCGGATAGGTCACCATCCCGCGACTGGTGATCTCGCACTGATGCGTCCCCGTCAGGGCGGCGCTTCCGCGTGACTTGCGGACGCGGAGGCAGCGCACCGCGCGTGCCCCGAAGGCCTCCTCGCGCAGTTCGAGCACGCCGTCCACCATCGTGTACTCACCGCTGCCGTCATCGAAGTTCGAGCTTGTCAGCAGCAGGGCCGTGCAACTGGCGAAGGCCACATGCCCCTGCAGGGCGGCGATGAAGGTCTTCACGTCGAGCGTCGTCGCGGCTTTCTCGCGGGCGTTCAGCAGACCGTCGAGAATGAGGAGGCTGGCCTTCTGCCGCGGGATCTCCCGCCGCAGCAGCCGCACCACGCCGTCGAGGCCTTCCTCCTGCATGGTCTGGAAGGCGCTGACATAGTTGAGGCGGCTTCCCACCTGGGCCGGATCGTAGAAGTCCATCGTCGAGAGGAACTGGAACAGCCGCTCATGCGACTCCGCAAGCAGCGTGACGTAGAGCGCACTGTCCCCGCCGGCGGCGCGGTGGAAGGCCACCTGGTTGGCCAGGATCGTCTTCCCGGATCCGGGATGGCCCTGAACGATATAGGTGCTTCCCTCGACCAGGCCGCCGCCCAGGATGCTGTCCAACCCCTCCACTCCGCTGGTGAGGCGCCTCAATGACCGGGGCATATCCACTCTCTCCTGCGGCTCGGCCGCACGTCTGACCTCTTGGCCGCGGACGCGCCCGGGGCCTCATGCCTCTCCGAGCGCTGCCGCCTGCCGGGCCTCCGCAGCGGGCAGGAGAAGCAGCGCATTGCCGGCGTGCCGAGCACGCCAAACCACCCGTATAAACTCTTGCGGAACGCTGGTCTCCCCGCAGTCGCGGCAAAAACGGCAGAATGCGCGGTGGAGTGAGGGCGGCTCAGGACTGTCGCGCGGCGGAGGGGTGGCCTTCGATCATCTCCAGCACCGCGGCGGCGGCGGCTTCGCTGGAAAGCCCCTCAGGTGGCCGCAGCATCGTCAGCACGCGCGCGAAGCCGGCGCGCTGCGCGGCGGCGGCCTCGCGGTCCGTCAGCAGGCGCACGAGCTCGGCCGCGAGCAGCTTGGGCGTGCAGCGCTCCTGCAGGTATTCCGGGATGATCGCCGCATCCGCCAGCAGGTTGACGATGGAGACGTGTCTCACCTGGATCAGCCGCCGTGCGATGGCCGCCGAAAGCGGGTTGACGCGGTAGCCCACCACCATCGGCACGCCCGCCAGCGCCACCTCCAGCGAGGAGGTGCCGGACTTGATCAGCCCCGCCCCGCCGCTTTCCCGCGCGGCGGCGAAGGCGTCGTATTTCTCCCCGACGCCGTGCAGCAGGATCGGCGCCGGGTGCCAGTGCGCGGCGACGGCCCGCACCGCCTCCTCCACCGGCCCGGCGAGCGGCACCACAGGGCGCAGGCCGGGCACCCGCTCCGCCGCCAGCCGCAGCGCCGCGCCGAAGACGGGCAGCAGGCGCCCCACCTCGCTGCGCCGGCTGCCCGGCATCACCAGCACGACGCGCTCCTCCGGCCCGATGCCATGCGCGGCGCGGAAGCGGGCGGCGTCGCCCTGGTCGGCGCCGGATTCCAGGATCGAGTGGCCGACGAAGCGCACGGGAATGCCCGCCTTCTCGAAGAAGGGCGCCTCGAAGGGCAGCAGGGCGAGGATGCGGTCCACCTGCCGCGCGATCTTCTTCACCCGGCCCGGACGCCAGGCCCAGACCTGCGGCGCGACATAGTGCAGCACGCGAAAGCCCTGCGCCCGCGCCCGTGCGGCGACGCGCAGGGTGAAGCCGGGGCTGTCGATCGTCACCACCAGGGCCGGGCGGCGCGCGGCGATGTCGGCCGCCGTCTCGTCCAGCCGGCGGGCGAGGCGGCGGATGTTCGGCAACACCTCCAGGAAGCCCATCAGCGCCAGCTCGCGCATCGGAAACAGGCTTTGGAAGCCCTGCTCGGCCATCCGCTCGCCGCCGACGCCGGCGAAGGCGAGGTCCGGCCGGGCACGGCGCAGCGCGGCGATCAGCCGCGCGCCCAGCATGTCGCCCGAGGCCTCGCCGGCGACGAGATAGACCAGCGTCACGCGAATTCGGCCGGGCTGGGGCGGGGGAAGCTCTGGCGCGGCCAGTCCCGGTGGTTGAACACCGCGCCCTCGCGCCGTACCGCCTCGATGCGCGCCGGGTCGAGATCGGCGAAGACCCACTGCGCCTGGTCCAGCGCGCCCCGGGCGATCACGCCATCCTCCGGGAAGCCGCGGTCGATCGGGCCAAAGACGGCGGCAAAGCCGCGGTTATGGTCCAGCGCCGCGGACCAGTCCGCATCCCCGACCGTCGGCGCGATGCCGACAAAGCATTGGTTCTCCAGCGCCCGCGCGGCGGCGGAGAAGCGCACGCGGTTGAAGCCGTGCAGCGTGTCCGTGCAGGTCGGCACCAGCACCAGCCAGGCGCCGGCCTCCACCTGGGCGCGGACATGCTTGGGGAACTCGCTGTCGTAGCAGATGGAGAGGCCGATGCGGCCCCAGGGCGTGTCGAACACCACCGGTGCCGCCCCTGCCGAGACGCCCCAGCGCTCCGCCTCGAAGCGCGTCATGGCGTGCTTGTCCTGGAAGGCGAGGCGGCCATCGGCGGTGATCAGCGGGGCACGGTTGCGGATGGCGCCATCGGCGTCCCGCATCGGCAGGGAACCCGGGATGAGCCAAAGCCCCGCCCGCCGTGCGGCGCCGCGCATCGCCTCCAGGATGGCGGGCGCCGCCTCGACCATGGCCTCCAGCTCCTCGCGCTCCTCGGCCGGGGACTTGCCGGCAAGCGCCGAGCCCAGTTCGACGCAGGCATATTCCGGCAGCACGGCCAGTTCGGCGCCGCCCTCCCGGGCCTCGGCCAGCCAGTGGTCGAGCTTGGCGGCCCAGGCGGCGACGCTGCCCGGCCGCTCGACGCGGTATTGCAGCAGGGCGAGGCGCAGGGGGTGGGGAGCGGTCGTCATCACGGCGGGCTGGGCTTCCATCTCGGGGGCGTCGTCGGGGTCGCGCCGCCAACTGCATCGGGGCGGCGGGCAGGGCGCCCTGGCTCAGAGGCGCTTGTGCCAGAAATCCAGGCGGTGCGGGGTTTCCTCAGCGGTGCCGACCTCCTGCCATTCCATCACGCAGGACAGCCCTTCGAGCGGCGTGTAGCCGCGCTTGCGCCAGAAGGCGTCGAGCGGGGCATAGCCGACGGGCCTGCGCGGATCGGCGGGATCGCGGCGCACGCCGCAGAATGTGGTGTATTCCGCGCCGGTTTCCACCGCATGCGCCTCGCGCAGGGCGAAGAAGCGCACCCCCGCGCCCTGGCCACGATAGGCAGGCAGCAGCACGCTCTCGCCGAAATAGCAGTAGCGGGCCGGGTCCAGGCCGGCGGCGAGGAAGGCCTCCCGCACCGTGCCATGGGTTTCCGCCATCGGCTCGCAGGTGGCGGCGCCGACCGGCCGGTTGCCATCGAAGGCGACGATCACCGCCGCCCCGGCACCCTCGGCATAGGCCTGCAGGTAGCGCGCCTCATAGGCCGCGTCGCCTTCATAAAGGTAGGGCCAGTCGCGGAACACGGCGATGCGCAGGTCCGCGAGCGCCGGCAGCCAGGGACGCAGCGCCGGGCCACGCAGCGTCTCGAAGCGGAGCGGAGCAGGGGCCATGCCTCTCTGGATAGAATGGAAGCCGGCGGAAATCGAGAGCGGTGCCGGTGGCCGGCCTGCGGCGTGTGGCTGCGCAACCCGCGGCATGGCCTCCGGTTGGTGCACCCAATGGGCGGAATGTCGCCGCCGGAACAACCAGGGGGAAGCCACGCCATGCAGACCTTCCATTGCCCGGACTGCCAACCGCGGCGGCCCGCGCCGGGGCGCCGAGCGCTCCTGGCCGTGGCGGGCGCCACGCTGGCCTGCACGGCGGCGGGCCTTCCGCCCCTGGCGGCGCCCGCCCGCGCCGCGACCGGAGCGCGTACCAGCCTGACCGCCGAGCAGGCGCTGGAGCGCCTGAAGGAGGGCAATCGCAGCTATGTCTCGTCCGGTCCCCTGCACCAGGAGGAGATCGGGCGGGAGCGCCGCCTGGCCATCGCGCAGAGCCAGACGCCGTTCTGCGTGATGATCGGCTGCTCGGACAGCCGCGTGCCGCCGGAACTGCTGTTCGGCCGCGGCCTCGGCGAACTGTTCATCGTCCGCAACGCCGGCAATACGGAGGGCCATACCAGCCTCGGCAGCGTCGAATATGCCGTTGCCGCGCTGGGCGTGCCGCTGGTGGTGGTGCTGGGCCACGAGCGCTGCGGCGCGGTGGCCGCCGCGATCGACGTGGTGGAGCGGAACGCGGTCCTGCCGGGTGTCATCAGCGAGGTGGTGGAGCCGATCATCCCGGCCGTGCTGAAGGCACGCAGCGACGGGCACAGCGGCACGGCTCTGCTCGACCAGGCGGTTGAGGAGAATGTGCGCCGTGTGGTCGCGCGGTTGCAGACCGCCTCGACCATCATCAGCGAACCGCAGCGAGCCGGCCGGCTGAAGGTGGTGGGTGCCCGCTACGACCTGGACAACGGCGAGGTCACCTTCTTCAATTAGGCCCAGGCGCCTGGCGGAGGTCAGGTCCGGCTACTCGGCGTAGATCATCTTCCGCGTCATCCCACCGTCGGAGATGAACTCGCTGCCGGTGACGAAGCCGGATTCCGGCCCCACCAGCCAGGCGACCATCGCGGCGATGTCCTCCACCCGCCCGACGCGGCCTGCCGGGTGTTGCGCATGGTCCTCGGGGCGCAACTCCTCGCCGGCCACGTCGATCCAGCCGGGGCTGACGCAGTTGGCCCGCACCTCCGGCCCCAGGCTGACCGCCAGCGCATGGGTCAGCGCCAGGATGCCCCCCTTGCTGGCCGAGTAGGACTCGGTATCGGCCTCCGACATATGCGCCCGGGTGGAGGCGATGGTGACGATGGCGCCGCGCGCCTGCTTCAGCAGCGGCGCGGCGGCGCGGGTGAGCAGGAAGGCGCTGGTCAGGTTGGTGGCGAGCACCCGGTTCCACTCGGCGAGGGAAAGCTCCGTCACCGGCTTGCGGACCATGATGCCGGCGTTGCAGACCAGGGCGTCCAGCCGCCCCTCCCGGGCGGCGACCCCCTCGACCAGGGCGCTGACCGCCGCCTCGTCGGCCACATCGGCCAGGACATGGCGGGTGCCGGCCGCGCCAGGGTTGAGGTCGGCGGTGACGACGCGCCAGCCGTCCTGTTTCAGCCGGCCGGCGATGCCGGCACCGATGCCATGGGCGCCGCCGCTGATCAGGGCGACCGGGGGGGAATGGATCTCGTTCATGCTGCGCCAGAAACACCGGGGCGGGAGGCGGGTGGCATCACAAGGCAGGGCGTGGCCATGCGCGGCCCGGCGCCCCCTCCACCGGGGACGCTGGAGCCGCCGCCCCGTCCGTGCTTTCCTGGCTGCGCGAGCACCCCATGACTGCGATCTTCGACGCCCATTTCCACATCTTCGATCCGCGCTTCCCTGCGCCGGGCCATGGCGGCTATGCGCCGCCGACCTTCACCGTGGCGCAGTACCGCGCCGCCACCGCCGGACTTGGCGTGACAGGCGGCGTGCTGGTGGCCGCCTCGACCCACGGGCTCGACCCGGTGCCGCTCCTGGCGGCGCTGGAGGAGCTGGGGCCGGGCTTCGTGGCCGTTGCCGCCGCCGACCCCGCCATGCCCGAGGCCCGGCTCCGCGAACTGGCGGCGCGCGGCGTGCGCGGGCTGCGCTTCAACCTCTATCGCGGCATGGTGGAGGACAGCCCGGAGGCGGCCCTGGACTTCGCCGACCGCGCCCATGCCGCGGCCGGGCTGCATGCGCAGATCTATGCCGACGCCGCCACGCTGCGCCCGCTGCTGCCGCGGCTGCGCGCCATGGCCGGCCGCCTGGTCATCGACCACCTTGGCATGACCGAGGCGGGGCTGCCGGTGGTGCTGGAACTGGCGGCGGCGGGGGCGAGGGTGAAGGCCACCGGCTTCGGCCGCGTGGACCTGGAGGTCGCGCCGGCGCTGGAGCGGATCGCGGCGGTGGCGCCCCGGGCGCTGATCTTCGGCACGGACCTGCCCTCGACCCGCGCGCGCCGCCCCTTCGCGCCGGAGGACATGGCGCTGCTGCGCCGTATCGCCGGGGCGGCGCCTTTCCATGAGAACGCGGCGGCCTTCTACGGCGCCGCCGCGCACGGGCGAGAGGCCGCCCTCAGATCACCGGGCCGACACGCGCCAGGTCGGTGAAGATGTCGCGCACCGCGTCGGTCAGGGTGCGACTCAGCTCCTGCTGCTCGGACACGGCGTCGATGCGCGGCTGCACGTGATCCAGCTCGTGTGAGGCGAGCAGCAGCGGAAAGAGGCCGGCGGCGCGCACCAGCCCGATCAGCAGCGCGTCGCGTGGGCTCGGTGTGTGGTCGTCGAAGATCACCGCCATCAGCCGCGCCTTCACCTCGCGCTCTTCCTTGCCGGAGATCTGCGGGTAGCGGCGCTCCGGGAAGATCCAGAGGAAGCGGCCTTCCTCCAGCTTCAGCACGCCACGCTCGACCAGCCGGTCGAAGTAGCGGTCGCGGAAGCCCTCGGCCTCGCTGCCGAGCGTTTCGATCCACCAGCGCGTGCCATGCGGCGTGGTCTCGCTGCGGATGCGGCCCAGCACCTCGTCCAGCACCGCGTCGCCGGTCGGCTCCGCGTTGGTGACGGCGAGATGCTCGGGGTCGGTGTGGATGCGGCCCTCCAGCAGCAGCTCGGCGAGCACGCTGGCGGCCAGCGCGTAGTCGCCGGAGGGCGCCGCGCGATCGAACAGCCGGCCGGTCCCGTCATCGAGCATGAGGAGCAGCAGCTCCTCCGGCATGGTCAGCGACATGGTGGCGCACTCCGGGTTGAGTTTCTCGGCCCAGAGGGAAACGCGCCGGCGGCGGCCCGTCAACGGCTGGCTAGCGGCCGGTGAGGGCGCGCCGGCTGCCGGCCGCATCACAGAAGGCGGCGATGCCCTCCTCGATCACGCTGCGCGGCAGGTCGCGCAGGATGAAGACAAGGCTGGAGCGGCGCGGCAGCCCTTCCGGCCAGGCCGGCAGCAGGGTGGGCATGTGCCAGACGCTCTGCACGCCATGGATCGCCACGGGCCGCTCCTGCCCCTCCAGGTCGAGGATGTCCTTCACCCGCAGCACCGCGTCGCCGCGCGTGGCGGCCAGCATTTCCAGCCAGGTGGCGAGGCCATCCCAGGGCAGCGGGCGGTCGAAGCTGAGGCAGAAGGCGTGGATGCGCGCATCGTGCCGGTTCGGGTCATGCGCGTGGCGATGGCCGTGGTCATGGCCGTGGTGGGGATGCGCGTGCGCGGGGTGCGGTTCGCTCCAGGCTTCCGCATCCA
Organism: Roseomonas sp. E05; assembly: GCF_030063475.1. Classification (GTDB taxonomy): domain Bacteria; phylum Pseudomonadota; class Alphaproteobacteria; order Acetobacterales; family Acetobacteraceae; genus Pseudoroseomonas. Next base: position 125,121 of record NZ_JASIRT010000002.1, read on the forward strand.
GCCAGCGGCGGAGGTCCGCCGCGCGCTGCGCCGGGTCGAAGGGGGCGCAGCCCACAAGATCCGCCGCCCGCACCGTGCTGGCGGGCAGCGGCCGAACGCCCGGGTTCAGCGCGCGCAGCTTCGCGCGGAGCGTCTCCAGCCCTGCCGCATCGGCGAGGTCCGCCTTGCTGATCAGCAGCCGGTCGGCCACGGCGACCTGCCGCTCCGCCTCCGGCTGACGCGCCAGCGTGACGAGGCCATTCACCGCGTCCACCAGCGTCACCACGCCATCCAGCACGAAATGGCGGCTGGTGCCGGGATCGGCCATCAGCGTCTGCAGGATCGGCAGCGGATCGGCGAGGCCGGTGGTCTCGATCACCACCCGGCGCAGCTCCTGGCCATTCCGCACCCGCTCGGCGATGCCCTCCAGGGCGCGGGCGAGGTCGCCGCGGATGGTGCAGCACAGGCATCCGGCCTGCAGCAGCACGGCCTCCTGGTCCAGCGTCTCCACCAGCAGGTGGTCCAGCCCGATCTCGCCGAACTCGTTGATCAGCACGGCCGTTCCGGCCATCTCCGGCTGCTTCAGCAGGTGGTTCAGCAGCGTCGTCTTGCCGGCGCCGAGAAAGCCCGTCAGCAGCGTGACGGGGAGCGGGAAGGCCGGGGCATCAGCGGCCATAGAGCACCGCCGGGTCCATCTCGGGCGCCGTGATAGCCACCAGTTCGCCCTCGCGCAGCGCCTGGTAGAAGCAGGAGCGCCGGCCGGTGTGGCAGGCCACGCCCTGCTGCTCGACGAGGGCCAGGATGGTGTCCCCGTCGCAGTCGAGCCGGAGGTCCCGGAGCCGTTGCACCTGCCCGGAGGTCTCCCCCTTGCGCCAGAGGGCGTTGCGGCTGCGGCTGAAATAGACCACACGCCCGGTGGCGAGGGTTTCCTCCAGCGCCTCGGCGTTCATCCAGGCCATCATCAGCACCTCGCCGGTGTCGTGTGCCTGGGCGATGACAGGGACGAGCCCCTGCTCATTGAACCGGGTGGCGGCCAGGAAACGGGCGCGGGCGGCGGGATCGGCAACCGGCATGGACGGCTCCTCGAAGAGGGGTTCAGTTACTATATAACACGCGGCGGCAAGCAGGAGGTCCAGGCATGACGACAGGGCAGGGCAGCGCGGCGGAAATGCCGGAGGAGCTGGCGCGGGCACTGGCGGGGGCCGAGGCGCGCTGCCTGCGCGCCGGCGCGCAACTGACGGAGCTGCGCCGGCAGGTGCTGGCCCTGGTGCTGGAGGCGGAGCAGCCGCTCGGCGCCTATGCGCTGCTCGACCGGCTGAAGGCGCAGCGGCCCGGCGCCGCGCCCCCTACCGTATATCGCGCGCTGGATTTCCTGCTGGAGCAGGGGCTGATCCACAAGGTGGAGCGGCTGAACGCCTTTGTCGGCTGCGTCGAGGCCGGGTACGATCATGGCGGCGGGCATGACCACCACCATCCCCACCAGTTCCTGATCTGCCGCGACTGCGGCGTGACGGTCGAGATCAGCGACCCGGCCGTGGCGCATGCCCTGGCGGATGCGGCGGCGCGGGTCGGCTTCCGGGTTGGCAATGCGACGGTGGAAGTGGAAGGGTTCTGCGCTGCCTGCGCGACCCGGCCGCCGGAGGCGGCCGGGGCTTAGCTTCCCGCGGCGGCCAGGCCGGCGCTCAGCTCAGCGCTTCGGCTGCGCCTCGGGCAGCGAGGCCGGCGGCGCGTTCTTCTCCGGCTCCTTCCTTGACCGGCGGCGCTTCAGGCTGAACAGCAGCAGGGACCGCCCGGTGACCGTGTAGGTCCCGCCGATCGGGAACTCCGGCTCCTCCTCCTCGTCCTCGCCATTGACGTTGGTGTCGAGCAGCCGCACCCAGCACACGCCGTCCGAGCTTTCGGGCAGGGTGAAGTCCACCGCCTCGTGATAAGCGTTGAGGATCAGCAGCAGCGTCACGTCATGCGCGGCGACGCGGATGCCGCTCTCCTGGGCACGCCCATCCAGTATGCGGGCGAAGCAGCGCGTGTTGGGATCGTCCCAGTCGGCGCTCTCCATCTCCTCGCCGCCGGGCTTGTACCAGGAGAGCCCCTTGACGCCGCTGGCCTCGTGATGCTGGCCGGACAGGAAACGGGACCGGCGCAGTATCGGGAAACGGTTGCGCAGATCGGCGAGGCGCTGGGTGAAGGCAACGAGACGCTTGCCCTTGTCGTCCCAGTTCCAGTCGAGCCAGGAGATCTCGTTGTCCTGGCAATAGGCGTTGTTGTTGCCCTGCTGCGTGCGCCCGAACTCGTCGCCCGCCAGCAGCATCGGCGTGCCCTGCGAGAGATAGAGCGTGGCGAGCATGTTCTTGATCTGCCGCTCGCGCACGTCGTTGATCTCGGGGTCGTAGGTCGGCCCTTCGGCGCCGTAATTGTAGGAGTAGTTGTGCGAATGGCCGTCGCGGTTCTCCTCGCCATTCGCCTCGTTGTGCTTCTCGTTGTAGCTGACGAGGTCGTTCAGCGTGAAGCCGTCATGCGCGGCGAGGAAGTTCACGCTGGCCCAGGGACGGCGGCCATGATGGTCGAACAGGTCGGCCGAGCCGGAGAGCCGGCTGCCGAGATCGGCGGCCTTGCCTTCCTCGCCCACCCAGAAGGCGCGCACCGTGTCGCGGTACTTGTCGTTCCACTCCGCCCAGCCCGGCGCGAAATTGCCGACCTGATAGCCGCCCGGTCCGATGTCCCAGGGCTCGGCGATCAGCTTCACATCGGCCAGCACCGGGTCCTGCATGCAGGCCTTGAGGAAGGCCGACTGGTCGTCGAAGCCGTGCGGCTCGCGTGCCAGGATGGTGCCGAGGTCGAAGCGGAAGCCATCGACATGCATTTCGTTGACCCAGTAGCGCAGGCTGTCGTTCACCATCTGCAGCACGCGCGCGTGGCTGAGGTTCACCGTGTTCCCGGTGCCGGTGTCGTTGATGTAATAGCGCTTCTGGTCGGGCAGCAGGCGGTAGTAGCTGGCGTTGTCGATGCCCTTGAAGGAGAGCGTCGCGCCGCGCTCGTTGCCCTCGGCGGTGTGGTTGTAGACCACGTCCATGATGACCTCGAGCCCCGCGTCATGCAGGCGGGCCACCATCTCCTTGAACTCGGCGAAGGCGAAGTCCGGCGTGCGGGCATAGCGGCGGGCGGGCGCGAAGAAGCCCAGGGTGTTGTACCCCCAGTAGTTGGTCAGCCCCTTGTTCAGCAGATAGTCGTCGTTCAGGAAGAAGTGGATCGGCAGCAGCTCGACCGCGGTGACGCCCAGCGACTTGATGTGCCGGATGACATCGCGGGTGGCGAGCCCCGCATAGGTGCCGCGCATTTCCTCCGGGATCAGCGGGTGCCGCTTGGTGACGCCCTTCACATGCGTCTCGTAGACCAGTGTGCGCTCCCAGGGGATGCGCGGGCGGCGGTCGTTGCCCCAGGTGAAGGCGGGATCGACCACGCGGCACTTCGGCATGAAGCGGGCACTGTCCCGCTTGTCGAAGGAGAGGTCCTCGTCCTTGTGGCCGATCGTGTAGCCGAACAGCGCGTGGTCCCACTTCAGGTCGCCCACATGGGAGAGGGCGTAGGGGTCCAGCACCAGCTTGTGCGGGTTGAAGCGGTGGCCTTCCTCCGGCTCATAGGGCCCGTGCACGCGATAGGCATAGACCGTGCCCGGCCGCGCATCCGGCAGGAAGCCATGGAACACCTCATTGGTGTATTCCGGCAGTTCGATCCGCTCCAGTTCCGTCTTGCCGGAGGCGTCGAACAGGCACAGCTCGACCTTGGTGGCATTGGCGGAGAACAGGGCGAAGTTGACGCCCAGGCCGGTCCAGGTGGCACCGAGCGGGTTCGGGCGTCCTTCGGAAATTCGGGAAACGTTAATGGCAGGCGGCACGGGGGGGATACCTCGGGTGAAAGCGCAACGGAATAGACGCGCCAGAGGCCGTCGGGTTGCCGCAGCTTCATCCTTCCCACGCGGAGGTGCGCGCGGGGCGGGGAGGCGGCCGGCCTCCCCGCCGGTGCTTCAGCGCGGCAGGCCGTCCAGCCCGGCTGCGAGGTCGGCGATCAGGTCGTTCGTGTCCTCCAGCCCGATATGGAAGCGCACGGTCGGCCCCTCCAGTTCCAGCGCACCGGCGGCGGTGCGGGTGATGTGGTTGGTCGTGGGCAGCGCCAGGCTCTCATAGCCGCCCCAGGAGGCGCCGATGCCGAACAGCTTCAGCCCGTCGACCACGGCGTTGATCTGCTCGGGCGTGTAGCGCGGCTGGAACACCACGCCGAAGAGCGAGCAGGCGCCGGTGAAGTCGCGCTTCCACAGCGCGTGCTGGGGATGGCTGGGCAGGGCGGGGTGCAGCACCCGCAGCACCTCGGGGCGGCCCTCGAACCACTTCGCCACCGTCAGGCCGGCCTCCTCCTGGTGCTTCAGCCGCACCGCCAGGGTGCGCAGGCCGCGCAACGCCAGCCAGCAGTCATCCGGGCTGGCATAGTGGCCGATCTCGCGCGCGGCGCCGGCAATGGTCGCCCAGTCCTCCGGCGTGTTCACGGTCACGCTGCCGAGCAGCACGTCCGAATGGCCGCCGACATACTTGGTCAGCGCCTGGATGGAGACGTCCACGCCCTTGGTGAAGGGCTGGAAGTGATGGATGCCCCAGGTGTTGTCCATCAGCACCTTGGCGCCATGCGCATGGGCCGCCTCGGCGAGCGCCGGGATGTCCTGCATCTCGAAGGTGTGGCTGCCCGGGCTCTCCATATAGAGAACCTTGGTGTTCGGCCGCAGCAGGGCGCGCAGCCCCTCGGCGTCGATGGCTGGATCATAATAGGTGGTCTCGATGCCGAAGCGGGCCAGCATGCCGTTGGCGATGCGGCGCACCGGGCCATAGACGGAATCCGGCACCAGGCAGTGCTCGCCGGCCTTCAGATAGGCCATCAGCGGCAGGCTGCAGGCGGCGAGGCCGGTGCCGACGATCAGGGCGCGCGTGCCGCCCTCGATCTCCGCCACCATGTCCTCCAGCGCGTAATGCGTCGGGCCGCCGGCGGTGCCGTAGGTCATCACCTGCTCCAGCGAGCGGGCACCCAGCGCACCGCGCGCCTCGCAGGAGGGGTAGAGCACGGTGGAGCCGCGATGCACCGGCGGGTTGACGAAGCCATGCACGCGGGTGCCGGCGCGGCCGCCATGCGACATGCGGGTGGCGAAGCTTTCACCCTTGTGCTTCGCGTCGGGGGGCAGGTTGTCGGGCATCAGGGCGTGCTTTCCTTCGGCGTTTCGGGGCGGCTGGCCCACTCGGTCCAGGAGCCGTCATAGACGGCAGGCTCGGGCAGCCCGGCACGCACCAGGCCGAGCGCCAGGATACAGGCGGTGACGCCGGTGCCGCAGGAGGTGACCAGCGCCTTGCTGCCGTCCGCTCCGGCCTGGGCGAAGCGGGCGCGGAGCTGCTCGGGCGGCAGCATGGTGCCGTCCGCGGCCAGCAGGTCGGTCGCCGGCACGCTGGCGGCGCCGGGCATGTGGCCGGAGGGCAGGCCGGGCCGCGGCTCAGGCGCCGTGCCATCGAAGCGGCCCTTGGCGCGCGCGTCCAGGATCAGCGCCGAGCGGTCCGCGACGATCTGCTTCACGTCGCCGATGCCGGCGAGGCGGCGGGCGATGAAGTCGGCCCAGAAGTCCTGCTGCGGCACCGCGTGCGCCGGGCCGGTCTCGGTCTGGCGGCCTTCCTTCAGCCATTTGGGCAGGCCGCCATCCAGGACGGCGGCCTGCTCATGGCCGAAGAGGCGCATCAGCCACCAGCCGCGCGCCGCCGAGAACAGACCTTTCTGGTCGTAGAAGACCACGCGGTGGCGGTTCGAGATGCCCAGCGCGCCGAGCTGGCGCGAGGCCCGGCCCGGCGTGGGCGCCATGTGCGGCAGGTCGGTCTCCGGGTCGGCGACCGCGTCGATGTCGAAGAAGCCGGCGCCGGGGATATGCGCCCGCGCGAACTCGGCCAGCGCGTCCTTCGGCTCGTTCGGCAGGTATTTGGTGGTGTCGAAGACCAGCAGGTCCGGCGCGCCCAGCTCGGCGGCCAGCCATTCGGTGGAAACGAGGTCCTGCATCGCCCTTACCCTTCCAGCACCAGATAGACCCGGCGGTTCTGCCTGCCCTTGTTCTCAAGCTTGGTGACGGTGATGGCGCCGATCTCCCCGGTGCGCCGCACATGCGTGCCGCCGCAGGGCTGCAGGTCCACCGGCGTCTCCTCCGGCCCGATGCGCACCAGCCGCACCTGGCCGGCGCCGCGCGGCGGCTTCACCGAGAGGGTGCGCACCAGGCCGGGATTCTCGTCCAGCTCCGCCTCGGTGATCCAGCGCTCGCCCACCGGATGGTCGGCGGCGGCGAGGGCGGTGAGCTGCTCGGAGAGCCACTCCTTCGTCGGCGGCTCGGCGAGATCGAAGTCCAGCCGCGAGCGGTCGGCGCCGATCTGCCCGCCGGTGACGCCAGCGCCGGGAATCAGCGAGCAGAGCAGGTGCAGGCTGGTGTGCATCCGCATCAGCCGGTGGCGGCGCTCCCAGTCCAGCGCGGCGGTCACCTCGGTGCCGGGGGCGGGCAGGGGGGCGCCCTCGGCCGGCTTGTGCAGCACGGTGCCGCCCTCCCCCTTCACGGCATTGGCGACCGGCATCTCCCCATCGGCTTCCCCATTGGCCCAACGGAGCCAGCCGGTGTCGCCGGGCTGGCCGCCGCCCTGGGCGTAGAAGACGGTGCGGTCCAGCACCACCCCGTCCGGGCCGGCGGAGAGCACCTTGGCGCGGCATTCGGCGGCATAGGCGTCGGTGCGGAACAGCATTTCGGTCATCAGTCGGACGTCCATTCAGCGTTGAGGCGCGGCGCGTTGATCTGCAGCCACATCAGGGCCAGCGCCGCGGGGCTGTTGCGGATCTCGTTGCGCGCGACCTGGGCGAAGGCCTCCTCGGCCGGCAGCAGCACGAGGCGGGTCTCCTCATGCTCGTCGGCGAGGCCCCGCGTACCGGGGGCGGCGGTCTCGGGCAGGCGCACGCGGCCGCAGAAGAAGTGCAGCACCTCGTCGGCGCCGCCCTGCATGGTCATGAACGCGCCGATCTTCTCGATCCGGTCGGCGGTGAAGCCGGTCTCCTCCTGCAGCTCGCGCCGTACGGTGGCCTCGGGGTCCTCGCCCTTCTCCAGCAGCCCGGCCGGGCATTCCCGCATGATCGGCTCCTCGCCCGCAGCCAGGGCGGGCAGGCGGAACTGCTCGATCAGCGCGATGCGGCCGCTCCAGGGGTCATAGGGCAGGATCAGCGCGCCATTGCCGCGCCGCCACATCTCCCAGGTGAGCAGGCCGGAGGGCGTTCCGTCGGCGCGGCGATAGCGGAAGCGCACGCGCTGCATGGGGAAGCGGCCGTCCCAAACCACCTCGTCGCTTTCGGGGATGTAGAGCGGATGCGCCGGCACCGGGGGTGCCTTCGGCGGTCTGGCCTTCATGCGGTGGGCAGCCTAACCTCGACAGTGAAACGCCACGATCATGAGCCGCCCCATCCCCATCGTCCATGCCCCGCCGCCCGAAAGCGACGCGGGCGCCGCGCGCCGCCGGGCCATTCTCTCCGTGATGGGCGCCGCCGCAACCTTCGCCCTGGCCGCCGCGGCGGTGAAGGCGCTGGGTGGGGCGATTCCGGTCATGCAGGTCATCCTGTTCCGCAACCTCTTCGCCGTTCCCGTCCTGCTCGGGCTGGCGCTGGCCTCGGGAGTGCCGGGGCAGCGCTGGCGCGTGCTGGCCACCCGGCAGCCATGGGCGCATGCGCAGCGCACCTTCTATGGGCTGGTGGGCATGTTCGGCAGCTTTTACGGCTATGTCCACCTACCGCTCGCCACCGTGACGGCGCTCGGCTTCACCATGCCGCTGTTCCTCACCGCGCTCTCGGTGCCGCTGCTCGGGGAGAAGGTGGGCTGGCGCCGCGCCAGTGCGGTGCTGGTCGGCTTCCTCGGCGTGCTGGTGATGCTGCGCCCCGGCCTCGGCACCGCGCAGCTTCCGCTGGCGGCGGTGGCGGGCGTGCTGGCCGGGGCGGTGGCCTGGGCCATGGCGATGATCACCATCCGCCGCATGGGCGAGCGCGGTGAATCCGGCGCTACCATCGTGCTTTGGTTCGCGCTCGGCGGCTGCCTGATAGGTGGCGCGCTGGCGGTGCCCGACTGGGTCTGGCCGACGTCCGCGCAATGGATGCTGCTGGCCTTCATCGGGCTGGTCTCCGCCCTGGCGCAACTGCTGATGACGGCGGCCTACCGCAGCGGCGAGACGACGCTGATCGCCCCCTTTGAATACTCCGGCATCATCTGGACGATGGGCCTGGGCATCCTGCTCTGGGGCGAGCAGCCGGTGGCCTGGGACTTCCTCGGCATCGCCGTGCTGGTCGTCTCGGGCCTCTACATCTGGCAGCGCGAGGCGCAGCTGCGTGGCTGAGGTCGGGGGAGGGCACGCCTCCCCCGGCCTGTCCGCTCAATTGCCGAAGCGGTTGGACTTCGGGAAGCCGTTCGGCGGCAGCTTGCCCGCCCCGGCGCGGTTGCCGCGCCAGGTGGTGAGGTCGCTCTCCATCCGCACCCGCTCGCCGATCCGCCAGGTCAGGCCGGCGCTGGCGGTGAAGACCTTCACATCGGCCATGCCACCGTCGCGGTAGCCCTGCAGCGCCACGCCGCGCCCGCGCACCATCTCCGGCACCTGCTCCAGCGGGAAGACCAGCAGCTTGCGGTTCTCGCCGACGATGGCGACGGTATCCCCCTCGACCGGCACGCAGGCGGCGGCCTCGTTGGGCGGGTCCACCGTCAGCACCTGCTTGCCCGTGCGCTTCTCGGCCAGCAGGTCTTCGCTCTTGACCACGAAGCCGCGCCCGTCGCGCGCGGCGACGAGGTACTTGCGGCTCTCCTGCCAGACGAAGAGGTCCACCACCTCGTCCTCGTTGGTAAGGTCCACCATCAGGCGCACCGGCTGGCCGTCGCCGCGGCCGCGCGGCAGGGCGTCGGCCTTGATGGTGTAGCACTTGCCGTTGGTGGCGAAGAGGCAGAGCCGGTCGGTCGTCTCGGCATGGAGGGCGATGCGCAGCCGGTCGCCCTCCTTGAACTTGTGCTCCGTCTCCATCGGCACATGGCCCTTGAGCGCGCGGATCCAGCCCTTCTCCGAAAGGATCACGGTGATCGGCTCGCGCTCGACGAAGGCGCGCTCGTCGATCACCACGGCGGCGGGAGCGGCGTCGATGGTGGTGCGGCGCTTGCCGAGCGCGGTCTCCTCGCCGAACTTCTGCCGGGTCTCCTCGATCTGCTCGGCCAGCTTCTTCCAGCGCGCCTTCTCGCTGCCCAGCAGCGCCTGCAGCGACTTCTGCTCCGCCGAGAGCTTCTTGTGCTCCTTGCGGATCTCCATCTCCTCCAGCTTGCGCAGGCTGCGCAGCCGCATGTTCAGGATCGCTTCGGCCTGAACGTCGGTCAGCCCGAAGGTCTGCATCAGCACCGGCTTCGGGTGGTCCTCCTCGCGGATGATGCGGATCACCTCGTCCAGGTTGAGATAGGCGATCAGGTAGCCGTCCAGGATCTCCAGCCGGCGGGCGATGGCGTCCAGCCGGTGCTGGCTGCGGCGCACCAGCACCTCGTGCCGGTGGTCGAGCCAGGCGCGCAGCACCGCCTTCAGCCCCATCACCTGCGGGGTCCGGCTGGCGTCCAGCACGTTCATGTTGAGCGAGACGCGGGATTCCAGCGGCGTGGCGCGGAACAGCGTCTCCATCAGCACCGCGGGCTCCACCGTGCGGCTCTTCGGCTCCAGCACGATGCGGACGACATCCGTGCTCTCGTCCCGCACATCGGCCAGCAGGGGAAGCTTCTTCTCCTCCATCAGCGCGGCGATCTGCTCGATCAGGCGCGACTTCGCGATCTGGTAGGGGATCTCGGTGACGACGACCTGCCAGGTGCCGTTCTTCAGCGCCTCCTTCTCCCAGCGGGCGCGGATGCGGAAGCCGCCGCGCCCGGTGGCATAGGCCTCGCGCACCGCCTCCGCGCTCTCCACCAGCACGCCGCCAGTGGGAAAGTCCGGGCCGGGCAGGTGGCGCAGCAGGTCGTCGATCTCGGCCGCCGGGTTGCGGATCAGTTCCAGCGCGGCGGCGCAGAGCTCGCCCGCATTGTGCGGCGGGATGGAGGTCGCCATGCCGACCGCGATGCCGTTGGCGCCATTGGCCAGCAGGTTGGGGAAGGCGGCGGGCAGCACGATCGGCTCCCGCTCCTCGCCATCATAGGTGGCGCGGAAATCGACGGCGTTCTCCTCGATCCCCTGCAGCATCACCTGGGCGATCTCGGTCAGCCGCGCCTCGGTGTAGCGCATGGCCGCGGCGTTATCGCCGTCGATATTGCCGAAATTGCCCTGGCCCTCGACCAGCGGGTAGCGCGCCGCGAACTCCTGGGCGAGCCGCACCATGGCGTCGTAGATCGCCGCGTCGCCATGCGGGTGGTATTTGCCCATGACGTCGCCGACGATGCGGGCGCATTTCTTGAAGCCCGCCGCCGGGTCCAGCTTGAGCTGGTGCATCGCCCAGAGCAGGCGGCGATGGACCGGCTTCAGCCCGTCCCGCACATCCGGCAGCGAGCGGGCCGTGATGGTGGACATGGCATAGGCCAGATACCGCTCCGACAGGGCCGCCGAGAGGGTGGTCGGCTTCACGGCCCCGCCTTCGGGCAGCGTCGCGATGTCGTCGGGCATGGGCGGAACTCCTGGCAGTCTCGGCACGATCTCGGCGGGCCCGGGCTAGCGCAGCGGCGCCGCGCGCGCCAGGGGCAAGGCGTGCGGGCCAGAACATAGCAAGAACTCAAGGTCAGGCAAGCAGTCTCACGATTTCGCAAGAAGCGGCCGGGAGCGGATGACGAGCTTGGCCGAAGCGGCCATTGTCCTGTGATCGTACACGCAGGCGCCGTGACCAAGAAAACCAAGAATTGCAGCGGCGCACGGGAGAAACGGAATGAGTGCAAGCGTCGAAGGCATTGCGCGCCCGGAGCGGGCGCCCATCGACGATCCCTACCACCTCACGCCTGACGCCGTCATGGAGCCGCCGGTGGGCTGGGCGCATTCGCTGCGCCATCTCGGCCCGGGGCTGATCCTCAGCGCCTCCATCGTCGGCTCCGGCGAGCTGATCGCCACCACCACGCTGGGCGCCACGGCGGGCTTCGCCCTGCTCTGGATGGTCATCTTCAGCACCTTCGTGAAGGTGGCCGTGCAGGTCGAGCTGGCGCGCTGGACCATCTCCACCGGCCAGCCGGCGCTCACCGGCTACAACAAGGTCGGCCCGCATCTCGGCCGGCTCGGCTGGGTGAACGTCCTCTGGGCGCTGATGGCCCTCTCCAAGGTGTTGCAGATGGGCGGCGTGGTCGGCGGGACCGCCATGGCGCTGTCCATCCTGCTGCCGCTGGGCGGCCCTCCGCTCGGCATGGTCTCGCTCGGCCTCTGGACGGTGATTGTCGCCGGCGGCAGCATCGCGCTGCTCTATTCCAACAGCTACAGCCTGATCGAGCGCGGCGCGACGGCGCTGGTGGTGATCTTCTCCTTCGTCACCATCGTCATCGCCGCCGGGCTGCCCTTCACGCCCTACGCCTACTCGATGTCCGACATCGCCAGCGGCCTCACGCTCAGCATCCCGGCGGGCGCGATCGGCGCCGCCATCGCCATGTTCGGCATCACCGGCGTCGGCGCCGACGAGCTGACCTTCTACACCTACTGGTGCGTCGAGAAGGGCTATGCCCGCCATGTCGGCCCGAATGACGGCAGCGAGGCCTGGCAGCGCCGCGCCAAGGGCTGGATCGGCGTGATGTACAAGGACGCCTTCGTCTCCTGGTGCATCTATACCTTCGGCACCCTGGCCTTCTTCATCATGGGCGCCTCGGTGCTGGCGCCGCAGGGTCTGGTGCCGCAGGGCAACGAGATGCTGACCGCGCTCGCCCGCATGTACACGGACACGCTGGGCGAATGGGCCGGCACGGTGTTCCTGGTGGGCGCCGTCGCCGTGCTGGGCTCCACCCTCTGGGCGGCGGTGCCGAGCTGGGCGCGGATGTACACCAACCTGCTCGCCGTGATGGGCGTGCTGGAGTGGCGGAACACCGGGGATCGCCTGCGCTGGATCCGCATCTTCACCATCGGCCTGCCGATCGTCTGGGGCGCGGCCTACCTGTTCATCCGCTCCCCGGTGCTGATGATCCAGATCGGCGGCGCGGCGACCGGCATCTTCCTGCTGGCGGCGGTGGTGGCGGTCTGGCATCTGCGCCGCACCGAGACGGACCCGCGCCTGCATGGCGGCCCGGCCTTCAACGGACTGCTGGTGGTGAGCAGCATCGCCATCGTGGTGCTCGGCTTCTACACTGCGCTGAGCGCCGTGGGCGTGGTGTAACGCCCCGCGGGCATGGCAGGGGGGGCGGGGCACCGCCTCCCCCCCTTTCCCTTTCCGGCCGGGTACCCTCTTGCCGGGTGCATCACCCCGGAGAGGCGCGAACCTGCCACTCCGCCAGCCCCGCTAAATCCGGTGAGCCGGGCCAGCGGCGCGCATCTCCTCCAGCACCGCCGCCAGCCGGCGCACACCGCCCCTGATCTCCCGCTCGTCCAGGCTTGCATAGCCCAGGATGAGGCCCGCCCGATCCGGCCGCTCCGTCGCCGCGGAGGGATCATAGAGCGGCGTGACGGGATGGACCCCGAGGCCCTGGGCGCTGGCTCGCAGCGCCAGTTCCACCTCCTGCCGGCGGGGCAGATCCGCCAGCCAGGCGACGAGGTGAAGGCCCGCATCGGCGCCTTCCACGGCAACGCGGTCCCCCAGTTCCGCCGCCAGCGCCGCCAGCAGGGCGGCACGACGCTCGGCGTTGCGGCGGCGCATCCGCCGGACATGGCGCTCATAGGCGCCGCTGGCGATCAGCGCGGCCAGCGCGTCCTGCTCCAGGCCGGGCGCCTGGCGATCCGCCAGCCGCTTCGCCGTGGCGAAGGCCGGCCGGAGGGCGGCCGGCACGACGAGGTAGCCCAGGCGCAGCAGCGGTGAGAGGGTCTTGGAGAAGGTGCCGAGATAGATCACGCGGGAGGCGCCGCTCAGGGCCTGCAGCGCCTCGACCGGGCGGATGTCGAAGCGGAACTCGCCATCGTAGTCGTCCTCGATGACATGGGCGTCCATGCGCGCCGCCCAGGCCAGCAACTCCTGCCGGCGGGCCACCGACATGACGCTGCCCAGCGGAAACTGGTGGGAGGGGGTGACGTAGGCCAGCCGCGCCGCCGCCGGCAGGCGATCCGTCCGCATTCCCTCCCGGTCCACCATGATCGGCAGCAGTCTGGCTCCGGCCGCCGCGAGCGTCTGCCGGGCGAGGAGATAGCAGGGATCCTCGATCACGGCCCGGTCGCCGGGGTCGAGCAGCAGCCGGGCGCACAGGTCCAGGCCCTGCTGGGAGCCATTCACGACGATGATCTGGTCCGGCTCGCAGCGCAGGCCGCGCGCCCGCCAGAGATAGCCCTGCAAGGCCACCCGCAACGCGGGCGTTCCGCAGGGATCGCCGTAGCGGAGGCGGTCGGGGCGGTGCAGCAGGGCGGCGTTCAGCGCACGTCTCCATGCCAGCGTCGGGAAGTCCGCCGCGGCGAGATCGCCATAGCGGAAGTCGATTGCCGGCTGCCGGCCGGGGAAGGGGCCGGGGGCGCCAAAGCCGGCGATGCGCTGGCCGAAGGCGGAAAGGCGGGCCGGGCCGGCGGGCGGGGACAGGCCAGGCGCTTGCGCATGCGGGCGCAAGCCGCGCGCGACACGGGTATGCGCGCCCGGCCTGGTTTCCAGGTAGCCTTCCGCCAGCAGCTGCTCGTAGGCCGCCGTGACGGTGGTGCGGGAGACGCCCAGCTCCATTGCAAGCGCGCGGGTGGAGGGAAGGCGTGCGCCGGGGCGGTAGGTTCCAGCCGCGATCTGCGCCTTGATCGCCTCGCCGATCCGCTGCCGCACCCTGTCCTTGCCGCCGCCCGACTGGCCCACGCGTTCTTCCCGAAACTGGCCTTCGCAGATGGGCCAGTCTGAAGGTATTGCAGGAGGGCAGCAAGGAGAGGCGCCATGTACATCCCGCCCGCTTTCCGCGAGGACGATCCTGCGGCCCTGCATGCCCTGATCCGGGCAGCGCGCCTGGCGAACTTCATCACCGCCACCCCGGCGGGGCTGATGGCGACGCCGCTGCCGCTCTTTCTCGACCCGGAGGAGGGAATGCATGGCGTGCTCTACGGGCATCTCGCCAGGGCCAATCCGCAGTGGAAGGCCGCTCCGGCGGGTGACGCCATGGCCATCTTCATGGGGCCGGAAGCCTATGTGACGCCCTCCTGGTACGCCACCAAGCGCGAGACAGGGAAGGTGGTGCCGACCTGGAACTACGTGGCCGTGCAGGCCTGTGGGCCCGTGGAGTTCTTCGAGGACACGGACCGGCTGCTCGGGGTGGTCACGCGGCTGACGGAGCGGCACGAACAGCAGCGCGCCGGGCCCTGGGCGGTGAGCGACGCGCCGGAAGCCTTCATCCGCGCGCAGTTGCGGGGCATCGTTGGGCTGCGCATGCCGATCACGCGGCTGGAGGGCAAGCGCAAGATGAGCCAGAACCGCAGCGCCGAGGATCGCGCCGGGGTGCGCGAGGGCCTGGGCGCCAGTGACAATGTGGCGGAGCGCGCCGTGGCCGCGCTCATCCCGCGATGACGGGCAGCGGGCGTGTCGCCGACAGGTGTCAGCGTCGCGCCTGCGCCTCTTCCAGCAGCCGGGTGAGCAGCTCGATCTGCCGCTGCTGCTGTTCCAGCAGGGCGGCGATCTGTTCGGCGCGCATCCGGTCGAACTTCTCGTGCAGCGCCATGATCTCGATTTCGGCCTTCAGGTTGACCTCGTAGTCGTGCGCCGCGTCCAGCCGGTCCTTCGCCACCTGCCGGTTCTGGCTCATCATGATGATCGGCGCCTGCAGGGCGGCGATCATCGAGAGGATCAGGTTCAGGAAGACGAAGGGGTAGGGGTCGAAGGGCTGCCGCAGCAGCGCCGCGTTCACGCCCACCCAGATGCCCAGCAGCAACAGGCTGAGCAGGATGAAGGTCCAGGAACCGCCGAAGGCCGCAACCTTGTCGGCCACCCGGTCGCCGAAGCTCAGCCGCCCGGAGAAGACCTCGTTGGTGTCGCGCGAGAGCGGCCGCCGCTCCAGCGCGCCGGTGAGGGCGCGGTGCTCCGCTTCGCCGAGGGTCCGCCCGGCGCCGAACCAGCGCCGCGCGGCGGTGGCGAAGTCAGGGTGGGTCTGCTGCATCGTCGCGCTCTCCGCCGGCCTGGCGAGCGCGGTTTATTCCAGCCGCCCCGGCTGCCTGCAAGCGCCGCCGCGAAGGCTGGGGCGTCTCTGCTGGCCAAGAATTGACAGGTTTACCTTCCAGCCGAGCCTGTACCTCGCGGCCCATGCGCTCCACACCCTCCGCTTGCGGCGACCAATGCCCCGGAAAGCCGGCGGTTGAGCCGTGGTGAGACAGTGGACTGATCCGGTAAGGAGAGAGGCATGAAGGCTGTCCTGACGGCCGCGGTAATCGTCGCGTCGCTGGCATGGTGCGGGCCATCGCATGCAGCGCCCCCACCTTCCGAGCGCTATGCCGACCAGAAGGTCGTCTATCATAACGATGGCGGCCCGAACACCATGTCGATCGTCAAGCGGCTCTACCTGATGGTCCGCGGGCTCGTGTCCCAGGAGGACGTCACCGGCGAGGCGAACGAACCGTACTTCCAGGGCCTGCTCGGCAACATCCGCAACCACATCAATGCCGTCGGGAAGGATCACGTGCAGATCCGCGTGGTCGATCATTCCTCCGGCGTCGAACTGTTCAAACTTGCCAACCACGATAAGGCCCTGGCGGCCAAGATGGACGCGCTCCGCGCCGACGGCGTGCGCTTCCTGATCTGCGCCAACACGCTGAATGCCGCCCATATCGACTGGCACCAGCTCCATGGCGTCAGCGAGGAGGACATCGTGCCGAGCGGCGTCGCCGAGATCGCCAGGCTGGAAGGCATGGGGTACGTCTACATCCACCCCTGAGCGGTCGCCCCTGAGCGGCGCCCGTCCCCGTCGGCTCAACCGGCCGGGATGACGTGGCCTTCGCGGAACCAGGCGCCGAGCGCCAGCCAGGGCCGCGCATCCCAGAAGCGGCTGGCCTGGCCGGAGGTGGAGGGCAGCACCCAGACCGGCGGGAAGCCCGCCGGTCCCTCGTTCCGCCCGTATTGCAGAGCGCCGGTGCGGCGGCCGAGGAAGGCGGCGGCCGGCGCCTTGGCGGTGAAGGCCAGCGCCGCCGGCCGCACCGCCCGGATGCGCGCGGCGAAGCCTGCCGGATCATAGGCGCCGGGCGGCAGTTCGTCGTCATTGCCGGCGGCGTGCTTGGCCATGTCGGTCAGCCCGATGCCGAGGCCGAGCAATGACGGATACTCCGCCGGCGCCAGCCTGCGGGGCGTGAAGCCGGCCTGGTGCAGGATGGACCAGAAGCGGTTGCCGGGATGCGCGTAATAGGCCCCCCGCGCGGCGGAAACCGCCCCGGGCGCCGAGCCGCAGAAGACCAGCCGCAACCCGGGGGCCAGCAGGTCCGGCAGCACCGGCTCAGGCATTGGCGGCGGCCTCCTCGGCGGGCGGGGGAAGCAGGGCGGCGATGCGCGCCTCCAGCCGCTCGCGCGCCGGCGGCAGCGGATGGTGCCGGGCGCCGAAGGCGTCGCGGGCCAGGAAATGGCCGGTCAGCCGCAGCCCGGCGAGCCATTGCGCCGGGTCCGTCTCCGCCTGCCCGCCGAGCAGGAAGGAGGGCAGGGGCAGCAGCCGGTCACGGTAGGGCTCGGCCGCTTCGGCGCTCACCACCCGCCCGCTGCGGGGGGAGACATGGGTCAGGTGCTCGCGGCTGCCGGTGACGGCACAGGCGGAGAGATCCAGCCCATAGCCCAGCACCTCCAGCAGCAGCGCCTCCCACCGCACATAGTCCGCCAGCAACGCCGTGGCGCCGCGGCTGAGATGCGCCATCAGCGTCAGCAGGCCGGCGAAGACGCGCGGCTGCGCCTCCCGCTCGGGCAGGGCGCCGGCGGCCAGGGCGCAGGCGGAGTTCAGCAGGGCGAGGCTGAGCGGGTCATCCATGGCCAGCGCGGCGGAGGGATGCACCATCTCGCCGGTGAAGGCGCCGAGCTGCTCGGGCAGGCGGCCGATCCAGCGGACCTCCACCAGGTTGCCCGGCTGCCACAGCCCGACCTGGGCGCGCGAGCCGCCACCCTTGGCCAGCCCGGCATGCCGCCCATGCTCCTCGGTGAGCACCGAAATCACGGCACCACCCTCGCCATGCGGCCGGGTTTCAAGCACGATGGCGGGGGCCTGCCATTCCATGGGGTGCCTCAGCGCACCACCGGAACGGAGGCGCCAGGTGCCGCAGGAATCTCGCAAGCCGTCATCGGCGCAGGCCCTTCAGGTGCTCGTCAGGCCCCAATGTAGGCCGCCGCGGCGCAGAAGCCACGGAGCGGCGCTCAGCGGGTGTCGTCCAGCCCGATGGCGCGAAGCCGGGCGCGCTCCTCGTCCCAGCCCTGGCGCTCCTTGACGTTGAGGAAGAGATGGACGCGGCGCTCCAGCAGCTTCTCCAGCTCTGAGCGCGCGCGGCGGCCGATCTCCTTCACCCGTGTGCCGCCATCGCCGATGATGATCGCCTTCTGCGTGGCCCGGCCGACATAGATGGTGCAGTCGATCCGCACCGAGCCGTCCTGCCGCTCCTGCCAGGCCTCGGTCTCGACCGTGGTGTGGTGCGGCACCTCCTCATGCGTCTGGCGCAGGATCTGCTCGCGCACGATCTCGGCGGCCAGCATGCGGTCCGGCAGGTCGGAGAGCTCGTCCTCCGGGAAGAGCCAGGGGCCATAGGGCACGCGGGCCGCGAGCTTCTCCAGCAGGCGGTCCAGCCCGTCGCCCGTTTCGGCGCTGACCATCAGCGTCTCCTCGAAGGAGAGCTGCTCGTTCAGGCTGGCGGTCAGCGGCAGCAGGCGCTTGGTGTCGATCAGGTCGGACTTGTTCAGCACCAGCCAGATCGGCACCTTGCTGCGCTTCAGCACGGAGATTATGGACTGCACCGCCTCCGTCATGCCGGCGCGGGCATCGACGATCAGCAGGGCGAGGTCGGCGTCCTGCGCCCCTTCCCAGGCGGCGGCGACCATGGCGCGGTCCAGCCGGCGCCGCGGCGCGAAGATGCCGGGCGTGTCGGTCAGCACGAGTTGCGCCTCGCCCTGCATCACCACCGCGCGGATGCGGAAGCGCGTGGTCTGCGGCTTGGGCGAGACGATGCTGACCTTGGTGCCGGCGAGCCGGTTCACCAGCGTGGACTTGCCGGCATTCGGCGCCCCCACCACGGCGACGATGCCGCAGCGGGTCTGCCCGCCGGCCGCGCCCCCGGGAGGGGCGGAGGGAGTGTCTTCGGTCATGTGCTCTCGCGCCCCGCCTGTTTCGCCAGCGCCAGCCAGGCCTCGGCGGCCGCCTGCTCGGCCGCGCGCTTCGACTCGCCGCGCCCTTCCGCCTCCCGTCCCGCGGCATGGACCGCGACGACGAAGACCGGCTTGTGCGACGGCCCGGTGGTGGAGACCAGCCGGTATTCCGGTAGCCCTTCGGCGCGTCCGAGCGTGTGTTCCTGCAGGCGGCTTTTCGCCGACATCGGCGGCGTCAGGTCGGCCTCCAGGAAGCCCCCCCATTCACGCCGGATGAAGCCACGCGCCGCCTCCAGCCCGCCATCGAGATAAAGCGCGCCGATCAGCGCCTCGGTTGCATCGGCGATGACGGTGACGCGCCCGCGCAACCCGGTTCGGCCCTCGGCCGGCGGCACGCGGAGCGCGGCGGGCAGGCCGATGGCCTCGCCCACCTTCGCCAGCGTCTCGGCCGCCACCAGCACGGAGAGGCGCTTGCCCAGCGCGCCCTCGCGCTCGTCCGGGAAGCGCTCGGCCAGCCATTCGGCCATCACCAGCGCCAGCACGCGATCGCCCAGGAACTCCAGCCGCTCGTTGGAATCGAGCATGCCCCGCCGCGGGTCGGCGGCGGAGCGGTGGGTGAGCGCCTGCGACAGCAGTGCCGGATCGGCGAAGCTGTGCCGGAGGCGCGACAGGAAGCCGGCCCCGGCCGGCGTGGCGGGACCCTTCCCACTCATGCACCGTGCTCCGTCACCGGACGAACTGGAACAGCCGGCTCCAGCGGATGGCGAAGGGCCAGTCCCACACCTCCCACCAGGCGGCGCTGCCGTCCACGCTGAAGAAGATCATCTCGGCGCGGCCGACCAGGTTCTCGACCGGCACGAAGCCGACGCCACGGTCCATGTCGCGGCTGTCGAGGCTGTTGTCCCGGTTGTCGCCCATGGCGAAGACATTCCCGGGCGGCACGACGAATTCCGGCGTGTTGTCGTAGGGCCCCTCGTCCGAGGCCTCCAGGATGCGGTGCTGCACCGGATGGCTGCCGGGCGAGGCAGGCAGCGTCTCGCGGAACAGCCGCACCGTCATGCGCGGGCCGTCGCCCTCGACGGTGTAGAGGCCGAGGGATTCGCGCGGCACTTCCTGGTTGTTCACGTAGAGCCGGCCGCTGCGCATCTGGATGCGGTCGCCGGGCAGGCCGATGATGCGCTTGATGTAGTCGGTCGTGTTGTCGCGGGGGAACTTGAACACCGCGACGTCGCCGCGCTCCGGCAGGCTGCCGAGGATGCGCCCCTCGAACAGGTCCGGGCTGAACGGGATCGAATGCTTCGAGTAGCCGTAGGCGTATTTCGAGACGAACAGATAGTCGCCCACCTGCAGGGTGGGGATCATGCTGCCCGAGGGAATGTTGAAGGGCTCGAAGGCCACCGTGCGGATGCCGACGGCGATGAGCCCGGCATAAACCACGGTCTTGATGCTTTCGAGCCAGCCGCCCGTCTTCTTGCTCATCGGTGGGATCGCGCGAGGCCCTGGTTCGGATCGTCGCGCCAGCCGCCGCGACCGTGGAAGGGGGTAGAGCGCGGGGTGTCTCGCCTGTCAAGGAACGGCCGCCTCCGCGCTCCCCGGAAGGTCGAAGGCGCGGGCCAGCAGCCGCACGGATTCACGGCGCGCGGCAGGGTCATGCACCGGGGTCAGCACCGCCATCTCCTGCGCACCCAGCTCGGCGGCCAGCGACTCCAGCCGTGCCCGCACCTGCTCCGGCGTGCCGATGATGGCGCGCGCGCGCATCCGCTCGATCTTCGCCGCCTCGGCTGAAGTGGCGGGATAGGCCTCCGCCTCCGCGACACTCGGCAGCGGCGGGTAGATGCCGCGGTCGCGCGAGAGGCGCCAGACCGCGCGCGAGAGGAACAGCCGGTTCGCCTCCGCCTCCGTCTCGGCGCAGAGGGCGAAGACGCCGAGCGCGGCATGCGGCGCGGCCAGCCGGCCCGCCTCGGTGCGGAAGGTCTGGTGGTAGAGCGAGAGCGCCTCCGCCGCGCCGGCGCCGTCGGTGATGAAATGCGCGAAGCAGTAGGGCAGGCCGAGATAGGCAGCGAGCTGGGCGCCATACTCGGAACTGCCAAGCATCCAGACCTCCGGCCGGGTCGGCCCCTCGGGCTGGGCGCGGATGGCACGGAAGGGGTGGTTCTCCGGCAGGCCCTCGCCGAGCCAGCCCAGCAATTCCTGCACCTGGGCGGGGAAGCGGTCGGCGCCCTGCTGCGCCGCCATCGGGTTCAGCGCATAGGCGGTGCGGCCATCGCTGCCCGGAGCGCGGCCGACGCCGAGATCGACGCGGCCCGGTGCCAGGGCCTCCAGCACGCGGAACTGCTCGGCCACCTTCAGCGCGGAATAATGCGGCAGCATCACCCCCGCCGAGCCGAGGCGGATGCGTCGCGTGGTGGCGGCGATGGCGGCCAGCAGGATCTCGGGCGCGGCGCCGGCATGGCTCTGGCTGTTGTGGTGCTCGGCCAGCCAGTAGCGGGCATAGCCGAGGCGATCGGCAAGCTGCGCCACCGCGAGGGTTTCGCGGATCGCCGCGTCGGCGCCGCGGCCGGAGGCGATGGTGGACTGGTCGAGGATCGAGAGGGTGAGCGCCATGCCGGCAGGGTAGAGCCTTTCCGGCCCTGCCGTGCAGCCGGAAATCGCGCGCTCCCTCAGCGCCGCAGGCGCAATGTCGCGGCGGCGCGGCGGTGCTCCCACCCCTCGCGCTCCAGCTCGGGCTGTTCCTCCACCTGCTGTGGCCAGCCCAGGCAGAAATAGCCGACCAGCCGCCAGGAGGCCGGAACCTCCAGCGCCGTCAGCACCGCCTGCGGCTCCAGGATCGAGACCCAGCCGAGGCCCAGCCCCTCGGCACGGGCGGCCAGCCAGAGCGTGTGCAGCGCCATGACGGCGGAATAGGCCACCGTCTCCGGCATGGTGGCGCGGCCGAGGCCATGGCCCTGCGCCGGGTCCGGCTCGACACAGAGGGCGAACTGACAGGGCGCCTGGTCCAGCCCTTCCAGCTTCAGCCGGGCATAAAGCGCGGCGCGCGCGCTCTCCTGGCCCGTCAGGGCCGCCGCATTGCAGGCGAGGAAGCTGGCGCGCACGGCGGCGCGGCGCGCCGGGTCCTCCACCGTGACGAAGCGCCAGGGCTGGCTGAGGCCGACCGAAGGGGCGAGCGCGGTCAGCTCCAGCAGCCGGTCCAGCAGCTCATCCGGCACCGGATCGGCGCGGAAGTGCCGCACATCGCGCCGCCAGGCGAAGAGGGCCCGCAGCTGCCGGCGGAAGGCATCGTCGAATTCCGGCGGGGGCATCGCCTAACCCCCGGCAGGCGGGTGGCGGTGCGGCCGGTGGTCGAGCGGCCCTTCCACCAGCCAGTCCGCGCCCTCGGCGGTGGCGAAATCCGGCCCCAGCGGCGCCTTGCCGGACCCGCCGGGCAGGTCGAGCACATAGGTCGGCCAAGCCAGGCCGGTCAGCCGCCCGCGCAGCGCCCGCAGGATGCGTCGGCCCTCCGCGATCGGCACCTCGAAGCGGGCGGTGCCGGGGGCGCGGTCGAGCTGGTGCAGGTAGTAGGGCTTCACCCGCGCCGCCAGCATGGCGCGGAACAGGCCTTCCAGCGCCTCCGGGCTGTCGTTCACGCCGCGCAGCAGCACGCTCTGCCCGAGCAGCGCCACGCCCGCCCGGGCGAGTTGCCGCAGTGCCGCGCGGGCGGGGGCGGCGAATTCCCTGGAATGGTTGGCGTGTACGCAGAGGAACAGCGCCTTTTCCGTCTCCAGCGCCCCGGTCAGGGCCGGGGTGATCCGCTCCGGCGCCGCCACCGGCACGCGCGAGTGCAGGCGGATGATGTCGAGATGCGGCATGGCCGAGAGCCGCCCGACGATATGCGCCAGCCGGCGGGGCGAGAGCATCAGCGGGTCGCCGCCGGTCAGGATCGCCTCCCGCACCTGGGGCGTGCGCGCGAACCAGTCGAGCGCCGCCTCCAGCTCCGCTTCCGTGAGCAGCCCACCATCCGGCCCCACCACCTCGCGCCGGAAGCAGAAGCGGCAATAGACCGGGCAGGCCAGCAGCGGCTTCAGCAGCGCCCGGTCGGGGTAGCGGTGCACCACGCCCTTGACCGGGGTGAAGGAGGCGTCGCTGGTGGGGTCGCTGCGCTCCTGCGGCAGCGTGACCATCTCGGCGGCGTCAGGGATGTATTGCCGCGCAATGGGGTCGGCCGGATCGGCGCGGTCGATCAGCGCCTGCACCGCGGCCGGGACGGCGACGGCATAGGTGCCGGACAGGGCTTCCAGCCCGGCGCGGGCCTCGGGGGGAACCAGCCCGGCCTCGACCAGGGCCTGCGCGTCCCGCAGCGTGCGCGGCTTCAAATGGGGGGAACCGTCGGGCATGGTCGGGCGGCTTACGCCCGGAGGCCCCGCGCCCGCAATGCCCGATCCCGCCGACCTGCCATCCCCGCTCCCGTCCTGGCACCCCGCGAGTCTCGCCGCCCGCCTGCCGGCGCTGCGCCGCCGCGCCCGCCTGACGGCCGAGACCCGCGCCTTCTTCACCGCGCGCGGCTACTGCGAGGTGGAGACGCCCGCTCTGGTCCCGGCACCGGGGATGGAGGTCCACCTCGCCGCCTTCCGCAGCGAGTTCCGCCCGATGCTGGGGGAGGGCAGCTTCCCGCTCTGGCTGCGGACCTCCCCGGAGCTGGCGATCAAGCGGCTGCTGGTGGCGGGCGCCGGGCCGGTCTTCGAGATCGCCCGGGTCTGGCGCAACGGCGAGGTCAGCGCGCGCCATTCTCCCGAATTCACCATGCTGGAATGGTACCGCCCCGGCGCCGGACTGGAGGGGCTGATGGAGGAGACGGAGGCCTATCTCCGCGCCGTGCTGCCGCCACGCGTGGCCCATGCCGGTGTGGAGACCGACCTGACGCTGCCCTTCGAGCGGCTGAGCCTGGCCGAGGCCTTCCGCCGGCACTGCAATGGCCTCGACATCCTGGCGACGCTGGGGCCGGACGGGGAGGGGGATGCCGCCGCCCTGCAGGCCGCCGCCCGCGCCGCCGGGCTGAGCCCGCGCCCCGGCGAGGGCTGGGAGGACCTGTTCTTCCGCCTGCTGCTGGAGCGGATCGAGCCGCATCTCGGCCGCGGGCGCGCCACCTTCCTGACCCACTGGCCGGCGCCGCAGGCCGCGCTGGCCCGGCGCGACCCGGCCGATCCGCGCGCCGCGCTGCGCTTCGAGCTGTTCGTCGCCGGGCTGGAGCTGGCCAATGCCTTCGACGAGCTGACCGATGCTGCCGAGCAGGCGGAGCGCTTCGCCCGCGACGTGGCGGAACGCCAGCGCCTCTATGGCGAGGGCTGGCCGGTGGACCAGGACTTCCTCGATGCCCTGGCACAGGGAATGCCACCGACGGCGGGCATCGCGCTCGGCTTCGACCGGCTGGCCATGCTGGCGGCCGGGGCGGAAAGCATCACGGCGACGCTCTGGCTGGGGCGCTGGCCCTACTGAGGGCTCAGCCGCTGGTGAGCATCTCCGGCTCGGCCGGCGCCAGCGCCTCCAGCGGGCGCCAGGTGCCGCCGGTGAGGACTTCGCTGGGCCGGAAGCGCGCCTTGTAGGCCATCTTGCGGCTCTGCGGCACCCAATAGCCGAGATAGACGTAGGGCAGACCCATCTCGACCGCACGCCGCACCAGCCAGAGCACGGCGAA
The DNA here is from genome assembly GCF_030063475.1 of Roseomonas sp. E05. Lineage (GTDB taxonomy): Bacteria > Pseudomonadota > Alphaproteobacteria > Acetobacterales > Acetobacteraceae > Pseudoroseomonas. Next base: position 149,188 of record NZ_JASIRT010000002.1, read on the forward strand.
GGTGCCGAGCGAGCGCTTCTCCAGCGCCGGCTCGTAGAAGGAATAGACGGCGGAGAGCCCGTCGCTGAGCCAGTCCGTCAGGCAGGCGCCGAGCAGCTGGCCGGTCGCGCTGTCGCGGAACTCGACCAGCCCGGTGGTGATCGGCGTGTCCTCCACCATGGCGCGGTAGTCGTAGAAGCCCATCGCGGCCATGTCGCCGTCCTGGTGACGGGCGCGCTGGTAGCGCTGGAACAGGGCGAACTGCTCGGCGGTGGCGCGGGCGGCGGCGGCCTCGCCGGCGACGCCCTCATTGGCGCGGAGGATGCGGCGCTGGGTGCGGTCCGGCGCGAAGCGGGCGGCGTCGATGCGGATCGGGATGCAGGCCTGGCAGCCCGGGCAGACCGGCGAATAGGCGATGTTGTGGCTGCGGCGGAAGCCGGCGCGGGAGAGGCGGTCATGCAGCGCCTCGGCGTCCGGGCCGGTGAGTTCGGTCACGATCTTCCGCTCCATCCGGCCGGCCAGATAGGGGCAGGGCAGCGGGGCGGTCGTGTAGAAGAAGTGCGGGCGGCGGGCCGAGCGGTGGAGCATGTTTTTCCTACTTTCCCCGCCCGCGCGGCCGGATGCAACCATCCATGCGCCACATCCTGCGGATCATCAGCGTGGCGCCAGCGTGAGCTGGCCTCCCGGCGGCTCGGCCGCGCGGCCGAGATGCAGCAGAAGCTGCCCGTCCTCCGCACGGCCGGCCCAGAGCGGCGCCTGGTCCGCCCAGTGGCCGGAGAGCGGATTGCCCGACTGGCCGGTGCCGATCACCGCCCAGATGCCCTCGGGGCCGGAGAGGTCGAACACCGCGCGCAGCCCGGGGCCGTGGACATGCGCGAAGTTGCCGCCAAGACCGCCGCGGTTGACTGTCTCGCCGTCGCCCGGGGTCGGGACGGCGATGGTGCTCCAGTCGCCCAGCACGGGCAGGAAGCGCAGCAGCGGGTGCATGAAGCGCGCCTCGTGCGCGGCGCCCCAGCGCCAGGCGGCGGGCTCCGGGCCGAAGCGGCCGGAGAGCTCCGCCACCGCCGCCTCCAGCGCGCGGGCAGCGAGCATGGCGCAGGCGCCGCCGGGCGCGAAGGGCGGGACGGCGGCGGGCTGGCCGGCTTCCGCCCGCGGGCGGCACCAGTGCGCGCCGGCGCCGTCGGGGCGCAGCACGAGGCGCAGGAACTCCGGCGTGACGGGCCAGCCGCCCGGCGGCACGCCGCCATTGGCGAGTGCCAGCCGCGCCGCCGCGCGCCACCAGGCGTTGAAGATCAGCGGCTGCGGCCGGTCGATGGCCATGTCGCCATCCCAGGAGAGCAGCAGGTCGCGCGCCGCGCCGGCCATGCCGGCGGGGCGCGGCAGGCCGCGCAGCACCGGCAGCGCCTCCCGCGCGAAGAGGCTGACCGCATCCCGCTGGATGGCCGCGAAATCCTGCGGCGCCTGCCGCTCGCGCTGTGCCAGGAGGTCCTGGATGCGGCGGAAGCGCCAGTCGCCGGGCCAGTCGCGGCCGAGATAGGGCTCTTCCCCCTCCGGCTGCACCCGGTTGTTGGCATTGACCAGCATGCCGCCCGGCGGGTTCTCGCGGTGCGGCATCTCGTCGAAGGGCACGAAGCCGAGCCAGTCATGGCCGCCATCCCAGCCAGGGGACGGCTGGCTGCCATCCCCGGCGCGGCGGACCGGCGTGCGGCCGGTCAGGTACATGGCGACGCCGCCTGCCGCATCGGCCACCATCAGGTTCTGCGGCGGCGAGGTGATCAGTGCCGCCGCCGCCCGCGCCCCGGCGAGCGAGGTGGCACGGTTCAGCGCCAGCAGCCCGGCGGCGGCGCTATCCTCCGGCTCCAGATTGGCCATGCGCACGGCCAGAACCGTGCCTTCGGGCGCCTCGCCCTCCAGATCGCTGACCACCGGCCCGTGCCGTGTCTCGCGCACCCGCAGCGTCTCGGGCTCCTGCCCGCGGATGCGGATGGTCTCCTCACGCCGTGTGAAAGGCAGGGGACCGCCTGGCGCCGCGTAGTGGTCCGGCCCGGCGAGGCGCTCGATGAAGACGTCCTGCGTGTCGGAGGTGGTGGTGGTGAAGCCCCAGGCGATCCGCTCATTGCGGCCGATCATCACGAAGGGCACGCCGGGCGAGGTGGCGCCGGCGCGGAAGCGGCCATCCGGCAGCTCGATGCGCACGAGGTACCAGAGGATCGGAGCGTTGAAGCCGAGATGCGGGTCGGAGGCCAGCAGCGGCGCGCCCGTCACCGAGCGTTCCCCGCTCACCGCCCAGATGTTGGAGGCGGTGGAGGGCAGTGGCGCATCCTCGGGGAAGTGCGGGATGGCGGCGGCCAGTCGTCCAAGCCGCTCCGGCGCGAGGGCGGCGCGCTGGTCGGGCCGGCCGGGGCTGGCATCGGCGGGCCACAGCTCGGCGAGCCAATCCGGCGGCAGGAGCCCGGTGAGGCGGGCGCGGTCGATCTCCGTCCGCCAGTTGCTGGAAAGCCATAGCCCCATCGTTTTGGCCCAAAGCAGCGAATCCGCGGGGCGCCAGGGCTCCGGCAGACCGAGTGCGAGGAATTCCGGCGCCGCGAGACGACCCTTGGCATCGATCCAGGCATTCACCCCATTGGCATAAGCCTGCAGCAGGTCGCGGGTTTCGGCGGGAAGGGCGGCGAAATCGGCCTCGGCGCGCTGCCGCAGCCCGAGGGTGCGATGGAAGCGGTCCAGCCGCAGGGCGGCGGGGCCGGCCAGCTCCGCCAGCCGGCCGCTCGCATTGCGGCGCATCAGCTCCATCTGGAACAGCCGGTCCCGCGCGTGCAGCCAGCCCAGCGCGACGGCCGCATCCCGCTCGTTCGCGGCAGTGACGCGGGGGATGCCGAAACCGTCCTCAACGATGCTGACGGGGGCCGAGAGGCCGGGCAGGTCGAAGCGCCCGGAATGCGGCGGCAGGCTGGCCCAGAGCAGGCCCGCCACCCCGGCCACTGCCAGGATCAGCAGCAGGGCGGCCGTCAGCAGGCCCCGCATCAGGAAACGGCGGAGCCGCCCGGGTCGTCGTTGCATGCGACCGATGTAGAGGAAAAGCCGCCACGTCCACAGCCCGGGTTGCGCTCCGTAGCGCCCGCGTGAACAGTGGCCGCATGCCTGCATCCGACGCCGCTGCCGCCCCGCCCGCCCGCCGCGCCGCCGAGGCGCGCGGCCGCGTGGCGGAGGATCGCGTCGCCGCGCGGCTGGAGGCGGAGGGATGGTGCGTGCTGGCCCGCCGCTGGCGGAGCGGCGCCGGGGAGATCGACCTGATCGCCGAGCGCGAGGGCCTGCTGGCTTTCATCGAGGTGAAGGCGCGGCCACGGCTGGCGGAGGCGGCCTCCGCACTCGGCCCCCGGCAACAGGCGCGGCTGCTCGCTGCCGGCGAGGCCTGGGCGGCGATGAACCCCGGCCATGGCGTCGCCGGCATCCGCTTTGACCTGGTGCTGGTGGACGGGGAAGGCCGGATGCGCCGGATCAAGGATGTGCTGCGGGACGGGCAAGGGGGGCGGCCTGCCTAGTGTCCTGCCCGCGAAGTCCGCGGGGTTGCCCGCGCACGTCGCGGACAAGCAGGACACTGAAAACAAAGGCGAATGCCCTGATCGGGTAGTCTGAAGGACTTCGCGATCAGGAGACTAGTGGGCCGGCATTGCCGCGTCCAGTTCGCGCGCACGGCTGCGCGTCATGTCGCGCCGGCACAACGCCACCTCGATCTGGCGAATGGAGCCATCCTGCGCTCCATAGAAGCGGCAGTTCGCGTCGCGGTAATGAATCCAGAGGCGTTGCGCGGCGCGCAGTGGCTCGCGCTGTTGTGGGAAGATGCGTTTCTGCAGGGCCGCATAGGCGGTGTTCAGTCTTTGGTCCCAGGCCTCGGCCTCGGTGTCCAGGCAGGTGACGATCGCCGCCGTGTTGAGCGGGGCGAGACAGCCGTCAGTCTCCTGTCCGGCAGGTTCGGCGAGCGGGAGGTGAGCGCCGGAGGCAATGGAGAACAGGATTGCAAGAGGCAGCGTCTTTCGCACGGCGTAGCTCCCTTTCTTGGCGGGCGGCGTAAGGCCGACGCAGGATAACGGCGGACCCGCGCACCACGACGGCTGGAGCATCACGAGCGGCCAGCAGCGTGGGACCGGGAGGGGCGGCAGGACGTTCTGCTTGCGCCACGCGCCTCCCCCGTATCAGTTGCTGAAAGCAGGAAAATACCTGACATTGGCAGCTAACGGAGGGAGAGAGGCCGTGTCAATGAAGGATCAGGATGAGGTGGTTTCGGCGGTCCGGCGCTTCAGCCGCTTCTACACCCGGCGCCTCGGGTTGCTGCATGAGGGGCTGCTCGGCGGACCCCTGCCGCTGACCGAGGCCCGCATCATCTACGAGCTGGGTGAGCGAGGTACCGCCACCGCCACTCAGCTCGGAGCCGAGCTCGAACTCGACTCCGGCTATCTCAGCCGCCTCCTGCGCGGACTCGAGGAGCGAGGCCTCATCGACCGGCGCCCCTCGCCGGAAGATGGCCGGCAGGTCCTGCTTTCGCTGACCCCGGCGGGCCGCACGACCTTCGCCGGGCTCGACGCGCGCTCCCGCGAGACGGTGGCCGAGATGCTGCGGCGCCTGCCGTCACAGGACCGCCAGCGCCTGACCGAAACCCTCTCCGCCGCCGAGGGGTTGCTGAGCGGCGGCACAAGCGAGGCACCGGGCGCGCCCTTCCTGCTCCGGCCGCCGAACCCTGGAGATTATGGGTGGGTGGTGCACCGCCATGGTGCGCTCTACGCGCGGGAATATGGTTTCGATACCAGCTTCGAGGCGCTGGTGGCGGAGATCGTCGCGCAGTTCGTCCGCGCTTTCGATCCGCAGCGCGAGCGCTGCTGGATCGCCGAGCGGCAGGGCGCCGTGGTGGGCTCGGCCTTCCTGGTGCGGGAGTCCGAGGCGGTCGGCAAGCTGCGTCTGGTCTATGTGGAGCCGGAGGCGCGCGGCCTCGGCATCGGCCGCGCCATGGTCGGCACATGCGTCCGCACCGCGCGCGCGCTCGGCTATGCACGGCTGACGCTCTGGACCAACGACGTGCTGGTGGCGGCGCGCCGGATCTATCAGGCGGAAGGCTTCCGCCTGGTCTCGGAGGAGCGGCACCACAGCTTCGGGCGCGACCTGGTCGGCGAGTACTGGGCGCTGGACCTGTAGCGTGCCGCCTCAGAGCGGCGCGAGGCGCACCGCGGCGATGATGACGATGGCCTGGGCATAGGGATATTCGTCGGTCATCGTCAGGCTGACCTGCGCGCCATGGCCAGGGGGCGTGATGGCGTCCAGCCGCTTGGCAGCACCGCCGGTCAGCCGCAGCGAGGGCTGGCCGGTGGAGAGATTGATCACGCCGAGGTCGCGCCAGAACACGCCGTTGCGGAACCCCGTGCCGAGCGCCTTGGAGGCTGCCTCCTTGGCCGCGAAGCGCTTGGCATAGGTGGCGGCGCGCAGCTTCTCGGTGCGGCTCTCCGCCTTCTTCCGCTCCAGCGGCGTGAAGACGCGCTCCAGGAACCGCTCGCCATAGCGCTCGATGGAGCGCTCGATGCGGCGGATATCCACGATGTCGTTGCCGAGGCCGATGATCATGCCGCTGCCTTACCGCTGACGCCGGGCGGCGTCACCCCTTGCTGCGCTCCACCTGGATGATGCCGGGGCAGGCGCGCAGCGCGGCGACGACGTTGGAAAGGTGCCGCAGGTCGGATACTTCCAGGTCCACCACCACCTCGGCGAAGTCGGCGCCGCGATGGGCGAAACGGAGGTTGTGCAGCCGCCCGTTCTGCTTGGCGATGGCCACCGTCATGGCGGCGATGGCGGCATCGTCGTTGCTCGTCACCACGTCCAGCCGGCCGAGATGCGCGCCGCCCGAGCCGGCCTCGTAGTCCCAGTCGATGTCGATGAAGCGCTCCGGCGTGGCGGCCAGGGCTTCGAGGTTGTGGCAATCCGCCTTGTGGACCGTCACGCCCTTGCCGGTCGTGACGATGCCGACGATACGGTCGCCCGGCACGGGGTGGCAGCAGCCGGCGAACTGCACCGCCATGCCCGCCACCAGCCCGGTGATGCCGGAGCTGGCCTCGCGCCGCCGCTCGGTGCGGACCACCGTCGAGCCCGGCTTGCCGCGGGCACGGGCGAGGGGCAGGTGGTCGAGCGGCCGCGGCGGCCCGCGCAGCTCGGGGATGGCGGCGTGCAGCACCTCGCGCCCGGTGATGTGCCCGGCGCCGACGGCGACGCAAAGCTCCTCGAAGCCCGGATACTTGAAGACCTTGAGCGCCGGCTCGACCAGCTTCTCGGAGAAGTCCACCCCTTCCTGGCGGAAGGCGCGTGCGATGGCGCTGCGGCCCTGCTCCTGATACTCGGCGCGCTGCCGGGCCAGGGCGAAGCGCTTGATGCGCGCCTTGGCCTTGCCGGTGACGACGAAGCGCTCCCAGGCCGGGTTCGGCGTGCCGCCGCGCGCGGTGATGATCTCGACCTGGTCGCCATTCTCCAGCTGATGGCGGAGCGGCACGATGCGGCCGTTGATCTTGGCGCCGACGCAGGCATCACCGACCTGGCTGTGCACCTGGTAGGCGAAGTCCACCGGCGTGGCGCCGCGCGGCAGGGCGATCAGGTCGCCCTTGGGCGTGAAGCAGAAGACCTGGTCCTGGTGCAGGGCGAGCTTGGTGTGCTCCAGGAAGTCCTGCGGCTCGGCGGCCGTCTCCAGGATTTCCAGCAGCTCCTTCACCCAGGGATAGCGGCGCTGCTTCGGCTTATCCTCCGGTGCGCCGCCCTGCTTATACATCCAGTGCGCCGCCACGCCGTATTCCGCGATCTCGTGCATCTCCGGCGTGCGGATCTGCACCTCGATCTTGGCGTTGCGCCGCTCCGGCACCGTGACGCCGGTGTGCAGGGACTGGTAGCCGTTCGGCTTGGGCGTGCTGATGTAGTCCTTGAAGCGCCCGGGCACCACGCGATAGGCCGAGTGGATGGCACCCAGCGCGGCGTAGCAGTTCGCCTTGTCCGTGGTGACGATGCGGAAGGCCATGATGTCCGAGAGCTGCTCGAACTCGACCTTCTTCTCGTGCATCTTCATCCAGATCGAGTAGGGCGACTTCTCGCGCCCGTTCACCTCGATCACCGGCACCTCGGCCGCCACCAGCTTGGCGCGCAGGTCGGCGGCGATCTCGTCGATCAGGTCGGCGCCCTGGCCGCGCAGAAAGGCGAGGCGGGCGGTGATGGTCTGGTAGGCGTCCGGCTGCAACTCGCGGAAGGAGAGGGACTGCAGCTCGGTCTTGACCGCGTCCATGCCGATGCGCTCGGCCAGCGGCGCGTAGATCTCCATCGTCTCGCGGGCGATGCGGGCGCGCTTCTCGGGCTGCGGCTTGAAATGCAGCGTCCGCATGTTGTGCAGCCGGTCGGCCAGCTTGACCAGCAGCACGCGGATGTCCTCGCTCATGGCGAGGACGAGCTTGCGGAAGTTCTCGGCCTGCTTGGTGCGCTCGGACTGCAGCTCCAGCCGGGTCAGCTTGGTGACGCCGTCCACCAGCCGGGCGATGTCGCTGCCGAAGCGCTTTTCGAGATCCGCCAGCGAGACGCCGGTATCCTCCACCACGTCATGCAGCAGGGCGGTGGCGATGGTGGCGGTGTCGAGCCGGTAGCCCGCCAGGATGCGGGCGACGGCGAGCGGATGGGTGATGTAGGGGTCGCCGTTCTCGCGCGCCTGGGAGGCATGGGCGGTGGCGGCGAGGTTGTAGGCGGCTTCCAGCAGCGCGACATCCGCGCGCGGGTCGTAGGCGGCCACCTGCCGGGCAAGCTCGGTGCCCGGTGTCTCGATGACGGGCACGGCCGGCACGGGACCGGCCGGCGGCAGCGGCGCCGGGTTGAGGAGGCCGGTCCCGGCGTCCGGCTTCAAGCGCGCCTCCGGCTCAGCGGCGGTTCCCGCCGCCGAGCTCGGCCGCGATGGCGGCCTCGATGTCGTCGGGCGAGAGGTCCTCGCCCGCGCCGCCTTCATTGCCCTGGTCCTCGTTGACGTCCATGACGCCGAAGATGTTCTCGTCGGTGGCGATGAGGTCAATGACCTCCTCCTCCACCGGCTCGGGCTCGGGCGCGCGCAGCAGGGACTTGATCAGGTCCTGCTCCAGTGCGGCCGTCTCGACCGTGTCATCGGCGATCTCGCGCAGGGCAACGACCGGGTTCTTGTCGTTGTCGCGATCGATGGTCAGCTCCTCGCCGCGGCTGATGTTGCGCGCGCGCTGCGCCGCAAGCAGGACCAGCTCGAAGCGGTTCGGGATCTTCAGGACGCAGTCTTCGACCGTGACGCGGGCCATAGGTGGCCTCCAAATTCCAGTTGCGTGCCGAACCTCCCAGATAGCCATCGCAGGTGCGAAAGGCAAGCTTCGCGGGAGGAGGGTGGGCTAGAGCCGCCGCATCGGCGCCGGCGGCAACTCCGCCAGCAACTCCTCAACGCGGCGGCCGAGCCGCGGATGCACCCAGCCCGGCGCCACCTCGGCCAGCGGTTCCAGCACGAAGCGGCGCAGATGCGCGCGGGGGTGCGGCAGGACCGGGTCCGGCGCGTCCCGCAGCGTGTCGCCCATGGCGATGATGTCGAGGTCGAGAGTGCGCGGCGCGTTGGGATAGGGGCGCTGCCGTCCCGCCACCTGCTCCAGCCCCTGCAACGCCGCGAGCAGCGCCGCCGGCTCCAGCGCCCCCTCGCAGCGGGCCACGCCGTTGACATACCAGGGCGCGCCGGGCGCGGGCGGCTCCGGCGCCGTCTCCCACCAGGAGGAGAGGGCGGTGACGCGCAGGCCGGGGATGCCGTCCAGCGCCGCCGCCTGGCAGCTGGCCAGCGGCGCCGACCCGTCCAGGCCCGGGAGGTTGGCCCCGAGCGCGATCAGGATCATATGCGCCGCCGGAGCATGGGCCGCCGCGCCTCAGATCTTGCCGGCGAAGTCGGGCGCCAGGCGCAGCGCATCGGTGGTGTCGAAGTCACGCAGCACGGCGTCGTTCGCCATCTCCACCTCGGCCACGCGGTCGGCGTATTTCCCGACCAGGTGGCGGGCGCCGACATCGCCGGTGATCTCCATCATCTCCGGCAGGAACTCGCGCGACCACAGCATCGGGTTGCCCTGCTTGCCGCGGAAGGTCGGCATGACGATGGCGCGGCCCTCCTCCGGGTCGAAGGCGCTGATCAGCCGGTCGAGCATGGCGCCGGTCACCAGCGGCATGTCGCCGAGGCAGACCAGCACGCCCTCGGTCTCCGGTGGCAGCGCCCCCAGCCCGGCCTTGAGCGAGGCGGAGAGGCCCTCGGCATAGTCCTCGGTATGGGCGAAGATCACCGGCCTGCCGGCCAGCGCCTCCTCCACCCGCTCGCTCTCATAGCCGGTGACGACGATCACGGGGCGGGCGCGGCTTTCCAGCGCGTTGCCGACCACGCGGGCCACCATCGGCACGCCCTTGTCGTCGGATACCAGCAGCTTGTTCAGCGGCGCCATGCGGCGGGAGCGGCCGGCGGCCAGCACCAGCACCGCCACCTGGCGCGGCCGGCGCGGCGCGAGCGCCTGCACCGCCTGCCGGGAGGCGGCCTCACGCGGTAAAGGGCGGCTGTCGATCTCCTTCAGCAGCCCGCCGACGCCCATGCCGGCGATGTCCTTCCCCGTCACCGGCAGGCCGGCGAAGAGGCGCTGCAACACCCAGTCGAAGCCGTTCAGCTTGGGGCTGCGGGCGCAGCCGGGCAGCACCAGGGCGGGAATCTCGCCGATCCGGCCGAGGCAGATCAGGTTGCCGGGATCGACCGGCATGCCGAAATGCTCGATCCGCCCGCCGGCGCGGACGATGCCCGCCGGGCCGGCATCGCGCCGGTCCACCACGGCGGAGGCGCCGGCCACCAGCAGCATCTCCGCCCCGGCCTTCTTCAGCTTGCCCAGCGCCTCGGCGATGGCGCCCTCCTCGTGCCGGCAGCGCTCGGGCGGCAGGAGCTGGCCGGCGAGGGCCGCGACGCGCGCCTCGGTGGCCTCCACGGCGCCTTCCATGATGCTTTCCTTGAGGCCGGGCAGCTCGGTCAGCACCAGCCCGACCTTCAGCGGCCGGAAGGGATGGATGGCAAGTGCCCTCCCGCTGCGCGCCACCACCTCCGCCACCTGCAGCACGCTGCCCGGCACGGAGAAGGGGATGACCTTCACCGTCGCCAGCATCTCGCGCGCCGAAACCGGCGTGTAGTTGGGGAGCGTGGCGAGCGTCAGCCCCTCGTCCAGGGCGTTCAGGCGGTTGACCAGGGTGGTGTCCACCACCAGCAGCCCGGCGGCATCGGCCTGGATGTTGACGCGGCCGGTGGCGGCGCGGGTGCGGGCCAGCAGCGGCCCGAGCAGCGCCTCGCCGAGGCGATGGGCGGCCTCGTTCTCCGGCACGTCGCCGGCTTCCAGCCGGGCGGCGATCACCTCCGCCTTGTTGGCCTCGCGCAGCGCGGCGATCGCCTCCTCGTCCAGCACCGTGCCCTTCTTCAGGACACGGCCCGGCAGGCGGAGCGTGTGGGCCAGGATGGCGCCCTGCGCCTCGTTGAGCGGTGTCGGGCCGAACTTCATGCGGAAACCCTGTCGGCCAGCGCGGCGCCGCGGCGGCGGGCGACGATCTCGGCCAGGATGGAGAGCGCGATCTCGGGCGCGGTCACCGCGCCGATGGACAGGCCGACCGGAGCGGCAACGCGGCCGATCTCGGCCTCCGTCAGCCCGGCCTCGGTGAGCCGGGCCACCCGTTTGGCATGGGTGCGCCGGCTGCCCAGCGCGCCGATGTAGAAGGCCGGGCTTCGCAGCGCCACCTCCAGCGCGGGGTCGTCCAGCTTGGGGTCGTGGGTCAGCGTCACCACGGCGGTGCGGGCGTCGGGGGCGAGCTTCGCCATGGCCTCGTCCGGCCAGTCGTCCACCAGGGTGACGCCACGGCCGAAGCGCTCCTCGGTGGCGAAGGCCCGGCGCGGGTCGATGACGGTGACGGCGAGGCCGAGCCCCGCCGCCATCGGCACCAGCGCCTGGGCGATGTGCACGGCGCCTACCACGATCAGCCGCATCGGCGGGTTGTGCGGCTGGATGAACCAGGCCGCCTCCTCATGCTGCAGCGTGGTGGCGGCATCCTTGGCGAGGGCGGCATCGGCCGCCCCGGCCAGGGCGGTGGGCGCGGCCTCGTCCGGATAGAGGAGCTGGGCGCCATCGGTCAGCCGCGTCAGCACCGCGACGGCACGGCCCTCCACCCGTGCGGCCTGCAGCCGCTTGAGGAAATCGGCCTCCATCTCAGCGCTTCCCGTCCAGCCGCTCGACGAAGACCTTCAGCTTGCCGCCGCAGGCGAGGCCGACCTCCCAGGCGCGCTCGTCGCTGATGCCGAAGTCGAGCAGCTGCGGCTTGCCGCTCTCCATGGTCTGGCGGGCGGCATCGGCCACCGCGCCCTCGATGCAGCCGCCGGAGACGCTGCCCGCCATTCGCCCGGAGGCGGTGACGGCGAGCTGCGAGCCGGCCGGACGGGGCGAACTGCCCCAGGTCTCGACCACGGTGGCGAGCGCCACCGTCTCGCCATGGGCGAGCCAGCTGGCGGCGGTGGAGAGGATGTCCTCCTGATCGCTCATCGCATTCCTCCCGAAACAGGGCGCGGCGCACGGGCGGAGAGGGTCTCGACCAGGGCGCGCAGGCTGTCGATGTTGTGGACCGGGCGATGCTCATGCACCAGGGGGAGCATGACACGGATGCCCTGCGAGCGCGGCTGGAATCCGGCGAAACGCAGCAGCGGGTTCAGCCAGACCAGCCGGCGGCAGGAGTTGCGCAGCCGCTCGGTGGCGGCGCCGAGCCGCGCCAGCTCCTCTGCGCCGCCGCGCTCCAGCCCGTCGGTGATCAGCAGCACCACCGCACCCTGGCCGAGCACGCGGCGGGACCATTGCTTGTTGAACAGGTCGAGCGCCTCGCCGATGCGGGTGCCGCCGGACCAGTCCGGCACGATATGGCTGACCATCTCGAAGGCCATCTCCGGGTCGCGGTGGCGGAGCTGGCGGGTGATGTTGGTCAGCCGCGTGCCGAACAGGAAGCTCGCCACACGGTCGCGCTCGTTGGTCACGGCATGCAGGAAGTGCAGCAGGATCTGCGCGTAGCGCGCCATGCTGCCGGAGATGTCGCAGATCACCACCAGCGGCGGCGGGCGGACCACCCGCTGGCTGCGGCGCAGCTCCAGGATCTCGCCGCCCTGGCGCAGGCTGGCGCGCAGCGTGGCGCGCAGATCCGCCCGGCGGCCGGCCGGGTTGGGGCGGAAGCGGCGGGTCGGGCGGGCGTCGAGCGGCAGCACCAGCTTGCGGATCTCGGCCTTGGCGGCGGCGATTTCCGCGGCGCCCATCGCCTCGAAGTCCATCCTGCGCAGCGCCTCGCTGGCGCTGACGGTCAGGGTGGCGTCGAACTGCCGCTCCTCCCTGGGCGGCTCAGGCGGGGGCGGCGGGCGGTTGCCGGCCATGGCCTCGGCCAGCCGGCGGCTGCCCGGCCCCGGCTTCGGCGGCGGCTTGCCGGCCTGCATCGCCTCCATGGCGGCGGCATGCTTCCCCGCGTCGGGGTCGCGCCAGTAGATCAGGAAGGCATGGTCGAAGATCTCGCCATGCTCGCGCCGGCGCACCAGCGTCGCGCGCAGGGCGGCGCGCACCTCCTGGCGGTTGCCGATATCCACCAGCGTCAGCGCCTCGGCGGAAGCCAGCATCTCGGCCGGGCCGACCGGCAGGCCGGCGCGGCGCAGCAGGCGGCCGAAACCGAGCAGGTTGGCGGCGAGCGCCCCGCTCATGGCGCGCGCGCTGACCGTCTCGGAAGGCGCCGCATCAGAACGGCATGGCCGGCCGCGGCGCCGCGGCTTCCTTGGCCACCTCGACCAGCCGTGCCGCCTCGGCGCCGCGCAGCTTGGCGATGTCGTCCTGGTACTTCAGCAGGGCGCCGATGGTCTCCTCCACCAGCGCCGGCTCCAGCTCCTTCGCGTCCAGCGCGCGCAGGGCGGCGGCCCAGTCGATGGTCTCGGCCACGCCGGGATATTTGAAGAAGTCGCCGGAGCGCAGCGCCTGCACGAAGGCCACCACCTGCGCCGACAGCGTCTCGGAAAGCCCGGGATGCCGGCTGGCCAGGATGGCCCGCTCGCGCGCCGCGTCCGGGTAGTCCACCCACTGGTAGAGGCAGCGGCGGCGGATGGCGTCATGCACCTCCCGCGTGCGGTTGCTGGTCAGCACCACGATGGGCGGCGTGTCGGCGTGGATGGTGCCGAGCTCGGGGATGGTGAGCTGGAAATCCGCCAGCACCTCCAGCAGGAAGGCTTCGAAGGGCTCGTCGGCGCGGTCCAGCTCGTCGATCAGCAGTACCGCCGGCGGGCCGGCGAGGGCGGCCAGCAGCGGCCGTTCCTGCAGGAAGCGGCGGTCATAGATGCCGCGCTCCAGCTCCGCGCGCCCTTCGGGCGTGTTCGCCGCGCCCGAGGCCTCGGCGAGGCGGATCGCCATCAGCTGCTGGGCGTGGTTCCACTCATAGGCGGCGGCCGAGAGGTCCAGCCCGTCATAGCACTGCAGCCGCACCAGCCGCCGCCCGAGGCCCGCGGCCAGCACCTTCGCGATCTCCGTCTTGCCGGTGCCGGGCTCGCCCTCCAGGAACAGCGGCCGGCCCATGACCAGGGCGAGATGGATGGTGGTGGCCAGCGCCCGGTCGGCGACATAGCCCCCGGCCGCGAGCAGGTGTTCGGTCGCCTCGACGGTGCGGGGGAGCGTGCCGCTCATGCTCAGCCCAGCACGAAAAGCAGGAAGAGGATCACCAGCCAGACCAGCGAGCCGAACCAGAACACCACCGGCAGGCCGAAGATGTCCCGCGGCAGCATCGAGAAGAGTGAGAGCTGCGGCGGCGAGCCGGGCGAGGAGCCGGGCACGGCGGCCGGCGGCGAGGGGCGCGGACCGGCGGCGGCGTCCACCTTGGCCACCTCGGGATGCAGCGGACCGGTCTCGCCCAGCACCCTGTCGCCCATGCGCGGGGCGGAGAGGGTGGCGGCGGCCAGGCGCTCCTCGGCATCGGCGGCGGCCACCGGCTGCACCGCGACATTCTCGGCGAAGCGGGTGAAGAACTGGTCGGCCATGGACTTGGCGGTGCTGTCGATCAGCCGGGCGCCGAGCTGCGCCATCTTGCCGCCGACCTGCGCCTTCACGGCATAGCGCAGCAGGGTGGCCTGCGGGCCTTCCTCCTCCAGGCTGACATCGGCGCCGCCCTTGGCGAAGCCCATGGCGCCGCCATTGCCCTCGCCGCTGATCGTGTAGGAGGCGGGCGGGTTGAGGTTGCTGAGCTGCACCTTGCCGGTGAACCGCGCGCTCATCGGCCCGATCTTCATGGCCACGCGCGCCTGGAAGGCGTCATCGCCCACGCGCTCGACCGACTCGCAGCCGGGAATCGAGGCGCGCAGGATCTCGGGGTCGTTCAGCCCCTCCCAAACGGTCTGGCGGGGCGCCTCGATACGCCGTTCACCGGTCATCTCCATGCGGCATTCTCCCTCTCTGCGGGCTGAAGCTAGGACGTGCGGGCCTCAGGGGGAAGTCCACCCCCTCCCGAGGAGACCCGGGCGGGCCGCTGCGGGCGGCCGGCCGGGTTGGCGCCCTGGGCAGGGCTGGTGTAGGGCAGGGACCCGGGAAAACGGACGGCCCCGCCTCCGCGGCGGCTGCGCTGACAAAGAGGAGAGGCCATGCCAGGAGGCGCGTTGCGGCGCTGGGCCGCGTCGCTGGGGGCGATGCTGCCCGTTCTGTTGGTCGCCGGGCCGGCTCTGGCCGCAACGGGGGAGGAGGCCGCGCCCTCGCTGCTCTGGGGTGTGCCCTTCGCCGGCATGCTGCTGTCCATCGCGCTGATGCCGCTGCTGGCCGGCCATATCTGGCACCACCACTACGGCAAGATCGCCGCCGGCTGGGCGGCGCTGTTCCTGGTGCCCTTCGCCGCGCTGCACGGGCCTGACGCCGCCTGGCATGAGTTCACCCACGTGCTGATCGGCGAGTACCTGCCCTTCATCACCCTGCTCCTGGCGCTCTACACCGCCGGCGGCGGCGTGCTGCTGCGCGGCACCCTGGTGGGCACGCCGGGCGTCAACACGGCGCTGCTCGCGGCCGGCACGGTGCTGGCCAGCATCATGGGCACCACCGGCGCCTCGATGGTGCTGATCCGCCCCATGCTGCGGGCCAATGCGGGACGGCGCCGGAAGATGCACAGCTTCGTCTTCTTCATCTTTCTGGTGAGCAATATCGGCGGCAGCCTGACCCCGCTGGGCGACCCGCCGCTCTATCTGGGCTTCCTGCAGGGCGTCTCCTTCTTCTGGCCGACCGAGCACCTGTTCAGCGAGTTCCTGTTCTCCGCGATCCTGCTGCTGGCGGTCTACTGGGTGATGGACAGCTGGCTCTATGCCCGCGAGCGCCGGGAAATCGTCGAGGAGGCCGCCGAGGAGGCCGCTGAGCACGACCACGTGGCCGACAGCGACCACGAGCCGCTCGGCATCGCCGGCTGGATCAATGTCGGGCTGCTGGCGCTGGTGGTGGCCGGCGTGCTGATGCAGGGCCTCTGGCTGCCGGGCGAGGTGACGCTGCTCGGCCAGCCGATCGGCCAGGAGCGGATCGCGGCGATGCTGCTCTTCCTGCTGATCACCGCCGCCTCGGTGCTCTGGACGCCGGCCGGCATCCGCGAGACCAACGGCTTCACCTGGGGCGCCATCCTGGAGGTGGCGAAGCTCTTCGCCGCCATCTTCCTGACCATGGCGCCGGTGCTGGCCATGCTGAAGGCGGGGCTGGAGGGGCCGCTCGGCGGGCTGGTGGCGATGACCACCGACCCGAACGGACAGCCGATCCCCGTGGTCTATTTCTGGCTGACCGGAGGGCTCTCCTCCTTCCTGGACAACGCGCCGACCTACCTCGTCTTCTTCAACCTGGCCGGCGGCGACGCCGCCCACCTGATGAGCGACGGCGCGCTGACCCTGGCCGCGATCTCCTGCGGCGCGGTGTTCATGGGCGCCAACTCGTATATCGGCAACGCGCCCAACTTCATGGTGAAGGCGATCGTCGAGGAGCAGGGCGAGCGGATGCCGAGCTTCTTCGGCTATGTTGGCTGGGCGCTGGTCTTCCTGGTGCCGACCTTCATCCTGGTCACCCTGCTGTTCTTCTGAAGCGAGAGAGGATGCGCCCATGCCCTACGTGATCGCCGACGACCTGCCGGACGCCCCCGCCGGTCAGCGCTTCCGCGCCCTGCTGGAGCGGCCGCAGATCCTGCGCATGCCCGGCGCGCATCTCGGCATCGCCGCGCTGCTGGCCAGGCGGGCCGGCTTCGAGGCGCTCTACATGTCCGGTGCCGCCATGTCCGCCGCCATGGGCCTGCCCGACCTCGGCATGATCACGGTGGACGACGTCGCCTGGCACATCCGCCAGGTGGCGCGCGCCTCCGGCCTGCCGGCGCTGGTGGATGGCGACACGGGCTATGGCGAGGCGCTGAACGTCATGCACATGGTCCGCAGCTTCGAGGAGGCGGGTGCCGGGGCGGTCCACCTGGAGGACCAGCTGCTGCCGAAGAAGTGCGGCCACCTGAACGACAAGAAGCTGGCCGATGCGCGCGACATGGCAGCCAAGGTCGCCGCCGCCCGCAAGGCACGCCGGCACCTCTACCTGATCGCCCGCACCGACGCCGCCGCGAGCGAGGGCATCGACGGCGCCGTGGCCCGCGCGAAGCTCTACCTGGAGGCGGGGGCGGACGCGATCTTCCCCGAGGCGCTGACCAATGCCGAGATGTTCCGTGAGTTCGCCCGCCGCATGCCCGGGGTGAAGTTGCTGGCCAACATGACCGAGTTCGGCCGCACGCCCTTCTTCACCGCCGAGGAGTTCGAGGCGATGGGATATGCCATGGTGATCTGGCCGGTCAGCCACCTGCGCGTCGCCGCCAAGGCCATGGAGGAGCTGTACGACGCCATCAACCGCGATGGCGGTACGCAGAACATGCTCTCCCGCATGCAGACCCGGGCCGAGCTCTACGACACCATTGGATATCACGAGTACGAGGCGTTGGATTCCACGCTGGTGCGGACCGTGGTGCCGCAGGGCATGCCCGACCAAAAGGGGTAAGTCGCCCCGGCCGTTGCTGATCGGGACGGGCGCAGGCGCAAAATACGATCACTCCGCGTTATTCGTCCGAGCGGCCCCGCCAGCAGATGGCGGGGCCGCTTTTGCGTTGTGGAGCCAGCCACATCCATGCTTCGCCCGCTGCAACGAAGCCGCTGCCGAGGCTCGTGCGGTCATGTCCGCCGCCGCGCACCCGGCCCGACCCCTCCCGCGTGCTGGTGGTCCCGGACCCGACCCTCTACCCCTGGCGCATCGTGCGGGCGAATGTCGCCCTCGGGCCGGAGGCGCGCGGCCTGCTGAAGCGGCAGGGCCACCGGGCGCAGCAGGCGATCGACACGGTCGGCCTGACCGGCTTCGAGCAGGCCTATCCGCACCAGCTCTCCGGCGGCATGGCGCAGCGCGTGGCGCTGGCCCGCGCGCTGGTGAACGATCCGCGGCTGATGCTGCTCGACGAACCCCGGGGCAAGCTGGACAGCCTCACGCGCCTCGCCATGCAGGGAGAACTGGTTCGGCCGTGGCAGCGCTCGGGCATGACGGCGCTGCTGGTGACGCATGACGTCGAGGAGGCGCTGATGCTGGCGCAGCGGGTGGTCATCTTCGGGCCACGGCCGGCACGGATTGTCGGCGAGCTGGTGGTGGACCGGCCGCATCCGCGCCACCGGGATGACCCGCACCTCATCGCCCTGCGCCGCGAGGCGCTGGCCCTGCTCGGGCTTTCCGGCTGAAGGCGTTGCGGGGCAGGGCGCTTCCCGTGCCCCGCGCGACCGTCATCGCAGGCCCAAGGCCTCCAGCACGGCGAGGTCCACGCCGCTGCCGGCGGGCAGACCCTCCTCGGCGCGCAGGGTGGCAAGCGCCGCCAGGCTGCGCCGGCCGATGATGCCGTCAATCGAGCCGTCATAGAGGCCGCGCGCCCGCAGCGCCCTCTGAACGGCCTTCAGATCCTCCACTTTGGGAGCGAAGGACCCCGGCTCCTCCCAGGGCACGCAGCGCTGCGCGCGCTCCAGCCAGGCGAAGCGGTCCTGCAGCCCCACCAGTCCGCCATTGATGCGGCGCGTCACGCCGGCGAAGTCCCCCTGGTCGCAAAGCGGGTTGAGGCGCTTCCAGTGCCAGAAGGCACAGGCGACGGCCAGCGCATGGGCCGGGTCATTGGCAAGATCCGGCCATTCCTCCAGGGGCAGCCCGGCCAGTCCGCCGACCTGCCGGTAGGCGTCCCGTCCGGTGAGCTGGATGTAGCCCCGGCCGCGGTAACGGAAACCGTCGCCCGGACGGTCATTGCCCATGCGGCCGCCATACACGGCTTCAGCCAGCTTCTCCGGATCGCGCGCATAGGGTTCGGCGGCGGCAAGGATGGGGAAGCGGCGCGGCCAGACCTGCATCAGTCGTGCCGCCGAATAGCTGAGGCATTCCTCCCGCGCCTGCAGGCCGACGGACTCGTGGCCGAGCTGCGCGAGGAAGAAGTGGCAGCGTTGCCGGCCCGCATCCAGCCCGCTCCGGCGGAACAGCGCGGCGGCGGTGGTGGCGAAGGCAGCGAGGTGGTCCGGGTGGGCTTCGGTGTAGAGGCTGCGGAGTTGCGGAAGGGAGAGCATGGCGGGGCCCCTTGGCAGGAATAAGTCTTTATTCCTATAATCTGCCCAAGGGCGATTTGAAAGGAATTTTTTCCTTAAAAAAAATGCCTGCGGCGGCGCAGGTCTCACCAAGCAGCCACTCACGGCAGCGTGATATTCGGGTTTCCTTAGGAATTGGAGGCTATTTTGGGAACACCTCAGCCATTCCTCCCAAGGCGAAATCTTGATGCTTTTCCGCGATCTTTTCGGCCGCCGGAACCGTGCCATCCTGCATGCCGCGACCCGCTCCCTGGCGGTCATCGAATTCGCCCTTGATGGCACGATCCTTGATGCGAACGACAACTTCCTGCGGGCGATGGGCTACACTCTCCCGGAGATCCGCGGAAGGAAGCACGCGATCTTCGTCGATCCCGCCCAGGCTGCGAGCGCCGAGTATCGTGTCTTCTGGGAGGAGCTGCGACAGGGCCGGCACAAGGTCGCAGAGTTCCGCCGGCTGGCCAAGGGCGGGCGGGAGGTCTGGATCCAGGCTTCCTACACTCCCATCCTGGACCGCGGCGGCAAGCCCGTGGGGGTGGCAAAGTTCGCAATGGACGTGACGCAAGCCAAGCTGCAGGCAATTTCCGATCAGGCTCAGGTTGCCTCCATCTGCAAGTCGCAGGCGGTTATTCGCTACGCGATGGACGGCACCATCAAGGATGCCAACGAACTCTTCCTGAAGGCGGCGGGCTACTCGAACGAGGAGATCGTCGGCCAGAACCATCGCATGCTCGTGTTCCCCGAGCAGGCTGCCAGCCGCGAGTACTTCGAGTTCTGGGAGAGGCTTCGCCAGGGCGAGTACGTGGCTGGAGAATACAAGCGGCGTGGCAAGCACGACCGGGAGATCTGGATCATGGCGGCCTACACGCCCATCCTGGGCCTGGACGGGAAGCCTACCGAGGTCGTGGCCTTCGCCACCGACATCACGGAAAGCAAGCTCCGCAACGCCGACTTCCAGGGGCAGATCGAAGCCATCAACCGGTCGCAGGCGACCATTGAGTTTAAGCTGGATGGAACCATCCTGGCGGCCAACGGCAACTTCCTCAGGGCAATGGGCTACGACCTCGCGGAAATCCGCGGCAAGCATCACAGCATCTTCGTCGAGCCGGACTATGTCGCCACGCCCGACTACAAGGCCTTCTGGGCCAAGCTGCAGCGCGGCGAGTTCCACGCGGCCATCTACAAGCGCCTGGGCAAGGGCGGGCGGGTGGTCTGGATCTCCGCCAGCTACAACCCGGTCCTCGACCTTGATGGCAAGCCCTGCAAGGTGGTGAAATTCGCCACCGACATAACGGTGCGCATGGAGGCCCGCAGCAGGGCCATCCGCTTCGCCGATGAGACCCTGAACAAGGTCCGCTCCGTCGCTGCCGCGGTCGAGGAAATGAGCGCCTCGGCCGCGCAGATCGCCGAGACCATGCAGCGGTCGCACACCGTCGTCGATGAGATCACCCGGCAGGCCGGCGATGCCAATCTCGCGACGCAGCGCCTGCGCTCGGCGGCGAGTTCGATGGATCAGGTGGTGCAGCTGATCCGCTCCATCGCCTCCAACATCAGCCTGCTGTCGCTGAACGCGACGATCGAATCGGCGCGCGCCGGTGAAGCCGGCAAGGGCTTCGCCGTGGTGGCGAACGAGGTGAAGCAGCTGGCCAATCAGACCACCGCCGCGACCCAGCAGGTGGCGCAGGAAATCGAGGCCATGCAACTCGTCTCCAGCGAGGTCGCGAGCGCTCTTGGCGCGATCGGAACCTCCGTCGAATCCCTGCTCCAGTTCGTCAGTGCCGCCAGCGGTGCGGTGCAGGAGCAGAGCTCGGCGACGCTCGACATCTCGTCCAACATGCAGGCCGCTTCGACCGATGTCGCCGGAATCAGCCGCAGCCTGAGTGAGGGTTCCGAGCAGGTCGCCTGAGGCTCCGGGGCAGCACCCGCGGAAATGGTTGCCGGCGGGCCGCAAGGCCGCCGGCAACCGGGACCCCGGGCGTCAGGCCGGCGGCAGCTCCACCGCGTATTGCGCCAGCGGCGGCACGCTGCGGATCATCTTCTTCTCTGCCAGAAAGCGGGCGAAGCGCTCGTAGCGGTTGCTGTCGAGCGCCGCGGGGCTGAGGGAGAAGCGGTTCAGCGTATCCTGGAAGGCGCGCCTGTTCAGCTCGTTGTCCAGCTCCTTGCGCGGACCCTCGATGAACATCTTCCAGCTTTCCTCGGGATTGTTGACGAGGAAGGTGGTGGCGCTCTCCACCGCGTCCATGAAGCGGCGCAGCGTGGCATCCTTCGCGCGGTCGCGGTGGGCGACGTAGATCAGCTCGTCATAGATCGGGAAGCCGTGCTGCTCCGGGTAGAAGGCGCGGCCGGGGCGGCCTTCGAGTTCCATCTGGTGCAGCTCGAAGTTGCGGAAGCCGCCGAGGATGGCGTCCACCTGCCCGGACATCAGCGCCGAGGACAGGCCGAAGTTGACGTTCACCAGCGTCACGTCCTTCACCGACAGGCCGACCGTGCCGAGGATGGTGCCGACCGCTACCTCCTCGAAACCCGCCGTGCTGAAGCCGATCTTCTTGCCCTTCAGGTCCTCCAGCTTCTGGATCGGCCCGTTGCGCAGCACGGAGAGGGTGGAGAGCGGCGTCGCCACCAGCGTGCCGACGCGGATCAGCGGCAGGCCCTGGTCCACGGCGAGGTACAGGCTCTTCTGGTAGTAGACGCCGAGATCCGCCTGCCTGGCCGCCACCAGGCGCGGCGGGTCGTTCGGGTCGGCGGGCGCGACGATACGGACGTCGAGCCCGGCGCGGGTGAAGTGCCCACCCTCGCGCGCGATGATGATGGGCGCGTGATCCGGGTTGACGAACCAGTCCAGCATCAGGGTCAGGGAGGTGGGCGTGCCGCCGGCAGGGGCGGCCGCATTCCCGGGCGTGGCGTTCTGGGCACGCGCGGCGGCGGGCAGGGCGAGCGCGGCCAAGGCCGGCAGCGCGCGGCGGGTGAGGCCGGTCATGGGGTTCCTCCGTCGTGTTCGGAAAGGGCGTCGGGCTGCCAGGGCAGCAGTGCCCGCAGCAGCCGGTCGGTGGCGAACCACAGCGCCATGGCCATGCTGGCCAGGATGGCGAGGGCGGCGAACATCATGTCCGTCTGGCTGCGGCCATTGGCCTGCAGCATGACGTAGCCGAGGCCGGAGGAGGCGCCGACCCACTCGCCCACCACGGCGCCGATCGGCGCCACGGCGGCGGCCACGCGCAGCCCGGAGGCCAGCGCCGGCAGCGCCGCCGGCACCCGGATGCGCCAGAGCGCCGCGGTGCGGCTGGCGCCCATGGTGGCGGCGAGGTCGAGCCAGCCCGGCTCGGTGCGGCGCAGCCCGTCATAGAAGGCCGTCGCCACGGGGAAGAAGATGATGATGGTCGCCATGGCGATCTTGCTCGCCGTGCCGAAGCCCAGCCACAGCGTCAGCAGGGGCGCGATGGCGAAGACCGGGATGGCCTGGCTGGCGATCAGCAGCGGCAGCAGCCAGCGCCGCCCGCCGCGCCAGGCGGTGAGCAGCAGCGCGACGGCGATGCCCAGCAGTGCCCCGATCACCAGCCCGAGCAGGATTTCCGTCGCCGTGGTGAGCGCATGGCCGGCCAGGATGTCCCAGCGCCCGGCCAGCACGGTGGCAACGCGGGTGGGCGCCGGCAGCAGGAAGGGCGGCGTGCCGCTCCAGCGGACGAAGCCCTCCCAGACCAGCAGCAGGCCGAGCGCGGCGAGCAGCGGCCTCATGCGGCCTCCGCCAGCCGTTCGAGCAGATCCGCCTGCGCCGCCAGCACGGCAGGGTCATGCGCGGCGCGGAGGGGGGGAGAGGAGGGCATCGGCAGGTCCTCCGGCACGGCGCCCCGCGGCCCCGGCCGCAGCACCAGGATGCGATGGGCCAGCCGCAGCGCCTCCAGCGGGTCATGCGTCACCAGCAGCACGGTGCGGCCATGCAGCAGCCCGGCGGCGAGGGATTGCAGGCGATGACGGGTGGGGGCGTCCACGGCCGAGAAGGGCTCATCCATCAGGACGAAGGGCCGGTCCTCCATCAGCGTCCGGGCCAGGGCGGCGCGCTGCCGCATCCCGCCGGACAGTTCCGCCGGACGGGCACCCTCGCGCCCCTCCAGCCCGACGGCGGCGATCAGCGACCGCGCGCGGGCGAGGTCCGGCCGCTCGCGGCGCAGCCGGGCGCCGAGGCAGACGTTGTCGAGCAGGGCAAGCCAGGGCAGCAGCAGGTCCTGCTGGCCCATCCAGGCGATGCGGCCGGCCAGCGGGGCGCCGTCGCCGGGCGCGATGCGTGCCCCGGCGGGAAGCGGCAGCAGCCCGGCCAGAAGCCGCAGCAGGGTGGACTTGCCGACGCCGGAAGGGCCGAGCAGCGCCGTCACCTGCCCGCCGGCGAAGTCGAGCGCGGCGGCGCTGAGCACCGCGCGTCCGCCAAGGCGGATTTCGGGAAGCGACACGCCCAGGCCAGGCGCCATGCGGACCTCCGATCCCTTCGCCGGCATGACCCGGATCAGGTTCAAGGGGTCGCGGGGCCCATCCCCGCCTCTCAGCCCGCAGAATCGGGCTCCCCCCGGACAATGCGGAGCATTAAGGGCGTGTGGCGATTTTGCGCAAGCGCCCGCGCGCAGCCGCGCCTTGCCGAGTTCGCGACCCGCACCCATTCTGCGGGAAATGAGCGCCGCGCCTCTGCTGATCGGGTCCGAGATCTACCGGAACTCCACCTATGGGCCGAAACACCCCCTGGCGATCCCGCGCGTCTCCACCGCGCTCGACCTGATCCGGGCGCTCGGCTGGCTGGACCCGGCGCGCTACCTCGACAGCCCGCGCGCGACCCCGGAGCAGCTCGCCCGCTTCCATCACCCGGACTACGTCGCCGCGCTGCAGGCCGCCGAGATGGCGCAGAGCCTGCCGCCCGAGCAGCGCGAGCGCTTCCACATCGGTGCGCGGGGCAATCCGATCTACCGCGAGGTGTTCCGCCGCCCCGCCACCAGCGCCGGCGGGGTGATGCTGGCGGCGCGGATCACGGCCGAGCGGGGCGGCATCGTGCATGTGCCGGGCGGCGGCACCCATCACGGCCGGCCGGACCGCGCCAGCGGCTTCTGCTACCTGAACGACGCGGTGCTCGGCCTGCTGCAGTGGCTGGACCTGGGCCTGACCAACATCCTCTATCTCGACATCGACGCGCATCATGGCGACGGCGTGCAGGACGCCTTCCACGACGACCCGCGCGTCTTCACCCTCTCGATCCACGAGGCCGGGCGCTGGCCTTTCACGGGGGCGCTGGAGGACCGGGCCGGCGGCCATGCCCGCAACATCCCGGTGCCGCCGGGGCTGAACGATAACGAGTTCGCCTATCTCTGGCGCCAGGCGGTGCTGCCGGTGGCGCGTCACCTGCGCCCGCAGGCCATCATGCTGCAATGTGGCGCCGATGCGCTGGAGGAGGACCCGCTGGCCCGTCTCTCGCTCTCCAACAACGCCCACTGTGAGGCGGTGCGCACGGTGATGGGCCAGGCGCCGCGGCTGATCGTGCTGGGTGGCGGCGGCTATAATCCCTGGTCCGTCGGGCGCTGCTGGGCCGGCCTCTGGGGCGTGCTGAACGGCCATGCTCTGCCGGAGCGGTTGCCCGCCGCCGCCGAGGCTGTGCTGCGGGCGCTCACCTTCCATCGCGCCGCCGGGCGCAGTCCGCCGGAGCACTGGTTCACCACCCTGCGCGACGCGCCGCGCCCGGGGTCGGTGCGCGGGGAGATCCGGCATCTCGCGGCCGCCACGCTGGAGGGACTGCCGGAACCCTTCCTGGGCGTGGCATAAGACATGCCATGCACCGCCGATCCCTGCTGGCCCTGCTGGGCCTCGCCGCCATGATCCGCCCCGCCACCGCCCAGGACAAGCCGCAGCCACGCCTGCCGACCGAGCCGCTGACCATCGTCACGCGCGACGGCAAGCGGCACGACTTCACCGTCGAGATGGCGCTGACACCCGGGCAGCAGCAGGTCGGGCTGATGTTCCGCCCCGTGGTGAAGCCGGATGAGGGCATGCTCTTCGACTGGGGCAGCCCGCGCGAGAGCGACATGTGGATGAAGAACACCCTCGCCTCGCTGGACATGGTGTTCATCAGCGCCGACGGGCGCATCCACCGCATCGCCGAGCGCACGGTGCCGCAGAGCCTGGCGACGGTCGAGAGCCACGGCCCGGTGCGGGCGACGCTGGAACTGGCGGCGGGAACGGCGGAGCGGCTGAACCTGCGGGTGGGCGATCAGGTCATCCAGCGGATCTTCGGCAACGCGAAGGGAGGCTGAAGGCGGCGCCGCAGGGAACGCAGGACGAACGCCGGAGATGGCGACTTATCCCCAGATTCAGGGAGCAAGTCTGTGGATATGCGCGTGGACGGCCTGCACTTCCCCTTGAGTTGAAAGGCTTCTGAAGCCGCCCGCCCGCTCACGGCCACTGCCTCAGGCGCCGAGCGGCACCAGCACCGTCTCGCCACAACCGGGGACGCGGAACCGCTCTTCCGCCAGGCCGGCGGCCTCCCGCGCCGCACGCAGCGCGGTCTCGGGCGCGTCGATCCCCTCCTGGGTCAGCTTGAAGGTGCCGAAATGCATGGCGAGGGCCTGGCGGGCGCGCAGGTCGAGGAAGGCGCGCACGGCCTCCTCCGGGTTCACATGCACCACCTGCATGAACCAGCGCGGCTCATAGGCGCCGATCGGGATCAGGGCGAGGTCGAAGGGACCGCAGCGGGCGCCGATCTCCCAGAAATGCTCGCCCCAGGCGGAGTCGCCGGTGAAGCAGAGGCGCCCGCCCTGCGGCCCGGCGATGGCAAAGCCGCCCCAGAGGCTCTGCGCCCGGTCATGCAGCCCGCGGGCGGAGAAGTGCCGCGCCGGGAGGAAGCGGGCGGTGCCGCCCTGCGGGAGGGGCGCCTCCTGCCACCAGTCCAGCTCCGCCACCTCCTTCATGCCGTGCTTCGCCAGCAGCGAGGCGTTGCCCAGGCCGGTCAGGATGCGCGGGCGGAAGCGGCGGTGCAGCCGCTTCAGGGTGGGGATGTCGCAATGGTCGTAGTGGTTGTGGCTGAGCAGCACGGTGTCGATCGGCGGCAGCGCGTCGAAATCGAGTCCCGGAGGCCGGACCCGCTTCGGCCCGGCGAAGCGGAAGGGGCTGCAACGCTCGCTCCAGATCGGGTCGGTCAGCAGGGTGGGGCCGCCATGGAAGCGGATCAGGAAGCTGGCATGGCCGATGAAGGTCACCGCCGCATGGCCGGGCGGCGGCGGCGCAGGCGGCGGAAAGGGCGGATTGGCCACCCGCTCCGGCCAGGGCTGGCCCTTGCCCTCGCGCATCATCCGCCAAAGCGCTTGGAAGGGCTGGCCGGGAATGGAGCCATCAGGATTGAGGAAGGTCCGCCCCCGCCGCTGCGCGCCCTTCGGCGCGGTCAGGGCGGGCTGGCGCGGCTGCGGGGCGTGGTCATTCATCCCGGAAGGGCTACGCCGAGCCGCCCCGCCAGGTCCAGGATGAACTGCCAGGCGACGCGCCCCGAGCGGCCTCCGCGCGTGACGGACCATTCCGTCGCCGCCTTGTGCAGCTCCTCCGGGCCGATCGGCAGCTGCAGCGCCGCCGCATAGCCTTCCACCATGGCGAAGAAGGTGGGCTGGTCGGCGTTGTGGAAGCCGATCCAGAGGCCGAAGCGGTCGCTGAGGGAAACCTTCTCCTCCACCGCCTCGCCGGGGTTGATGGCGGTGCTGCGCTCGTTCTCGATCATGTCGCGCGGCATCAGGTGGCGGCGGTTGCTGGTGGCGTAGAACAGGACATTGGCCGGCCGCCCCTCGATGCCGCCGTCCAGCACCGACTTCAGCGCCTTGTAGTCCTGGTCCTCGCGCTCGAAGGAGAGGTCGTCGCAGAAGACCAGGCAGCGGCGCGGCGCCTCGCGCAGGATGTTCAGCAACTCCGGCAGGGTGCGGATGTCCTCGCGCTGGATCTCGATCAGCGCCAGGCTGCCCGGCCGCTGGGCATTGGCGGCGGCATGCGCGGCCTTGACCAGGGAAGACTTGCCCATGCCGCGCGCGCCCCAGAGCATGGCGTTGTTGGCCGGCAGGCCGCGGGCGAAGCGCAGCGTATTCTCCAGCAGCAGGGCTTTCTGCCGCTCCACCCCCTGCAACAGCCCGATCTCGACCGCTGCCACCCGCGGCACCGGCACCAGCCGCGCCGGCACGCCATGCTCGCCGGGATGCCAGACAAAGGCGTCCGCCCCCTCCAGGCTGGGATGGGCGGGGGGCGGAGGGGCAAGGCGTTCCAGGGCCTCGGCGATGCGTTCCAGGGTCGGCAGGAGCGGGTGGATCTCGGTCACGGGCAAGGCGGGGACGCTCCAGGAGGGCCGCCGGGGGTTCACCCCCGTGCAGGGCCAGGTGTTGACGGCAAGGGCCGGGAGGCTAGTTTCGCCCGCCACACCCGGCAAGACGGAAGCACCGCCATGTTCATCTCGACCGCCTATGCCCAGGACGCCGCAGCCGCCGCCGGCGGTGCCGGCGCCATCGTTATGCAGCTCGCGCCGCTGGCCCTGATCTTCGTCGTCTTCTACTTCCTGCTGATCCGCCCGCAGCAGAAGCGTGCGAAGGAGCACCGCCAGATGCTGAGCGCGCTGAAGCGCAACGACCGCATCATCACCGCGGGCGGCATCCTCGGCACCGTCACCAAGGTGAAGGAGGGCTCCGAGGAGGTCGAGGTCGAGATCGCGCCGAATGTCCGCGTCATGGTGGCACGCAGCACGATCAGCACGCTGGTGCGCCCGGTGGCCGCGAACGACAGCAAGCCGGCCTGAATGCCGCCGCCCCCGTGCGGGCGTCAAAACCTGCGGGCATGAAAAAGGGCGCCGGGGCTGATGCCCCGGCGCCCTTCGCGCGTCCAGAGGGGCGAATTACGCCGACTGGCCGGACTTCATGCCGCCCGCGTTCATCAGCTCCTCGACCTTCTCCCAGTTCACCAGCTTGTTCAGGAAGTTGTCGAGATAGCCCGGGCGGACGTTGCGGAAGTCGAGGTAGTAGGAGTGCTCCCACACGTCCACGCCGAGGATCGGGGTGCCCTCGCCGGTGGCGACCGGGTTGGAGCCGTTCGGGGTCTTGGTGACCTTCAGCTTGCCGCTCTGGTCCATGACCAGCCAGGCCCAGCCGGAGCCGAACTGCGTCACGCCGGCCTGCTTGAACTGCTCCTTGAACTGGGCGAGGCCGCCGAAGTCCTCGTTGATCTTGGCGCCGATCTTGCCCGGCAGGCTCTCGCCGCCGCCATTCGGCTTCATGACCTGCCAGAACAGCATGTGGTTCCAGTGCTGGCCGGCCTGGTTCAGCACCGGCAGGCCCTCGGCGCCGGCCTTGCCGGCCTCGGCGACGATCTGCTCCAGCGACTTGCCGGCCAGGCCCTTGCTCTCGACCAGGCCGTTCAGCGCGGTGACATAGGCCTGGTGGTGCTTGCCGTGGTGCAGCTCCAGCGTCTCCTGGCACATGCCGGAGCCGGCAAGGGCGGAGGTGTCGTAGGGCAGCGGCGGAAGGCTGAAAGCCATGAGCTGTTCTCCCGAAGGGATTGGAGTGGGACGGGCAAGCAACGATCAACGCCGTCACCCGGCGTCACGCGATGAAACAGCTAGGCGTGCCTCAGGGGGGCGTCAAGCAAGCACCCCTGCTGTCGTTCGGCACGGATCTGTGTTCATAACCCCGTCATGGCCGCTCCCGCCCCGCTTTCCCCGCTCGCCGAACTGGCCCGCCGCAGCGATCCGGACCGCTTCCTCTGCGCCCTCTTCGCGCCACCGGAGCGGCGTGAGACGCAGTTCCTGCTGATCGCCTTCAACCACGAGTTGGCCCGCGCCCGTGCGGTGGCGAGCAACCCGATGGCGGCGCTGATCCGCCTGCAATGGTGGCGCGAGGCGGTGGAGCAGGCCGGCGCCGGCGCGGCTCCGCGGCGGCACGAGGTGGCCGGCCCGCTCGCCGTCGCGCTCCGGGAGGAGCGGCTGGACGCCGCCGATCTGCTCGGCATGATCGACGCGCGCGAGGCGGAAACCGAGGAGGAGATCCCGAGCCGGGGGGCGCTGCTGGCTTATCTGCGCGGCTCGGCCGGTGGATTCGCGGTGGCGGCCGGGCGGTCGCTCGGCGCGCCGGCGGAAAGTCTGTCGGGGCTGCAGGGAATCGGCGCCGCCTATGGCATGGCCGGGCTGCTGCGCTCCATCCCCGCGCAGGCCGCGCAGGGACGGAGCCTGTTGCCGGCCGACCTGCTGGCCGAGCACCAGCTCACGCCTGCCGATGTGGTGCGCAGCCCGGTGGCAGCAGGAATCGCCGCCGCCGCGCGCAGCCTGGCGGAGGAAGGACTGGCGCTGCTGCGCGAGGGGGAGGCGAGGCTTGGCCCCCTGCCGCGCGGCAGCATCGCGGCAGCGCTGCCGGGCCGGCTGGCGCGGCGCGACCTTCGCCGGATGCTGGCCGCTGGCTGGGACCCCGCGCAGCCACCGCCGCCGCGCGGGCTGGGAGACCGGCTGGCGGTGATGTGGGCGGGGTGGCGCGGCGCGTGAAAAAGGTCGGGGGGAAGGAATTCCCCCGAACTCAGTTCTCGCCGGGCGCGGGGCGGGCGCGCACCACCGCGCGGATGGCGAAGGCCGACTGGATGCGTGCCACGCCCGGCAGGCGCGAGAGCTGCTCCTTGTGGATGCGCTCGTAATCCGCCGCGTCCCGGGCCTCGACCCGGAGCTGGTAGTCCGCCGCTCCACTCATCAGGTAGCACTCGCAGACCTCGGGGCACTGCCGCACCGCCGACTCGAAGCGGTTGAAGGCCTCCTCCGTCTGCCGCTCCAGCGTGATCTGCACCATCACCACCGTCCGCCCCTGCAGGGCCGGATCGGCAATGATGGCGGTGTAGCCGCGGATGA
Source organism: Roseomonas sp. E05 (assembly GCF_030063475.1). Classification (GTDB taxonomy): domain Bacteria; phylum Pseudomonadota; class Alphaproteobacteria; order Acetobacterales; family Acetobacteraceae; genus Pseudoroseomonas. The sequence goes on from NZ_JASIRT010000002.1 coordinate 178,743, forward strand.
CGCCACCCGCCTCCAGCAGCCGCAAGCGCCGCAGGCAGGCCGAGGGCGAGAGGCCCACGGCGGCGGCCAGCGCCGCATTGCTCATCCGCCCGTCGGACCGCAACAGGCGCAGGAGCTTGCGGTCCAGCGGGTCGAGCACAGGCGGCTGCATGATCGTCGCGGCTTTCGCAGGAAATTCGAATCCGGCCCGCTGAATTCGCATGCCGTTGCGCCGATCGCAAGCACCTGCCAGCGGATCGCTCCTAGCATGACCTTTCGCCGCCACGTCGCGTGTGGCGGCAGGGCGGAGCAGGAAGGCAATGAAGGTTCTCGTTCTTGGCGCCGGCGTGGTGGGCGTCACCTCGGCCTATTACCTCGCGCGGGCGGGCCATGAGGTGACGGTGGTGGACCGCCAGCAGGGTGCCGGGCTGGAGACCAGCTTCGCCAATGCCGGCCAGGTCTCCTTCGGCTACTCCTCCCCCTGGGCCGGGCCAGGCATCCCGCAGAAGGCGCTGAAATGGATGTTCATGCGGCACAGCCCGCTGGTCATCCGGCCAAAGATGGACCCGGTGCAGTGGTCCTGGCTCTGGCAGATGCTGCGGAACTGCACCGAGGCGGCCTACCAGACCAACAAGTCCCGCATGGTTCGCGTCGCCGACTACAGCCGCGGCGCGCTGGCCGACCTGCGCGAGGAAACCGGCATCGAGTACGATGGCCGTGAGCGCGGCACGTTGCAGCTCTTCCGCACCCAGGCGCAACTCGACCATGTCGGCGACGACCTGCGCGTGCTGAAGCAGTACGGCGTGCCCTTCGAGGTGCTGGACCGCGCCGGCTGCGTCGCCGCCGAGCCGGCGCTCGGCCGCGTGCAGGAGAAGTTCGTCGGCGGCCTGCGCCTGCCGCAGGACGAGACGGGCGACGCGCATATCTTTACCCAGCGCCTGGCCGCCATCTGCGCCGAGAAGGGCGTGGTGTTCAACTACGGCACCAGCATTGAGCGGCTGATGGTGCAGGGCGGGGACATCGCCGGCGTGGTCACCAGCGCTGGCGTCCTGACGGCCGACCGCTACCTGCTGGCGCTGGGCAGCTACTCGCCGCAGCTCCTGGCGCCGCTCGGGCTGAAGGTGCCGGTCTATCCGGTGAAGGGCTACTCCATCACCCTGCCGGTACTGGATGACGCCGCCGCGCCGGTCTCCACCGTGATGGACGAGACCTACAAGATCGCCATCACGCGCCTCGGTGACCGCATCCGCGTCGGCGGCACGGCGGAGATCGCCGGCTTCGACACGCGCCTGCGCGAGGAACGCCGTGAGACGCTGCTGCATTCGGTGACGGACCTCTACCCGCAGGGCGGCGACCCGGCGCGCGCGGTCTTCTGGTGCGGGCTGCGGCCGATGACGCCGGACGGCACGCCGATCATCGGCCCGACGAAATATCCCAGCCTGTTCCTCAACACCGGCCACGGCACGCTGGGCTGGACCATGTCCTGCGGCAGCGGGAAGCTGGCCGCCGACCTGGTGGCCGATCAGCGGCCCAACATCGAGCACGCCGACCTCGCGCTCTCCCGCTACGCGGCCTGAGCGCGGCCCGGCTCACACGCCGGGCAGGTGCGCGGCGAAGGCCGCGTAGCCCGGTGCGCCCATGGCGACGAAGCGAAGCGTCATGGCCGCCGCGAAGAGGCCGGCGCCGAGCAGCGTCGCCCAGTGCGGTCGCCCGCGGCTCCGCCAGTCCCACCAGAGGAGCGGCGCGAAGGTCAGCAGGCTCAGCAGGTTCAGGACCGCGAAGACCTCGGGCAGCGGCGGGCCGATCGGCAGGCGGCCGATCGCCGGGTCCATCATCAGCAGCGCGGCGCCGAGCATCAGCCGCTTATGCGCCTGTGGGTTGCGCCGGTACCACCAGCCGAGCGCGACCAGCACGGCGAAGGGCGGGATGAGGAAGAGCGGAATGGCCGTCCAGCCCAGCGGCGTGGCGAAGGGCGGCTGGTTGGCGCGCGCCACCTGCCCGACCGTGACGAGGTACATCAGCGGTATCATCAGCACCGCCAGCGCCATCCCCGCCTGACCGAGCCGCATGTGGAGGTCGCGCCGCCCGGCCGTCACCAGCATGGTCTGCGCCAGCAGCAGCAGCATCCAGGCCGTGAAGGCCAGGCCGTGCAGCAGCACCAGCGGCGTCAGCGTCGGGTTGGGGCGCGGTGAATAAACGACGTCGCGCAGGTAGAAGCTGGGCGCGAAGCCGATGAACACGAGCGCCAGCATGAACAGCGCCATGCTGGCATAGAAGCGCCGCTCGGCGGAAAGCCGGGCCTGAACCGCAGTCGTCATGCTGCCTCCGGGATCTCTGCGGGCGGCAGTCTATAGTCGGTTCATATCCGGAACGAAAGCGCTACTTTCATCCCCCGGAAGGAGGAGTGCCGCCGGCGCTCCAGGCGGGCCGGCGGCACCCCCGGGCCGGTTCAGGCGCCGACGATCACCGCGCCCTTGTACTTCTGCTCGACAAAGGCTTTCACCGCCGGGTCGGCATAGGCGCGGGCCAGCTTCTGCGCCCAGGGCTTGTTCTCGTCGCCGCGGCGGGTCACCACCAGCACGGTGTAGACGCTGTCCTTGTCCTCGACCGCCAGGCCTTCCTTCAGCGGGTTCAGCCCGGCGGGGACGGCGTAGTTGCCGGTGATGGCGGCGGCGTCCACGTCCTCCAGGCTGCGGGCGATCGAGGCCGCCTCCAGCTCCAGGATGCGGATGTTCTTCGGGTTCTCGGCAACGTCGGCGATGGTGGCACGGTAGTCGGCGCCCGGGCGCAGCTTGATCACGCCGGCCTTGTCCAGCAGCAGCAGGGCGCGGCCGCCATTCGTCGGGTCGTTCGGGATGGCGACGCGGGCGCCCTTCGGCAGGTCGGCCAGCGCCTTGTGCTTGCGGCTGAACACGCCCATGACAGTCAGCACGGTCTTGCCGACCGGCACGAAGTCATAGCCGCGCTGCTGCTTCTGCGCCTCCAGGAAGGGCAGGTGCTGATAGGTGTTGATGTCGATCTCGCCGGCCGCCAGCGCCACGTTCGGCTGGATGAAGTCGGAGAACTCCGTGATCTTCACGGCGAAGTCCTGCTTCGCCAGCACGTCGCGCACGACTTCCAGCACCTCGGCATGCACGCCGGCGGTGACGCCAACATGCAGCGGGCGCGCGGTGGTGCCGATCGTCGGCCCGGTTGCCCCCTGGGCGAGGGCGGGCACGCGGAGGATGGCGGGCAGCAGCAGCGCGCCGCCGGCGAGGATGAGGGAGCGTCGGGTCAGCATGGGCTATGTCCTCAGAAAGCGGGAACCGCGGAGCCGTGGAAGGTCTCCTGCACGAACTTGCGGATTTCGTCGTTCTGGTAGGCGGCGACCAGCGGCTTCAACCAGGGGGCGTCCTTGTTGTCGCGGTGCACGACGATGAGGTTGGCATAGGGGCTGTCGGCGTTCTCGATGGCGATGGCGTCGCGCACCGGGTTCAGCCCGGCCGGAATGGCGTAGTCGGTGTTGATCACCGCGGCATCCACCTCGTCCAGCACGCGCGGGATCTGCGCCGCCTCCAGCTCGACGACCCGGATGTTCTTCGGGTTTTCGGTGATGTCGGCGATGGTGGCGCGGAAATCGGCGCCCGGCGTCAGCCTGAAGACGCCGTTGGCGGCGAGCAGGGCGAGGGCGCGGCCGCCATTCGTCGGGTCGTTCGGGACGGCGATGCGCGCGCCCTTCGGCAGCGCGTCCAGCTTCTTGTACTTGCGGGAATAGACGCCGATCGGGAAGACCATCGTCTTGCCCACCGCCGCCAGCGGCAGGTTGCGGTCACGCACCATCTGCTCCAGGAAGGGCAGGTGCTGGTAGCTGTTGGCGTCCAGCTCCTTCGCCGCCAGCGCGAGGTTCGGCGTGATGTAGTCGGTGAAGGGGATGATCTTCAGGTACAGCCCGTCCCGTGCGGCGATCTCCTGCACCTTCTCCAGCAGTTGCGTGTGCGGCCCGGCCGAAGTGCCGATGCGCAGCGGGCGCTCCTTGCTGCCGATCTCCTGGGCGAAAGCGGGCAGGGCGGCGAGAGCGAGGGCGCTGCCCAGCAGGGCGCGACGGTTCAGTGACACTGGCGGTCTCCTTTTTTCCTGGTTCAGCGGCGGCGGGCGCGGCGCACCAGCCAGTCGCCCAGCGATTGCAGGCCCTGCACGAACAGGATCAGCACGACCACGACGCTCGCCATCACCTCCGGCATGAACCGCTGGTAGCCGAAGCGGATGCCGAGATCGCCGAGCCCGCCGCCGCCCACCGCCCCGGCCATGGCGGAGTAGCCGACCAGGCTGACCAGCGTGACCGTGACGGCGGCGATCAGCCCTGGCATGGCCTCCGGCACCAGCACCTTCCAAAGGATCTGCAGCCGGGTGGCGCCCATGGCGCGGGCGGCCTCCACCACGCCGCGGTCCACCTCGCGGAAGGCGGTCTCGAAGAGGCGGGCGATGAAGGCGGTGGCGGCCAGCGCCAGCGGCACGATGGCGGCGGTGGTGCCGATCGAGGTGCCGGCCACCAGCCGCGTGAAAGGCACGATGGCCACCATCAGGATGATGAAGGGCGTCGAGCGGACGGCGTTGATCAGCAGGCCGAGCGGGCGGTTGATCAGGCCGTTCTGGGCCAGCCCGTCGCGGTCCGTGGCGTGCAGCAGCAGCGCCAGCGGCAGGCCGAGCACCACCGCGACCAGCGCGGCGCCGCCCACCATGGTCAGCGTCTCGATGGCGGCGTCGATGAAGAGCTGCTGCAGCATCGGGGGAAGCCAGGGAAGCATGGTCAGGCGGCCTCCAGCGTGTCGTCGGCGATGGGCGTGACGGTCAGGCCCAGCTCGGCGAACCAGGCGAGGGCGGCCTCGATACGCCCGGCGGGCCCGTAGGCCGCCAGCGCCATCAGGCCGAAAGGCTCCCCGGCGATCTCGTCGATGCGGCCGGAGATGATGTTGAGGTCCAGCCCGAAGCGGCGCGAGGCCTCGCTGATGACCGAGCGCGTGCTGTGCGGCCCGGCAAAGAGCACCTGCAGCAGGCGCCGCGCCTCGCCCGCGCCGGGCGCCGGCAGGCGGGCCACGGTTCCCGGCGGAATGGAATGGCCGATGGTGTCGGCGATGAAGCGGCGCGTCGTCGGATGCGCGGGGCGGGTGAAGACGTCGAAGACGCGGCCTTCCTCCACCACCTGGCCGCGCTCCATGACGGCGACGCGGTCGCAGATCTCCTTCACCACGGCCATTTCATGGGTGATCAGCAGCACGGTGAGGTCGAGCTGGTCGCGCAGGCGCTTGATCAGCGCCAGGATCTCCTGCGTCGTCTCGGGGTCGAGCGCGCTGGTGGCCTCGTCGCAGAGCAGGATGCGCGGGCGGGGCGCCAGGGCGCGGGCGATGCCGACGCGCTGCTTCTGCCCGCCCGAGAGCTGCGCCGGCCAGGCATTCGCCTTCTCGGCCAGGCCCACGAGCGCCAGCGCCTCCGATACGCGCTGCGCCCGCTCGGCGCCGGGCAGTCCGGCGATCTCCAGCGGGAAGGCGACGTTGTCCGCCACGGTGCGGGAGGCCAGCAGGTTGAAGTGCTGGAACACCATGCCGATGCCGCGTCGCCGCTCGCGCAGCGCGCCGTCGGAGAGGGCCATCAGGTCCTCGCCCAGCACCCGGACCTCGCCCTCGTCCGGCCGCTCCAGCAGGTTGACGCAGCGGATCAGGGTGGACTTGCCGGCGCCCGAGCGGCCGACGATGCCGAAGATCTCGCCCGGCGCCACCTCCAGCGAAACGCCGTCCAGTGCCCGCGTGGCCACGCCGCCCCGTCCGGTGAAATGGCGCTTCAGCCCATGCAGGCGAATGGCGGCTTCGGCTTGCACCGAGGCGGCAGGAGAGGCGGGCATGGCAGTTCCGTCGGTCGTGTGCGGGGAAGGGGCGGGGTGCCGGAAAGGCGCGCCGGTGCCGGCGCGCGGTTCAGCTGTGGGTCAGCAGGGGCACATTCGATGGGGCATGGGCACTCCGTGTTCCCCTCGCGGGGTGATCTCCAACATGGTCGGATGACCCACGAAGCGGCCGGCGGCACGGGAAAAGGTCCCGGCATGCCGCTGCCCGGCTTCCTGGCGCTTTAGCACTTGGTGTCGCGGCGCAAGCTGCATCCGTCAAATCCCCGCGGGAAGGCATAATCCCCTTCCGCTGCGGAGAATGGGCAAATCACAGCACGGGTGCAAGCGGCCAATCCCTTGAGATATCCATGCATTTTCCGCATGGCTCATCTCCGTTTGCCTCTGGATGCTGCAATTTGCGCCGGGAACCTGTACAACCCTGCGGACCCTACCGCGCCGGTGCGCCCTGTCGCTCCCGCGCCTTCCAGGCTGTGCCCTCGTGCGGGCGCGCCATACCCGAGAGTCGCGGACCTTTCATAACAATGCCCTTTCCAGTGATGCCCGAAGCGCTGCTGCGCGCCCTGACCGAACGCGGTTACAGCGAACCAACCACCGTGCAGGCGGCGGTGCTGGAGCCGGAGACGGCGGAGCGCGACCTGCTGGTGTCGGCGCAGACCGGCTCGGGCAAGACGGTTGCGTTCGGCCTGGCCCTTGTCTCGGCACTGCTGGGCGAGGCGGAGCGCCTGCCGCCCGCCGGCGCGCCGCTGGCCCTGGTGGTGGCGCCCACCCGTGAGCTGGCACTGCAGGTGCGGACCGAGCTTTCCTGGCTCTATGCCCAGGCGGGCGGCCGCGTGGTGAGCTGCGTCGGCGGCATGGACCCGATGGCCGAGCGCCGCGCCCTTGCGCAGGGCGCCCACATCGTCGTCGGCACGCCCGGCCGCCTGTGCGATCACCTGGAGCGCGGCAACCTCCGCCCGCAGGCGCTGCGCACCGTGGTGCTGGACGAGGCCGACGAGATGCTCGACCTCGGCTTCCGCGAGGAGCTGGAGACCATCCTGAACGCCGCGCCGGAGGAGCGCCGCACACTGTTCTTCTCCGCCACCATGCCGCCGGAGATCGCCCGGCTGGCGCGCAGCTTCCAGAAGGACGCGCTGCGGCTGGAGGTGAAGGGCGAGGGCGGCCAGCACGGGGACATCAGCTATCGCGCCGTCGTGGTGGCGCCGCATGAGATCGAGCGCGCGGTGGTGAACCTGCTGCGCGCCTCCGATTCCCCGCGCGCCATCGTCTTCTGTTCGACCCGCGCCGGCGTGGCGCGGCTGCACGGCAACCTGGTGGAGCGCGGCTTCTCCGCCGTGGCGCTGTCCGGCGAGCTGTCCCAGGCGGAGCGCAGCCGTGCCCTCCAGGGCCTGCGCGACGGGCGGGCGCAGGTCTGCGTCGCCACCGACGTCGCGGCGCGCGGCATCGACCTGCCGGATCTCGGCTTGGTCATTCATGCCGAGCTGCCGAAGGAGCCGGAGACCATGCTGCACCGCTCCGGCCGCACGGGCCGGGCCGGGCGCAAGGGCGTCTCCGTGCTGGTGGTGCCGGTGAACCGCCGCCGCACCGCCGAGCGGCTGCTGATGGCGGCCCGCGTCGAGGCCGAATGGGGCACGCCGCCCTCCGCCGAGGCGATCCGCGGCAAGGATGCCGAGCGGCTGGCGGCGCAGGCCGCCGCGCTGCTCGCCGAGGAGCAGACCCCGGAGGATCTGGAGGTCGGGCAGAGCCTGCTCACCGCAGGGGCGGCCCCTGAGGCGATGGCGGCGGCGCTCATCCGCCTGCTGCGCGCGCCCTTGCCGGCGCCGGAGGAACTGGCCGCGCCCGACGCCGTTCGTCGCCCCGTGCGCGAGCGGCCGCCCGGCCTGCGGGAGGAGGGCGTCTGGTTCCGCATGAATGTGGGCCGCGACGGCCGCGCCGATCCGCGCTGGGTGCTGCCCTTCCTCTGCCGCCGCGGCCAGGTGGCGCGCGATGAGATCGGCCGCATCCGCATCCTGGGACGGGAGACGCAGTTCGAGGTCGCGCCCGCGGTGGCGGGGCGCTTCGCCGCCGCCGCCCGCCGCCCGGATGCCGAAGATCCGCATATCCGGGTGGAGCCGCTCACGGAGCAGGGCGGGGGAGGCCGGCACCATCCTGCCGGGGAGCGCTCACGCCGCTTTGCACCATCACATCGTCCGGCGTAACAGCAATAGGTTGCATGGCGCTGACGCGCCAAGCTTTCAAGAAGCTGTTAATTTCTCGAATCCTGGGAAACGCCTGCTGATGAGGCGCGGCAAAGCGTGTAACGGAGGCAGCGCCGCTTCCCCGGTGGGGCGGGAACTGGAACGAGGAGCTGCGGAGCGATGCCGTGGGACGAGCAGAACACGCTGGAGCGGTTCGACGACTCCCACCTTGATCGGCTGAACATGGCCGGTGCGCTGCTCAGTGCCACCGGCTGGATCGACCGGCTGGCCCGCCTGGTGGCCATCGATACCGCCTTCCCCCCCGGCGATGGCTGCGCGCCCTTCACCGATGCATTGCAGGACCTCTTCGCCCCGCTGGGCTTCGGCCTGCGGCGCGTCGAACTGCCGGAAAGCCTCTGGCGCAGCCGCTCGGCCACCGAGTGCCGCGTGAACCTGGTTGCGAGCCGCCGGACCGGACGGCCGGTCTGCTCCATCCCTTGCCATGTGAACACCGCTCCCCCGGGCGCGGGCTGGACCCGTCCCCCGCTGGCGCTGACGCGGCAGGGCAGCCGCCTCTTCGGCCGGGGCACCGTGGACATGAAGGGCGCCATCATCGCCCTCTGGGCCGCCTTGCGCACGGCCGATGCGGTCGGCCTGCCGTTGCGCTTCGATCCTCTCCTGCTGTTCACCACGGAGGCCGAGAGCGGCTGCTTCCCGGGGCTGCGGCACCTGACCGAGCAGGGCCTGCTGGAAGGCCACGTGCTGTGCCTGAACGGCAGCGCCGCGCCGCGCATTTGGGCCGGTTGCCTCGGCAGCTTCGAGCTTGAGGTCCGCATTTCCCGCTGTGCCCTTGCTGCGGAGGGCCATGGCGCCGCGCGAGCCATGCGGCCGATCCTCGCGGCGCTTGATGACCTCCAGACGGCACTGGCTCAGCGCGAATCCAGGCTGCCGGCGCCACCGGAGCAGGGGAGCGAGCCCTTGCGACCGAACCTCTCCATCATCTCGGTCGGCGCCGAGACCGAGCCGGATGGAAAGGAGCCGCTCGGCGTGCTGGTACTCAAGCGCCGCTTCACCGCCGATGAGGGGTTCTGCGCAGCGCTGGATGAGCTGAAGGCCTGCGTCGAGCAGGCGATCCGCGAGGCTGGCTGCCGTTGCACGGTGGAGTGCCGCGTGCTGCGGCGGCTGGACCCGGTGGCCGATCCGGACCAGGGGCCGAACTGGCCGAGCTGGCAGCGGGCCTTGAGCTGGGGCTTCGGCTTCTCCGCCGGGAGCTTCCGGCGCTGCGGCGGCCCTGGCGGCACGGCCCTCGGTTTCGTGCAGCAGGCCGGAATCAAGGAGATCCTGCTCGGCGGGCTGCTGCGCCCCGGGCAGCCGCCGCACGCCCCCGACGAGTACACCACGGTCGAGGATGTGGAGGCGCTGGCACGCTCCGTGCTGGCCTATCTTGCCGATCTGCCGGGCGTGCCGGACCCCTGCTGAGCGGCCGCCCGGCTGCGCGCCTCCGGCGGCGGCGCGGCTTCAACCGCCCTCGTTGACGGCGAAGCGCTCGGCCATCCGCGCGTAGCGGTCGCGGCTGGCGACCAGGTGCCGGCGCATGGCATTGCGGGCCGCCGAGGCCTGCCCGCTGGCGATGGCGCTGGCGATCCGTGCGTGTTCCTCCCGCACCCGTTGCAGGTAGGCGGTGCGCGCCTCCGGCTCCTCCAGGTAGGGCCGCACCGTCTGGCGCGGGATCAGCATCGGCCCGAGGAATTCAAGGAAGCGCGGGAAGAAGCTGTTGCCGGTGGCGGCGAAGATGGCGCGATGGAACTCGAGATCCTGCGCCACCGCGTTCTCGCCGGCATCCACGGCCTTGTCGAAGGCCGCGGCCGCCTGCGCGATGCGCTCGGAAGCCTGGACCGTGCGCCGCTCGGCGGCGAGGCCGGCCGCCTCCGTCTCCAGCGCGATACGCAGTTCGATCACCTGCAGCACGTCGTTCAGCGAGCGCATCTCGCCGGGGTCGATCCGCACATGCCCGCGGGTCGAGGGGTCGGCCACGAAGGCGCCGACGCCCTGGCGGGTCAGCACCAGCCCTTCGGCCCGGAGCGCCGCCACCGCCTCGCGCACCACCGTGCGGGAGACGCCGGCCTGGCGCATCAGCGCCTGCTCGGTGGGCAGCCGGTCGCCGGGGCGGAGCCGCCCGGCGCGGATCTCCGCGGCCAGCCGCCGCACCAACTCGGCGGTGAGATTGGCTGGCGGCGCCAGCGGCGCCAGTTCGATGCCCTGCACAGGGGCCTCGCTGCGTCCGTCCATGCTTCCGGTGTCTCCTCGCCCGCCCCGGTGTTCTGACTGTGGTGTTCTGACTGTCAGGTCATCCGATGAGGTAGGCGTGCAGCAAGGCCAGCGTCAAGCGGAACGCTCGGCGCCGCGCCGCCCGCCCTGTGGAAGGAGCGGCTGGCGCACCCCTTCCGGACGGTGCCTGACGCTCAGTTGGCGCGGCCGGCGCTGGTGGCCAGCGTCATCTCGTCCGTGCGCGCCTCGTAGGTGATGCCCTTCTTCATCGCCCAGGTGTTCACCGCGAAGTAGAGCGGGATCAGCGCCTGCTGGTCGCGGAGGGCGGCGCGGGTCGCCTGCTGGGTCAGCCGTTCGCGCTCGGCGTTGTCCATGGCCTGCCGCGCCTTCTGGATGATGCCGTCGATGTCGGTGTTGCTGAAGCGGCCGCGGTTGGCGGTGCCGAGGCCCAGCCTCGGGTTCCAGCTGTGGATCTGCGTCTCCAGCATGCCCAGCACCTCGGGGTTGGGCGAGAAGCCGGCGAAGTTCACCGAGTACTTCAGCTGCGAGGCCTCGGAGAGCCAGACGCCGCGCGGGCGGGTCTCGACATTGGTCACCAGGCCGAGGCGCGTCCACATCTGGGCGATCGCCTGCACCACCTGCTCGTCATTGACGAAGCGGTCGTTCGGCCCGTTCACCTGCACGGCGAAGCCCTGCGGGTAGCCGGCTTCGGCCAGCAGCTTCTTCGCGCCTTCCAGGTTGTAGGGCTCCGGCTTCAGGTCGGGCGAAGTGCCGAAATAGCCCTCCGGCCCCAGATCGCCGGCCGGCATGCCCTGGCCCTGCAGCACGCGGCTGGTCAGCGCCTCTCGGTTGATCGCCATGGAGAGCGCCTTGCGCACGCGGGCGTCGCGCAACGGGTTGGCGATCGGGCCGCCATCGCGCGCATGGACGTGCGGGCTGTCCTCGCGATCGCTGTCCAGCGTCAGGAAGAGCAGGCGGTTGGAGGGACTCTGCGCCACGGTGAAGACGGGGCTGGCGGAGAACTTCTTGTACTGGTCGGGCGGGACGATTTCGATCAGGTCCACGTCGCCCGCATCCAGCGCGGCGGTGCGGGAGCCGGCATTGGCCAGCGGGCGGAACTCGACGCGCTTCCAGGCCGGGGCGGGGCCGTGGAAATCCTCGTTGCGCTCGACCACCAGCGGGCTGCCGGGCTGCCAGGAGACGTGGCGGTACGGCCCGGTGCCGATCATCGCCTTGCCGGAGTTGTAGTCCGCCGTGCTCGCCCCCTCGCCATGCTTCTTCGAGACGATCATCACCAGGGAGAGATAGTTCGGCAGCAGCGGCGTCGGCGCGCTGGTGTGGATGCGGATGGTGGTCGGGTCCACCGCCTCCACCGACTTGATCGGCCGCGTGTAGACGCGGAAGGAGGAGGGCGAGTTCGGCACGTCGCCCGCACGGCTGATGGTGAAGGCGACGTCCTCCGCCGTCACCGGCGCGCCGTCATGGAAGCGCGCCTTCGGGTCCAGCCTGAACTCCCAGGTCAGGTCGTCCAGCGCCTTCCATTCGGTGGCGATGGCCGGGCGCAGCACCTGCCGCGCGTCCTGCTGCACCAGCGGCTGGAAGACGTGGCGGCTGTAGGCGATGTTGGTGATCAGGCTGGCATAGTGCGGGTCGAGGCTGGTGGGGCCGGATTCCATGCCAACCCGCAGCAGGTCCTGCGCGAAGGCGAGCGCGGGCAGGGCGGTGAGGGCGGCGGCGAGCAGGCCGGTGCGCAGGCGCGGCATGGGATGGGCTCTCCCGGAGCGGGGGTGGTGGTTCGCTGCGGCGCAAACTGGCATGGTGGCCCGCCCGCCGCAACGCGGCTGCGAGAGGACTGCAACAGGATCGCCATGCCCACGCCCGAGGACCTCGCCCCGCTCACTGCCGCCATGACCGCCTGGCGGCGCGACCTGCACGCGCATCCCGAGCTGGGCTTCGAGGAGCACCGCACCGCCGCCTTCGTCGCCGCCGAGCTGCGCGCCGCCGGCATCGAGACGGCCGAGGGGCTGGCGGGCACCGGCGTGGTCGGCACGCTGCGCGGCATGCGTCCCGGCAACCGCGCCGTCGCGCTGCGCGCCGACATGGACGCGCTGGCCATGCCGGAGATGACCGGCGTGCCCTATGCCTCCACCGCGCCGGGGAAGATGCATGCCTGCGGGCATGACGGGCACACCGCCATGCTGCTCGGCGCGGCCAGGTGGCTGGCGGCCAACCGCGACCGCTTCGCCGGCACGGTGCATCTGGTCTTCCAGCCGGCCGAGGAATCGCGCGGCGGCGGGCAGCGCATGGTGGCGGAAGGATTGTTCGAGCGCTTCCCCGCCGATGCCGTCTATGCCCTGCACAACCTGCCCGGCCTGCCGCTCGGTACCATCGCCGTGCCGAAGGGGCCGGTGCTGGCCTCCTCCGACACCTGGGAGACGCTGTTCCGCGGGCGCGGCACGCATGGCGCCAAGCCGCATCTCGGCACCGACGCGACGCTCGCCGCCGCACAGTTCATCGCCGCGCTGCACGCCATCGTCGCGCGCGAGCTGGACCCGATGGGGGTGGGCGTGGTCAGCGTCGGCCACATGGCGGCCGGCAACCCGGAGGCGCCGAACGTCATCCCCGCCGAGGTGCGGCTGCGCGGCACCGCCCGGGCCCTGACGCCCGCGACGCGCGACCTGCTGGAGCGGCGCATCGGCGCGATCGCGCAGGGCATGGCGACCACCCATGGCGTGGCGGTGGACTACACCTATACCCGCCGCCTCGGCCCGACGGTGAACCACGCCGCCCAGGCGAGGGTGATGCACGGCGCCGCCGCCGCCACGGTGGGCGCGGCCCAGGCGCTGGACGACTATCCGCCGATCACCGCCGGCGAGGATTTTTCGGCCATGCTGGAGGCGCGTCCAGGCGCCTATGCCTGGCTCGGCACCGGCGAGCCGGCGCATCCCGAGGGCTTCCACCACAACCCGCATTTCGACTTCAACGACGCCGCCCTGCCGCATGGCGCCGCCTTCCTGGCCAGCATCGTCGAGGCCGAGCTGCCGGTGGAAACAGCGGTGGAGCCGCAGGCATGAGCCGCCCCGTCCTGCTCGACTGCGACCCGGGCACGGATGACGCCATCGCCCTGTGGCTGGCGCTCGCCGCGCCGGAGATCGACCTGCAACTCGTCACCGTGGCCGGCGGCAATGTCGGACTGGAGCGGACCCTGCCGAATGCCCGCGCGGTGCTTGGCCTGGCGGGCGCGGCGCTGCCCGTCATGGGCGGGGCGGATCGGCCGCTGATCGGGGTCTTCCGTTCCGAGACGCAGGTGCATGGCATGGACGGGCTGGGCGGCGTGGTGCTGCCCGAAGGGCCGCCGGCCGCGCCTGGGCTCGCCGCGGACGCAATCCGGGAGCGGTTGCGCACGGCGGCGCCGGGGTCGGTCACGCTGGTCGGGCTTGGCCCGGCCACCAACTTCGCCCTTGCCCTGGCCACGGAGCCGGCGCTGGCCGGCCGCGTGGCGGAAATCGTGCTGATGACCGGTGCGGTGGGCGAGGGGAACTGGACCGCCGCCGCTGAATTCAATGCCGCCATGGACCCGGAGGCGCTGGCCATCCTGCTCGGCTGCGGCCGTCCGGTGACGCTTGCCACATTGGATCTCACGGCCCAGGCGCTGGTGACGCCGGAGCGCATCGCAGCGCTGCGGGCCCTGAAGGGCGGCGCCTGCCTGCACGCCTGCGCCGACATCCTCGCGGCGCTGCCGCCCTCCCGCCGCTTCGGCCATCGCGGCGCGCCGCTGCACGACCCCTGTGCGGTGGCCTGGCTCGTGGCACCGGACCTGTTCACCCATCGGGCGGTGGCGGCTTCGGTCGTCTGCGAAGGGCCGGACCGTGGCCGCACCCGCATCGATCGCTGGGGCCGCAGCAAGATCCCGGCGAATGCCCGCCTGTTGGAGACGCTCGACGCCGAGGCGTTCTTCGCGCTGCTCGGCGCGGGGATCGCCGGGCTGCGATAAAGCTTTTTCCGTCCGCCTGCGCTCGTTGCAGCGCTTTTTTTGCCCGGCCAGACGGTTCCGCCTGGCCGGGCGGTACTCTAGAGCATTTTCACCCGTTCCGATGATGCCATTGGAACGGGATCTGCTCTAGGCGGAAGCCTCGCCGCCAGGGCCGGTCCCCGGTGCAGCATGCGCCTCCACCCGCTGCGCCCATCCGCGCAGCTCCGGAAGCGTCTCCTCCAGCACATCGCGCGCGGTGATCAACCCCGGCAGCGGCGGCTCCCCGGCAGCGACCGCCTGCCGCAACGCGTCCAGCGCCTCGGACAGTCGGGCGGCACCAAGGGTGCGGGCAACCCCGGCAAGGCGGTGGGCCGCGGTGCGGATCGCCTCCGTGTCGGGCGTCGCCATCAGGGCCGCCAGGCTGTCGCGGCCATTCTCCAGCTCGGCGACGAACTGCTGCAGCACGGCCGGAGCGGCATCGGCCAGGTCGGAGACCAATGCCTTGCCGACTTCCGGGTCCAGCAGCGCGGCCGGCGCCATGGCGGGCACGAGTGGTGAGGCATCGGCCTCCTTGCCGCGCTGCTCGCCGAAGCGCTGCACCATCCGCAGCAGGGTTTCGCGGTCGATCGGCTTCGCCAGATGGCCGTCCATGCCGGCGGCATGGCAAGCCTCCACCTGTTCCGGCATGGCTGAGGCGGTCACCGCCAGCACCGGCACGTGGCTCTGTGGCGGCGGCAGCGCGCGGATGCGGCGCGTTGCCTCCAGCCCGTCCATGACCGGCATCTGCAGGTCCATCAGCACCATGTCGAAGCCATTCTGCTGCACGGCCGCCAGGGCGGCGGCGCCGTCCTCGACGCAGGTGACGTGGTGCCCGGCGCTGGTGAGCATGGCGCGCGCCACCAGCCGGTTGGCCGGCACATCATCCGCCACCAGGATGCGCATCGGCGCGGCGGTGGCGGGGAGCGGCGGCGTGGCCAGCTCCTCCTGCGGTCCGGCGAGCCGGGCCGCAGGCGCGGCGGGCAGGGGCAGCTCCACCCAGAACAGGGCGCCCTGGCCGGGCTCACTGTCGCAGCCGATCCGCCCGCCCATCAGCTCCGCAAGCTGCGCCGCGATGGAGAGGCCGAGGCCGGTGCCGAAGGCCATTCCCTCGCTGGCGGCACCCGGCGTGGCGAGTTGGACGAAGTCGCGGAACAGCAGATGGCGCTGCTCCGCCGGCACGCCGGGGCCGGTATCCTCCACCTCGACGCGGAGCCCCTCGCTGCCTGGCAGCGGCCGGACCCGCAGCGTCACCTTGCCGCCGGGGGCGTGAACTTCACGGCGTTGGAGAGCAGGTTCAGTACCAGCTGCCGCAGCCGGGTCGCGTCGGCCAGCACCGCCTCCGGCGTGCCTGGCGCGATCTCCAGGCTGAAGCGCTGTGTCTTGCGCTGCACCTCGGGGGCCAGCAGCGCCGCGCTGCGCTCCAGCAGCGGCAGCAGCGGGGTGGGGCCCGGACGCAATTCCAGCCGGCCGGCGGCGATCTTGGACAGGTCGAGCAGCCCGTTGACCAGCTCCAGCAGGTGGCGGGCCGCCTCGTGCAGGGTGCGCAGCTGCTCCCGCTGGTCCGAGGCGAGGCGGGCATCGTTCACCAGCACCTGCGCGAAGCCGAGAATGCCGTTCAGCGGCGTGCGCAGCTCGTGGCTCATCCGTGCCAGGAACTGGCTCTTCGCCTCGCCGGCCGCGGCGGCGGCGTCGCGCGCCTCGGCCAGCTCCTGCATGGCATGCTTCAGCTCGGTGATGTCGGTGCGGATGCCCACCGTGCCGCCGCCCGGCGTGGCGCGCTCGGTCACCAGCACCCAGCGCCCGTCCGGCAGCAGCCGCTCCATCGGCGGCCGGTTGCCGCGGTGCCAGTTGCGCATGCCCTGCAGGAAGGTTTCGAGGTCTTCGCCCGCCTGGGGGTACTGTCCGCGCAGGAAGCCCTCGCGCATGATGTCGTCGAAATGCGCGCCCGGCTGGATGAAGGGGGCGCTCACCCGGTAGAAGTCCTTGTAGCGGGCGTTGCAGGCCACCAGCCGGTCCTCGGCATCCCACATGACGAAGCCGTCGGTCATGGAGTCGAGGGCGTTCTCAAGCATCGCGCGCCAGCGGTTGCGCTCGGTCTCGACGCGCTCGCGCTGGCGCAGGGCGAGAATCATCGCCGCCGCCAGCGCCCCCACCAGCAGGGCGAAGCCGACCGAGATGCTGAGCGCGCGGAACCGTTCCTTCTCCCAGTCCGCCAGGGCGGCTTCGACGGACATGCTCGTGGAGATCGCCAGGGCCGGATAGAGCAGGGGCCGCTGCGCCGAGATCACCGCCGACTGGTCATAGCGGCTGCGGGCCTCCTGTGGCGCGCCGCCGGTCTCCTGCAGCCGCTCGGCGGCCGAGGGCGAGAGGCGCGTGCCGATCAGCGTCTCGTCATGCGGCAGGCTCGCCAGCAGCGTGCCGTCGTCGCGCTCCAGGGTGGTGCGCAGCCCGGCTCCGACGCCGCCGGCCGCCAGCAACGCCCCGAGCACCGGCACCGGCAGCTCGGCGACGGCCAGCAACGGCCCCAGATCCGGCAGCGCCACCCGTCGTGCCATGTAGAGCGACCATTCGCCGCTCGCGGGGTTGCGGAACGGGCCGCCGATCAGCACGGCGCCCGCGCGCGGCGCGCTGGAGAAGAAGGAGTCGGTGACCGCCGAAGGCAGCCGGCGGCGGCGGGAGACGGGGAGGCCGGCGGCGACCGGCAGTCCGTCGGCGCTCACCAGCAGGACATCGCGGAAGGTGAAATTCTGGTTGTTCAGCTCCCGCAGCACCCGGTTGGCCAGGGGGCCGTCCAGCTCGCCACCGGCGGCCAGCGGGGACAGGATGGCAGGCAGCCCCGCCAGCATCGCATCCACCTGGACGAAGTTGCGGTTGAGCGACGCCTCCACCGCATGCGCCACGCGCTGCACGGTGCTGGCGGCCGCGGCCAGTGCGGCATCCCGCGCCCGGCCGACCAGCAGGGAGGTGGCGAACCATTGGGCGAACAGCAGCGCCGCAGCGGCCAGCAGGATGGCGATCCGAATGCGGCGAAACTGCTGCATGTCAGGGGCCCGTCGCCATGATGCCCATGGCGGGGCCAAGATAGGCGTTCCACGCGTCGGCGCAGTCCTGGCCACAGCGGTCAATCCAGCGCGGCAGCACGGTGTCGGTCAGCAGCTTGCGGCGGCGGGCGATGTCCTCGGGCGTCACCGGCACCACCGTCATGTGGCCGGGGACGCCATTGACGCAGGAGGGGCGGCCGGCATTGCAGTCCAGCCCCTCGCCGGTCTCGCGGGCGGCGCCGTCCCAGATGGCGGTCTCCAGCGTGGCAAGGCCATCGCGGATCGTCTTCCGGATGTCGGCCGGCAGAGCCTTCCAGGCGGCGATGTTGGCACCGAAGACGGAGACGCCCCAGGTCACCGCCATGGCATGCACATGCGTGGTGACCTGCGGCAACCCGATATTGTTGCCGGGCAGGGTGCCGGTGACGGCGCACTCCACCACCCCCGCCTTCATGGCGGGCACGATCTCGGCGAAGGGGATCACCACCGAGGTGGCGCCGAGCGCCTCGAACATCTCGGCCTGCCCTACGGAGGAGGTGCGGATGCGGCGGCCGGCGAGATCGCCGAGGCTGCTGAAGGGGCGGGTGCACCACGTGACCTGGGCGGGATAGGTGTAGACGGCAAGCAGCTCCACGTCATAGCGCTCGCGCAGGAGCTCGCGCAGGTGCGGCCGGTAGAGCCGCACGGTCTCGCGCAGGGTGGCGATGTCGGGGTTCAGCGCCGGCAGGTCCACCGCGTTGAACTCCGGCTCCTCGCTCGACACCACGGCAATCAGGGCGGTGCCGAAGGGCACCACGCCGAGGCGCATGAGCGGCAGCATCTCCTCGGCCCGGAAGCCGGCGCGGTCGAAGGGCTGGATCTCGGCATGCACCCGGCCATGGGTCAGCTCGGCGATTCTGTTGCGCCAGAACGGCTGCTCGTAGCGCTGGAACTGCGACACGTCGGCCAGACCGCCGACGACTTTCAGTTCGATGCCGTTCTGATTCGGGTCCTGCGCCCGCGCGCGGCCGCCCGTCGCCACCAGTGCGGCGGCAAGCAGAACGCCGCTTCCGGCATGCCCCAGCGCCCGCACAAGCCGCATGGCGCGCCCCAGCCATCCTCCCTGCATCAGTCCTCCCCCATGATGCCTCCGCGTCCTGGGCCGCCGAGGCGGTCGCCTCAAGGCATGCGCGTGCGAATCCACTCCTCGGCGTCGGCGGAGAGTCCGTCCCAACTGGCGGCGGTGAGCGTCGTGACGAGGAGTGCCCCCTCGCGCCCAGCGCGGCGGAGTGCCCCGCGCAGGTGCTCAAGCAGATAGCGCGGCGAAACCGGGCTCTCCACAACCAGCGAGCCCGAAAGGACCAGATGGGATTCGGCAAGTTGCCATACGGCGTCCTCGAGTGCCGCTGCACCATCGGGCGCCTGATCGTGGGCGACCAGCAAAAGGGGCATGTCACGACCTCGTGGAGGGGGTTGCGTAATGAGGGTGCCGGGCAACATCCTTGCGCCACGCACGGCCCGGAGGCAAGCTCGGCCCATGCCGTTTCCTGTCCCGACCGCCATTGTCAGCCATCGTGGCGGCGCCTTCCTATGGCCCGAAAACAGCCTCGACGCCTTCCGCAACAGCCTGGCGCTCCCTGTCGAGCAGTGCGAGTGCGACGTTCATCTGAGTGCGGATGGCGTGCCCGTGGTGATCCATGACGCGATGCTGGAGCGGACGACGGAGGGGAAGGGCCCGGTCGCCGCACAGGGCGCCGCCGCGCTCTCCCGCCTGCGGCTCCGCGGGGCGGGTGCCAGCCGGGTGCCGCTGCTCGCCGAAGTCGCGGCCCTGTTCCGTGGCCGGGACCAGCAGCTGCAGGTGGAGGTCAAGACGGCCCCGGGCGCCGCGCCGGACCCCGCGCTGGTGCCGCGCACCCTGGCCGTGCTGGACGCCGCCGGCATCCGCGGCCAGAGCCGCATCATCGCCTTCGACGCGCCGCTGGTGGCCGAGGCCGCGGCCGCCGGCGGGCTGGCCGGCACGATCTGGCTGTTCGAGGCCGCGCTGCTGCGCCGAATCGGCGTGGCGGGGGTGATCGGCGTGGCGCGGGCGCATGGCTTCACCATGGTGGAGACCGAGATCGGCGCTCTGGACGCCGCGCTGGTGGAGACGTTGCGCGCTGCGGGCCTGGGCATTGGCGCCTGGGGCGCCAACCATGCCGGAACCATCGGCAAGGCGCTGGCACTCGGCGTGGATGCGATGGCCACCGACGACCCGGTGCTGGCCTTGCGCCTGCGGGACGGCGGCTGAGCCTCGCACGCCGTCAGGGCGCATCGAGAATGCCGGCGCAGGCGGCGGGCAGCGGTGGCGGGGGCGCGGCGGGCGCCATGGCGCGGGGCGGATGCCGGGCCTCGGCAGTGAACCACCAGTCCAGGCTGGCATCGCAGCCGTTGCCGGGCGGCACAGGCGCCTGATCGCGGCAGTCCGGCTGCCCGGCCGGGCAGCGGAGCCGCACATGCATGTGCGAATCATGCCCGCGCCACGGCCGCACCCGGCGCAGCCACGCGGCCTCCGGCTGCGCCGCGCAGAGTGCCTGCTTGATGGCCGGATTGACGAAGATTCGGTCCACCGCCGGGTGCTCCGATGCCAGGCGGATCAGCGCGGTGTGGGCGGAGGTGAAGCGCGCCGGGTCCACCGTCATGCCATCCGGCCGCACCAGCGAGGCGACCTCGACATGCTCACGCGCGGCGGCGGACAGGAGCGGCTTGGGGGAGAGATCGAACCAGATATCCGCATCCAGCCCGATCTGGTGGCTGGCATGGCCCCAGGGCAGCGGCCCGCCGCGCGGCTGGCCAAGGTCGCCAATCCAGAGGGTGGGCAGCCCCGCCATCCGTGCCCGGCCGGCGAGGTCGCGCAGATAGGCGACGAGCGCCGGATGGCCCCAGAAGCGGTTCCGCGACAGGCGGACGACCTGCCAGCCCGGGCCTTCCGGCGGCAGCATGACGGCGCCCGCGATGCAGCCCAGGCCATGCGCGCCGAGGATGCGGGGTGCGCCCGCCGCCGGCGCCGTCGCCGCCGCCCAGGGACGGGTGTCAGCGGCGCGCACCGGTCCCGCCAGGGTGGCGAGGCCGAGCGCCAGAGCAACGGCGCGCCACGGCCAGGTCGCCATGCCGGCCAGGGCTCAGCCGGAGAAGCGGAAGGAACCGGGCGGCGGCGCCTCGGGGGCGGATTCGGCCGGCGCCGCAGGGACGGCGCCCTGCTGGGCCTGCTGCGCCTGCTTCACCTTGCTGTCGATCTGCTTCAGCAGCGTCATCAGGCTGTTGGTGAAGGCCGGCAGCTGGACCACGGGAATGACGAGCTGGCCGCAGGGCACCGGCTTCCCGTCACTGCCGCTCTGCGCCAGCGTGATCCGCGTGACGCCGTAGTGCACACTGGCTTCCAGCACGCCATCGGCGAACAGAGCGGGCGAATTCTGGCTCAAGGCAATTCTCCTGAAGTCTTACTGCTCGTGGAAGGCACGGTGGAAGCTGTCGATGACCGGCTGCATCATATAGCGGAAGAAGGAGCGGGAGCCGATCTGGATCTGCGCTTCCACCGGCATGCCGGCGCGCAATTCCACGTTCTCCAGGCGGCGCATCTGGTCCTCGTCCACCGCGACCTGCACGCGATAGTAGCTCGCGCGGGTCCGCTCGTCCTGGGTCACGTCGCTGGCGACGTAGGTCACATGGCCATGCAGGTAAGGCACGAGGCGCTGCTTGAAGGCCGGCAGGCGGATCTCGGATTCGAGGCCCGGATAGACCACGTCGATGTCGTTGGGGGAGAGCTGCACCTCGGCCACCAGGCGGTCCGCGGTGGGCACCAGCTCCATCACCGTCTCACCGGGACGCACCACCGCGCCCTCGTTGAAGAAGCGGCTGGCGATGATGGTGCCATCCTCGGGGGCGACGATCTCGCGCCGGGTCTGCGTGTCGCGTGCGGCGCGCAGCTTCTCCTCCGCCTCGTTCAGCTTGGCGCGCACGTCGCGCGCCTCGGTGTTGATCTCGGCCATCCGCTGGTCGCGGGTCTGGCGCATCTGGTTGCGCGCTTCCGCGACCGAGGCGCGGGCACGCTCCACCTGACCCTGGAGGTCCACCATGTTGCCTTCGAGGGAGGCCATGTTGCGCTGCAGGCCGAGCAGCCGGGGCATCCGCTCCAGGCCCTGCTTCACCAGGGTCTCGACGTCCTGCGCCTCGCGGTTGATCAGCGCGAGCTGGCGGCGCTGACTGGCGATCTGCCCCTCGGCCGAGCTGGTGGTGGCCGCGTGCTGGGCGATGCGCGCCTCCAGCACCTGAAGCTGGCTGTTCAGGCTCATCTGCCGGGCGGCAAAGAGGGTGCGCTGGCCGGTCATCGCCTCCAGCGCGCGCGGGTCGTTGCTGTCGCGCAGCGCGGGGGGGAAGCTGATCTCGGGGGCGCCGGCGGCCTCGGCGGCCAGCCGGGCATCCTGCGCCAGCAGCGCCCAGCGCTGCACCCGCAGCGTCTCCAGCCC
The DNA here is from genome assembly GCF_030063475.1 of Roseomonas sp. E05. Lineage (GTDB taxonomy): Bacteria > Pseudomonadota > Alphaproteobacteria > Acetobacterales > Acetobacteraceae > Pseudoroseomonas. Next base: position 200,573 of record NZ_JASIRT010000002.1, read on the forward strand.
GACATCGGATTGCAGGTCGTCCAGGCGCATCAGCACCTGGCCGGCCTTCACCTTGTCGCCGTCGCGGGCCAGGATCTCGCGGACGATGCCGCCCTCCAGGTGCTGGATGATGCGGCGGTTGCCCTCGCTGCGGATCTGCCCGGGAGCGATCGCCGCCTCGGCCAGCGGCGCCATGAAGGACCAGGCCGAGAAGCCGCCCACGAAGACCGCGGTGGCCAGCAGGCCGAACAGCATGATGCCGCGGGTGCGCGGGCGGGGGCTGTCGAGCAGCGGCTCGGGCGCGGAAAGCGGCGGCAGGGTGGGCCCGCGCGGGCGGTCGACGGCGCCGCCCGTGCCGGACGGGGGCAGGGTGGTCACGCTCATGCGGCGTCTCCGGACTGGGGCGTGTTGAGCCGGGCAGGGGGAGGTGCGGAGGCGACCTGGGCCGGGCGCTGCGCGTTCATCAGCCGCTTCAGCACCTCGGCGCGCGGGCCGAACAGCTCGACCGCGCCATCCTTCAGCAGCAGCACCTTGTCCACGCCCTGCACCAGGGCCGGGCGGTGCGAGACCAGCACGACGGTGCAGCCGCGCGCCTTCAGCCCGTCCAGCGCACGCTGCAGCGCCGCCTCCGAGTCGCCATCCAGGTTGGAGTTCGGCTCGTCCAGCACCACCAGCTTGGGCTCGCCGAACAGGGCGCGGGCGAGGCCGATCATCTGCCGCTGGCCGCCGGAGAGGTGCTGGCCGCCCTCGCCGATCTCGGTGTCGTAGCCGGCGGGCAGGCGCAGGATCATCTCATGGCAGCCGGCCAGCTTGGCGGCGGCGAAGACCTGCTCCGGCTCGGCATCCCCCATTCGGGCGATGTTGCTGAACACCGTGCCGTCGAACAGCTCCACATCCTGCGGCAGGTAGCCCAGGTGGCGGCCGAAGTCCTCACGCTGCCAGGTATAGACGTCGGCGCCGTCCAGCCGGACCGTGCCGGAGGAGGGGGGCAGCGTGCCGATCAGCAGGCGGATCAGCGTGGTCTTGCCGGCGGCCGAGGGGCCGATCACGGCCAGGCTTTCGCCGGCATCGAGGCCGAAGCCGACACCCTTGATGATGGGCACGGCCTGGCCGGGCAGGGCATAGGAGACGCGCTCGGCGGTCAGGCGGCCGGTCGGCTCGGGCAGCGGCAGGCCGGGCGGGCGCAGGCGCGGCATGGTCAGGAAGGCGGTCAGGCGCTTCAGCGCCTGGCGGCACTGCACCAGGCCCTTCCAGCCGCCGATCAGCTGCTCAACCGGGGCGAGGGCGCGGCCCATGATGATCGAGCCGGCGATCGAGGCGCCGGAGGTCAGCTCCTGCTGCAGCACGAGATAGGCGCCGGCGCCGAGGATGGCGAGCTGGACGGTGAGGCGCAGGAACTTGGTGACGGAGAGCAGAATGGCGGCGCGGCCGGCCGCCTTCTCCTGCGGCTGCACGGCCTCCGCGGCGGCCTGCCGCCAGCGGCGCATCACCGCCGGGGCCATGCCCATGCTGTCGATCACCTCGGCATTGCGGCCGATGGCATCGGCGCGGCGCTGGCCGAGCATGGTGGCGGTGTTGGCGCGCTTCAGCAGGTCGGAGGTGGTCAGCTCGTTCAGCAGGGTGAGGGCGAACAGCAGGATGGCACCGCCCAGGGCGATGAAACCCATCACCGGGTGCAGCAGGAAGATGGCGGCGAGATAGATCGGCACCCAGGGTACGTCATAGACGGCCAGCGCGCCCGGCGAGCTGAGCCAGGAGCGGCAGAAGCCCAGGTCGCGCAGCGCCTCCATGCGATAGGGGCGGCCGCGCAGCTGCGCCTCCAGCGCCCGTTCGAAGCCCTCGGGCGCCACGCGCGCCTCGATCCAGGTGGCGGCGCGCTGCATGATGCTGCCGCGCACCGCCTCCAGCACCGCCAGCAGCAGCAGCGCCGAGACGGCGATGATGGTGAGGAAGACCAGCGTGTTGACGTTGCGGGTGGCGAGCACCCGGTCGAACACCTGCATCATGTAGACGGAGACGGTGAGCTGCAGCAGATTGACGATGCCGCTGAACAGCCCGACGGCGACAAACTCCCGGCGACAGGCGCCGATCGCCTTGGCCAGGGGCGTGGCCGGGGCGCGGTCGGCGCCAGGGGCTCGGGGGGCGAAGAGCATGGTTATGTCAGCCCGGCAGTTGCGGATGCAGGTAAGGCAGCAGCCCGAGGCGCAGCGCACCCCAGCCGATCAGCGCCGCCAGCAGCAGTGAGACCAGCCCGGCGAGCACCAGCTTGCCGAAACCGGGCGGCTGGCGCAGCCCTGCAAGTGCCTCGCGCGCGCCTTCGCGCCGGAGGATCTCGGCCTGGTTGTGAAGATGGCGGAAGGCCCATTCCTCCAGCGCCCGCTCGGCCTCGGCGCGGCGGGCGGGTGCCTCCTCCGGCCGCGGCGTGCCGTCGGCGGCCGCGAGGCCATAGGCCAGCAGGACAGGCAACCGCTCCTCCGGGCTGGCCGGGCGGAAGCCCTCGGGCAGAGTATCGGCGGGAAGAGGCGTCGGCGCGGCATCGCTGGCTGCCCTTGCCTCGTCCTCTTGCTGGAGAGGTTGCAGTGTCGGCATATCCGGCAGGTTACTCCATTGCTCAGGCTGAACTCATGACTGCGGCGGGCGGCAAGATAATGCCGATGCCCGGTCAAATAATAGTGTAATTTACAGTCTCTTCACGCGACACATTGGCGTCAAAATAATCAGCCACAAATTTTTTCGATTTTCTCTGTGGATGGACGAAACACGAAGCTGCGACTTAGCAGGAAGTTGCCCGTCATGCCCGTGAGCGAGCCTGCGGCAACGCCCAGCACCGGATGCGCCGCGGCGAGCGGCACGGTGGCCACGAGCGCGGCATAGGTGCCGTAATTGACGGCGAAGCCCAGCAGGTTGACTGCCAGGAACAGCAGCCATTGCCGGCCGGCAGCATCCCGCGGCGCGGTCCGGAAGGTCCAGGCGCGGTTCAGCGCCCAGTTCCCGCTCGCGGCCACCACATAGGACAGTGCCCGCCCGACATAGAGGCCGGCGCCGAGGGCGAGCGCAGCATAGAGGGTGAGCGTATCCACCACGAAGCCGACACAGCCGACCACGCCGAAACGTAGCATCTGCCCGAGCAGTGCGGCCCGCATGGGGCTGAGCGGGAGGGCGGGAAGGCGGGGGAGAGGCATGCGGCGGTGGATACTGCCCCCCTCCGGGGGCCGCCAAGCACGGAGGAGTGAGATGCCCTCTTGCGCGCGCGAAGGCGCTCGGCTTCCCTCACCTGCACAGGAAGGCCTCCGAGGAGAGCGAACACCAATGGACCGACGCGACTTGTTTCGTGGCGCCGCCGGCATTGCGGCGGCGGGCGCGCTGCCGCGCTTCGCGATCGCGCAGGGCAGCGCCGCGCGGGTGCTGAAATTCATTCCGCAATCCGACCTTGCGGTGGCCGATCCCATCGTGACCACGGCCTATGTGACGCGCAACCACAGCTATCTGGTCTGGGACACGCTCTACGGCTTCGACGAGGACTACAAGCCGCAGCCGCAGATGGTGCAGGGCCATGTGGTCGAGGACGGCGGCCGTCGCGTCACCATGACGCTGCGCGACGGGCTGAAGTTCCACGATGGCGAGCCGGTGCGGGCGCGCGACTGCGTCGCCTCGATCCGCCGATGGGCGGCGCGCGACGCGCTCGGGCAGGTGATGATGACGGTGCTGGACGAGCTGTCCGCGCCGGACGACAAGACCATCGCCTTCCGCTTCAAGCGGCCCTTCCCGCTGCTGTTCGACGCGCTGGGCAAGCCGGCCACGCCGGTCTGCTTCATGATGCCGGAGCGGCTGGCCAAGACCGACCCGGCCGTGGCGGTGAAGGAGATCATCGGCAGCGGTCCCTTCCGCTGGAACGCCAAGGAGCGCGTGCCGGGTGCCCGCGTGGTCTACGACCGCTTCGAGGACTACGTGCCGCGCGCCGATGGCAAGGTGAGCTGGACCGCCGGGCCGAAGCGGGTGCATTTCGACCGCATCGAATGGAACGTCATGCCGGATGCGGCGACGGCGGCGAACGCGCTGCAGAGCGGCGAGGCCGACTGGTGGGAGCAGCCGCCGGGCGACCTGCAGATCATGCTGCGCCGCAACCGCGACCTGAGCCTGGAGATCCAGGACCCGACGGGGCTGATGGGGATGGCGCGGTTCAACCATCTGCACCCCCCCTTCAACAACCCGGCCATCCGCCGGGCGCTGCTCGGCGCGGTGAACCAGGCCGACTACATGACGGCGGTGATCGGCACCGACAAAAGTCTCTGGCGTGACGGCGTCGGCATCTTCACGCCCGACACGCCGCTGGCCAATGACGCCGGCATGGAGGTGCTGACCGGGCCGCGCGACTACGAGAAGGTCAAGCGCGACCTCGCCGCCGCCGGTTACAATGGCGAGAAGGTGGTGCTCATCGCCGCCTCCGACTTTCCCTCGCTGAATGCGCTGGCGCAGGTCGGCAACGACATGCTGCAGAAGGCAGGGATGAACGTCGAGTACATCTCGACCGACTGGGGCACCGTGGTGCAGCGGCGCGCCAGCAAGGAGCCCGTCGAGAAGGGCGGGTGGAGCGTGTTCTTCACCTTCTGGGCCGGCATCGACATGATGAATCCCGGCGTGCAGCAGGCGCTGCGCGGCAACGGGCAGGCCGCCTGGTTCGGCTGGCCGACGGCGCCGAAGCTGGAAGAGCTGCGCAATGCCTGGTTCGAGGCGCCGGACCTGGCGGCGCAGAAGGAGATCGCGCGCAAGATCCAGCTCCAGGCCTTCGAGGACGTGCCGTATCTGCCGGCGGGTCAGTATTTCCAGGCCTGGGCCTATCGCCGCAACCTGAGCGGTGTGCTGAAGGGCCTGCCAATGTTCTGGAACGTGCAACGCAGCTGAGCGTCCTGCTGCGGAGCTGTGCAGGAAAGGGGGGGGCGGCCGGGCACAAGCCTGCGCCGCCCTTGTGCATTGCACGCCTTCCTCGGCTCAAAAAGCGCGGATGGCGGCGCGAGGCCTGAAAAGAGCTTCTCCCGTAATGGTTGCTGCGTGGCGATCGACGCAAGCAAAAAAGGTGTGGAGGTGCGGCGGGCCTTCCAGAATTCCCCCGCGCTTCCCTTGTATCATGCGGTCACCACCCCACCGATGCGGCCCGGGCTGCGCCAGAGATGTTTTGGAAGCGGCCATTCGGCGCTTTTCCTCCGCGGCCCACCCTCCAGGCCGGGCTCTGGAAGGAAGACAGGAAAGACCCTCCGGCTGCAGACCGTCTTTCTCGGGCGGGTGCGGCCGGCGCCCTTTCGCCGCTTATCCGGGCAAATGATTGATCCCGGGGCTGCACGCCGCCTTGAACATGGCGCCAATCCGCCCGATGCTGCCTTCCGCAACAGGCAAGAGAGCCGCCACCGAGCCCGGAACATACCGGGCCGGCTGCATTTGCTTTGGCACTGGCACGCAATGTGCTGGAGCGTCGGCAGGGTCCGCGGAAACAGGGCTGCGGACAGAACCATGAGCGGCGAGGGCAACAGCCACGCCGGGAGACGAGGGATGACGATGATGCAACGCCGATCCTTCCTGAAGTTTGCGGCAGGGGCGGGCGGTCTGGCGGCCGGGGGCGGCCTGGCCGCGCCGGCGCTGGCGCAGGGTGCCGCCGCCCGCACGCTGCGCTTCGTGCCGCAGGCCAACCTGGCCAATTTCGACCCGATCTGGGGCACCCAGTACGTCGTCCGCAACGCGGCGATGATGGTCTGGGACACGCTCTACGGCGTGAACTCCAAGCTGGAGCCGAAGCGCCAGATGGTGGAGTCGGAGGAGGTCTCGGACGATGGCCTGGTCTGGACCTTCAAGCTGCGCCCGGGGCTGAAGTTCCATGACGGCGCGCCGGTGCTGGCCAAGGACGCGGTGGCCAGCCTGAACCGCTGGGCCGTGCGCGACCCGATGGGCCAGATGATCCGCGGCATCCAGAACGAGCTGGTGGCGCTGGATGACAGCACCTTCCGCTGGTCGCTGAAGCAGCCCTACCCGAAGATGCTCTTCGCGCTGGGCAAGACCAACTCGCCCTGCAGCTTCGTCATGCCGGAGCGGATCGCCAAGACCGACCCCTTCCAGCAGATCAACGAGTTCGTCGGCTCCGGCCCTTTCCGCTTCGTGCGCGAGGAGTGGGTGCCGGGCGCCAAGGCCGTCTTTGCCAAGTTCGAGGGCTATGTGCCGCGCGAGGAGCCGCCGGACTGGATGGCCGGTGGCAAGAAGGTGCTGGTGGACCGCGTCGAGTGGGTGGTGATGCCCGACCCGGCCACCGCCGTCGGCGCGCTGCAGAGCGGCGAGGTGGACTGGTGGGAGAACCCGATCGCCGACCTCGTCCCGCTGCTGAAGTCCAACCGCAGCGTGCAGGTGGACATCGCCGATCCGCTTGGCAATGTCGGCTCCTTCCGCATGAACCACCTGCACGCGCCGTTCAACAACGTGAAGGCGCGGCGCGCCATCATGATGGCGCTGAGCCAGGAGGATTACATGCGCGCGCTGGTCGGCGACAATCCCGACCTGTGGAAGGCGATGCCGTCCTTCTTCACGCCCGGCACCTCGCTTTACACCGAGGCCGGCGGCGACATCCTGAAGGGCGAGCGCGACTACGACGGTGCGAAGAAGCTGCTGAAGGAGGCCGGCTATGACGGCCAGCCCATCACCATCCTGGTGGCGCAGGATCAGCCGATCACCAAGGCCTTCGGCGACGTCAGCGCCGACCTGCTGAAGCGGATCGGCATGAACCTCGACTTCGTGGCAACCGACTGGGGCACCGTCGGCGCCCGCCGCGCCATGAAGACGCCGCCGGGCCAGGGTGGCTGGCACATCTTCCACACCTGGCACGCCGGCGCCGACTGCATCAACCCGGCAAGCTATACCGCGATGCGCGCCAATGGCGACCAGGCCTGGTTCGGCTGGCCGAAGGTCGATGCCGTCGAGGCGGCCCGCGACAAGTGGTTCGCCGCGGCCGACCTGGAGGCCGAGAAGGCGGCCGTGGCGGAAATGAACAAAGCCGCGATGGATTCCGCCATGTGGGTGCCCACCGGCTTCTTCCTGTCCTATCAGGCATGGCGGAAGAACGTGAGCGGCGTCGTGAAGGCGCCCATCCCGTTCTTCTGGAACGTTTCAAAGAGCTGATCGGAAGTCATGTTCGCCTATATCGTCCGTCGTGTCCTGGCGACCATCCCCGTGATGGCGATCGTCGCCCTGTTCGTCTTCAGCCTGCTCTATATCGCCCCCGGCGATCCGGCGGCGGTCATCGCGGGTGACCAGGCCACGCCGGCCGATGTGGAGCGCATCCGCGCCAGCCTTGGCCTTGACCGCCCCTACCTGGTGCGGTTCGGCGAATGGGTCTGGCGCATCCTCCAGGGAGATCTTGGCACCTCCATCTTCACCAACCTGCCGGTGACGCGCATGATCGCGCAGCGCGTCGAGCCGACGCTCTCGCTGATGGTGGTCACCTTGGGGCTGGCGATCGTCATCGCTGTGCCGCTCGGCGTGATCGCCGCGTGGAAGAGCGGTTCCTGGATTGACCGCCTGGTGATGGTCTTCTCGGTGCTGAACTTCTCCGTGCCGGTCTTCGTGGTGGGCTATCTGCTGGCCTATTACTTCGCGCTGCAGCTCGACTGGTTCCCGGTGCAGGGTTACACGCCGATTTCCGAGGGCGTCGGCCCCTGGCTCCAGAACCTCGTGCTGCCGGCGGTGGCGCTGGGCGGCGGGTATACCGCGCTGATCGCCCGCATCACCCGCGCCACGATGCTGGAAGTGCTGCAGCAGGACTATATCCGCACCGCGCGCGCCAAGGGTGCGGGGCAGACCACCATCCTGTTCCTGCACGCGCTGAAGAACGCCGCGGTGCCCATCGTCACGGTCATCGGCATCGGCATCGCGCTGCTGATCGGCGGTGCGGTGGTGACGGAAAGCGTCTTCGCCATCCCGGGGCTTGGGCGCCTGACGGTCGACGCGATCCTGCGGCGTGACTACCCCGTCATCCAGGGCGTCATTCTGCTGTTCAGCTTCTCCTATGTGCTGGTCAACCTTCTGATCGACCTGAGCTACACCCTGTTCGACCCGAGGATCCGGTATTGAGCACCACCATCCTGCCCCCGGGCGCCGTTTCCCCGACGAGCGTCGCGAAAGCGGCGCCGATGCCGGACATCATGGCGGCGCGGAAGTCCCCCAAGGGCTTCATCGGCTACCTGCGGCGCTACCCGACCATCGCCATCGGCGGCTTCCTGCTGCTGGTGATGGTGTTCATCGCGGTCTTCGCGCCCTTCCTCTGGACCAAGGACCCGACGGCGCTGGCGCCGGTGATGCGCACGCGCAATCCCTCGGCCGCGGCCTGGTTCGGCACCGACATGCTGGGGCGCGACGTCTATTCCCGCGTGCTCTACGGCGCGCGCGTCTCGCTGGTTGTCGGCTTCGGCGTCGCCTTCTTCTCCTCCGTCATCGGCCTCGCCATCGGCTTGGTCTCGGGCTTCGTGCGCTGGGCCGACAGCATCATCATGCGCATCATGGACGGGCTGATGTCGATCCCGTCCATCCTGCTCGCCATCGCGCTGATGGCGCTGACGCGCGGCTCGGTCGGCAACGTCATCCTGGCCATCACCGTGGCGGAGATCCCGCGCGTCTCGCGGCTGGTGCGCGGTGTCGTGCTGTCACTGCGCGAGCAGCCCTACGTGGACGCGGCGGTGGCCGCCGGCACCCGCACGCCGGTCATCATCTGGCGCCACATCCTGCCCAACACGCTGGCGCCCATGACCGTGCAGGCCACCTATATCTGCGCTGCCGCGATGATCGCCGAGGCCATCCTCTCCTTCATCGGCGCCGGCACCCCGCCGATCATCCCCTCCTGGGGGAACATCATGGCCGAGGGCCGCGCATTGTGGCAGGTGAAGCCCTATATCGTGTTCTTTCCCGCCATCTTTCTCTCCATCACCGTGCTGGCGGTGAACCTGCTGGGCGACGGCCTGCGGGATTCGCTCGACCCGCGCCTGGCGAAGCGGGTGTAATTCCATGGCTCTGCTCGAAGTCGAGAACCTGCAGACGCATTTCCGCACCCCCGATGGCGGCGTGAACCGCGCGGTCGACGGGCTGAGCTTCAGCGTCGAGGCCGGCGAGACCGTCGCCATCGTGGGCGAGTCCGGTTGCGGCAAGTCCGTCACCTCGATGTCCATCCTGCGGCTCATCCCGGAGCCGCCGGGCAAGATTGCCGGCGCCATCCGCTTCAACGGCCGCGACCTGCTGAAGCTCTCCGACCGCGAGATGCGCGCCATCCGCGGCAACGAGATCAGCATGATCTTCCAGGAGCCGATGACCTCGCTGAACCCGGTGCTGACCATCGGCAAGCAGATCGGCGAGGCGCTGCGGCTCCACCAGGGCCTGTCCAAGGCGCAGGCGGAGGCGAAGGCGGTGGAGATGCTGACCCTCGTCGGCATCCCGGCGCCGGACAAGCGGGTGAAGGAGTACCCGCACCAGCTCTCCGGCGGCATGCGCCAGCGCGTGATGATCGCCATCGCGCTCGCCTGCAACCCGAAGCTGCTGATCGCCGACGAGCCGACCACGGCGCTGGACGTCACCATCCAGGCGCAGATCCTCGACCTGATGCGCGACCTGAAGCGCACCGTCGGCGCCGCCATCGTGCTGATCACGCATGACCTCGGCGTGGTCGCCGAGGTCGCCGAGCGGGTGATCGTCATGTATGCCGGCCGCAAGGTGGAGGAGGCGAAGGTCGAGGAGCTGTTCCGCGCACCGAAGCATCCCTACACCCAGGGCCTGCTGGGCGCGGTGCCCAAGCTCGGCTCCTCGCTGACCGGCGAGGTGGAGCGCCTGGCCGAAATCCCCGGTCTGGTGCCGAGCCTGAAGGAGCGCATCGACTACTGCGTCTTCGCCGGCCGCTGCCCCTATGCGACCGACCTCTGCCGCGAGGTGGCGCCGGCGCTGGAGGAGAAGGCGCCGGGCCATGTGGCGGCCTGCCACTATGCGGTGAAGGAGGCCGTGGCGGCATGAACATGACGATGGGAACCCATCCCCCGCACCACGCCAACCGTCCGCTGCTGGAGGTGAACGACCTGAAGAAGCACTTCCCGATCCGGGGCGGCTTCTTTGGCGGCACCACCGGCTATGTCTATGCGGTGGACGGCGTTTCCTTCCACATCGAGAAGGGCGAGACGCTTTCGCTGGTCGGCGAATCAGGCTGCGGCAAGTCCACCGTCGGCAAGGCGCTGCTGCGGCTCTTCCCGCCGACCGACGGGCAGGTGGTGCTGGACGGCACGCGCATCGACGACATGTCGCAGGGCCAGCTTCGTCCGCTGCGGCGCCGCATGGGCGTGATCTTCCAGGACCCGTTCAGCAGTCTCAATCCGCGCATGCGGGTGAAGGACCTGCTGGCCGAGCCGATCCGCAACTTCGGCCTGGCCAAGAACAGCGCCGACCTGGATGCGCGCATCGCCAAGCTGATCGACCTCGTGCGCCTGCCGCGCGATTCCGCGAATCGCTGGCCGCACGAGTTCTCGGGCGGGCAGCGGCAGCGCATCTGCATCGCGCGCGCATTGGCGGGCGAGCCGGACCTGATCATCTGCGACGAGGCCGTCTCGGCGCTCGACGTCTCGGTGAAGGCGCAGATCGTCAACCTGCTGCAGGAGCTGCAGCAGGAACTCGGGCTGGCGATGCTGTTCATCAGCCACGATCTCGCCATCGTCGAGCACATGACGCACCGGGTGGCGGTGATGTATCTCGGCCAGATCGTCGAGATCGCGCCGCGCCGCTCGCTGTTCGGCGCGCCGAAGCACCCCTATACCGAGGCCCTGCTCTCCGCCGTGCCGGTGCCGGAGCCGGGGGCCGGGCGGCAGCGCATCGTGCTGAAGGGCGACGTGCCAAGCCCGATCAACCCGCCGAGTGGCTGCCGCTTCCACACGCGCTGCCCCTATGCCTTCGACCGCTGCAAGACGGACGTGCCGCGCCTGCAGCAGACGCAGCCGGGCCAGTGGGCGGCCTGCCACCTGCATGACCTGCCGGCGGAGAAGAACCCGCTGGCGCGCAGCCTTCCGGCGGTGGCCTGAGGCGAAGGAAAGGCTCGGGGGAGGGAACTCCCCCGGCCGCGTTTTTCAGCCTGCGCGCCGGCGGTGCGCGTAGGTGGCATCGAGCCGCTCGCGCAGGTAGTCGGCGCCGGTGGTTGCCGGCCATCGCGGCGGGTTCTCCGGCGAAACGCAGCTCGGCAGTGCCTCCACCACCGCATCTGGATCAGGATCGAGGAAGAAGGCCGCCGAGAAGCGCTCCCGCTCCGGTGCGCGCACCCGGTGCGGCGTCGAGGCATAGACGCCATTCGACCAGCGCATCAGGCAGTCGCCGATATTGCAGATCAGCGCGCCCGGCACGTCCGGCGCGGCGATCCAGTCGCCATCGCGCAGGCGGATCTCCAGGCCGGGTACGCCATCGGTCGCCAGGATGGTGACGTTGCCATAGTCGGTATGGGCGCCGGCGCCGAGGGCGCTGCCACCATCGCCACCGGGGTAGCGCAGCAGGCGCAGCGTGGCGATCGGGCGCCGGAACTTGTCCTCGAAGAAGTCCTCGGGGACGCCGAGATCAAGGGCGAAGCCGCGATGCAGCAGCAGGCCCAGCTGCCAGCAGGCCTCGAAATGCCGCAGCGTCGCCTCGCGGAAGCCCGCCAGCTCGGGCCATAGGTTGACACCGCGGAAGGGCGCCCCCGCCAGCACCTCCGGGTCGTCCGGCGGCAGGTCAAGGCCGATGTTGAAGGCCTCCTTGCGGTCGGCGGTGGTGCGGTCCAGCGCCTCCTCGGCCAGGGCGACATAGCCGCGGTTGTGCGGCGAGTGCCGGATCGAGACGGCCTCCTTCGCCGCCTGCGGCTGCGCGAAGAAGCCGCGCGCCCTCTCGAACAGCGTGCCGGTCCCGTTCAGCCCATGGCCGGTCACGAGGAAGAATCCAGGACCGCGGCAGGCGGTCCCCAGTTCGGCGGCTGCGGCGCGGCGGGTCGCGGGATCGCGCAGCCGGCGCGCATCGAGAATGGGGATGGGGATGGACATTGCACCTTCCATGGGCATCGGGCGTGGCTCTGCCGGGGAGCGCATGGTTCAGGCAAGCGCCGGGCCACGAGTGCCATAGTTCTTGCGAACGCATCGCATTCGCGGCATAATCCGCCCAGCTTTTGCTCGCGCGCCGCATCCGCCCGCTTGACGCGCCGCACCCGCTGGGATGACGTTTGCCTCCAAGGCCGCCGCGCATCGCGGCGGCGTTCGCGCATGGGGGAGAAGCGGCATGCCGCAAGTCACACTGACGGTGAACGGCAAGACCCATACGGTGGATGTCGAGGGGCGCACGCTGCTGGTCGAGGTGCTGCGCGAGAAGCTGCGCCTGACCGGCACCCATGTCGGCTGCGACACCAGCCAGTGCGGCGCCTGCGTCGTCCATATGGGCGAGGACAGCGTGAAGTCCTGCACCCTCCTGGCCGTGCAGGCGGAGGGTGCGGAGATCACCACCATCGAGGGGCTGGCCGCGGCCGACGGCACGCTGCACCCGATGCAGGAGGCCTTCCGCGAGTACCACGCCCTGCAGTGCGGCTTCTGCACGCCCGGCATGGTGATGAGCGCGATCGACCTGGTGCGGAAGCATCCCTCGGGCCTGTCCGAGCAGGAGATCCGCGAGGGGCTGGAAGGCAACATCTGCCGCTGCACCGGCTATCACAACATCGTCAAGGCGATCGCCGCCGCGGCCGAGGTGATGAACGGCAAGCGCAGCGAACTGGTCCGCGCCGCCGAGTAGGCCCTGGCTTCACGGATATGCGACGACCGGCCGCCATAAGGCCGGCGTGACAAGCCCACGAACGCGGTTGGGAGGCGATTTCCATGAATGTCACGGTACCCTTCGAGGGCATCGGGGCCAGCGTGAGGCGGAAGGAGGATCTTCGCTTCCTCACCGGCCGCGGCCAATACACGGACGACCTGAACCGTCCGGGGCAGCTCCATGCCTGGATCCTGCGCAGCCCCCATGCGCATGCGCGGCTCGGGCGCATCGGCACGGCCGCCGCGGCGGCCATGCCCGGCGTGCTGGCGGTCTATACCGGCCAGGACCTTGCCGCGGCGGGGCTGGGCGGCCTGCCCTGCGGCTGGCAGGTCACCGGCAAGGGCGGCAAGGTGATGGCCGAGCCGCTGCATCCTGTGCTGGCCACCGGGAAGGTGCGCCATGTCGGCGACCCGGTGGCGCTGGTGGTGGCCGAGACCCGTGCCCAGGCGCGCGACGCGGCCGAGGCGATCGAGGTGGACTACGCGCCGCTCCCGGCGATCGCCACCATCGGGGCCGCCACGGCGCCGGGCGCGCCGGCACTGCATGACGAGGCGCCGGACAACATCTGCTTCGACTGGGAGATTGGCGACGCCGCCGCGACCGACGCGGCCTTCGCCCGGGCGCACAAGGTGGTGCGGTTCGACACCACCAACAATCGCCTGGTGCCGAACGCCATGGAGCCGCGCGCCGCGCTCGGGGAATACGACCCCAACAGCGGCGAGCACACGCTCTGGACCACCAGCCAGAACCCGCATGTCATCCGGCTGCTGATGGGCGCCTTCGTGCTGAAGGTGCCGGAGCACAAGCTGCGGGTGGTGGCGCTGGATGTCGGCGGCGGCTTCGGCAGCAAGATCTACCACTATGCCGAGGAGGCGCTGGTCACCTGGTCGGCGGCGCAGCTGAAGCGCCCGGTGAAGTGGACCGCCGAGCGCAGCGAGAGCTTCGTCTCCGACGCGCATGGCCGCGACCACGTCACCCATGCCGAGCTGGCGCTGGACCAGGAGGGGCGCTTCCTCGGGCTGCGCGTCGCCACGCTGGCCAATATGGGCGCCTATCTCTCCACCTTCGCGCCGGCGGTGCCGACCTATCTCAGCGCCACGCTGCTGGCCGGCGTCTACACCACGCCGGTGATCCATGGACAGGTGAAGGCGGTGTTCACCTCGACCGTGCCGGTGGACGCCTATCGCGGCGCCGGGCGCCCGGAGACGACCTATCTGCTGGAGCGGCTGGTGGATGTCGCCGCGCGCGAGATGGGCATGGACCGGACGGAAATCCGCCGGAAGAACTTCATCCGGCCGGACCAGTTCCCGTACCAGACGCCGGTCGCCCTGCAGTATGACAGCGGCGACTACGAGGCCACGTTGCGCATCGCGCTCGATGCCGCGGACTTCGCCGGCTTCGAGGCCCGCCGCGCGGAGGCCAGGGCGCGCGGCAAGCTGCGCGGCATCGGCATCTCCACCTATCTGGAGGCCTGCGGCATCGCGCCCTCCAAGCTGGTCGGCCAGCTCGGCGCCCGCGCCGGGCTCTACGAGGTGGCGAACATCCGCGTCCACCCGACCGGCAGCATTTCGGTCTTCACCGGCACGCACAGCCACGGGCAGGGGCACGAGACGACCTTCGCCCAGCTCGTCACCGAGAGGCTCGGCGTGCCCTTCGATCAGGTGGAGATCGTGCATGGCGACACCGGCAAGATCCCCTTCGGCATGGGCACCTACGGCTCGCGCTCCCTGGCCGTTGGCGGCGCCGCGATGGTCAAGGCGATGGACAAGATCATCGCCAAGGGCAAGAAGATCGCGGCGCATCTGATGGAGGCGGCGGTCGAGGACATCGAGTTCAGCGATGGCCAGTTCCGTGTCGCCGGCACCGACCGCAGCAAGGCCTTCGCCGAGATCAGCATGGCGGCCTATGTGCCGCATGACTACCCGATCGACGAGATCGAGCCGGGGCTGGAGGAGACCGCCTTCTACGACCCGAAGAACTTCACCTTCCCCGGCGGCTGCCACATCTGCGAGGTGGAAATCGACCCCGACACCGGCGAGGTGGCGGTGGTGAACTTCACGGCCTGCGACGATGTCGGCCGCGTCATCAACCCGATGATCGTCGAGGGGCAGATCCAGGGCGGGCTGGCGCAGGGCATCGGCCAGGCGCTGATCGAGCACACCGTCTATGACCGGGACGGCCAGCTTCTCTCCGCCAGCTTCAACGACTACGCCATGCCGCGGGCGAAGGACCTGCCTTCCTTCCAGGTCTCGACCAGCGCCACGCTCTGCACCCACAACCCGCTCGGCGTGAAGGGCTGCGGCGAGGTGGGGGCGATCGGCTCGCCGCCCGCCGTGATGAACGCGGTGGTGGACGCGCTGCGTGACTACGGCGTGACGCATGTCGAGATGCCGGCGACACCGGTGAAGATCTGGTCCATCATCCATCAGGGCCGCAGCGGGGCAGACCTGCCGGCGGCGGCCGAGTAGGGAGCCCAGCGCGATGTATGATTTCGAATACCACAAGCCATCCAGCGTCGCGGATGCGGTGAAGCTGCTGGCGGCGGACCCGGAGGCCAAGGCCATCTCGGGTGGCATGACGCTGCTGCCGGCGCTGAAGCACCGGCTGAACAAGCCGACCTATGTGGTGGACCTCTCCGGCATCGCCGAGCTGCGGGGCGTGCGCAAGGAGGGCGACAACATCGTCATCGGCGCGCTGACCAAGCACTACGAGATCGCCACCCATCCGCAGATCCTGGCGGCGATTCCGGCTCTGGCGCGGATGGCCGCGACGATCGGTGACACCCAGGTGCGCAACCGCGGCACCATCGGCGGCAGCCTCGCCAACAACGACCCGGCGGCCGACTATCCCGCCGCCGCCCTGGCGCTCGGCGCCACCATCGTCACCGACCGCCGCTCCATTCCGGCCGACGACTTCTTCCTGGGCATGTTCACCACCGCCCTGGAGCCGGACGAGCTGGTCACCGGCATCTCCTTCCCGATTCCGGAGAAGGCGGGCTATGCCAAGCTGCGCAACCCGGCCAGCCGCTATTCCATGACCGGCGTCTTCGTGGCGAAGGGGCCGAGCGGCGTGCGGGTCGGCGTCAACGGTGCCGCGCCCTGCGCCTTCCGCCAGGGCGAGATGGAGACGGCGCTCACCGCCAACTGGTCGCCTGATGCGGTCGCCGGCATCAAGCAGTCGCCGGACGAGCTGAACAGCGACATTCACGGCAGCGCCGAGTACCGCGCCAACCTGGTGGCGGTGATGGCCAAGCGCGCGGTCGCCGACGCGGGCTGAGCGGATTTCCGGCGGGCCGGCCCTTCCGCCGGCCCGCCGCTTACGGCACTCTGGCGCCCGCGACGGACGGGAGGGGCAGGGCGTGCCGATGGACGAAGCCACGAAAACAGGCACTGCGGCGCGCGGCCATGTCGTGGTGATCGGCGCCGGAATCATCGGTGCCACCAGCGCCCTTGCGGCGCTGCGCGAGGGCTTCGGCGTCACCCTCCTTGATCCGGGCGAGCCGGGCGGCGAGCAGGCCGCCAGCTATGGCAACGGCGCCTGGCTCTCCCCTCAGTCCGTGCTGCCGACGGCGGGGCCGGGCACCTGGCGCAAGGTGCCGGGCTTCCTGCGCGACCCGCTCGGGCCGCTGGCGGTGCGCTGGGGCTATCTGCCGCGCGTCGCGCCCTGGCTGCTGCGCTTTCTCTGGTCCTCCTGGACCGAGGAGAAGGTGCTCCGCATCGCCCGCGCGCTGCGGCCGCTGCTGCTGGACGCGCCGCTGCTCCACCAGGATCTGGCCGAGCAGGCCGGCGTGCCGGACCTGATCGCCCGCACCGGGCTGATGTACATCTATCCCGACCGCGCCGACTACGAGGCCGAGGCGCTGGGCTACCGCGTCCGCAAGGCGGTCGGCCTGCACTGGCGCGAAGTGGAGGCGGAGGAGCTGCGCCAGCGCGAGCCGGAGCTGGACCGGCGCTACACCTTCGGCGCGTTGTTCGAGGAGGCTGGCCACATCCGGGACCCCGGCGCCTATGTCGCCGCGCTGGTGGCCCTGGCGGAGCGGGAAGGAGCCCGGCGGGTGCGCGCCGGCGCCACGGGGTTCCGCACCGAGGGCGGCCGGCTGCGGGCGGTCGTCACCACGCAGGGCGAGATCGCGGCCGACCGCGCGGTGATCGCCGCCGGCGCATATTCCAGGAGGCTGGCCGGCATGGTCGGCCATAAGGTGCCGTTGCAGACGGAGCGCGGCTATCACGCGGTGATTGCGAACCCCGAGGCGGGGCCTCGCATTCCGCTGATGCCATCGGATGGCAAGATGGCTGTCACCATGACCAGTACGGGCCTGCGGGTGGCGGGGCAGGTGGAGATCGCCGCGCTCGGGGCGGCGCCCAACTGGAGGCGCGCGGAGATCCTGCGCGACTACCTGCTGCGCGCCTTTCCCGGCCTGCCGCGGGACCTGCCGGCGGAGCGGGTGAAGTTCTGGATGGGCAACCGGCCGAGCCTGCCGGACGCGCTGCCTTGTATTGGTCCTGCCCGCGAATGCACGGATGTGGTGCTGGCTTTCGGCCATGCACACGTGGGGATGGTGGCGGCGCCACGTACCGCACGTCTGGTCGGTGCGATCCTGGCTGGCCGCACGCCTGAGATTCCGATCGAGCCTTACAACCCCTGCCGATTCGGCTAGCTTTCGAGACGCGGGAATGCGAGGATGGAATATGCCGGCCCTGCATCCCGTCGGGCCGTGTGCTTTTTACGGATACGAGACGCAGTGTTTCCGGATAACGATTCGCAGGGCGGCGCCGGGCCCATCGAGGCCGAGGTCAAGTGGTACAACGCCCGCAAGGGGTTCGGCTTCGTGCTGGGACCCGATGGCCAGGACGTGTTCTTCCACGCGTCGGCCCTGGCGGACGCGAGGATCGAACCGCCCGAGACCGGTGACAAGCTGGTTTGCGAGATCGGCACCGACCGTCAGGGCCGCCGCCTGGTGACGCGGATCCATGAGCGGCAACCCGGCCCCGGCGCTCCGGCCGGCGGCGACCGCCCGCCGCGCCGCGACTTCGGCGACCGTCCGCCGCGCCGTGACTTCGGCGCTGGTGGCTTCGGCGATCGCCCGCCGCGCCGCGACTTCGGCGCCGGTGGCTTCGGCGACCGTCCGCCGCGCCGTGACTTCGGTGCCGGCGGTGGCTTCGGCGACCGTCCGCCGCGCCGCGATTTCGGTGCCGGCGGTGGCTTCGGCGACCGCGGTGGCTTCGGTGCCCCGCGCAGCTTCGGCGACCGTCCGCCGCGCCGCGACTTCGGTGGTGGCCGCGACGAGGGTGGCCCGACCTACGCCGTGAACGGCACGGTGAAGTGGTTCGACCAGGTGCGCGGCTTCGGCTTCGTCACGCCGGATGATGGCGGCCAGGACGTGTTCCTGCACTCCTCCGTTCTGCAGCGTGCCGGCAAGCACGATGTGCAGCAGGGCGAGAAGGTCAACCTGGAAGTGCGCGACGGGCAGCGCGGCCGGCAGGCCGTGGTGCTGAAGGGCGGCTAAGCCCCGCGCTTCTCCTGGTGGGAAGCTCGCCTGGATTCAGGCAGCCCCCGGCGCCGGATTGCGCCGGGGGTTTTTCTTTGCCTTAGCGATATGTTCAGCAGTCTGTGCCCAGACTTCCTCCCCAGTGCCGGCCAGGTCCGGCTGAGGGGAAAAATTCCATGGCACTCGATTCTTTTGCCGCGGCTGGGCCGTTATCCGCCGCATCGCTCTCCGCCAGGCCGGTGCCGCCCGGCGGCCTTCTTGCCGCCGGCCGGCTGCTCGGTGGCGCAGATGCCCTCTTCGAGCTGGTACAGCGCCTTCTCAGCACGATTGCTGGCCGGGTGTGTGGGGCACAGACCCATCTGGAGGCGCTCGCGCGGGCCGGTACACCGGCCGAGGACTGGGCGGAGGCTCTGCTGCGCTACCGGCAGGTTGCCGACGACATCCGGGCCTCACTCGTGGCCGTGCGGGAAATCGGCCAAGCCTTGCTGGAGGCCGGGTTGGAGGATGGGTTTGGCCTCGCGGATTCGCTCGACCTGCTGGAGCGCATCGCCGTGTACCTGCCGCCTGTTCCGCCGGACGTGGAGGCCGCGCAGGATGGGCTGGCCGCACTCGGCGAAATGACGGCCGCCATCGCCGCCGCGCAGATGCGCTTCACTGCGGGCCATTCCAGGGTTGCGGCGAGGCTGGCTCTCTCGCTCGACGAACCCGCCTTGGAGCCGGCCCCGCTGGAAGGGACGGATCTGCAGAAAGAGGCTGTGCGGCTGCAGGCGCTCCAGGTTCGGCAGCAACTGGCGGGCCATGCCCTCGGGCTTGGCGCATTGGTGCCGCGTTGCCTGCGGGATCTGGATGAAACCTGAAGCGGGGTCGTTGCGGTTCCGGGTTCTCGGCGCGGTCGGGGGAAGCTAGCCTTGCCGCGACCGCGTCAGAGGACAGACCCGCCCATGCCCATGCGCCGCCTTCTGCTTACCCTGACTGCCACCTGCCTGCTTGCGCCCGGCGCCCTGGCGCAGGCGGATGCATGGCCCAACCGGCCGATCACGCTGATGGGCGGCTTTCCCAACGGCTCCGGCGTGGATATCTACCAGCGCAAGCTGGCGGAACCGCTGACCAGGGCGCTGGGCGTGCCCGTCGTGGTGGACAACCGCAGCGGCGCGGGCGGCAACATCGCCAGCGAGTTCGTCGCCAAGGCGCCGGCGGATGGCTACCTGTTCCTGTTCGGCACCGCCGGCACGCATGCCATCAACGCCACGCTCTACCGCAGCCTGCCCTTCGACCCGGTGAAGGACTTCACACCCGTCGCGCATCTCGGCGACGTGCCGAACGTGCTGACTGTCAGCCCGGAGAAGCGCCCGCAGTACAAGAGCTGCGCCGATGTGGTGTCGGCCGCCCGGGCGAGGCCGGGCGCGCTGAACTACGCTTCCACCGGCAATGGCGCATCCACGCATCTGGCCGGCGCGCAGTTCATCCAGGCGGCCGGGCTCGATGTGGTGCATGTGCCCTATCGCGGACAGCCGGGCGCGCAGACGGCGCTGCTCTCGGGCGATGTGGACCTGTTCTTCAACCAGTCCGGGCCGGCGATCGGCTATATCGGGCAAGGGCAGGTGAAGGGGCTCGCCGTCACCACCGCCAAACGGCTGCCGGCGCTGCCGGATGTGCCGACCGTGGCCGAGGCCTGCGGACTTCCGGGCTTCGACAGCAGCACCTGGTACGGCATCTTCGCGCCGGCCGGCTTGCCAGAGGCGATCCAGACGCGGATGAACGCCGAGATCCAGCGCGTCATCACCGCGCCCGACTTCCAGAAGTGGCTGATCGAGACGCAGGGCATCACGCCCAGCACTATCAACACGCCTGGCGAGTTCCGCGCCGTGCAGGAGCGCGACATTGCCGGCTGGGCAGAGGTGATCCGCCGCTCCGGTGCGCAGGTGGACTGACGCGGCGGTTGGGGAAGCATTTCCCCAACCTTTCCCCAGGCATGCGGGCTGATCAGCGCATGCCGAACCGCTCCAGCGCATCCGGCAGCAAGGTCGTGCCCGCCCACAGGGCGACGTCGAGCACCGCGATGGCAAGGGGGGTGATGCCACCGCGCCCTAACCATTGCGCCGGCGGGAAGCGGTTCATCTTCCATCACAGGGCGCGGACCTCCCGCGGGTCCTCGCCAAGGAGGAGGGGGCCATAGGTCTCGCCGATGCAGGCGGCGATCAGCCGGTCCGTCGGGAGATGCGCATGGGTGCCGGTATAGCCATAGCCGGCGATGCCGGCGTCGGTGCGCACCCCCCCCGGCACGCCCCAGCGGCTCAGCGCATGTGTGCTGTCCGCGATGCCGTCGCCGGTGAGATGCCGCCGCCGGTGACGGGCACGTGCAGGATGAACGGCTCGATGGCGGTGATGCGCATGGCGCGGAGCGCCTCAGCCGCGGCCGATGAAGGGCATCTTGGTGGCCATGATGGTCATGAACTGGATGTTGGCGTCCAGCGGCAGGGAGGCCATATGCGCCACCGCCTCGCCGACATGGCGGGCGTCCATGCGCGGCTCGACCATGGTGCTGCCGTTGGCTTGCGGGACGCCCTGCGTCATGCGCTGCGTCATCTCGGTGGCGGCATTGCCGATATCGATCTGGCCGCAGGCGATGTTCCACTTCCGCCCGTCGAGGCTGAGCGATTTGGTCAGGCCGCTGATGGCGTGCTTGGTGGCCGTGTAGGGTGCAGAACCCGGACGCGGCGCATGCGCGCTGATCGAGCCGTTGTTGATGATGCGGCCGCCCTGCGGGTCCTGCTGCTTCATCATGCGGTAAGCCTCCTGGGCGCAGAGGAAGGCGCCGTTCAGGTTGGCCGCCACCACGCCGAACCAGTCGTCATGAGTGATCTCGTCGAAATCCACAGCGGGACTGCCGCGCCCGGCATTGTTGAACAGCAGGTCGCAGCGGCCCCACTTCTGCTTCACCGCCGCGAAGAGGGCGGCGACGGATGCGGCATCGCTCACATCGGTCGGCACGGCGAGACAGTTCGGCCCGGCCTGGCCGGCGGCGGCGATGGTGGCCTCCAGCGCATCGGCGCGCCGGCCCGCCAGCACCACCTTCCAGCCGGCGCCCAGCAGGGCCAGCGCGGCGGCGCGGCCGACGCCGCTGCCGGCGCCGGTCACCACGGCGATCTTGTCCATGGACCTCTCCTCATCAAGTATTTGGTCCAGTGCAGCGTGCTTCCGCCTGGGCGGAAGCGCAAGGCGTCGCCGCGTCGCGCTCCGGCGGAAGGAGATCGCATGAAACGCCTCTCACGGTTGCTCCCCGGAATCCTGGCGCTCGGCACCCTCTGGGCTGCGGCCGCCGCCCGGGCGGAGCCGGCCCATCTCCGGCCGGTGCGGGACGTGGCGGTGACCTATCGCGTGCAGGGGGGCAACCAGGCGCCGCGCATGGTGCCGGTGGCCTGGCTCGCGGCGGCCGAGCGCATCCGCGCCGAGCCGCCGGGCCTGCCTGGCTGGCTGCTGGTGGATCTGCCCCGCAACGAGGCGCTGCTGGTGATCGAGGCGCAGGGCATGGCGGTGCGGCTGCCGGCGGGCGACGTACTGCCGATGCTGGGCGGCATCCCGCCGGGCACACGCATGGCGCCGGCAGGCAGCGGCACGGTGGCCGGGCATCGCTGCGAGATCTGGCAGGTCAGCCGCCAGGACGCCGCGGGGACCGTCTGCCTGACGAAGGATGGCGTGATCCTGCGGGCCGAAGGCGCGCGGGACAATCGGCGGGGCCGCCTGGAGGCAACGCGAGTGGCCTATGGGCGCCAGGACCCGAAGCAGTTCCAGCTTCCCGCCGGTCTGCCGGTGGTGAACCTGCCACCGGCGCTGCTGTCCGGTCTGCTGGGCGGCCGCTGAAGGCTCAGGCCTGCAGGAGGCGCTCGAAGGCGGCGAGGCGCGCCAGCAGGACGAGGGCAGCGGCATAATAGGTCTGTGCCTCCCGCACGCGCGGCAGGTCGGCGGGCCCAGCCT
This sequence comes from Roseomonas sp. E05, assembly GCF_030063475.1. Taxonomy (GTDB): domain Bacteria; phylum Pseudomonadota; class Alphaproteobacteria; order Acetobacterales; family Acetobacteraceae; genus Pseudoroseomonas. Next base: position 222,831 of record NZ_JASIRT010000002.1, read on the forward strand.
CCGGGTCCTGCACCAGCCGGGCAATCGCCCGGATGCCGGCATCTGCTGCGTAAGGGGCCAGGCTGTTGGAGACCAGCTCTGTCCAGGCCGGCATGTCCTGGGGGGGGGCGGCGCCCCAGAACTGCGCAGCCGCCCGTGCGGCCGGCTCGTGCGCCAGGCCCGCCCAGGCGAGGTAGAGCGGCACCCGCACGGCGTCGTAGGAGAAGCGCGGTGGCCAACCCTGCGCCGGCCTGGGCCTGCCGCCATCGCCGCCCCGGGAAAGCTGCACCCAGTCGGCCGGCAGACCCCAGCGCCCGAAGCGTGCCTGGCGCAGCAGGGTCAGCCCAGTCTGCTGCACGCCGAGCCAGTCGGCACTGGGCATCAGGTTCGCGAACTCGGCGAATGCAGGAAACACGTAGTAGGACGGGTTGATCACCACATAGCCCGGGTGCTCAAAGCCGAAGGCGGCAGGCAGCAGCAGCGGCTGGCCACCGGCATTCCGCACGCAGGCCTGGTGCAGGTCCCGGACAATCCTGCGGCTCAGCTCCTGCAGCTCCGGCCGGTCCCAGCGCCGCGCGCCGCGCGCCGCGGCCCAGGCGATGAACACGTCGCCATCCGTGGCGTTGTTCTGGTCCTCCACGGGAACGGGGCGGCCTGGGCGCCAGGACCAGGCATGCAGCGAGTCATAGGGGCGGGCCAGCTCGCGCCGGGTCCAGGACAGGATGCGGTTGAAGCTGGACTGGTCGTCGAAGGCCTCGGCAAACAGCAACCCCCAGCCCTGGCCCTCGGAATGGGAGCTGTTCTGGTTCGCCGTATCCACCACCCGGCCCTCGGGCGTCACATAGAGGCGCTTGAACTCTTCCCATTCCTCCGCCCCGCCCAGGCGGGGCTGGGGCGAGAACTCCACGTTGCGAGCGGGGCGCGGGAGCCCGGTGAGCAAGGCCGCACTCAGTACAACCAGCCCGTGCCGCCTCGTTGTGGCCAGCATGAAAAACTCCCAGGCGGCCTGCCACAAGACACGCGGCCGCGACAGGGGAGATTTACCTTTGCCTCTAATACGCGCACAAGTTGAATCACAAACATTTTATAGTTGCCGATCCAGCCTGTCTCACAAAGCGGGCGTTGTGTCTCCGGCCGGACCTGAACGGCGCAGCGGCAGGAGCGCGGCCGCGAAAGCCGCCGCCAGCGCCACCGAGCAGAGCCACCAGCTCTGCCAGACTCCGAAGCTGGCGAGGAAGGTGACAAAGGCCGAAGCCATGGCGCCGCAGGCCGCTGCGGCTGCGGCCAGCCACCGCGCCGCGAGGCCCAGCAGCAGCAATGCCGTGGCGGCCAGAAGGCTGCCCGCCCAGCCGAGCTCCAGCCGGATCTGCAGCGGCCCGTTGTGGGGGTGCAACGGCATCAGCTCCAGATGGGGCGCGGCGAACCAGACATCCAAAGCGGGGCTGTGCACACCCAGCCGCGCCAACCGTTCCGGCTCGGGATGGCCCTTGCCGCCGGGCAGGGCACGCGCCGCCTCCATGCCCCAGCCCTGCAGCGGCTTCAGGGCGGCCGCCTCAAGGGCGAAGTCCCAGATCACCAGCCGGTGGATGGCGGAAGGCGGGAGGCGCTCCACCACCGGCGCCACCCGCGCCAGCGCGCTCGGAAGGGCGAGGGGCGTGGCCACCACCACCAGCGCCATCGCCGTGCCGAGGAGCAGCGGCACGGTGCGCGGCTGGTGGCGGCGCCGGGTCTCGACAGCCGCGGCGGCCACGGCAGCCAGTCCGGCCAGCATGGCGATCCGTGCCGTGTCGCCCGGCAGCCAGAGCACGATGCCGCCACCAAGGACCAGCAGCACGGCTTGCAGGCGCGGCGGGAAAGCGGTCCCGGCCAGCAACGGCAGCAACAGCGCCAGCAGCGAGATGGCAGGCTTCAGCCCGAAGGCCAGTTCCGGTGGGATCGTCCGCAGGCCGCGCACGGCCGCGCGCAGGCCAGAGTCGGTGGCGTGGTCGAGCACCGCCGCGGCGAGGCCGAGGACGAGGCCGGCCAGCAGCGCGTGGCCGAAAAGCCGGCGGTTCTCAGGGCTGTCGGCGGCGGCGGCGCGGCCGGCGGCGCCGGTCAGCAACACCAGCCCCATGAGGGAAAGGCCGGCGGTCAGCGCACGGCCCGGCTCCAGCGCCCAGAGCGCCGAGGCCGTGCCCCAGGCACCCAGCGCCAGCCCCGCCCAGACGGCGCCGCCGCGCGGCCAGGGCCAGGCCCCATGCGCGCGCCGCGCCAGCAGCACGCAGGCCACCAGGGCAAGCAGCGCCACCGGCGTCATCGCCTTGGATTGCAGGACCGCCGCCAGCGGCGCCACCAGCGCCGCAATGGCGAGCGGCGCGGTCGGTGCGCCCCAGTCGAAACGGGGGCGCGAGACGCGGTGGATCAAACGACGGTCAGCCCCTCGCGGCGGAGCTGGGCGGAGAGCGCATCGAGGGCGCGGCCGAACTTCTCCACCATCTCCTCCACCTCGGCCGCGGAGATCACCAGCGGCGGCGAGAAGGCGATGCTGTCATTCGGCAACGCGCGCAGGATCAGCCCGTGCTCCTCGCCCAGCGCGACCAGGCGGGCGGCGATCTTGCGGGCCGGGTCGAAGTTGCGGTGCTCCGCCAGGTCCTCAACCAGCTCGACCGCCCCCACGAGGCCGACGCCGCGCACCTCGCCCACCAGCGGGTGGTCGGTGAGGCGCTCGCGCAGGCGGCGCTGCATCAGCGCGCCAACCTCGGCGGCATGGGCGACGAGGTTCTGTTCGTCGTAGATCTTCAGCGTCTCGACCGCGACCGCGGCGGAAACCGGATGGCCGGAATAGGTGAAGCCATGGCCCCAGGTGCCGATCTGGTGGCTGCCGTCGGCCAGCGCCTCGAAGACGCGCTCATTCACCATCACCGCCGAGATCGGCAGGAAGGAGGAGGAGAGGGCCTTGGCGCAGGTCAGGATGTCCGGCCGCATCCCCATGGTCTGGCTGCCCCAGTAGTTGCCGGTGCGGCCGAAGCCGCAGATCACCTCGTCCGCCACCAGCAGCACGTCGTGCTTGCGCAGCACGGCCTGGATCTTCTCGAAATAGGTGGCGGGCGGCACGATCACGCCGCCGGCGCCCATCACCGGCTCGGCGAAGAAGGCGGCGACCGTCTCCGGGCCTTCCGCGACGATCATCGCGTCCAGCTCCTCGGCGAGGCGGGTGGCGAAATCCTCCTCGGACTCGCCGGGGCGCCCCTCGTGGTAGAAGTGCGGCGTCGCGGTGTGCAGGATGCCGGCGATCGGCAGGTCGAACAGCTTGTGGTTGGCCGGCAGGCCGGTCAGGCTGGCGGAGGCGATGGTGACGCCGTGGTAGCCCTTCTTGCGGGCGATCACCTTCTTCTTCTGCGGCCGGCCCATCGCGTTGTTGACGTACCAGATCATCTTCAGCGCGCTGTCATTCGCCTCCGAACCGGAGTTCGCGAAGAACACCTTGCTCATCGGCACCGGGGCGCGCTCGATCAGCATCTCGGCCAGCTCGATCATCGGCATGTGCGAGCGGCCGGTGAAGGCGTGGTAGAAGGGCAGCTTGCGCATCTGCTCGGTCGCGGCGCGCACCAGCCGCTCATTCTCGAAGCCGAGCGAGGCGCACCACAGGCCGGCCACCGTCTCGATATATTCTTTCCCCGCCTCGTCGGTGACGCGCACGCCCTTGCCGCTGGTGATGATCAGCGGGCCCTTTTCGCGGTGCACCTTCTGGTCCGTGTAGGGATGCAGGACATGGGCGATGTCCCGCGCGGCCGGCGAGTTGGCACCATGGGCGGGAGAGGCGGGCGGCGGAGGGGTCATGGCGGCGATCCTGCGGTAACGGGAAGTCACCAGACTACGCCTGCGGCACAGGATCGCAACCATGCTGCATTGGCCCGGAGATGGGGACGGATGCATGCCCCGCCCGCATGCCCGGCACGGCGGAATCGGCGGAACCCCGGCTGGCGGCCCTGATCTTCTCAGTACTGCCGTCCGCTGCCGGACAGCGGCATCGCACCGCCTCCGGGCAGGAAGGCAGGGGCGGAGCAGGCGCGACATGGTCCCGCCACCGGACATAGGGCGGCCGCCCTTCCCGCCGGCCAACCTGCGCAACCCTGGGACATGCCAGAATGGCCCGGCGCGGGAAGCAGGCACCGGACCCGCATGACCGCAGGAATGGCCAGGAACCGCAGCAGGAGCATGGCGGGCAGGGCGGTTCCGGCAAGGCCTCGCTGGAGGCGCGGAAGTGCCGCGACGCGAAGGGCGAGATCCATCGCCACCCCCAGAGCTACATGGAGGACGACCTCTCCCCGTGGGGGGTGGAAAAGGTGCATCGCCAGCCGCACGCTCTCGGGCTTCCGACCATTCTTGAGGTCCGGGACAACTCCGAGTGCCTGGCCGAGGAGCCCGGCGTCCCGCGGCGTTGAGGCGAGGGCGGGGCAGGGCGCTGGGCGACAGGTCCGCGCCCTCCCTGCCGGGCCGCCCGGCGAGAGCCGCGTCGGACATTCGTCAAGCGCCTGTCACGGAGCGGTCACGGCACCGTCGCATCCGTCCCCTATGGGGCGCTCGGACGCAATCCCCCGGCGGCGGCGGAATCGCCACCGGTCGGGGCCCAGCCGAGGGACGCCGGAATGCCGCCCAGCCCCGCCCAGCGCCGCTATCGCGCCCTTTTCCTCTCCGACACCCATCTCGGGATGCGCGGCTGCCGGGCCGACCTGCTGCTCGACTTCCTCAGGCAGGTGGAGTGCGAACACCTCTACCTGATTGGCGACATCGTGGATGGCTGGCGCCTCCGCCGCTCCTGGTACTGGGATCCGCTGCATGACCAGGTGATCCGTCGCGTGCTGGCGATGGCGCGCACCGGCACGCGCGTCACCTACATCCCCGGCAACCATGACGAGGTGTTCCGCGACTGGGCGGGGCCGGAATTCGCCGTGGCCGGCGTCAACCTCGTGCTGGAGGCCGAGCATGTGGCCGCCGACGGCCGCCGCTTCCTGCTGATCCATGGCGACGAGTTCGACAGCGTGGTGCGCTACGCCACGCTGCTCGCCCATCTCGGCGACGGAGCCTATGACGCCGCGCTCACCGCCAACCGCTGGTTCAACGCCGTGCGCCGGCGGCTGGGCTATCCCTACTGGTCGCTCTCGCAATGGCTGAAGCGGCAGGTGAAGGGGGCGGTGAAGGCGATCGACCGCTTCGAGGTGGCGCTGGCCGAGGAGGCCCGCCGCCGCGGCTTCGACGGTGTGATCTGCGGCCATATCCACCATGCCGAGATGCGCATGGTGAACGGCATCGCCTACATGAACGACGGCGACTGGGTGGAGAGCTGCAGTGCGCTGGCCGAGCATGCCGATGGCCGCTTCGAGCTGATCGACTGGGCCGCCGAGCAGCGCCGCCGCCATGGCGCGCCGCCGGTGCTGCCGGCGCCCACCCTGGTCTCCGCGCCCTGATGCGGCTGCTGGTCGTCTCCGACGCCTGGGCGCCCCAGGTGAACGGCGTGGTGCGCACCCTCACCATGACCACCGAGGCGCTGCGCCAGGGCGGCGACGCGGTGCTGGTGCTTGGCCCCGACCGCTTTCCCGGCCTGCCCGCGCCGGGCGAGCCGGCCCTTCGGCTGGCATTCTGCCCGCGCCGCCGCCTCGCCGCGCTGGTGTCGGAATTCGCGCCGCAGGCGGTGCACATCGCCACCGAAGGGCCGCTGGGCTGGACCATGCGCGGACTTTGCCGCGCATGGGGCTGGCGCTTCACCACCGCTTTCCATACTCGCTTTCCCGACTACCTCCGGGTGAGGTTCGGGGTGCCGGCGGCGCTGTCCTGGCGGGTGCTGCGTCGCTTCCACGCGCCGGCCGCCGGCACCTTCGTCGCCACCGAGGCGCTGCGCGAGGAACTGGCGGCGCAAGGCTTCGGCCATCTGCGGCGCTGGTCGCGCGGGGTGGACACGGCGCTGTTCCGGCCCGGCCTGCCGGACGCCTTTCCCGGTCTGCCGCGCCCCGTTTTCCTCCAGGCCGGCCGCATCGCCGCCGAGAAGGGGGTGGAACGCTTCCTGGCGCTGGACCTGCCCGGCTCGAAGGTGGTGGTGGGCGATGGCCCTGCGCGCGCGGCCCTGCAACGCCGCTTCCCGCAGGCGCACTTCACCGGATTCCTGCGTGGCGAGGCGCTGGCGGCGGCCTATGCCTCGGCTGACGTCTTCGTCTTTCCCTCCCGCACCGACACCTTCGGCCTGGTGCTGCTGGAGGCGCTGGCCTGCGGCACGCCGCTCGCCGCGCACCCGCAGCCCGGCCCGCTGGCGGTGACCGCGGGTGCCGCCGAACCCGTGGGCGCGCTCGACGAGGACCTGCGTGCCGCCTGCCTGCGCGCACTGGAGATCTCCCCCGCCGCCTGCCGTGCGCAGGCGGAGCGCTTCTCCTGGGCGGCCTGCGCCGCGCAGTTCCGCGCCCAGCTCGTGCCATTGCGTGGCTGAGCCGGGCGCGGGCGACCTTCAGCCGGCCGGCGTGTAGCGCCAGACGCTGGCGGGCGGGATGTTCCAGGGCGTCCAGGCCTCGCGCTGGGCCTGGAGCTGCAGCTTGCGCCAGGGCAGGGGCGAGGTGACGCAGTAGCTGTAGAGCAGGAAGCCGCGCCCTTCCGCCACCGACTGCACGCTCTGCAGGAAATGGCGCTGGCGCTCGATGGGCAGCAGCACCAGCGGGATGCCGCAGATGACCGTGCCGATACGCTGCCGCGCCTCGGGCGGCAGGCTGCGGGCCAGATCGAAGGCGTCGCCGCAGACCACCCGGACGCCCGGCAGCGTCTCGCGCAGCCAGGCTGCCATGCTGGGCACGATCTCCACGACGATCAGCCGCTCCGGCGGCACGCCGTGCCGCAGCAGCGCGCGGGAGAGGACGCCGGTGCCGGCGCCCAGTTCGAGGACGTATTCCTCCGGCTCCCGCCTCACCAGTTCGGCGACGCGCCGGCACAGGACAGGGGAGGAGGGCACCACCGAGCCCATCTGCAGCGGATTGGCCAGCCACCGGCGCAGGAACAGGGTGGCGTTGGCACGGTGGCGGGGCGCTGCCGCCAGCGGGCGGGGCAGGGTGTCGCGCATGTCAGGGCTCCCAGGCGCAGGAGCACCCCGTTAGCCGCCGGTCCGTGGCATCCGCGTGATGGGCCGGTGACGTTCCCGCGAAAGCCCGGCGATGCATCCATCAGCCCTGGCAGGGCGTTGCCCCAGCGGAGAACGGATTTGGTTCACGGAAGCCCGAATGCCTGTCACCCTGCGCCGCCGGTTCGCGCCGCAGCACCCGCTGTGCCCGGCGGCCGGATTTCAGTGCCGCAGGTGACGCAGGCGGCGGATCAGGGAGACGAGCCGATCCGGCAGGGGCTCGCGGGCAGCATCCTGGTACTGCTCGCGAATCCGTTCGTCGAGCCATCGCTGGCCCGCCGCTTCTTCCGGCGAGGCCGCGGGAGCGCGGGGGGCGGCTTCGGCCGCGTCGGGGCGCTGCGGGCCTTCCTCGGGAGGCGAGGGCGGAAAAGCGGGTTTGGCCATCGGCGTATTCTTCCAGCGTGGCATTCAGCTTACTGGAACTGGCAGGCTCATGACGATGTGAAAAGTGGCGTTCCCGGTATTCCTTGCCGTTTCCGGAACACTGTTGCAGGCCAGCTTCAGGATCGGGAAGCGGCCCGCATGGCGCGGAGAGGATGGTGGCGATGGCGCTGAACCCCGATGAGGCGGAAGGGCTCCTCAGCGAGTTGTGCCTTTATGCCCGGGCGGCGACTGGCTCCGGAGCGCTGGCGAATCGGGTGGTCGAGGCTGCGCTGCTCCACTTGGCGAAGGCCCCGCCGCGCATCAGCGATCCGCCGGCGCGGCTGCACCTCTTCCAGGCCGTCCAGGACCAGCTCGGCGCGTTGCCGGCGCCCGGGCAGGGCGCTGAAGGCATGGCCGACCTCGTGGCGCTGCTGGCAGGCGAGGCGCCCGCCCGCCCGCGGCAGCCCGGCCGGGCCGGGAACTTCGCAGATGCCTGGCTTTCCCGTCGGCTGGGACGCCTCTCCCCCCTGCGCCGCGAGGTGCTCCTGCTCTACCACCTGATCGGCTTCAGCACGGCCGAGATCGCCTGCATCATCCGGCGGGACGCTCCCTCCGTGGAGGCGATGCTGCGCGCGAGCTGGAAGCAGCTGGCGCCGCCGCCGCAGGCCGATATCCTGATCATCGAGGACGAGATGCTGATCGCGCTCGACCTCTCCATGCTGATGCGGGATCTGGGTCACCGTGTGCGCGGCATCGCCGCCGACCGCGCCGAGGCGGAGGCACTGCTGCAGCAGGGCGTGCCGGATCTGATCCTTTCCGACCTGCGGCTCGGCCTGCAACGGGACGAAGGCCAGCGCATCGTGGCCGCGCTGGGCGACGAAATTGCCGTGCCGGTGGTCTATGTCACCGCCTGCCCGGAGGATGCCCCCGGCACCGCGGATGATGGCCGGCCCGTCTATGTGGTGCCGAAGCCGTTCTGCAGCCTGAGCCTGAGCCTTGCGGTGTGCGACGCGCTGGCGGCGGCCGGGGAGCGGGACGGGAGCCTGAACTGAGGCGCGGCCGCTGCAACCTGCCCGGTCGCCATGGGTTGCTCCTGCATGGCCCGCCCCTCTTCGCCGGGCCCATGACAGGAGAATGACCATGTCGGCCACGGAGCCCCGCAAGGCGGATCGCACCCCCAGCGAAACGGATGCTGACAAGACGCGCGACGAGAAGCGGACGGACAACGAACTGGAAAAGGCTCTGGAAGACACCTTCCCCGCCAGCGATCCGCCCGCCACCTCCGACCCGAGCACGTCGGTCGGCTGGGAGAAGCCGGAGGGGTCCGGCAAGGGCTGAAGACCGGGCCGGCCTCACGGGGCCGGCCTTTATTTTCACCCCGCCGCCTGCGGCGGAAGGCGGATCTCGAAATGCGTCGCCGGCGCCCGCTCGATCACCAGCTCGCCCTCGAGCTGCTGCGCGCAGGACTGCACCAGCAGCATGCCGAAGCCCGCCGCCCGCATCGGCTCCAGCTCCTCGAAACCGACCCCGTCATCCTCCACCCAGAGCCGGAAGCCCTCCGGCACCTGCCGGAAGCCGACCACGATGCGCCCCGGCGTATCGGCGGAAAAGGCGTGGCGAACCGCGTTGCCCACCAGCTCGACAATGGCCAGGCCGAGCAGCAGGGCGCGGTCGGCGGGCAGGAGGGTGGCATCGGCCTCCACCGTCAGGGTGATGCCGCGATCGGCGGTGTAGACGCGCGCCAGATGATTGCAGATCCCGTGCAGATAGGCATCGAAGGCCACCTGCCCCTCGGCGCCACCCTGGGAGAGACTCTCGTGCAGCGCCGCCATGCCGTCCATGCGGTGAATGGCGCCTTCCAGCACCGGGCGCAGCCCCGGGTCGACGCGACGCGACTGCAGGCGCAGCAGGCTCGCCGTAAGCTGGAAGTTGTTCTTCACCCGGTGGGCCAGCTCCCGGTAGACCAGCTCCTGCCGGGCCAGCGCCTGCTGGCAGGCCTGCTCCATCCGCCGCTGTGGAGTGATGTCGATCAGCACGCCGGCAAGGCCGCCGGACTCACCCTGGGGAAGGCCGCGCATCAGCCGCCAGCGTGGCTTGCCATCGGCCGAGAGCACACGGAACTCCATGGCCAACTCGGGGCTGCGGCCGGCGAGCGCGGTGCTGGCGGCCGTGCGGAGCGCACCGACATCATCGGGGTCCAGCATGGTGTAGAACTGGCCGGCGCTCACCGGCTGCGCCCTCGGTTGCTGGCCCAGCAGCGCCCAGGCGCGGTCCGAGAGGTTCAGCGTGCTGCCATCGGCGGGCCATTCCCACTCGCCGATGCCTGCCAGATCCTGCACGCAGTGCAGGCGCTTCTGCAGGGCCTCCACCTCGTTCAGGGCCTGGTGCAGTTCGCCCGCCGCGAAAGCCACCGCCGTGCCGCTCAGCAGCGCGAGCAGCAGGCCGCAGGCCTCGGCAGGGGCGGAGCCGGTGGCCTGCAGCAGCCAGGCCTGGGTCAGCGCCTCCACGCCCACCACCGCCAGACCGGCTGGCCGGCCGGAAACCGTTCCCGCCAGCAGGATCGCCGGATAGAACAGCACGAGGCCCACCGCCGGCTGGCAGACGTCCAGCAGCGCCGCCCGGGCCAGCAGGCTTGCACCGGCACAGGCCAGCGCCACGGCGAGGCCGCCGCCGACGGTCGACATTCTAGGGAGCCGGGCAAAGATTCGGATCACGGGCACTTCATGGTCACAGCGCTCCTGCCGGATGCCGTTCGGCGGACCGGGGGGCGGGGAAACACCGGTGCAGCAGAGCTGGCAGGCGGCCCAAGCCTATGGCGCAAATCACGGCCGCATCCCAGGGAGGCGGCGCATCACGCTTGCGGGACCGTGACGGTTGCCTGCCCTTCACCCATTCACAACTGTGCCGCCATTCGGGTGCAGCACCTGGCCGGTCATGTAGGAGGCATCCGGCCCGGCCAGGAAGACGTAGCAAGGCGCCACCTCATCCGGCTCGCCGGGGCGGCCAAGCGGCGTGCTCTCGCCATGCTTCGCCGTCTTTTCCGCATCATAGCTGGCAGGAATCAGCGGCGTGCGGATCGGCCCCGGCGCCACGGCGTTCACCCGGACGCCCCGCGGGGCCAGCGAGATCGCCAGCGAGCGGGTGAGGCCGACGATCGCCGCCTTGGTCGAGGCGTAGTCGATCAGCGTGGGATGGCCATGATAGGCGGTGACGGAGGTCGAATTGACGATCGCGCCGCCTGCCGGGATGTGTGGCAGCGCCGCGCGGGTGACCCAGAACTGGGCAAGGATGTTGGTGCGGAAGGTGCGCTCCACCTGCTCGACCGGGATGGTGGCGAAGTCATGGTGAACGTGTTGCTCGCCGGCGTTGTTCACCAGGATGTCGATGCGGCCGAAGCGCGCCACGACCTCCCGCACCAGCCGCTCCGCCACGGCGGGGTCGCCGAGGTCACCGTGGCAGAGCAGGACCTGGCGGCCCGCCGCCTCGACCAGCCGTCCCGTCTCGCGCGCATCGTCATGCTCCTCCAGATAGGCGATGGCGACGTCCGCACCTTCCCGTGCGAAGCCGGCGGCCACCGCACGGCCGATGCCGCTGTCGCCGCCGGTGATCAGCGCCACCTTGCCTTCCAGCTTGCCGGCGGCGCGGTAGTCGCGCATCGCGGAACGGGGGGCGGGGTCCATCGCCCATTCGCGCCCGGGCTGGCGGGGCTGCACGGCGGGAGGGGGATCCTGCGGCTCGGTCATGACGCATCCTTCCGGGAGAGATGGCGGCGATGGGCCGGAACGCACGGAGAGGAGGCGCCCGGCCCGGGGCTTCCCGGCGCGGGCCGTGGAAGGCGCGGCGCGGGGCAGGCCAGGAAAGGCTCCTTCCGCGGATGCGACGGCCGGCGCTGCCGAGAACCCCTGCGGCTCCTGCCGGTTGCATCCCTCGGAGCCGGAGGCGCACCAGGGGGGAGGTTGCCGGCTTCCTGTCATCGAAGCTTCACACAACTGCAATGGAAGCGTCGCCTCCCTCGCCTAGAAGGCCCCCAACCGAGTTCGCCCGCAAGCCGTGAGCACGCGGTGGCCGGGCGCAGGAACGGAGAGACACGGTGAGCAATCGGCTTATGGCTCTGGCTGCGGGCATGGTGGCAACGATCGGCCTTTCGGCCGCGGGACATGCGCAGCAGGCGAGCATCACCGGCGCGGGTGCCAGCTTCCCCGCCCCGCTCTACCAGAAGTGGGGTGAGGCGGCCCGCGAGCCGACGGGCATCCAGCTGAACTACCAGTCGGTTGGCTCGGGTGCCGGCCAGGCGCAGATCCGCAACCGCACGGTTGACTTCGGTGCCTCTGACGCCCCGATGACGAACGAGCAGCTCGAGGAGAACAAGCTCCTCCAGTTCCCCTCCACCATGGGCAGCCTGGTGGCGGTGGTGAACGTGCCGGGCGTCGAGGACGGCAAGATGCGGCTGACCGGCGAGGTGCTGGCCGACATCTATCTCGGCAAGATCACCAAGTGGAATGATCCCCGCCTCGTCGAGCTGAACAAGGACCTGAAGCTGCCGAACCTGGCGATCGCTCCGGTGTACCGGGCGGACGGCTCCGGCACCACCTATGTCTGGGTTTCCTACCTCTCGGCCGTCGCGCCCGAGTTCAAGGACAAGGTCGGCGTCGGCACCTCCGTGAAGTGGGCCACCGGCACGGGCGCCCGCGGCAACGAGGGCGTGGCCGGCATGGTGCGCAACGTGCGGGGCGCCATCGGCTATGTCGAATACGCCTATGCCCACCAGAACAAGCTGATCGCCACCCAGCTGCGCAACAAGGCCGGCCAGTTCGTCAGCCCGACCACCGAGACCTTCGAGGCGGCCGCCTCCCATGCCGACTGGTCGGTGCCGAACTTCGCCGCCAACCTGGTGGACACCCAGGGCGAGAAGTCCTGGCCGATCGTCTCGCCGACCTTCATCCTGCTGCCGAAGAACCCGCAGGACGCGGCCCGCGAGCAGAACGTGATGAAGTTCTTCGACTGGGCCTATCGCGAGGGCGACAGCCTGGCCAGCCAGCTCGACTACATCCCGCTGCCGCAGGCCGTGGAGGACCAGGTCCGCGCCAAGTGGGCGCAGATCACGGTGGATGGCAAGCCCCTCTGGCCTGCCAAGTAAGACTGGCTGTAGACCGGAACGGAGGACGGGCAGTGCCGGAAGGTGCTGCCCGCTTCGCCACTCCAGGGCGCTGACGCGGCGCCCGACATCCCGGCGCAACGGAGCTCGACATTGCAGCAGGCCGTACCTGTTCCCGCGAACGCCCCGCCCGGCGGCACCGCCCGCCCCTCCGCACTCGGCGGCCGGGGTTCGGGGGCGACGGGCGATGCCATCTTCGCCGTGGCCTGCCGCTGCGCGGGCGTTTTCGTCCTGCTGCTGCTCGGCGCCATCATCGTGGAGCTTTTCCTGGGCGGGATGCAGGCCTTCAGGACCTTCGGCCTGAGCTTCGTCACCTCGACCGAGTGGGACCCGGTGCAGGAGCTGTTCGGCGCCGGCGTGTCCATCTACGGCACTGTCGTCACGGCCGTGCTGGCGCTGCTCCTCGCGGTCCCCGTGGCCTTCGGCGTCGCCTTCTACCTGACCGAGCTGGCGCCCAACTGGCTGCGCCGCCCGGTCGGCATGGCCATCGAGCTGCTGGCCGCCATCCCCTCGATCATCTACGGCATGTGGGGCTTCTTCGTGATCGTCCCGCTGATGTCGATCTATATCCAGCCCTTCTTCATCGACACCCTCGGCGAATTGCCGCTCATCGGCGAGCTGTTCTCGGGGGCGCCCTTCGGCACCGGCATCTTCACCGCGGCGCTGATCCTGGCGATCATGGTGCTGCCCTTCATCGCCGCCACCATGCGCGACGTGTTCGAGACCGTGCCGGCGGTGTTCAAGGAGAGCGCCTACGGCCTGGGCTGCACCCAGTGGGAAGTGGTGCGCAGGGTGGTGCTGCCCTATACGCGGATCTCGGTGGTTGGCGGCATCATGCTCGGCCTCGGCCGCGCCCTGGGCGAGACCATGGCGGTCACCTTCGTCATCGGCAACGCCAACCGCATCTCCACCAGCCTGTTCGGTCCGGGAAACACCATCGCATCGGTGATCGCGCTGGAATTCGGCGAGGCGCAGCTCGGCAGCCTGAAGCTCTCGGCACTGCTGGGGCTCGGCTTCATCCTCTTCGTCATTTCCTTCATCGTGCTGGCCGCCTCGCGCTTCCTGCTGCGCACGCGGCTGCAGGGCTGAACCCAATGAGCGCAACGACCCTGTCGCACGCGACCTCGCCGGCCAAGGACCCGAAGGTGGCCGCCGCGCTCGGCCGGCGCCGCCGCCAGGTGGCGCTGGCGGTGAAGGCCGCCTGCTACGCCGCCACGGCCCTCGGCCTGCTGCTGCTGCTCTCGATCCTGGTGACGCTGTTCTGGAACGGCTTCTCGGCCCTGTCGCTGAGCGTGTTCACCACCGTCACCAAGCCGCCCGGCTCGAATGGCGGCCTGCTGAACCCGATCATCGGCAGCCTGATCCAGACCGTCATCGGCACGGCCGTCGGCACGCCGATCGGCCTGCTGGTCGGCACCTATCTCGCTGAGTACGACAAGGGCTCGCCGCTGGCCAACGCGGTGCGCTTCGTCTCCGACATCCTGCTCTCGGCGCCCTCGATCCTCATCGGCCTGTTCGTCTACCAGAGCCTGGTCGTGCCCTTCGGCGGGTTCTCCGGCTGGGCCGGCTCGGCGGCGCTTGCGGTGATCGTCATCCCCATCGTCGTCCGCACCACGGAGGACATGCTGCGCCTGCTGCCGGACACGCTGCGCGAGGCGGTGATCGGGCTCGGCGCGCCGAAGTGGAAGATGATCACCCTGGTCTGCTGGCGGGCTGCGGCGAGCGGCATCATGACCGGCATTCTGCTGGCGATCGCCCGTGTGGCCGGCGAAACGGCCCCGCTGCTGTTCACCTCGCTCGGCAACCTGAACTGGTCGGTCAACCTGAGCGCGCCGATGTCCAGCCTGCCGATCACCATCTTCGCCTATGCCGGATCGCCCTATGAGGACTGGATCGCACTGGCCTGGGCGGGTGCCTTGATCATCACGCTTGGCGTGCTCGGGCTCAACATCATCGCGCGCCTCGCGCTGCGCGGCAGGAAGTGAGGACACCATGGGCGATTCCGTGACCCAGACCACCCCCGCGGATGCCGCGGGCCTCGGCGGGCTGCGGGCCCGCTCCGGGGCGGCGCTCAACGAGGCGCGGCTTTCGGTGCGCGAGCTGGACTTCTACTATGGGGCCCACAAGGCGCTGAAGAACATCAGCCTCGACCTGCCGGACCGGCAGGTGACAGGCATGATCGGCCCCTCCGGCTGCGGCAAGTCCACCCTGCTGCGGGTGCTCAACCGCATGTACAGCCTCTATCCGGGCCAGCGGGCCACCGGGCAGGTGCTGCTGGACGGCAAGAACATCCTCGACGCCGATGTGGACATGAACGCGCTGCGCTCCCGCATCGGCATGGTGTTCCAGAAGCCGACGCCCTTCCCGATGACGATCTACGAGAACATCGCCTTCGGCATCCGGCTGCACGAGCGGCTCTCCCGCGCGCAGATGGACGAGCGGGTGGAATGGGCGCTCACCCGCGCCGCCATCTGGGGCGAGGTGAAGGACCGGCTGAACACCAACGCCATGGGCCTCTCGGGCGGGCAGCAGCAGCGGCTCTGCATCGCCCGCACCATCGCCGTGCGGCCGGAGGTGATCCTGCTCGACGAGCCGACCTCGGCGCTCGATCCGCTCTCCACGCTGAAGATCGAGGAGTTGATCGACGAGCTGAAACGTGACTTCACCATCGCCATCGTCACGCACAACATGCAGCAGGCGGCGCGCTGCGCCGACCAGGTGGCCTTCTTCTATCTCGGCGAGCTGATCGAGATCGCGCCGGCGGAGCAGATGTTCACCGCGCCCAAGCGGAAGCAGACGCAGGAATACATCACCGGCCGGTTCGGCTGACCGGGGGAAGGCCATGGAAAACCCGCAAAGCGAGCACATCGTGCGATCCTATGAAGAGCAGCTGAAGCGCCTGCGCGAGCTGGTGGCTCGCATGGGTGGCCTCGCCGAGCGCCAGGTGGCCGATGCCGTCACCGCGCTCATCCGCCGCGACGTCGAACTGGCCAGCGAGGTGATCGGCCGCGATGGCGAGATCGATGCGCTGGAAAGCGAGATCGAGAACTTCTGTGTCCGCCTGCTGGCGCTGCGCCAGCCGATGGCGGCCGACCTGCGGCTGATCGTCGCGGCGATGAAGATCTCGACCGACATCGAGCGCATTGGCGACTACGCCCGCAACGCGGCGAAGCGCGCCATCGTCATCGCGCAGCAGCCGCAACTCGGCAGCCTGAACGGCTTCCAGTGGATGGCCAAGCTGGTGCAGGAGAACCTGAAGGACGCGATGGACGCGCTGGTCAAGGAAGACCCGGCGGTGGCTGAACGCGTCTGGGGCGCCGACGCACCGGTGGACGACATCTACAACGGCATCTTCCGCGAGATGCTGACACACATGATGGAGGACCCGCGCAACATCACGGCGGCCACCCATCTGCTGTTCATCGCGAAGAACCTGGAGCGCATCGGCGACCACGCGACCAACATCGCCGAGACCGTGCACTACGCGCTGCTCGGGCGGAACCTGCCGGAGGACCGGCCGAAGTCGGATTCCTCCGCCTATACCGTTGTCCGGCCGCCGGTCTGAGCGGACGAAGAAGGGCCGCCCCGATGGCTGAACCGAATACCGGCCTCTCCCGCCCGACCATCCTGGTGGTGGAGGACGAGGCACCGCTGCTGACGCTGCTGCGCTACAACCTGGAGAAGCAGGGCTTCCAGGTGGACGAGGCCGCCGATGGCCAGGAGGCGCTGATGCGCGTGGCCGAGGCGCCGCCCGACCTCGTGCTGCTGGACTGGATGCTGCCGGCGCTCTCCGGGCTTGAGGTGTGCCGCCAGCTCCGCCGCCGCCCGGATACCCGCAGCATGCCCATCATCATGGTCACCGCCCGCACCGAGGACCAGGACGCGGTGCGGGCGCTCGACACCGGCGCCGATGACTACATCGCCAAGCCCTTCGTCATGGAGGCGCTGCTGGCGCGCATCCGCGCGCTGCTGCGCCGCTCCGGCAGCATCGCGGCCAAGGGCACGCTGAGCTGGCATGACGTGACGATGGACCAGGATGCACATCGCGTCTCGCGCGGTGGCCGCGCGCTGCATCTCGGCCCCACCGAGTACCGGCTGCTGGAGTTCTTCCTGCAGCACCCGGGCCGTGTCTTCTCGCGCGAGCAGCTGCTGGACGCCGTCTGGGGCCGCGACATCCATGTCGAGCCGCGCACGGTGGACGTGCATATCCGCCGGCTGCGCAAGGCGGTGAACGGGGAGGGCGAGGTGGACATCATCCGCACCGTCCGCAGCGCCGGCTACGCCCTCGATCTGGAAGATCGCTGACGGGAGAGGTCCGGGCGGGGTGAGGAACCCCGCCCGGCGGCGGCTCAGCGCCGGCGCCCGTCCAGGCTCAGGGCGCCCGGGCCGGCGAACACCAGATACAGGAAGATGAAGCAGAACAGGATGGCCGCGTCGCCGCCATTCAGGACGGGGAAGAAGCTGCGCGGCGCGTGCGCCATGAAATAGGCCACCGCCATCTGCCCCGCGAGCACGAAGGCGGCCGGCCGCGTGAACAGGCCCAGCACCAGTAGCAGTCCGCCGAAGAGTTCGAGAACCCCCGCCACCCAGGAGAGCGTGAAGGCGGCGGGCAGGCTGCCGCTCGCGGGCGGCGCCGGAAAGCCCAGCAGCTTTTGGGTGCCGTGCTCGATGAACAGCAGCGCGGCCATGATGCGCAGCGCGGCCAGTGCATAGGGCGCCAGGCGCTGCAAGGCGGAGGATGTCGCCAAGGTTGTTCTCCTTCGGGTTGAAACATGGTCCCGCTCTCAGGCCGGCAGATGGCCTCGGGCGGCAAGGGGCAAAATAGGCTCCCCCCCCCCGTCAGGGGCGCCAGGGCAGAGTGCCGGCCGGCAGGCGCCGCCCGAGCAGCGTGGCCGCCGCCATCAGCCCCGCCACCAGCAGCAGAGAGAGGCAGGAGACCGCCGCCGCCTGCGGGCTCTGGCCGCCGTCCTGCAGGTTGAACACCAGCACGCCGAGCGTCACCGTGCCGGGGCCGCGCAGCAGGCTGCTGACCGTCACCTCGTTCACCGCCAGCAGCATGACGAGGATCGCGCCTGCCGCCAGCGCAGGGGCGAGGGGCGGCAGGTGGATCACCACCAGGCGCAGCATCGGCCCCGCTCCCATGCCGCGCGCGGCGTGTTCCAGCGCCGGGTCCAGCCGCGCCGCCGCGGCGGCCACCGGCCGCAGGGCGAGGGCCTGGAAGCGGGCCAGGTAGGCGAAGAGGATCAGGCCCAGCGTGCCATAGACGGCGCCGCCGCCCGGCAGCCCGAGCACCAGCAGGATGACGGAGACGGCGGTGCAGGCGCCGGGCAGGGCATAGGGAAGGTCGGCCCCCATCGTCGCCCAGCGCACGGGGCGGTGGCGCAGGGCCAGCGCGACGGGCAGCGCCGCGAGGGCGAGCAGCAGGGCCGCGACGCCCGACAGGAGAAGAGAGTTGCCGAGCGCCGCGAAGGTATGCGCGCCAGGGGCCAGGGTGGCGGCGAAGTGCCGCAGCGTGATGGTGGCCGGCGAGACCGGCACGCCCATCGCCGGCACCAGCGCCGAGACCGTCAGCGCGGCGAGGGGCAGCGCCAGCACCAGCGCCAGATAGAGACCGAGCGGAACCAGGGCGGCACGGGCGAGGGGGCTGGCGGCGATCGGCTCGAAGGGCCGGCCCGCTGCCCAGCCGGAGCGCCGCGCCGCCACGAACTGCGTCAGCAGGCCGGGCAGGGCGAGCAGCGCCAGCAGCAGCGACAGCACCGCCACCTGCGACAGCGCCGCCGGTCCGGTGGCGGAGAGCCGCTGCCAGATCAGCACCGTCAGCAGGGTATAGCGGCCGGGAATGCCAAGCAGCGCGGCGATGCCGAAATTGCCCAGCGCCGCCACGAAGGCGAGGCCCGCCCCTGCCAGCACGCCCGGCAGCAGCAGCGGCCAGACCACTCGCCGCAGCGCCACGCCGGGGCTGGCGCCCATGCCGCGGGCGGCGGGCAGCAATTCGCCCGGCACCCGGCGCACCAGCGCGGCGATCGCCAGCAGCACCAGCGGCGCGCCCTGGATGCCGAGCAGCAGCATCATGCCGCCCGCGCCGTAGAACGGGTTGGTGGTGCCCAGCGGCGGGGCGAGGCCGAGCGCCAGCAGCAGCGGCGAGGAGGGGCCGCCCATCTGGATGAAGGCCAGCGCCAGGATCTGCGCCGGCACCAGCAGCGGCAGGATGCAGAGGAAGATCAGCCCGCGCCGCCATGGGAGGTCGCGCAGCAGCAGCAGCCCGGCCTGGGCGGTGCCCAGCAGGGTGGCCAGCACTGCCGCACCGCCCGCCACCAGGAGGCTGCGCCCGGCGGCGCGCCAGACGCCCGCGTCTTCGAACAGCCGGGGCAGGGCCGGGCCGACGGCCTCGGCCAGCAGGCGCAGCGCCGGCGCCAAGCCGACCAGGCTCAGCCAGACCAGTGCCAAGGTCGGGAAGACAGGCAGCCGCCAGCGCTGGCGCAGGGCGGCGCCGCGCAGCCGCAGGGGTTTCGACGTCGCCCGCGAGGGCGCCGCCGGAGGGTTACTGACCGACAATCTGGTTGAAGCGGCGCAGATCCTGCTCCCGGTTCTCCACCGCCTGATGAGCGTCGAAGGGCAGCAGCTTGATGGTCTTGGGGTCGGGGAAGCCCTCCGGCGGCGCCACATTGGGATCCGCCGGCAGGAAGCCCTGGCTGGAGGCCAGTTCCTGACCCTCCTTGGAGAGCAGGAAGGAGATGAAGGCGGCCGCCGCCTCCGGGTTCTTGCTGGACTTCAGGATCGCCGCCGGTTCGGTAATGGCGCTGACGCCCTCCTCCGGGAAGATGAAACGCACCGGGGCGCCCTTCGCCGCCTCGCGGATCGGCATGTAGTCCACCACCATGCCGAAGGCGCGCTCGCCGCCGGCCACCGCCTGCATCACCGCGCCATTGCCGCCGCGCGGCTGCAGCCCGGCCTTGGCCAGCTTCTCCCAGTAGTCCCAGCCGAGCCCGGGCGCCTGCGCCACCGCCTGGACATGGATCGCCGCCGCGCCGGAGACGCTGGGCGAAGGCATGGCGGTCATGTTCCGTGCCTCGGGGCGAAGCAGGTCGGCCCAGCTCTTCGGGGTGAAGGGGGCGCGGGTGTTCATCACGATGCCGGTGGTCAGCAGCTTGGTGCCGAAATAGGTGCGGCCGGCGTCATGCACGGCGGCGGGCGTGTTGCCCGTCTGCACCTCCGGGCTCGGCCGCAGCAGGCCCTCCTGCTTCAGCCCCTCGAAGGTCAGGCTGTCGGCCAGCAGCAGCACGTCGGCCTTCGGTGCGCCAGCGGCGATCTCGGCCCGCAGGCGCGGCATGATCTGGTTGGTGCCGCCGCGGACCCACTCGACCTTCACCTGCGGATAGCGCTTCTGGAACAGCTCCACGGTGCGCGCGGCATCCGGCTCAAGCTGGCTGGTGTAGAGCACCAGCGAGCCGGAAGGCTCCGCCTGGGCCGTGGTGGCGGCCAGGGGCAGGAAGGGGGTCGCCAGGACCGAGAGGCCCAGCAGCAGAAAGCTCGAACGCCGCATCATGTCGTGTCCTTACCCGGGAAGGCGGCGTTCCACCTAGCCGTCCCGGCGTGGTTCGGGCAGGGGGGACTGATGAAGTTTCGATGAAGGGCCCTCCGGAGCGCCCCGTTTACAGCCGCGGGGGCGGCTCGTAAGAGCGAAGGTGAGGGCGCGGCCTCGCCTGCCCAAGGCGGCAGCCGGTGCGCCCGAGGGAACGGAACCGAGGGAAGCCCGATCATGAGCGACGCCGACGACATCCTCTTCGAGACGCTGGAGGGCGGGATTGCCCGCGTCACCTTCAACCGGCCCCAGGCGCGCAACGCCTTCACCTTCGCCATGTACGAGCGGCTGGGCGCCTTCTGCGAGGAGGTCGCGGAGGACAAGTCGGTCCGCGCCATCATCCTGACCGGCGCGGGCGACAAGGCCTTCGCCGCCGGCACCGACATCAACCAGTTCCGCGCCTTCAAGACGCCCGAGGACGCGATCCAGTACGAGGAGCGGATCGGCCGCATCGTCACCAAGCTGGAGTCCTGCCCGAAGCCGATCATCGCCGCCATCAACGGGGCCTGCACCGGCGGCGGCGGGGCCATCGCAGCCTCCTGCGACATCCGGGTCGGCGCGGCGAATGCCCGATTCGGCTTCCCGATCGCCCGGACGCTCGGCAACATTCTCTCCATGGGGGCCTTCTCGCGGCTGGTGGCGCTGGTCGGCCCCTCCCGCGTCAAGGAGATGATCTTCACCGCCCGCCTCTATGACGCGGAGGAGGCGAAGTCGATGGGCCTGCTGCACGAGGTGGTGCCGGAGGGCGGCGACCTGCAGGCGCGCGCCCTGGAGCTGGCCCGCACCATCGCCAACAATGCCCCGCTGACGCTGCGCGCCACCAAGGAGGCGATCGCCCGGCTGCGGCCGCAGATCAGCTCCGAGGAGGGCCGCGACCTGGTGCTGATGTGCTACATGAGCCAGGACTTCCGCGAAGGCATGGACGCCTTCCTGAACAAGCGCACCCCGGTCTGGAAAGGCGAATGACCCGCGGCGGGGGAGGGTTCTCCCCCGGGCGCCCCATGTCCATCTGAAGCATTCAGCTACCGGAGGCCGGCCGCCCTGGCCGGCTTCCCCAGAGAAGGCCGTCTCCCCGATGATCCCCCGCCTTGCCGCCTTGCCCGCTCCGGCCGCGCCCGCCCTGGCCTTCCTGGACGAGCTGCGGCTGCGCGGCTTCGCCGGCGAAATCTCCGCCCGCTTCGACGACCGCACCGTCATGGCGACGGACAACTCCATCTATCAGCGCCAGCCGCAGGCCGTGGTCTTCCCGCGCGATGCGGAGGATCTGGTGCGGATCGCGAAGGTCTCGGCCGATCCCCGCTTCGCCGGCGTGCATTTCGCCCCGCGCGGCGGCGGCACCGGCACCAACGGCCAATCGCTGACCGACGGCATCGTGGTGGATGTCTCCCGCCACATGAACCGCATCCTGGAGATCAACCAGGAGGAGGGCTGGGTGCGGGTCGAGCCCGGCCTGGTGAAGGACGCGCTGAACGCGGCGCTGAAGCCGCTCGGCCTGTTCTTCGCCCCCGAATGCTCCACCAGCAACCGGGCGACGCTCGGCGGCATGATCAGCACCGATGCCTGCGGCCAGGGCTCCTGCCTCTACGGCAAGACGCGCGACCACGTGCTGGCGCTGAAGGTCGTGCTGCTGGACGGCACGGTGTGGGATTCCGCGCCGCTGGACGAGGCGGCGCTGACCACCGTCGCCCGCCGGCAGGACATGGTGGGCGCCATCCACCGCGTCGCCGACGGCATCGCGCGCGAGCAGGCGCAGCTCATCGCCGACCGCTTCCCGCCGCTGAACCGCTGCCTGACCGGCTACGACCTCGCCCATCTGCGCGACGACCAGGGGCGATTCAACCTGAACGCGGTGCTCTGCGGCTCCGAGGGCACGCTGGCGATGATCGCCGAGGCGAAGATCCGCGTGCTGCCCATCCCGAAGCGCAGCGCGCTGATCAACCTGCGCTACGACAGCTTCGACGCCGCCCTGCGTGACGCCCGCACGCTGATGGCGCTCGGCGCCGCATCGGTGGAGACGGTGGATAGCAAGGTGCTCGGCCTGGCGCGTGACGACATCGTCTGGGAGGGCATCAAGGAGTTCTTCCCCGACGATCCGGAAGGTGCGGCCGCCGGCATCAACCTGATCGAGTTCGTCGGCGACACCGAGGCGGAGGTGCGCGCCAGGCTCGACCCGGTGGAGGACCTGCTGAAGGCCGAAGGCCGCGCCGCCGGCCGGCGCGGCTACACCGTCGCCTGGGACGCGGCGGGCGAGCGCATCCAGGGCATGCGCAAGCGCGGCGTCGGGCTGCTCGGCAACATGCAGGGCGAGAAGCGGCCGATCCCCTTCGTCGAGGACACCGCCGTGCCGCCGGAGAACCTGGCGGACTATATCGCCGAGTTCCGCGCGGCGCTGGACCGGCGCGGCCTGGAATACGGCATGTTCGGCCATGTGGATGCCGGCGTGCTGCATGTGCGCCCGGCCATCGACATGAAGGCCGAGGGCGCCGAGCGGATGATCCGCGAGGTTTCCGACGAGGTCTTCGCCCTGACCCGCAAGTATGGCGGCCTGCTCTGGGGCGAGCATGGCAAGGGCGTGCGCTCGGAATACGTGCCGGAGGTCTTCGGTCCGCTCTATCCCAGCCTGCAGGCCCTGAAGGCGGCCTTCGACCCGCGCAACCAGCTCAACCCCGGCAAGATCGCGGCGCCGGATGGCGAGGCGCTGCTGGCCATCGACAAGGTGCCGATGCGCGGCCAGCTCGACCGCACCATTCCGCAGCCGGTGCGCGCCGCCTATGACGAGGCGCTGCACTGCAACGGCAACGGCGCCTGCTTCAACTGGGACCCGCTGGACGCGATGTGCCCCTCCTTCAAGGCGATGGGCGACCGGCGCCACTCGCCGAAGGGCCGCGCCAGCCTGTTCCG
The DNA here is from genome assembly GCF_030063475.1 of Roseomonas sp. E05. GTDB lineage: Bacteria > Pseudomonadota > Alphaproteobacteria > Acetobacterales > Acetobacteraceae > Pseudoroseomonas. The sequence goes on from NZ_JASIRT010000002.1 coordinate 245,946, forward strand.
CGAATGGCTGCGGCAGCTCTCGGACGCGGGCGTGGACCCGGCCGCCGAGGCCGAGCGGCTGCGCGCCGGCACCGGTGCGGGCGGCTTCTGGTCCCGCCTGCGCAACACGCTGGCGCGGAACAAGGGCGAGGTGGACTTCTCCAACGAGGTGAAGGACGCCATGGATGGCTGCCTCGCCTGCAAGTCCTGCTCCGGCCAGTGCCCGATCAAGGTGGACGTACCGAGCTTCCGCGCGAAGTTCCTGGAACTCTACTACGGCCGCTACCTGCGCCCGCCGAAGGACCATGCGGTGGGCAGCCTGGAATGGATGCTGCCGCTCGGCGCGCGGATGCCGGGCCTCGCCAATGCGCTGCTCGGCAGCGCCGTGGGGCGCTGGATGACGGCGAAGGTGGGTCTGGTGGATGCGCCGCTGCTCAGCGGCATCGATCTGCCGCGGGAGGCTGCCGCGCGTGGCGTCGCGCTCGCCACACGGGAGGCATTGGCCGGGGTGCCGGAGGGCGAGCGCGAGCGGCATGTCGTCATCGTGCAGGATGCCTTCACCACCCATTTCGAGACGGGTCTGGTGCTGGACTTCGCCGAGGCGCTGCAGCGCATGGGCTTCACGCCCTGGCTGGCGCCCTTCCGCCCGAACGGCAAGCCGCTGCACGTGCATGGCTTTCTCGGCGCCTTCCGCCGGCAGGCGCAGGCGAACACCGACATGCTTCGCGAACTGGCGCAGAGCGGCGTGGCGCTGATCGGCATCGACCCCTCGATGACGCTGACCTATCGCGGCGAGTATCCGGGCATGGTGCGCAACGTTCCGCGCGTGCTGCTGCCGCAGGAGTTCCTTGCGAAGCGCCTCGCTTTGTTGCCGCAGCTGCCGGCGGGGGAGGGCTTCGCGCTGCTGCCGCATTGCACCGAGCGCACCAATGCCGCCGGTTCCGTCAAGGAGTGGCAGGCGGTCTTCGCCCGGCTTGGAGCACCGCTGAAGGTGCTGGCCTCGGGCTGCTGTGGCATGTCCGGCACCTATGGGCACGAGGCGGAGCACCAGGAGGTCTCCCGCCGGCTCTATGAGCTGGGCTGGCAGCAGCATGTGGCGGCGGAAGGCGAGCGCCTGCTCGTCACCGGCTATTCCTGCCGTAGTCAGGTGAAGCGCTTCGAGGGCGTATCGCTGAAGCACCCGATTCAGGCCTTGCTGCTGCGCCTGCGCGAAGCGCCCACTGTGGTTGAGCCGGCACCGCAGCAGGTGGCGGCGTAAAACTCGAAGGAAAAAGAAGGGGGCCTGGGGGAATTCATTCCCCCAGACTTCCCTGTTCCAGGAATGCCCGCACCAGCCGCGCGCGGGCCGCATTGCGCGTCCAGAGCAACCCGAGGCGCCGGGGCGGGAAGGGGCGGGGCAGGCTGTGCTTCGCAAGCGCCAGCCCCGCCGGCCAGGGTGGCGCCCAGTCCGGCACCAGCGAGACGCCCAGACCGCGATCCACCATGACGGCGATGGCATCCAGCGCATCGAGTTCGAAGCGGTCGCGCGGGCGGATGCGCGCCTCGCGCAGGTAGCGGTCGGCGAGGCGGCCGCCCCACTGGTTGCGGTCGTAGCGGATGAAGGGTTCGCTGCTGAGCAGCGCGTGCGGGTCGGTCTGCCGCAGGGCGGCGGGAGCCAGCACGACCAGCGGCTCCTCGCGCAGCAGGCGCCATTCGCAGCTTTTCGGCAGGGCGAATTCCGGCTGCACGATCAGCGCCGCGTCCAGCTCGCCCAGCAGCACGCGGCGGTAAAGCTCCGTGGAGATGCCGGGGGAAATATGCATCTCCAGTTGCGGATAGCGCGTGGCCATGCGGGCCAGCATGGCGGGAAGCAGGCCGGTCAGGGCGGTGGCGATGGCGCCGAGGCGCAGCTCGCCGGCCAGGCCGCCGCCGGCGGCGCTGTCGCGCAGGTCGCGCACCTCCCGCAGCAGGATGCGGGCGCGCTCCAGGATGGCGAGGCCCGCCTCGGAGGCAGCGACGCTGCGGCCGGCGCGCAGCAGCAGCGGCGCCTCCAGCTCGGCCTCCAGCGCGCGGATGCGCTGGGCCAGGGCGGCGGGCGTCAGGTGCAGGCGGCGGGCCGCGGCGGCGATCGAACCTTCCTCGACCACGGCCACGAAGCTCTCCAGGAAGCGCGTGTCCATCGGAAAGGAAAACTATCTTCCGAAAGCGGGAAAGGAAGGGTTTTTCTTTGCCCTCGCCCTGTCCAGACTGGCCGCTGAACCGACTTGGGAGAATGGCCATGGATCTGGGCCTCAAGGGCCGGACGGCGCTGGTGCTGGGCGCCGGCGGCGGTCTGGGCGGCGCCATCGCCAAGGCGCTGGCGGCCGAGGGCGCGAAGCTGGCGCTGGCCGATATCAGCGCCGAGGGGCTGAAGCGCATCGAGGGCGAGGTGAAGGCGCTCGGCGCCGAGGCGATGGCCATCGAATGGGACCTCGCCGACCTCGCCGCGATCGACGGCCACGTGCAGCGGATCGAGGAGACGCTCGGCCCGGTGCAGGTGCTGGTGAACAACACCGGCGGCCCGCCGCCGACGCCGGCCAGCGGCCAGGACCCGGCGCTCTGGGCGAAGCACTTCAACGCCATGGTGCTCTCCGTCATCGCGCTGACCGACCGCGTGCTGCCGGGCATGAAGGCGGCGAAGTGGGGCCGCGTCATCACCAGCACCTCCTCGGGCGTGGTGGCGCCGATCCCCAATCTCGGCATCTCCAACGCGCTGCGCTCGACGCTGGTGGGCTGGTCCAAGACGCTCTCGCGCGAGGTGGCGCGGGACGGCATCACGGTGAACATCGTGCTGCCCGGCCGCGTGGCGACCGACCGCATCAGGTTCCTCGACGAGCAGAAGGCGAAGCGCGAGGGCCGCGCGGTGGAGGAGGTCTCCGCCGAGAGCACCGGCTCCATCCCCGCTGGCCGCTACGGCAAGCCGGAGGAGTATGGCGACGTGGTGGCCTTCCTCGCCTCGGCGCGCGCCTCCTACGTGAACGGCTCGGTCATCCGCGTGGATGGCGGGCTGATCCCCAGCATCTGAGACTGCAACAGGACCTTCCGACAATGGCCGTGGACGTTCTTCCGCTCGACCCGAAGATCATCGAGACCCTTTCCGGCATCTCCACCGCGACGCTGACGACGGTGCTGCTGAAGAAGGGCCTGCGCAACGTGTGGATGCGCGGCACCCGCCCGCTGAAGCCGGGCCAGCCGCGCCTCGTCGGCCGTGCCTTCACGCTGCGCTTCGTGCCCGCGCGCGAGGACCTGGCGACGCCGGCCTCCTGGTCCAACCCGATCTCCACCCGCTCGGCGATCGAGGCGATGCCCGAGGGCGTCATCGCCATCGCCGACGCGATGGGCGTGACCGATGCCGGCATCTTCGGCGACATCCTCTGCGCGCGCATGGCGAAGCGGAAGGTGGCGGCGCTGATCACCGATGGCGTGGTGCGCGACGGGGCCGGCGTCATCGGCACCGGCCTGCCGGTGTGGTGCCAGGGCAACGCGGCGCCGCCCTCGGTGGCCGGCCTCACCTTCATCAACTGGCAGGAGCCGGTGGGCTGCGGCGGCGTCGCCGTCTTCCCGAACGATGTCGTGGTCGTGGATGACGACGGCGCCGTGCTGATCCCGCAGGCGCTGGTGGACGAGGTGACCGGGCTCGCCGCCGAACAGGAGGCGCAGGAGAGCTGGATCATGGGCGAGGTGGAAGGCGGCGCGGCGCTGCCGGGCCTCTATCCGCCGAATGCCGAGAACAAGGCGCGCTACGAGGCGAGCCGCAGGAAGAGCTGACCGGCCCCTGGCGCCACGCCCTCCGGGAGAGGGGGCGGGCGCCGCGTGGCGCCTGGAGGAAAGGAACCGGAATGATGAACCTGACGCGTCGCAGCCTCGGGCTGCTGGGGGCGGGCGCCCTGCTGGCCCGCCCGGCGCTTGCCGCCACCACCTGGCCGGGTGACCGGCCGATCATGGTGATCGTGCCCTATCCGCCGGGCGGCGGGGTGGACCAGATGGCGCGGATGATCCTGCCCGCCGTGCAGCGCCATCTGCCCGGAGCCACCTTCGTGGTGGAGAACCGGCCGGGCGCCGGCAGCCAGATCGGCATGGAGGCCGCCTTCAACGCGCGCCCCGATGGCTACACGCTGGGTGCGGTCTCCTCGCCGGCGCTGATGACGATCCCCTTCGAGCGGCCGGTCCGCTACAAGGTGAACGAGCTCTCCTACATCGCGAATGTGGTGGATGATCCCGGCGGGCTCTGGGTGAACAAGGACTCCCCCATCCGCGACCTCGCCGACCTGCTGGCGCGCGCGAAGAAGGAGCCGGGAATGCTGAGCCTCGGCACCACCGGCATCGGCTCGGACGACCATCTGCTGATGCTGCTGGTGGAGGAGGCAGTGCCGGGCGCCCGCTTCAGCCATGTGCCCTTCAACGGCGCGGCGCCGCTGCAGACCGCCGTGCTGGGCGGTCATCTCGATCTCGGCTGCTTCAACGTCAGCGAGGGCCTGCCGGGCTTCCGCGACGGGCGCTTCCGCTGCCTCGCGCAGGGCGGCGCGGAACGCGATCCCTCCTTGCCCGAGGTGCCGACGCTGAAGGAGCAGGGCGTCTCCGTGGTGGCGACCGCTCAGCGCGGCATCGTCGGGCCGCCGGGCCTGCCGGAGGAGATGCAGCGGAAGTTGACGGCGGCCTTCGCCGCGGCCCTGGCGGACCCGCAATTCCTGGCGGATGCCAAGCGTGCGGGCCTGCCGGTGCAGGGCGCGGTCGGCGCGCAGTACCGCGAGGCGGTGCTTGGCCTGGACGGCAAGCTGCAGGATATGTGGGCCCGCAAGCCCTGGCGCGACCAGTAAGGGCGCGCGACGCCGTGGCCGCTCCATGCGGCCACGGCAGGCGGGTTCAGACCGCCTTCTTCAGGTTCGGCGAGGCCTTGAAGCGCACGGTCTTGCCAGCCTTCACCTTCACCGGCTCGCCGGTGCGCGGGTTCACCGCCTTGCGCGCCTTGGTCTTGCGCACGGAGAAGGTGCCGAAGCTCGGCAGGGTGAAGCCGCCGCTCTTCTTCATCTCCTTGATGATCGCCGCGACCAGGTCGCTCGCCGCGCGATTGGCGGCGACGCCGGTGCAGCCGACGGAATCCTGGATCACCTGGGAGAGGAAGGCTTTCGACATCTGTGTGTGACTCTCGTTGCTGGCAGCGGGCTTTTTTTGACCGCCGGAATCGTTGGCGGCGCTGCTTAGCAAGTGCCGAAGCCGCTGGCCAGCATTCCCGTGCCGCTGCTGCTTCAAAACGGCGGTGCGCGGCAGACTCCGGGCAGAGGGCGTGCGGGGGCGGCGCCGCCCCCGCCCATGCTAGAGCATTTTGTTTTGACGAGCATCTTCACCCGTTCCGATGATGCCATCGGAGCGGGATCTGCTCTAGCTGGCGGCGGCCAGGCTGCCGGTGTCGCGGGATGCCTTCCAGGCGGTGAGCCGCGCCAGCGCCTCGTCCAGCACCTCCATCCGCTTGCAGAAGGCGAAGCGCACGAAGTGGTGCGGCGCATCCGCCCCTGCATAGAAGGCGGAGACCGGAATCGCCGTCACCTTTGCCGTCTCGGTGATGTGGCGGCAGAAGGCCACGTCATCGCCCGCGAATCCGAGCGGCGTGAAGTCGGCGGTAACGAAGTAGCTGCCCTGGCTGGTCAGCACGCCGAAGCCGAGTGCCGCCAGCCCGGCCGAAAGCCGGTCGCGCTTCGCCTGCAGGTCGGCGGCGAGTTCGGTGAAGTAGCGATCATCCTTCGCCAGGCCGACGGCCACCGCGCGCTGCAAATTCGGCGCGGTGGTGAAGGTCAGGTTCTGGTGCGCCTTGGCGACATTTGGCGCCAGGCTGCGGTCGCAGGTGATGTAGCCGACCTTCCAGCCCGTGAGGTTGAAGGTCTTGCCCGCCGAGCCGATACGCAGGCAGCGCTCGCGCATGCCCGGCAGGGTCATCAGCGGAATGTGCTTCCAGCCGTCGAAGGTCAGGTGCTCATAGACCTCGTCGCAGATGGCGTAGGTGTCGTGCCGCTGGCACAGCTCGGCGATGAAGGCGAGCTCGGCGGCGGTGAACACCTTGCTGGCCGGGTTCATCGGCGAGTTGAGCAGGATCGCCTTGGTCTTGGGGCCGAAGGCGGCGGCCAGCTCGGCCCGCGGCAGCTCCCATTTGGGCGGCGAGAGGCGCACCAGCTTCGGCACCGCACCGAGCAGCTTCACCACCGGCAGGTAGGTGTCGTAGAGCGGCTCCAGCAGCACCACCTCGTCGCCCGGGTTCAGCACCGCCATCAGGCAGGCCGTCAGGGCCTCGGTGGCGCCGGAGGTCACCACCACCTCGGCGTTCGGGTCGATCTCCAGCCCGTAGAAGCGCCGATTCGCGGCCGCCACCGCCTGGCGCAGCTCGGGCAGGCCGGTCAGCGGGGGATACTGGTTGCGGTTGTCGAGCAGCGCCTCGGCGGCGGCGCGCACCACGTCCTCCGGCCCATCATAGTCGGGGAAGCCCTGGCCGAGATTGATCGCGCCATGCTGCACGGCCAGGGCCGACATCACGGTGAAGACGGTGGTTCCGGTGGCGGAGAGCAGGTCGTTCTGCGGCTTCATCGAAGGGTGCGGTATCCCTGAAGGCGCCCCATGGCGGAGGGTCGGGGCTGGCGCGGCCCGACGCTCCGGGGCTGTCGAACCCCGCGCCCCGGCCTCGGGCGAAGCGGGGATAATGGGTGCCTCGGCCCTGGCGTGCAACCATTCCTGGCGCATGGCTGCCACTTCGGCAGGCAGCCTGCCTTATCGGCGGGCGAAGCCCTGTCTAAGCTTCCGCAAAAACCCTTCCCATCCCATTGCCGGCTTGGCCTGCCTCATGCAACACAGCAACTCGAACCGCCCCGGCGCCCGTGACGGTCAAGGAAGGGGCGGCAACCCGGGAGGAGGAAAGGACGGCACGCACCCCGCGGCGGCGATCAGCGCCGAAAAGGGGGGTGGGCCGGAACGGAGCCGATGAAGAAGATCGAGGCGATCATCAAGCCCTTCAAGCTCGATGAGGTGAAGGACGCGCTGCACGAGATCGGGCTGCAGGGCCTGACGGTGCTCGAGGCGAAGGGATTCGGCCGCCAGAAGGGTCACACCGAGCTGTACCGCGGCGCCGAATACGTCGTCGACTTTCTGCCCAAGGTGAAGATCGAGGTGGTCTGCTCCGACGACGTGGCCGAGCGCGCCATCGAGGCCATCCAGGCCGCGGCGCGCACCGGGCGGATCGGCGACGGCAAGATCTTCGTCTCCGACGTGCAGGAGGTGATCCGCATCCGCACCGGCGAACGGGGCGAGGACGCGGTCTAAGCGCAGGTTTTCCGGCCGCCCCCGCCTGGGGAGGCGGTTGGCCGGCTGAGGCGGCGGCAGGGGGCGGCTCTTCGGGGCACCCCCTGCCCATGCCGCCGCGGGGACGGGGGAGGGCCCTGGTCCCGCGGACTTCTTGAAGTGTCTTAGGGGAACAGGACCGCACACGATGGCGAAGAAGCCTACCGCAGTGTCCAGCAATGCCGTCTCCAAGGTCATGGAGATGATCAAGGAGAACAGCGTCGAGTACGTGGACTTCCGGTTCACGGACCCGCGCGGCAAGTGGCAACACACCGCCCAGCACGTCTCCACCATCGAGGAGGAGATCTTCACGGACGGCATCATGTTCGACGGCTCCTCGATCGCCGGCTGGAAGGCGATCAACGAGTCCGACATGATCCTGATGCCGGATGCGGCATCCGCCTGCATGGACCCGTTCGCCGCGAAGCCGCAGCTGATCCTGTTCTGCGACATCATCGAGCCCTCCACCGGTCAGGCCTACAACCGCGACCCGCGCTCGACCGCGAAGAAGGCCGAGGCCTATCTCGCCTCCACCGGCATCGGTGACACCGCCTTCTTCGGCCCCGAGGCCGAGTTCTTCATTTTCGACAACGTGAAGTTCGGCACGGGTGGCAACTACGGCATCTACCAGCTCGACAGCGTCGAGGGTCCGGGTGCCAGCCTGAAGGATTTCCCCGAGGGCAACATGGGCCACCGCCCGGTGGTCAAGGGCGGCTACTTCCCGGTCCCGCCGGTCGACAGCGAGAGCGACCTGCGCGCCGAGATGCTCTCGACCATGATCGAGATGGGCGTCGCCGGCGAGAAGCACCACCACGAGGTGGCGCAGTCGCAGCATGAGCTCGGCACGAAGTTCGGTCCGCTGGTGCAGCAGGCCGACCACATGCAGATCTACAAGTACGTCATCCACAACGTCGCGCACAGCTACGGCAAGACGGCGACCTTCATGCCGAAGCCGATCTATGGCGACAACGGCTCGGGCATGCACGTGCACCAGTCGATCTGGAAGGCGGGCAAGCCGGTCTTTGCCGGCAACGGCTATGCCGACCTGTCCGACCAGGCGCTGTGGTACATCGGCGGCATCATCAAGCACGCCAAGGCGCTGAACGCCTTCACCAACCCGTCCACCAACTCCTACAAGCGCCTGATCCCGGGCTTCGAGGCGCCGGTGCTGCTGGCCTATTCCGCCCGCAACCGCTCGGCCTCCTGCCGCATCCCCTACGCGACGAGCCCGAAGGCGAAGCGCGTCGAGGTCCGCTTCCCCGACCCGACCGCCAACCCCTACCTGGCCTTCGCCGCCATGCTGATGGCCGGCCTCGATGGCATCAAGAACAAGATCCATCCGGGCGAGGCGATGGACAAGGACCTCTACGACCTGCCGCCGGAGGAGCTGAAGGGCATCCCGACGGTCTGCGGCTCGCTGCGCGAGGCGCTGGAGTCGCTCGCCGCCGACCACGAGTTCCTGCTCGCCGGCGACGTCTTCACCCAGGACCAGATCGAGAGCTACATCGAGCTGAAGTGGTCCGAGGTGTACAAGTTCGAGCACACCCCGCACCCGGTCGAGTTCGAGATGTACTACTCCGTCTGAACCGCGCAGCGGTTTGGACCGTCTGAACCGCGCTGCGGTTTGGGCAAACGGAAGCGCCCCGGGGGAAACCCCGGGGCGTTTTTTCTTGGGCCGGAAGACTCAGGCGGCCCGGTCGGCGGCCTCCCGCGCCGCCGCGGGCTTGCCGAAGCGGCTGAGGTTGGCGTCGCCCCAGTCCTTCAGGGCAAGCAGGATGGGCTCGATGCTGCGCCCCAGGGGGGAGAGGCTGTACTCCACCTTGGGCGGCACCTGGGCATAGACGCGGCGCTCGATCAGCCCATCCTCCTCCAGTTCCCGCAGCTGATTTGTCAGCATGCGCTGCGTGACGCCGGGGATCTGCCGCCGGATCTCGTTGAAGCGCAGGGTGCCGCCCAGGAGGTGGAACAGCACCACGCATTTCCACTTGCCGTCGATCAGGCTGATCGCCGCTTCCACCGCGCAGCCGGGATTGCAGTCGAGGCGCAGGTGCCGGGCCTTGGCCATCACGGTATCCTTTTCAACACTATGGGCGGTGCTTGTGCGTATTGGCTCCTCACGACGGTAGGCACAGTTGGAGGCCATTGCAAACGGAGCGAAGCCGATGAAAGCCGTTGCCTATCAGTCCGCCGGTCCGCTGGAGCGCGCGGACGCGCTGGTCGACGTCCAGCTCGACAAGCCGGTGCCGCACGGGCGGGATCTCCTGGTCGAGGTCCAGGCCATCTCGGTCAACCCGGCCGACTACAAGGTCCGGCGCAGCGTTCCGGCCGAGCCGGGGCAGTGGAAGGTGCTTGGTTGGGACGCCGTCGGGACGGTGGTCGCCGCCGGCGAGGGCGTGCGCTCCTTCAACCCCGGGGACGAGGTCTTCTATGCAGGATCGCTGATCCGCCCAGGGACCAACAGCGAGTTCCACCTGGTCGATGAGCGCATCGTCGGCCGCAAGCCGGCCTCGCTCACGGCGGCGGAGGCGGCGGCGCTGCCGCTGACCGCGATCACGGCCTGGGAAATGCTGTTCGACCGCCTGGACGTGGCGCGGCCCGTGCCCGGCGCGGCCAAGGCCGTCCTGATCATCGGCGGTGCCGGCGGCGTCGGTTCGCTGGCGATCCAGCTGCTTCGCGCGCTGACCGACCTGACGGTGATCGCGACCGCCTCACGCCCGGAGACCCGAAGCTGGGTGAAGGAGCTGGGCGCGCATCACGTGGTGGATCACCATGCGCCACTGGCCGCTCAGGTGGCGGCCTTGGGGATCGGGGCGCCGGCCTTCGTCTTCTCGACCAATGAAACGCATCGCCAGCTCGACGAGATCGCCGCGCTGATCGCGCCGCAGGGCCGCTTCGGCCTGATCGACGATCCGGAGACGCTGGATGTCGTGGGCTTCAAGCGCAAGTCGGTCTCGATCCACTGGGAGCTGATGTTCACGCGCCCGATCTTCGAAACCGCCGACATGGAGGAGCAGGGCAAGCTGCTGAACAGGCTCGCCGGGCTGGTGGATGCGGGCCGTATCCGCACCACGCTGACCGAGCGGATGTCGCCGATCAACGCGGCCAATCTCAGGAAGGCGCATGCGCTGCTGGAAAGCGGCAAGGCCAAAGGCAAGATCGTGCTGGAAGGCTTCTGAAGCGCGGCGGGGGCAGGAGCGGCACGAAGGCCGCTCCTGCCCATCCTCAGGCCACGGCTAGGTGCTTCGCGCCATCCCGCAGCGAGGCCTCGCTGATGCGGATACCGAGCCCCGGCGCATCCGGCACCACCACCGCGCCGTCCTTGTTGGGAATGCGCTCCTCCAGCACGTCCTCGGTCAGCACGTGGTGTGGCATGTAGAACTCGCAGCCGAGCGAGATGCCGGGCGTGGCCGCGATGAGCTGCGTGCCGGCGGCGAGCGCGATGCCGCCCTCCCACAGCGTGCCGCCATAGCCCGGCAGGCCGGCGGTGTCGGCAATGGCCATCATCGCCTGCGCCTTCAGCAGCCCGCCGCATTTCATCAGCTTGACCGAGATGGCGTCCGCCGCCTGCCGCCGCACCACTTCCAGCAGGTCGGTGGCGTCGAAGCAGCTCTCGTCAGCCAGGACGGGCGTGTCGAGCGCATGGGCGAAGCCGGCCATGGCATCGAGGTGGCGGCGCGGCACTGGCTGCTCGATGAAGGTGGGGCGGAAGCGGTCCACGTCGCGCAGGATGGTCATGGCGCCGAAGGGCTCCAGCGCCTGGTTGTAGTCGAGGCGCAGGTCCACCTTGTCGCCGAAGGCGCCGCGGATGGCCTCCAGATGCGCCATGTCCTCGGCATGCGGCTTCACGCCGGTCTTCACCTTGAACAGCCGGTGGCCGCCGGCGACCATGGTGTGCATCCGCTCCAGATCGGCGCCGAAGTCCGGATCGGCGATGGAGAAGGAGAGGGGGATGCTGTCGCGCACGCGGCCGCCGAGCAGGTCGGCCACGCTCATCCCGGTGGATTTCCCGAGGATGTCGAGCAGCGCCATTTCCACCGCCACCTTGCTCTCGGGGTGGCCGACCAGGGTGCGGTCCATCGCCGCCATCAGCGTCCTGAGCCGCCGCGCATCGGCGCCGAGGATCAGCGGCCGCAGGTAGCGGTCGAGCGCGGCAAAGGCGCCCTCCGGCGTGCCGGTGAAGACTTCCCAGGGGGCGGCCTCGCCCCAGCCCACGACGCCGTCCCGCGTGGTCAGCTCCAGCAGCACCCGCCGGACGCTGCCCTTCACGGCGCCCACGCCCTGGGCGCGGGCCATCTTGATCGGGCTTTCCACCAGGAAAACCCGCATGCGGTCGATGATGGGAGCCTGGCTCATCTCAGTTCTCGCGCTGGCGGTGGAAGTGGGAGAGGAAGGCGCGCGTCGCCTCCTCGCGCGGCGCGTCGATCACCTGCCGCGCCGGGCCGTCCTCCAGGATGACGCCGTCCCGCAGGAAGACGACGCGGTCGGCCACCTCGCGCGCGAAGGCGATCTCGTGGGTCACGATCACCATGGTCATGCCCTCGGCGGCGAGCGACTGCATGACGCCCAGCACCTCGCCCACCAGCTCGGGGTCGAGCGCGCTGGTGGCCTCGTCGAACAGCATCACCGCCGGCTCCATGGCCAGCGCGCGGGCGATGGCGACGCGCTGCTTCTGCCCGCCCGAGAGCCGGCTCGGATACTGCTCGACCTTGTCGGCCAGCCCGACCTTGGCGAGCAGGTTGCGCGCCAGCGCCTCGGCCTGCGGCTTCGCCATCCGGCGCACCGTGACGGGGCCTTCCATCACATTGGCCAGCGCCGACATGTGCGGGAAGAGGTTGAACTGCTGGAAGACCATGCCGGTCGCGGCGCGGAACTTCGCCATCTCGCCGGTGCCGGGCAGGCTGGCGCCCTCACCGAAGCGGAAGCTCCGCGCGCCGACGCGCACGGCGCCGCCATCCGGCACCACCAGCAGGTTCAGGCAGCGCAGCAGGGTGGACTTGCCGGAGCCGGAGGGGCCGATCAGCGCGACCACCTCGCCGGGCGCCACCGTCAGGTCCACGCTGCGCAGCACGGTGTGGTCGCCGAAGACCTTCTTCAGCCCGGCGACCTCGATCATCGGAGCGGTGCTCATCGGGGCGGCTCCTCTCAATCGGCCCGCGCCAGGCGGCGCTCCAGGCGGCCGACCAGCAGTGTCAGCGGGAACAGCACGGCGAAATAGAGGACGGCGACCAGGGTATAGATCTCCAGCGGCCGGTAGCTGTCATGCGCGGCGGCCTGGCCCTGGTAGAGCAGGTCCGGCACCGCCAGCACCGAGACCAGCGAGGTGTTCTTGAGCTGGATGATGGACTGGTTCATCAGGGGCGGCACCATGCGCTTGAGCGCCTGCGGCAGCACGATGCGGCGCATGGCCTGGCCGGGCGTCATGCCCAGAGCGAGTGCGGCCTCGGTCTGTCCCGCCTCGATGGAGGCGATGCCGCCGCGCACGATCTCGGCGTAGAAGGCGCCGCCATAGAGGGAGAGGGCGAGCACGGCGGCGGTGGTCGCCGTCATCTCGATGCCGGCCAGGATCGGCAGGGCGTAGTAGAACCAGACGAGCTGCACGAGGATCGGCGTGCAGCGGAACACCTCGACATAGGCCTGCGCCAGCCAGCGAAGCGGTGCGAAGCGCGCGAGGCGCAGCAGCCCCGCGGCCAGCCCGACGACGAGCCCGAGCACGACGATGGCGATGGTGAAGGCGAGGGTGACGAGGAGGCCGTTCCAGAAGAGCCAGCGATAGCTCCAGAGGATCGAGAAGTCCCATTGGTACATCGGGCAGGGCGTCCGTTGAGCAGGCGGCAGCGTCCGGCACCGGAGCGATGGCCGTGCAGCTCCGGGACCCTGCCGGGAATGCAGGGGTCCGGGGAGGCTCAGCCTCCCCGGCGGGGAAGTCCAGAAGGGGCGGCGCCCCTTCTGGCTGCGCTCAGAGCGTGATGCCCGGCGGGAAGTCGGACTCCGAGATGCCCACCAGTTCCATGTTCTTCAGGATCACGGAGCGGACGAAGCCCAGCCCCTTGTTGAACTCGATCCAGGTATTGACGAAGTCGCGCCAGGTCTTGTCCTGCTCGCGGCGGAAGCCGGCATTGGAGGTGGTGGCGAAGACCGGCTGCGGCACGACGACATGGCCGACATTGGGGTTCTTCTTCACCGCCGTCAGCGCCAGCATCATCACCAGGCACTGCGCGTCCACGCGGCCGGCCTGCACGGCCATGGTCGCCTCGTCCACCGACTTGAAGCGGCTGATCTGCGCCTTCGGCAGCAGGCGCGTCGCCACCTGGTCCTGCGAGGAGCCGACATCGGTGGAGATGCGCATCTCCGGCTTGTTCAGCTCGTCCCACGTCTTGGGCTCGAAGCCCTTCTTGGCGATGAAGCTGAAGGCGTTGCTGAAGCAGGGGACGGAGAAGTCGATGACCAGCGCGCGCTTCGGCGTCGGGTTCAGGCCGAAGAAGATGTCGATCTTGTTGGACTGCAGGTCGAGGACGGCGTTGCCCCAGGTGGTCTCGGACAGTTCCAGCTCGGCCTCAAGCTCCTCGGCGAGGGCGGTGACGAGGTCGATGTAGAAGCCGCTCCATTTCCCGCTGGCGAGGTCCTTGTGATAGTAGGGCGCCGCGCCGGCGACCGCGGCGGTGCGCAGCTTCTTGGTGCGGCGGATGCGCTCGAAGGTGGATTCGCCGCTCGCGCCCTGGGCGGCGGCGGGCGTGGCGGCGGAGGCCGCGGCAGCGAGGGCGAAGCCCGCGGCGGTCCCGATCATGCGGCGTGACACCATGGTTCCTGTCTCCTGTTGCGGCGCGCGCATGCGGCACTGTGCCGGAGCGTCGCGGCCGGTCGTGGGGCATCCCTGTTGTCCTGGCGGAGCCGCCTGCGCGGCTTTTCCCGCTTCATAGACCGAGTTTGCCGCGCCGGGGAGGGTAGGGCCATGACCCACCGGCTGTTAAACGCCCTTCGCCACCGGTAATCTTGTTGCACCACAGAAATCGCGGGAGCAGCCGCCTTGGATCGTTTCTTTGGCCTCGCCCAGCGCGGGACCACACCGCGCCAGGAAGTTCTGGCCGGCCTCGCCACCTTTCTCACCATGGCCTACATCGTCGTCGTCAATCCTGGGATGATGGCGGCGGCCGGCATCGACCATGGCGCCGCCTTCGTCGCCACCTGCCTGGCGGCGGCGATCGGCTCCACGCTGATGGGCCTGCTGGCCAACTATCCGATCGCCCTGGCGCCGGGCATGGGGCTGAACGCCTATTTCGCCTTCGCCGTGGTCGGCGGCATGGGCGTGCCCTGGCAGGCGGCATTGGGCGCGGTGTTCATCTCCGGCATGATCTTCTTCGCGGTCTCGGTCACCGGCTTCCGCGAGTGGCTGATCAACTCCATCCCGCTTTCCCTGAAGCTCGGCATCGCCGCCGGCATCGGCTTCTTCCTCGGGCTGATCGGCCTGCGCGGCATGGGGCTGGTGGTGGACAACCCGGCGACGCTGGTGGCCATGGGCTCGCTGCACCAGCCCGCCACGCTGCTCTCCTGCCTCGGCTTCGTGCTGATCGCCGGCCTGGTGGCGCGGGGCATCACCGGGGGCATCGTCATCGGCATCATCGTCACGGCGCTGCTCGGCATTCCCTTCGGCCTGACCGAGTTCCAGGGCATCTTCTCCATGCCCCCTTCGCTGGCGCCGACCTTCCTGCAGATGGACCTGGCCGGCGCCCTCGGAATCGGCCTGGTCGGCATCGTCTTCACCTTCTTCATCGTGGACCTGCTGGACAATGCCGGCACGCTGATCGCCACCACGCACCGCGCCGGGCTGATGCGGAAGGATGGCTCGGTGCCGCATCTCGGCCGCGCGCTGATGGCGGATTCGGGCGGCGCGATGATCGGCGCCGTGCTCGGCACCTCCACCACCGTCTCCTATATCGAGAGCGCGGCGGGCGTGCAGGCCGGCGGCCGCACCGGGCTGACGGCGCTCACCGTCGCCGTGCTGTTCCTGCTGACGCTGTTCCTGGCGCCGCTGGCCACCTCGATCCCCGGCTTCGCCACCGCCCCGGCGCTGGTGCTGGTGGCCTGCCTGATGGCACAGGGCCTGCGGGATATCGCCTGGGAGGAGCCGACCGAATACCTGCCGGCCATCGTCACGGCGCTGGCCATGCCCTTCACCTTCTCGATCGCCTCAGGCATCGGGGTGGGCTTCATCGCCTTCGCGCTGGTCAAGCTGGTGGCCGGGCGAGGCCGCGAGGTGGGCGGCGCGGTCTGGCTGATCGCCGCCGCCTCCGCGTTGCGCTTCTATCTGGAGACCTGAGGCCGGGGCGGTCCACCTGCCTTTTCGGCCATGCAAAAGCCCGGGGGAAGTCTTCCCCCGGGCTTCTTGCTGTCCGCGATCCGCCCCGCGGGCCGGGGCGGCATGCTCACTCAGTCCGTCGCCTCCGCCAACTCCAGCAGGGCGCGGCCGTCGCGCCGGGCGCGGGCCATCTGGGTGCCGCCGCAACGCGGGGCGCCGAGCACGGTGCTGTCCGGATTCACCACCTGCAGCTTGGCCTCGACGCGGCAGACCAGCTTGATGGAGGTCGGACCGCCACCGTTCCAGCGGCGCAGGGCGTCGGCCCAGTTGCCGGCGGCCTCGTATTGCTGGCGCAGGTAGCGGGCCGCCCAGTCGGCGGATTTCTGCGGGTCCAGCGGCCAGTCGCTGCCGCGCGGGGCATGCACCTGGGCATTCACCTGCACGCAGCCGGCCATTACCGATTGGCGTGCCGAGGCGCCGGTCAGCAGCCGTCGCGCTTCGGCGCGGGAATCGGGATAATAGGCACGGCCGCCGATGTTCAGCGCATGCGCGTGCAGCCCGGACTCGGCCAGGGCAACCGCCACCAGCAGCCCGTCGGGCAGGTCATACCTCGCCTCGGCCGCGCGGACGGCGTCGAGGCAGGCTGAGCGCGGCCCGGCCATGGCAGGGCTGCTCATCAGAAGCGGCGCTCCGAACAGGAAGGCGCCGATGGCAAGCCCCAGCCACCGTGATGGCGGCATCTGCTTTCGGGGGCGTGGTGTGTGGCCTCTCGGGCGAGGCGGGAAGGCGCTCCTTGCCTCTTGGCAGTGGAACGCCGCGGGGCGTGGGTGGCGCGGGTGCGCCACCCTGCGGATCGCGGGCGTCATACCCTTCCGCTAGCACAGGCTTCTCCGCGGGGGGAAGCAAAACCTCCCCCGGCCCTTCGCGGGGATCGCCTCAGGCGATCTCGCGAACCAGCTTGGCGCGCAGGGCGCGGGCGAAATCCGGCCGGCCGCCGGCCTCCATCACGAAAGCGCCCGGGCCGCCGATCACCTCGGCGGCATAGCGCTCCGAAAGGCCTGGGTTCGCCTGCTCGATGGCCAGGGCGTTGATGGTGACGCCGGCTGCCACCGCGGCGTCCCGCGCCGCCGGGGCGGGGCGCCGGCTGCGCATGTCCGGTGCGTCGCCGGAGAGGTCGATCACCCGCCGGGTGGCCTCATAGGGCACCCGCTCCAGCAGGGCCGCCGCGTGCTCGATGGCGTCGCCGATGGCGTTCCAGCTCTGGCGGGAGCGCGGCGCCTCCCGCAGCGCGGCCGCCAGGAGGGCGGCACTCGCCGCGTCCGTCACCCGGTGCCAGGGCACCACCGTCTCCGCCCCGCCCGGCGCGCCCCATTCCACCAGGGTGATCGCGATGGCGCCGACCAGTCCCCCGGTGATGGCGGCGAGCACCGCCGGATGCGTCACCGCCTCGGCGCAGCCCTCCCGCTGCAGGCGGAACTCCCCGGGGCTGATGCTGCCCGAGGCGTCCACCGCCAGCACCAGCGCCACGTCCACCGGCGGGCCGGCGGCACGGAGCGGGCGGGCGGGCAGCAGCGCCGGCGCGGCGAGGAGGGGCGCGGCGAGGAAAGGGCGACGTCGCATGTGGGCGCTCCCTGCATTGGGCCGATCCAGCCTCCGGTGCCGGCGCGGCACGGGTCAAGCGCAATCTCGGAACCGCCCGGACGGCGGGCAGGGCTGACGCGCGCTTGGGCAGATGCGCCGCAACTCGGGATGGCGGCCATGCTTTGATCGGCTGCAGGCGCCTTGCGCCGGACCCGTGTGCCTTGCTCAACTCGTCACATCGTTGTTCCCTGGGCGGTACCCTTGCGGGACCAAGGCCCTGGCCGTGCAGGGCGACACGTTGCGCAACCGTCGAGGATGCCGGATCTGAACGTGGCC
The DNA here is from genome assembly GCF_030063475.1 of Roseomonas sp. E05. Classification (GTDB taxonomy): domain Bacteria; phylum Pseudomonadota; class Alphaproteobacteria; order Acetobacterales; family Acetobacteraceae; genus Pseudoroseomonas. Next base: position 263,473 of record NZ_JASIRT010000002.1, read on the forward strand.
GATCGCCCCGCCTCCGCTTTCGATGAGATGAACGCCGATGGCGGCATCCGTCCCCCCTATGCCGAAATGGCCCGCTTTCTCGAGGCAACCGGCCAGGCCGCCCTGGAGCAGAAGCGCCGCGAGGCGGAAGTGCTGTTCCGCCGCATCGGCGTCACCTTCGCCGTCTATACCGAGGGGGGCGACCCGGAGCGGCTGATCCCCTTCGATGTCATCCCCCGCATCCTCTCGCGCGAGGAATGGGAGCGGCTGGCCCAAGGACTGGAGCAGCGTGTGCGGGCGCTGAACGCCTTCCTGGCCGACGTCTATGGCCCGCAGGAGATCATCAAGGCCGGCCGCATCCCGGCCGAGCTGGTGCTGGAGAACGAGGGCTACCTGCCTGAGATGGTGGACTTCACCCCGCCGGGCGGGGTCTATACCGTGATCTCCGGCATCGACCTGGTGCGCACCGGCCCGGACCAGTTCTACGTGCTGGAGGACAATTGCCGCACCCCCTCCGGCGTCTCCTACATGCTGGAGAACCGGGAGGCGATGCTGCGCCTCTTCCCCGGCGCCTTCGCCCGCCACCGCATCGCTCCGGTCAGCCACTATCCCGAGGAGCTGCTGGAGACGCTGAAGAGCATCGCCCCGCCGAACTGCCCGGGCGACCCCAAGGTCGTGGTGCTGACCCCCGGCTCCTACAACAGCGCCTATTACGAGCACTCCTTCCTGGCCGATGAAATGGGCGTCGAGCTGGTGGAGGGGGCCGACCTCTTCGTGCGTGACAAGGTCGTCTACATGCGCACGACCGCCGGGGCGCAGCGGGTGGACGTCATCTACCGCCGCATCGACGACGATTTCCTCGACCCCGAGGTGTTCCACCCGGATTCCGTCCTCGGCGTGCCGGGACTGATGGCCGCCTACCGCGCCGGCAACGTATCCCTGGCCAATGCGCCCGGCGCCGGCATCGCCGATGACAAGGCGGTCTATCCCTATGTGCCGGAGATGGTGCGCTTCTATCTGAAGGAGGAGCCGATCCTGGCCAATGTCCCCACCTTCATGTGCGAGCGCGAAGCGGATCGCGACTACGTCCTCGCCAATCTCGACAAGCTGGTGGTGAAGCTGGCGCGCGGCTCGGGCGGCTACGGCATGCTGGTCGGCCCGCATGCGACGGAGGAGCAGCGCGCGGATTTCGCCGCCCGCATCCGTGCCCGCCCCGGCGACTATATCGCGCAGCCGACCCTGGCGCTCTCCACCGTGCCGACGCTCTGCGAGGACGGCGTCGAGCCGCGCCATGTGGACCTGCGGCCCTTCGTGCTGTTCGGCCGCACCGTGCGCATGGTGCCGGGCGGGCTGACCCGCGTGGCGCTGCGCAAGGGTTCGCTGGTGGTCAATTCCAGCCAGGGCGGCGGTACCAAGGACACCTGGGTGCTGGATGAGGCGCCGGATGAAGGGCCGGTTCAGTCGCAGGACGGAAGGGGCATGACCCAGGGGGACATGACTCAGAGCCTGGGCGGGATGACGCAGCGCATGACCGGGCCAGGGCCGGCGCCGGCCAACGACACCCGCGCCGGGGAGGGCTGAGGCCATGCTCTCCCGCACCGCCGACAGCCTGTTCTGGCTGGGCCGCTATTCCGAGCGGGCCGGCAATGTCGCGCGCGGCCTCGCCGCCACGCTCCGCATGGCGCTGCTGACCCAGGCGCTGAGCGGCGCCGAGAAGGAGTGGCGCGCGCTGATGGTCGCCGCCGGCTGCGAGCCGGGCTTTCGCGAGCGCCACCCGGGCATGCTGCAGGAGGACGCCGTCCACTGGCTGACGCTGGATCCGGCCAACCCCGCCGGCATCGCGGCCTGCATCGAGGCGGCGCGGCGCAATGCCCGCATCGTCCGCACCGCGCTCACCGTGGACATGTGGTCGGCGATCAACGACACCTGGATCGAGTTCCGCCGGCTCGATGGCAGCGCCATCCGCGGCGACCGGCTGCCGGGCTTCCTGGACTGGGTGACCTCGCGCACGCTGCTGTTCAACGGCGCTGCCGCCGACACCATGCTGCGCAACGACGCCTGGCGGTTCACCCATCTCGGCACCATCCTCGAGCGCGCCGACAACACCGCCCGCCTGCTCGACGCGCGGCACGCCGCCTTCGCCAAGGGCGCGGCGGCGGACGCCGCCTGCTACGCGCAGTGGCAGGCGGTGTTGCGCTCGGTGGCGGCGCTGCGCGCCTTCCAGCACGTCTATCACGCGCGGCTCGACCCGCAGCGGGTGGCGGAGCTGCTGATCCTGCGGCCCGAGCTGCCGCGCTCGCTGCTCGCCTGCTACCGCCGGGTGGAGCAGACGCTGCAGGCCATCGCCCTCGCCAATGGCGGGGCGCAGGGCGAGTGCCATCGCCTCGCCGGCGCGCTGCATGCGCGGCTGCGCTATGGCCGCATCGAGGCGATCATGGAGGGCGGGCTGCACGGCTTCCTGACCGGCGTGATCGACGAGAACATCCGCCTCGGCCAGGAGATCGCCGCCTCCTACCTGAACGGGCGCGCCGCATGACCTACTGCGTCGGGCTCTGGCTGGAGCGGGGGCTGGTGATGCTCGCCGATACCCGCACCAATGCGGGGGTGGACAACATCTCGACCTATTCGAAGATGTACACCACCGCCGTGCCGGGCGAGCGGATGCTCTGCATGATGGCGGCGGGCAACCTCGCCATCACCCAGGCGGTATGGAGCCGGCTGAGCGAGGGCGTGCTGCTGGAGGGGGAGAAGCAGACGCTGCACAGCGTCGGCAGCATGTTCCGTGCGGCGCAGCTGGTGGGCGCGGCGATCCGCGCCGTCTATGAGGCGGACGGGCCGACGCTGCGGGCGCAGGAGGTGGGCTTCGACGTCTCCATCATGCTCGGCGGGCAGATCGCCGGCGGGCCGCAGCGGCTCTATCTCGTCTATGCCGCCGGCAACTTCATCGAGGCGACGCCCGACACGCCCTACCTGCAGATCGGCGAGCACAAATACGGCAAGCCCATCCTCGACCGCGCGCTGAACCACCGCACCAGCCTGGAGGACGGCGTGACGCTCACCCTGGTGAGCATGGACAGCACGCTGCGTTCCAACCTGACGGTGGGCCTGCCGCTGGACCTGCTGGTCTACGAGGCCGGCAGCCTGGAGGTCCGCCTGCAGCGGCGGATCACCGAGGAGGAGCCCTATTTCCAGGACCTGCGCGAACGTTGGTCCGACGCCTTGCGCGAGGCCTACCGGCAGATGCCGGCGCCCGACTGGCTCTGACCGTTCTGCAACCCGGGAGGGTGGTTCCTGCGCCGTCTTCGTGCGTTGCGGGCAGTTCACGTCACGTCCGCGTGCTCACCCGTCCCGAAAGACGGCGAAATCTCACATCTCGCGCCAGGACACGCTACTCCGGTGAGGCCCCGCCTGCCGGGGCAGCCCGGATGCAGGAGAAGCTGAGCCGCGATGCAGAACGAAGCGCAGATGCCCTGGACCGCCAGCCATGCGTCCCGCGCCGCCGCCCGGGCGCCCGCCGCCTGGGGACGGCTGCGCCGCGCCGCGCGGCTGCTGCCGCTGTTGCTGGCGGCGCCGCTGATCTCCGCTCCGCCGGCGGTGGCGAAGGAATCCTTCACCACCCTCAGCGCCTATTCCGCCAACAACCCGCAGCTGATCCAGCAGTTCGAGAAGTGGCTGGGCTGCCCTGTTTCGCATCTGATGGTCTTCACCGACCAGGCGACCTGGGAGGGCATCGGCTGGCCGCAATGGTTCATCGACCAGTTCCGCGCGCTGGACAAGCCGGTGCTGTGGTCGGTGGCGATGATCCCGCACCATTCGAGCCTGAAGGCGGCGGCGAGCGGCGCCTACAACCGCTACTACGTCACCGCCGCGCAGGCGCTGGCCAAGACCAAGCCCTGGCCGGACGGCACCATCAAGGTCCGCCTGGGCTGGGAGATGAACGGCGACTGGTTCCCCTGGGCCGCGCGCGGCAAGGAGAAGGACTTCGTCGCCACCTTCCGCCATATCGTCGATGCCTTCCGCTCCGTCTCGGACAAGTTCCGCTTCGAGTGGAACATCAACTACGGCGAGTCGATGGACCCGCTGAAAGCCTATCCGGGGGACGACTACGTCGACGTCATCGGCATGGACTTCTACTGGAAGCACCAGTACCTGCCGAGCGATCCGGTGAAGGCCTTCGAGACGATCCGCGACAACCGCTACGGCCTGCGCTTCATCGAGGATTTCGCGGCGAAGCGCGGCAAGCCCACCGCCTATTCGGAATGGGGCATCCAGGGCGACAATGCCGCCCCCTTCATCGAGCTGTTCCGCGACTGGGTCAGCCGGCACAACGTGCTCTACACCAACTACTGGAACCACGACGCCGACTACGAGGGGCAGCTCTCCAGCGGCCGCTGGCCAGCCAGCGAGGCGGCCTTCCGCGCGGCCTTCTGCCCGGTTCCCGGCAAGGCCGCCGGCATCGCCCGGAAGCCCTGAGGGGCGAAAATCCGGCGGGGCTTGTGCAGCCTTTCGCCCCGCCCACCTCTTTCAGCAACATGGCTGCGCCGCACCCGGAACGCTGGATCCGCGTCACCCCTGAGGGGCTCTATTGCGAGCCCGGGGATTTCCACATCGACCCGGCCCTGCCGGTGCCGCGCGCCGTGGTCAGCCACGGCCATTCCGACCACGCCCGCCCCGGCCATGGCGCCGTGCTCGCCACGCCCGAGACGCTGGCCATCATGACGGCGCGGCTGGGCGAGGGCCGGGCGGGCGAGAGCCAGGTGCCGCTGCGCTACCACGAGCCGCTGGTGCAGAAGGGCGTGCGCATCACGCTGGTGCCGGCCGGGCATGTGCTGGGCTCGGCGCAGGTGGTGCTGGAATGGGAGGGCAGCCGCCTCGTCGTCTCCGGCGACTACAAGCGCCAGCCCGACCCCACCTGCGCGCCCTTCGAGCCGGTGCCCTGCGACGTCTTCGTCACCGAGGCCACCTTCGCCCTGCCGGTCTTCCGTCATCCGCCGGCGGAGCAGGAGATCCGGCGGCTGCTGGAGAGCGTGGCGCTGTTCCCGGAGCGGGCGCATCTCGTCGGCTGCTATGCGCTCGGCAAGTGCCAGCGGCTGATCGCCACGCTGCGCCAGGCCGGCTGGGACCGCCCGCTCTATCTGCACGGCGCGCAGGCCAGCATGTGCGCGCTCTACGAGCGCTTCGGCATCGGCCTCGGCGAGCTGCGCCCGGTGCCGCGCCCGCAGAAGCGTGGCGAGAGCGTGCTGCCCGGCGAGATCGTCCTCGCGCCACCTTCCGCCGAGGCCAGCCCCTGGGCGCGCCGCCTCGCCGACCCGGTGACGGCGCTGGCCTCCGGCTGGATGCGCGTGCGGCAGCGGGCCAAGGCGCGTGGCGTGGAACTCCCCCTGATCGTCAGCGACCATGCCGACTGGGACGACCTGCTCGCCACCATCGCCGAGGTCGGCGCGCCGGAGGTCTGGGTGACGCATGGCCGGGAGGAGGCGCTGATCCACGCGCTCGCCGGGCGCGGGGTGCGCGGCCGCGCGCTGCACCTGCTCGGCCGCGACGAGGACGAGACGGCGGAAGACACCGCCGCGCCCGAGGACGCCGAGGCCACGGCATGAGCCTGCCCGCCTTCGCCGAGCTGCTGGAGCGGCTGGTCTTCACCCCCGGCCGCAACGCCAAGCTTGCCCTGCTGCGCCGCTGGTTCGCCACCCAGCCCGACCCGGACCGCGGCGTCGGGCTGGCCGCCATCGCCGGGGAGCTCGCCTTCTCCACCGCCAAGCCGGCCCTGGTGCGGGATTTGGTGGCGACACGAATAGATCCGGTGCTGCTGGCCTGGAGTCATGACTATGTCGGCGACTTCGCCGAGACGGTGGCGCTGATCTGGCCCGAGCCGCCGGCCCGCCCCAACCGCCTGCCGCCCGACCTCTCCGAGGTGGTCGAGGCGCTGGAACTGCTGCCGAAGGGCCAGGTGCCGGCGCAACTCGCCGAATGGCTGGACGTGCTCGACCCCGGCGGACGGCTGGCGCTGATCAAGCTGGTCACCGGCGGCCTGCGCGTCGGCGCCTCGGCGCGGCTGGCGCGGCAGGCGCTGGCGGAGTGGTCGGGGCAGCCGGTGGAGGAGATCGAGGAGGTCTGGCACGGCGTGCCGCCGCCCTACCTGCCGCTCTTCGCCTGGCTGGAAGGGCGGGGACCGCGCCCCGATCCACGTGACGCGCCCGTCTTCCGCTCGCCCATGCTGGCGCAGCCGCTGGAGGCGGCCGACCTTGCGGCGCTCGACCACGCCGCCTTCCGCGCCGAGTGGAAATGGGACGGGGTGCGCGTGCAGGCCGCCGCCGGGCCCGGCGGACGCCGCCTGTGGTCGCGCACCGGCGAGGACATGTCCGACGCTTTCCCCGAGATCCTGGAGGCGCTGGACTTCGAGGCGGTCGTGGATGGCGAGCTGCTGGTGATCCGCGAGGGCGTGGTCGCGCCCTTCGCCGACCTGCAGCAGCGGCTCAATCGCAAGGTCGTCGGCCCCAGGATGCTGCGCGACTATCCCGCCGGGCTGCGGCTCTACGACCTGCTCTTCGAGGCCGGCGAGGACCTCCGCCCGCTGCCCTTCGACGCCCGGCGCGAGCGGCTGGAGGCCTGGTTCGCCCGCACCCGCCCGGCGCGGATGGACCTTTCGCCGCAGGTTGCCTTCGCCTCGGCGGAGCAGCTCGCGGCGCTGCGCGAGGGTGCCCGCGCCGCCGGCATCGAGGGGCTGATGCTGAAGCGCGGCAATGCGCCCTATGTCGCCGGGCGCCCCAAGGGCCTGTGGTGGAAGTGGAAGCGCGCCCCGCTCGCGGTGGATGCGGTGCTGATGTACGCGCAGCGCGGCCACGGCAAGCGCAGCAGCACCTACAGCGACTACACCTTCGGCCTCTGGCGGCCGGACGGGCAGGGGGGCGAGGAGCTGGTGCCGGTCGGCAAGGCCTATTCCGGCTATACGGACCAGGAGCTGGTCTGGCTCGACCGCTGGATCCGCAACCACACCACCGGCCGCTTCGGTCCGGTGCGGGAGGTGGAGAAGGCATTGGTGCTGGAGGTGGTGTTCGACGCCGCGCAGCTTTCCAGCCGCCATAAATCCGGCGTCGCCATGCGCTTTCCGCGTATTTCCCGCCTGCGCCCGGACAAGCCCGCCGCCGAGGCCGACCGGCTGGAGACGCTGATGGCCATGGTGGAAGGCAGCGAGAATAACTTGACCTGAGCGGGAACCGCGCCGCGCCTGCGGCGTTGCCCCTGCGGAACCGCCCAGGGCGGGAATCGCAGGAGGGTGTCAATATGCTGAAATGGGCTTTGATTTTCCTGGTCATCTCCCTGATTGCCGGTGGTCTGGGCTTCACCGGCGTCTCCGCTGCGACAGGAAAGATCGCCAAGATCCTGTTCGCCATCTTCCTTATCCTGTTTGTCATCTTCCTGATCATGGCCCTGATGGGCGGCGCAGCCATCGCCTGAGCAGGCGCGGGTGCCCTGTTGACGGCGGGGCGCGCGCGGATTATTTCCGCCCGGCCCGGCGCCATTCGGCGCCCGGCAGGTGGGTGTGGCGGCCTTAGCTCAGTTGGTAGAGCGCCAGGTTGTGGTCTTGGATGTCACGGGTTCGAGTCCCGTAGGTCGCCCCAGTCCCACCCCTTTCCTGATGCATCGCCGGACATCGCCCTCCATGCTCTCCGTGGAGGCTCTTGCCGATGCCTGAAGCGCTGCACGTTGCTCTCAACGCCTTCATCGCGCTGCTGGTGATCCTGGACCCGCCGGGACTGGCTGTCCTGTTCCTCGGCATGACGCCGGACGACACGCCGGTGTCCCGCCGCCGGCAGGCGCGGCGGGCCGTGGGCATCGCGGCGGTGATCCTCATCGCCTTCGCCCTGTTCGGCGGCCTCGTGCTGCGCGCGATGGGCATCGGCATGCCCGCGATGAAGGTGGCGGGCGGCCTGCTGCTCTTCGTGCTGGCCACCAACATGGCGCTGGGCAACACCGCGCCGCGCGCCTCCTCGGAGGAGCGGCAGGCGGCGGCCCACGAACCGGACATCAGCGTCTTTCCCCTGGCGATTCCCCTGCTGGCCGGCCCCGGCGCGATGACCACCATGGTGCTGATGCGCCAGCAGGCCGGCGATGATCCCTGGCGGCTGGCCGGCGTGCTGGTGGCCCTGCTGGCCGCGCTGGCGGTCACGCTGGCGACGCTCTGGGCGGCGGTGCCGGTCGGGCGCCTGCTGGGCGCGACCGGCGGCCAGGTGGTCGGCCGCGTCCTGGGTGTGATCCTGGCCGCGCTGGCGGCGCAGATCGCGCTGGATGGCCTGCGCGCCAGCCTGTTCTGACGGAGGGCGGGGGCCGGGGTGACATTCTTCTCCCGCCGGCTCCTCCCGCCGGGCATCCCGGTGGGGTTCCGGGGGCGGCGCCCCTGGCCGGCTTCAGCTTCGCAGCCGGTCCAGCAGCAGCAGCGCGCCGCCCGCGATCAACCCCCAGAAGGCCGCCCCGATTCCGAACAGCGCCAGCCCCGAGGCGGTGGTGACGAAAGTGAGCACGGCGGGCAGCCGGTCCCGCTCATGCGCCATGGCGGCGGTCAGCGCGCCGCCCAGGCTGCCGAGCAGTGCCAGCCCGGCCACCGCCTCGATCAGCAGCGGCGGCGAGGCGGCGATGAAGGCGGCCGCGAAGCTGGCGCCAAGCCCGAGCAGCATGTAGCTGACCCCCGCCGCCGCCGAGGCGACCCAGCGCCGCGCCGGGTCGGGATGCGCGTCCGGTCCGGCGCAGAGCGCGGCGGTGATGGCGGCCAGGTTGATCGAATGCGCACCGAAGGGGGCGATCACCGCGCTGGCCGCGCCGGTGACGGAGAAGATCGGGCCCGGTTCCGGCCGGAAGCCCTGGGAGTGCAGCACGGCGAGGCCGGGCACGTTCTGCGAGGCCATGGTGACCAGGAACAGCGGCAGCGCGATGCCGATGGCGGCGCCGAGGCTGGGATGCGGCGTCACCCAGGCGAGGCGCGGCATGATCGCGCCCAGCGCGCCCTGTGGGAGAGGGGTAGCAAGCAGGATCATCGCCGCCGCGACCACCACGGCCACCGGCACGGCATAAAGTCGGGCGAAACGCCAGGCGAGCGCCCAGGCCAGCACCACCGGCAGGGCCAGGGCGGGCAGGGCGCCCACCGCGCGCACCGGCGCGAGGCAGATCTCCAGCAGCACGCCGGCCAGCATGGCGCTGGCGAGGCTGGGCGGGATGGCGGCGACGGCGCGGCCGAAGGGGCGCCACAGCCCGGCCAGCAGGATCAGCAGACCGGTGAGCATGAAGGCGCCCACCGCCACAGGGAAGCCGCCCTCCGGCGCGCCGGTGGAGACCAGCAGCGCCGCGCCGGGGGTGGACCAGGCAAGCACCACCGGCATCCGGTGGCGCAGGCTGAGCCAGAGGCCGAGCGCACCCTGCGCCATGCAGAGCGCCAGCAGGCCGGAGGCGGCCTCGGCCGGGCTGGCGCCCATCGCCGCGAAGCCCTGGAGCACCACGGTGAAGGAGGAGGCGAAGCCGACCACCGCCGCCAGCACGCCCGCGATCACGGGCTGCACCAGCCCTCCCTTCCGTTCCACCATGCGCTGACCTCTTCCGGCGACCTGGATGAGCGGGGGAGGGTAGCGTAATGTTGGATCCAATCAACGGCCGGATTTTGGATGAAGCCAGCACCCGACCCTGTCTCGCCGCTCGATGCCCTGGCCGCCAGCGCCGCCCCGCGCTGGCGCACCGCGACCGAGTTCGTGGAGGCGACGCTGAAGGCAGCCATCCTGGAAGGGCGGCTGCCCGGCGGCACGCCGCTGCGGCAGGAAGAACTGGCCGAGCGGCTGGGCGTCAGCCGGATGCCGGTGCGCGAGGCGCTGCGGCAGCTTGAGGCGCAGGCGCTGGTGGAGGTGCTGCCGCATCGCGGCGCCGTGGTGGCGGAAATCTCCGCCGCCGACGCGGCGGACCTCTTCGCCATCCGCCGCGCGCTGGAGCCGGCGGCGCTGCGCCTTTCCATCCCGCATCTGACCGAGGCGCAGCGTGACCAGGCCGGGGCGCTGATCACCGCGATGGATGTCGAACCCGATCCGGGCAGGATGGGGCTGCTGAACCGGCAGTTCCATATGGCGCTCTACGCCGCCGCCGGGCACCCCCGCCTGCTGGCCCTGACCGAGCAGCACCTCGCCGCCTTCGACCGCTACCTCCGTTTCCACCTTGCGGCGCAGGGGCGGGAGCGCATGGCGCAGCAGGACCACCGCGCCATGCTGGAGGCCGCCGCGCGGGGCGAGGCCGCTGCGGCGGCGGCCATTCTGGAGGCCCATCTCGACCAGGCCGCCGAGGCCATCGCCCGCTTCTTCGCGGCGCGGGAGGCGGGCGCGGCGTGAGAGACGGCCACTCGCAACAAAAGCTTCACCGAATCGCCATTCGACTGACGCCCTGTTAACGTTTTCTGCCGCCCGCCCGGCGGCCCTCTCCCGTGCCGCCGCCTGCTGACCGGGATGTGACACCATGCCAGACACCAACCTGCCCCAGGGCGGGCACAAGCCGTTGGAACTTGAGGATATCGGCAGCAATCCGCAGCCGCGGAACACGATCGGGGAGCTGATCGAGCGCCGCCTGTCCCGCCGCGCGGCGCTGCGCGGGCTGATGGGCGCGGCGGCGACCGCGACGCTGGCGGATCAGCTCCTCGTCTCCGGCAGCCGCGCCCTGGCGGCGGAGGCCAGCCCGTCCAGCCTGGGCTTCAAGGAGCTGTCCCACCAGCTCACCGAGCGCGACGCGGTGCCGGAGGGCTACGAGATTCAGACGGTGATCCGCTGGGGCGACCCGGTGCTGCCCGACGCGCCCCGCTTCGACCCGCGCAACCAGAGCGCCGAGGCGCAGGCCGCCCAGTTCGGCTACAACAACGACTACGTGGACTTCTTCCCGCTGCCGCGCGGCAGCCGGAGCTCGGATCACGGCCTGCTGGCAGTGAACCACGAATATGCCGACACGCAGCTCATGTTCCCCGACATGGGGGACGACGAAGCGGCTCGCCTGAAGTCCAGCCGCGCCCAGGCGCTGGTGGAGATGGCAGCGCATGGCATGTCGATCGTCGAGATCCGCCGGGAGAACGGCCGCTGGGCGCCGGTGAAGGCCGCGAGCCTCAACCGCCGCATCACCGCCGAGACGCCGATCCGCATCAGCGGCCCCGCCGCCGGCCACGACCGGATGAAGACCAGCGCCGACCCGGCCGGCCGCCTGGCGCTCGGCACGCTGAACAACTGCGCCGGCGGCAATACGCCCTGGGGCACCGTCATCACCTGCGAAGAGAACTTCAACCAGTATTTCGGCGGCGCCGCCGCCAAGACCGGCGCGCAGGCGGCGATGTACAAGCGCTACGGCATCGTCGAGCAGGCCAGCTATTCCTGGCCGCAGCACGTGGAGCGCTTCAACCTCGACAAGGAGCCCAACGAGCCGAACCGCTTCGGCTGGGTGGTCGAGTTCGACCCCTACGACCCCGGGAGCCAGCCGGTGAAGCGCACCGCGCTCGGCCGCTTCAAGCACGAGGGCTGCACCCACGCCATCTCCGCCGATGGCCGGGTGGTCTTCTACATGGGCGACGATGAGCGCTTCGACTATGTCTACAAGTTCGTCACCGCGCGCCCCTGGAACCCGGACGATCCCGCCGCCAACCGCGACCTGCTGGACGAGGGCACGCTCTATGTCGCCCGCTTGCAGGATGACGGCCGCATGGAATGGCTGCCGCTGGTGCATGGCCAGGGTCCGCTGACCGCCGCGAACGGCTTCAACAGCCAGGCCGAGGTGCTGATCGAGACGCGCCGCGCCGCCGATCTGCTGAAGGCCACCCCGATGGACCGGCCGGAGGATGTGCAGGCCAATCCGGTGAACGGCCATGTCTATGCGATGCTGACCAACAACACCCGCCGCAAGCCGGAGCAGGTGGACAAGGCCAATCCGCGCGCCGCCAATGCGCATGGCCATGTCATCGAGATGATCCCGCCCGGCGCCGGCACCGACAAGGTGGATCATGCGGCGACCGAGGGCCGCTGGGAGATCTTCCTGGTCGCCGGCAAGCCCGGCGTGGACCCTGGCGCCACCTACCACCAGGGCACCAGCGCCGAGGGCTGGCTCTCCTGCCCGGACAACTGCACCTTCGACAGCAAGGGCCGCATCTGGATCGCGACCGATGGCGCGCCAGGCACCTCCAAGGTGGCCGACGGCCTCTACGCCGCCGATACCGACGGCCAGGGCCGTGCGCTGACCCGCCTGTTCTACCAGGCGCCCACCGGCGCCGAGGTCTGCGGCCCCTGCTTCACGCCGGATGACGAGACGGTCTTCCTGGCCATCCAGCACCCCGGCGACGACAAGGGCAGCAGCTTCGCCAACCCTTCGACGCGCTGGCCGGATTTCGATCCCGCCATGCCGCCGCGTCCTTCGATCATCGCCATCGTCAAGCGCGGGGGTGGCAAGATCGGCGCCTGAGAAGCCGGCACGGGGCCTGGCGCAACCGCCGGACCCCGCGCTGCTTGATTGCGCGGGGCGAAGGGGCAATCTGGGAGGCATGGAACAAGCCTCTTCCCCGCCGCTGGGCCGGCCGGATGGCCTGGGTTCGCCGCCGCAGAATGGCGGCGAGGCGCCGCGCGCCGCCGCTCCGGAGCGGCCGGACCTCTGGGGCCGCCGGGAAGGCCCCCGTGAAGGGCGCTCCAACGGTCCCTGGGCGGAGCAGCCCGGCCCCTGGAACCCGCGCCGGAACCCTCGCATGCCGCCGCCGCGCGGCTGGCGCCGGCCGCGCCCCGCCGGCGGGCCTGGCGCCGCGCCGGGCTGGCCCGGCCGCGGCGAGACGCTGCGCCGCATCGGCGGCTTCGCCCTGCTGGGCTGCTCGCTCTGGCTGGTCGCCATCCTCGCCTTCTTCCAGGCGATCATCGGGATGTTCTCGTGATGGAAACCGGCATCATGGAGCAGCTCCGGCTGCAGTTCCGCCAACTGCGCGGCGCGCTGCTGGTGCTGACGGCCCTGCCGCTGGTGCCGGCGCTGCTGTTCAACCTGATCGGTGGCGCGCAGAAGCCGATCCTGGGCACGCTGCTCGGCCTCGGCCTGCTGGTGCTCGCCGTCCGCAAGCTGCGGCGTGGCCATGTGCGCGCCGCCGGGCTGCTGGTGGGCGCGGCCACCGCCGTGGTCGCCGGCATGGCAGGGCATGTGGCGCCGGTGGCCGCCGTGGTGTTCGGCGCCATGGCCTATTTCGGCACCCAGCTTCTCTACACCCATGCTGAGCCCGCCGAGGTGGAGCCGCCGCCGCAGCCTGCTTCCGCCGAGCCGCGTCCCGACCCGCTGGCGGTGCCCCGCCCGCGGCTTGCCGCGCTGGAGGGCGCCGATCCCCGGCTGCGCCCCGCCGTGGCGGCGCTGCGCGAGCTGTTCGCCGAGCTGGAGCGACGGCCTGAGGCGAACGCCGAGGCGCGCCGTTTCCTGAACCTGCAGCTTGACGGGCTGGAGCGGATCGATGCCCGTCTGCGCCTCGGCGCCGAGCCGCCGGAGAGCCTGTCGCGGCTGGTGGAGGACATGGCGCGCGGCAGCACGGCCATGCGCGACCGTTTGCGGGCCGAGGAAAGCGTTGCGCTGGAGATCCAGGTGAAGGTGCTGGCCGACCGGCTGCGTGAGGAGGGCTACGCATGAGTTCCGACCAACTGGCTGAAAGCGCGCTGGACCGCGGCGTGCCTGCGGAGAAGGTGGAGTCGCTGGCCGCCGCGATCGACCTCTCGGACCCGGCGACCATCCTGCGCTTCGGCGCCGACGCGCAGAACCGCGCTGCCGCGGCGGCCGATGCCATGCTCGGCGCCGCCCGCAACCAGACCACCGGCGAGGCCGGCGAGGCGCTCTCCGGCCTGCTCGCCACGCTGCGCGGCTTCGATGTGACGCAGCTCGGCGAGAAGCGCGGCCTCCTCGCCCGCATGCTCGGGCGCGGCAAGGCCGAGGCGGTGGCCATCATCCAGCGCTATGAAGGGGTGCGTGGGCAGATCGAGACGGTGGGCGACCGGCTTGACAGCCACCGCACGCGGCTGCTGGAGGATGTCGAGCGGCTGGAGCGCCTCTATGCCGCGACGCTGGACTGGTTCCACGCCCTGGCCGAGCACATCGCCGCCGGCGAGGTGGTGCTGGCGCGCACCGATGCCGAGGCCATCCCTGCCGCCGAGCGCGCCGCCGCCGACCTGAAGGACACGCTGGCGCCGCAGAAGCTGCGCGACCTGCGCGCCGCGCGCGACGAGCTGGACCGCCGCGTGCACGACCTGCGGCTGACCCGGCAGGTGGCGATGCAGGCGCTGCCCGGCCTGCGGCTGATCCAGGAGAACGACAAGGCCCTGGCGGCCAAGATCCTCTCGGTGCTCAGCAACACCGTGCCGCTCTGGCGCACGCAGCTTGCCCAGGCGCTGGCCATCCAGAACATGCGCGAGGCCGGCGCGGCGGTGCGCGCCGCCACCGACCTCACCAACCGCCTGCTCACCGCCAATGCCGAGACGCTGCGGCAGGGCAATGCCGAGGCGCGGGTGGAGCTGGAGCGCGGGGTCTTCGACCTGGCTGCCGTGCAGCAGGCCAATGCCGCCCTGGTGGCGACGCTGGAGGACAGCCTGCGCATCGCCGAGGAGGGCCGCGCCACCCGCCTGCAGGCCACCAAGGATCTGGCCCAGGCGGAGGCGGAGATCCGCCGCGCGTTGACCGCCGTCCGCCCCAGCGCGGAGGTCACGCGGCGCTGACGACAGTTTTCGCGCGGGTGGTCTTGACCGCGGCCGCCGCAGGGGTTCCCCTTCCTCATCAAAGGATAGGAGGAACGCCATGCGTGGCTGGGCTGTCGTCGAGGCCGGGGCGCCGCTGCAGAATGTCGAACTGCCGCTGCCCGAACTGACCGGCGAGGAAGTGCTGGTCGAGGTGACGCATTGCGGCGTCTGCCACTCGGACCTGCATATCTGGGAGGGTAGCTACGACATGGGCAGCCGCGGCAAGATGTCGCTGGCCGACCGTGGCGTGACCCTGCCGCTGGCCATGGGCCATGAGGTGGTCGGCAAGGTGGTGAAGCTCGGCCCCGAGGCCAAGGGCGTCTCGCCGGGTGACATGCGGGTGGTCTTCCCCTGGCTCGGCTGCGGCAAGTGCGACCGCTGCCAGGCGGGCAACGACAATCTCTGCGCCGTCGCCGCGCGCAGCATCGGCGTGTTCCAGAACGGCGGCTATGCGACGCATGTCATCGCGCGCAGCCCGCGGCACCTGGTGGCCTTCGACGGCATCCGGCCCGAGGTGGCGGCGACCTATGCCTGCTCCGGCATCACCGTCTATTCCGCCATCCGCAAGGTGATGCCGATGCCGGCCGACCGGCCGATCGTCATCGTCGGCGCCGGCGGGCTCGGGCTGAACGCCATCGAGATCCTGAAGGCGCTCGGCCACAAGCGCATCTGCGTGGTGGACGTCGCGGCCGACAAGCTGGAGACGGCGAAGCAGGCCGGCGCGACCGACACCGTGCTGGCCGAGAGCGAGGACACCGCGGCGCGCATCATCGGCGCCTGCGGCGGCCCGGTCGAGGCGATCATCGACCTCGTCAACGGCACCAGCACGGCGCGCTTCTCGTTCGACGCGCTGGTGAAGGGCGGCAAGCTGATCCAGGTCGGGCTGTTCGGCGGCGAGCTGAGCATCCCGCTGCCGATCATGCCGACCAAGGCCATCACCATCCAGGGCAGCTATGTCGGCAACCCGCAGGAACTGCGCGAGGTCGTGGCGCTGGCGCAGGAGGGCAAGCTCTCGCCGCTGCCGGTGACGACCGAGCCGGCCAGCGAGGTGAACAACGTGCTGAACCGCCTGAAGGACGGCAAGGTGCGCGGCCGCGTGGTGCTGACCGCGGCCTGAAACCGACAAAAAGAAGATGGGGGTCCGGGGGAATTCCTTCCCCCGGACTTTTTTGTCCTCTCAGCCGGTCAGCACATCCTCCACCCAGCGTGCCCAGCACAGCAGCGCCGCATCCTCGCCGAAGGGTGCAACAAGCTGCACGCCAAGCGGCATTCCCGCCGCCCCCGTGCCGGCGGGCAGGCTGATGCAGGGGCCGTGCAGGGCGGTCCAGAGCGCATTGCAGGCCGGGTCGCCCGTGGCTTCGAGCCCAAGTGGCGCCTCGGAGGGCGCGGCGGCGGTCAGCAGCACGTCGAAGCTGTCCATCAGCGCCCGGAAGGCCTGACGCCCCGCGGCGAAGGCCGTGCGCGCGGCGATCAGCTCCGCGACAGGCAGGCCGGCGGCCCAGTCCAGCCGCTCGTTCAGCACCGGCGAGATCAGCGCGCGGGCGGTGGCGCGTTCCCAGGCGAGGGAGAGCGCGGTTTCCCCGTTCATCACCACCGGATGCGCCTGCACCACCGCCTGGAGCGCCGGGGGCAGGGTGATGCGCGTCACCCGGGCGCCGGCGCGGGCGCAGCGTTCCGCCACCTCCTCGATGCGCGCGGCGCTGTCCGGGCTGAGCAGCGACTCGCCCGGCCCGAAGCAGAGGGCGATGCGCGGCGCGCTCTCGGCGCGGGCAGTGAGGTCGAGCCGCGTCAGGGCGCCGGCGAAGAGGGCGCAGTCCTCCACCACGCGGCCGAAGACGCCGATGGTGTCGAGGCTTTCGCTCATCACCTTCATGCCGGCGCGGTGGATCAGGCCGTGGGAGGGCTTGAAGCCCGTCACCCCGCAATAGGCCGCCGGGCGCAGCACGGAGCCGGCGGTCTGGGTGCCGAAGGCCAGCGGGAAGAAGCCCGCCGCCACGCCTGCCGCCGAGCCCTGGCTGGAGCCGCCGGGCGTGCGGGCGGGGTCGTGCGGATTGCTCGTCGGGCCGGGGTGGCGGGTGGCGAACTCGGTCGTCACCGTCTTGCCCATGATGATGCCACCGGCCGCGCGGGTCAGCGCCACGGCGGAGGCGTCGGCGCGCGGCCGGTGCCCGGCCCAGATCGGCGAGCCGTATTCGGAGGGCAGGTCGGCGGTGTCCAGCACGTCCTTCACGCCGACCGGCAGGCCGGCGAGCGGGCCGCCATGCGGCCGGGCGGCGGCGCGGCGGGGCAGGGCGGGTTCGAGGCTGCTGAAGGCGCGGACCACCGGCTCGCGCGCGGCGATGCGGTCCAGGCAGGCTTCCACCAGCGCGGCGGGGGCGAGGCGGCCGGCGGCGATGCGGCGGGCGGCCTCGGCGGCGGGGAGATCGGCGGGGTTCGTCATGCGGCGAGGATGCGCGGAGGTTGCGCAGGCGGTCCAGTACCTGTCGACGCCCCGGGGCGCGGAGCTGCCGTTGCCAGGGGCAGCGAATGGGCCACAATAGCTGCCGGAGCAGACGGGCGCTGCCTTTGGGGCGGCTGGCGGGGAGGGCCACCCATGCTGGAGGCACGGACGATCGGCATCAGCATCGCGCGTGATTGGCAGGAGGTCTACGACGCCATCTGGCGGCCGGAGGACTTTCCGAAATGGGCCGCCGGCCTCAGCCAGGCCGCTTTGCAACGCGATGGCGATGCCTGGCGGGCGCAGGGCCCGGAAGGGCCGGTGCGGATCCGCTTCACCGGGCGAAATCCCTTCGGCGTGATGGACCATGTCGTGGAGACCGGTGCCGGGCCGGAGGTCTATGTGCCGATGCGGGTCATCCCGAACCAGGGCGGGACCGAGGTGATGCTGACCCTGTTCCGCCAGCCCGGCATGTCGGAGGCGAAGTTCGCCGAGGATGCCGCCTGGATGGCGCGCGATCTGGAGGCTCTCCGCGCCCTGCTGACCGGCGGCTGAGCGGCTACTCCGCCGGCGCCAGCACCGGCACCGCTTCCGGCTCCATGCGCTGGGCGTAGCGGCGGGCGAGGGTGGCGCAGACGAAGAGCTGGATCTGGTGGAACAGCATCACCGGCAGCACGATCATGCTGACCACATCGCCGGGAAAGAGGATGTTGGCCATCGGGATGCCGCTGGCGATGCTTTTCTTGGAGCCGCAGAACACCGCCACCACCTCGTCCGCCCGGCACAGGCCGAGGGCGCGGCTGGCCAGCAGCGTGGCGCCCAGCACCGCCGCCAGCAGCACCGCATCCAGCAGCAGGATCGTGACCAGGACGCCGGGCGTGATCTGCCCCCAGATTCCGGCCACCATGCCCTCGCTGAAGGCGCCATAGACGACGAGCAGGATCGAGCCGCGGTCCACCAGGCCGGTCAGCGCCTTGTGCCGCTGCAGCCAGCGCCCGGCGAAGGGCCGCACCGCCTGGCCCGCCGCGAAGGGCAGCAGCAGGTGCAGGGCGATGTCGGAGAGCGCCCCGGCGCTGAAGCCGCCATGGCCGGCCCGCAGCAGCAGGGCGGTGAGCAGCGGCGTCAGCACCATTCCGGCAAGGTTGGAGAGCGTTGCCGCGCAGAGCGCCGCCGGCACGTTGCCGCGCGCGATCGAGGTGAAGGCGATGGAGGACTGCACTGTGGAGGGTAGCACGCAGATGAACATCAGCCCGAGCGCCAGCGCCGGGGGCACGAAGGCGCCCACTGTCGCCATGGTCACCAGCCCGAGCAGCGGGAAGAGGAGATAGGTGGCGGCGAAGATCAGCGCCTGGAGGCGCCAGTGCAGCAGCCCCTCCAGCAGGTTCCGCGGCGCCAGCCGGGTGCCATAGAGGAAGAACAGCATCGCCACGGCGGCGGTGGTGGCCTGCCCCAGCACCGCCGCTCCGGCGCCGTGCGCAGGGAGCAGCGCCGCCAGTGCCACCGTCGCCGCCAGCATCACCAGGAAAGGGTCGAGCGGCAGTCGGGGGAGGCGGGGGGCCATGTCGGTGTCTCGATTCGTGCGGGTGCTTCCGAGGTAGGCCGCGCCGCAGTATTCCGCCAGCGAATGACCCGGGATAACAGCCAACACGAAACGTGATAACAAGGCACCATGCTGCCGCCCCTGCTGCTCCGCTCCTTCCTGGCCGTGGCCGAGACGCGCTCCTTCACCCGGGCGGCGCAGCGCCTCGGGCTGCGCCAGTCCACCGTCAGTCAGCACGTCCGCAAGCTGGAGGCGGCGGTGGGCCGCGCGCTCTTCGCGCGCGACACCCATGCCGTGGCGCTGACGCCGGACGGCGACGCGCTGATGGACTTCGCGCGCGGCGTGCTGGAGGCGAACGAGCGGATGGAGCGCTTCCTGGCCGGCGCGCATCTGCGCGGCCGCATCCGGCTGGGCGCCTCGGAGGATTTCGTCTCCGCCCGGCTGGCGGAGGTGCTGGCCGAGTTCACCCAGGCGCATAGCGGCGTGGACCTGGAGCTGACGGTCGGCCTCAGCGGCACGCTCTACGAACGCTTCGATGCCGGCGAGCTGGACGTGATCGTGGTCAAGCGCCGGGCGGGCG
Source organism: Roseomonas sp. E05 (assembly GCF_030063475.1). Classification (GTDB taxonomy): domain Bacteria; phylum Pseudomonadota; class Alphaproteobacteria; order Acetobacterales; family Acetobacteraceae; genus Pseudoroseomonas. The sequence continues at coordinate 282,753 of NZ_JASIRT010000002.1, forward strand.
ACCCGCGCGGCGCCTTCGCCTGGCGCGAGCAACTGGCCTGGGTAGGGCGCCCCGGCCTGCGGCCGGACCCGGCGCAACCCTTGCCGCTGGTGCTCTTTCCGCCGCCCAGCATCACCCGCGCGCTGGCGCTGCAGGCGCTGGAGCAGGCGGGCCGCACCTGGCGCGTGGCCTGCACCAGCCCGAGCCTCAGCGGCCTGCGTGCGGCGGCCATGGCAGGGCTCGGGGTGGCGCCGCACTCCACCCGGCTGCTGCCGCCGGGCCTGGCGCCGCTGCCGCCCTCCCGGCATCTGCCGGAGTTGGGGCAGATCGAGTTCGTGGTGATCGGGCCGGGGCCGCAGCACCGCCTCGCCTCGGCGCTGGTGACGGCGCTGCTGCGGCACCCCGGCCGGCTGCATCCCGGCCCGGCCTGAGCCGCGCTCCCCCTCTGGCGGCGGAGCCTGCGCCTCCCCATCTCCGGCCAATGTCCAGGACATCCCATGCGGACGTGCGCGACGACATTCCGGTCGCCGTATCGGCCGACGGCGTGCTGCTCTACGCCGTTCCCTGCCGCCCCGAGTCGCTTCCGGCGGTGACGCCACACGCCCTCAGCCTCGCCTGGGCGGCGGCACGCGCCGCCGCGACCGCCGAGGCCTGGGGCCCCCACCGCAGCCTGCGCTTCGAGGGCGGCCCGGTGCTGGCCCTGGCCGATGCCGATGCCGCCTGCTGGGCCGAGGCGGTGGACCGCACGGTGGGCCTGACGCATCTCGCCGGCCTCTCGCTCTGCCTGCGCCTGCTGGCGCTGGTCGAGCTCCTGGGGCGGGCGCGCTGGATGACCGGCCTCTTCGCCATCGACTCCGACGGGATCGAGCTGCATCCGGCGCTGCTGGCCGCCGCGGCGAATCTGCCGCTCGACCACGCGGCCCGGTTCGACGAACGCGGCATGAAGCGTCTATTGTCGCGGCGCATCGCCGGCGCCGGCGGCGCGGCGGAGGAATAGAGGGGCGGCAACCGTCCCGCGTCCCGGCATGCCGCCTGCGCGGCGCCCGCCCCTGAAGACCTGCCGGAGCGCACCATGAAACGCCTTGTCCTCCCCCTGCTGCTGCTGACGGCCGCCTGTGCCGGCATGGCGCCCCGCACCGCCGAGGAGCGCCAGCAGGATGCCGCGCGCGCCGCCTGCCGGCAGGAGGCGGAGCGGATGATGCGCACCCGCGAGCGTGGCCAGACCATGCGGGTGGACGAGGCCGAGTCCCGGCTCGGTGCCGGTCCCTTCACCGGCAGCAGCCTCGCCGGCTCGATGAACACCGAGCGCCTCGGCGCCCGCTTCGAGCAGGACCAGCTCATCCAGGAATGCCTGCGTGGCCGGCAGGATGGCGCCATGCCGGGGACGGCCGCGCCGCCGGCCGGAGGGGCGGGCCGGGGCTCCTGAGCTGCCGGTCTTCCGGTCGCCCTTCGGCGCGCTGACCCGCGCACTGGCGACCCGCAACGCCCGCATCTTCTTCGGCGCCAGCCTCGCCTCCTGGACGGGGCTCTGGATGCACCGCATCGCCGTCGCCTGGCTGACCTGGGAGCTGACCCACAGCGCGCTCTGGGTCGGCCTCGTCGCCTTCTGCGACCTGGCGCCGGCCGCGGTGATCAGCCCCTTCGCCGGCGCCATCGCCGACCGCGCGGACCGGCTTCGCCTCGCCACCATCGCGCAGGCGGTGATCGCGCTGGAGGCGGCGAGCGTGGCGACGCTCATCGCCACCGGCAACATGCGGATCGAGTTCCTGCTGGCGCTGGAACTCTGCTCCGGCACCGCCGCCAGCTTCGCCCAGCCGGCGCGGCAGACGCTGATGCCCGGCATCGTCGGCCCCGCCGACCTGCCGGCGGCCGTCGCCTGCAACTCGCTCGTGTTCAACGTGGCGCGGTTCATCGGCCCGGCCCTGGCCGGGCCGGTGATCGCCGCCTTCGGCGTGGCGCCCGCCATTGCCTGCAACGCGATCGCCTATGGCAGCGCGGTGCTGACCATGCCGCTGCTGAAGGTGGATCCGGCGCATCGCCGCGGCCATCCGGCCACGGCCAGCCTGCTCGGCGAGGTGAAGGAAGGCTTCACCTATGTCGCGCGCCATCCCGGCCTTGGGCCGCTGCTCGGCTATGCGGCGCTCATCGGCGTGCTGCTGCGCTGCGTGCAGGAGCTGCTGCCGCCTTTCGTGGAGCGCAATTTCGGCCGTGGCGCCGAATCCCTGGCCATGCTGACCGCCTGCTTCGGCGTCGGCGCGCTGGTCTCCGGCCTCTGGCTGGCGGCGCGCGGACGGGTCGCCGGGGCCACGCGCATCGCCATCCTGGCCGGGCTGTGGCAGGCGCTGGCGGTCGTTGGCTTCGTCGCCACCGGCTGGTTTCCCTTCGGCCTGCTCTGCGCGGCGCTGATCGGCGCCTCCGCCTCGCTGCACGGCATCTCCGTCCAGCAGCTCGCGCAGACGGCGGCGGTGCCGGAGATGCGCGGCCGCGTGCTGGCGCTCTGGGGGCAGATCACCCGTGCCTGCCCGGCGCTCGGCGCCCTGCTGCTGGGCGCCTCGGGGGAGGCCTTCGGCCTGCGCATTCCCACGCTGGTCGGCGCCGGCCTCGGCCTCGCCGTCTTTGCCTGGGGCTGGACACGCTATCGGACCATCGAGGCGGCGCTGGAGAATGCGCCGGAACAAGGAGAGAGCAGGCATGTTGCAGGCGGCGATCATCGGCATGGGCCGCTGGGGGCGCACCCTGGTGGAGAGTGTCCAGGGGAGCAGCGAGGCGGGGATCCGCTTCGTGGCGGGGCAGACGCGCAGCCCGGAGAAGGTGAAGGACTGGTCGGCGGAGAAGAACATCCGCCTGCTCGACGGCTACGACGCCGTTCTGGCTGATCCCGAGGTGCAGGCGGTGGTGCTGGCCACGCCGCACAAGCTGCACGCCGAGCAGGTGATCGCCGCTGCCCGCGCCGGCAAGCATGTCTTCGTCGAGAAGCCCTTCACCCTGACCAAGGCCAGCGCCGAGGCGGCCGTCGCGGCCTGCCGCGAGGCGGGCGTGGTGCTGGCGCTCGGCCACAACCGGCGCTTCCTGCCGGCGGTGGCGGAGATCAAGGCGATGCTGTCGGATGGCCGCATCGGCACGCTGCTGCATGTCGAGGGGCAGTTCAGCGGCCCCGGCGCCGCCGGCTACAAGCCGGGCATGTGGCGCGCCGACCGCGCGGAGAGCCCGCTCGGCGGAATGGGCGGCATGGGCATCCACATGATCGACATGATGATCAACCTGGCCGGTCCGATCGCCGAGGTCGCCGTGCACAGCACCGCGCGCGTGCTGGACAACGGCCTGGACGACACCACCGCCATGCTCTGCCGCTTCCGGAGCGGCGCCACCGGCACCTTCGCGACCCTGGCCTATGCACCGCGCTGCTGGCGCGTGGCGCTTTACGGCTCCGAGGGCTGGGTGGAGCTGACCGACCACGAGCACATGATCTATCGCCCGCGCGAGGGGGAGGGCTTCGTGCGCGACTACCCGAAGACCGATATCGAGCGCGCCGAGCTGGCCGCCTTCGCCGCCGCGGCGGCGGGCGGGCCGGCCTATCCGCTGCCGGTGGAGCAGGCCATCCATGGCGTGTCGGTCTACGAGACGATGATCGTCTCCGCCGCCTCCGAGGGGGGCAACCGCGCCGTCCCCTGAGGGTGGTCCCGGCGATTCCCGGGCGGGGGTGGTTCCCACCCGGGCCGAAGCCGGGCTAGAAGCGGCTGACCTCGTGTCGGTGCCGGGGGCTATTCCCCGGCACCGGACTCACCGCAGGGAGCGCGTTGAACCATGGCCAAGATTACCCGCCACGACAGCAATAAGATCCTCTCCGGCGCCGTCGAGTACCACAACTTCGTCTTTCTCGCCGGCATGACGGCCGACGACCTGTCGCAGGACGTGGTCGGCCAGACCAAGCAGGTGCTGGCGAAGATCGACGCCGCCCTGGAAGGCCACGGCACCGACAAGACCCGCCTGCTGCAGGCCCAGATCTGGCTGAAGGACATCCGCGACCGCGGGGCGATGAACGAGCTCTGGTCGGCCTGGCTGCCGGAAGGCGGCGCGCCGGTCCGCGCCTGCGTCGAGGCCAATATGGCGGACCCCCGCCACCTGGTGGAGATCATGGTGACGGCCTGCCGCTGAGCGGCTGCCGCCACCATAAAATCCGGATCTGCAATGAACGGCGCCGCGGGAAACTTCCGCGGCGCCGAATTTTTTTTCTTTTCTAGAGGCTTGCATTGCGGTGTTGCAGTTCTGCCGCAACACTGTGGCTTCTTGCTCGCGAAGTCGCGAGTCTAGGATTAACTTCATATTAACAGCCCGGTGGCAGCGCCGAAAACTGCGAATCACATCCCATTGCGCCATGTATCAGCCAGGTGGGATTGCCGCTCCCTTCCCCCCCTTGCTACCCGAAACAGGCCGCGACGAGAGCGCGGTGGGGACATAGCGATGGGGGTCGCATGCGGGGCAGCAGCACAGCGGTGGCGTTCGCGCTTCTGGTCGGGACGTTTTGCGCCGTTTCGACGGATGCGGACGCGACGACCAGTCGAAAGGCGCGGGAGACGCTCAAGCAGCCGCGGGTGACGCTGCAGCAGACCTCCGCGCGCAGCGTCAAGCCGACGACGCTGAAGCTGCATGCCGGCCGTCGCACCGCCGCCGCATCCACGCACGAATCCTTCGCGACGCCGATCTCCTGCGTGCCCTATGCCCGCTCCGTCACCGGCCTGGACATCACCGGCAACGCCTATACTTGGTGGGCCAGCGCGGCGGGCCTCTATGCCCGCGGCCACAAGCCGGAGCGCGGCGCGGTGCTGAGCTTCAAGTCCTCGGGCGGGATGCGGCTCGGCCATGTCGCCGTGGTCTCGCGCGTCGTCAGCGCGCGCGAGATCCTGGTGGACCATGCCAACTGGGAAGGCCCGGGGATCCGCAAGGGTACGGTGATGCGCGGCGTCTCCGTCATTGACGTGTCGCCACAGAATGACTGGACCGAGGTCCGGGTGCAGATCGGCCGCAGCGACGAGGCCTATGGCCGCGTCTATCCGACCAACGGCTTCATCTTCAATCGCGCACCCAACGCGCTCCGCATGGCTGCCACGAGCGGCGACTTCGAGGAGGTGGCGGAGGCGCCGCTCCAGGCCGGCGCGCATGCCGAGCACATGGCCGAAGCCGTCCGCAGCCTGAATCTCGACGCCGCCCGCTGAGGGCCTGACTGCCGCCTCCGGGCGGCGCGCCCCGGCCTCATCGCTCTGCCCGGGATCGGCGCAGGCGAAGGACTGCCGCCGCCCCAGCGTGCCATTTGCGCGCCACGCGCGCCCGGAGCATTCTCCGCGCCTGCTGGGCTGAAGGAGTCGCTGATGGCCGTGATCGCGCCGCATGCCGCGCATTGGGGCAGTTTCGATGCCGTGGTGGAGCAGGGCCGCCTCGTGGGTGTCCGCCCCTTCGCTCGGGACCCCAATCCGGGGCGGCTGATCGAGGCCGTGCCGGATGTCGTGCATGCGCCGAGCCGCATCGACCGGCCCCATATCCGCGCCGGCTGGCTGCGCGGCGAGCGGCGCGGCGCCGCGCGGGGCGACCGCGATTTCGTGCCGGTTTCCTGGGACCAGGCCATCCGCCTTGCCGCGGAGGAGAGCGCGCGGGTGCGCGCCGAGCACGGCCACGCCGCCATCTTCGGCGGCTCCTACGGCTGGTCGTCGGCCGGACGCTTCCACCACGCCAAGAGCCAGCTCCAGCGCTTCCTCGGCCTCGGCGGCGGCTACACCACGCAGGTGACGAACTACTCCTACGGCGCCGGCATGACGCTGATGCCGCACATCCTCGGCACCAATGACGTGATCCAGGGCCCCGTCACCAGCTGGCCGAGCATCGAGAAGCACACGCGGCTGATGCTCTGCCTGGGCGGCCTGCCGCTGAAGAATGCGCTGATCACCGCCGGCGGCGCCGGCGCGCATGAATACGTGCCCTGGCTGCGGCGGGTGGTGGAGGCGGGGGTGCGCTTCGTCAACATCTCGCCCTTCCGTGGCGACGCGCCCGACTTCCTGGGCGCCGAGTGGGTGCCGATCCGCCCCAACACGGACACCGCGCTGCTCCTCGGCATGATGCACGCGCTGGTCGCGGAGGGCCTGGAGGATCGCGGCTTCCTTGCCACCCACTGCACGGGGTGGGAGCGGCTGCGGTCCTACATTCTCGGCGAGAGCGACGGCACGCCGAAGACGCCGGAATGGGCCGCCGCCATCACCGAGGTTCCGGCCGAGACGATCCGCGCCCTGGCCTGGGAGGCGGCGCGGCTGCCCACCATGCTGACCGCCACCTGGTCCATCCAGCGCGCCGAGCATGGCGAGCAGCCCTGGTGGGCGCTGGTGGCGCTGGCTGCCACGCTCGGCGGCATCGGCCGGCCGGGGCAGGGGGTGATGTTCGGCTATGGCTCGATGAACGGCATGGGTACGCCGCGCCGCGCGCTGCCCTCCGTCTCGCTGCCCGCCACCCGCAATCCGGCGGGCCTCTCCATTCCCGTCGCCCGCGTCACCGAGTTGCTGGAGCGGCCGGGCGATGTGCTGCAGTACAACGGGCGGGACATCATCCTGCCCGATATCCGCCTGATCTGGTGGGCCGGCGGCAACCCCTTCCACCACCACCAGGACCTCAACCGCCTGCTGCGCGCCTGGAACCGTGCCGAGACCATCATCGTGCAGGAGCCCTGGTGGACGGCCGCCGCGCGCCATGCCGACATCGTGCTGCCCGCCACCACGACGCTGGAGCGCAACGACATCGGCTCTTCCTCGGCGGACCGCTTCCTGCGCGCCATGCACCGGGCCATCCCGCCGCAGGGCCAGGCGCGCAACGACCACGACATGCTGGCGGACATGGCCGAGCATCTCGGCTTCCGCGACCGCTTCGCCGAGCAGCGCGACGAGGGCGCCTGGCTGCGCCACCTGTACGAGCGCTGGCGGCAGGCCTGCGGCCGCCTCGGCTTCGAGGCGCCGGACTTCGACCGCTTCTGGGCCGAGGGCCATGTCGAGGTGCCACCGCCGGAGGAGGATTTCGTGCTCTTCTCCGACTTCGCCGCCGACCCGGAGGCGCATCCGCTGAACACGCCCTCGGGGAAGGTGGAGCTGTATTCCGAAACCATCGCCGGCTTCGGCTACGCGGAGATCGGCGGCCATCCACGCTGGCAGGAGCCGACGGAATATCTCGGCGCGCCGCTGGCCGGCCGCTTCCCGCTGCACCTTCTCTCCTATCAGCCCGCGACACGCCTGCACGGCCAGCTCGACCCCGGACGCGTCGCGGCGGAGAGCAAGATCCAGGGCCGGGAGCCGCTGCTGATGCATCCCGAGGATGCCGCCGCGCGGGGCCTCGCGGAGGGCGACATCGTCCGCGTCTTCAACGCGCGCGGCGCCTGCCTCGCCGGGCTGCGGCTCAGCGAGGGCCTGCGGCGCGGCGTCGTGGCCATGGCCACCGGCGCCTGGTGGGACCCGGCGCCCGAGGCGGAGGGGCTGGACGTGCACGGCAATCCCAACGTGCTGACCCAGGATGTCGGTACCTCGCGGCTCGGCCAGGGCAGCGCGGCGCAATCCTGCCTGGTGGAGGTGGCGCGCTTCGCCGGTGCGCTGCCGCCGGTGACGGTCCATGCCGCGCCGCGCCCCTTGGAGGTGGTGTCGTGAAGGCGCTCACCCGTCGCGCATTGCTCGCCGCCGGGGCGGCGCTGCCTGCCCTGGCGGCCGCGGCACAGGTGGCGCGCATCTCCACGCTGGACATGCCGCCGCTGCGCATGCCGGTGAAGCTGGACGACACCGTCGCCCCTGGCTATCGCCGCAACGTGCTGGTCCGCTGGGGCGACCGCGTCACCTATGACGCCGCGCCCTGGAACCCTCAGCAGCCCACGCCCGCCGCCGCCGCCACGCAGTTCGGCTGGGACGCGAGGATCTGCGGCATGGTGGTGCCGCCGGTGGGCGCCGACGGCGTGGAGCGCGCGGTGCTGGCCGTCGCGCACCCCACGGCGGACCCGGCCATGGCCTTCCCCGGCGGGCAGGATCGCCCTGCGGTGGCGGCGATGATGCAGGGCGCCTCGCTGCTGAACGTGGAGAAGCAGGGCGGCCGCTGGGTGGTCGTGGATGGTGGCTACCAGGCCCGCCGCCTGTCGGCCGAGACGCTCTGCCGCATCACTGGCCCGGCGGCACAGGTTGTCGGCGGGATGGTGCAGGGGCTGCTGGCGGTTTCCGGCGGCTGCCCCACCCCCTGGGGCACGCAATTGCTGGCGGAAGGCGATCCGGCCCCGTGGATGGCGCGCCTCGGCACACTGGACCCGCGCTTCACCGAGGGCATGCACTTCGGCTGGGTGGCCGAGCTGGACCCGATGGACCCTGGCGCCGTGCCCGCCAAGCGCACCGCGCTCGCCCGCTTCCCACGGGGGGACGCGGCGGCGGCACTGAGCCGCGACGGCCGCGCGGTGGTCTATCTCTCGGACCGGCGGGTCTTCGGCCACCTGTTCCGCTTCGTCTCGGACGGGCCGGCGAATGCGCCCGGCGCGCTCGACCTCGGCACGCTGTCCGTCGCCCGCTATGAGGCCGGGCGGCTGCGCTGGGAGCCGCTGCCGCGCACCGTGGACATGCTGCTGAACCCGCTCGCCTATGCCGCCCAGGCCGGCGCCATCGGCTTCGACGTGCCGAGCGGGCTGGCGGTGGACCCGCATTCGGGCTGGCTCTACCTCGCCTGCAACGGCAACGCCGCACGCCGCCCCGATCAGGTGGACCGGCTGAATCCGCGCGCGGGCAACCGCTCCGGGCATATCGTCGAGATCATCCCCGAGGGCGGCGACCATGGGGCCGACGAGGCGGCGGCCGGTGTGATGCTGCTTGGCGGCGCGCCGCCACCGCGCTTCGCGGGCCTGGCGGGCAGTTGGCCCGACGCCCCCGCCACCCTCGCCGTGGACGGCGCCGGGCGGCTCTGGATCGGCACCGACCATGCCGGGCTGGTCGGCCCGCAACCCGACATCCTGTTCGGCTGCGACACCGCCGGGCCAGGCCGGGGGCTGCCGCTGCCGCTCTACGGCGCTCCCCGGGCCGCGGCGATCGGCGGCGCGGCGATGAGCCCGGACGGGATGACCCTCTTCGCCGTGGTGCGCACGCCGGGCGCCGAGCCGGGCGCGAGCTACGCCCGCCCCGGCACGCGCTGGCCGGCCTTCGATCCCCGCCTGCCGCCCCGCACCACGCTGGTCGCCTTCAGCACCACCAGCGGTGCGCCGGTGGGGGGCTAGAGCAGATCCTGTTCCGACGGCATCATCGGAACGGGTGAAGATGCTCGTCAAAACAAACGACTAGAGTATTTTCGGTGAGCCAAAGCGAACGGAAAATGCTCTAGGGCGCGCAGGCTTTCGCCTGGGCTGCCGCCTTGGTCTGGAGGCTGAGCTCCGGGTGCCGGGTGACGCCGGGCGAGGCGAGATCCCCGCTGACCACCACCGGCACGAGGACGCGCAGGAGCGCATCCTGCAACGGATTGGGCGTCAGGGTGAGGTTCAGCCTGGACTGGGCAAGCTGCACCGTGCCCTCGCCGACGATCACCACCTGCGGGATCTGGACGACGAGCTGCTCCACCTGCACCACGCCGTGGCGGATCGGGAGATCGGCCACGGCGCAGACCACCGGCGTGGGTCCGCTGCCCCCGCCGCTGCCCAGCAGGAAGCCGAGCGTCTCGACGAGGTCCATCGAGATGTGCGGGAGGCCGGACAGGTCGAGGCTCCCCTCGGAGACGCGGAAGTTTGCCCTGCCGCCGAGCCCTGCCAGGATCTCGGGCCGCGTGGCGCCCTGGCTCCGCAGGTCAAGCGACGCGGTGGCGAAGCTTCCCGTCAGCCACTCGATGCCGAGGGGCGCCAGGACAGGCGCCAGCGACAACCCGCTTGCCTCCAGCCGCAGGCTGCTCTGCACGGAGCCGGCTTCGTCGGCGGCGATGGTGGTCGCGCCTTCGGCCATGCCGCCCGCAATCTCCAGGCGCAGCGGCTCGATATGGAGCCGGCCGTCCTGCAGGTTGGCGGTCATGCGGAGCGCGGCTGGCTCGCCGGGCAGGCCTTCAAGCTGTTGCACCTGCAGTGTGCCGCTGGCATCCGCCTGGCGGAGCCATGCCGCAGGCATTCGCGCCGGCTGTGGCGCGGAGGAGGCGACGCCGCCTGCGCCCGGGGTGGCGACGAGCCACTCGAAATCGGCCAGGGCGATGCGCGGCGCGATGAGGTCGAAGGAGAGGCGCGGCCGCGGCTGGGCGTTGCGCACCAGGCTGGCGCTGCCGCGCAGTTCGCTGCTGCCCAGGCGCGCCAGCATGTCCCGCAGGTTCCATCCCTGACCATCGCCAGTGGCGTGCGCCGTGAGGTGAAAGGGCGGTGTGGGCTCCGCCGGAAGACCGATGGCGCCGAGCAGCGGCGCAAGACTGTCGCCGTCCCCCCTGAGGCGGAGGTCGGCGCTCGCGAGGTCCAGGGGATTGCCGAGATGTCCGTCCGCCGAGAGGCGGGCGGTCTCGGGACCGAGCTTCACCTGGACCGGGAAGGGGGTCCCGTCGGTTCGGATGCTGCGGAGCAGGGCGTCGGGCGACCCGGTCCGGCCGGTGAAGGGAACCGGTGCGCCGCCACGGAGGCTGGCCATGCCCCTGAAGTCTGTGCCGCCGTTCTCCTCCTGCATGTGCAGTGCGAAAGCCCGGACCTCTCCTTCAGTTCCCGGCGAGGCCAGGGAGTCCACGGAGAGCTGCCCGCCTGTGACCTCGACCGCCTGCAGCGCGGCAAGACGGGCCAGCAGGTCGTGCCCGGCCTTTCCGCTGGCGGGGCTTCCGTCCTTCTGCGCCTGCGGCAGGTTCCATTGTCCCTGCTGGTTCCGCGCGAGGTGTAGCACCGGCTGCCGCAGGCGAACCCGGTCCGGCATCAGCTGCAGGCGGAGCAGGTCCCAGAGGTCGAAGGTGATGTCGCTGCGGCCGATGCGCAGCATCTGAGCGGCGGGGCTCCAGGCCAGGTCGGCCACCCGAAGCTCCTGCGCCGTGACGGTGGTGTAGCGCCCCCAGTCGACCGTCACGGGACCGACCTTCACCGCACGCCCGACGAGGGCGGAACCGCCTCTCTCAATGGCCAGGGCCGCCAGGTGGCCGCCGAAAAAGGCGAGCACAACGGCAAGCGCTGCCACCAGGGCCAGCAACGCGGTGGCGGTCACGGATGCAGCGCGTGCAATCGTCGTCATTCCAGCCCCGGCATCCGATGGGACCCGCATCGGCCGCCACCGCTCCCACAACCGTGCAGCGGAGCATCAGTTGCGCGGCGCCCCCGATCCGGCCGGTGGGCAACTGAGGGGGAGCCTCAGACGCGGGCGGCCTGGAAGGCGGCGGCGGCGCGGTCCTCCGCCTGCTCGATCCGGGCGAAATCGCCGCGGAGCGCCTTCAGCGCGTGCCGCTCCTGCTCGATCTCGGAGGCCGTACGGAAGCCGATCCGCCGCAACACCGGGACGGGCGGGCACCATCCCTGCACGGCATGCTGGAACAGGAAGGCCGTCACCAGCGCCGGGAGCATCAGCCAGCGCCGGTCCAGCGTCGCGCCCAGAATGATGCCGGTAAAGGCCAGGCTGGAGGCATTGGCCTCCAGGCTCCGCTCGATATCCCATTCATGGTCCAGTTCCGCCAGGCGGGCCGGGATCTCGGCCGGATGGCGCGCGAAATAGGCGATCCGCGCCTCGGTCTCGTGCCGGATCCTGCGGTTCACGGCGGTGGTGGTGTGGAGCGAGACACGCTCCGTCGTCGCTGGCAGCATGGTTAGGGCTCCCCTGCGGGCATTTGCTCCCCAACACGCGGACGGCTCCGGCGGTTTCGGCGCCGGAGCCATCCGGCCGGGGAGGCCATCAGGAGGTGGCGCTGCGCGGCGCCCTGGCCTCCCGCCGCGTGATGCGCAGCGTGAGGTAGCCCAGCAGCCCCGCCAGCAGGGAGCCGGCAAGGATGCCGAACTTCACCCGGTCCTGCAGCTCGGGTGCGTCGGCGAAGGCGAGCAGACCGATGAACAGGCTCATGGTGAAGCCGATACCGCAAAGCAGGGAGACGCCGAGAAGCTGCCCCCAGCCCGCTCCGGCGGGGAGGTCCGCGGCGCCGAGCCGGATCATCGCCGCCGAGGCGCCGAACACGCCGATCACCTTGCCCAGCACGAGGCCGCCGGCCACACCGAGGGTCAGCGGCTCCAGCAGCACCGCCGGGCTGATGCCCTCGAAGGAGACGCCCGCATTGGCGAAGCCGAAGATCGGCACGATGATGAAGGCGACGGGAGCGGCGAGCGCGTGCTCCAGCCGGTGCAGGGGGGATTCCGCGCCGCTGGCCTCCGGGCTGCCGGGCGTCAGCTGGATGGGAATGGTGAGCGCCAGCAGCACGCCGGCCAGGGTGGCATGCACGCCGGAGCGCAGCACCAGCACCCAGAGCACGGCGCCCAGCAGCAGATAGGGCGCCAGGGAACGCACGCCGCCGCGGTTCATGCCGTAGAGCACCGCCAGCACCAGCGCCGCCCCGCCCAGATCCAGCAGCGAGAGATCGCCGGTGTAGAACAGGGCGATGATGACCACGGCGCCGAGGTCGTCGATGATCGCCAGCGCCGCGAGGAACACCTTCAGCGAGGCCGGCACGCGCTGGCCGAGCAGCGACAGCACGCCGAGCGCGAAGGCGATGTCGGTGGCGGCGGGGATGGCCCAGCCGCGCAACGCCTGCGCGTCGCCGCTGTTGAAGGCGACATAGATCAGCGCCGGCGCCACCATGCCGCCGGCCGCCGCCACGCCTGGCAGCACCCGCCGGCTCCAGCTCGAAAGCTGGCCATCCAGCATCTCGCGCTTGATCTCAAGCCCGACCATCAGGAAGAAGACCGCCATCAGCGCGTCATTGATCCAGTGCTGCAGGTTCAGCGGACCGACATAGCTGGACAAGGCGCCGAAATAGGCCGGCGCCAGCGGTGAGTTGGCCACCAGGATGGCAAGCGCCGCGACGCCCATCAGCACCAGACCGCCCGCGGCCTCGCTGTCGAGGAAGTTCCGCAGCATCGAGCGGATCCGGCCTCTTGCGGCGCGCTTTGCCATTCCGTCCATTGTCGATCCCTTGTCCGTTCCGCCGCCGGACGCCCCTGCGGGCGCGGGTGCAGCCGGCGGTAAGCGATGTATTAAAATTAGTTCATGATACCTGCCCGTAAGGTCAACGGAAAGGGCGGCCAGCCCGTTGCACGCCATGGGAGTTCTATTCGCGGTGCCAGGCCTGCGCCGGGAGCGCCCACCATGTCGCTCCGGCCGCCTGTCCGGCGCGCCGCGACCATTTCGAAACAGGGATGGAAAGGCCTCTTCGGTTCACTTATTGTTCTTTTTGTGCCGATGCCGGGTCATCGTCTCTTGCATGGATGTTCTTTTTATGTTCGCATCCCCGCCATGCCGATGCCGTCCTCCGCCCCCTTTGCTCCGGCCGCCTGGACCCCTCCGCTGACCCCGGCGGACCCCCCATCCTGGCGCGCGGCAGCTGGCGGGGCGCAACGGCACGGCAGAGCGCGGGCAGGGTGGGTTTCCCTGCCCGCGCTTCCCCGGCTGCTGCGGGAGATCATGCTGGGCGCGGTGCTCGGCATCCTCGGCGGCTGGCTGGCGGGCTGGATCGCCGCCTGGCTCCTGCTCTGAGGGCCCGTCCTCAGACAGAAAGATAGCGGGCGCGCAGCGACGCATCCGCGAGCAGCGCCGCCATGCGCCCTTCATGCCGCACCTGCCCGACTTCCAGGATGCAGGCACGGTCGGCCACCGCGCCGGCGAAGGGCAGGTTCTGCTCGGAGAGCAGGATGGAGAGACCCTCCGCCTTCAGCTCCGCGATGGCCTCGGCCATGCGCTCGACCACCACCGGCGCCAGCCCCTCGGAAGGTTCATCCAGCAGCAGCAGGCGCGGATTGCCCATCAGCGTGCGGGCGATGGTGAGCATCTGCTGCTCGCCGCCGCTCATCCGGCCGCCGGGGCGGTGGCGCAGCGCGCCGAGGCTCGGGAACAGGGCGAAGAGGCGTTCCGCCGTCCAGGGGCGCAGGCCGGGGCGGGCGGGGCGGCGGCCCACCTCCAGGTTCTCCAGCACGGTGAGATCGGCGAAGATGCGCCGTTCCTCCGGCACATAGCCGATCCCGGCGCGGGCAATGGCATGCGGCGGCCGTCCGGCCAGTGGCGCGCCCTCGAAGGTCACCGATCCGCCGCTCGGCGGCACCAGTCCCATGATGGCCTTCATCGTGGTGCTCTTGCCCGCGCCGTTGCGGCCGAGCAGGCAGACCACCTCGCCCTTGCCGACCGCGAGCGAGACGCCGTGCAGGATATGCGCGCGGCCGTAATGCGCGTGCAGCCCTTCCACCGCCAGCATCAGGCCGGCGCCCCGCCGAGATAGACCTGCCGCACCCGCGGGTCGGCCCGCACCGCCTCCGGCGTGCCGCCGGCGATCAGCCGGCCGCGGTCCAGCACCAGGACGCGGTCGGCATGGGTGAAGACCACGTCCATGTCATGCTCGGTGAACAGCACGGCGATGTTGCCCGCCCGCGCGATGGCGGCCGTCTCCGCCATCAGCGCCACGCGCTCGGCGGGCGCCATGCCGGCGGTGGGCTCGTCCATCAGCAGCAGATGCGGCTGGTTGGCCAGCGCCATGGCCAGTTCCAGCCGCTTCAGGTCGCCATAGGCCAGCACGCCGCAGGGCCGCCCAGCCTGGTCCGCCATGCCGACGCGCGCCAGCAGCGCCTCGGCCTCCGCCGTGAACTGCCGCGCCGCCGGATGCCAGAGGCCGAGCAGCCGGCGGGCATGGGAGAGCAGCGCCATCCGCACATTGTCCAGCACTGTCATGGAGGCGAAGGTGGCGGTGATCTGAAAGGTGCGCCCCACCCCGAGGCGCCAGATGGCGCGCGGCGGCAGGCCGGTGACATCGCGCCCGGCCAGCCGCACCCGCCCGGCATCGGGGCGGATCTGGCCGTTCAGCATGTTGAAGCAGGTGCTCTTGCCGGCGCCGTTGGGGCCGATCAGCGCCAGCATCTCTCCCGGGGCGAGCGCGAAGGAGACGCCGTCCACCGCGCGCACGCCGCCCCAGGCCTTCACCAGCGCCTCCGCCTCCAGCGCCGGCGTCATGCGGCATCCTTGCGGCGGAAGGCGCCCGCGAGGCCGCGCGGGAAGAACAGCACCAGCGCCAGGATGACGAGGCCGAGCAGCAGGCGCCAATAGTCCGTCACGCGGGCGAGCTGCTCCTGCAGCCCGGCATAGGCGATGGCGCCGATGATCGGCCCGTTCAGCGTCTGCACGCCGCCGAGCAGCACCATCAGCAGCGCGTCCACGCTGCGCGGGATGTCGAGCACCGAGGGAAACACGCTGCCCTTGCCATAGGCGAAGAGCGCGCCGGCGATGCCGGCCATGGCGGCGGCGAAGGCGAAGGCCAGCCAGCGGACGCGGAAGGCATCGATGCCAATCGCCTCGGCGCGCAGCGCGGAATCCCGCTGCGCCCGCAGTGCCATGCCGAAGGGCGCGTGGATGGCCCGCCGCAGCAGCCAGACCGCCGCGCCGCAGAGCGCCAGGGACAGGTAAAAGAAGGCCAGCCGCCCGCGCGCCCATTCGCTTGGCCAGAGGCCGAGGATGCCGTTGTCGCCGCCCGTCACCTCGATCCACTGGAAGGCGATGCTCCAGGCGATCTGCGCGAAGGCGAGGGTGAGCATGGCGGAATAGACGCCCGAAAGCCGCACGCAGAACCAGCCGAACAGCAGCCCGACCAGCCCGGCGGCGAAGGGCGCGGCGAGCAGGCCAAGCTCCATCGGCGCGGCGAAATGGCGGAACAGCAGCGCCGCGGCATAGGCGCCGGCGCCGAAATAGGCGGCGTGGCCGAAGCTCGCCATGCCGCCCGGCCCCATGATGAAGTGCAGGCTGGCGGCAAAGAGCACGAAGCTGGCGAAATCGGCCAGCAGGATCAGCGGATACTCGCCAAGGAAGGGCGGCAGCATGAGCAGCAGCGCCAGGGCGAGCAGCGCGACGGGCCGCAGCGCGCGCGGCATGGCGGGGGGCAGGGGAAGGGCGGTTTCGCTGGACGGCGGCGCGCCGGAGGGCTTGCGGCCGAGCAATCCGTAGGGCCGCAGCACCAGCACCACGGCCATCACCAGGAAGACCAGCACCAGCGTGATGCGCGGGAAAACAAGAATCCCGAAGGCGTGCAACTCGCCGATCAGCAGCGCAGCGAGGAAGGCGCCGGGCAGGCTGCCGAGGCCGCCCACCACCACCACCACGAAAGCCTCGACGATGACGGCCATGTCCATGTGCAGCGTGACGGCCTCACGCGGCAGTTGCAGCGCGCCGCCAAGCCCCGCCAGCGCCGCGCCGAGGAAGAACACCCCGGTGAACAGCAGCCGCTGATCCACGCCGAGCGCCGCCACCATCTCGCGGTCCTGCGTGGCGGCGCGCAGCAGGATGCCGAAGCGCGTACGGTGGAACAGCAGCCAGAGCAGCCCCAGCACCACCGGCCCGACGGCGATCAGGAACAGCTCGTAGCGCGGGAAGCGCAGGCCGAGGATCTCCACCGCGCCCCGCAGCAGCGGCGCGCGCGGGCCGAACTTGTCGTCGGGGCCCCAGAGGAACAGCGCCACGTCCTGCACGATCAGCACCAGCGCGAAGGTGGCGAGCAGCTGGAACAGCTCGGGCGCGCCATAGATCCGGCGCAGCACCGTCATCTCCACCAGCGCGCCGAGCGCGCCCACCGCCAGCGCCGCCAGCAGGATGGCGCCCCAGAAGCCCCAGAACCCGCCCAGATCAGCCAGTGGCCCGGCGCCGGTGAGCGTCCAGGCCAGGTAGGCGCCGAGCATGAACAGGCTGCCATGCGCGAAGTTGACGATCCGGCTGACGCCGAAGATCACCGTCAGCCCGGAGGCCACCAGGAACAGCGAGGAGGCGCTGGCCAGTCCGTTCAGCGCCTGGACAGCGAGGTCCTCCAAGGCGCGATCAGCCCTGCGGCCGCCACTCCCTCACCTGCGCGTCGGAGGGCAGGTAGTTGGCACCGTCGGCGTAGCGCCAATCCACCATCTTGCCGGCCTTGCCCTCCAGCCTGGTGCGGCCGACGAAGGCGCCCAGCGTGGACTGGTGGTCGATGGCGCGGAACTCCACCTCGCCGGTGCCATAGGCGGTCTGGAAGCGGATGCCCTCGAAGGCCTTGACCATGGCTTCGGTCTCGGTGCCGCCGGCCTTGCGCAGCATGGCCGCGATGGCCTGGACATTGTCATGCCCGACCACCGAGCCGCAGCGCGGCAGCGCGTCGTAACGCTTGCGGTAGGCGTCGCGGAAGGCGGTGTGGACCGGGTTGTTCAGGTCGTCGCGCGGATAGCCGGTGACGATCCAGCCCTCCGGGCACTCCTCGCCGAGCGGCTCCAGGTATTCCGGCTCGCCGCTCAGCATGGAGGCGACGCTACGCCCGTCGAACAACCCGCGCGTGTTGCCCTGGCGGACGAAGTTCAGCAGGTCGGTGCCGAAGGTGACGTTGAAGATGGCCTCGGGCCGCATCCGCTCCAGCGCCTGCACCGTGGCGCCGGCATCGATGCGGCCGAGCGCCGGGAACTGCTCGCCGACGAACTCCACATCCGGCCGCCTCGCCTTCAGCAGGTCGCGGAACCACCTCACGGCGGACTGGCCGTATTCGTAGTTCGGCGCGACGGTGGCCCAGCGCTTCGCCGGCAGCTTGGCCGCCTCCTCCACCAGCATGGCGGCCTGCATGTAGGTGCTGGGGCGCAGCCGGAAGGTGTAGCGGTTGCCCTTGGACCAGACGAGCGCATCGGTCAGCGGCTCGCTGGCGGCGTAGAGAACCTTGTTCTGCGCGGCGTAGTCGCCCAGCGCCAGCCCGACATTGGAGAGGTAGCCGCCGGCCAGCAGCGCCACCTTCTCGGCGCTCACCAACTCGCCGGCGAGGCGCACGGCGTCCTCCGGCTTGCCGGCGTCGTCGCGGAAGACGGTCTCCAGCGGCCGGCCGTCGATGCCGCCGGCGGCGTTGATCTGCTCCTGCGCCAGCAGCCAGCCGTTGCGGTAGGGGCCGAGGAAGGCCGGCTGCGCCGTGTAGGAGTTGATCTCGCCGATGCGGATCGGGTTGCCCCCTGGGCCGCTCTGGGCGCGCAGCACGGCGGGCGCGGCGAGCGTGCCGATGGCGATGCCGGCCAGCAGGTCGCGGCGGCGAACATGCGGGGTGGTGGGGCGGCGATCCATCATCGGCATTCCTTCTGGCGGCCGGCCCCGGCGGGGGGCCTCTCTGGAACCTTGGCCCGGTGTAGTCCTCCGGGCCGGTGCTGCAACGGGAAAACGGCGTGCCCTCAGGCGGTGCAGGCGCGCAGGCGCTCGGGCACCTGCGCCAGCGTGGCCTCCTCGGCATTGGCGAAAGCGAGCCGCAGGTGGCGCTCCTGCCCCGGGCCGAAGAAGGGGCCGGGCAAAGTGAGCAGGCCGTGACGGGCGGCCAGCGCCTCGGCGGTGGCGAGGGCATCGGGCTGCCCTTCCGGCAGGCGCAGATAGGCGAAATAGGTGCCCAGCGCGTCGATCCGCCAGTCCGGCGCGGCGGCCATGGCGGCGCGGAACGCCGCCGCGCGCCCGGCCATGATGGCACGGTTGCCGGCGCGCCATTCGGCCAGCGCGGGCACCGCCCAGGCCAGCGCCGCCTGCGGCGGACGTGGCGGGCAGATCTGCATGGTGTCCACCACCTTCATCAGCTCGGCGCGGAAGGCGCCGCCGCCGACGACCGCACCGATCCGGTGGCCGGGAATGCAGTAGGACTTGGCGAAGGAGTAGAGCTGCACCACGCCATCCCGCCAGCCCGGGTCCTGGAACAGGTCGTGCGGCGGCGTGCCGCCTTCGGGCAGGAAGTCGCGGTAGGTCTCGTCCAGCACCAGCCAGACGCCGCGCGCGCGGCAAAGCGCGGCGATCTCGGCGATCACCGCGGGCGGGTAGATCGCGCCGGTCGGGTTGTTGGGCGAGACCAGCACCACGGCGCGCACCGCGGGCGTCAGCGCGGCGGCGAGGCGCGCCGGGTCGGGCACGAAGCCGTCCTCCGCGCGGGTCTCGAAGGGCAGGGCGGCAATGCCGAGCAGCTCCAGCGCCATGCGGTGGTTGAAGTACCAGGGCGTGGGCAGCAGCACGGCATCGCCGCTGCCGGCCAGCACCGTCATGGCCATGGTGAAGGCCAGGTTGCAGCCGGCGGTGATGGTGACGTCCGCCGCCGGGAGCGGGGCGCGGTAGAAGCCCGCCAGGTCCGCCGCCAGCGCCTCGCGCAGCGCCGCGTCGCCCTCGATGGCGCCATAGCCGGCGGCCGCGCGGCTCCCGGCGGCCTCGGCCAGCCGCTCCAGCAGCGCCGGGTGCGGCGGATAGCCCGGCACCGCCTGGGTCAGGTCGAGCATCGGTCCGGCGCCGCCGTCATAGCGCGCCGCCCAGGCGCGGGCGGCGGGGATCGGCGGGGCGGCGGTGGCGCGGACGCGGGGCGAGAGGCGGGGGCTTGGCATGGCGGCGGAGAGTGTCACGCTCGCGCCGTGTCGCCTACCCGCCTTGCATGCGGTTTCAGCCGCTTTCGCCCGCCGGGCGGCCGGTGACATGCCGCCAGTGGTGCCAGAGCAGCCGCGCCGCCAGCGAGCGCCAGGGGCGCCATGCCTCCGCCATGGCGACGAGCTGCTTCGGCTTCGGCCGCCCGGGCAGCCCCTTCAGCGCCTGGGCGCCGCCCGCCAGCGCCACGTCGCCGAAAGGAAAGATGTCGGCGCGTTGCTCGGCGAAGAGCAGGTGGACCTGCGCCGTCCAGGGGCCGAGGCCGCGCTGCGCGGCCAGATGGGCGAGCGCCACCTCGTCCGTCATCTCCTCCAGCCGGTCGAGCCGCAGGGTGCCGGCGAGGCAGGCCTCCGCCAGCCCGCGCAGATGCGCGACCTTGGGGCGGGAGAGGCCGGCGGTGCGGAGCTGCTCCTCGGTCAGCGCCAGGAGCCCGGCCGGCTCCAGCGCGCCGGGCAGCGCGGCGAAGCGGCGCCAGATGGCATCCGCCGCGATGAAGCTGATCTGCTGACCGACCACGGTGCGCGCCAGCCCGCCGAAGCCGCGCGGCCGGCTGCGCCAGACCAGCGGCCCGGCTGCCGGCTCGATGCGCGCGAAGTCGGGGTCCTGGGCGCAGAGCAGGGCGATGCCCTCGCGGGCCCAGGCGGGGGGAGCGGGTTCGGCAATCTGCATCCGGGCAGCGTCTTGCATGGATTCGCCTGGGGCGGGACATGTCCCAGGCGCTCTGCACGCAACGAATTGCAACAGGGCGCGGGCCGGCAAAAGCCTGTAACATGGACGGCAGGCATCGTTGCCATATCCCCACTATGGTCGAGAACATGGAACCGCCGCCGCACATCCTCGTCGTCGACGACGACCGGGAAATCCGCGATCTGCTCTCGAAATTCCTCGAGCGCCAGTCCTGCCGCGTCACCGCCGCGCGGGACGCGCGCGAGGCACGCCGCCTCTGGCCGCTCGGGCGCTATCACCTGGTGGTGCTGGACCTGATGCTCCCGGGGGAGTCGGGACTCGACTTCGCGCGCTGGCTGCGCAGCCAGTCGGACGTCCCGATCGTCATGCTCACCGCCATGAGCGAGGAGACCGACCGCATCGTCGGGCTGGAGCTGGGCGCCGACGACTACGTGGCCAAGCCCTTCAACCCGCGCGAGCTGCTGGCGCGCATCCGTGCCGTGCTGCGCCGGGCCAGCGGCGAGGGCAATGCCGCCCAGCAGCCTACGGCCAAGGCGATCCGCTTCGCCGGCTGGACGCTGGAGCCGGCCCGCCGCCGCCTGCTGAACCCGGAGGGCGTCGAGGTGCCGCTGACCGGCGGTGAGTACGAACTGCTGATGGTGTTGGTGGACCGCTCCAACCGCGTGCTGACGCGGGACATGCTGATGGACCTGCTGCGCGGCCGGCAGGCCGGGCCCTTCGACCGCGCGATCGACGTCGCCGTCTCGCGCCTGCGCCGCAAGCTGGAGGACGACGGGCGCAACCCGACGCTGATCAAAACCGTCCGCGGCGGCGGCTACGTGCTGGCCGCCACGGTGGAGAAGGTGAACGACCGGCCCTCCGTCACGGCGCAGAACGACGATCGTCCGATCGGCGCGCCGGGCGCCTGAGCCGGGCATGATCCGCCGCCTGCTGCCGCACAGCCTGGCCGGGCGCACGGCGCTGTTCCTCACGCTCGCACTGATGCTGGTGCAGGCGGCCGGGCTGACCATCCATGCCCTCGACCGCGTGGACCTGCAGCGCTTCGCCCTCTCGCGCGAGATCACTGCGCGCGCCCTTGGCCTCTGGCGCACCGCCGTGCTGGCGCCGCCCGACCGGCGGCTCGCCATGCTGGAGGATATCGACCTGCCGCCGGGCCTCTTCGCCGAGTTGAGCGACCTGCCGGCGGTGCGGCCGGGCATGCCGCACGCCTCGCAGGCGCTGATCCGGCTGTTCCAGGTGGACCTGGTGGCCGCCAGCCCGCCGCGCTTCCGCCCGCGCCAGGCGCTGGTGGCCAACGGGCCGCGCCCCGGCGTGCTGGTGCTCGCGCTGCAGCTCAATGACGGGCCCTGGCTGAATCTGCAGATGGCCCTGCCGCCGCCGCGCCCCTGGCACTCCGAGACCTTCCTGATCGCCTTCTTCCTGATGACCGGCGCGGCGCTGGCGCTGATCCTCTGGGCAACCCGGCGGCTGACGCGCCCCGTCTCGGCCCTGGCGCGCGCCGCCGAGCGGCTGGGCCGCGACGTGAACGCGCCGCCGCTGCCGGAGCGCGGCCCCTCCGAGGTCGCCACCGCCGCCCGCGCCTTCAACACCATGGCGGAGCGCATCCGCCGCTTCGTCGGCGACCGCACGCAGATGCTGGCCGCCATCGGCCACGACCTGCGCACGCCGATCACCCGCCTGCGGCTGCGCGCCGAGTTCCTGGAGGATGACGAGCAGCGCCGGAAGATGCTGGCCGATCTCGACGAGATGGAGGCCATGGTGAACGCCACCCTGGCCTTCGCCCGCGACGATTCCGCCACCGAGCCCTCGGTGCCGCTCGACCTTGCCGCGCTCTGCCGCACCGTGCTGGACGAGGCCGCCGATGCCCGGCCGGAAGTGGAGCCGGAGGCGGTGAGCTATACCGGGCCGGAGCGGCTGCGCATCCGCGCCCGGCCGATCGCGCTGAAGCGGGCGCTCGCCAACCTCGTCGGCAACGCGCTGAACTATGGCGGCTCGGCCCGGATCCTGCTGGACGGGCCGGGGCGGGGCGCCGAGGCTTCGTTGGTGCGGCTGCGCGTCGAGGATGACGGCCCCGGCATCCCCGAGGAGTCGCTGGAGGCCGTGTTCCAGCCCTTCCGCCGGCTGGAGACCAGCCGCAACCGCGAAACCGGCGGCACCGGCCTGGGCCTGCCCATCGCGCGCAACATCCTGCGCGCCCATGGCGGCGACGTGGTGCTGCGCAACCGCCCCCGCGGCGGCCTGACGGCGGTGGTGACGCTGCCGGTCTGAGCCGGCTTCATCCGTTCTGGCCGGAGGGCCTCGGGAAAGGCCGGACCTGCACGCGGGTGCGATGATCCGCCGCGGCGCGCGTCCCGTCCGGGTTCTGCCCGCGGTGGTAGTGGCGCTGCCAGCCCTGGGCACGGGCCTCGCTGCCGGGTTCGCGCAGTTCGGCGTTGAAGCGGTTGCGCCCCTCGCGCCACGCGCGGTGGGCGGCCTCCAGCGCCGGGTCCTCGGCCAGCGGGCGCGTCTCCGGGCGGGTTTCTCCGACGAGGCCGCGCTGCAACGGAAAGAAGAAGCAGACCGGCTCGCCCGGCAGGAAGCGGACCACGTGGTCCGGCCGGGTGAAGCGCCAGTTCATGGTGAAGGTCATCGGCGACCAGTCGCTCTCCACCAGCCCGGAGAGCGGCGCGATGCCGTCCTTCACCCCATTGGGCGGGCCGGAGACCCAGAGGCCGATGCCGGGGTCGGTGCGCAGCAGCGTGGCGATGGGGAAAGTGAGGATACCGGCGCCGAAATGGCTGGCCGGTGCGACGCCGCCGGGCTTCAGCACGCGGATCGTCACATCCTCCGGCCGGTCGCCACCGTTCCACCAGGCCTCGAAGCCGGTCTTCCCCTGCACCTCCCAGCCATGGCCATTGGCGATGGTCAGCGGCAGGCAGCGATAGGCGAAGCCGCCGGGGGTGGCATCCATCCAGTCCCGCCGCGGCCCGGCGGGGCGGATCGGCGGCAGGGGCTGGTCCAGCTCATAGGCGATCAGCCGGGGCTGCGGCTTCTCCGCCATGCCCACCTCCCGTGCAATGACGGCTGCAGGATAGGGCAGGGCGGGTTAGCGAAGCGTTTCAGCGCTCCAGCAGGCGGCGGAGCTTGCGCACGGCGCTGTCCGGCGTGGTCAGCACCGGCAGGCCGGTGGCCGCCGCGACCGCACCCGCCGCCCGCGCTAGGCTGAACTGCGCCAGCGCCACTGCGTCACAGCCGGCGAAGGCGTGGCGGGCCGCTTCGGCCGCCAGCCGGTCATGCGCCGCGCCGTCTCCGGCATCGAGCGCGGCCAGCGCGCCTTCCGCATGGCAGGGCACCAGAGTGACGCCCGGCGGGAATTCGGGGGGCATGGAAGCCAGCGTCGGCGCGAAGCTGGCCAGCAGGCCGATGCGCTTCCCCGCCGCGACGGCCTCCTCGACCATCGCCTCATTGGGCTTCAGCACCGGCATCGGCGCGAGGTCGCGCGCCACGGCCTCGATGCAGGGGCCGAAGGCGGAGCAGGTGAACAGGATGCCGCGCGCGCCGGTGCCTGCGGCATAGCGGGCGAGGGTCAGGAAGCGCCCGGTCATCGCGGGGGTGAGGCGGCCCTCCCGCGCCAGGTCGGCGGAGAGGCTGTCATCCAGCAGGTTCATCGGCCGCGCCTCCGGCCAGAGCCGGGCCAGCGCGGCCTCGATCGGCGGCGGCGAGTGCCGCAGCGCGTGGATCAGGGCGATGCGCATGGCCTCAGCGGCACCGGGGTGCAGGTGGGGCAGGTGGCATCATGGGGCGTCTCCTCTCTGTCTGGCGCAGCTTGGCACCCTCAGCGCTGCCCTGGCCAGACGCGGCGGCCCGCCATGGGGCCGCCGCCGGAGGTTCAGCCCGGCGCTGGCCGGGCCTGCGCCCGCCGCGC
This sequence comes from Roseomonas sp. E05, assembly GCF_030063475.1. GTDB lineage: Bacteria > Pseudomonadota > Alphaproteobacteria > Acetobacterales > Acetobacteraceae > Pseudoroseomonas. The sequence continues at coordinate 306,852 of NZ_JASIRT010000002.1, forward strand.
CAGGGCGAGGCGGGCCGCCTCGGTACCCGGGATCTGGTCGCCGCGCAGCGAATGGCCGGCCGTCTCGATCATGAAGACCAGTGCGACCATGCCGACCACGCAAGCGGCCATCATGAAATAGGCCGGCATGAGTTCATCGCCCGTCAGCCCGATCAGCCAGGAGTTCACCGCTGGCGCTGTGCCGCCGAACAACGAGGTGGAGACGTTGTAGGCGATGGCGAAGCCGGCGAAGCGGACCGGCGTCGGGAACATCGCCGGGAAGGTGGCGGAGATGGTGGCGAGCTGCGGCGCATAGAGGAAGCCGAGCGCCGCGAAGCCCAGGATGGCGCCGAGGAAGCTGGCTTCCATCAGGTGGTAGAGCGGGATCACCAGCACGAACAGGCCGATCAGCGAGAACCACCACAGCGGCTTGCGGCCCACCCGGTCGGACAGCATGCCGGCGAAGGGCAGCAGGATCATCATGAACAGCATGCCGATGATCGGCACGAAGAGCGCCTGCTGGGTGGTGAGACCAAGCCGCCGCTCCAGGTAGGTCGGCATGTAGCTCAGCAGCGTGTAGTTCACCACGTTCAGCGCGACGACCAGGCCGCCCATCACCAGCAGCGGCTTCCAGTAGGTGCTGAGCAGGTGCTTCAGCTCGCTGCCGGCGCTGGGCTCCTTGGCGCTCGTCGCTTCCATCTCCTGGAAGACCGGCGTGTCCTCCATCTTCGAGCGCAGATACATGCCGACCATGCCCAGCGGCCCGGCGACCAGGAAGGGCAGGCGCCAGCCCCAGCTTTGCATGGCCTCATCGCCCAGCACCAGGGAGAAGCCCAGCATCAGCAGCGCGCCGAAGGAGAAGCCGGCCAGCGTGCCCACCTCCAGGAAGCTGCCGCAGAAGCCGCGCTGGTCGTCCGGGGCGTATTCGGCCATGAAGGTGGCGGCACCCCCGTACTCGCCGCCGGTGGAGAAACCCTGGACCATGCGCAGCACGATCAGGATGGCCGTCGCCCAGAGGCCGATGCTGTCATAGGAGGGGATCAGGCCGACGCAGAAGGTGGCCCCAGCCATCAGCAGGATGGTGATGGCCAGCACGGCCTTGCGGCCGAGCCGATCGCCCAGCGGCCCCCAGAAGAACCCGCCCAGCGGCCGCACCAGGAAGGAAATCGCGAAGGTGGCGAGCGCGAAGAGCGTCGCTTCCGCCGCCTCGCCGGGAAAGAGGGCGGCGGAGATGTAGGTCACGCCATAGGCGTAGATGCCGTAGTCGAACCATTCGGTGGCGTTGCCGACCGCCGAGGCGGCGATCGCCTTCCGCAGCACGCCCGGCGGAGGATGCGCGCTCATGTGCCGCGCGGGTCCGTGTTCATCCTGCATTCGTGTCCTCCTGACAGTATCCGCCGCAAGCTAAGCCCGGGCTCGCGGCCTCAAGGGTTCTCCGGTGAGAGGGGATCGAGCCCGGCCGACATCGGCGTGGTGTGCGGCAGCGCCTGGTAGGACTGCTGCTGCTCGCCGGGCGGGGCGGGGCGCGCCGCCAGGCGCCACAGGCCGAAGGCGACGGCCGCCGCGGCGCCGGCCGCGATGAAGAGGAAGAGTCCGGCGGAGCCGAACGCCGACATGCTCGCCGCCCCGGCCAGCGGCCCGGCCGCCGCGCCCGCGGAATAGACCAGCACCAGCCCGGCACTCGCGCCGATCCGCTCGGCCGCCGTGAGGCGGTCATTGGTATGCGCGACGCAGAGCGGATAGAGCGCGAAGCTCAGGCCGCCGAAGATGCCCCCCAGTATCAGCAGCAGCGTCCCGGGCGCGCCCAGCAGCGCGATGGCGAGGGCGACGCCCGCAGTGCCCGCGAAGACGCCCAGGATCACCGTGCGGCGGTCGAAGTGATCGGAAAGCCAGCCGAGCGGCCATTGCAGCGTCACGCCGCCCAGGATCACGGAACTCATGAAGGCCGCCGTGGCGGCGAGGTCAAGCCCCATGCGCTGCGCATGCACCGCGCCCAGCCCGTAGAAGGCGCCGAGGACAATGCCGGTGATCGCGGCGCCGACCATGCCGAGGGGCGAGGCCATGTAAAGGCGGCGCATCGAGAGCGCCTGATAGTCGCCGAGCACGGGGCTGCTCGCGCGGGTCAGCGCCACCGGCAGCACCGCCAGCGAGACCAGGATGGAAGCCAGCAGGAAGGGGCGCCCGGGACTGCCCGCACTGAGGTTCAGCAGGAACTGCCCGAGGCCCTGGCCGGCGTAGAGGGCGACCATGTAGGCGGCGAGCACCGAGCCCCGCTCGGTGGGGCTGGCGCGGTCGTTCAGCCAGCTCTCCAGGCAGACATAGACGCCGGCGATGCAGAAGCCGTCGATCAGCCGCAGCGCCGCCCAGAGTCCCGCCGATTCATACAGCGCATAGGCCAGCGTGCTGGCCGAGAGCAGCGAAACGAAGAAGGCGAAGGCACGGATATGCCCGACGCGGCGGATCACCGTCGCCGCCTGCAGCGAGCCGAGGGTCAGGCCGGCGAAGTAGGCCGAACCCACAAGGCCGATCACCGCGGCGCCGGTGCCCACGGCTTCCAGGCGAACGCTCACCAGCGTCGGCATGAAGCCGCCGCCGGCCATCAGGATGAAGATCGAGATCAGCAGGCTCTGCACCGGCCGGATGGCGTTGAACATAACGCCGCAACGACCTGCACCGCTCTGGGTTCCATTCCGCCGTGCATGACGCGGCGATCCGGGCGCGAAAGGCGCGGCGGGCGCCGCGCCCCCGACCCGGGGTGGCGGAATGCAGCCAGACTTTCATCCCGTTGGGGCACTACGGGATATCCCGGATGGCGTTGACAGCCCCCGTATGCCCCTGGTGTGTTGGGCTGCCTGCAACAGATACGGCTTACACGGCCGATGAAAGCCGGAGCGGATTCATTCACGCCGGCATGGGAGTTATTGGGGATGCGACGAACCGAACGGGCGGCTGCCGCCCTCCTTGCCACGCTCTGCCTGGGTGCGATTGCGCCGGCGCAGGCGCAGGACCTGACGCTCGCGGTCGCCGCGCCTGCCACGTCCTTCGATCCGCACTACCACACGCTGACGCCCAATGCGGCGCTGTCCGACCATGTCTTCGAAGCCCTGGTGGAGCGCACGGCCGAGGGCCGGCCGGTTCCTGGCCTGGCGGTGAGCTGGAAGGCGGTGGACGACCAGACCTGGGAGTTCAAGCTGCGTGAAGGCGTGAAGTGGCAGAACGGCGAGGACTTCACCGCCGAGGACGTGGTGAACACCATCAACCGCGTGCCGAAGGTGCTGAACAGCCCCGGCTCCTACGCGCTCTATACCCGCGCGATCGACCGCATGGAGGTGGTGGACCCGCACACCATTCGCTTCCACACCAAAACGGTCTATCCGCTGCTGCCGACCGACATGACGCAGATCGCGATCATCTGGCGCGGCCTGGGCGACGAGGTTTCCACCAGCGACTTCAACGGCGGCAAGGCGGCGATCGGCACCGGCCGCTACAAGCTGGAGCGCTACGACCAAGGCAACCGCGCCATCTTCGTCCGCAACGACGCCTACTGGGGCGACAAGCCGACCTGGGGCCGCGTGGACTACCGCATGATCGCCAATGACGGCGCGCGCGTCGCGGCGCTGCAGGCGGGCGACGTGGACTTCATCGACAGCGTGCCGACGCAGGATGTCAGCAAGCTGGAGAAGGAGAAGGGGATCCACATCTCCCGCGCCAACAGCCTGCGCAGCATCCTGATGCGCACCGACTTCCGCGAGCAGACACCCTATATCTCCGGCCCGAACGGCGAGAAGCTGGACAAGAACCCGCTGCTCGACCGGCGCGTGCGCGAGGCGCTCTCCATCGCCATCAACCGCAAGGCCATCGTGGACCGCATCATGTCGGGCGCCGCGAGCCCGACCGGCCAGATGATGCCGGAAGGCACCTTCGGCTATAACCCGAACGTGCCGCCGCCGCCCTATGATCCGGCCCGCGCGAAGAAGCTGCTGGCCGAGGCGGGCTTCCCCAACGGCCTGACCATCACGCTCCTGGCGCCGAACAACCGCTACATCAATGATTCGCTGATCGCGCAGGCGGTCGGCCAGATGTGGGCGCGCATCGGCGTGAAGACCAATGTGGATGCGATGCCCTCCAGCGTCTTCTTCCAGCGCACAGCGCAGCAGGACAACTCGGTCTCGCTGAGCGGCTGGGCGAATTCGGTGGGTGAGCCATCGCCGGGCCTGAAGAGCCAGTTCGGCACGCGCGACCGCACCAAGGGCTGGGGCGCGGTGAACCACACGCTGTACTCCAACAAGGAGTACGACGCGCTGCTCACCAAGGCGCTGCAGGTGGTGGACGAGGAGAAGCGGGAGTCGATGTTCCAGGACCTCGTGGCGATCCTGGCCAAGGACTACGCCTATATCCCGCTGCACCACCAGGTGAACCTGTGGGCGATGCGCGACAAGCTCGAGCACACCCCGCGCGCTGACGAAATGACGCGCGCGCTGGACATCACGCCGAAGAAGTGATCCGCCGCTGGGGCCGGGCGGAGCGATCCGCCCGGCCCTTCCTGATTCAGGCGAGCTTCAGCTCCTCCTGCACCAGGCTGACCCAGTAGCCGACGCCGTAGGGAATGGCGTCGTCGTTGAAGTTGTAGGTCGGCGTGTGCAGGCCCTCGGACGTCGCGCCGCCCGCGCCCTGGCCGAGGAACATGAAGGCGCCCGCCTTCTTCTCCAGCATGAAGGCGAAGTCCTCGCCGCCGGTCACCGGCTGCGCCTCGTCGTTCACCTGTCCGACGCCGACCAGGGCTGCCGCGGCCTGGGCGGCGATGCCGGTCTGCTCGGCATGGTTCACCAGCGGCGTGCCCTTGCGGCTGTACTCCACCTCGGCCGTGCAGCCGAAGGTCGCGGCCAGCCCCTCGGCCAGCTCGCGCATCCGTCGCTCCATGGTGTCGCGCACCGTCGGCAGGTAGGAGCGCGCGGTGCCGCCGATGCGGATCTCGGCCGGCATCACATTGGTGGAGCCGAAGGAGCCGCCCGCGATGGCGCCGACGCTGATGACTGCGGAATCAACCGCCGCGATGTTGCGGCTGACCACGGTCTGCAGCGCCAGGATGAACTGCGCCTGCAGCACCGTCACGTCGGTCGAGAGGTGCGGCGTGGCGCCGCCATGCCCGCCGGTGCCCTTGAAGGTGACCAGCCAGCGGTCCGGCGCCGCCATGAACGGGCCGGGGCGGATGGCGAACTGGCCGAGCGGCAGGCCAGGCTCGTTGTGCAGGCCATAGACGGCATCCACCGGAAAGCGCGCGAACAGCCCGTCGGCCAGCATGGCCAGGGCGCCGCCGCGGCCTTCCTCGGCCGGCTGGAAGATGAACTGAACGGTGCCGCCGAAGTCGCGGTGCTCCGAGAGATACTTCGCGGCGCCGAGCAGCATGGTGGTGTGACCGTCATGGCCGCAGGCATGCATGGTGCCGGGATTGGCGGAGGCGTAGGGCAGGCCGGTGGCCTCGTTGATCAGCAGCGCGTCCATGTCGGCGCGCAGGCCGATGGCGCGCTGGCCGGGCTGCTTCCCCTTCAGCGTGCCGACCACGCCGTAACGGCCGACGCCCTCGGTGACCTCCAGCCCCCATTCCTTCAGCTTGGCGGCGACCAGACCGGCGGTGCGGGCCTCCTCCATGCCGATCTCGGGGTGGGCGTGGATGTCCTGGCGAATGGCGGCCAGTTCCGGCTGCATGGCGCGCAGCGCGGCGAGAAGCGTATCGTTCACGTGGTGATCTCCCGGTTGCCCGGCGCGCGGCGGGCAGGGCCGTCCGCGCCAGCGAAGGGGCTTACATGCCGCCGGCAACGCCGTCTGGAAAGGGCGAAGGCGGGGAAAAGTCGGGCGGGAAAGCTGTGCCGGCCTGTCACCCCAGCGCCCCTGCGTTGACCGCCGGCGAAGCGCCTGCCTAGGCTCTGGCCCATCATCCCGAGGACGACCATGCCGAACCAGGACGGGACCCGCCTTCCATTCCAGCAGGTGGACGTGTTCGCCTCGCAGCCGCTGCGCGGCAATCCGCTCGCGGTGGTCGTCGGCGCCGATGCGCTGGGCGACGAGCGGATGGCGGCCTTCGCCAACTGGACGAACCTGAGCGAGACGACCTTCCTGCTGCAGCCACGACAGGCCGGGGCCGACTACCGCCTCCGCATCTTCACGCCCTCAGCCGAGCTGCCCTTCGCCGGGCATCCGACGCTGGGGAGCTGCCATGTCTGGCTGGCCTCCGGTGGGGTGCCGAGGGGCGGCGACATCATCCAGGAATGCGAGGCCGGCCTCATCCGCATCCGCCGTGGCGCCGCGGGCCAGCTCTTCTTCGCGGCGCCTCCGCTGCGCCGAGGCGGGCCGCTGGAGCCGGGGCTGCTGGCGAAGGTCGCCAGGGGGCTGGGCCTGGCGCCGGATGCCGTTGTCGCCTCAAGCTGGGTGGACAACGGGCCGGGCTGGCTGGCGGTGCTGCTGCGCTCGCGGGCCGAGGTGCTGGCGGTGCGCCCGGACTATGCGGCCCTGGGCGGGCTGCGGGTGGGCGTGGCCGGGGCCTGGGACGAGATGGCCGATGGCGCCGAGGCGCAGTTCGAGGTGCGCGCCTTCACCGCCGGGGGCTATGAGGACCCGGTGACCGGCAGCCTGAATGCCAGCCTCGCCCAGTGGCTGATCGGCAGCGGGATCGCGCCGCCCAGCTATGTCGCCAGCCAGGGCACGGCGCTGGGACGGGCCGGGCGCGTGCAGGTCGAGCGGGATGGGGCCGAGATCTGGGTCGGCGGCGCGGTGACGAGCTGCATCGAGGGGACGGTGCGGCTTTGAGTCCGCCCCCTCCGGCCGCTGCGGCGAGACGTTCAGCAGGGGAGCGAAGCGATGGACAAGGATGAACTGACGGCCTGGGCGCTGGCGAATGGCTGGCAGATGCTTGGCGGCCATCCCAGCCTGACCAAGCCGTCGGCGCCGAAGGAGGCGATCGTGCGGCTGGTGCTCAAGGCCACGGTGGCGAACCTGGAGGTGAAGAAGCCGGCCGGGAAATGGGAGAAGGTCGGCGGCGAAAGCTACGCCAAGATCACGCCGGACGAGGAGGAGGGCCTGCCGCGGGGCCTGGGCTTCGAGAAGGTGCCGAGCATCACCAAGCTGATGCAGGACAACCGCGACCGGATGGTGTTCGCGAAGTTCGGCGGCTGAGGCGGGGTCATTCGCCCGCCGCGGCCAGCATCCGCGACACCGCCTCGCCGCGGCCGAGCGCGAAGAGCACGGCGTCGATCGGCGGCGACTGGGTGCTGCCGGTCAGCGCCGCGCGCAGCGGCTGGGCGATGGCGCCAAGCTTCACGCCCTTCACATCGGCATAGTCGCGCAGCCACTTGTCGAGGTCGGCGCGCTCCCAGGGCGCGTCGGTCAGGAACACGGCGAGGTCCTTCAGCCGCTCCCTGGCCTCGGGCGTCAGCAGCGCCTCGGCCTTGGGCTCGAAGGGCAGGGGGATGTTCGCCACCGCGAAAGCGGCCATGTCGGCGGCCTCGTTCAGCGTGCGGGCGCGCGGCATGATGTCCGGCACCAGCAACTGCACGCGCTCGGCGCCCTCGGTGCCGAAGCCGATCGAGGGGCGCTTGGCCAGGATCTCCAGCACGCGGTGGGCCAAGGCGTCGGGGTCCATCTGCCGCAGGTACTGCGCGTTCAGGTGCGTCAGCTTGGCGTAGTCCATCCGGCTGGCGGCGCGGCCGACATCCTTCAGGTCGAAGAGTTCGATGGCCCGCTCGCGCGGCACGAACTCCTCGTCGCCATGGCCCCAGCCGAGCCGCAGCAGATAGTTGCAGACGGCCTCGGGGAGGAAGCCCTGGTCGCGGAACTCCAGGGCGCCGACGGCGCCGTGCCGCTTCGAGAGCTTGGCGCCGTCCGCGCCGTGGATCAGCGGGATATGCGCGAAATGCGGCCGCGCCCAGCCCATGGCGTCGTAGATCATCGCCTGGCGGAAGGTGTTGGTCAGGTGGTCGTCGCCGCGGATGACATGGGTGATGTCCATGTCGTGGTCGTCCACCACCACGGCATGCAGGTAAGTCGGCGTGCCGTCCGAGCGCAGGATGACCATGTCGTCCAGCTCGCTGTTCTGCACGCGCACCTCGCCCTGCACGAGGTCGTGGATCACCGTCTCGCCCTCGCGCGGGGCCTTGATGCGGATGACGGGCTTCACGCCGGCCGGCGCCTCGGCGGGGTCGCGGTCGCGCCAGCGGCCGTCATAGCGCGGCGGGCGGCCTTCCTTCATGGCCGTCTCGCGCATCTCCGCCAGCTCTTCCGGCGTGGTGTAGCAGGAATAGGCCTTGCCCTGGGCCAGCAGCTCGCGCGCCACCTCGGCATGCCGCGCCTCGCGCGCGGTCTGCATCACCGGCGGCTCGTCCGGCGAGAGGCCGAGCCATTCCAGGCTCTCGATGATCTGCCGCACCGCCTCGGGCGTGGAGCGGGCGCGGTCGGTGTCCTCGATGCGCAGCAGGTATTTCCCGCCATGGTGGCGCGCGAAGAGGAAGTTGAAGAGCGCGGTGCGCGCGCCCCCGATGTGCAGATACCCGGTCGGGGAGGGGGCGAAACGGGTGCGTACGGTCATTGCTCGGCCAGTTCCTTCGAGCGGATGCTTTTAACACTCCTGGCCCTGCCTGTAGAGTGCGCGCATAGGTTGAGAAGCCATGAGCGACACTGACGCGATTTCCGTTCCCCTGCCGCTGGACGGCCCCCCGGCCTCCTGGCGGCCTGCCGCCGTCGTGCAACGCCTGCGGGAACTCCTGGAGGCGGAGTGGAGCCGTCTGCCGCTCTGGCTGCCGGTGGCGCTTGGCGCCGGCATCCTCACCTACTTCGCCCAGCGCAGCGAACCGGGGCCGTTCTGGGGTGCGCTCGCGGCGCCGCTGCTGCTCGGCGCCGTGCTGCTGCGTGGAAGGCCGATACTGGCCTGGATCCTGGCGCTGGCCGGCATGGCCGCGCTGGGCTTCGGCGTCGCCGGCTGGCAGGCGGCCCGCCTGCCCGCGCCGCTGGACCTTCCCAGGCGCGCCGTGGTGCTCGAAGGCCGGGTGGAGGCGGTGGAAACCCTCCCGAAGGGGCTGCGCCTCACGCTGGGCGAGGTCCGCCTCGGCCCTGGTGAGCTACCTTTGGCGCGGCGGATCCGAATCCGCCTGCGCACCAACGATCCGCTGCACCCGGCACCGGGCGAACAGCTGCGCCTGCGCGCCCTGGTGCGCGAGCCCTCCGTACCGCCGGCGCCGGGCGGATGGGACTTCCAGCGGGACGCCTTCTTCAGCGGCCTGGGCGGCTCCGGCTTCGCCCTCGGACCGGCAGAGCGGATCGGCGAGGCGGCCCAGACGCCCCGCTTCGCCGCCGCCCGGTCCTGGCTGGAAGGGCGCGTGCTTGCCGTCCTGCCCGGCGGCGCGGGGGCGGTGGCCGCGGCGCTGCTGACCGGCGGGCAGAGCGCCATCCCGGCACCCGACATGCAGGCGATGCGCGATTCCGGGCTGGCGCACCTGCTCTCGGTCTCAGGGCTGCACATCGCCATCGTCATGGGGCTGGGATTCGGCATCGTCCGCTTCGGCGTCGCGCTGGTGCCGGCGCTGGCGCTCCGCTGGGACAGCAAGCGGATCGCCGCGCCGGGCGCGCTGCTGCTGGGTGGCGCCTATATGCTGCTGACCGGCGCACAGGTGCCGATGCAGCGCTCCTTCGCCATGGCGGCGCTGGTGACCTTCGGCATCCTGATCGGCCGGCGGGCGCTCTCCCTGCGCGCCCTGGCGCTGGCCGCGGCGGCGGTGATGCTGATGCAGCCGGCGGCGCTGCTCGGCCCTTCCTTCCAGATGAGCTTCGCCGCCGTGCTGGTGCTGATCGCCGGTGCGGAGGCCACCGGACCGCTCCTGGCGCGCTGGCGGCAGGGCGCCGAATGGTGGCGTCGCCCGGCCCTGGTGCTGCTGGGAATGGTGCTGACCTCACTGCTCGCCGGGTTGGCCACCATGCCCTATGGCCTGCACCATTTCGGCCGGCTGCAGCTCTACGGACTGGCCGCCAACATGGTGGCGGTGCCGCTGACCTCCATCCTGGTGATGCCGGCCGGGATGCTGGCGGTGGCGCTGATGCCGCTGGGCCTGGAAGCCTGGCCGCTGGCGGCGATGGGCTGGGGCGTGGAGGGCATCCTGACGGTGGCGCGTACCGTGGCCGCCTGGCCGGGCGCGGCGCTGACCGCCATGCCGATCCCGCCCTGGGGGCTTCTGCTGACCAGCTTCGGCCTGCTCTGGCTCTGCCTCTGGCAGACCCGCTGGCGGCTGCTCGGCCTGCCGCTGGCGGCGGCCGGCCTGCTCAGCGCCGCGACGGTGACGCCGCCCGACATCCTCGTCTCGGCCGATGCGCGGCTGATCGCGCTGCGCACGCCGCAGGGGGTGGTGCTGCAGCGCGCCAGCGGCGCCTCGAACTTCCTGCGCGACAACTGGCTGCGCGGCTGGGGGGAGGAGGAGGCCGAGCTTCTGCCCAGCGCAGGGGAGCATGAGGAGGAGGGGCTGGACTGCCCCGGGCTCGACTGCCGCTTCCAGCCGCACCCGGACGGACCGGCCGCGATGCTGCTGCGCGTGACCAAGCCGCGGCGGGGAGAGAAGGCCGCCTCCGTCCAGGCAGCGCGGGCCTGCGGGCAGGCGGCGGTGCTGGTCTCGGCCGAGCCGATCCGAGGCCGCTGCCCGGGCACGGCCGTGGTGGACCGCTTCAGCGTCTGGCGGGACGGGCCGCACGCCATCTGGCTGGGCCGTGGCGGCGTGCGGGTGGTCTCGGACCGTGACTGGCGCGGGGCGCGGCCCTGGGTGCCGCCGCCGCCCCGCCCGGCCTGGGCGAAGGATCAGTAGCGGCGCAGCAGCCCGACCAGGCGGCCCTGCACCTTCACCCGGTCGGGGCCGAAGATGCGCGTCTCGTAGCGCGGATTGGCAGCTTCCAGCGCGATGGAGTTGCCCTTCCGGCGCAGCCGCTTCAGCGTCACCTCGGCCTCGTCCACCAGCGCGACCACGACGCTGCCGTTCTCCGCCATGTCGTCGCGACGGATGATGACGGTGTCGCCGTCGAGGATGCCGGCGCCCTCCATCGAGTCGCCGGAGACCTCCAGCGCGTAGTGCTCGCCCCCGCCGAGCAGCGCCGCCGGCACCTCGACGCTGGTGCCCTGGTCGCGCAGCGCCTCGATCGGCTGGCCGGCGGCGATGCGGCCATAGAGCGGCAGATGCACCGCTGCGGCCTCGTTGGCGCCGCGCGCCACGCCGGGAAGGTTGGAGGCGAAGGTACCCCGGATGACATTGGGCGCGAAGGCCGGGCGTGCCGCCGGGGCGGGCTCGGCGCGCGCCAGCGTGGCGGGCGCAGTGCTCTCCGGCAGGCGGATCACCTCCAGCGCACGGGCGCGGTGGGCGCGGCGGCGCAGGAAGCCGCGCTCCTCAAGGGCGGTGATCAGGCGGTGGATGCCGGACTTCGAGCGGAGCTTCAGCGCCTCCTTCATCTCCTCGAAGGAGGGCGAGAAGCCGGTGTCCCGCAGGTGCCGGTCGATGAACATCAGCAACTCGTGTTGCTTGCGCGTGAGCATGCGGGGCTCCCTGCCTGCGGCGATGGCCGCGAACAAAGCGGCAACCGTCATAGTGTTCTACGAAAGTTCCCGCCTGCCGGTCAACCGGCATTCGCCCTGATTTCCGCCACTTGGGGTGTGGAAAAGTGTCAGAGGCCCAGATCGGAGAGGCTGATCACCTCCACCGGCGCGCCCGCCGCGAGAGGAGGCGCATGGGGTGTCCGCCGCAGCAGGGCGCCGCTCTCGGCCAGCACGCGCAGCATGGAGCTGTCCTGGCGGTTGGCGGCGGTGGCCACCCACTGACCATCCGGCGCCTGATGCAGCCGCGCGCGCATGTAGTCCTCGCGCCTGTCGTTCGCGGGCAGGTCGGCGCCGGCGATGGCGCGGCGCAGCGGCGGCGCGGCGGGTGGCAGCCCGGCCAGCACGGCCAGCGCCGGCCAGAGGAAGATGACGCCGCAGACCAGCGCCGAGACCGGGTTGCCGGGCAGGCCGAGCAGCGGCGTCTCGCCCAGATGCCCCCAGATCAGCGGCTTGCCCGGCCGCATGGCGATCTTCCAGAAGTCGAGCGTGAAGCCGCGCGGGCCGAGCGCCTGCTGCACCAGGTCGTGCTCGCCGACGCTGGCGCCGCCTGTGGTGACCATCAGGTCGCAGAAGCGGGCGGCCTCGGCGGCGGCGCCGATGGCGGCCGTGTCATCGCGGGCGATCGGCAGCACCAGAGGTTCGGCCCCGGCCGCACGCACCAGCGCCGCGAGAGCATGCGCGTTCGAGGAGACGATGCCACCCGGCGGCAGAGGTTCGCCCGGCAGCACGATCTCGTCGCCGGTGGCCAGGATGCCGATGCGGGGGCGGCGATGCACGGTCAGCCAGGGATGGTTGCTGGCGGCGGCGAGGCCGATGTCGCGCGCCGTCAGGCGGCGGCCGGGGGCGACCAGCGTCTCGCCGGCGGTGAAGTCCAGCCCGGCGCGGCGGATCCAGCGGCCGGGCTGCACCGTTTCGCGCACCAGCACCCGGTGCTCGGCGGCCTCGGCATCCTCCTGCAGCAGGATGCCGTCGGCTCCCGCGGGCACCAGACCGCCGGTGAAGATCCGCACGGCTTCACCGGCGCCCACGCTGCCGGCGAAGGGATGCCCGGCCGGGGCGGCGCCGACCACCCGCAGCCACGCGCCTTCCACGGCCTCGGCGGCGCGCACGGCATAGCCGTCCATGGCGGAGACATCGGCCGGCGGCTGGGTCAGGCGGGCGGCGACCGGCGCGGCGAGCACCCGGTTCCAGGCTTCGGCGAGGGCCACGGTTTCGGTCCCGGCCGGCTTCAGCATGGCCAGGATGCGGCTGCGGGCTTCCTCTACCGAAATCATCAAGGCGCCTCCCAAAGTCCTGATTTTCCGCCTTCCTTGCGAGCGAGGTGCACGTCCGTGATGTGCATGCCGCGGTCGATGGCCTTGCACATGTCATAGACCGTCAGCGCGGCGACCGTGACGGCGGTGAGCGCCTCCATCTCGACCCCGGTGGGGCCGGTGGTCTTCACCCGCGCCTCGATGGCCACGGCATCCGGTACCTCGGGCGTCAGCTCCAGCTTCACCGAGGTCAGCGCCAGCGGGTGGCAGAGCGGAATGAGGTCGGCCGTGCGCTTGGCGGCCATGATGCCGGCGATGCGGGCCACGCCCAGCACGTCGCCCTTGCCCAGGCCGCCGGCCCGGATGGCGGCCAGCGTCTCCGGCGCCATCCGCACCCGGCCGCGCGCGACGGCGAGCCGTTCGGTGGCCGGCTTGGCGGAGACGTCCACCATGACAGCCTTTCCCTCCGCGTCGAAATGCGTCAGGCCGCTCCTGGGGGCGGGCGCCGCGCGCGGCGGGTCGAAGCCTTCGCCGCCCTCGCTCATCCCGCTTCCACCATGGCGCGGGCGGCGGCGGTGACGTCCGGCTGGCGCAGCAGATGCTCGCCCACCAGGATGCAGCGGGCGCCGGCGAGGGCCATCCGGTGCACATCCTCGGGGTTGCGCAGGCCGCTCTCGGCCACCGGGATGCGGTCGGCGGGAACCAGCGGGGCGAGCGCCTCCGCCGTGGCGAGGTCGGTCTTCAGCGTGCGCAGGTTGCGGTTGTTGATGCCGATCAGCCGGGTGTTCAGGCCGAGCGCGCGGTCCAGCTCGCGCTGGTCATGCACCTCCGCCAGCACCGCCATGTCCAGGCTGCGGGCCACCTCCTCCAGCTCGCGCGCCTGGGCATCCGAGAGGGCCGCCATGATCAGCAGGATGCAGTCCGCGCCCATCGCGCGGGCCTCGAACACCTGATAGGGGTCGATCATGAAGTCCTTGCGCAGGGCGGGCAGCGAGCAGGCGCCGCGCGCCACCACGAGATCGGCCGGGCTGCCCTGGAAATGCGGTCCGTCGGTCAGCACCGAGAGGCAGGCGGCGCCCGCCGCCTCATAGGCGCGGGCCAGCGCCGCCGGCTCGAAGGGGTCGCGGATCAGTCCGCCCGAGGGGGAGGCCTTCTTGATCTCGGCGATCAATCCGATGCGCCCCTCGGCCACGGCGGAGCAGAGGGCGCCGGTGAAGTCGCGCGGCGGCTCCACGTCACGGGCGCGGCGCTCGATCTCCGAAAGGGGCGTGGCGGCGGCCCGCTCGCGCACTTCCACTTCCTTGTCGGCAAGGATGCGCAGCAGGGTGTCGGGCAGGGTATCGACGTTCATGACCATCTCTCGGCGCGGACGCGCGCAGGCAACAAAGAGGGGGAGGGGGCTGGGTTTCAGCCCGGCGCGGTCTCGGCGGGGGGATGCGTGGCGCGGCGCAGCTGTTCCAGCACCGCGAGCGCCGCGCCCTCGTCGATGGAGCGGGCGGCGCGTTCGGCCGCGGCAGGGAGATCGGTCGTCTCGCCTGCGACGACAAGGGCTGCCGCCGCGTTCAGCACGACGCAATCGCGATAGGGGCCATGCATGCCGCGCAGCAGGGCCTCCAGCGCGGCGGCATTCTCCATCGGGTCGCCGCCTTTCAGCGCCTCGGCCGGCGCTTCCGGCAGCCCGGCATCGGCAGGGCGGATGGTGAACTCGCGGATCGCGCCGTTGTGCAGCTCGACCACCTGGCTCGGGCCGGCCAGCGTCAGCTCATCCAGCCCCTGCCCGTGCACGAGCCAGGCGCGCTCGGTACCGATGCGCAGGAGGGTCTCCGCCATCGGGCGCAGCCATTGCGGGGCGAAGGCGCCGGTCATCTGCCGCTTTACCCGGGCCGGATTGGTCAGCGGCCCCAGCAGGTTGAAGATGGTGCGCGTGCCCAGTTCCACGCGCGGCCCGGCGGCGTGGCGCAGCGCGGCGTGGTGGCGGGGCGCCATCAGGAACACCATTCCGGCCTGCCGCAGCACATCCGGCAGCAGCGGCAGCGGCACGTCGAGGTTGATGCCCAGCGCCGCCAGCGCGTCCGAGGCGCCGGACCTGGAAGAGAGGGCGCGGTTGCCGTGCTTGGCCACCTTCACCCCCGCGCCGGCCACCACCATGGCGGCGGCGGTGGAGATGTTCAGCGTGCCCGCGCCATCGCCCCCGGTGCCGACGATGTCGATGGTACCCGGCGGCGCCTCGATGGCCGCCATCCGGGCGGTCATGGCGCGCGCGGCGCCGGTCATCTCGGCCACTGTCTCGCCACGCACCCGCATGGCCATCAGCATGCCGGCGATCTGCGCGGGGGTGGCCTCGCCCTCCATGATCTGGCCGAAGGCCTGCTCCGCCTCGGCCTCGGAGAGCGTTTCACCCAGCGCCAGGCGGGCGAGGACGGGCTTCAGCGTCAGCATGCCCTGCCTGCCATGGCAGCAGCGGCGCGCAAGGGTGTGACGATACGGAAGAACCGGTCCATCGGCTCGCTCTGCCGGAACATGATGCTGCGATCCTCCTGTGGGGCATGGTGCGCCAGCATCGGCGAGGCCGGCCGCAACGGGAGGCTAGCCTTTGCGCTCATCGGACAACAAGGGGAGATGAATCTCCCCCTGACGTCAGCGACGCCGCTCTTTCGTGGCGCATGGGAAAGTTGAAAAACAAAGGAATAGAGTACGGTTTTGCAGCGAATATTCAGCCTTGCCGTCCTGGGGGGAGCGCCTGCGCGCGCAGGTGATCCCCGTTCACCGCGGGGTCACCTGCTCCAGAAGGGCCTCGTTGTAGGTGACCTCCGCCCGCGCGCGCAGAGCATCGAGATACTGCGCCTCCAGGTCGTTCAGCATCGCCTGCTCGACGGCATCGCGCACGCGGCCCACCGCCAGCGGGTCGCCGTCCGGGTTGAAGGGCATCACCTGCACGGGCTGCGCCACCGCGAAGCCATCCGCCGTCTCGGCCATGGTGGCCTGGTCCGGCGGGGTGTCGAAAACCGGGCGCAGCAGTTCGGCCGGCAGCCGTAGACCGGGCTGCGGCTGCCGGCTGAAGGGGCCGACGCGCTGCACCGGGAGGTCTGCCTCGCGTGCCGCCTCGGCCAGCGGCCTGCCACCCTTCACCGCCGTCAGCAGCGCCGCCGCGCGCTCCTCCTGGGCATGGCGGCGGGCATTGGCCAGCCAGGCCTCGCGCACCTGCGCCTCGACCTGCTCGAAGGGGCGCAGCGCGGCGGGGATGATCTCCTTCAGCTCGAAGGCGAAGAGGGCGGTCTGCCCGGCCTCGGCGAGGCGCGGCGCGTCGCCCTGCTGTGCGGCGAAGACGGCGCGCAGCGCGATGTCCTCGGCCGCGCCGCTCAGCGGCAGGTCGGCGGGGGTGCCGGCCTGGGTCTGGCCCGAGGCGTCGGTGGTCACCTCGGCCAGGGCGAGGCCGAAACGCTGGGCCGCCTCCGCCAGGGTGGCGCCGCCGGCGAGGGCGTCCTCCACCTGGTTGGCACGCTCATAGGCGAGATCGGCCGCGCGCTCCCGGCGGACCATGGCGGCCAGCTCGTCGCGCACCGCGTCGAAGCCGCGCACCTGCTCGGGTTGGATATCGGTCACCTTCAGCACGTGCCAGCCGAAGCTGGTCCGCACGGGATCGCTGATGCCGTTCTCCGGCAGGGCGAAGGCGGCCTGCGCCAGCTCCGGCACCGGCAGCCCGCTGCGGTCGGTGGTGCCGAGCGAGACCGCCTGGCCGCCTGCCTGCTGGGCCGCCGCCTCGATGCCGGCGAAGTCGGCGCCGCCGCGCCACTGCTCGGCCACCGCCTGCGCCTTCTCCTGGCTGGGCAGCAGGGCCTGCTCGATGGTGCGGCGTTCCGGCGCCTCGAACTCGTTGCGGTGCGCCTCGTAGGCGGCGCGCAGCTCCTCCTCGGTCGGCTTGATCTCGGCGGCCACCGTCTCGGGCGAAAGCACCGCGAGGGTGTAGCGGCGGTACTGGGGGGAGGAGAAGCGGTCGGGGTTGTTCTCGTGGAAGCGCCGGAGCTGGACCTCCTCGGGCGCCGCCGGCTCGGGGGCGGCGGCGAAGGGCAGCAGCACCAGATCGGCCACGCGCTGCTCGCGCTCCCAGGCCAGCAGCGGCTTGGTCAGCGCATCCGGCCCGGCAGCACCGGCGCGCACCGCGCCGACGAGCTGCTGGCGCTGCAGATCGGCCCGCAGCAGGTTGAGGAACTCGCCTTCGCTCAGGCCGTTGTTGCGCAGGAAGCCGTCGAACAGCGGGCGGCTGAAGCGGCCATCGGCGCCGTGGAAGGCGGGAATGCCGAAAATGTAGTCGCGCAGGGCCGTCTCAGGCACCGCGATGTTCATGCGCGCCGCCTCCTGGCGCTGCACGCGATCCAGAACGAGCTGCTCCACCGCCTGCCGGCCGACGGCCTGCGCCATGCGCGGGTTCATCTCGAAGCTCGGGCCGAGCTGGCGCTGCATCCGCAGCATTTCCCGGCGCGCCGCCTGCTGGGCTTCCGTCAGCTCGATGGGATCGCCGCCGACCCGGGCGACCGCGGTGTCGGTGCCGATCCGGCGGACGATGTCCTCGATCCCCCAAATACCGAAGGAAAGGATCAGGAGAAGGAACAGGGCCTTGGCAAACCAGGTGCCGGCAAGGCGTCGCAGCGCAGTGAGCATCGTGATCCGTCTGGATGGAGGCGGCCGGACCATAGGGAAAACGCGCCCGGTTGCCAAACATGGCCGCCCCCTGTAGCGCGGCGGGGAAGGATTTTCGTCCGAATCAGGAAGCAAGGAGCCGAGCATGACCCCTGGTGTGCGCACGATGATCGCCGGGAACTGGAAGATGCACGGCACCCTGGCGGAGGCCACGGCCCTGGCGCAGGGTGTCGCTGCCGGGGCGGGAGGGGCGGCGGAGCTGCTGGTCTGCCCGCCGTTCCCGCATCTGGCGGCGGTGAAGATGGCCATGGTGGGCAGTGCGGTCGGCCTCGGCGCGCAGGACTGCCACGCCAAGGCGAAGGGCCCCCATACCGGGGACGTCTCGGCGGCCATGCTGAAGGATGTCGGCGCGAGCTATGTGATTCTCGGCCATTCCGAGCGCCGCGCCGACCACGGGGAGAGCGATGCCGCAGTGAAGGCCAAGGCCGAGGCGGCGCTGGCCGAGGGCCTGACGCCGATCGTCTGCGTGGGCGAGAGCGAGGCGCAGCGGCTGGCCGGGGATGCGGAGCCGGTGGTGGCCGGGCAACTCGCCGGCAGCCTGCCCGAGGGCTTCGGCGCGGCCGGCGGCGTGGTCGCCTATGAGCCGGTCTGGGCCATCGGTACCGGCCGCACCCCGACGGATGAGGACATCGCCGCCATGCATGCCCGCATCCGGGCGGAGCTGGTGCGCGCCTTCGGCGCCGCGGGGGAGGGGCTGCGCATCCTCTATGGCGGCTCGGTGAAGCCCAGCAATGCCAAGGCGATCCTGGCCCTGCCCCATGTGGATGGCGCGCTGGTCGGCGGCGCCAGCCTGGTGGCGGCCGACTTCCTGGCGATCGCCGCCGCCGTCGCGTGACGGCGGCGGCGGGGCCGCTCAGGCGGCCCGCAGGCTGCCGAGGAAGCCGCTGACCTCCTGGCGCAGGGTGCCGAGCTGGCCGGTGACGCCGGCCGCCGCCGTCTGCACCTGCTGCGCGGCGCTGCCGGTGGTGCCGGCGGCGCCGGCCACCCGCTCCAGCTCCTGCGAGACCTCCCCGGTGCGGGCCGCGGCCTGGCTGACGTTCTGGGCGATCTCCCGCATCGCGGCGGTCTGCTCCTCGACCGCCGCGGCAATGGCGCTGGCGATGCTGTCCACCGAGGAGACCGTGCCGGCGATGCCGCGCACCCGCTCCACCGCCTGCGCCGTCTCCTCCTGGATGGTGGCGATCTGGCTGCGGATCTCCTCGGTCGCCTTGGCGGTCTGCGCCGCGAGGCTCTTCACCTCGGAGGCGACCACCGCGAAGCCCTTGCCGGATTCACCGGCCCGCGCCGCCTCGATGGTGGCGTTGAGCGCCAGAAGGTTGGTCTGGCCGGCGATCTGCTCGATCAGCTGCACCACGTCACCGACCTGCCGGGCGGCCTCGGCGAGGCCCTGCACCGAAGCGTCGGTGCGCTGGGCATCCGCCACGGCGGCGCGGATCACGCCGGAGGCCTCGGTCACCTGGCGGCCGATCTCGGCGCTGCTGCTGGTCATCTCCTCCACCGCCGCGGCAACGCCATTGACGTTGGTGGCGGCGCTCCCGGCGCTGCGCAGCGCGCCCTCGGTGCCGGTGCGGGCGCTCTCGGCGGCCTGCACCATGGTGGCGGCGACGCCGCGCAGACCCTCGCCGGCCTCCGCAAGACGGCCGACAATCTGGCCCACCGAGCTGTCGAGCCGGGCGGCCAGCGCCTCCAGGGAGGCGCGCTTCTCCGCCGCCGCCTCCTGTTCGCGGCGGGCGGTCTCGGCCTCCAGGCTACGCTTGGCGAGGGCGTTCTCGCGCAGCACGGCGAGGGCGGCGGCCATTTCACCGATTTCGTCGCCGCGGCCGGTCTCCGGCACCGCGCCATCCAGCTCCCCGCCCGAGATGCGCGCCATGCCCTGGGCAAGCCGGCGCAGCGCGCCGCCGATGTCGCGCGCGATGAGCCAGGCGCCGAGTCCCGTCAGCGCCAGCAGGGCGGTCGCGGCGAGGCCGAAGCGCAGGATGACGGCGTTGAACTCCGCATCCAGGTCGTCGGCATAGGCGCCGGAGGCGAGGATCATGTTCCAGGGGGCGAAGTGGCGGGCGAAGACCAGCTTCTCAAGCGGCTCCCTCTGCCCCGGCTTCGGGTACCAGTAGGAGCCGGTCCCGCCCTGCGGCCCCGTCAGCGCGGCGCTGCGCAACACCTCGGGAATGACATTGCCGAAGTGGTCCCGCGTCGTGCTGATCTTGCCCTCGGCGGCCGGTGTCGCTGGCGAGAGGAAGGTGAACCCGTCCATCCCATAGGCCAGGACATAGCCGGTGCCGCCATCGAAGCGGAAGGAACGGGCCTGCTGGCGGAAGCGTTCGGTCGCCTCGTCGCGCGTCAGGCTGCCGGCGGCAACCTGCTTCTCCAGCGTCTCCGCGACGCTGCGGACGATCTCGACCGCAGCGCGCAGCTTGTCCACGCGGTCCTCCCGCATGCGGCTTCGGATCACCTCCGCCGAGGCGCCGAACAGCAGCAGCACGGTCAGTGCCGAAAGGCCCAGCAGGATCACGAACTTGGATCGGATACGCAGCCGATGAAGCAGATGCACGGGGTTCACCTCCATTCTTCGCGGCGCCGGGCGCCGCCTCTCCGGGCATGGTGACCTCCGGCGCCTAACGGAAGCTTGCTGCGGCTGCGAAGCGATGGGCCGGAAACCGGCCTATGACCGTGCCAGCGCAAGATCTCACGAAATGTTGAGAGCAATGCAGGCTCTTTTCTTACAAGCCACATAGCGCGACACTTCTCCATCATGTCGAACAACCAGACCGCGCAGGCGCTTGCCGCGCTTGAATCCGCCCGCCGCGAAACCGAGGCCAGCCTGCTCGAATGGCTGCGCATCCCCAGTGTCAGCGCCCAGCCCGCCCATGCGCCCGACTGCCGTGCCGCCGCCGAATGGCTGGCGCGCGAACTGGGCGAACTCGGCTTTCAGGCACGGCTGCGCGACACGCCCGGCCATCCCGTGGTGATCGCCGCCCATCCCGGCCCCGGCGGCGATGCGCCGCATGTGCTGATCTACGGCCATTACGACGTGCAGCCGCCGGAGCCGCTGGCCCTGTGGGACAGCCCGCCCTTCGCGCCGGTCATCACTGAAGGACCGCGGGGGCCGCGCATCGTCGCCCGCGGTGCGGTGGACGACAAAGGCCAGGTGATGACCTGGCTGGCCGCGCTGCGCGCCTGGAACACGACGGCCGGCGGCCCGCCGGTGCGCGTCAGCGTGCTGGTTGAGGGCGAGGAGGAGGTCGGCAGCCCGAACCTCGACGCCGTGCTGGAGGCGGAGAAGGCCACGCTTGCCGCCGATTTCGCGCTGATCAGCGACACCAACATGTGGGACCCGCAGACGCCGGCGCTGACCGTCAGCCTGCGCGGCATGGTCTATGTGCAGATCGACTTGAAGCTCGGCGATCGCGACCTGCATTCCGGCCTGTTCGGCGGTTCGGCCGGCAATGTGCTGAACCTGCTGACCCGCATCCTCGGCGAGCTGAAGGATGCCGAGGGGCGCATCCAGATCCCGGACTTCTATGACGGCGTGGCCGAGCCGACGGTCGAGCAGCGCGCCGCCTGGGAGGCGCTGGGCTTCGACGAAGCCGCCTTCCTTGGCACCCAGGGCCTCTCCGTGCCGGGCGGCGAGAAGGGCCGTAGCGCGCCGGAGCGGCTCTGGGCGCGCCCGACCGCCGACATCAACGGCATCTGGGGCGGCTACATGGGCGAGGGGTCCAAGACCGTCATCGCCTGCGAGGGTCACGCCAAGCTCTCCTGCCGGCTGGTGGCGGGGCAGGACCCGGCGAAGATCGTCGAAGGCATTCGTGCCTTCGTGCAGGCCCGCCTGCCGGCGGACGCGAAGTTCGAGCTGCAGGTCTTCGGCATGGCGCCGGCCGTCTCCGTGCCGTCCGACTCGCCCTGGCTGAAGGCGGCGGAGGAGGTGCTGCTGGAGGAGTTCGGCAGGCCGGCGGTGCGTGCCGGTGGCGGCGGCTCGATCCCGGTGGCCTCCAGCCTGAAGGGCATCCTGGGGCTGGACAGCCTGCTGATGGGCTTCGGCCTGGATGACGACCAGGTTCACAGCCCGAATGAGAAGTTCGAACTGAGCTGCCTGCATGCCGGGGCGCGCAGCCATGTGCGGCTGCTCGGGAAGCTCGGAAGGTAAAAGAAGGCTTGGGGGAAGGAATTCCCGTCGGACGCAGTGCGTCCGACCCCCCATCTTCTTTTTGTCAGTTTGGCGCAGCGCGGGCCGCTTGCGCGGGAAACCCGAGGAAAAAAGATGGGGGGCCTGGGGGGAATTCATTCCCCCCAGCCTTGTTTCAGCCCTTGGACACCGCCGCGCGGATGGCGCCGAGGGTTTCCTCGATCATCCCGGCCGTCACGTCGAGATGCGTGCAGGCCCGGATGCGCCCGCCCAGCATGGAGAGGTGGATGCCCTGGAGGCGCAGCGCGCCGACCAGGTCCGCCGCCGAGAGGCCGGTGCCGGAGGGGTCGAAGAACACCAGGTTGGTGTCCGGCTCCTCGACCTTCATGCCGGAGATCTGCCGCAGGCCGCGCGCCAGCGCCTTGGCGTTGGCATGGTCCTCGGTGAGGCGGTCGATGTTGTGGTCCAGCGCGTAGAGGCAGGCGGCGGCGCAGATGCCGGCCTGCCGCATCGAGCCGCCCAGCCGCTGCTTCCAGCGCCAGGCCTGGCCGATGAACTCGGCGGAGCCGCAGAGTACCGCGCCGAGCGGGGCGCCCAGGCCCTTGGTGAAGTCCAGCCAGACGGAGTCGAAGCCGGCCACCATCTCGGCGGCGGGAATGCCGGCACCGACCACGGCGTTCATCAGCCGGGCGCCGTCCATATGCGTGGCCCAGCCCTGCTCACGCGCCACGGCGACGACGGAGTCGAGCTGCTCCTGCGGCCAGATGCCGCCGCCGCCGATATTGGCGGTCTGCTCCACCTCCAGCAGGCGCTGCGGCGGGCTGTAGCGGCCGCCCGGACGGATGGCGGCGCGCAGGGTGTCGGCGTCGAACATGCCGCGCGCGCCCTTCAGGGGATGGATCTGCACGCCCGTGGTGGCCGCGTGGGTGCCGCCCTCGCTGGAGAGGATATGCGCCGTCTCATGCGCCAGCACCTCGTCGCCGGCGTGGCAATGGGTGCGGATGGCGATGACGTTGCACATGGTGCCGGAGGGCAGGAAGACCGCCGCTTCCTTGCCCATCAGCGCCGCCATGCGGTCGCAGAGGGCGTTCACCGTCGGGTCGTCGCCAAACTGCTCGTCGCCCACTTCGGCGGCCATCATGGCCTCCTTCATGGCCCGGCTCGGGCGGGTCTGCGTGTCCGAATAGAGATTGATGCGGACCGGCGGGGCGCCGACTGGGGGGCGGGACGGGGCATGCACCATCGGGGCGGACCTTTGCTGGAAGACGGGCTCAGTCGGAGAGGTCGGTGATCGAGACGTAGAGCCACCGGGCCAGCCGGTAGATCACGAACAGCACGACCAGCGCCGCGAGCGCAGGGAAGAGCCAGCCGGGCAGGTCCTGCAGCAGGACCGGGCCGGTGGACTGCCAATAGGTGAGGGCCGCCAGGGCGGCGAGCAGGATCAGGGCGAGCGGCATCGGTGCCGGCAGCATGGCAGGGGCAACCGGCGCCGTCAGCCCCTTACGGCCGGCGCCGGGCGGGTTTTATGGCGCGGCCGGCGAGTTGCCCGGCACAGGCGAACCCTCGGCCGTGCGGGCGTACCCGTCCCGCCCGTAGAGCGCCATGGCGCGCCGCTCGAAGGCGCGGACCATCAGCCGCACCGCCTCGTTGAAGACGGTGCCGATCACGGCCTGCAACAGCCGCGAGCGGAACTCGAAATCGACGAAGAAATCGACCTCGGTGCCGCCCTCGACCGGGTTGAAGGTCCAGTTGTTGTTGAGGTAGCGGAAGGGGCCGTTCTCGTAGCGCACGCGGATGCTGTGCGGCCGCTCCAGCAGCACCCGCGAGCGGAAGGTCTCGCGGAACATCTTGAAGCCGATGGTCAGGTCGGCCAGCAGTTCGTTCTCGGTGTGTGAGACGACCCGCGCGCCGACGCACCAGGGCAGGAACTCCGGGTAGCGGCGGACATCCGCCACCAGGTTGTACATCTGCTCAGGGCTGTAGCGCAGGATGCGCTTCTCGGCATGGGTCGGCATCAGGCAGCAACGCCGCCGCGGAGCTTGGCGTTGCGCGCCTCCCGCAGGGCCGCGAAGTCGCGGTCCGCGTGGTAGGAGGAGCGGGTCAGCGGCGTGGCGGAAACCAGCAGGAAGCCCTTGCCGCGGGCCATGCGGGCATAGTCCTCGAACTCGGCCGGCTCGACGAAGCGGTCCACCGCCGCGTGCTTCACCGTGGGCTGGAGATACTGGCCGATGGTGAGGAAGTCGATCTCGGCGCTGCGCATGTCATCCATCACCTGCAGCACCTCGGTCCGCGTCTCGCCCAGGCCGACCATCAGGCCGGACTTGGTGAAGATCGAGGGGTCCAGCTCCTTCACCCGGTCCAGCAGGCGCAGCGAGTGGAAGTAGCGGGCGCCGGGGCGGATGCTGGGATAGAGCTTCGGCACCGTCTCCAGGTTGTGGTTGAAGACGTCCGGCTTCGCGGCGACCACCACCTCCAGCGCGCCGTCCTTGCGCAGGAAGTCGGGGGTCAGGATCTCGATGGTGGTCTCGGGCGCCGCCGAGCGGATGGCGGCGATCACGGCGGCGAAATGGGCGGCGCCGCCATCGGCCAGGTCGTCCCGGTCCACGCTGGTGATGACCACATGGCGCAGGCCGAGCTTGGCCACGGCATCGGCCACGCGGCGCGGCTCATCGGCGTCCAACTGCTTGGGCTGGCCGGTGGTGATGTTGCAGAAGGAGCAGGCGCGGGTGCAGATCTCGCCCATGATCATCATGGTGGCGTGGCGCTGCGACCAGCACTCCCCGATGTTCGGGCAGGCCGCCTCCTCGCACACCGTCACCAGCTTGTTGTCGCGCATGAGGCCGCGCGTCTCGTGGTAGATCGGGTGGGTCGGCGCCTTGACCCGGATCCAGTCCGGCTTGCGTTTGATCGGGTTGTCCGGGCGGTGCGCCTTCTCGGGGTGGCGCAGCGGCTTCGGGGCGGCGCCCTCGGCGCCGGCGACGGCGCCGCCGGCCCGGTGATCGATCAGGATACGGGTGGCCATTCGGGATTCTGGCTCCTTGCCGGTCGGCCCGCGCCGGTCGGTTCCGGAGCGGGCCGCTGGCCGTGCTCTATAGAGGCAATCCGGGCGCGGAGGCGAGGGGTGCGCCCCGCGCCACGCCTGGCTCAGATGTGGAGCACCTGCCCATAGGCATCAAGCACCGCCTCGTGCATGGTCTCGGAGACGGTGGGGTGCGGGAAGACGGTGTGCATCAGCTCCGCCTCGGTGGTCTCGAGCGTCCGGGCGATGGTGTAGCCCTGGATCATCTCGGTGACCTCGGGCCCGACCATATGGGCGCCGAGCAGCGCGCCGGTCTTGGCGTCGAACACCGTCTTGGCGAAGCCCTCCGGCTCGCCAAGCGCGATGGCCTTGCCGTTGCCGATGAAGGGGAAGCGGCCGACCCGTACCTCGTAGCCCATTTCCTTGGCGCGGGCCTCCGTGAGCCCGACGGAGGCCACCTGCGGGCGGCAATAGGTGCAGCCCGGGATGTTGCCGGTATCCGTGGGGTGCGGGTGCATGCCGGCGATGGCCTCGACGGTGACGACGCCCTCATGCATGGCCTTGTGGGCCAGCCAGGGCGGGCCGGTCAGGTCGCCGATGGCCCAGACGCCGTCCTCGCCGGTGCGGCCGAGCGGGTCGGTGACGACATGCGTCTTCTCGACTTTGATCCTGGTGCCTTCGAGGCCGATGTTCTCGACATTGCCGACGATGCCGACCGCCGAGATCAGCCGGTCGGCCTGGATCTCCTGCACCTTGCCATTGGCCTCGACCACCGCGGTCACGCCATCGGCCGACTTGCGCACGCCCTGGATGCGGGCGCCGGTCAGCACCTTCATGCCCTGCTTGGTGAAGGACTTCTGCACGAAAGCGGAGACCTCGGCATCCTCCACCGGCAGGATGCGGTCCATCACCTCGATCAGCGTGACCTCGGCGCCCATGTTCAGGAAGAAGGAGGCGAACTCGCTGCCGATGGCGCCGGAGCCGACCACGATCAGCTTCTTCGGCATGATGTCGGGCACCAGCGCCTCGCGGTAGCTCCAGATGAGCTTGCCGTCCGGCTCCATGCCGGGAATGACGCGGGCGCGGGCGCCGGTGGCCAGGATGATGTTCTTGGCCTGCAGCTCGGTGGCGGGCTGGCCGTCCTTGCTCACGGTGAGCTTGCCGGGACCGGCCAGCTTGCCGCTGCCGTCGAACACCGTGATCTTGTGCTTCTTCATCAGGCCGCGCACGCCCGAGGAGAGCTGCCCGGAGACCTGCCGCGAGCGCTTCACCACCGCGTTGAAGTCGAAGCGCACATTGTCCGCCGCGAAGCCATAGGGGCCGAGATTGTGCAGGAGGTGGTTGATCTCGGAGGCGCGCAGCAGCGCCTTGGTGGGGATGCAGCCCCAGTTGAGGCAGATGCCGCCGAGATGCTCGCGCTCCACCACGGCGGTCTTCATCTTGAGCTGCGCGGCGCGGATGGCGGCGACATAGCCACCGGGGCCGCCGCCCACCACCACCAGATCGAACTGCTCGGCCATGCTCTCCGGCTCCCTTGAGGCGGTGTCTCAGCCGGCCAGCGCGCGCAGCGCTTCACCGGAGAGGCGTTGATCGGTCCATTCCTCGCGCCCGACCGCGCCGATCCGCCGGTAGAAGGCGATTGCCGGCGCGTTCCAGTCGAGCACGTTCCATTCCACCCAGGCATGGCCGCTTTCCAGGGCCTTCCGCGCCGCGGCGCGGAAGAAGGCGAGGCCAATGCCACGCCGGCGATGCTCCGGATCGACGAAGACGTCCTCGATCCAGAGGCCGGAGCGACCGGCGAAGGTGCTGAAGGTCTCGTACCACAGGCAGACGCCGACGGCCTCGCCGTCCACCTCCGCCAGCAGCCCCTGGATGCGGCGGGTGGCCAGCGCGCCGTAGTAGTCCTGCGCGGTGGCCACCACCTCGTGCCCCAGCTTCTCGTAGTCCGCCAGCGCCTGCACGAGGCGGAGGACGTCCTCCGCGTCGCGCGGGCGCAGTTCGCGCAGGGCGAAGCCGGGCGCGCCGCTCACAGCATCAGGCTCAGCGGGTCCTCGACCACCTTCTTGAAGGCGGCGATCCATTCGGCGGCCAGCGCGCCGTCCACCACCCGGTGATCCACCGAGAGGGTGCAGGTCATCACCGTGGCGATGGCCAGCGCGCCGTCCTTCACCACCGGGCGCTGCTGCCCGGCGCTGACCGCCAGGATGCCGGCCTGCGGCGGGTTGATGATGGCCGCGAAGTCCGTCACCCCGTACATCCCCATGTTGGAGATGCTGAAGCCGCCGCCCTGGAACTCCTCCAGCTTGAGCTTGCCGGAGCGGGCGCGGGCGGCCAGGTCCTTCATCTCGTTGCTGATGGCGGCCAGGCCCTTCTGGTCGGCCTTGCGGACGATCGGCGTGATCAGCCCCTCGGGGATGGAGACGGCCACCGAGATGTCCACGTCGTGGTACTGGATGATGGCGTCATCGGTCCAGGAGGCGTTGACGTTCGGGAACTGGCGCAGCACCCGGGCGGCGGCCTTGATGATCAGGTCGTTCACCGAGAGCTTGAAGGCGCCGGGACCTTCCTTCGGCGCGCGGCTGTTGAGGTCCGCCCGCAGCTTCAGCAGCGCATCCAGCTCGATATCCATCGAGACATAGAAGTGCGGCACCGTCGCCTTGCTCTCCGCCAGGCGCCTGGCGATGACCTTGCGCATGGAGGAGTTGGGCAGGGCGGTGTGCGGCGCCGTGATCGGCGCGGCGGGTGCCTTCGGCGCCTGCGCCGCGGCCGCTGCCGGCGTGGCGCTGGTGGAGGGGCCCGCGGCCGGCGCGGCCTTGGCGGCCGGCGCGGTCTTGGGCTGCGCCGCAGCGGCCTCGATATCGGCCTTCACGATCCGGCCGTTCGGACCGGAGCCCTGGATGCCGGAAAGTTCCAGTCCCGCCTGCTTCGCCATGCGGCGGGCCAGCGGCGAGGCGAAGATGCGGTCGCCCGCCTCGGCCGGCTTCGGCGCCGGCTTGTTCTCGTTCGCGGTGGCGGCCTTGGGCTGCTGCTCGCCGGAAGCAGGCTTGCTGGCCGGGGCCGCCTCCTGCTTCGGGGTGGCCTCAGGCTTCGGCGCCGCCTTGGGGGCGGCACCGGCGCCCTCCGGCACCGCCTCGCCTTCCTCGACGAGGATGCCGATCGGGTCGTTGACCTTCACGCCCTCGGTGCCGTCCTGCACCAGGATCTTGCCGAGGATGCCCTCATCGACCGCCTCGAACTCCATCGTCGCCTTGTCGGTCTCGATCTCGGCGATGATGTCGCCGGCCTTCACCGGCTCGCCTTCCTTCTTCAGCCAGCGCGCGAGCGTCCCCTCCGTCATGGTCGGGGAGAGCGCGGGCATCAGGATGTTGGTGGCCATCGTCCCGCGTTCCCCTTACTTCCGGTAGGTGGCTTGCTTCACGGCGTCCACGACGTCCGCGACGGTCGGCAGGGCCAGCTTCTCGAGGTTGGCCGCATAGGGCATCGGCACGTCCTTGCCGGCGACGCGCACCGGCGGGGCGTCCAGATGGTCGAAGGCGTGCTCGATCACCTGCATCGCCACCTCCCCGCCGATGCCGGAGAAGGCCCAGCCTTCCTCGACGGTGACGAGGCGGTTGGTCTTCTTCACGGAGGCGACGATCGTCTCGATGTCCAGCGGGCGGATGCTGCGGAGGTTGACCACCTCGGCCTCGATGCCCTCCTCGGCCAGCTTCTCGGCCGCCTGCATCGCCAGGCCCACCTCGATGCTGTAGGCGACGATGGTGACGTCCTTGCCGGCGCGCTCCACCTTCGCCTTGCCGATCGGCAGGATGAAGTCCTCGGCGGTCGGGCACTCGAAGCTCTGGCCGTAGAGGATCTCGTTCTCCAGCACGATCACCGGATTCGGGTCGCGGATGGCGGCGCGCAGCAGGCCCTTGGCATCGGCCGAGGACCAGGGCGCCACCACCTTCAGCCCCGGCACATGCGCGTACCAGGAGGCGTAGTCCTGGCTGTGCTGCGCCGCCACGCGGGCGGCCGCGCCGTTCGGGCCGCGGAAGACGATCGGGCAGCCGAGCTGGCCGCCGGACATGTACAGCGTCTTGGCGGCGCTGTTCACGATCTGGTCGATCGCCTGCATGGAGAAGTTGAAGGTCATGAACTCGACGATCGGCTTCAGCCCGGTGAAGGCCGCGCCCACCGCCATGCCGGTGAAGCCGTGCTCGGTGATGGGGGTGTCCACCACCCGCTTCGGGCCGAACTCGTCCAGCAGGCCCTGGCTGATCTTGTAGGCGCCCTGGTACTGCGCGACCTCCTCGCCCATCAGGAAGACGTTGGGGTCGGCGCGCATCTCGGCCGCCATGGCATCGCGCAGCGCCTCGCGCACCGTGATGCTCTTGGTCTCGCCCCAGTCCTTCTCCGCCTCGAGGGCGGGCGCCTTGGGCTCGGCCTTGGCCTCCGGGCGCTCCTGCGCGCCGCGCGCGGCGACGGCGCCGTGGTCCTCCGCCTGCTCGGCCACCGCACCGGTCTCGCCGCCCTGCATGGTGGCGTTGGAGACGGGCTGCTGCGGACCGGCCGAGGCATTGCCGGCGTCGCCACCGTCGATCTCGGCGATCGGCGAGTTCACCGCCACGTTCTCGGTGCCCTCGGCCACGAGCAGCTTGGTCAGCGTGCCTTCATCGACCGCCTCGACCTCCATGGTCGCCTTGTCGGTCTCGATCTCGGCGATGACGTCGCCGGAGGCGACGGTGTCGCCTTCCTTCTTCAGCCAGCGCGCCAGCTTCCCCTCGGTCATGGTGGGGGAAAGGGCGGGCATCAGGATCGTCGCACCCATCGCTCAGCGCGCCTCCACCAGGATGTCGGTCCACAATTCGCTCTCGTCCGGCTCCGGGGAGGACTGCGCGAACTCCGCGGCCTCGCCGACAATGCGCTTCACCTCGTCGTCCACCGCCTTCAGCGCGGCCTCGTCCTGGCCGCGCTCCAGCAGGCGCTTGCGCGCGGTCTCGACCGGGTCGTGCTGCTCGCGCATCTTCTGCACTTCCTCGCGCGTGCGGTACTTCGCCGGGTCGGACATGGAGTGGCCGCGGTAGCGGTAGGTCAGCATCTCCAGGATGTAGGGGCCCTTGCCCTCGCGGCAGTGCGCGACGGCGCGCTCGCCGGCCAACCGGACCGCCTCGACATCCATGCCGTCCACCTGCTCGCCCGGGATGCCCCAGGGGGAGCCGTCCTTCGAGCGGTCCTTGGAGGCGGAGGCGCGCTCCATGGAGGTGCCCATGCCGTAGCGGTTGTTCTCGACGATGTAGACAACCGGCAGCTTGAACAGCGAGGCCAGGTTGTAGCTCTCGAAGACCTGGCCCTGGTTGGCCGCGCCCTCGCCGTAATAGGTCAGGCAGATATTGCCGTTGTCGCGGTACATGTTGGCGAAGGCCAGGCCGGTGCCGAGCGAGACCTGCGCGCCGACGATGCCATGGCCGCCGTAGAAGCCCTTCTCGCGGCTGAACATGTGCATCGAGCCGCCCTTGCCCTTGGAGTAGCCTCCGGAGCGGCCGGTCAGCTCGGCCATCACGCCGCGCGCCTCCATGCCGGTGGCGAGCATGTGGCCATGGTCACGGTAGGAGGTGATCACCTGGTCGCCCGGTTGCAGGCACATCTGCATGCCGACCACGACCGCTTCCTGGCCGATATAGAGGTGGCAGAAGCCGCCGATGAGACCCATGCCGTAGAGCTGGCCCGCCTTCTCCTCGAAGCGGCGGATCAGCAGCATGTCCCGATAGGCCTGGAGCAGTCGCTCCTTCGGGAGAGCGGAGGAATCGGCTGGCGGCGCCTTTGCCCTGCCGCGACGCTTGGTGGTGCCCGCTTCGGCGCCTTGAACCATCCGGCTGCTCCATATTTGCTTGCCGCCGCGCAGGGATTGGCGGCGCTGCAAGGCCGGAGATACGTGGCTCCTGCGCGGTCTGCAAGCGGCCCGCGGGACCTAAGCCTCTGATGCTGCACCGCAATACAACGATTAACCAATTTTCGGTTTAACCCTCCCGTCCCTATGTGCCGGCGCAACGGCCGGATGGCCTGCGGGACGTGCGATGGCCGAATCTTTCGCCTCACCCCCCTGGAGGCGAAATCCATGCACCGTTTGCTCCTGACGAACTTCGGCATTCATGCCGCCGATCAATTCACCTTGGCTGCCCTGCCATTGCTCGCCACCCTGCTGATGCCGGGGGGGCCAGCCCTGGCCGGGGTGATGGTGGCGGCCCAGGGCGCCGCCTGGCTGCTGCTGTCATTGCCGGCCGGCGCCTGGGTGGACCACTTTCCGCGCCGGCGGCTGATGGTGCTGGCCTCGGCCGGCGCGGCGCTGGCACTGGGAGGGGCCAGCCTGTTCGCCGCCGTGCCGCACCTCCTCGCACCACTGGTCATGCTGGCTGCCTCGGGAACGGTGGTGACGGTGCTGGCGGGCTTCGCAATCCTGCCGGAGCTGGTCGGGCGTGCCGCCCTGCCGGCGGCCAATGCGCGCCTGGAACTGGCGCGCGCCGCGGCGACGCTGCTGGCGGCGCCGGTGGCCGGGGCGCTGGCCACGCTCGGCCGGCCGGAGGCCACCCTGGTGCTGGCGGCAGGGCTGGCCTGCGCTGCCGGCCTCGCGGCCCTGGGATTGCCGGAGCCCGGCGCCGTGACGGCGGGGGAGCGGCGCCCGCTGCTGCGGCTTCTGGCGGCGGGGGCGCGGTTCGTCTGGGAGCAGGCGCTGCTGCGCGCGGTGGCGATGGCGGCCGTGGCCTGGAACTTCGCCTTCTTCGCGCTGGCCACCGTCGCCATGCCGTTGGCGCTGGAGGTGCTGCATTTCTCGCCCCGGATGGCCGGGCTGGCGATCGGCGGCTATGGCGCGGGGCTGGTGGCCGGCGCGCTGCTGGCCGGGCGCCTGGCACCGCGGCAGGCACCGGCGCGGATGTTGCTGGCGGGGCCGGCCCTGTCGGTCGCCGCGATGCTGGCCTGGGGCCTGGCGCCGCAGGTCGCCGCGCCGGGCGCGCGAATGGGGCTGGTGATGCTGGCGCAGTTCCTGCTCGGCTTCGGCCCGATGCTCTGGCAGGTCGTGCAGACCAGCCTGCGGCAGGTGGTGACGCCGCCCGCGCTGCTCGGCAGGGTGGGGGCCACCATGCAGGTGGCGGTGTTCGGCGTGCGGCCGCTGGGCGCGCTGGCCGGCGGGGCGCTGGCGGCCCAGATGGGCTTCAACGCCACGCTCTGGCTGGCGGCGCTCGGCTTCAGCCTGTCGCTGCTGGTGGTCGCCGCCTCGCCCTTGCGGCGCCTGCAGGCCATGCCGGTGCCGGCCTGAGGCTCAGGCGGGGGTGCCCTCCACCACCCGTCCGATGCAGGGGTTCCCGCCGAGCCAGTAGCACAGCTCGGCCGGGCGCTTGATGCGGTGAAGCGCGAGATCGGCGCGCAGCCCCACCCGCAGCGCGCCGCGGTCGGCCAGCCCGAGCGCGGCGGCGGCGTGACGGGTGACGCCGAGCAGCGCCTCGGCCACGGTCAGGCGGAACAGGGTGCAGCCCAGGTTCAGCATCAGGAGCAGCGAGCGCGCGGGGGAGGAACCGGGATTCAGGTCGGTGGAGAGCGCCATGCGCAGGCCGGCGGCGCGCATCGCGGCGATGTCCGGATGCCGGGTTTCGCGCAGGAAATAGGTGGCGCCGGGCAGAAGCACGGCCACGCTTCCGGCTTCCGCCATCGCTCGCAGACCTCCGGCGCTGGCATGCTCCAGGTGATCGGCGGAAAGCGCGCCGTGGCGGGCGGCGAGCGCAGCACCACCGAGATCGGAAAGCTGGTCGGCGTGCAGCTTGACCGGCAGGCCGACGGCCTTCGCGGCCTCGAAGACGCGCGCCGTCTGGGCAGGGGAGAAGGCGATGCGCTCGCAGAAGGCATCCACCGCATCGGCCAGGCCGGAGGCGGCGGCGGCGGGGATGATTTCGTTCGCCACAAAATCTGTATAGGCCTCCGCGCCGCCGGGGAAGTCCGGCGGCACGGCATGGGCGGCGAGCAGGGTGGTGGCGATCTCCACCGGGTGCTCGGCGGCGAGGCGGCGCGCCACGCGCAGCATCTTCAGCTCGCTGGCGAGGTCCAGCCCATAGCCCGACTTGATCTCGACCGTGGTGACGCCCTCGGCCATCAGCCCCTGCAGCCGGGGCGTCGCGGCGACGAGCAGCGCCTGCTCGCTGGCCTCCCGGGTGGCGCGCACGCTCGAAAAAATGCCGCCGCCGGCGCGGGCGATCTCCTCATAGGTGGCGCCGGCCAGCCGCTGCTCGAACTCCGCCGCGCGATCTCCCCCGAAGACGAGATGCGTATGGCAGTCGATCAGCCCCGGAAGAATCCAGGCGCCCTCGCAATCCGCGGTTTCCCTGGCGCCGCCCGGTAGGTCCGCGCGGCGGCCGAGCCAGGCGATGCGGCCACCCCGCACCGCCACGGCGCCATCCTCGATGATCCCGAGCGGCGCCTCCGCGGGTCCGTCCATGGTCGCCAGATGGGCATTCAGCCAGACGCGGTCGAACACGGCTCAGCCTCCCTCGACGAAGCCGGTGAAGGCGCCGCGCTCGACGAGCCGCTTCACCGCGGCGATGTCGGGCGCCATGTGCCGGTCCTCGTCCCAGGGCGCGGCGACCTCGCGGACACGCGCGATGGCCGCCTCCAGCGGGACGGAGGAGGCGAGGGGGTGATGGAAGCCCACGCCCTGCGCCGCCGCCAGCAACTCGATGGCGAGGATGGTGGCGGTGTTGTCGGCCATCTCGGCGAGGCGCAGGGCGGCGCCGGTGGCCATGCTGACATGGTCCTCCTGGTTGGCGCTGGTCGGCAGGCTGTCCACGCTGCGCGGCATGGCGAGCGCCTTGTTCTCGCTGGCCAGCGCGGCGGCGGTGACCTGGGCGATCATGAAGCCGGAGTTCAGCCCGCCCTCGCGCACCAGGAAGGCCGGCAGGCCGGAGAGCACCGGATCGGTCAGCAGGGCGATGCGCCGCTCGGCCAGGGCGCCGGTCTCGGCCAGGACCAGGGCGAGGCTGTCGGCGGCGAAGGCCACCGGCTCGGCGTGGAAGTTGCCGCCCGAGAGCACCTCGCCCTCGGCGGTGACGAGCGGGTTGTCGGTGACGGCATTGGCCTCGCGCGTCAGCACGGCGGCGGCGTGGTTCATCAGGTCGAGGCAGGCGCCCATCACCTGCGGCTGGCAGCGCAGGCAATAGGGGTCCTGCACGCGCGGATCGCCGAAGCGGTGGCTCTCGCGGATGGCGCTGCCTTCCAGCAGGGCGCGGAGGGCGGCGGCGGTGCGGATCTGCCCGGGCTGACCGCGCAACTCGTGGATGCGCGGGTCGAAGGGCGTGTCGGAGCCGCGCGCCGCGTCCACCGAGAGGGCGCCGGCCACCAGCGCGGTCAGCCAGAGCGCCTCGGCGGTGAAGAGGCCGGCCAGGGCGAGGGCGGTTGAGACCTGGGTGCCATTCAACAGCGCCAGCCCCTCCTTCGGACCCAGTTCCAGCGGAGTGAGCCCGGCGCGGCGCAGCGCCTCGGCGCCGGGCAGCACCTCCTCGCCGGCGAAGGCCTCGCCCTCGCCGATCAGCACCAGCGCCATGTGGGCCAGCGGCGCCAGGTCGCCCGAGGCGCCGACCGAGCCCTTGGCCGGGATGGCGGGCAGGATGCCGGCCTTCAGCAGCGCCAGCAGGTGCGCGATCACCTGCGGCCGCACCGCGGAGGCGCCGCGCGCCAGGGAGAGCGCCTTCATCGCCAGGATCAGCCGCACCACGGGCGCCGGCAGGCAGGCTCCGGTGCCGGCGGCATGGCTGCGCAGCAGGTTGCGCTGCAGCTTCGCCAGATCCGCCGCGCCGATGCGCTGGCTGGCCAGCTTGCCGAAGCCGGTGTTGACGCCATAGAGCGCCTCGCCTTCGGCGATGCGGGCCGCGAGGGCGCTGACGGAGGCCTCGACTGTCGCCTCCCAGCCCTGGGGCAGCTCCAGCACCTCGCCTTCCATGATGGCGCGCAGGTCTTGCAGCGTGGCGCTGCCGGGCGTGACGATCATCGGGCGCTCCTCAGCATCGGCAGGTCGAGACCCTGTTCGCGCGCGCAGTCGATGGCGATGTCGTAGCCCGCATCGGCGTGGCGCATGACGCCGGTGGCGGGGTCGTTCCACAGCACGCGCTTCAGGCGCCGCGCCGCGTCCTCCGTGCCATCGGCGACGATCACCATGCCGGCATGCTGCGAATAGCCCATGCCGACGCCGCCGCCATGGTGCAGCGAAACCCAGGTGGCGCCGGAAGCGGTGTTGAGCAGTGCGTTGAGCAAAGGCCAGTCGCTGACGGCATCCGATCCGTCCTTCATCGCCTCCGTCTCGCGGTTGGGCGAGGCGACGGAGCCGGAATCCAGATGGTCGCGGCCGATGACGACGGGCGCGGACAATTCGCCCTTCGCAACCATCTCGTTGAAGGCGAGGCCGAGGCGGTGTCGCTGCCCGAGGCCGACCCAGCAGATGCGCGCCGGCAAACCCTGGAAGTGAATGCGTTGCTGCGCCATGTCGAGCCAGCGGTGCAGGTGCGGATCGTCGGGGATCAACTCGCGCACCTTGTCGTCGGTCCTGCGGATATCCTCGGGATCGCCGGAGAGCGCGGCCCAGCGGAACGGCCCGATTCCGCGGCAGAAGAGCGGGCGGATATAGGCCGGCAC
This sequence comes from Roseomonas sp. E05, assembly GCF_030063475.1. Taxonomy (GTDB): domain Bacteria; phylum Pseudomonadota; class Alphaproteobacteria; order Acetobacterales; family Acetobacteraceae; genus Pseudoroseomonas. The sequence continues at coordinate 342,182 of NZ_JASIRT010000002.1, forward strand.
GAAGCCGGGAAAGCCGAAAGCCCCCTCCAGCCCTTCATCCTTGGCCATCTGGCGGATGTTGTTGCCGTAGTCGAGCACGGCCGAGCCCAGGCGCTGGAAGTCGAGCATGGCCTGCACATGCGCGACCATGCTGCGCTTTGCGGCGGCCGCCACGGCCTTTGGGTCGCTCTCGCGCTTCGCCTCCCACTCGGCCAGCGTCCAGCCGGCGGGCAGATAGCCGTTGGAGGGGTCATGCGCGCTGGTCTGGTCGGTGACGATGTCGGGCACCACGCCGCGCCGCACCAGTTCGGGGAAGATCTCCGCGGCATTGCCGAGCAGGCCGACGCTGATCGTCTTCCGCTCCGCGCAGGCGGCACGGATCATCGCCAGCGCCTCGTCCAGCGTCCCGGCGCGGCGGTCGAGATAGCCGGTCTCCAGCCGCTTCTCGATGCGCGAGGGCTGGCACTCCACCGCCAGCACGCAGGCGCCGGCGAAGACGCCCGCCAGCGGCTGCGCGCCGCCCATGCCGCCCAGCCCGGCGGTGAGAATCCAGCGGCCGGCGAGATCGCCGCCGAAATGCTGCCGCCCGGCCTCGGCGAAGGTCTCGTAGGTGCCCTGCACGATGCCCTGGCTGCCGATATAGATCCAGGACCCGGCGGTCATCTGGCCGTACATCATCAGCCCCGCGCGATCGAGCGCGTTGAAATGCTCCCAGTTCGCCCAGGCCGGCACGAGGTTGGAATTGGCGATGAGCACGCGCGGCGCGTCCTTGTGCGTCTCGAAGACGCCGACCGGCTTGCCGGACTGTACCAGCAGCGTCTGGTTTTCCTCCAGCCGCTTCAGCACGGAGACGATCGTCTCGTAGCACTGCCAGTCGCGCGCGGCGCGGCCGATGCCGCCATAGACGACCAACTCGCCCGGGCGCTCGGCGACCTCGTCGTCCAGGTTGTTCATCAGCATCCGCATCGCCGCCTCGGTGGTCCAGGATTTGGCGTGCAGCGTGTTGCCGCGCGGGGCGCGGATGGCGGGGGCGTTGCGGAAGCGGGTCTGCGACATGGGTCTGTCTCTTCCGATGACGGTTCAGTCCAGCGCGCCACCGAGCCGGTAGCGCGTGCCGGGATGGGTCAGCCAGGCGCGCGTCGCCACCACCTGCCAGGACCAGGTCCGGCGATGGATCAGCAGGCAGGGCTCGTCCGGCGAAATCTCCAGCGCCGCGGCCACATCCGGCTCGGCGCGGACGGCCTCCACCACATGTTCGACCCGTTCGGGCGGGGCGCAGGAGGTCAGATAGCGATAGGGCGTGATGCGGCTGAAATCCTGCTCCAGGAAGCGGGGTGCGATCACCGGATTGACGGTGCGGTCCTCGAACTGGACGGGCTCGCCATTCTCCCGGTGCACCAGCCGGCAGCGGAACAGCTCGGCGCCCTCCGGCAGGCCGAAGGCGGCGGCCAGCGGCACATCGGCGCGGCAGCGGCCGAGCGAAAGCACCCGCGCCGTGTGCGTGCCGCCGCGCTCCTGCATTTCCTCGGCGATGTCGCGCAGCTCCAGCATGCTCGACTGCGGCTTGGCGCCGGCGACGAAGGTGCCGACACCCTGCACCCGCACCAGCAGCCCGGCATCGGCCAGCTCGCGCAGCGCGCGGTTGACGGTGACGCGGGAGACGCCGGTCATCCGCACCAGCTCGTTCTCGGAGGGCACGCGGTCCTCCGCCGACCACTCGCCGCTGGCGACGCGGCTGAGGATGAAGGCCTTGATCTGCTGGTAGCGGGGCGTGGCCGGGCTGGGCGAGGGCAGCAGGCCGGGAGCGGCGTCGGGCATGGGCGGGATGGTGGTTGTCTTGACAAGTCTCGTCAACCGGAATCACGATCCATCACCCAGACCGGAAGGATGATCCCGGCCATGAGCCTGTTCTTCGCCGCCGATGCCCTGCTGCCCGGAGGCTGGGCGCGGGATGTGCTGATCGAGGCCGATGCGGTGGGCGCCATCCGCACCGTCACGCCCGGTGCGGCCCCTGGCGCGGCCGAGCGCCTGCCGGGCGTGGCCATCCCCGGCGTGCCGAACCTGCATTCGCACGCCTTCCAGCGCGCCATGGCCGGCCATGCCGAGCGCCGCTCGCCGCCCGAGGCGCGCACGGCCGAAGGCGGCGCGGATTCCTTCTGGACCTGGCGCAACACGATGTACCGCTTCGTCCACAGCTTCACGCCGGAGGATGCCGAGGCCGTTGCCGCCCAGCTCTATGCCGAATGCCTGGAATGGGGCTTCACGAGTATCGCCGAGTTCCACTACCTGCATCACCAGCCCGACGGCACGCCCTATGCCGCGCCGGCGGAGATGGCGCTGCGGCATCTGGCGGCGGCGCGCCGCGCCGGCATCGGCCTCACCCTGCTGCCGAGCCTCTACCGCCATGGCGGCATCTTCGGGAAGGACCCGGCGCCAGGGCAGCGGCGCTTCCTGAACGACCTCGACGGCTTCTGGCGCATCGTCGAGGGCATCCGGGCCGCCATCGCGGGCGATCCGCAGGCCGGGCTGGGCCTCGGGCCGCACTCGCTGCGCGCCGTGACGCCGGCCATGCTGGCGGAAGTCGCGCAGTTTGGCGGCCCCATCCACATTCATGCGGCCGAGCAGCAGCGCGAGGTGGCGGAATGCCTCGCCGCCACCGGCGCCCGGCCCGTGCAATGGCTGCTGGAGAATGCACCGCTCGACACGCGCTGGTGCCTGATCCACTGCACCCACATGACCGGGGCCGAAGCGCGGACGCTCGCCCGCAGGGGCGCGGTGGCGGGGCTCTGCCCGACCACCGAGGCCTCGCTGGGCGACGGCATCTTCGACCTGCCGGCCTATCGCGAATCAGGCGGGCGGCTCGGCTTCGGCACGGACAGCCATGTCGGCACCTCGCCGCGCGACGAGATGCGGCAGCTTGAGACCAGCCAGCGCCTGGCGCGACAGCACCGCTCGGTGGCGACGGATGACGCGCACCCGCACCCCGCGCGCAACCTGCTGGAGATGGCAGTGGCAGGCGGCGCCCAGGCCAGCGGGCGGCCCATCGCCGGCCTCGCCGCCGGCCAGCGCTGCGACCTCGTGGTGCTGGACCCGGAGCATCCCGCGCTCTGCGGCCGGGACGGCGATGAGCTGCTGGATGCCTGGGTGTTCAGCGGCCAGGGCAATCCCGTGCGGCAGGTGGTCGTGGGCGGGCGCACGGTGGTGCGGGACGGGCGGCATATCCAGGCGGCCGAAATCGCGGCAGGCTTCCGCGCCGCGATGAAGAGGCTTGCCACATGACCCCGACCATCCGCCCCGCCCGGCGCACCGAAATGGACCTGCTGCTCGACTGGGCTGCCGCCGAAGGCTGGAACCCCGGCCTCCAGGACGCCGGCGCCTTCTTCACCGCCGATCCGGAAGGTTTCCTGCTGGCGGAGGTGGCGGGCGAGCCGGTCGGCTGCATCTCCGCCGTGCGGCAGGGCGGCGGGCACGGCTTCATCGGCTTCTACATCGTGCGGCCGGAGTGGCGCGGGAAAGGCGTCGGCATTGCCCTGTGGCGGGCGGGCATGGCGCGGCTGGCCGGGCGCGTGGCGGGTCTCGACGGTGTGGTGGCGCAGCAGGCGAACTATGCCCGTTCGGGCTTTGTCCTGGCCTGGCGCAATGTCCGCTTTGCCGCCGTGGCGCCGGTGCCGGTCGCGGGCGGGGAGGCGGAAGTGGTCCCGGCCGATACGGTGCCCTTCGCGGCGATCGCCGCGCTGGATGCCTCCGCCTCTCCGGCTGATCGGGAGGTCTTCCTGCGCGCCTGGATGGCGGCGCCCGGGCATCGCCCGCTGGCGGTGAAAGGCGAGGGCGGGTTGCGCGGCTTCGGCGTTGCGCGCCCTTGCCGGGAGGGCACCAAGCTCGGCCCGCTGACCGCCACCGACCCCGCCGCCGCCCGCGCCCTGTTCAACGCGCTGGTGGCGGGCATGCCCGGACCGGTTTTCCTCGACCTGCCGGAGAGCAATCCGGCGGCCGTGGCGCTGGCGCGGGAAGCCGGCATGGCTCCCGCCTTCGAGACGGCCCGGATGTATGCCGGACCCTCCCCCGCGCTGCGGCAGGAGCGGATCTTCGGCGTGGCAAGCTTCGAACTGGGCTGAGGCCGCCTCAACCGGCCGCCGCGACCACCTCCGCCGCCCGCATCACCCGCAGGAAGTTGCCGGACCACAGCAGGCCGATCGCCTCGGCGTCGTAGCCGCGGCGCTGCAGCTCGGCGGTCAGGCCGGCGCTCTCGGCGGCGTTCATCCAGCCCTGCACACCGCCCCCGCCGTCGAAGTCGGAGGAGAGGCCGACATGCGCGATGCCGACGCGCTGCACGGCGTAGTCCACATGGTCGGCCATGTCGGCGACGGTGGCGCGGACTTTGCCATCCGTGCCGGGCGCCCGCAGGAAACCTGGCACGGCGGTGATCTGCACCAGGCCGCCGGTGGCGCGCAGCGCGTCCATCTGCTCGTCGTCGAGGTTGCGGGGATGGTTGCGCAGGGTGCGGCAGCAGGTATGCGTGGCGACAACCGGGCTGCGCGACAGCTCCACCGCCTGCATCATGCTGCTCTTCGCGGCATGCGAGACGTCCACCAGCAGGCCGAGGGCGTTCATCTCGGCGATGGCGGCGCGGCCGAGGGCGGAGAGGCCGCCATGCAGCGCCGGCCCGTCACCGAGATCGGGGCGGGGAATGGCAGCATCGGCCAGCAGGTTATGGCCGTTATGCGTGATGGTGACGTAGCAGGCGCCGAGCCCGCGCCACAGCGCCAGGCGCGAGAGGTCCTCACCCATGCCGTAGCCGTTCTCCACCGCCAGCAGCACGCCGAGCGCGCTGTTCTCGCGCAGCGCCTCCAGCTCGGCCGCGCGGGTGACGATGCGGCGGTTGCCGCCGCCGGCGCTGCGGCGGATGACGCGCAGCATGGCCTCGGCGCGCCGTGCGGCCTCGGCATGGGCTTCCGGCGTGCGCGGCCCCTGCGGCAGATAGGCGGCGAAGACCACCGCCCGCAGGCCGCCGGCCTCCATCTTCGGGAAGTCCACGCAACGCCCGGTGGCGCCGCGCGGATCCGGCGTATCGGGCCAGGGGATGTCGACATGCGTATCGAGGGTGAGGGTGGCCGTGTGGACCGAGGCAGGGGACAGGCTGTCGTTCATCGCTCACCCGGGGACAGTGGAGATGCCAGGGTCCGCTCCCTTGTGCACCGCGTCAACGGGGCGGCGCAGGATCAGGGCGGCGCGATAGGGCGGCTCGCCGTACCAGGCCATGAGCTCCAGCGCTTCCGCACGCAGCGGCAGGTGCTCGGCATCGGCGGCGGTTTCCTGGCGCAAGGGATCGGGCCAGGGATCGTTCACCAGGAAGCGGTCGCTCCAGGCATGGTGCAGCAGGATCCAGTGCGGGGTGTACCGGCCATGCGTCGGGAACTGACTGACCAGCAGCAGGACCGGTGCGCCCTCGGCCACCGGCGCGGCGAGGTCGGTCACCGCGAAGCCGCCCAGTCGCACGGGAATGCCCGCCTCCGCCACGCGGGCGCGGAACCCGGCCTGGACGAAATCGATCAGGTCCCGCTTCTCGTCGGTGTCCACACGCTCGGTGAGGGTCGGGCGCTCGGTGGTGACCAGGATCTCCGGCGCGAAGCCGCGCGCCTGGGCGGCCAGCGCGAGGCCGAAGGGGTCGCAGCCGCCCGGGCCGGACTGGGCGACGATGCTGCTGGCCTCACGCCACAGCGCGATCTCCTCGCTGCGCGTGACGGGCCGGCCGGTGAGGGCACCGAAGCCCATCAGCAGCGAGGCCGGGCCGCAGGTGAAGCGCGTGCTCTGCGGATAGAGCGGGATGGCGCGGCGCGGAACCGGCACGTCGTTGTCCAGCCAGCGCTCGGCATAGGAGGCGCCGCCCTCACCGCCAAGGCCGAGCAGTGGCAGCAGGGCGGGGTCCAGCCCATCCTCCACCGTGCCGGCCGGCGCGCGCAGCACCAGCACGCCCTCCCTCCGCGCCGCTGCCTCCAGCCGGGCGGCCAGCCGGCGGGCGATGGCCTCACGGTCGGGCGCGGCCGCGTCCACCCAGAAGCCGGCGATGCGCAGCAGCGCGCCGGTCGGGCGGCGCAGGGCGAGGATGGCGCCCTGCGGAGCCGCCTCAGGCCCCTCGGCCAGCCAAAGCGTGCCGGGAAAGTCGTGCAGCGCCTCCCGGCGCGCCCGCAGCGCGTCGGGCATGGCGGTGGCAAGAACAGCTTGGGACATGGCGACCGGGCCTCCCCTCAGGCGGATTTCTCAAGGTTCCAGAACAGCGCCACCGGGCTGGGGATGAAGCCGGAGAGCTTCGTGCTGTAGGCCTGCGGCGTGAAGTACTGGCCGAGCGGCAGGAAGGGCGGCTCCTCGAAGGCCAGGAGCTGCATCTGCTCGGTGATGCGGCGCTGCTCGGCGGCCTCGGTGGCGGCGAACCAGGCGTCGCGCAGCGCCTCCATCCGCGGATTTGGCCGGGTGCCATAGAGGTGCAGGTGACTGCCGGGGTTGGAGACCCAAAGGCCCGCCCAGCCCGTGCAGTAACAGTGCCAGCCGCCGCGCCCGGCGGCCCCGGGTGCATTGGCGCGGCTGATCAAGGTGCCCCAGTCGACGCTCTGATAGTCCACGTTGAAGCCGATATCGCGCAGCATCTGCTGCGCCACCGGGGACATGGCGGCACTGGAGGCAAGGTCCGTCGCCGCCATCTGCACGATGGCCTCGCCGGCATAGCCGGCCTGCTTCACCATCTGGCGGGCGCGCTCCAGGCTACGCTCGCCGGTGATCGCCTCCAGCCCGGCCGTGCTGGCGGCCGCCGAGCCGGGCAGGAAAACGCCGGCCCCGGTGCGGTAGAGCTCCGGATTGCCGCCCACCAGGGACTGCATGTAGTCCACCTGCCGCACCGCCGGCAGCAGCGCGCGCCGCAGCGCCGGGTTGTCGAAGGGCGGCACGCTGTCGTTCAGCCGGAATTCGGACCAGACGCCGATCGGGTCGATGGTCTCCACCTTCAGCCCGCGCTGGCCGCGCAGCACCGGCAGCAGGTCGGCCAAGGGCCGCTCCAGCCAGTCCACCTCGCCGCTCTGCAGGGCGGAGACGGCGGTGGCGGGATCGGGCAGGATCTTCCACTCGATGCGCGCCAGCTTCGCCACCTTGCCGCCCGCCCACATGTCCGGCGGCTCGTCGCGCGGCACGTATTTCTCGTTGCGGGCGAAGGCGACCGAGGCGCCGGAGACCCATTCGTCGCGCAGGAAGCGGAAGGGGCCGCTGCCGGTGAAGTCGGTGACGGTGGTGGTGGCCGGCGTGCGCGCCACGCGCTCGGGCATGATGTAGCAGGCGGTGGCGCCGAGGCCGTAGAGCAACTGGCCATAGGGCTGCTTCAGCCGGATTTCGAATTCCTTGTCCCCGCTGGCCCGCATCTCGTCGAGCTGCGCGGCGAGGCGCTTGCCGAACAGGTCGCGCTGCGACCACCGATGGATGGAGGCGACGCAGTCGGCGGCGCGCACCGGCTCGCCGTCATGGAAGGCCAGCCCCTCGCGCAGGCGGAAGCGCCAGCGGAGCCTGTCATCGGAAAGTTCATAGGACGCCACCATCTGCGGGCGTGGCACGAGCTTGCTGTCGAGCCCGAAGAGCTGGTCCCAGATGGCGGAGGCGGCATTCAGCGAGACCAGGGTGCTGGATTGCAGCGCATCCGGCGTCTGCAGGTTGGCGTGCGGGACGAAGCGCAGCGTGTTCGCCGCCGACTGTGCCAGTGCAGGCCGCCCCAGCGCCCCGGCGGCAAGTGCGGCGCCGCCCAATTGCAGCGTGGCACGGCGGGGGAGGGCGGGTGCGGGCATGGCGATCTCTCCGGCGGCGTCCTGAGGCGAGGGTGCGGCGTCATGCCCGGGGGAGCAAGCCTGAACCGGGCCGCTCCACCTTTCCTGATGCCCGGCGCCGGCGCGGCGGGCCGGGCTGCGCCACCTCCGCGCGTCCGCAAATGCACAGAAAAAGGAGGGGGTTTGGGGGAGTTCGCTCCCCCAACCTTGTTCAGGCCTTCGCCGCCATCACCTTCGCCAGCAGTTCCGGCCGCGCGGTAGGCGCCAGCCAGCGGAAGGCGCCGACGATGCGGTTGCGCGGGTCCACCCAGATCACGTTGCCGCCCGCGCCCTGGGCGAAGAAGCTCTCGCGGCTGGCGGCGGGGTAGCGCCCCTGGCCGTTCAGCCACCAGAGCAGGCCATAGTCGGCGTTCAGCGCGCAGGGCGTGGTGCAGGCCGCGACCCATCCCTCCGGCAGGACGCGCCGGCCTTCCCAGATGCCGTCCTGCAGCATGAGCTGCCCGATGCGGGCCTGGTCCTCGGCATGGGTGAAGACGCCGCCGCCCCAGTGCCCGCCGCCGGAGACCGACTGGATGCGCCGCCCGTCGATCTCGACGAAGCTGGTGCGATAGCCCTCCCACCGCCAGTCCTCGCTGGCGCCGATGGGGCGCATGATGCGTTCGGCGAAGACCTCCGGCAGTGGCCGGCGGAAGCGGTGCAGCAGCGCCAGCGAGAGCGCGTTCACCCGGATGTCGTTGTATTCCCAGTAGGTGCCCGGGGTCTTCAGCGGGCGGTCTATGCCCTTGGGGCCGGTGCCCTCGCGCTTCAGGTCGCGGCCGCGGTCGATGCGGTCGGCCTTGCCGAACAGCGTGCCTTCCCATTCGCTCGTCTGCTGCAGCAGCATCCGCCAGGTGATGGCGCCGTTCCGCGGTCCCTGGAAGGCCGGGTCCCGCACGCCGGCCGAAACCGGGGCGTCGAGGTCGCCGATCAGCCCGTCCCCCACCGCCAGACCCGCAAGCAGGGCGAGGTAGCTCTTGGCGACGCTGAAGGTCATGTCCACCCGGCGCGTGTCACCCCAGCGCGCGACCAGACGGCCCTCGCGCAGGATCAGCCCGTTCGGCGCGCCGCGCGGGGCGGTGTTGCCCAGCACCTCATTGTCCGGCGGCGGCTCAAAGAAGCCGCTTTCCAGATGCGCCAGCAGGTCGCGCGGGAAGGGGCTGTCGCTCGCCTCGGCGAAGGCGACGGCCTCGGCGAGGCGGTCAGGGTCGAAGCCGGCCTCGGCCGGGGCGGCGGACGGGAAGGGAGATGGCGATTCCATGCCCAGGACGGTGCGCGCGCCGCCAGTGCGGCGCAAGCCAGGGGAGGGATGCGGAAGCGCCGCGCCCACCCCATCTCTGCGCCCGAACAGAGGAGGCCCGCATGTCCGAACCCGCGAACCGCGAAACCGCCATCCTGGGGGGCGGCTGCTTCTGGTGCATCGACGCCGCCTACCGCGACCTCGAGGGCGTCACGGAGGTGGTCTCCGGCTATGCCGGCGGCCATGCCGAGAACCCGACCTATGAGCAGGTCTGTGGCAAGAAGACCGGCCACGCCGAGGTGGTGAAGGTGGTCTTCGACCCCGCCGTGCTCTCCTACGCCGATCTGCTGCGGATCTTCTTCACCCTGCACGACCCGACCACCAAGGACCGGCAGGGCGCCGATATCGGCCCCCAGTACCGCAGCATCATCCTCACCACCTCGGAAGCCCAGGCGGAGACGGCGAAGGCCGTGATGGCGGAGATCGAGGCAGCCGGGATCTGGGGCGCTTCGCTGGTGACGGAGGTGGAACCCGCCGGCGCCTTCTGGCCGGCCGAGCCGGAGCACCAGGACTACTTCAAGCGCAATCCGTGGTCGGGCTATTGCCGCGCGGTGATCGCGCCGAAGGTGGCGAAGTTCCGCCAGCACTTCGCCAACCGGCTGAAGGCGCGCGCCGCTTGAACGCGGCCAGGGAGGGCGCTGCCCTCCCTGGACCCTCCCGCCGGGAGACAGTGTCACCCCGGACCCCGCCATTCGTTTCAGTGGCCGGCTGTCAGCTCCGCGCCCGGCTTGTCATGCACGCCAAGCCGCTCGACCAGCGTGGCGCTGGCCGCGTTGAGGCCCACCACCTCGGCCGCGACGCCACGCGAGCGGAAGCCCAGCACCACCCGGTCCAGCGCGCCGATGCCGCTGATGTCCCAGAGATGGGCGCCCGAGACGTCGATCACCACGCGGTCCAGTTCCTCCTTGATGTCGAAGGCGGCCAGGAAATCCTCGGTCGAGGCGAAGAAGATCTGGCCCAGAACCGTATAGGTTCGCTGGCGGCCATCCGCGGAAAGGGCGGACTGCACGCTGAACATGCGGCGCACCTTGCCGGCGAAGAAGATGCCGCTCAGCAGCACGCCGACCAGCACGCCCTTGGCGAGGTCATGCGTCACCAGCACCACGGCGACCGTCGCCAGCATCACGACCGAGGAGGAGTGCGGATGCGTCATCAGCGTCCGCAGCGAGGCCCAGTTGAAGGTGCCGATGGAGACCATGATCATCACCGCGACCAGTGCGGCCATCGGGATGCGGCGGACGAAGTCGCCCAGCACCAGGATCAGGAACAGCAGCACCGTGCCCGCCACGAAGGTGGAGAGCCGGCCGCGGCCGCCGGAGCGCACATTGATCACCGACTGCCCGATCATCGCGCAGCCCGCCATGCCGCCGAGGAAGCCGGTGACGAAGTTGCCCAGGCCCTGGCCGACGCACTCGCGCGAGCGGTGGCTCGGCGTGTCGGTCATCTCGTCCACCACCGCCGCCGTCATCAGCGACTCCAGCAGGCCGACCGCCGCCAGCGTCACGGAATAGGGCAGGATGATCTGCAGCGTCTCCCAGTTCAGCGGCACGTCGGGCAGGAAGAAGCTGGGCAGCGTGTCCGGCAGCGCGCCCATGTCGCCGACCGTGCGGAGCTGATCAAAGCCGAAGCCGAGGGAGACCGCCGTCAGCACGACAATGCAGACCAGCGGCGAGGGCACCGCCCTGGTGAAGCGTGGGAGGATGTAGATGATGGCCAGCCCGAGCGCGACCATCGGGTAGGTCAGCATCGGGACGCCGATCAGCTCCGGCAGCTGCGCCGAAAAGATCAGGATGGCCAGCGCGTTGACAAAGCCGGTCAGCACCGAGCGGGAGACGAAGCGCATCACCCGGCCGAGCTTGGCGAGGCCTGCCAGCATCTGCAGCACGCCGGTCAGGATGGTGGCGGCGAGCATGTACTGCAGGCCGTGATCCTTCACCAGGTCCACCAGCACCACGGCCATTGCACCGGTGGCTGCCGAGATCATGGCCGGCCTGCCCCCTGCGATGGCGGTGATGACCGCCATGGAGAAGGAGGCGTAGAGCCCGACCTTCGGGTCAACGCCGGCGATGATCGAGAAGGCGATCGCCTCCGGGATCAGCGCAAGGGCAACGACGAGGCCGGAGAGCAGGTCGGCACGGATATTGCCAAACCACTCGGCACGCAGCCGGGATGGTGGAGACATGTCGGGAATTTCGCTTTCGGCAGGAGGGATGAAGGGGAGCGCCAGCCACGCACGGCGTCAGCGCACCAAAGACCGGCGCGGCTGCAACGCTGTGAATCAGAGGTCTGGCGCGGGCCTACATCGGACCGATCGGCTTCCTGGCGGGAGGGCTGCCACGGACTTTGCCGCAGCGCAACATGAACGATTTGTCTCTAAACCGCTGCTGCGGGCGGTGACAAGCACGAAACGAAGATCGCTCTTCATGCTTTATCGCAGTGCGCGGGTGCAGGAAGGCCACTATCAACGCGCTCGGATTGCGGACGGGAAGGCAGTTACGCAGGGGCAGAAACAGCGGACGGCGCCCAGCTATGCCGGGCGCCGTCAAAAACACTGGGTTCCTTTGCGGAACTGTTCCTCCCCAAACTCGGCCTGCAGAGCAACCCCGAGAGCCCGCACCTTAGCAGGTCTTATATAAGACACAAGTCTGCCTTTGCGGGATCTTGATCCCACATCCAGGATAGGGGAACACGCCCGCGTGTTGTCCGACCCATGCCCAGGAGTCGTCCCGCCAGCCATGTCCATCCCACTCTCGTCATCGCCTGCCCGGCTGGACGCCCGCCCGTTGTACCGGCAGGTGGAGGAGATCCTGCTGGGGCGAATCGTCGGTGGGGAATGGCCGCCGGGCCATGCGCTGCCTTCCGAGCCTGAACTCGCGGCGGAACTCGGGGTTTCGCAGGGCACGGTGCGCAAAGCGCTGACGGCGCTTGAGCGGCGCCACCTGATCGACCGGCGGCAGGGCCGCGGCACCACGGTCACCCAGCACAACAGCGAGACGGCGCGGCACCACTTCTTCCGGGTGCGGGACCTCAGTGGTCGCGCGGTCGTCTCGCGCATCATGGTCGTCTCCTGCCTGGCGCGCGCGGCCGAGCCGTGGGAGGCGAAGGCGCTGAGCATTCCGGAGGGCGCGCCGGTGCATCACATGCGCCGCATCCGCCAGCTCGACGGCAGCCCGCGAATCTTTGAGCGATGCACCCTCTCGGGCCTGCTCCTGCCCGGCTTCCGGCTGGAGCCGGGGGAACTGCACCAGGAACTCTATGTGCACCTGCAGCAGGCGCATGGCGTGACCATCGAACGGGCGGAGGAGGAGCTTTCCGCCGCCGGCGCCGATGCGGAGACCGCCGCGGCGCTTGGCAAGCCGGCCGGCGTGCCGTTGCTGAGGGTGCAGCGAATCGCCTATGACGTGGCGGACCGCGCGGTTGAGGTGCGGCTGTCGATGATCGATACCGAGCGCCACCGCTACGCCGTGAAGCTCGACTGAGACGGCCCCAGGCCGCGTGACGCTTGCATGCAGGGGGGGGCGGTGGTAATGGCCGCGCCTTCCTGATTGACCGCTGACTCTATACAGCACGACGAAAAGAGAGGCCCGGCGCCATGGCCGTTCCGAAGAAGAAGGTTTCGCCCTCCCGCCGCGGGATGCGCCGCAGCCACGAGGCTCTGTCCGCCCAGGCGCACCATGAGTGCCCGAACTGTGGCGAGCTGAAGCGCCCGCACCACGTCTGCGCCTCCTGCGGCCACTATGACGGCCGCGAGGTCGTGGCGGCGGGCAAGCCCCTGAAGTCCGCGGTTCGCGTCTGAGCCTTCCGGCGCCGTCGAGGGACATGGACAACTTGCCGCAGGTGACACTGCCGCAGGATGGCGCCCCGCAGCCATCGCCGTCGGAGGGCTTTGCCCTTGCCATTGACGCGATGGGCGGGGACCACGCCCCCGACTCCATTCTCGACGGTGTCGAGATCGCGGCGGAGCGGCACCCCAAGGCGCGCCTGCTGCTGGTGGGCGACGAAGCTCGGCTGGGGGCGCTTCTGTCCCGCCGGCCCCGTGCCGCGCGCATCTGCGCCATCCGCCACGCCCCCGACGCCATTCCCGGCGACATGAAGCCGACGGCCGCACTGCGCGTCCGCCACTCCTCCATGCGCGTCGCCATCGACGCCGTGGCGGCGGGGGAGGCTGCCGGGGTGGTCTCGGCCGGCAATACCGGTGCGCTGCTGGCGCTCGGCAAGGTGGTCCTGAAGACGCTGCCGGAGATCGACCGGCCCGCGCTCGCCGCCATCGGGCCCTCGGCGCGAGGGGACGTGGTCCTGCTCGACCTCGGCGCGAATGTCGTCTGTGACGCGCGCAACCTCGTCGAATTCGCCATCATGGGCGACGCCTTCGCCCGCGCCGTGCTCGGACTGACCAATCCCAGCATCGGGCTGCTGAATGTCGGCAGCGAGGAGCTGAAGGGCGATGACCGCGTGCGGCAGGCCGCCGAAATGCTGCGCGAGTCGGTGCTCGGCGCCCATTTCCGCGGCTTCGTGGAAGGGCACGACATCACCGCCGGCACGGTGGACGTCATCGTCACCGACGGCTTCACCGGAAATGTCGCCCTGAAGACGGGCGAGGGCGCCTTCAAGCTGATGGGGAGCCTGCTGAAGCAGGTCTTCACCTCGTCCTGGACGGCCAAGCTTGGCTACCTGCTGGCGCGCCCGGCGCTGGAGCGGCTGCGCGAGTTCATGGACCCGCGCCGCTACAACGGGGCGGTGCTGGTCGGCCTGAACGGCGTCATTGTGAAGAGCCATGGCGGCACCGATGCACTGGGCTTCGCCCATGCCATCGACGTTGCCATGGATATGGTGACCCATCGCTTCAACGAGCGGATCCGCGAAAGCGCCGCGACGCTGCCGCCGCGCGGGCGCACAGTCGCCGCCGAGCCCGGCGTGAACGCTCGCTGACCGGCCGCTTCTGGACATCTGCCGCATGACCCCTCGCGCCCTGATTGCCGGCACCGGCGGCTATCTCCCGGAGATGGTGCTGGACAATGACGCCCTGGCTGCGCGGCATGGACTCGACACCTCCGATGCCTGGATCCGTGAGCGCACCGGCATCCGTCAGCGCCACCTGGCAGCGCCTGGCGAGCAGGCCAGCGACATGGGCGCGGCCGCCGCACGGGCGGCGCTGGAGCAGGCCGGGCTGCCGGCCGGGGCGGTGGACGGCGTCATCGTTGCCACGGCCACGCCCGATGCGGTGTTCCCCTCCACGGCGGCCCGGCTGCAGGCCAAGCTTGGCATCACCACCGGCTTCGCCTTCGATGTTGCCGCGGCCTGCAGCGGCTTCGTCTATGCCCTGTCCATCGCCGATGCCATGATCCGCACCGGTCAGGCGCGCTGTGTGCTGGTGATCGGCACCGAGGTCTTCTCGCGCATCCTGGACTGGACCGACCGCGGCACCTGCGTGCTGTTCGGCGACGGCGCCGGCGCCGTGCTGCTGCGCGCCAGCAGCGAGATTGAGGCAGCGGGGCGAGGTATCCTCTCCTGCCATTTGCATGCCGACGGGCAGCACGGCGATATCCTGCAGGTCGAGGGCGTGCCGGGGCTGGTTCGCATGGCCGGGCGCGAGGTGTTCCGCCATGCCGTCAGCAAGCTCGCCGCCGTGGTGGACGAGGCGCTGACGCATAACGGGCTCGACAAGTCGGACATCTCCTGGCTGGTGCCGCACCAGGCGAACCTGCGGATCATCGAGGCGATGGGCCGCAAGCTGGGCCTTCCCTCGGAGCGGGTGGTGGTCACGGTGGATCGTCATGCCAATACCTCGGCCGCCTCGATCCCGCTGGCTCTGGCCGAGGCCACCCGCGACGGCCGCATCCAGCGCGGGGATCTCGTGTTGATGGAAGCCATCGGTGGCGGCCTCACCTGGGGCGCGGCGCTGGCACGCTTCTAAGGGCGCCAGGCTGCCGGCCTTGTGAGGCCGGTCACCTGTTTGTGGATTGTGCAACGAATCCCCGCTTCGCAGCGTAGAGGGCGGCGACGAAAGCGTCGCCTTTGCGCCAGCGGGAAGGATTCGGGCCTTGAAGGCAAGCATGCACCCCCTTTCGGAGCCGCCGGCGGCGGACCCGAATGCCTCGAACGGCGAAGCGTGGCGCAAGCGCCAGCGTCCGGCCTATCACCCGGAAGAGGGGGGTGGCGACCGGTCGGAATGGACGAGCCTGGCCAAGGCGGCTTTCCTCGTTCTGCTGCCTGTCGCGATGCTTGCGCTTCTGTTGAGCCACTGAGCCTTGCCGGCGGCCGGTGGCGCTGCCCCGGCCGTCACCAGGGTGCCGAAGTTTGCGGCAGCGCAAGGCGCGCATTTGAAAATTCATGGAAGGTGCTCCATCTGCGCCTCTTGGCGTGAGATGGGGCGCGCCTGTATGGTCCGGCCGCCCTTGGGGGCGCTTCGTTCCGTTGCGCCCCCTCGGTTGGGGGATCGAACCAATGCTGGTAACTTTGCCGCCCGACTATCGGCCGTCCGAAAACGAAGAGTTCATGAATCCCCTGCAGCAAGAGTACTTCCGCCAGAAGCTATTGCGGTGGCGTCATGACTTGCTGCGGGAGGCGGGCGACACGCTGGCCAGTCTCAGCGAAGGCGGGATTGCCGAGGCGGACCTGACCGACCGGGCAAGCGTCGAGACTGATCGTGCGCTGGAGCTCCGCACCCGCGACCGTGCCCGCAAGCTGATCACCAAGATCGATCAGGCCCTGGAGCGGTTGGAGAACGGCACTTACGGCTATTGCGAGGAGACTGGCGAACCCATCGGGCTGCGCCGTCTGGAAGCCCGGCCCATTGCCACCCTGTCCATCGAGGCGCAGGAACGCCACGAGCGGATGGAGCGCGTGCACCGCGACGACTGAGCGGTGCGGGCTCCATGGCCTGCCGCGCCCCGCCGGAAGGCCTGGGCGTGCCAGCCTCCTGCCCGGGATCTGGCCGATCCCGCGGCCTGGGCGCGGGCCGAGCGGGTTCATCCCCGCCGGCCGGCACCCCTGAAGCCGGCGCCCTGGCAGGCTGGCCAGTGGCTAATTTCGTCTTAGCGCTTGCATTCAGGGCGCATCCGGTGCATCTGCCGGCCCGACGGTGGGCGCGGTGAATCGCTTCGGCGAACGCCGCCGGCCCGCTGTGTTCCGGGAGCCTGTTCGGCCATTCGGCGGCAACGAGGCGGGAAGGGGTTCGCTCCTCCCCGCAGTTCGGATTTGGGCCGCGAGTGGCGCGATGGCTTTCCCGGGGCAGCCAAGGTAAGGTTCTGGCGAGCACGCGGGACGGGACGCCGCGCTTGACTCGCATCGCTTTGTTCCCGCGCGGCTCGCGCCGCGACGCGTATGGAGGCCCCCCGTGGCGCGCACCCCGCTCGAGAAGATCCGCAATATCGGTATTACGGCGCATATTGACGCCGGCAAGACGACGACGACCGAGCGGATTCTGTATTACACCGGCAAGTCGCACAGGATCGGTGAGGTCCATGAGGGCAACACCACCACCGATTACATGGAGCAGGAGCGTGAGCGTGGCATCACGATCACCTCCGCCGCCGTGACCGCCGAGTGGAAGAACCACCGGATCAACGTCATCGACACGCCGGGCCACATCGACTTCAACATCGAGGTGAACCGCTCGCTGCGCGTGCTCGACGGCGCCGTGTTCATCATCGAGGGCGTGGCCGGCGTGCAGCCGCAGTCCGAGACGAACTGGCGCCTGGCCGACCGCTACAACGTGCCCCGCATCATCTTCATCAACAAGCTGGACCGCACCGGCGCCGACTTCTATCGCGCCGCCGCCACGCTGACCGAGAAGCTGGGCATCAACTGGCTCGCCCTGCAGCTGCCGATCGGCATCGAGGACACGCTGAAGGGCGTGGTCGATCTGGTGACGATGAAGGCGCTGATCTGGGAGGGTGACGAGCTCGGCGCCAACTACCACGAGGCCGAGATCCCGGACGACCTGAAGGAGAAGGCGGCCGAGTACCGCCAGACCCTGCTCGACACCGCGCTGTCGGTCGATGACGCGGCGATGGAGGAATACTTCGACAAGGGCGACGTCTCGGTCGAGACCCTGAAGCGCTGCATCAAGCGCGGCACGATCGACGGCACCTTCCGCCCGGTCTTCTGCGGTTCGGCCTTCAAGAACAAGGGCGTGCAGCCGCTGCTGGACGGCGTGGTCGACTACCTGCCAGCGCCGACCGACGTCGCCGGTATCAAGGTGGCGCTGGAGGAAGGCCAGGAGGAGGATCCGGCGAACCCGGCCCGCATCATCCCGGCCCGGGAAGACGCCCCCTTCGCTGCGCTGGCCTTCAAGATCATCAACGACAAGTATGGCAACCTGACCTTCGTCCGGGTCTATGCCGGCGTCATCCGCTCCGGCGACACCTTCATGAACACCACGAAGGGTCACAAGGAGCGGATCGGCCGCATGTTCCAGATGCACGCCGACAAGCGTGAGGAAGTGAAGGAGATCTACGCCGGCGACATCGTCGCCATCGTGGGCCTCAAGGACACCGGCACGGGTGACACCCTGGCCGACGCCTCCGACCCGGTCGTGCTCGAGCGCATGGCCTTCCCGGTCCCGGTCATCGACATCTCCGTCGAGCCGAAGACCAAGGACGGCGTCGAGAAGATGACGCTCGGCCTGCAGAAGCTGGCCGGCGAGGACCCGTCGCTCCGCCTGAAGACCGACCAGGAGACCGGCCAGACCATCCTGTCCGGCATGGGCGAGCTGCACCTCGAGATCATCATCGACCGCCTGCGCCGCGAGTACGGCGTGGACGCCAACATCGGCGCGCCGCAGGTGGCCTACCGCGAGACGATCACCAAGTCGCACACCGAGATCTACACCCACAAGAAGCAGTCGGGTGGCTCGGGCCAGTTCGCCGAGGTGAAGATCACCTTCGAGCCCAAGGAGCGGAACGAGGGGATCGAGTTCGTCAACGCGGTCGTCGGCGGCTCCGTGCCGAAGGAGTACATCCCGGCGGTCGAGAAGGGCATCAAGGTGCAGGCCGACACGGGTGTGCTCGCCGGCTTCCCGACGGTGGACTTCAAGTACACCCTGACGGACGGCAAGTACCACGACGTCGACTCCTCGGCCCTGGCCTTCGAGATCGCCGCCAAGGCCTGCTTCCGCGAAGGCATGAAGAAGGCCGGCCCGGTGATCCTGGAGCCGATCATGGATGTCGAGGTGACCACCCCGCAGGACCATGTCGGTGACGTGGTGGGCGACCTGAACCGTCGCCGCGGCATCATCCAGAGCCAGGACATGGCGGGCACCTCCGTCATTGTCCGCGCCCATGTGCCGCTGAAGGAGATGTTCGGCTACATCTCCAACCTGCGTGGCATGACGAAGGGCCGTGCGTCCTTCTCCATGCAGTTCCACCACTATGATCCGGTGCCGCGCAACGTTGCGGACGAGATCATGGCGAAGAGCGCCTGAGGCATCTGGTGCGGCTCCGCTGGCAGCGTGGCCGCATCGAAGATCCGGAGCCCGGAGCCGACGAGGCCAGCCGGGCCCTGGAATGGATTGGTTGTGACGACGCGGGCGATCCCATCGCCCGCGTCGTTCGCATTCGGGGGCCGGTGTTGTTCCGCTGGCGGCTGCGCCATGCCGTGGCGCTGGATGACGAGGCGCGCGTCGTGGAACTGCGGCCTGCCGTGCCGGAGGGCCGCTGGCTCGTGGTGGTACGGGACCGCGTGGTCGGGCGAACGCGCCTGCCGCTCGACGGGGTGCGTCGGGCTGAGGCGCTGCTCGGCCGCGGCGGCGAGGCGTCCTCGCGCTCCTAGAGCATTTTCACCTGTTCCGATGGTGCCATCGGAACGGGATCTGCTCTAGCGGACCTGCTTCAATCGGGCAGGCAGCGGATGATGTCGCGATGGCCGCGCGCCAGGACCGGCCGGGTGCCGGCCGGGCAGGCGGCCATGGCCTCGCGTTGCGGGGCAGGCAGGCCGTTGTCCCAGGGGCTGCGGTCCAGGCCGCGGTCGCAGCGGCCGGGTACGCCGCGCACCGGGGCACCGCCGTGGGGGCAGAGCCAGCGCCGGATCGCCTCGAGCTGTGCGGCGTTCGGGCGGCGCGACGGTTCGGCCGGCGCCGCCGGGGCGCTCTCCGCCGCCAGCAAGGTCAGCGCGGCGCAGAAGATGCGGCAGAGCCTCATATGCGGCAGCCTTAGCATCATTTCGCTTCCGCGTCGCCCTGTGGGCTTGCCCCTTGAAGTCCTGCCCGGATGCCGCAACATGGAGACCATGGACCCGCGAGCCGACCAACGCCCCGTTCTGGACATGACGCCTGAGGGCGAGTTCCGCGACCCTGCGCCGCGGCAGGCCACCTGGCTGGACCGCGCGCTGGCGCGGCTGGGGGGCGTCGCTGTGCTGGTGGCGCTTGTCGCCGCCGGGGTGGTGGTGGCGGGCATCGCGGTGGCTTTCCTGGCGCTGGCCCTGCCGGTGGCCGTGGTCGCCGGGCTGGTGGCCTTCGGAAGCCTCTGGTGGCACGCCCGGCGCGGCACGGCGAGGGGCCGTAGCTTCACTTTCGTCATGCGGCGCTAGGCTGGGCGCGGCCTAGCCCCCGTTGAGCTGCGCCCCGCGCTGCCGGTAGGTCAGCGCCTCGGCCATGTGCGTGCGCAGGATGCGCTCCTCTCCCGCCAGATCGGCAATGCTGCGGGCCACCCGGAAGCAGCGGGTGAAGCCGCGATTCGACAGGCCCAGTTGCCCTGCGGCACGCTCCGCCAATGCCAAGGCCTCCGGTGCTGCCGTTGCGGTCAGCCTGTCCAGCGGCGTCTCGGCGTTGCTGCGCGGCCCCTGCGGCCCGCCGCGCCGTGCCTGCAGCGCCCTTGCCTCCGCGACCCTGCGCGCGACCGCCGTGCTCGGCTCCCCGCTTGGCGCGCGGGCCAGTTCGCCCGGGGCAATGGGCGCCATGCCGATGTTCAGGTCCATCCGGTCGAGCAGGGGACCCGAGATGCGCGCCTGATAGGCCTCCCCGCAGCGCGGGGCGGAGCCGCACTCCCGCGTGGCATTGCCGAGATGGCCGCAGCGGCAGGGATTCATCGCCGCCACGAGCTGGATGCGGGCGGGATAGGTGACATGGGCGCTGGCGCGGCTGATGACGCATTCGCCGCTCTCCAGCGGCTGCCGCAGCGCCTCCAGCGCCGGTCGCGGGAATTCCGGCAGTTCGTCCAGGAACAGCACACCGCGATGCGCAAGGCTGACCTCGCCGGGCCTGGCGCGCGGCCCGCCGCCGACCAGCGCCGCCTGGCTGGCGGAATGATGCGGATTGCGGAAGGGTGGCCGAGTGGAGATGCGGCCACCCTCGATCAGTCCCGCCACGCTTCGTACCAGACTGACCTCCAGTGCCTCGGCAGGGCTGAGGTCCGGCAAAAGGCCCGGCAGGCGCGCGGCGAGCATGGACTTGCCGGCGCCGGGCGGACCGTTCAGCAGCAGATTGTGTCCGCCCGCCGCCGCAATCTCCAGCGCGCGCTTGGCGGTTTCCTGTCCCTTCACCTCGGAGAGGCACGGGCTCTCCGCCCGCTCCGGCGCCAGCCGAGGCGGCAGCGGGGCGGTCATCACCTGCCGGCCGGTCAGATGGGCGATCAGCTGCCGCAGATCCGTGGCGGCGAGGATTTCGACCGAGCCGGCCCAGGCCGCCTCGCTCCCCTGGGCGCCGGGGCAGATCAGTCCCAGCCCGCGTGCCGCCGCGCCCAGTGCGGCAGGCAGGATTCCGGCCACCGGGCCGATGGCGCCGTCCAGCGCCAGCTCGCCCAGCGCGGCGAAGCCGGCCAGCTCCTCTGCCGGCACCACCTCCATGGCGGCCAGCACGGCGAGCGCGATCGGCAGGTCGAAATGCGAACCTTCCTTGGCGAGGTCCGCAGGAGCGAGGTTCACCAGCACCCGCTTCGGCGGCAGGCTGAGGCCGAGCCCGTTGAGGGCGGCCCGCACGCGCTCGCGGCTCTCGGCCACCGCCTTGTCCGGCAGGCCGACCACCGTGAAGGCGGGCAGGCCGCTGGCGATCTGCACCTGCACCTCAACCGGCAGGGTCTCGATTCCCGAAAAGACGAAGCTGGCGAGGCGTGCGATCCGCATGCCACAGGGGCGTAATGAGTCCCGCGCGCCTTTTCAACGGGAAGTTGAGCGTGGTTCAGCGGCCCCAGGCTGCCAGGAAGCGCTCCAGCAGGGCACCGATCACCCCGACATTGTAACCGCCCTCCTGCACCACCACCGTGGGCAGGCCGAGGGCGGAAAGCCGCTCGGCGGCGCGGGCGAAGCCGTCGGAGGTGACGCGGAGGAAGCTGAGCGGCTCGTGTTCGGAGGCGTCGAAGCCGAGCGGCACCACCAGTGCCTCGGCGCCGAAGGCGCGCGCGCGGGCGGCGGCGGTTTCGATCGCCTCCAGCCAGGCGTCGTCGGCACTGCCCTGTGGCAGAGGAAGGTTGAGGTTGCAGCCGGCCCCCGCGCCGGCGCCCTGCTCGCCGGCATGGCCCACATACCAGGGGTAGTAGCCGGAGGGGTCGCCATGCACGGAGGCGGTCAGCACATCCCCTCGCTCCCAGAAGATGCCCTGGGTGCCGTTGCCGTGGTGGGCGTCGATGTCGATCACCGCCACGCGCGCGGCGCCCGCGCGGCGCAGCGCCTCGGCGGCGAGGGCGCTGTTGTTGACGTAGCAGTGGCCGCCGGCGCGTGCGGCATAGGCGTGGTGCCCGGGCGGCCGGCTCAGCGCATAGGCGCAGCCGCCCTGCGCCGCGATCTCGGCCGCCGCAAGCGCGCAACTCGCGGCGGAGCGGATCGACTCCCAGGAACCGGGGCCGATCGGGCAGGCGGTATCCGCCGTGTACCAGCCGGTTCGGCCGATGATGGCGGTGGTGGGGGTGGCGCCCTGGGCCAGCATCTCGGGCGAGGGATGCATGTTGGCCACCACCTCCGGCCCCTTTTCCGGCAGCGCGGCCCAGGCTTCCGCCGCCTCGGCGAGGAAGGCGATATAGCCGGCGTCATGCACCGCCGTCAGTGCTTCGGGCGCGACCAGAGGCGGGGTTTCGACGGTGGCGCCCATGCGGTGCAGGGCGGCGAGCAGGGCCTCGGCCCGCTCGGGCACCTCGAAGTTCCGGCGGACCTGGCCGCGCTGGAGGAAGAACTGCGGCGTGTGCCGCGACTGGTCGGGGTGAGCGAGGGCGCGCATGGGAAACGAGGCTAGGCTCACCGCCTGGCCTTGTCGATCCGGTGGAAGCAAGGCTAGCGTTCCTCCCAGGGAAGTTTCATCGGGAGACAATAACAATGGCTCTTTCACGTCGCGGCCTCATGGCCGCAGCGGCCGCTACCCCTTTCCTGATGCGCGTCGAGGACGCGCTGGCGCAGGGCATCCAGCCCAAGCGTGGCGGAACCCTCAACACCATCGTCAACCCGGAACCGCCGGTCCTGCATGTCGGCGTCAACAACCAGGCGCCGACGCTGATCGTCGGCGGCAAGATCTTCCAGGGCCTCCTGCGCTACAGCGCCAAGCTGGAGCCGATGCCGGAGCTGGCGAAGCGCTGGGAGGTGAGCCCGGACGGGCTGGAATACACCTTCCACCTCCAGGAGAACGTCAGGTTCCACGACGGCAAGCCGATGACGGCCGAGGATGTGGTCTTCTCCATCATGAAGTTCCACATGGAGCTTTCGCCGCGTGCCCGCGGGGTCTTCGCGCGCATCAAGGAGGGCGTCGCCGTCGATCCGCAGACGGTGAAGTTCACCCTCTCGGCGCCCTTCGAGCCCTTCCTGCTGATGTTCGACGTGACCGTCTCGGCGATCGTGCCGAAGCACCTGTTCGAGGGCCAGGACTACCGGCAGGCGCCGGCCGTGCAGAAGCCGGTCGGCACCGGGCCGTTCAGGTTCGCCGAGTGGCAGCGCGGCAACTTCATCCGCCTGGAGCGCTTCGACGGCTACTGGAAACCGAACCAGCCCTATCTCGACGCCATCATCTACCGCGTCATTCCCGACAGCCAGTCGCGCCGCCTGGCGCTGGAGACCGGGCAGGTCATCCTAACCCAGTCGAACGACATCGAACCTTTCGACGTGCCGCAGATGCGCGCGCAGCCCAACCTGGAGGTTCAGACGGCAGGCTGGGAATATTTCGGCCCGCTGATGTGGGTGGAGCTGAACCATCGCGTCAAGCCGCTCGACGATGTGCGGGTTCGCCGCGCCCTGGCGCATGCGGTCAACCGCGACTTCATCGCGCAGCGGCTCTGGTTCGGCATCGGCAAGCCGGCGACCGGGCCGGTCGCCAGCACCACCCGCTTCCATGAGCCCGGCGCCAAGATGCCGGCCTATGACGTCGAGGCCGCCAAGAAGCTGCTCGACGAGGCCGGGCTGAAGCCGAACGGGCAGGGGGTGCGCTTCGCCATCAAGCACATGAGCCTGCCCTATGGCGAGGTGTTCACCCGGCTCGCGGAGTTCCTGCGGCAGTCGCTGCGGCAGGTCGGCGTGGACCTGCAGCTGGAGAGCGTGGATGTCGGCACCTGGGCGCAGCGCACCGCCAACTGGGACTTCGACACCACCATCAACTATCTCTACCAGTACGGCGATCCCACGCTCGGCGTGGAGCGCAGCTACGTCTCGACCAACATCAAGAAGATCCTGTTCTCCAACGTCTCGGGCTACGCAAACCCGAAGGTGGACGAGCTCTTCACCGAGGCGCGCGATGCCGCCGATCCAAAGCAGCGCCAGGCCTCCTTCAGCGCGGTGCAGAAGATCCTGGTGGAGGACGTGCCGCTGGTCTGGCTGATGGAGATGGCCTTCCCGACCATCCATGACAGGAAGCTGCACAACGTGATCACCTCGGGCGCGGGCGTGCACGCCAGCTTCGACGACGTGTTCCTGGCCTGAGCAGGCATGGAGCCATCCCGGCTGCCCGCTTTCCTGCTGGGCCGTGTCGTGAAGGCGGCGATCGTGATTCTCGCGATCGTCGTCTGCAACTTCTTCCTGATCCATGCCGCGCCGGGAGACCCGGCGAGCATCATCGCCGGGCAGTCCGGCGCCGCCGACGCGCGCTTCCTGGCGCAGCTCCGCGCGCAGTTCGGGCTCGACCAGCCGCTCTACGTGCAGCTCTGGCTCTATCTGAAAGGCGTGCTGACGCTCGATCTCGGCTTCAGCCATCGCCAGCAGATGTCCGTCGCGGCGCTGCTCTGGGACCGCTTGCCGGCAACCCTGCTGCTCACCGGCGCCGCCTTCGTCTTTGCGCTTGTCATCGGCGTCAGCATGGGCGCGCTGGCAGCACGCCGGGTCGGCACCTGGTCGGATTCGCTGATCACCGTGCTGGCGCTGGCCTTCTATGCCACGCCATTGTTCTGGGTGGGGCTGATGCTGGTGCTGCTGTTCAGCGTCACGCTGGAGTGGCTGCCCTCCTTCGGCATGGCCTCGGTTGGGGTGGAGATGTCCGGCCTCGCGGCGGTGCTGGATGTCGGTGAGCACCTGATCCTGCCGGGGCTGACGCTCGGGCTCTTCTATGTCGCGGTCTATGCCCGGCTCACCCGCGCCACCATGCTGGAAGTGGCCGACCAGGATTTCGTCAAGACGGCGCGCGCCAAGGGCGTGCCGGAGGGGCGCATCCTGCGGCGGCACATCCTGCGCAACGCGCTGCTGCCGGTCATCACCTTCGCCGGCATCCAGGCCGGGCAGCTCATCGGCGGCTCCATCCTGGTGGAGACGGTCTTCGCATGGCCGGGCATCGGCCGCCTCGCCTTCGAGGCGCTGCTGGCGCGCGACTACCAGGTGCTGATGGGCGTGTTCTTCCTGACCAGCGTGATGGTCGTGCTGTTCAACCTGATCACCGATCTGCTCTACGCCATCGTCGATCCGCGCGTGGAGGTGTCCCGATGAACAGCTTCTGGCGCAATTTCGCGCGCAACCGCGGCGCGGTGGTGGGCCTCGTCATCCTGCTGCTGGTGATCGCTCTGGCGGTGCTGGCGCCGGTGCTCTTCCCGGGCAGCCCCTGGGACATGGTCGCCGCACCCTTCGCGCCACCGGGCGAGATGGGCATGCTGCTCGGCTCCGACAGCCTCGGCCGGGACGTGGCCGCAGGCATCGCGCATGGCGCGCGGGTCTCGCTGCTGGTGGGGGCGGTCTCCACCGTGGCGGCGCTGGCCATCGGCGTCACGCTCGGCGCGGTCGCCGGCTATCTCGGCGGGCTGGCGGACGAGGTGGTGATGCGCTTCACCGAATTCTTCCAGACCATCCCGAGCTTCGTGCTGGCGATCCTGCTGGTGGCGATCTTCACGCCCACCATCCAGTCCATCGTCTTCGCCATCGCCGTGGTCTCCTGGCCGCCGGTGACGCGGGTGGTGCGGGCCGAATTCCTGTCACTGCGCTCGCGCGAATTCGTGCAGGCGTCGGAGGTGCTCGGCAAGTCCCGGCTCTCCATCGTCATGGGCGACATCCTGCCGAACGCGCTCTCGCCCATCGTCGTGCTCTCCTCGCTGATGGTGGCGACGGCGATCCTGCTGGAGAGCGCGCTCTCCTTTCTCGGGCTGGGCGATCCCAACATGATGTCCTGGGGCTTCCTGATCGGCTCGGGCCGCAGCGTCATCCGCATCGCCTGGTGGATGAGCGTCTTCCCCGGCATCGCCATCTTCCTCACCGTGCTGTCGCTGAACCTGGTGGGCGAGGGACTGTCGGATGCGCTGAACCCGCGCCTGGCGCGCAACCGCGGAGGCGCGGCATGACCCGGCTGCTGACCGTCGAGAACCTCACCGTCGGCCTGCCGCGCGGCGCCGACCGGCCGAACGCGGTGGAGAACCTCTCGTTGCATCTGGATGCGGGCGAGATCCTCTGCGTCGTCGGCGAAAGCGGCTCGGGCAAGTCGATCACCGCCAACACGGTGATGGGGCTGCTGCCAAAGGGCCTGCCGGTGAAGAGCGGCCGCATCACGGTTGAGGGTGAGTCGCTGCTCGACCTCTCGGCCGAGGAACTGCGCGAGCGGCGCGGCGCCCGCATGGCCATGGTGTTCCAGGAGCCGATGACGGCGCTTAACCCGCTGATGCGGGTGGGCGACCAGATTGCCGAGGCTCTGGCCGTGCATGGCAAGGGCGGCGAAGCGAAGGCCCGGGTGCCCGAGTTGCTGGAGGCGGTGAATCTGCCCGATCCGGCGGCCATCGCGCGGATGCACCCGTTCCGCCTCTCCGGCGGGCAGCGGCAGCGCGTGATGATCGCCA
This sequence comes from Roseomonas sp. E05, assembly GCF_030063475.1. Lineage (GTDB taxonomy): Bacteria > Pseudomonadota > Alphaproteobacteria > Acetobacterales > Acetobacteraceae > Pseudoroseomonas. Next base: position 368,446 of record NZ_JASIRT010000002.1, read on the forward strand.
TGGCGCTGGCGCTGGAGCCGGCGCTGCTGATCGCCGACGAGCCGACGACCGCGCTCGACGTCACCACGCAGATGCAAATCCTGCACCTGATCCGCGAGATCCAGCAGCGGAAGGGTATGGGCGTGATGTTCATCACCCATGACTTCGGCGTGGTGGCGGAGATCGCCGACCGTGTGGCGGTGATGCAGCACGGCCGTGTCGTCGAGGAAGGGTCGGCGGCGGAGATCCTGAACGCGCCGAAGCATCCCTATACCCGTGCGCTGATCGCCGCGGTGCCGCATGGCGCGGCGTCCGACCGGCCGCCGATCCGCCCGGCGCCGGTGCTGGAGATGAAGGGCGTCACCAAGACCTACCAGCGCGGCGGATGGTTCGGCGCGCGGGCGGTGGTGAAGGCGGTGCACGACGCCGACTTCGTCCTCAACAAGGGCGAGACGCTGGGGCTGGTGGGCGAGAGCGGCTCGGGCAAGTCCACCCTGGCGCGCTGCGTGGTGCGGCTGGTCGAGCCGGAACAGGGAGAAATCCTGTTCCACGGCGCCGATCTGCGGCCGCTCTCGCGCCAGGGCTGGCTGCCCTATCGCAGGCGCATCCAGATGGTGTTCCAGGACCCCTACGGCTCGCTCAACCCACGCCGCAGCGTAGGCCGGGCGATCACCGAGGGGCCCATCACCCATGGCGTGCCGCCCGCCGAGGCGCGCGCGCGGGCGCTGGAGCTGCTGCGGCTGGTGCGGCTCGATGAATCCGCCATGGACCGCTACCCGCACGAGTTCAGCGGCGGGCAACGGCAGCGGATCGGCCTGGCGCGGGCGCTGGCGATGCAGCCGGAACTGCTGATCGCCGACGAGCCGGTCTCGGCGCTCGACGTCTCGGTGCAGGCCCAGGTGCTGGACCTGCTGGCCGAGATCCGGCAGCGGCTCGGGCTCACCATGCTGTTCATCACGCATGACCTGCGGGTGGCCGCGCAGATCTGTGACCGGATCGCCGTGATGCAGCGCGGCGCCATCGTCGAGCAGGGGCCGACGGCGGAGGTCTTCGGCGCGCCGAGGCATCCTTATACCCGCGCCCTGCTGGACAGCATCCCCGGACGGGGCTGGACTCCCCCCGTACTGACCGAATCCGCGTGAAGGACCGACCCATGCCCCAACTCGACCCCGGCATTCGCCGCGCCATCCTCGATGCCGTCGCGGCGCTGGAAGGGGAGGCCGTCGCGGCCCTTGAGCGGCTGGTGCGCTGCCCCTCCACTCTGGGCAACGAGGCCTCCGCCCTGGAGGAGATGGCGCGCAACTACCAGTCGCTTGGCCTCGACCCGATCCGTATCCCGACGGTGCCGGCGAAGCTGGCGGAGCATCCCGGCTTCTCGCCGCCGCTGATCTCCTACGAGGGGCGGGACAACGTCGCCGCCGTCTTCACACCGCGCGAGAGGAAGGGGCGCTCCCTGGTGCTGCAGGGGCATGTGGACGTGGTGCCGGAAGGCGCCGCCGATATCTGGCAGACCCCGCCCTACGAGCCCTCGATCCGCGATGGCCGCATGTACGGCCGCGGCGCCGGCGACATGAAGGCGGGCGACATTGCCAATGTCATGGCGTTCCGCGCGCTGCAGATGGCCGGGCTGCAGCCGGCGGCCGAGGTGCAGTTCCAGTCGGTGATCGAGGAGGAATGCACCGGCAATGGCGCGCTGGCCTGCATGCTGGCGCTGCCGAAATGCGATGCCGTCATCATCCCCGAGCCCGGCCCGGGCGTGGAGGGCCTCTACACCGCCGAGGTCGGCGTCATCTGGGCCTGGGTGACGGTGACGGGCCGCCCCGTGCATGTGCGGGACATGCAGGCCGGCGTGAACGCCATCGAGGCCGCCTATGTCATCTCCCAGCGCTTCAAGGACTACGAGGCGGAGATGAACCGGGCGGAGAACATCCACTCCAGCTTCTTCGGCGTGAACCATCCGGTGAACGTGAATTTCGGCACCGTGCAGGGCGGCGAGTGGAACAGCTCCGTGCCCACCCGCGCCAAGATCGGCCTGCGCGTCGGCATCATGGTCGGCAACACGGCGAAGCGGGTGAAGGCCGATATCGAGCGCATCGTCGCCGAGGCCGGCGCGGACGAGCGGCTGCGCGGCACCAAGCTGCAACTGGAATTCGCCGGCTTCATGGCCGACCCCTGCGTCTTCGACAAGGAGGCGCCCATCGTGCGGATGGTGCAGCGCCACTTCGCCGAGGCGAACGGCCGCGAGCTGCGCGACTATCCGGCTTCCGGCCTGACCGACGGGCGGTTCTTCACCCTCTACCAGGACACGCCGGTGGCCTGCTTCGGGCCGGACGCGGATTCCATCCACGGCATCGACGAGAGCGTCAGCCTGGAGAGCTTCCACGCCACCACGCGGACGATCGCGCTGACCATGGCCGAATGGTGCGGAGTGGAAAAAGCATGAGCGGAACCAACCTGCCCGTCTCCGGCGCCCGGCTATGGGACAGCCTCATGGAGATGGCGAAGATCGGCGCCACCTCGAAGGGCGGCTGCAACCGGCAGACCCTGACCGACCTGGACGGCCAGGCGCGCGCCCTGCTGCAAGAATGGGGCGAGGCGCTGGGCTGCACCGTCACGGTGGACCGCATCGGCAACATGGTGCTGCGGCGGGAGGGCCGGGACCCCTCGCGCCCGGCCGTGGCCATCGGCAGCCACCTCGATACCCAGCCCACCGGCGGCAAGTTCGACGGCGTGCTGGGCGTGCTGGCGGGGCTGGAGGTGCTGCGCGCCCTGCACGAAGCGGGCATCGAGACCGAGGCGCCGGTCGTCCTGATCAACTGGACCAATGAGGAGGGCGCCCGCTTCTCGCCGCCGATGATGGGCAGCGGTGTCGCCATGGGCCTGTTCGACGAGGCCGAGGTGCTGGCCAAGACCGACCCGGCCGGCGCCGTCTTCGGCGAGGAATTGCGCCGCATCGGCTGGCAGGGCGAGGCCGATCCGGCCGCCTTGCAGTCGCTCGGCGCCTATTTCGAGCTGCATATCGAGCAGGGGCCGCTGCTGGAGACCGATGGCATCCCGGTCGGCATCGTGGACAGGGCGCTGGGTCAGCTCTGGTTCGACGTGACGGTGACGGGCGAGGAGGCCCATGCCGGCTCCGCCATGGGGCCGCGCCGGGATGCCATGGTGGCCGCCGCCATCCTCGTGCAGGCGGTGGAGGAGATCGCCCTCGCCGCTGGCGGCGACGGGCGGGCCACGGTCGGCCGGCTCACCGTCGCGCCGGACAGCCGCAACGTGGTGCCCTCCCGCGTCTGGTTCAGTGTGGACCTGCGGCATGGCGACCCCAAGGCCCTGGCCCGCATGGGCGAGGCGCTGGAGGCCCGCGCCGAATCCCTGGCCGCCGAGCGGGACGTGGAGATCGCCGTGGAGCGCTTCTGGGAGTTCCCGCTGACGCCCTTCGACCCGAAGCTGATCGAGGCGTTGCGGCAGGCGGCGCAGGGCCGCAACCTGCCCTGGCGCACCATGCCGACCGGCATCGGGCATGACGCCGTCTATCTCGCGCGGCGGGTGCCCACCGCGATGATCTTCTGCCCCTGCGAAGGGGGCATCAGCCACAACGAGGCCGAATCCATCACCCCCGAATGGGCCGAGGCCGGGCTGGTGGTGCTGGCCGATGCCGTGCTGGCCACCGCCGGCCGGGCAACCGGAGAGTAAAGACGTATGCGCATCGCCCTTGGCGGCTTCCTGCACGAGAGCCACTCCTTCGCCCCGCGCCCGACCACCTGGGCCGAGTTCCAGCACCCCGGCGGCTTTCCGCCCTTCCAGCGTGGCGAAGGGCTGCTCGACGCGCTGCGCCCGACCTCCGTGCCCTCTGCCGGCGCCATCGCCGAGGCGGAGAGGCGCGGCTTCGAGCTGGTGCCGCTCGCCTGGTGCTTCGCCAACCCGGCCGGTCCCGTCACCGAGGAGGCCTTCGAGCGGATCAGCGCCTGCATCGTCGCCGACCTCGCCGATGCGCTGGATGCCGGCCCGCTGGACGGCGTCTATCTCGACCTGCACGGCGCCATGGTGGCCGAAGGCTACCCGGACGCCGAGGGCGAGCTGCTGCGCCGCGTGCGTGCGGTGGTGGGGCCCGAGATGCCGGTGACGGCCAGCCTCGACCCGCACTGCAACCTGACGGCGCTCATGGTGCGCATGGCCGATGCGCTGGTGCCCTTCCGCACCTATCCGCATGTGGACATGAAGCAGGCCGGCGCCCGCGCGATGGAACTGCTGGCCGAACGCATCGCCCGCAAGGCGCCCTGGGCCCGCGCCTTCCGTCAGCTCGATTACTGGATGCCGCTCACCGCGCAATGCACCATGGTCGAGCCGATGGCGGGGGTGATGGCGACGCGGGCCGATCTTGCGGAGCGCGAAGGGATGGCGGAGCTCGCCTTCTGCTTTGGCTTCCCCTATGCCGATTTCCCGGATTGCGGCGTGGCCCTGGCTGCCTTCGCCGCCGATCCCGCCGCTGCCGAGACCGCCGCCGACGCCCTGGTGCAATACCTCCAGCAGCGCGAGGCGGATTTCGCCGGCGGCGTGCTCCCGGCCTCCGAGGGCGTCGCCGAGGCGATCCGGCTGGCGAAATCCGCTCAGAAGCCGATCGTGCTGGCCGACACGCAGGACAATCCCGGCGGCGGCGGCCATGGCGACACCACCGGCCTGCTTGCCGAACTGGTGAGGCAGCAGGCGCCCGCAACGCTCGGCATGATCAACGACGCCGAGAGCGCCGCTGCCTGCCATGCTGCGGGCGAGGGGGCCGAGCTCGCCCTCCGGCTCGGCGGCAAGTCGGATGGCGCGCCGCTGGAGGTGACGGCAAAGGTGCTGCGCCTCTCCGATGGCCGCTTCACCTGCACCGGGCCGATGAGCGCCGGCAACCCGGCCGATCTTGGCCCTTCGGCGCTGATCGGCATCGGGCCCGTGAAGGTGATCGTGGTGAGCCGCAAGATGCAGGCGCATGACCAGGCGCTGTTCCGCCAGATCGGCGTCGAGCCGGCGGCGGAGAAGATCCTGGCGCTGAAGAGCAGCGTGCATTTCCGCGCCGACTTCCAGCCGATCGCGGAGAAGGTGCTGGTGGTCGCGGCGCCGGGACCGGTGCTGGCCGACCCATCCTCGCTGCCCTTCCAGCATCTCCGCCCGGGGCTGCGGACCAGCCCGCGCGGGGGCTAGGCAGGAAGGGCCGCGCTGGCAAGGCATTGGCCTTGTTTCCGCGGGCCGGCGATGCCGTGTTGAGGCTGCCCCGGAGCGCCGCCTGAAAGCCGCGGCCAGTACTGCGGCTTTCTTTTGCCCAGGACAACCTCTTGCCGCTCGTGCGATGGTTGTGTTTCGAGGCCGAAGCTCGCGACAACCCAAAGGAATGGGGAGAGCAGACCGTGCTGCACGCGTCCCGCTTCCGCCCGCTCCGGCGTCGTGTTCCTGCCTATGGCCTGGCCATCGTGGCGGTCCTGCTCGCGCTCGCGGGGCGCCTTCTGCTGGCGGGGGTGCTGCCACCCGCCGGCTTTCCCTTTCTCACCTTCTTCCCGGCCGTGATCCTGGCGACGCTGTTCGGTGGCATCGGCCCTGGTTTGCTGGCTACCTTTCTCAGCACCGCAGCGGCCAAGTACTTCTTCATGCCGGCGCTGGGCAGCTTTGCCTTTGTCACGCCGGCTGACGCCATTGCCCCGGCCTTCTTCGTGGCGGTCCTGCTGGTGAACTGCACCATCATCCATGTCATGAGCACCTCGCTGATCCGTGTGGCCGAGGAGCGCAGACGCGTGGCGGAGTTGTCGGCGGCGCGCGGTGCGCTCGCGGCGGAGCTGGAGCTCCGGCTGGATGAGCTGAAGCGGGCGGTCGCGGCGGGGGAGCGCGCGCGTGCGGAGCTTCTCACCAAGGAGGCGCGGTTCCGCGACCTTGCCGAGGCTTTGCCCGCCCTGCTCTTCATCACCGCGCCGGACGGGGCCAACACCTACGTCAACCGGCGCTTCCAGGATTATACCGGGCTGCCGGTGGAGCTGTTGCGCGGCAACGGTTGGCTGCGGGTCATCCACCCCGAGGACCGCGCCCGCGCCGCCGAGGTCTGGAGCGGCGCCGTTGCGGGCGGCGGAGCCTACGTCGCCGAATACCGCTTTCGCCGCCATGACGACACCTGGCGCTGGTTCCTGGTGCGTGCCGAGCCGGAGCGCGGCCCAGCCGGACGCATTTTGCGCTGGACCGGCACCTGCACCGACATCGACGACCAGCGCCGCGCCGAGGCCGCGCTGGTGCAGAGCGAGGCGCGGCTGCGCTCGGTGGTGGAGACGGCGGCAGATGCCATCATCGTCGCCAACGGAAGCGGGCACATCGTCTCGGCCAACCCCGCCGCACTGCAGATGTTCGGCTATGACAGGGCGGCCGACCTCATCGGGCACGACCTGGGTGTGCTGATGCCGCACAGCGAGGCGGTGCGGCATGGCGGCTACCTCGCAGCGCACCGCCACGGCAGCGCCGCCACCCCGGCACCCGCGAGGGCTATCGGAGTGCCCGGGCGCGAGCTGATGGCGCTCCGCCGCGACGGCACGCCGTTTCCCATCGAACTTTCGGTCGGCTCCTTCGCTTCGGGGGACGAGCACTTCTTCACCGGCGTGGTGCGCGACGTGACGGAGCGCAGGCGGGCCGAGCAGCTGCGCGCGATGCTGGCGCGCGAGGTTGACCACCGGGCCAAGAACGCCCTCGCGGTCGCGCTGTCGCTGATCCGGCTGACGCCGCGCGAGGATGCCGGGCATTTCGCGGAGTCCGTCGAGGGGCGGATCGCCGCGATGGCGCGGGCGCACTCGGTGCTGGCGACGCAGAAATGGGTGGGCGCGGATCTGCGCACCCTGGCGCTGGGCGAGCTTGCGGCCCATTCCGGGCGCGTCTCAGCCTCCGGGCCGCCGGCCTATCTTGCGCCCGAGGCCGTGCAGGCGGTGGCCATGCTGCTGCACGAACTGGCGACCAATGCCGCGAAGTATGGCGCGCTCACCCGGCCGGGCGGCCAGGTCCGGCTCGCCTGGGCCTTCGAGGCGAGCGGAAGCCTGAGCCTTGCATGGTCTGAGCGCGGCGGCCCGGCCGTGCAGGCACCGCCCCGCCAGCGCGGCTTCGGCTCCCGGCTGGTCAGCACGCTCGCGGCACAGCAACTCGGCGGGTCCGTCAGCTGGAACTGGGAGGAGGCGGGGCTGACCTGCGCCGTCGGCATCGCCGCCCGGTTCCTCAGGCCATTCGGCGAGGCGCAGGAGGCGGATGGCACGACGCAGGCGAACTCCGCGGAGGCAGCGCCGGACGCTCCTCTGGCGGCGCCCATCCTCGGAGCTGCACACCCGCGCATCCTGCTGGTCGAGGATGAGGCGTTGCTGGCGATGGAACTCGAAGGCACCACACGGCAACTCGGTTACGAGGTGGTCGGCCCGGCCAGGACGCTCGCCGAGGCGGTGCGGCTCGCCTCCACCGAGCCCGACCTCGCGGCGGCGGTGCTCGACGTCAACCTTGGCAGCGGGGACTATTCCTTTCCCGCCGTGGATATCCTGCAAACCCGTGGCGTACCCTACATCTTCGCCACGGGCTATGGCAGCTCGCGCTCGATGCAGGGGCGCGAGCACGGTGCCGCGGCCGTGCTGATCAAGCCCTATCCGCGCCAGGCCCTGGCCGAAGCGCTGGGTGCGGCCCTGCGCCGGAGGGCGGCGAATGAGCCGCCCGCCCCTCACGCACAGCCGTCCAGTGGTGATCCGGGGACGGACTGAGCTGCGGGAAAGGAGCGCCGGGCCGGCTCCTGATGAGCCTCAGCCCGCCGGCTGCAGATGGATGCGCTGCATCACCTTCGCATCCACCGCCTCGCGCGAGTAGAGCAGCGGCACATACTCGCCGCGCGACCAGTGTGGCGCCAGGTCGGCATAGTGCGGCGAGGCGGGATCGCCCGACTGGCCGGGCGCGTTGATGCAGAGGCTGCCGTCCCAGGCCCCCACATCCATGACCAGCCGCACCGAGGCGCCGTAGTTGCAGCGGAAGTCGCTCGGGCGGTAGCCCGTATGCATCGGTGTGCTGGCGCTGCCGCCGATGGGAAAGGAGCCGACATCGAAATTCGCCGTCTCCGGCGTCAGGCCGGTCAGGGCGTGGCTGAAATAGCCCTTGTGCAGCCGGCCCCAGGACCATTCGGAGGGCGAGAGGCCCATGCGCTCGCCGCAGTCGCGGAAGGCGGTGATCAGGCATTCGGCCAGCAGCGCGTCGCGCGCGGCGGCGGGATCGGCGCCGAAGCGGGCATCCGGCTGCTCCAGCACCTGCAGCAGGCTTTCGGTATCCTGCGGCACCAGCAGCGGCCGCAGCGCGGCGTCCGGCACCAGCGCCGCCAGCAGGCGCGGCTTCAGGTGCTTGGTCATGAAGACCTCGAACAGCGCGGCGGCGGGGCTGTCGGCCTCCAGGCGGTGGTCCCAGTCCTCCAGCAGCAGCTGCGCCGCCCAGAGCTCCGGGGCGCTGCCGCGCGGCAGGGCGGCCAGCAGGGCGCAGAGGCGGCGGGCGGGCAGGGAGGTCACGTCGGTCTGCAGCGCGGTGCAGTCGGCCAGCGTCAGCAGCGGCCCGCGGGTCAGCGCCTCGCGGATGCGGCGGGCGCGGGAGGGCTCGGTCCACTCATAGCCATAGGTCTTGGTCGCGTGCGGCCAGTCTGGCGGCAGGTTCATCTCGTTGGCGCTGTGGACGAAGCCCTCCAGCGGGTCGATGCGCCAGGGATGCTCCGCCGGGTCGAGCAGGCCGGACCACTCGTAGCGCCCGTCGCCCGGCACCGGCAGCAGCCCATCCCAGTTCGGCCGCTGGGGCGCGTAGCCGGCCGGCGTCCAGGCGACCGTGCCGCTGGTATCGGCATAGACCTTGTTCACCGAGGGCGTGCCCCAGCGCGCGACTGCCGCGCGGAACTCCTCCAGCGAGCGGGAGCGCATGGTGGAGAGGCTGGCGAGATAGGGCGCCGAGCCCGGCAGCGACCAGACCGTGCGGATCGCCACCGCCCGCCCCGCCGCAGCGTCCCGCGCGATGACCGGACCATGCCGGGTGAAGCGCAGTTCCAGTTCCTGGTCCGGGTGGCCCTTCACCGCGAAGCGCTCGGTGGCGACCTCCATCGCCGCCCAGTCGCCGTTGTAGCGGTAGCGGTCGCCCTCGGTCTCGTAGACGTAGACGTCCTCCTGGTCGGCGCCGTGGATGGTCAGGGCGAAGGCGGCGGTGCCGTTATGCCCGATGGAGATGCCGGGCACCGCCGGCTCGCCGGCGCCGATGGCGTTGAAGCCGGGACTGTCGAGATGCACGATGTAGCGCAGCGAGGGCGCGGCGTGGGCGCGGTGCGGATCGCTGGCCAGGATTGGCCGGCCGCTCTCGGTGCGGCTGCCATGGATGGCCCAGTTGTTCGAGCCCTCCATCTCGGCGCCCTGCACCACCTCGCCGAGATCGGTCAGGCTGCTCCAGCGGCGCCAGTCCTCCAGCGGCGCGGCAAGGCGCTCGGGCGAGAAGGTGACGGCGGCGGTGGCCAGCTTGAAGGTGGCGAGGCACTCCGTGCCGAGGCTGGAGAGGTCGAGCCCCTCGGCCCGCACCGGCTCCTTCATCGGCTCCAGGTTCTTGCGCAGCAGGTCGGTGGCGAGATCGGCGCGGGAGAGCACGACGGCGCGCAGCACTTCCGAGAGGGCGTTGCGCGTGAGCGAGTGGCTGCGGATGCGCACCACGTCCTCCGCCGCCCAGCGCGCCGGGCGGGTGCCGAGGGCGCGGAACTCGGCGGGCAGGCGCCGCGGCTCGGCCTCGGTAAGCGTGACATAGGCGCTGATGCCGGCGACGAAGGCCTCGCAGATGGCGCGGGCATCGGGCGCATAGGCCTCGAACTCGGCCTGCATGTCGCCGCGGTAGAGGAAGAGGCGGGCGGCGCGGTCCTGCGCCAGGTAGCCCGGGCCGAAATCGGCGGCGAGCAGGCCGAGGCCGCGCTTGCGCCAGAGGTCGATCTGCCAGAGCCGGTCCCGCGCCGCGTTGAAGCCCTGCAGGAAGAAGAGGTCATGCTCGTTCTCGGCGCGCAGGTGCGGGATGCCCCAGCGGTCTACATGGATCGAGGCCGGCTGCTGCAGCCCCTCCAGCGCGATGGTTTCCTCGAGAGGGGCAGGCTCGGTCATCGGGCAGGGCTTCCCTGGTGGCGCGAAAGGTGGGGAGGCTAGAAGCGGCGCCCGCGTGACGCAATGCAACCGGCGGCCGGGCGGGGGGAAGGACTTTCCCGGCTGACAGAAAAAGATGAGGGGTTCGGGGAGAATTCCTTCTCCCCGGCCTTTTCTTTCATCCCAGCCCCCGCCCGCCGCCGAGGGCGCGCGCCGCTTCCAGCGCCAGCGGCGCGAATCGCGCGGCGAAGCGATCGGCGGGCCATTCGGTGAGCGAGCCGGCGATATGCACCGCCGCGACAGGCTGCCCGGTCCGCTCCAGCACCGCGGCGCCGACCACCACCTCCCCCAGCAGCATCTCTTCCTGCACCAGGGCGAAGCCCTCGCGCCGGGCGGCCTCGATGCGAGCCAGGATGGCGTCAGGGTCGAGCAGCGTCTTGGGTGTGGCGGGTCGCAGGTCGGCGCGGGCCAGCATGGCCTCCACCTCGGCGCGCGGCAACTGCGCCAGGCAGGCGCGGCCACCGGCGGTGCTGAAGCTGGTCAGGCGCCGCCCGGCCAGGGTGGCATAGAAGGTCTCCCGCTTGCTCTGGCGGCGCACGGCGTAGACGATGGTCTGCCCGTCGAACAGGCTGAAATCCACGCGCTCCCCCGTGCTGCGCTGCAACTCGATGATCAGCGGCGTGGCCCGCTCGATCAGGGGCCGGCTGCGCAGGAAGTCGAAGCTGCGGTCGAGGATCCGGCGGCCGGGTGTGTAGCCGCGGCCCTGCGCCCCCCGCTCCAGGTAGCCGAGCTTCAGCAGGGTGTGCGCCATGCGCTGGGCGGCGCTGCGGTCGATGCCGGCGAGGGCGGCCAGTTCGTTGAGGCTCAGCTCCCCCGGCCGCTTGCCGAAGGCTTCCAGCAGCGCCAGCCCCTTCTGCAGGGATTGCACGAACAGTCGGTCCTCCGGCATCCGTCGCCTCCTCGTCCGCCTCCGGTTTGCGGGGGCGGCGGGGGCGGTGCAAGCCCATGCGGGGAAATCGCAGGCGGCGGCTTTATCGCGCGGCGGCTCTGGCGCATGATCCCATCCCCTGTTCGCCTCGCTTCGCATAAGGACATGCCGCCCCATGGCGCTCCGCTGTGACCTCATCATCCGTGATGCCACCATCTTCGACGGCACCGGCGCGCCGCGCCAGGTGGGGGATGTCGGCGTCAGCGGCGACCGCATTCTAGGCGTCGGCGATCTTGGCGGCGCCAGCGCCGACCGCGAGGTGATCGGCACCGGCAAGGCGCTCGCCCCCGGCTTCATCGACGCCCACACGCATGACGACCGCGCCGTGCTCTGCGGCCCGCAATGCACGCTCTGCAAGATCAGCCAGGGCGTGACGACGGTTGTGGTCGGCAATTGCGGCATCAGCCTCTCGCCGATGCGGCACACCGCGAAGCGCCCGCCGGCGCCGCTCGACCTGCTGGGCGACGAGGCCTGGTGGACCTATGACAGCTTCGGCGACTACGCCCATGCCCTGAAGACCAAGGGCAGCGAGGTGAACACCTACGCGCTGATCGGCCACCAGACGCTGCGCGTGGAGGCCATGCAGGGCGACGTCTATCGCCCGGCGAAGGATGTCGAGATCGCCCGCATGCAGGCGCGGCTGAAGCAGGCGCTGGCCGAGGGCGGCTCCGGCTTCTCCACCGGCCTCTACTACCCGCCGAATGCCCAGGCGCCGACCGAGGAGGTGATCGCGGTAGGCGAGGCGCTGCGCGGCTCGGCCGGCATCTACGTCACCCACATGCGCGACGAGGCGGACAAGGTCTGCGCCTCGATCGAGGAGACGCTGAAGATCGGCCGCCGCATCGGCGTGCCGGTCCACATCAGCCACCACAAGTGCTCGATGCCGGAGAACTACGGCCGCTCGGTGCAGACCCTGGCGCTGATCCAGGCCGCCGCCTCGATGCAGGAGGTGGCCTTCGACGTCTACCCCTATCCCGCCGGCTCCACCGTGCTGATGCCGGAGAAGGTGCGGGACGACAGCCGCGTCATCATCACCTGGTCGGTGCCCTATCCGGAGATGGCGGGCAAGGACCTCTCCGAGATCGCGCGCGGCTGGAACACCGATCTGCGCGCCGCCGCCGAGCGTCTCACGCCCGCCGGCGCCGTCACCTTCCAGATGGACGAGGAGGATGTGCGCCGCATCATGCGCCACCCGCTCTCCATGATCGGCTCGGACGGGCTGCCGCATGACGAGAAGCCGCATCCGCGCCTCTGGGGCACCTTCCCGCGCGTGCTCGGCCTCTACACCCGCCAGCTCGGCCTGTTCGACATGGAGACGGCCATCCACAAGATGACCGGCCGCGCGGCAGGCGTCTTCGGCATGGTGGACCGCGGCGTGATCCGCGAGGGCGCCTATGCCGACCTGGTGCTGTTCGACCCCAACACGGTGATGGACAACGCCACCTTCGAGGACCCGATCCAGATGAGCGTCGGCATCGAACAGGTCTGGGCCAATGGCGTGCTGACCTTCGCCGGGGGCAAGGAGACGGGCGAGAAGCCGGGCAGGCTGGTGACGCGCGGCCGCTGAGGCGCCCGCCGGGGGCGGGGGCACGGGGCCGCCGCCGCCATACCGCCGGGCTGAAGCTGCCTTGCAACCCCTCGCCACTTGGCGGAAAGTCAGTGGGTTGCAACTGCGGAATGGTCGCCCGTGCAGGTTCCCGGCGTCAGGAGGACGGTCTCCCGCATCCTCATCTCCGTCTTCCTTGTCGGGCTGCTGGCGGGGCTCGGCGGCTTCTATTTTCTGCTGCAGGAACGCGCGCTGCGGCAGGCTGCCGCCGAGGCGCGCATCCTGCTGAGCTCGGCGCTCGCCATCCGCGGCTACACCGCCAAGAACATCTTCCCCAAGCTCTCCCGCCTGCCCGCGGACGAGTTCCACGAGGAGACGGTGCCTTCCTTCGGGGCGCAGACCGTCTTCCGCATGGTGGCCAGCGACTACGGCGCCTACACCTACCGCGAGCCGGCGCTGAACCCGACCTCCCGCGCCGATCTGGCGACGCCCTTCGAGGTCGAGCTGATCCAGCGCTTCCGCGCCGATCCCGCGCTGCACGAGCTGAGCGGCGTGCGCCCCACCGAGACAGACCGGCTCTTCTACCTGGCCAGGCCGATCCGGGTGACGCAGGAAGGCTGCCTGACCTGCCACAGCACGCCGGACCGCGCCCCACCGGCCATGCTGGCCAAATACGGAAGCGCCAACGGCTTCGGCTGGCAGATGAACGAGGTGGTCGGCGCCCAGGTGCTGACCGTGCCGGTCACCGAGGGGCTGAAGGGCTCGCTGGAACTGGTGGGCATGCTGGGCCTCGGCCTCGCCGTGATCTTCGGCGTCGCTTATGTGGCGCTGGTCCTGGCGCTGGATACCATGGTGATCCGGCCGCTCGGCGCACTCTCGCGCGCGGCTGAGGCGGCCAGCCAGAGCCATGACACGCGGCTGCGCCTGCCGCGCGCCGGCGCCAGCGAGATCCGCAGCCTGTCCGAGGCGATCGAGCGGCTGCGCACCTCGCTCGGCAAGGCGCTCGGCCAGCTCGGGCGCGGCGAGCGGCCGGCGCCGCCGCGGCGGGAGGGCGGCGCATGAGCGGCAGCGCGGGGGGTGCGCGGCGCGGCCCCGGCACGCTCTGGTCGCTGCTCGGACTGGGGCTGCTGGCGGCTGCGCTGTGGCTGCTTTACTGGGTCAGCGAGGACAGCCTGCTGCTCGGCGGCGGCCCGGTGCATGGCGGCGTGCGGGTCGCGGCCACGCTGCTGACGGCGCTGCTGGTGGTGCTCTCCGGCGGGCGGGCGGTGCTCGGCTTCGGGCTCTCGGCCGGGCTGGGTGTGGAGCCGACCGGCCTGCAGCGGGCCATCGCCTATGGGCTGCTGACCTTCATCGCCTCGGCGGTGGTGCTGGCCTCCTTCGGCTTCGACATCAGTGCCGTGCTCACCACTTCGGCCATCCTGACCGCCGCCGTCGGGCTGGCGTTGCAGCCGACCCTGGGCAGCCTGATCTCCGGCGTGGCGCTGCATATGGATCGGGTGCTGCATGTCGGCGACGCCATCATGCTGGACGGGCAGCGGGTGGAGATCATCCGGCTGGACTGGCGCACCGCCGTGGGGCGGCGGAAGGACGGCATGCTGGTCGTGGTGCCGAATGCGCGCATCAGCAACGAGATGCTGATGATCAACACGGCCGGCGAGCCCTCCCGGCGCGACACCTTCTTCCCGGCCCCTGCCGCCGTGCCGCCGCAACGTGTCACCGACCTCGTCACCGCCCTGCTGGTGGACTTTCCGCAGATCGACGTCTCCCACCCCGTGATGGTGATGGTCTCGGCCTATGAGCCGGAGCACGCCGTCACCCGCTATCTGGCGCGCTACTGGGTGCGCAATGTCTGGGACATGCCGGAGGTGGAAAGCGAGGTGCTGCGCCGCGTCTGGTACGCCTTCCAGCGGGAGGGCATCCCCTGGCCGGTGTCCCGGCTCTATGCGGAGGAGCAGCGCGCGGTCGGCATGGCCGCGCTGCTGCCCGGCGGGCAGCGGCTGGCGGAGATGGTCGCGGCGCTGCTGCCCGGTCTCGGCCACCCTGAGGCCGCGCGACGGCTGGCGGGGGAGGGCGAGCTGCTGCTCTACGCGCCGGACGAGCGCCTGGTCCTGCCGGCCCGCTGCGCCGGGCATGCGCTGCTGGTCGTCGCGGGCTGGGCGCAGGAGGAGCTGGCGGGCAGCGGCGTGCTGGCCGATGCCGCGCCGCCGCCGCTGCTGCGCATCCAGCGGCTGGGCCGCGCGGCCGCCCTGCGGCAGGTGGCTGACACGTTGGCCCGCCATATCGGCCCCTATGCCGAGCACGCGGTGCGCCGCGCGGCGGCCGAGGCGCCGGGACTGGACGAACTCTGCCGCGTCCTGGCGCGCGAGATCGAGGACCCGCACCGCCGCGCGCGCTTCCTGGCCGAGCTGGAGCAGCCGGAGGAGCCGGAGCTCGGGCCAGGATGCGTGATGGGCACGCAGCAGGATGCGACCGCGCGCTGGGTCTCCGACCCGCCGGCGCGGGCGGCCGAGGAGGTGGCTCTGCTCGCCGTCAGGCCCGAGCTGGCGGTCCTGCTGCGCGACCGCCCCTTCCCGCGCGCCGCGGCAGCCGCGGACTGAGCCGCGGCGCCGGAATCCTGGCGGGAGGCTGCCATGTGGCGAGGGCGCGCATCGGGCGTAGCCCTCGGCGCCCTGCTGTTGCTATCCTGCCAAGCCAAAACTCTTGTCGAGGAAACTAGGTGTCATGACGGTGCGCGGGTGGCAGCCCGGTAGCTGGCGGGAAATGCCGATCCGGCAGGTGCCGGACTATCCGGACCAGGCCAGGCTCAAGGCGATGGAATCCCGGCTCGCGAGCTTTCCCCCGCTGGTGTTTGCCGGCGAAGCGCGGCGGCTGCAGCAGAACCTTGCGCGCGCCGGGCAGGGGCAGGCTTTCGTGCTCCAGGGCGGCGACTGCGCCGAGAGCTTCGCCGATTTCCGCGCCAATCCGATCCGCGACACCTTCCGCGTGCTGCTGCAGATGGCTGTCGTGCTGACCTTCGGCGGCTCGCTGCCGGTGGTGAAGCTCGGCCGCATGGCCGGCCAGTTCGCCAAGCCGCGCTCCTCGGACACCGAGACGCAGGAGGGCGTGACGCTGCCCTCCTATCGTGGCGACATCATCAACGGTCCCGAGTTCACCGCCGAGGCGCGCATTCCCGACCCCGGCCGGATGGAATTCGCCTACATGCAGTCGGCCGGCACGCTGAACCTGCTGCGCGCCTTCGCCACCGGCGGCTATGCCGACCTGCACGAGGTGCACCGCTGGAACCTCGGCTTCGTCGCCCGCTCGCCGCTGGCCGACCGCTACCGCGACCTGGCGGCACGGATCGACGAGACGCTGCGCTTCATGGCGGCCTGCGGCATGTCCGAGGCGCCGCAGGTGCGCGAGACCGACTTCTACACCAGTCACGAGGCGCTGCTGCTGCCCTATGAGCAGGCGCTGACCCGCGTGGATTCCACCACCGGCGACTGGTACGCCTGTTCGGCGCACTTCCTCTGGATCGGCGACCGCACGCGGCAGCCGGAGGGCGCGCATGTCGAGTTCCTGCGCGGGGTGAAGAACCCGATCGGGCTGAAGGTCGGCCCGAGCAGCGACCCGGACGAGCTGGTCCGCCTCACCGAGATCCTGAATCCCGGCAACGTCCCGGGCCGGCTGACGCTGATCAGCCGCATGGGCGCGCAGAAGGTGATGGAGAAGCTGCCGCCGCTGCTGCGCGCGGTGAAGCGGGCCGGGCGCGAGGTGGTCTGGATCTGCGACCCGATGCACGGCAACACCCACACCGCCGGCGGCTACAAGACCCGCTCCTTCGACGCCATCCTGGCCGAGCTGCGCGGCTTCTTCGACTGCCACGAGGCCGAGGGCACCTGGGCCGGCGGCGTGCATGTCGAGATGACGGGCTCCGAGGTGACGGAGTGCGTCGGCGGCGCCCACCGCCTGACCGAGGCCGACCTCTCCGCCAACTACGCCACCTTCTGCGACCCCCGGCTGAACGCCGAGCAGGCGCTGGAGCTGGCCTTCCTGGTGGCCGAGGAGCTGAAGGCCCGCCGGCCGGACGGTGTCTCCGTGCCCCTGGTGGCGGCACAATGAGCCAGGCGGAATGCGGTGCCGGCGTGGATGACGCCGGCATCGCGCGGCTGACCGATGCCTATTTCAACCGCACCCGCGAGATCGTCAGCCGTTACGGGGACGCGCAGGTCACCTACGCGGTGTTCATGCGCCGGCCCGTGGTCTCGGCGCCACGGCTGGTCATCGAGTGGCTGGAACGGGTGGCTGCCGAGCGCGGCACGCGCTTCGGGATCGAGCTGATGCACCGCGAGGGCGAGTGGATCGGCGCCGGTGACCCGATCCTCTATCTCACCGGCTCGATGCAGCAGCTTGTCAACCTGGAGACGATCTATCTCCAGAAGCTCGGGCCGGCCTGCGTTGCGGCGCACAACGCCTACCAGATGTGCGTGGAGCTGCCGGAGGCCGCCTTCCTTGCCATGGAGGCCCGGCACTGCGCCGGCGCCGAGATGGAGGAGATGATGGCCTATGCCGCCTCGGTCGGCAGCGCCGCTGCCAAGCGGGAGGGAGCGAAGGGCTTCGTCGGCAACGCCACCGATGCCACGGCGCACTGGTTCGGCAACCGCTACGGCTTCGGCACCATGCCGCATGCCCTGATCGGCTATGCCCGCAGCACCGTCCGCGCCGCCGAGATGTTCCACGAGACCTATCCGGACGAGCCGCTGACCGTCCTGGTGGACTATTTCGGCCGCGAGGTCACCGACAGCCTCGCCGTCTGCCAGCGCTTCCCGGAGCTGGCGGCGGAGGGGCGGCTCTCGGTGCGGCTGGACACGCATGGCGGCCGCTTCCTGGAGGGGCTGGACCCGGCGGCCTCCTATGCCGCGCTGGAGCGGCACGCGCCGGGCGCCATCCGCCGCTACCGCTCCGAGACGGAGCTGCGTCACCTGGTTGGCACCGGCGTCTCCGCCGCCGCCATCTGGCGGATGCGCGAGGCGCTGGACGAGGCCGGCTTCCCGAAGGTGCGGATCATCGCCTCCTCCGGCTTCGGCGTCTCCAAGTGCCGGGTCATGCGCGAGGCCCGCGCGCCGATCGACGTGGTCGGCACCGGCAGCTTCATCCCGGACAGCTGGAGCGAGACCTACGCCACCGCCGACATCGTCGCTTATGACGGCGTGGCGCGGGTGAAGGTCGGCCGCGAGTTCCTGCTGCACAAGAACGGTGCCCGCAAGAAGGTCAGCGCTGCCTGAGGCATCGGGCCGGGGCCGCCGTTGCCCCGGCCGGTCGCCGCTCAGGCCGCCAGCGCGGGGCGGGAGGGCCGCAGCACCGCTTCCGCCTCGGCCAGCAGGCGCGCCTTCACCTCCGCCACGAAGGGGTTGTCCTCCGTGATGGTGCGGAACAGCGCCTCGGAATCCTGTGACACCATGGCCACCGCCCGCATCAGCTGATCGAAGCTGCTGGTGGTATGGGGCAGGGCCGGCACCTCCAGCGCCGAGACAATCCGCCCGAGCAGATGCGTCAGCCCCTGCACCCAGGCCATCTGCCGGTCATGCTCCTCCGGCGACATCCGCACCACCTCCAGTCCGAGGCGCCGCAGCATCCGCGCCGCCAGCCGCGCCCGCGCGCTCGGGCGTGCTCCGGTTGGCGGGCAGAGCGCCAGCCGCAGGCCGGCGATGCCGTCGCGCCCGCTCTGCGGGCCGAAGAGCGGATGGGTGCCGAGAAGCTCCACATGGGCCGGCAGGGCGCCGCGCAGCACCGCCAGCGGGTGCATCTTCAGCGAACAGACCTCCACCACCAGCGCGCCGGGCCGCAGGTGCGGCGCGATGGCCTGCGCCACCTCGGCCAGCCGCGCGACCGGCACGGCCAGCACCACCACGGGCTGGCTGGCGGCCTCGGCGAGCGTCGCGTCGCAGGGCAGCGCCGGGTCGTGGCCATGGACGGTGAAGAGCCGCTCCAGATGCGGCCGGCAGAAGCCGCCGAAGGCACCCAGGCCGATCAGGCCCAGCGAAGGTCGGGAAGAGGGGGACATGGGCATCCTCAGGCTTGGCTGCCGCCGGGAGAAGGCCTGTCCACACATGGAAATGCCGCCCGGGGGCGGCATGGGGTCATTCAGGCATGGACGACCGCGCCGCTCGTTATGCCGAGCGACGGTAATAGGAGCGCAGGAAGGGCGCGGCCGGGATCATGCCCGCATTAACCGCGCCGCCGCCCGCCGCGTCAAGCCTGCGTCGCATACCGCCAGGGCGCGAACTCCGCGGCGCTGCTTTCCCCGATACGGGAGAGCAGCAGTGGCCAGGCGCGCAGCCCTTCCTCCAGCGAGGAGAGGCGGAAGAACTCGTTGGGCGCGTGCACGTCCTCATCCGGCATGGCGAAGCCGAACATCAGCGTGTCGATGCCCAGCATCTCCCGGAAGATGCCGGTGATCGGCAGGGTGCCGCCGATGCGGGCGCGCACGGGGTCGCGGCCCTGGATCTCGCGCACCACCGCCTCGGCGGCGATCAGCAGCGGATGCCCCTCGGGCAGGGTGGAGGCGGGCGCATTGCCGCCCGGCGGCGAGAAGGCCAGCTCCACGCCCTCCGGGCAGTGGCGCCGCAGGTGCTCGACGATGCGCTCCCGCGCGCGGTCCGGGTCCTGGCCGGGCACCAGGCGCGCGGTGATCTTGGCCTGCGCCTCCGCGGGGATGACGGTCTTGCTGCCGGCCCCGGTATAGCCGCCCCAGAGGCCGTTCACGTCGATGGTCGGGCGCAGGGTGATGCGCTCGCGGACGGTATAGGCCGGGTCGCCATGCGGCAGGGCGCCGGTATTGGCGTAGAAGGCGGCTTCGTCGCCGGCGAGCGCCGCGGCGTCGGCGCGGTCGCGCGCGGTGAGCGGCGCGGCGTCGCTGTCGAAATCCGCGACCTGGATGCGCCCCTGCGCGTCATGCAGCGTGGTGACGAGGCGCGCCAGCTCGTGCAGGGCGTTGCGCACGGCGCCGCCGTAACGGCCGGAATGCATGTCCTTCCGCGCGCTGCGCAGCGTCACCTCCAGCTTGCACAACCCGCGCGCCCCGGTGTTCAGCGTGGGAAGCGAGGTGCTGGCGCGGCCTCCGTCGGCGGAGAGCATGGCGTCCGCCCGCAGCAGCTCGCGGTGCGTCTCGATGATGCGGCGGATGCTCGGGCTGCCGGTCTCCTCCTCGCCCTCCAGGAAGAGCTTGACGTTGACCGGGCATTTGCCCTCCGCCGCGAGGAAGGCGCCGATGGTCTCCACGGCGATCAGCGTCGAGCCCTTCACGTCCGAGGCGCCGCGGGCATAGAGGCGGCCGTCGCGGATGGCGGGCTCGAAGGGCGGCGACACCCAGCGGTCCAGCGGGTCGGGCGGCTGCACGTCGTAATGGCCATAGATGACGATGGTGGGCTGGCCGGGCGCGCCGAGCCATTCGCCATAGACCGCCGGCTGGCCGCCGCCATCGAGCAGCTGCACCTTCTGCAGCCCGAGTTCGCGCAGCCGCGCCGTCAGGAAGTCCCGCGTCGCCGCCATGCCCTCGGCATAGGCGGGATCGGTGCTGACGCTCGGCAGGCGCAGCAGCGCCATCAATCTCTCCAGCACCTCGTCCTGGCGGGCGAGAAGGTGATCGGCGACGGCAACGCTCATGCTGCGGGACTCCCGGTGTAAGGCCCCGAGTGTGGAACGGCCGCGCGCTGCCATCCAGCCCAGGCGGCGCCCCTTCCGGTTTGACACCCTTCGGTCGGCGCGGGCTTGACGCGGGCCGCCGCCATGCGAGGCTCCGCGCTATGCGCATTCACGTTCAGAACCCGGCCGACGAGGTCCTCTTTCCCATCACGCCCGAGCAGTGGGCCAATGCCGTGGCGCGGGCGCCCGACATGGCCGGTCTGCGCGTCAGCTTCGCCAGCGACGACGCCGGATATGCCGAGGCGATCCGCGAGGCGGAGGTGCTGGTCACCTGGACCCGCGTCGTGCACGAGCGCTTCCCCAAGGGGGCGCTGCCCGGCGCCGCGCCGAAGCTGCGGATGATCTTCTGCACCTCGGCCGGCCTGGACCGCCTGGCGCCCTTCGACTGGCTGCCGGATGATGTGCTGCTGTTGAACAACCGCGGCACGCATGCGGCCAAGGCCGGCGAATACGGCATCATGGCGCTGCTGATGCTGGCCAACAACATTCCCTTCTTCGCCGAGCGGCAGCGCGAGGGGCAGTGGCAGCCGCGCTTCGCCTCGGTGCTGGCGGGGCGGACGGTTTGCGTCGTCGGGCTGGGCTCGCTCGGTGGCGCGGTGGCGGAACGCGCGAAGCAGTTCGGCATGCGCGTCATCGGCGTGCGCAACAGCGCCAGGCCGCATGACGCCTGCGAGCGCGTGGTGGCGCAGGATGCGATCGACAGCGTGCTGCCGGAAGCCGAGTTCCTCGTGCTCGCCTGCCCACTGACGCCGCAGACGCAGGGCCTGCTCGACCGCCGCCGGATGGAGCTGCTGCCGCGCGGCGCCAGGCTGGTCAATATCGGCCGTGGCGCGCTGTGGGATCAGGAGGCGCTGTGCGACCTTCTGGACGCCGGCCATCTGAACGGCGCGGTGACCGATGTGGCGGTGCCTGAGCCGCTGCCGCCCGAGCACCGGGCCTGGCGGACGCCGGGCCTCTTCATCACGCCGCATATGTCCTCGGACGATCCTGGCACCTATAACGACCGCAGCCTCGACATCCTGTTCGAGAACCTCCGCGCGCTGCGTGCCGGGCGGCCTTGCCCGAACCGCGTCGAGCCCGCCCGCGGCTACTAGAGCAGCAGATCCCGTTCCGAAGGCATCATCGGAACGGGTGAAGATGCTCGTCAAAACAAAATGCTCTAAGCGGTGGTGACGATTTCAGCGGAGTAGGATGGCGATTGAGGCGAGCAGAACGAAGCCGCGGAAGTTGGCGAGGAGCTTGTCGTAGCGGGTTGCGACGCGACGGAACTGCTTGAGGTTGT
>NZ_JASIRT010000003.1 GCF_030063475.1 Roseomonas sp. E05
CATCCGCAGGCGCGCTCGCCCGGCGGAACGGCTCCGGGCGGGCTACGCCCACCCTCCGCCGCACCGCCGGGCGCTCATCATAATTGCCGATTACCGCTCATCGTAATCGCCGGGCGCCAGCGCAAGCCAGGCATAGGAGGACATGGAGCTTTCCTCCATCGGCTCCTCGAACCAGTAGTAGTTCAGCTTCTGCAGCGCGCGGCCGAGTTCCAGCGCCTCTGTGCGGCTGTACCAGTGGTTCGCATCGAGCATCAGCGGCACGTCCGGGCCGACCGCCTCGCGCACCGCGGCGCAGGCCCTGATGTCCATGGCGACCGAGGGCGCGAAGCTGACCGGCGGCATCCAAGTGTGCAGCTTGATGGCCTTGTAGCCCCTGGCGATCAGCTGTTCGGCGAAGCGGCCGTAGTCTTCCGGGGTGGCGAGACCGCCGGGGATCTCGTCACCGCACATGGTGCTGCCATAGGCTGGTACCTTGTCACGGTAGCCGCCGATCAGCTTCCAGACGGGTTGCCCGAGCTTGCGCCCGGCGAGGTCCCACAGCGCCAGTTCGACGAGGGCGACGGTGCGGTCGGTGAGCTGGCCGGTGCTGCCGCGCTGCCAGTGCGTGAGGGCCAGCCACAGCTTCTCGCGCAGGAAAGGGTCCTGCCCCAGCAGGGTCGGGCGGATGAAGCCGTCGAGCAGGTGCGGCCGCAGCAGCTCCGGCGAGCCCGCCACATGCCCTTCGCTGCCGTCGTCAGCGGTGATGGTCAGCAGCGCGCTGCGGGTCTGCCGTGCCGGGCCAGGATGGGTGTGGCCATCGATGTCGCGCTCCTTCTTGGTGGTGTGGGTGAAAATGCGGACACCGATGCGTTCGATCTTCATGCTTTCCGTTCCTCCCGAACTCCTTCGGCCTCTGCAGACAAGGGTCTGATGGGCCATTCCGCGCCGTCGCCGGCGGCCGCCGGCGGCGAGAAGGCGTCCGGGAGGCGGCCCAGCCCTTCATCCGGCGGGCGTTCCCGGCTCCGATCGCTTGGGTCGCGGCGTGCTCCGGCCCTGGCCGGATCAGCGGCGCGCGCCTAGCGAGGCACTCTCCCTCCCAGCCGTGTGTCGGGCGGGGGCAGGGTCAGGTGTTCCGGTCGCGCGGCATCGCAGGGCACATAGCCCAGCTGCGCCCAACCGGGGTCTCTCGTCGGGTTGGCAGGATTTCCCGAATAGCCATAGACGACGCGATGGCCGTCCAGCTCCGCGACCAGCGCGCGGTCCACCAGGGCTGCCATGTCCCGCGGGCTGATCCAGACCACGAGCTGCCGCGGGGTGGTTGGCGCGTCCTGGAAGGCGCCGATCCGGATCGACACGACGGCCATGCCGTGGACATCGGCGTAGAGCTGGCCCACCGCCTCGCCGAAAACCTTGCTTGCGCCGTAAAGCCCGTCCGGGCGCGGCAGTGCCTGCGGCGGCACCGGCTGCCCGATCGGGTATTCGCCGACCGCATGGTGGCTGGAGGCGAAGACGAAGCGGCGCACCCCGGCCTGCCGAGCCGCCTCGAACACCGCTTGCGCACCGATGCAGTTCAGCGCCAGGACAGAGGCATGGTCATCACTGAAGGCGCGCTTCTCGGCCGCCAGATGCACCACCGCATCGCAGCCTTCCATCGCCGTCGCGAGATGGGCGGGGTCCAGCATGTCGCCGGCGAGGATCTCGTCTTCCTCGGAGCCGGGCGTGGCTGGGTGGCGGTCGAACAGGCGGAGGCGCCGTCCATCTCGTGGAAGCAGAGTGGCGAGCGACTGCCCGATGCGGCCGGCGGCGCCGGTGATCAGGATGCGCTGCCGCGGGGCCATGGTGCTAGGCCCGCTCCACCGCGCGGGCGCGGGAGGCTGGCTGGGCGGGAGAACCGCCAGCGGCGGAGGGTGCCAGGTGGGGCAGATCGCAGCGTCCAGGCATCGTTTCCTGGTCTCCTCCCGCTCATGCCTGCTTCATTGCCTGTCAGGTCATCGTATATCCTGCCGGGAACCGGGATCCGATGCAAGAGCGGACCAAAAATGGCGTGGGGAGGCGCAGGGGAAGCATGCTGAAACGCAGCAGCGGCATCATCGGGCTGGGCATGGCGGCGAGGAAGTACGTCCTGGCGCTGGCCGGGCTGGCCGGGCTGGCCGGGGGCGCCGAGATCGTGGTGGCCTGGAGCCCCTGCCGCGAACGCCATGGCTCCTTTGCCGCGGCGCACCACATCCCGGTGGTGGTGGAGGTCCGGCAAGTCCGCGGCGACCCTTCCATCAGCCGCTTGCGGCTGCTCACGCCGCCCTGGACCCATCTCGGCCTGCTGGGCGAGGCCGTCCGCGCCTCGGTGGCCACAGGGCGCGAAGCGTTCAAGATGCATTGCCCCATCGGTGCCCTGATGCGCCCAGGCAAATCTGGCCGCGCCGAGATGCGCGCGGCACCGGAATGGGCATGAGCGCCATGGCCGGCACGCCACGCCGCCTGTTCATCGTCGCCGCTATCGGTTCCACCCTGCACCTGTTCGAGCTGGAGGCGGAAGCGCTGGTGCTGACGCCGCGCGGCGGCATCACTCTGCCGGCTGCCGTGCAGTATGTTGGGCAGCACCCGCACCGGCCGCTCCTCTATGGGGCGTCGAGCGATCGGGCGGGCGGGCGCAAAGGGGAGCGGCATGCGCTCACCGCGCTGCGCCTCGATGCCGCGGCGGGCTGCCTGTTGCCGCATGGCGCCCCGGTGCCGTTGCCGACCCGGCCGATCCACGTGACCGCCGATGCTGCCGGCCGCCACCTGCTGACCGCCTGCAACGACCCGAGCCTGCTCCTGGTGCATCGCCTGGAGGCGGATGGCGCGATCGGCGCCGCCGTGCCGCAGGCCGCCGGCCTGCATTTCGGCCACTATGCCCATCAGGTGCGCGTGCTGCCTGGTGGCCGGCAGGTGGTCCTGGTCTGCCGCGGCAGCGATGCGAGCGCCGGGCGCCCGGAGGACCCTGGCGCCCTGCTGCTGTTCGACTGGCATGATGGCGCACTGGCACCGGCGCAGACGGTGGCGCCGGATGGTGGATACGGCTTCGGCCCCCGGCACCTCGACTTCCACCCCGGTCATCGCCGGCTGTTCGTCTCGGTCGAGCGGCAGAACCTCTTGCAGGGCTTCGCCTGGGATGGCCGGAGGGTGTCGGATCGTCCGCTGTTCTCGGTCAGCACGCTCGCCGGCCCGGCGATGCCGCACCAGGCTGCGGGCGCCATCCGCTGCGGCCCTGACGGACGGCATCTCTATCTGGCCAACCGCAGCGACTGGGTCGCCCCTGAAGGTGACGGCCAGCGTCAGCTCGGCGGCGAGAACGAAATCGCCGTCTTCCGCATCGATCCGGAGGGCAGCGCGGCCACGCTGGTGCAGAGGGTGGATCCGCGCGGGGTGCATGTGCGGAGCTTCGCGCTCGATCCTGCGGGGCGGATCCTGGTGGCGGCCAGTTCGCGGCCGCGGCTCATGCCAGACGAGGCCGGGCGGATGGTGCCAGCCGGTCTGGCACTGTTCCATGTGCGACGGGATGGCATGCTCGACTTTGTCCGCAAGCATGATCTGGATGTCGGCCAGGCATCGCTGTTCTGGGTGGGGGTACTGAAGGGGTGACCGGCCGCCCGATCGGGCGGTGAAGCGCTATGGCCGAGCTGCGCGCCCGATCAAGCCGCGCGGTTGCTGCACGCGAAGATCGCGCTCCGTCTCGCCGGCCCGCTCAGTCCAGGCCCAGGAGCCATCGGTCCAGCGCAACGGCGCGTATCCGGGCGCCGGGGAGCGTGCGGTTGAGGTGCGCCCGGTTGCGCATGATCCAGCGCAGGCAGCTGAGCTGGCTGTCGAACGGTTCGAACTCGTCCCGGCTGGCCCGGAGCGTCAGGCAATTGACCATGTATCTCGCGCCTTTCCGGCAGCCGGGCGCCCCCGCCCAGTCCCGTTCTGGCGAAACGACCGCCGGCACCCAGTAGGTCTGGCCCGAATCCAGTTGATCCACGTCGCAGCGACGCATCGGTCGTCCCTCTCGCGTGACCCCATCCGGTGCCGCGGCGCCGAGGCGCCGCGGCGGGGAATGGCTCACCGCATGGCGAGCCGCCGGAAGGTCAGGTTCGGGCCAGGTCGAAGCGGTCGGCGTTCATCACCTTGGTCCAGGCGGCGACGAAGTCGTCAACGAACTTCCTGCCTGCATCGGCCGCCGCATAGACCTCGGAAAGCGCCCTGAGCTGCGAGTTGGAGCCGAAGACGAGGTCGGTGCGCGTCGCCGTCCACTTCTCCGCATTGGTCTTGCGGCAGGTGCCGACGAAGACCTCGTCCGCGTGCCCGTCCACCAGCTTCCATGCCGTGCCCATGTCCAGCAGGTTGACGAAGAAGTCGTTGGTGAGCTGGCCCGGGCGCTCGGTGAGCACGCCTTCCTTCTGTCCGCGATGGTTGGCGCCCAGCACGCGCAGGCCGCCGACGAGCACGGTCATCTCCGGCGCGCTCAACCCGAGGAGCTGGGCGCGGTCGATCAGCAGCTCCTCGGTGGGGACGTTGAACGCGACCTGGAGGTAGTTGCGGAAGCCGTCGGCGCGCGGCTCCAGCGGCTTGAAATTCTCGACGTCGGTCTGCTCGGCCGAGGCATCGGTGCGACCCGGGGTGAAGGGCACCTCGACATCATGTCCCGCATCCTTCGCCGCCTTCTCGATCGCGGCCGAGCCGCCGAGCACGATGAGGTCGGCGATCGAGACCTTCTTGCCGCGCCCCTCCTGGCCACCTTGAGCCGCACTGTCGAAATCGGCCTTGATGTCCTCATAGACCTTCAGCACCCGGGCGAGCCGCTCGGGCTCGTTCACGTCCCAGTCCCTCTGCGGCGCGAGCCGGATGCGCCCGCCATTGGCGCCGCCCCGGTGGTCCGAGCCGCGATAGGTCGAGGCCGAGGCCCAGGCGGTCGCCACCAGCTCGGCAATGGTGAGGCCGGAGGCCAGGATCTTCTGCTTGAGATGCGCAACATCCTCGGCATCGATCGGTGCGTAATCCGCCGCCGGGATCGGGTCCTGCCAGATCAGGTCCTCGGCCGGAACCTCGGGGCCGAGGTAGCGCACCTTCGGGCCCATGTCGCGGTGGCACAGCTTGAACCAGGCGCGTGCGAAGGCATCGGCGAACTGGTCTGGATTGTCGCGGAACCGCTCCGAGATCTTCCGGTAGACCGGGTCCTCCTTCATCGCCATGTCGGCGGTCGTCATCATCGTCGGCAGGCGGCGATGGGGGCTGTGCGCGCCCGGCGCCATGTCCTCGGGCTTCTGATTGATGGGTTGCCACTGCTTGGCGCCGGCAGGGCTGGTCACCAGCTCGTAGTCGTAGTCGAGCAGCATATGGAAATAGCCGCCGTCCCACTGGATGGGGTTCGGCGTCCAGGCGCCCTCCAGGCCGCTGGTGATGGTGTGGTCGCCGATGCCGGTCTCGTGGCCGCTCTGCCAACCGAGGCCCTGCTGCGCGATGTCGGCACCCTCGGGCTCCTTGCCGACCTTGGAGGGGTCGCCCGCGCCGTGGCACTTGCCGAAGGTATGGCCGCCGGCGGTAAGTGCGACGGTCTCCTCGTCGTTCATGCCCATGCGCGCGAAGGTCTCGCGGATGTCGCGGCCCGAGCGGACCGGATCGGGCTCGCCACCCGGGCCCTCGGGATTGACGTAGATCAGGCCCATCTGGATGGCGGCCAGCGGGCTCTCCAGCACCTTCTCCTCGGTGATGCGGGTGTCGCCCAGCCACTCCTCCTCGGTGCCCCAGTAGATGTCCTTCTCGGGCTCGAAGACGTCCACGCGGCCGCCGCCGAAGCCGAAGACCGGCCCGCCCATGGATTCGATGGCGACGTTGCCGGCCAGGATCATCAGGTCGGCCCAGGACAGCTTGCGGCCGTATTTCTGCTTGACCGGCCAGAGCAGGCGGCGCGCCTTGTCGAGGTTGGCGTTGTCGGGCCAGCTGTTGAGCGGCGCGAAGCGCTGCGAGCCTGAGGAGGAGCCGCCGCGGCCATCGCCCGTGCGGTAGGTGCCGGCACTGTGCCAGGCCATGCGGATGAAGAAGGGGCCGTAATGGCCGTAGTCGGCCGGCCACCAGGGCTGGCTGTCGGTCATCAGCGCGTGAAGGTCCTTCTTCACCGCCGCATAGTCGAGCGACCGGAACTCCTTCGCATAGTCGAAGTCATCGCCCATCGGGTTTCCGCTGAGACCCTTCTGATGGAGCATGTCGAGCGAGAGCTGGTTCGGCCACCAGTCGCGGTTGGTCCGCCCCAGCAGGGAGCGCAACGCGGCCGGCTTCTTCATCGGGCAGCTCAGTGGACCGCTGGGATTTGTATCCATGGTCTTGACCCTCTCCTGGACGTTTTGAGGGCAGGTTAGGCACGCCATGCAATCGAGCGAAGCAATTTTTTTCGATGAAGACGATTGAGTGGTTCGATGGGGGCCTTGCAGGCGTCGCAAACCTGTTCTGGATGCGGTTCCAAGCCAGCAATTGCCGCTAACCTGGCCCGGGGGGCAGCTCCAGGATGGGCCGCCATCGTCCGGATGCCCGCATTCTGCCCTCCGCGGCAGTGCCCGGCGCCGGTGCAGGGCGCATGGGGCCGCCCCAGCCCGCCAGACGACGATGCCTGATGGAAGGGGAGGAGGGAGCCGCCCGCCCGGCGGAACGCCCGGCCGCGGCTGCGTGGGGAGGGCAAGTCCCGAACCTTGAATCCATGAAGCGGGGCTGCTGACGGATCATCGCGGCAGGTGGCGAACCAGCTGCTCCTTCCGGCATTTCTGTATCAGCCAGCAGATCATCGCTGCGGTGGAGGTGCCTCGTCGGGCGAAGAACAGTGGTCCCTCCAGCGCCATGGTTGCGCGCTTCTATGCCGGTGGGAAGCTGGAGCGGATGAGCAGGGACCTGCGACCGGAATGGCAGGGGCGGGCAGAAGAATAGGAGAGACGGCTATGGCAGCCACAGGCGGCCGACAAGCAGGGCACATCGTGCTGCTGGGGGACTCCATTTTCGACAACAAGGCCTATGTCGCGGGTGGACCGGATGTGGTCACACAGCTTCGTGGCGACCTGCCGCCGGGGTGGCGAGCCAGCCTGGCGGCCATGGACGGCGCGGTGGCCGCCGGCGTGAACCAGCAGCTCCCCCGCCTGCCGGCTGGTGCCACGCACCTGGTCATTAGTGCGGGCGGCAATGACGCGCTCTGGCACGAGCGCGTGCTGGGGGAGCGGGTGGGAAGTGTGGGTGAGGCCCTGGTCCGCCTTGCGGCAGTACAGACCGAGTTCCAGCGGAGCTACCGGGAGATGCTGGATGCGGTGGTTGGCCGGGGCCTGCCCACGACAGTCTGCACGATCTACGACCCACGTTTTCCCGACTTGGTGCGCCGAAAGATCGGAACGACAGGACTGGCGCTGTTCAACGACGTGATCACGCGTGAAGCCTTCGCGCGCGGCTTGCCAGTCATCGACCTCCGGCTCGTCTGCAATGAGGATGGCGACTTCGCCAACCCGATCGAGCCTTCCGTCCAGGGTGGCGGCAAGATCGCCGCGGAGATCGCCCGGCTCGTACTGGAGCATGAATTTGGCCGGAGCCGCTCCGCGGTGTTCGTCGGCCGGTCCCGCTGAGGGCTTCCTGCGTCAGGAGGAGAGTTCCCAAATCGGCCCCCGCGGCGACCTTTTGCCCTCTCTCTCGCTCGCAGCGGCCGGCTACGCAGAAGGGGGCTGCTGCTGGTCCTGGATATGGGCTGAGACAAGCTGGTCCAAGGCCGTGTGAAGCTCGGCCGCGATTTGCGCCCGCATGCTCATGTCGCGGATCGCATCGCCCTGTACGGGCACCCTCTGCAACACGCGATCGAGCGATGCGCGGAGAGCATCAACCCGCGGCGTCGGATCTTCTGCGGAGGCGCACTGCTCCACCAGATATTGCCTGAGTGCCTCCCGAAGTGCGTCACTGATGCTGGGCATGAATGGTCCTCCGGAGCGAAGGCTACACGAGGCAGACGGACAAGCCAGTATCATCCAGTGAGAAAAAATGCAATTTTTGATGATCGGTTCAGGCGGGGAACCTGCCCTGGCTTGCATGGGGCGCCTGGTTGACAGAGCGGCAGCCTCAAGGGAGGCCTGCCGCACTTACTTGCCGAACATGGTCGATCAGCCCGGCGCCGCCGCCTGCCTTGCGGCGTCAGCGAGCTTGAGGGCTCTGCCCTCCGCTGGGTAATGATGCTGCAGCCTGTTGTGGCGGGCTCCTCGTAACCCTCCACACCGTGTTCGACAGGTCATCGGCGACGATCAAAGCGCCGCGTGGATCCACCGACACTCCGACCGGCCGGCCACGCGCGCTCTCATCATCCTTCAGGAAGCCGGATACAAAATCGATCGGGTCACCGGAGGGCCGGCCGTCGCGGAACGGCACGAAGACCACCCTGTAGCCGTCGGGCGGGCTGCGGTTCCAGCTGCCATGCTCACCGACAAACACCCCTTCGGCGAAATCCGCCCCCATGGCCGGGGTGGAGAAGGCCAGGCCCAGGGCTGCCACATGTGCGCCCAGACTGTAGTCCGGGCGGATGGCCGAGGCGACCTTTTGCGGATCCTGCGGTTGCGCGCGAGGATCGACGTTCTGCCCCCAATAGCTGTAGGGCCATCCGTAGAAGCCGCCCTCACGCACTGAAGTCAGGTAATCTGGGACAAGGTTGGGGCCGATCTCGTCCCGCTCGTTCACAACCGCCCAGAGCTGGTCCGTTCCTGGTTGAATGGCGAGGGCGGTAGGATTGCGGAGGCCAGTTGCGTAAGGCCTGTGCGCGCCTGTCTGTGCATCGATCTGCCACACCATGGCCCGGTCGACCTCGGCCGCCATCCCGCGTTCGGTGATGTTGCTGTTGGATCCGATGCCGACATACAGGAAGCGGCCATCGGGGCTGGCGGTCAATGCCTTCGTCCAGTGGTGATTGATCGCCGACGGCAACTCCGTAACCAATGTCGGGGGGCCGCTCGCCTCGGTCTGGCCATCACGATAGGCGAAGCGCACCAGCGAATCTTGGTTGGCAACATAGATGGCGCCATTGGCCAGCGCGAGACCATAGGGACCATTGAGATTGTCCGCGAAGATGCCCCGGGCCTCGTAGGTACCATCACCATCTGCGTCGCGCAGCAGCGTCAGCCGGTTGCCGCTTCCCGCCGAACTCTTGCCCAGCCTCTTGATGAAGCCCGCGATGAAGTCCTTGGGGCGGAGTAGAGGCGCCGCCTGGCCGCCCGATCCCTCGGCAACCAGGATGTCACCGTTGGGCAGGACCAGGGTTTGGCGCGGGATCCTGAGATCCGTGGCGATGGCTTCGACCCTGTATCCCTGTGGCACTGTCGGGCGGTCGTCGCCCCAAGCCGTCGGCCTCGGAATCTTCATGTCGGGCAGGAGGCCGCGTTGAGCTTCCGGGAGTTCCGGGTTGGAGCCGCGTGGCTGCGGGCCCGGGTCGCCGTCGCAGGCGGAGAGCGCGATCGCTGCAACGCCGATCAGAAAGACTGTGCGCATCATTCCACCTCCCTGGATTGAAAGCCGGAGTAACCCATCCAGGACGCAGCAAGCGCGAGGAGCGCAACGACCGCCGATAGATAAAGACCTTCCGGCATGACCGCAAAGGCGTCCTTGCCGTGGACGAGGGCGTTGAAGAAGCCAAGCACCCACGTCGTGAGCAGCACGGCGAAATAGATGGCTACATGCTTTCTGCGTGCCGCTCCGCTGCGAAGCAGATCGATCAGCGCCCAAAGCGCGGCAAAGGCACCGACGAGTAATCCGCCGGCAATAAGCCATGATGAGAAATTGGCCCACTGAACCTGGAAGCTCTTCCAGTAGGCTATGTCGCTGAGCAGCGCGCCCAGGAACAGCGGAAAAGGAAATGCAAGCAGGATTGCGTGCAGGGGATGGAGTGGCCTGAGAAATCTTGAGGCGGACATGGAAACCATAACGTGCCCTCTCGTCCTGGACCCGGCTGCAGAGCCGCTTCGGGCAAACATGCCCTTCATCCGGCAACGGCGCTCATGGGCTAACAAGAACGGGGGCCAGTGAGTTTCTGGCCGCTCTGCCTGGGTGCACCCCGGGTTGAAATGGAGTTTGCTCCAGGGAGCCACCCGACGGCCTGCGCTCTCAGGCCCCCGGACCTTGAGGCAGGAGAAAGTTGGCAGAATCCGGAGGTTGAAGACTACCGCTTACCAATATAACGGCAGTTCTGTGAGCGTCACGGAGAGGCTCGAGAAGGGGGCGTCCGTATGCGCAGTCTCCACAACGCTGCCCGGCTACCGCTGGCCCCTCAGCAGCCCTCCTAAGACCCCTCGCACTCCGGCAAAAGCACGCAGGATCGTCGCATCCCTGCGGAGGACCGCTGGGGTGGCTGTGCTAGCTCTGTGCTAACGGCATTCTGGCTGCTGGATAGGTCGCTGAAAAAGCAAGCTTCGGCGAGCGCGGTGCGAATTATGTGCCAGCACGGCGGCGCTGCGCTAGCCCAAGTCTTCTACAGCTAAGTGATTGATTTTCAGAAGAGAAAATGGTGCGCCTATCCGGTGAGGAGGCGAACCGGATCTTTGATGAACTGGCCGAATGGGAGCACATCCTTAAAGACACGTCGCTGGCGCAGCCGCGCCCGCCCTCGCCGTAGCGGGGGCCGTCATGTCATTGAATGGCACCTTCAGCGCGGCCACCACCGCGCCAGGCTCTCCTCAACCTCAAAAGCGGCTTCCGCCCTTTAGCATCCGCCTGAGCCCAGCCGAACGCGCCCGCTTGGCTGTGGAGGCCGCGGGCGCTCCGCTCGGCGCCTATATCAAAGCCAAGATCCTCGGGGAGACCGCGCCGGCCCGCCTGCGGCGGAGCGGCCATAAGGTGGCCGACCAGAAAGCGCTTGCGCAAATCCTGGCCCTGCTCGGCCAATCGTGCCTTGCCAGCAACCTCAACCAGCTGGCCCATCTCGCTCATATCGGCGCGCTCCCGGTCTCGCCCGAGATTGAGGCCGAGCTGCAAGAGGCGCTGGCGCTGGTCCGGGAGATCCGCCGCCTGCTGGTCGCGGCGCTCGGCCTCAAGGCGGAGGACAGCCCATGATCCTCAAAGGCTCCCAGCGCAGCGGCGGCCAGGATTTGGCCGTCCATCTGATGCGCACCGACGACAACGAGCATGTCCGCCTCCATGAGCTGCGCGGCTTTGCCTCGGACAATCTCAAAGGCGCCTTCAAGGAGGCGCAAGCGATCAGCCGGGGCACCCGCTGCCGGCAATATCTGTTCTCGCTGTCTTTGAGCCCGCCCGAGCAAGAGAAGGTCTCGGTCGAGAGCTTCGAGCTGGCCGTTGCCAGGGTCGAGCGCCGGCTTGGCCTGGAAGGCCAGCCGCGCGCGATTGTCTTTCATGAGAAGGAAGGCCGGCGCCATGCCCATTGCGTCTGGTCGCGGATCGATGCGCAGACCATGACCGCCCGGCCCATGTCCTTCTACAAGAAGAAGCTGATGGGGATCAGCCGCGATCTCTATCTGGAGCATGGCTGGACCATGCCGCGCGGCCTGGAGAATGCGGCTGAGCGCAACCCGACCAATTTCAGCTTGGCGGAATGGCAACAGGCCAGGCGCCAGGGGATCGATCCGCGCTGGCTTAAAGCGACGTTGCAGGATTGCTGGAAGCGCTCCGATAACCGCCAAGCGTTCATCCGCAGCCTGGAGGAGCGCGGCTTCCTTCTCGCCAAGGGCGACAAGCGCGGCCTCGTCGTTCTCGATCATGGCGGCGAGGTTCATGCGCTGCCCCGGCTGCTCGATCTCAAAACCAAGGAAGTGCGGGACCGGCTTGGCGACGGTGCCGATCTCGCCAGCGTCGAGGCCAGCCGGAAGATCATCGGCCAACGCATGACCCCGGCGCTCCGCCGCCATGTCGCGGAAAGCAAGGAGCAATTCCAGGATCGCGCCGCCCGCCTTGGCGAAGCCAAGCAGGCGATGACGGACCAGCATCGCGCCGCGCGCGAGCGGCTGGAGGAACGCCAGCAGGCGGCGCAGCGGCTGGAAGCCCGTGACCGCCAGGCCCGCTTGCCCAAGGGCCTGCGCGGTCTCTGGTTCCGCGTCACCGGGCAATACCAGGAGATGCGGGCCGGCCTGGAGGCCGAAGCCCGCGAGAGCGCAAAGCGCCATGAGGCCGAGCGCGAGAGCTTGATCGAGGCGCAGCTGACGGAGCGCCAAGCGCTCCAGGCCGGCCTCAAGGAGCTGCGCCAGGACCAAGCCAAGCAGCTGCTCGAACTGCGCGAGGATATCGGGCGCTTCTGGCGCTTCTCGCGCGGCCAGGAGGCGGCGCCTTCGCGCCGGCTCGATGCCAGCGAGCGCGGCGCCGGGCGTGGCCTGGGCCTTGGTCTTCACCTCAATCGCTGAAGCAACCCTTCAACATAGGAGTGCTGAAAGATGTCCTCCAACAACAACAGCAATGAAGGCGCGGTCCTGGCGATGGGCTTTGCGCTGGTCGGCTTCGCCATCCTGGCGATGGCCGCCTTCATCTTCGCGCTGGCTGTCTTCGTCTCCTTCATCTTTACGATCTTCTGCCTGCTCGCCTGGAACCAGCCTTTCACCCTTGGCAAGCTGCATATCACCCCTGAGGAGGCGCGCCGCTTTGTCGGGCGCGGTCTTCTCGGCATGGTGCTGGTGCCGGTCTTTGCCTTGTTCTGCGCACTCCTCTTCCAGTTCTGGATCAAGCCGGACTTCTGGCCCTATCTGATTGTCGGCGGCTATGCGCTCGGCTCCATCGGCGTTGAGATTGCGCTGGCGCAAGATCAGGCGGTGCAGGTGATGCCGCCACAAGGGGCGATCCCGCCGACCATCGATGGCGTGGCGGAGCGGATGCCGCCGCATGGTCCTCATGGCTCTTCTCCCAATGCGCCTTCTGGCGGCGCCTCGGCGCAGCGCCCGAAGGAGCCGCCCTTCCGCTATGCGAGCTGGGACGATGACGAGGAGCTGAAGGGATGAGCTTCGGACGGCTGATGGAGATCTATCAGTTCTTCTGGATGTTCGAATCGCACGCACAGCAGCGTCTTTCCTGGGAGGATGCCGCCGAGGCGCGGCTTGCACGGATGCGGGCCGAGGCACAGGCCGCAGCGCAGCTGCGGGCGATGCTGATTGCCCATCCCAGCGGCTCGCTTGGCCATGCCCGCCTCAATGACCGGGAGGCGCTGCGCCGCGCCGGCCTCCTATGAGCGGGGTGGCGTTCTCGCCGCGCAAGGTGCGGCCTGGCATTGAGCTGGGCTTCTTCGAAGGGCGCCCGCTGCTCTATGACGGTACGGAGAGCCGGTGGCGATCGATGCCCAGGCCGGCAAGGGCAAGCTGACCCGGTTCCTTGGCGTCAATCTGGTCTCGCCGCGCACCGCGCATCTGACCAAGATCATCACCGATCCCAAGGATGCGGAGCTGGCCTGGCTGTCCTGGAAGACGCTTGAGCGCCAGGGCTACCGGGTCCGCTTCATTAACCCCGGCAGGCTCTACGGCTATCCGAGTGAGAGCTTCAACATCAATACGCGGCTGCTGGAGGTCGCGGCCAATCCGGCCTTGCGTCCGCTGGTGGGCGAAGCCGCCTATGATGCGGCGAGCTTCCTGGTGCCGGTCGATCCATCGCCTAATCATCGCTGGATCGGCCAGGGGGTGCGGACCTGCTTTGCGCTTTATAATAAGATCGCCGCCCTCTATCCGGCCAAAAGCCGGCCTTGCACGCCGGGCGGCCTGTGGGATTTTTTCGGGCGGGGCCGAGAGGAGATTGCGGGCGATCTGCTGGTCTGGGCCAGCCAGAAGAAGATGGCCGAGGAATCCGGCATGTGCCGGCTGGTCGCGAGCCTCACCGCCTCGACGGATCAGTGGAACGCCTACTCCTCCACCATCATTGAGCGCTTGCAGGGCTTCCAGCCCGGCATGGCGGCGCGGGCGGTGAGCGAAAGCAATTCCTTCGATCCGGCAGAGATGAAGGGCGAGCGCACCGCGCTCTTCATCATCGGCTCGGCGCGCAGCGAGACCAGCCGCGCCTTTGTCGGGGCGATGACGGCGGCAATCATCGAGCGCTTCGCCGATGCCCATGGAGACTTGCGGGCGCTGGTCATCGGCGAGGAATGGGGCCAGCTCTATGTCTCGAATTTCCATGAGATCCTGACCCTCTACCGCCAGGCCGGGATCAACTTCCTCGGCGTCTTCCAGAATGCCGGGGCGCAAATTGAAGCCCGCTATGGGCGGGAGATGGCGCGGATCTGGAAGAAGGCGGTGGCGCATACCCTCTATCGGGGATTGCCGGACCTCGAGACGCTGAAAGAGATCGAGCATCGCTCGGGCCGCACCTCGGTGATGGTGCGGGGCTTCAACCACAACAACAACCAGGTGAACGGCTCGGGCGATAACCTCACCGAGCAATCGCGCCCGCTGCTCCAGGTGGAGGATATAAGGGAGGCCGTGGGCGGTGAATGCGGCCTCCTCGATGCGCGGGATGCTGGGTTCTTTACCGTGGATATGCCGGAGTTCTGGAGGAGGCCGGAGATGGCTGGAATGCTTCGGGATGTGAGGCAGAAGGTTGGATAGGCACGCGCGCCTGTCAAGCGCTGCGGACTCATCTGCCTGTTTTAAGAGAGGTTCAGCTCGTCTGAACCTCTGCCCTTCGGCGAGAATGGGGGTGCAAGCGGAGATGCGCCTTCACAGGGACCCGGCTGTAGGGAGCAAAGCGACCGAAGCTGGGTGGAAGGCGCATCGAAGCGCGCTGGGGGCGAAGCCCCAAGTATCGTTTACGACCTCAAGGCCGCAACGCTGAGGAGGGTGTCCTATTCAGCCCCCGGATACTGTCGGGACAATGATTCGCCGAGGATGCGTTCGAGCCAGGCGATACGCCCGCCGCGCTCGCTGCAACATGTGAAAAAGGCGCGTTGCTCGGCTCGCGTGAACGCGACAAAAAATGAGTTCAACTCCTCTTCGTTCTGCGGGGTCAAGCTCCACCAGCTTCGATTATCTAGACCAAAGAATACGATCGTGTGGAATTCTAGTCCCTTGCTCTTGTGCACGGTCATCAATGGCACTTGGCCCTTGCCCACTAGCCGATCCAGCACATCGGTCCACGTCCCGCCGCTCGCCCGGCATTCTTCTAGCAGTGCCACGAACCCCGACCGAACGCGGTTGAAATCGCTCGCTCTGGAATATGAAGGCGTGCTTTGTCGAATAGACTCTTCGCCGATCTCATCGATCAGCATGTGCACAAGCGCGGTTGTATCGACCTGTTCGGGCGAGTTTGCCTGCATATATGCCCTAACTGTACGGCAAAGGGCCTCCGTCCTGATCGCCATCCGTCGAAGACCTACCTCATCTCCGTCGGAAATTGCCGCAAGCCTCTGCATTTGAGTCTGTGCCTGTGACCAGGCTTCCCGATCGCGCCTTTTTGCTCCCAGACGCAAAAAAGGGATGAGGCACTCAGTCAGCTCTTCGGAGAGAAGGTCTTGTATGGCGACACCGCCGACCATCCGGGCAACATTCCGGAGAGCGATGTTCCTTGCCGCAAAGGCCGGAAGAATCTCCCGCTCCACCCGATCTGCATAGTTGCGAACAAGGATGGCGATGCGGTGGGGCTCGATCTGGCCGTCTTGAACCTCGCCAGCAATCCATTCTGCGAGATATTCAACCTCTCCCTCGCGGGTCCGAAACTGCCAGATTGCGGCGACATCTCCATCGACCTGCCGGGGGCGACGCGCGACTACGGCCTCGACATCCTCGTCAATAGCGGTCGCAATCAGGTGCTGGATCGCTACTAAGTCCTCGTGCGACCGCCAGTTCGAGAGAAGCGTCACAGGCCGGGCGTTGAAATCAGCGGTAAACCGCGCGAACGAGTCTCGCATCGCGCCAGCCCAGCCCATGATTCGCTGCTTGTCGTCGCCTACCGCCGTAAGCACCGAGCGGCTGCCATGGAACGCCGCCATCAGCACTTCGTATTGCGCGGTAGTCGTATCCTGAAATTCGTCAAGAAAGACAATGGGATAAGTCGCGAGGAGAGCCTTCCGCACATGAGGGTTATCACGGACCATGCGTTCAACGATGCGGTTTATCATTGGGAATGTAAGGTACGCCTGCTCACCGCCTTCGAATTGATCTCGCCAGTAAGCCTCTAGAAGCCCCCTCATCCGTGGTTGGAGTGACGCTCCCTCAAGAGGCAGCTTCGTGTTCGAAACGGCGTGGTCGATGTTTCGCCAATCCACATCCTGTGCGTCATGGCGATTGAGGAAGTCCTCGATGATGTCACGTGTCGGGAACGAGATTTGATAATTGGCGGGAGGTCGGTAAAATTCAGGTACCGCGTCGCGGAACTGATCGACGATCCCTTTAGTGAAGGCATCGAAGGTCATCGATACAAAACGATGGCCTTCATCCGGGCAACGCCGGCGAACACGCTCCGAGAGGTTCAGCGCCGCGTCTCGCTTGAAGCTGATAGCAAGGACGCGCCTGGGACTTGGGCAAAGTCCAGTTTGCAAAAGATAAGCGGCCTTCTGCGCCAAAAATTCTGTCTTCCCTGCTCCTGCTCCAGCCGTCACACAGACGCATTGGGTGGTCTCTCGGAGCGCGACCAAGGCCCGATCTTCTAGGCTATCGACCCCCTGTGGTACCCAGTTCTCAGGGCGCACGCGTGTCACAGGGCAAGTTTCTTTTTGACGCGAGTTATCAATCGACAAAGTTCTTCGGGCGCATCGCTCGCAAGTTGCTCGCTATCAATTTCAGTGAGTGCTCGAAGATGCGACTCTGGCTTGCTGTCGCTCAAGAACAGGTAGGGGTACCACGCGAACTCATCGTCCCATTCAGCGGGATAGAGATCAGGGTTTCCTCCGGTTTTGAGGGTGACGCTCTTCTTTTCCGCAACTGCGGCTGCTGAGGTGCGGGGCCCATAGCCACCTTCT
The DNA here is from genome assembly GCF_030063475.1 of Roseomonas sp. E05. Classification (GTDB taxonomy): domain Bacteria; phylum Pseudomonadota; class Alphaproteobacteria; order Acetobacterales; family Acetobacteraceae; genus Pseudoroseomonas. The sequence continues at coordinate 16,862 of NZ_JASIRT010000003.1, forward strand.
CGTGGCTTTTGATAAGCCGCCGAGAATAGACGAAGCATTGAAAAATCAAGATCGATCGGGGAGGAAAAGTAAACGCTCTCTCGGCGCAATGCTTTAAGCCAAGGATGATCTTGGTCCTCGGACAGCAACTCCGCGTCGTCTATCTCATCGATCTCATCGAGGTCGATCTCTCCATCGATGATCAGCTTATTACCCGAGAGATCGTTGCCAATTTCTGCAAGCTGCTCGACCGCGTATTTGATGGCCTTTGCACCACCGTGCTTTCGGCCAAGGTCGAGATCGAGAAGTGTCGCGTAAGGGATATCGAGATCGTTCAAGAGCCTCCAAAAATGCGTCACAAACCTGCCGCCGAGCGGGACGATCGGAACAAACGAAGGGTCGAGTGGCACATTCATGGCTTCAGCAATGCGTGGGATTACGATGGATTCTGAGGCACCTTCCGCCAGTATCGCAAAGCGCGCAAAATAGAGTTCCGGATAAGCTTTCACCGCGAGCCGAACGTACTTTCCCTCATCTGTTGCAGCTGCCGGAAGCGTGAGAGCACGCACTCGTGCCTCGCGTGTTTCCTCCTCTAAGCGGCAATAGCGAACCTCATCGGCCTCAGTTCTGGCGAGGATACTCGCGCTGTGACTGGAGACGACAACCTGCGCTCCCTCCATGCCGCCGATCCCACGCGCTTGCGTCATGATCCGCGAGAGAAAGAACGGCGACAGGCTATTTTCGGGCTCCTCGATGGCTAGGATCGTAAGATGAACGCGACGAAGCTTCTCCTGATCGAATGCGCAATCTTCAGCGGCCTCGGCGAGGGCATCCTTTTCGATTTCAAGCGTGGCCGCTGTAAGAGCAATGTGGAAAAGGCTCCGCTGCCCATCGCTTAAATCTTCGACGCTGCGGGTGCGCTCTGTTTCATCGGGGAAAAATACGAACTCTGCGCGCTTCACGAGCTCGCCGATTTGACTTTCCACAAGCCTGAGCATCGGCTTTGCGTCAGTATTTCCCCGATGCAGGTCGCCCCAACGTCGCTCAAGCCGGTCGGTGATGAATTGTGTCGGCTCTTCTGCCTCGAATTGGTTCTGGATTGCCTCGGCACCTTCGGTAGCCGTCCTTGCCAAGTCCGTGGACCACCGCGCCGCCCTCCATAAACGGCCTTTGAGCAGAGAGGTGACTTGGTCCGAGGCATTCCTGCTGGCCGGGACATAGATCAGCTGGATCGATCCTCGTTCGACCGGCTGAACTTTACGGCATTCGTCCCAGACGAAGTCATTCCCGAGCGTTGGGATCCACCTGGCCTCCTCCTCAATCGTTCCCTCAGGCGTGCCGTCGTCGGTCCATACGGCCTGAAGACGTATCCGCACCTTGAGAGGATCGTCTTCTCCGGACGCGGCCATGTGGTGAAAGAAGTCTGGTATCGCACTGTCGTCGGCGTCTTCTGCGTCAAGTTCGGGGAAGCTGAACACGCACTCGATGGATATCATCGTTCCGTTCGCCAGCTCTACAGCGTCCAAAGGGATATGGAAGTCCCGCTTGTGGATAGCGCGTTGCGGCTGCGTAACTCCAAAGAGCTTGGAAAGCGCCGCGAAGAGTGCAGTCTTCCCGGAACCGTTATTTCCAACGAATGTAGTAAGGGAGCCTTGTAACGAAAACTCCGTTGCATCGGGTCCGAAGCAACGAAAATTTCCTATTCTTATACTATCTATTTTCAAAGTATCGCCTCCGTCTGTCGAGATTAGCTCAATTCGCCGCCCGAACGCATTAAGATTCGATGCGCCGTTGGATGCCTAGCTGCTTACAAACTGACCCGCGCTCAACTGAAATAATCCTTAAACCCCTCTTATCGAGATCGGCAGCCGAAACGCCTGTTATCCCGATGTTGAACGCATCGCGTATCCAAAGGGACAGGCACGCCCAGTGGCCATGTGGTGGGAGCACGGAGGCTCACTGACTGGCGATCCAACGGCCAGACGGTGGGCTTGGGGGATGCAACGGGGGCGGGCACCGCCCCCTTGCCAAGATTGCGCGGTACTACCGCGCACATCTTGCACTCTGCGCTATCCCTCATGGTAGCCTGCTTAAGCTTCCTAGACTTTTGAGTTAAGAGGAGTTGCCTCCTATGGCTTTCGATCTGACGAACAATGCGCTCTTTAGCGGAGCAATTGGGTCTATTGCGGGAGGCGTTATCGGCGCATTCATTCCCTTGGCGCTGTCTGCGGCTAGAGAAAAAGTCTACTTTTCTCTAAGGCTCGTTGAGCAATTTGACTCTCATGCGATGTATCAAACACGCTCCAAGGCTTGGCATTTTTTATCTGACGGTCGGCTAGAAAATTCGTTCACCGATGATCCAATTTATCTTTCCAAAGATGCCGATGATTTATGGGCTCTTCTTGGGTCTTATAAAGTTATAGGAATTTCTGTCGGAGAGAAGAAAATAAGAGAAGAAATTATTATCAAAGGCTTCAGTCAGACTTTCATCTGGTGGTACTACGCTGCTTTCAAAAACGGCCTAATACCTCTCGGACCGAAATGGGATCTTGTGAATCCTATCCAGTCTTTTCACGATTGGTTGCAAGCTAGGATCGAGTCGGCGAAATTTGATGAATGGAAGAAAGCCGGAGAAGAATCTAGAAGCAATGCTATCGGAAGATTAAAACCTTCTCACTCCGTAGGCGATGACCCCAGCAACAGCTCCAACAACAAGGCCTCCGCCTAAAGCGCCAAGACCGATAGACAACGCGACATTTGGATTTTTACTCACCTGCGATTGTGATTGTATCGGCGCGTTTTCATATTGATCATGATCGATCTCATTCGCCAGTGGACCGATAGATACCCCTAAAAAAATAGGCGCAAGTTTTATAGAATTTTTTAGCAAGGACATAATAAGCGCTTTCCGTCACCGCGTATGCTGCGCGACCTGTTGTTTATAAGTTTATAAGTTTATAAGTTTATAAGTTTATAAGCCATTTCTATGGAAATTAGAAAAAATAGTCAATATTTATTGATTTGTTCACAATGGGTATTTTAGTTAGCTAATATATGCCTCCTTAACCGACGTAACTCAGAGCGTGACGCTTCATCCCTGAATGCAGGGGCATTCCGTTCCAGCCAAGCCAGCCGCTGGTCCAGCTGCTCCTCCATCAGGGCCTCGCTTCGATCCCTGTTCCGCAGCTCTCCACCGACCGGGCCAGAGACCCGAATATGCGCCAGCAGGTGCGAGAACATCATCCGGTAAAGTCCTTCCGATGGTCGGCCTTCCGCCAGGATGTGGTATTCGAACCGCCAGCGGCTTTCGCACCAGTTGTAATCAACCTCATCGATCCTGGTCGGCTTCATCCGGCGCTTGCGGCTGACCCGCTCCAGATGAAAAGCGATCAGGCGCAACTCATAGCCTTCCATATCCTCGCCCAGCGGCGTGCCGTCCTCCGGGTTCCGGCCTTCGTAGATATCGGTAAACACGCCGAGTTCGGTGAAGAAGATCCGCAGCTTGCTATAGAGGGCGTCGATGCTGTTGGCGCTGAGCGTCATCTGCCGGGCGGCTTCGCCAGCCGGCTCATCCCTGGCAAAGCTCCAGAGCACGCGCTTGAACTGGTATTCGCTGAGTTTGGCCGAGCGGTAGAAGCGATTGGCGGGCTGCGCCGTTTTCGACTTCCTGCTCGCTGCCACAGCTAAGCTGCCTTTCTGTTTCAATGACTTGCGCCGCACGCTATTGCCTGCTGCATCGCCTTTGCTTGGGTAAAGCCCAGCTGTGAGCATGGATCTCGCCGGTACGACCGCCCTACATTCCACTGCATCAAGCAAGGCGCAGCAACACCGCAGAGCGAATAGCAAGGACAGTAAGCAGGAATAAATTCCTTGTATGTTCTTGTTTTGTTCTGTATAGTCAACGAGCGCCGTTGTTGAAGCAGGAAGGAGGGCGTTTTTGATGAACACCAACTTTCCCAAGCATGGCGCCGCCTCGGCGAAGTTGCCGGAGCCTTCCGGCGATCTTGGCCGCTACTGGTCCTATGTCGAGCATCTCGATGTCTCGGATGCTCGCAAGGCCGAGCTGCTGGAGGCTGTCTGGCGGATCATGCGCAGTTTCGTGGATCGCGCCTTTGGCGACGATCCTGCGCAGCTGGCGCGAATTGCTGGGGATAGAGATGAGTGCGCGCGTGATCGCAGGCCGCTCGCTAGGGTAGGATTCCAGCACACACAGAAAGCAGGCGACACCGGCGATCTGGCGGGCACGTTCCGCCGATGCGGCGAAGGCGAGTGAGAGGAGCGCTGTCCCACCCATGAAAAAGAGCATCCTGGCCCAGGCCGTCATCTATTGCCGCGTTTCCGGCACCAAGCAGGTGCGCGAGGGCGATGGGCTGCGCAGCCAGGAGGCGCGCTGCCGCGAATATGCCGGCTACAAGGGCTATGAGGTCGCGGAAGTGTTCCGCGACGATGCCAGCGGCGGCAGCGCCGACCGCCCGGCGATGAAGGCGATGCTGGCCTCGCTTCGCAAGCGTCCGGGCTGCGTCGTCATTATCGACGATATCAGCCGCTTCGCCCGCGACATTCGTGGCCATTGGGATCTGCGCGACCTGCTCCGCGAGGCGGGCGGCAAGCTCGAAAGCCCGTCGATTGAGTTCGGCGAGGATTCCGACTCGATCCTGGTCGAGAATCTGCTGGCGTCCGTCTCCCAGCATCAGCGCCAGAAGAACGCCGAGCAGACCAAGAACCGGATGCGGGCGCGGGCGATGAATGGCTATTGGGTCATGCGGGCGCCGATTGGCTATCGCTATGAGCGGGTCGCCGGCCACGGCAAGATGCTGGTCCGGGACGAGCCGTTGGCCTCGATCATCGCCGAAGCCCTGGAAGGCTATGCCTCGGGCCGGTTCGAGACGCCGAGCGAGGTCAAGCGCTTCCTGGAGGCGCAAGCGGCCTATCCGCGCAATTCCAACAACGAGGTCCATATCGAGCGGGTGAACGAGATGTTCACCCGGCCCGCCTATGCCGGCCATATCAGGGGTCGCGCCATAGGACGGATGCTGGAATCACCCTAAGCGGGACGGATTGAGAACCGGCGATGAGAGGCTTGGCCCGCCCATTCTTGCCTTGACAGAACGAACAAAATAGGAACATATTCGCCGCGTTGGTTCGCTGAGAGGAGGCCATGGCGCTTATCCCCCTCACTGAGACAGGCCTCCGCAGCGCCATGCGTGATCGCCGTTACTGGCAGTCGGGCCATCCTGAGCGAGAGGCATATGTGGGCTGGGTCAGCCACGGGTGGCGTGCGCTCGAAGGATCGCCGTACCAAGATCCCTCAGGCAGCTCGGTCGTCTTCGTTCAGGCCTACACGCGCGTCCGCGATGGGCATACCGAGCAGGTGTCGGCCCACCAGAGGTCGGCTCCGGCTCGGACTGGCGACAACTCTGCCGGCGGAGCGGCCTTGCAGCAGACTAGCGGTGGCACGGAGGCACCGAATACGACGCCGAACGGCGCGGCACCGCCGCGACCGTCGGAGATCTCAACGAACGGCGCCGCTTTTCTCTACCAGTGGGAGGCGCGGGTCGGTGTGAGTGACCGGCCGCACTGGCCCGGCGGCAACAGCGGCGTGACGCTGGGGCCCGGCTACGACATGGGCGGTCGAACCCGCGAGCAGGTGCAAGGCGACCTGGCCGCGGCAGGATTGCCGGCCGACACCGCCGCCGCGCTCGCTGCCGGTGCCGGCCTTCGAGGCCAGGACGCCGGCAACTTCGCCACGACGCAGCGCGATGCGGTGAGGCTCACCGACGACCAGCAGCAGGCGTTGATGACGATCGCGGTCGCGCCCGCGCAACGTGCTGTGGCGAACGCCGTGACGGTTCCGCTCAACCAGAATCAGTACGACGCGCTTACCTCGCTGGCCTACAACATCGGAACGGGCGCCTTTCAACGCAGCACGCTGCTGCGTCGTTTGAACGCCGGGGATTATGCAGGCGCGGCGGAGCAGTTCGGGGTCTGGGTAAGGTCAGGGGGCGCTGATTCGCCCGGCCTCATCGCAAGGCGCGCTGCCGAGCGGCGCCTTTTCAAGTTCCCGGTCGGCACCGAGGGCGCGGTTCCATGATTCGCCGAGCCGTTCTCGCTGTTGCTTTACTGACAGCCTGCTCCACAGCGGATGCTCAGTCACAGTTCGAACCAAACATGCAGCTGCTGGCCGTGTGCCGCGATGGCCCCACGAGCTCAACACCGACCGGCACTGCCATCTGCGCTCGCGAGGCAACGGATGCAGCGGACCAGCGCATCGCGGTGTTGATCAGGGAGGCCAGATCGCCTGGCCTTGCGCTGCGCGGCGCCGATCTCTCGGCATCTCAGACGAATTGGCAGCGGTACCGAGACCTCCACTGCGGCCTGTTCGATCGGGGAGACGGATCGAGCGGCAGCCAGACACCTGCAGACATCCAGCTTTGCCGCCTTGCCCACAGCCTCCGGCGGGAGGCGGAGTTGAGAGAGCTGATCTACCTCATGGGCCCACGCTAGAATCAGATCCGGATACCGCCGAACTCACCCTGGTCCGCCTCACAATGTCGGCCACGGTGTTCTTGCTCAGCCCCAGCTCGCGGCCGATCAAGCGATAGCTCCGCCCCTGGGCGATGAGGCTGAGAACCTTCGGCGCCAGCCGGTCCGACTTCGGCCGCTGCCCCGGCTGTCGGCCCAGCCGCTTGCCGCGCGCCTTCGCCGCGGCGATGCCGGAGCGGATGCGCTCCTGCGTCAACTCGCGCTCGAACTCGGCGATGCCGGCGAGCACGGTCGCCATCATGCGCCCGTGCGGCGTTGAGAGGTCGAAGGCCATGCCGTTCAGCGCGACGAGCGAGACGTGCCTCGCCTCGAGCTCGCGCAAGGTAGCCAGCAGGTCCGTCGTGCTGCGGCCCCACCGCGACAGCTCAGTCACCAGCACCGCGTCGATCTCGCGCCGCTGCGCGAGCGCCATCACCTTCCGCCGCTCGGCCCGGTCGAGCCGCACCCCTGACGCAGTCTCCTTGTAGACCCCGACCACCTCGTAACCGGCGCGCGCCGCGAACGCGGCCAGATCGCGCTCCTGCCGCGCGCAGGACTGGTCGGCCGTCGAGACCCGACAGTAGAGGGCGGCGCGCTGTCCCAGTTGAACCCCTCCCGCATGGCGGCCCGCAAGCCACTGTTCCGGCTCGGCCCGGCACCGTAGCAATCAGCCTATACCTCAACTGGGACAACCCGCCATGCCGAGACGACGCGCGCTCACCGGGGCGCAGCTCGCGGGGCTGCTCGCCCTGCCCGCCACGGAGGCCGAGCTGGTGCGGCACTGGGTGCTCGGCGACGCCGACCTCGCCGCGGTCGGCCGGCGGCGGCGCGACCACAACCGGCTCGGCTTCGCCCTGCAGCTCTGCTCGCTGCGCTACCCCGGCCGGCCGCTCCGGCCCGGCGAGGCCGTGCCGGAGCCGGCGCTGCGCTTCGTGGCCGACGCGGTCGGTGCCGCGCCAGAGGCGGTCGCCGCTTACGGCACGCGGGCGCAGACCCGCTCCGCGCATCTCGACGAGCTTCGCGTCGCCTTCGGCTTCTCCGATCTCACGCCCGCCCGTCGGCGCGAGGTGGCGGCCTGGCTGCTGCCCGTGGCGCTCGCTACCACGAGCGCTGTGGCGGTCGCCACGGCGCTGCTGGAGGAGATACGGCGGCGGAGGCTGATCGTGCCCGGCTCCTCCATCGTCGAGGAGCTGACCGCGGCCGCGCTCACCGCCGCGGAGCGCCACGTCGCGCACCAGATCACCGGCCGGATCACGCCGGCCCAGGCGAACGCGCTCGATGCTCTGCTGGCCGCCGAGCCGGGGACGGGAACGAGCGTCCTCGCCTGGGTTCGCCAGCCACCCGGCGCGCCGGGGCACCGCACCCTTGCACGCCTCGTCGTGGCGCTGGAGCGGCTGCGGGCGATCGGCCTCGACCCCGCCTGCACGGAGGGCGTCCATCCCGAGCGCCTGCGCCGGCTGGCGCGCGAGGGCGGGCGCTTTACGGCCCAGCACCTCCGGACACTGTCGCCGCTTCGGCGCCGGGCCACGCTCGCCGCCACGGTGCTCGACACGATCACGCGGCTGACCGACGACGGCGTCGGCACCTTCGACCGCGCCGTCAGGCGCATGTTCCGCCGGGCCGAGCTCGCCGAGGGCGACGCGCTCCTGCGCGACGCACGCGCCGTCAACGACAAGGTCCGCCTGTTGGCCAGGCTGGGGGCGGCGCTCATCGAGGCCAGGGACGGCAGTGGCGATCTGGAGGCCGCAGTCGCCGACGCCGTCGGCTGGGACAGGCTCGCGCGCAGTATCGCCGAGGCCGAGCGCCTCGCGCGCCCAGACCGGGCCGACCTGCCGGCGCTCGCCGCCCGCGCTTGGCCGGTCCTGCGCCGGCTCGGCCCCACCTTCCTCGGCGCCTTCCGGCTTCGGGCCGTTCCTGCCTCGGCGGGGACGCTGCGCGCCGTCGAGGCGCTGCGCGAGGTCTACGCCAGCGGCGGCCGGCGATGGCCGGGGAGTCTGCCAACCTCCTTCCTGCGCCCAGCCTGGCGCGAAGCCGTCCGGGACGCGGGCGGGGGGTCACGGCGCGTTTGGGAGGCGGCAACGCTGCTCGCGCTGCGCGACCGGCTGCGGGCCGGCGACATCTGGGTAGAGGGCAGCCGGCAGTGGCGCGCCGTCGAGGACCAGCTCATCCCGCCCGCGCTCTTCGCCGCCATGCGCGACGCCGGGCCGCTGCCCGTCGCCGTGCCGGAGACAGCCGAGGCCTACCTCACGGAGCGCCGCACCACCCTCGACCGGCGTCTCGCCGAGATCGCAGCCAAGGCCGCGGCAGATCGTCTCGAGGACGTCCGCATCGCGGGCGACGCGCTGCGGATCTCGCCGCTCAAGGCCGCCACGCCGGAGGAGGCCGAAGCGCTGGCCGAGCGCCTCTACGGCCTGGTCCCGGCAGTCCGCATCACCGACCTGCTCGCCGAGGTCGACCGCTGGACGGACTTCGGCGCCGCCTTCACCCACCTGCACAGCGGGCTGACGGCCGGCGACCGGCGCGTCGTGCTCACCGCCGTGCTGGCGGACGCCACCAATCTCGGCCTGACGCGCATGGCCGACGCCTGCGCCGTCGCCACCTACCGCCAGCTCGCCTGGACGGCCGGCTGGCACCTGCGCGAGGAGACCTACCGACGGGCGCTCGCCATCCTGGTGAACGCCCAGCAGGCCCAGCCGCTCGCGGCGCATTTCGGCGCCGCCGACGTCTCCAGCTCCGACGGCCAGCACTTCCCGGCCGGCGGGCCTGGCGAGGCGGTCGGCGCCGTCAACAGCCACTATGGCCGCGACGCGACGACGCTGCTCTACACCCACGTCAGCGCCCGCCACGCGCCCTTCCACACCGTCGCCATCCTGCCCTCCAGCGAGGCGGCGCACGTCATTGACGGCCTGCTTTACCACGAGGCCGACCTCGCCAGCGCGGTGCACCACACCGACGGCGGCGGCGTCAGCGACCACGTCTTCGCGCTCGCCCATGTGCTCGGCTTCCGCTTCGCGCCGCGCATCCCGAACCTGGCCGAGCGACGCCTCTATGCCTTCAGCCCTGGCTCCACCTGGCCGGCGCTGCAGCCCTTCATCGCCGGCATCGTGGATACGAAGCTCATTGCCGCGCACTGGGAGGAGGTGCTGCGGCTCGCCGCCTCGGTGCGCACCGGCCGGGTCAGCGCATCGCTGATGCTGAAGCGCCTCGGCGCCTACCCGCGGCAGAACGGCCTCGCGCTGGCGCTGCGCGAGATTGGCCGGGTCGAGCGGACGCTCTTCACGCTCGACTGGCTGGAGCGGCCCGAGCTGCGCCGGCAGGCCACGGCAGAGCTGAACAAGGGCGAGGCCCGGAATGCGCTCGCCCGCGCCGTGTGCTTCCACCGCCTCGGCCGGCTGCGCGACCGCACCGCCGAGCTGCAGCAGCACCGCGCCAGCGGCCTCGCCCTCGTCACCGCCGCCATCGCGCTGTGGAACACGGTCTATCTCGGCCGCGCGCTCGACGTCCTGCGCGGCCGCGGTGAGACGGTCCCGGACACGCTGCTCGCCCACCTCGCCCCGCTTGGCTGGCAGCACGTCAACCTCACCGGCGACTACCTCTGGGGTCAGGGCGGAGGCGTCGGCCCGGACGGCTTCCGGCCGCTCCGCGGCAGTCGTCACACCGTGGCCGACGCCGCCTGATGTTCCCGCTCCGTCCCGCTTAGGGTGATTCCAGCCTCCGTCCTATGGCGTGACCCCATATCACCCATGAAGAATGGGGCCTTCGCTTGGTGCCTGCCAAGCATGAGCCGCTGGTTAGCCTCGCCACCTGGCAGACGATCCAGGAGCGGCGCTTCGGCATGGCGGCGAAGGTGCCGGCGCGGGTCGATCTGTCCGAGGATTTTCCGCTGCGGGGGTTTGTGACCTGCGGCCATTGCGGCGAGCCGCTGACGGCCTGCTGGTCGAAGGGGCGGAGCGCTCGCTACCCGTATTATCTGTGCGATACGCGGGGCTGCGTCGAAAGCCGCAAATCCATTCGCCGGGATGTGATTGAGGGCGAGTTCGAGACGCTGCTCCATCAGCTTCGCCCTTCGGAGGGGCTGTTCAATCTGGCCTTCCAGATGTTCCGCGATCTTTGGCAGGCGAAGCTTGCCAGCACGCGCACGCAAGGCGCCACCCTCAAGCAGGAGCTGCGCGCGGTCGAGCGCAAGGTCGAGCAATTGCTGGATCGGATCGTCGATGCGACCAGCGCGTCCGTGGTCGCCGCCTATGAGCGGCGGATCAAGGAGCTGGAGACGCAGAAGGCTCTGATGCGGGAGCGGCTGGGATCCAACGGCAAGCCGCTGACGAGCTTTAGCGAAAGCTATCGAACCGCCTTCGACTTCCTCGCAAACCCTTGCAAACTCTGGAAATCGGAGCGGATCGAGGACCGGCGCGCGGTGCTCAAACTGGTCTTCGCCGACCGTCTGCCATATGTGCGCGGCGAGGGCTATCGAACCGCTGAAATCTCGTTGCCGTTCAAACTCTTAGGGAGCCTGAATATGACGGAAAAGGAGATGGTGCCCAGAGCCGGAATCGAACCAGCGACACTGCGATTTTCAGTCGCATGCTCTACCAACTGAGCTATCTGGGCCCATGATGTGGCGCCGTCTCGGTGCCACCGTTGGTGGAGCCGCCAGATAACCGAAGGCAGAAAGCCTGTCCAGCCGGGAAATGTCATTGTTTCGCCGCCAGGTCAGGTTTCGCCCTCTTCCTCCGGCTCGGTGGGGGCGCCGGGGATGGCGTAGCCGCCGTTCAGCCAGCGGCCAAGATCGACCTGCTTGCAGCGCGCGGAGCAGAAGGGGCGGAAGGCGGGCTCGGACGGCTTGCCGCAGACGGGGCAGCGGGCCGGGCGGCGCGGCGGAGTCTTCTCATTCGGCATGGATGTCCTCCTGGCCTGGAGGGCAGAGCGGGTCGGGCCGCAGATGCAGCGGACCGGCCGCCTGCCGGAATTCCTCCAGCGCGCCCGGCCAGGCCTCCAGGGCGGCCAGCACGCTCGGGGGGGCGGTGAGGGTAAGGCGCGCGCCAGGCCGTGCCGCTGCGGCGCGGATGCCCCGCCGCAGCGCCGCGAGGCCGCGGCTGAGGGGCGAGGCTGGTTGCCCCAGCACTTCGTGCAGCGGCGTATGAACCCGCCGCCGCTGCAGTTCGAGCAGGCCGAGACCGGTCAGTCCGACCACGCGCAGCAGCGGGTCCTGCTGTGCCACGGTCTGGAAGCCGGGCAGCAGGTCCTTGCGGCGGCCGATGGGCATGCCCGCCGTGTCGATCAGAATGGCGCCGGCCAGATGGCGCAGGCGGATCTGCCGGGCCGCCTCGGCGAGGGCGTGCGCGTTCAGCGCGCGGTGTGCCGCGGCGTTGCGGACCCCCGCCGCACTGCCGGCATCGACATCGATGGCGACAAGGGCGGGCGTCGGATGGATGGTCAGTCGCCCGCCGCCGGGGAGCGGCACCTCGGGAGAGGCGAGGGCGGCGAAGGCATCTTCCAACGCGTCATCGAAGGCCGGGCGGCTCGACAGCGAGACGCGCCCGGGGGGCAGGGCGGCACGCAGCCGGGCGGCGCAGGCGGGAGTGTCGGTGTGCAGTTCGGCCTCCGGGTGCTCGGAGGCCAGCCGCAGCGGCGCGTCGAGGCCACGCGCGAGCAGGCGGAGCGGCCCTTCCGCCGGCCCGGCGCGCACCGCCAGCCGTGGCCCCTTGCCGCCCTGGGCGGTGCGGGTCACAGCGACGCGCAGCCACTCGCCCTCGGTGCGGCCCTTGGCGCCATCGGAATCGGGCAGGAAGCCGGTCTCGCCGCCGGCCAGCGCCACGAAGGCACCGGCCATGGCGGGGGCGCGCGCTGCCAGGCGTCCGATATGCAGGTCGCCGAGGCCCTCAGGGCGGGCGGGGCGCTCGACGAAGGCCGCCTCCAGCCGCCCCTCCCGCAGCAGCGCGGTGCGCTGCTCGCCGGGCGAGCAGGCGACGAGGATCAGGGGCGCAGCCATCCGATGCCGCGCAGCAGCTGGGCGGTCTCGTACAGCGGCAGGCCGACCACGTTGGAATGGCTGCCGGAGAGGAAGCGGACGAAGGCCTCGGCCGACTCCTGGATGGTGTAGCCGCCGGCCTTGCCACGCCATTCGCCGCTGGCGACATAGGCCTCGATCTGCGCCGGGGTCAGCCGCTGGAAGGTGACGATGCTCTGCACCAGCCGGGTCAGCAGCCGGCCGTCCGGCAGGCCGAGCGCCACACCGGTGAAGACGCGGTGGCGGCGGCCGGAGAGCAGGGCCAGGCAGGACCGCGCCTCGGTCTCCGTCTCGGCCTTGGGCAGGATGCGGCGGCCGGCGCCCACCACCGTGTCGGCGGCCAGCACCAGCGCCCCGGGCTCGGCGGCCATCACGGCACGCGCCTTGGCCTCGGACAGCCGCGCGGCGAGCTGGCGCGGGAGTTCCTGCTTGAGCGGGGCTTCGTCGATCTCGGGCGGCCGCACGCGCGCCGGCACCACGCCGATCCGCCGCAGCAGATCGAGGCGCCGGGGACTGCCACTGGCCAGCACCAGCGGCGGGCGGGCGGGCGCGGAGGAAGGAGGGGGGGCGGCTTCGGCCGCCGCGGCCTCGGGCGCCGGCTGGCCCGCCACGGGCATTACTTGAACCGGAACGTGATACGGCCCTTGGTCAGATCATAGGGCGTCATCTCGACGTTCACGCGGTCGCCGGCCAGCACGCGGATGCGGTTCTTGCGCATCTTGCCGCTGGTATGGGCGAGGACCATGTGGTCGTTGTCGAGCTTCACACGGAACATGGCGTTGGGCAGGAGTTCAACGACCTGGCCGCTGAACTCGATCATATCTTCTTTCGACATCAGGCCTCTTTCTGGTGCTGCGGGGCGGGTGTGGACGCGGAAGCGCGGGCGGGGCGGACCATGATGGTCCGCGCCCGGCCGGTCAAGCACGGCTCCCGCCAGGGAAGTCTCGGTTTGCTGCAGAAATGGCGGCCGTGCGCGGATTCTTCAACCGTGCGGGGCTCAGCCCTGCCCCAGCCGCATCGCCACGCTGCGGGCATGGGCGGTCAGGCCCTCGGCCTCGGCCAAGGCCACGGCGGCCGGACCGATCGCCTCCAGGCCGCGCTTCTCGGCAGCGATCCAGGTGGTGCGCTTGAGGAAGTCAAAGACCGAGAGGCCGGAGGCGAAGCGCGCCGTGCGCCCGGTGGGCAGCACGTGGTTGGGGCCGGCGACATAGTCGCCCAGCGCCTCCGGGCAGTGCGCGCCGAGGAAGGCGGCGCCGGCATGGCGGATGCGGGCGAAGAGAGGTCCGGGCTGGGAGACCATGATCTCCAGGTGCTCCGGCGCCAGCCGGTCCACCAGGGCGGCGCCTTCGTCCCAGTCATGCACCACGATGATGGCGCCGTGGCGGCGCCAGCTCTCGCCGGCGATCTCGGCGCGTGCGAGAGTGCCGAGCGCCTCCTCCACCGCGTGCTCGACGGCATGGGCCATCTGCGCACTGGTGGTGATCAGGATGGCCTGGGCGCTCTCGTCGTGCTCGGCCTGGGCCAGCAGGTCGATGGCGATCTGCGCCGGGTTCTGGCTGGCATCGGCCAGCACCACCACCTCGGAGGGGCCGGCGATCGAATCGATACCGACCCGGCCGAAGACCTGCCGCTTGGCCTCTGCCACATAGGCGTTGCCCGGGCCGGCGACGCGGTCCACCGGAGCGATGCTGGCGGTACCCCAGGCCAGGGCGGCGATCGCCTGGGCGCCGCCGACGCGCCAGATCTCGGTGACGCCGGCGCGGTGCGCGGCGGCCAGCACCAGCGGGTTCAGCACGCCGTCCGGCGTCGGCACGCACATGGCGATGCGCCGCACCCCCGCCACCTGTGCCGGGATGGCGTTCATCAGCACCGAGGAGGGATAGGCCGCCTTGCCGCCGGGCACATAGACGCCAACGGCATCGATGGCGCTCCAGCGCATGCCCAGCGTGAGGCCGAGCGGGTCATCCAGTTCGACATCGCGCGGGAGTTGGGCGGCGTGGAAGCGCTCGATGCGGGTGGCGGCGAGGTCCAGCGCGTCCAGCAGGGCGGGGGCGCAGGCGGCGCGGGCCGCCTCGATCTCGGCTTCCGTCACCCGCAGGGCGGCCGCCCCATCCGGGCTCCAGCGGTCGAAGCGCTCGGTGAGCCGCAGCAGGGCGGCGTCACCCTCCGCCCGCACCTCGGCGATGATACCGGCAACGGCGGCGTCGACCTTGGCCGTGGTCTCCCGCGCCTGATCGAGCAGGGTGCGGAACTCGGCCTCGAACCCGGCATGGGCGGTGGAGAGGCGGATCATGCGGCGGTTTCGGTCCCTGTGGCGGCCAGCGCGGTGCGGAAGCGGGCGAGCCAGCCCGCGATCACCTCCGGCCGCGTCTTCAGCGCGGTGCGGTTGACGATGAGGCGGGAGGTGACGTTCGCGATCACGTCCGTCTCCACCAGCCCATTGGCCTTCAGGGTGGAGCCGGTCTGCACCAGGTCCACGATCAGGCGGGAGAGGCCGAGCGAGGGCGCCAGCTCCATGGCGCCGTTCAGGTGAACCACCTCGGCCTGGATGCCCTTCGCCGCGAAGTGCCGGCGGGCGATGTTGGGGTACTTGGTGGCGACGGCGACGCGGGAATGCCTGGCCATGTCATCCTGCCCCGCCCCGGTCGCCGGCTCGGCCACCGAGACGCGGCAGCGGCCGATCCCGAGGTCGAGCGGGGCGTAGATCTCGGGATAGTCGAACTCCATCAGCACATCGGCGCCGCAGATGCCGATCTGCGCCGCGCCGAAAGCGACGAAGGTGGCCACGTCGAAGGAGCGCACGCGGATGACGTCGAGGCCGGGATGGTTGGTCTCGAAGCGCAGGCGGCGGCTGGATTCGGCGTGGAAATCCTCGGCGGGGACGATGCCGGTGCGGGCCAGCAGCGGCCCCAGCTCCTTCAGGATGCGCCCCTTGGGCAGGGCCAGGACGAGCGATTGCGCCTCGTCCATGGCCGCCGTGGGGCTGTTGGTGATGGGCTGGTCCATGTCTGGTTGTATCACCGGAAAAGTGGCCGCGCCACGGCAGCGTCAGCCTGGAATCCGCTCGATATCGGCACCGACGGCGGCCAGCTTGCGCTCGATCCGCTCATAACCGCGGTCCAGATGATAGACGCGGTTGACCACCGTCTCGCCTTCGGCGGCCAGGCCGGCGATGATGAGGGAGACGGAGGCGCGCAGGTCGGTCGCCATGACCGGGGCGCCGGAGAGGCGCGGCACCCCGCGCACGATGGCGGAGGAGCCATGCGCATTGATCCGCGCGCCCATCCGCGTCAGCTCCGGCACATGCATGAAGCGGTTCTCGAAGATCGTCTCGGTGATCATCGAGGCGCCCTCGGCGACCGCCATCAGGGCCATGAACTGGGCCTGCATGTCGGTGGCGAAGCCGGGAAAGGGCTCGGTCATCACATCGACGCCATGCAGGCCGTTCAGCCGCTTCGCGCGGACGCCCTCCGCCTCCTGCAGCAGCTCCACGCCGGCCTCGCGCAGCGCGCGGCTGAAGGCGCCGAACAACTCCAGCCGCATCCCCTCCAGCAGCAGCTCGCCCCCGGTGATGGCGCCGGCGCAGGCGAAGGTGCCGGCCTCGATGCGGTCGGGCAGGATGGCATGGGTGGTGCCATGCAGGCTGTCCGCGCCCTGGACCACCAGCCGGTCGGTGCCGATGCCCTCGATCCGCGCGCCCATGGCGAGCAGGCAATGGGCGAGATCGCTGATCTCCGGCTCGCGCGCGGCGTTGACCAACTCGGTGGTGCCGCTGGCCAGGGTGGCGGCCATCAGCAGATTCTCGGTGGCGCCGACGGAAACCTGCGGGAAGATGATGCGGGCGCCCTGCAGCCGGCCGCCATTCGCCTCGGCCGGCACGCGGGCATTGATGTAGCCGGCGTCCAGGTCAATCACCGCGCCCATCTGCTCCAGCCCCTTGAGGTGGAGGTCCACCGGGCGGGTGCCGATGGCGCAGCCGCCGGGCAGCGAGACACGGGCCTGGCCGTAGCGCGCCAGCAGCGGACCGAGCACCAGCACCGAGGCGCGCATCTTGCGCACCAGGTCGTAGGGCGCCTCGAACTGGTTCGCCGCCCCGGCCAGGGTGATCCGGCGGCTTTCCGTATCGTGCTCGACGCGCAGCCCGTGCTGGGCGATCAGCCCGCCCATGGTGGCCACGTCCGCCAGCGCCGGCGCATTGGTGAGCACCACGGTCTCATCGGTGAGCAGGGCGGTGGCCATCAGCGGCAGGGCGGCGTTCTTGGCGCCGCCAATGGCGATGCGGCCGTTCAGGCGGCGGCCGCCGCGCACGCGGATGCGATCCATGGCGTGGTATCCCCCTTCGATTACAGCCGCGGCAGCGCGACGCCGCGCTGGCCCATGTATTTGCCCTTGCGGTCGGCGTAGGAGATTTCAGGCGCCTCCGCCCCTTGCAGGAACAGGAACTGGCAGATGCCCTCGTTGGCGTAGATGCGGGCGGGCAGGGGGGTGGTGTTGCTGATCTCGATCGTCACCTGCCCTTCCCATTCCGGCTCCAGCGGCGTGACGTTCACGATCAGGCCGCAGCGGGCATAGGTGGACTTGCCCAGGCAGATCACCAGCACGTCGCGCGGGATGCGGAAATACTCGACCGTATGGGCCAGGGCGAAGGAGTTGGGGGGGATGATGCAGGTCTCGCCCTTGCGGGTGACGAAGCTGTCCTCGGCGAAGCGCTTCGGGTCCACCAGCGCGTTGTCCACATTGGTGAAGACCTTGAACTCGTCGGCCACCCGGGCATCATAGCCGTAGGAGGACAGGCCGTAGGAGATCACCCCCTCGCGCCGCTGGTTCTCGACGAAAGGCTCGATCATGCCGTGCTCCGTCGCCATGCGGCGGATCCAGCTGTCGGGCATGATGGACATGGGCGCGGACTTCCGTGCGGCAGCGGCAAAGGCGGGCCGGGATAGCCCAGCGACGCGCTGCCGGCAACCGGAGCTTAGCGCGGATCAGCCCTTCCGGGACCCGGGAGGCGGGGCGGGAGGCGGAGGCGCGGTGTCTTCGGCGCGGGCGCGGCTCTGAGCCTTGCGGCGGCGCAGGTTCTCACGCAGCGCAGCGGCAAGGCGCGCTTCGCGCTCCATCTGTGCTGGGCTGGGCGGGGGTGCGGGAGGCTTCGCCATGACGAGAGCAGGCGCGTCCTGGGGGTGAATGTGCGGCCGGACGAGGTGAACGGCCCCGCCCGCCTATCAAAGGCGGGAATGCCGGTCAAGGCTTTGATTTTCGAGGGAAGGGAGGCTCTGCGAGGCAAGCGGGTGGCGCAGCGTGCGGGCGCGCGCCGCCTGATGCCGGCGGCGCCAGGTCCGAAGAGCCTTGCGGAGAAGCGGAGAGCCCGCGCGGGGAGGGGAAACCCGGCCGACCAGCGGAACGTTCCTGATGACCGCCGCCGCTGGCAGGGAGGATCGAGACATGCGCGCAGTAGCCGGGCCCGCCCATGCGCTGCTGGGGGTTGTCCTGCTCTCCGCCTGCGCGGCGACCGGCCCCGCCGACTTCGACCGCCGGATGGCCACCTATGTCTCGGGCCCGGAAGTGCAACTCGTCAGCGCGCTGGGTGTGCCGGACCAGGCCTATGAGGTCGAGGGGCGCCGCTTCCTGCAATATGACTTCTCTGGCGCATCTGGCGCAGCCGTGGCTCCTTCCGTCAGCCCTGGCATCGGCTTCGGGTTCGGCAGTGGCCATTGGGGCCGTGGCGTCGGGGTGGGAACGGGCATCAGCTTCGGCTTCGGTGGTGCCGGCGTGCCGGCGGAGCCTTGCGCGGTGACCTTCGAGGTGCGGGACGGGCGCGTGCTGAACTTCGAGCGGCAGGGCGAGGGCTGCCGCTGAGGCAGGGGCGCAGGGCCCTGTCGCCGCAGGCGGCCTTGGTCAGGGGAAATGCCTTCCGCCCCGTCCTGCAAGCCGGCCTAAGCCGTTGAAGGAAAATGGTGCTGCTGGACAGGATTGAACTGTCGACCTCTCCCTTACCAAGGGAGTGCTCTACCACTGAGCTACAGCAGCGGGTACGGTGAAAGCGAGGCGGTTCCTAAGGGTTCAGGGCGGAGGACGCAAGAGGCATTCAGCGGAACAAGGCACGAAAAGGTGCGGGAACACGCGGAGCAGTGAGCCGTGACAGTCACGCGGTTCGTGCTCGTTCGCGGCGGCCGGACGACTATCAGGCACAAAAAGCCTGGGCTGGACGATATGCCGGCCATGCGCCGACCGTCCCTGCTATCCCGGCGCTCTCAGGGGTATCAGGACTTCAGTCGCAAGGGAGGAAGCGCCGCGGGAGAAGAGGCTACTGCGCGGTGCCACTTGGCGCGGAATGCTCCTTCCATCCTGGCATTGCTTTCCGGAGCCAGCCCCGGGGCGTTCAAGCGGCGCCTAAGTCATTCCACTTCCACCATCCGCCGCATAGGGTGGCAAGCAGCGATGACGCGAATGCGATGATCTGGAAGGCGCTCATGGACACATGCTTTGCCGCACTTTAGCGCAACTCTGGATTGCGAAACGTGATTAAGAATATCCAAATGCGCGCATAACGTTAAGATAGCTCTCTCCTCAAGGGCAAAAATCAAGCTGCTCGGAGATCTATTCCCGCCATGACACGCTCGGCAGGCGGCCAGGCAGGGGACTCATTTAGATCCACTCGGTGACAGCAGCGATAAGCGCGATTGAGGAGAAGTCGTTCTGGGCCAGCCGACCTTCAGGCAGCGCTGCAGACGCTCCGTGCCAGAAGCCTTGTCGGCGATCAGGCGCTTGGGTGCAGCTGCGGCGCCGAGCAGCGGCAAGGCCATGCCAATGTCGCCCAGTGTCAGCGCGAAGGCGACCCGCCGGCGGGGATGCCCTCTTCGGAGACGCCGGCATTCCACGCGGGACGAGCGCCTGCTGCTCCGGCTCTTGCAGCCTGTTCTCGACGGGCCGGAGGGCAGAACCGCGCAGAGTCCCTCATGCCCCCAACTCCAGCAGTTCCGCCAGGACTTCCACCGCCACAATCTCATCGAAGATCGCAGCGATGTGAGTCTCGATCACCCGCTTGCCGTCCTCATCCGCCGCGATGTGCGCCTGCACCATTCCTTCGATCAAGGTGTAGGACGCAGCGACGAACTCGCGGATCTTCTCTTCGGCGCAGCGGTCCATGCCAGCAACAACTCCTCTGATTGTGCTGCTGATTCCTGCGCCGCCGGTTGTGGCTTGAACGCGGCTGCGGCCGCCTTCTTCTCGCCCCATCAGAGGCGCGGCGCCGGATTGTCGTCCGGCGCTACTCAGATCAGTCCCATCCGTTCCGAGGATGCAGAGGGCCGTCTCCGAGATGTTGGATTTTCCGCCCATCAAATCAAACATCTTGCAGGATGCGGCATCCGTCCCGGACATGGCCTGGAGCGCGCGCCTGCGCCCTTTCCTACCGCCGCATGCACGCGATCCTCTAGGCCGAGGCGCGACGTTCCTGGCTCGGGGAGCTTCCCGCGAGCCAGCCAACACAACAATCCGCGCCGCCGAGGATTTGAGCTAAGGGCCGCGCGGCGCCGGGGTTGAAGAACGGCACCGCCGAGACCCACCCGGCCCTTGCCCTGGCGGTGGGCCCAATGGCTGGCCGGCCAACGCCGCCGCTGCTGCGCAGGGCTGGGTGGACCGGGCCCGGGCACTGCTGTCGGAGGATGAGGCGCCGACTGAGCCCGAGCCGGAGGAACTGGCGAAGGGCCCCCCATGGCGGAACTCCAGGAGCGGATCGCGGCCCTCATGCAGCGGCTCGCCTCCGTGCAGGCCGCCTGCGAGGCTGCAGAGCAGAACTGGCGGTGATCCGGGCGGCGCTGGCATGGAGCACCGCCCTCCTCATCATCCGGGTCCTGCTGCTGCTTGCGGGGCGGTGGCGGCAGGAGCGGGGCGAGAACAAGCTGTGCTCGCTTTTGTGCTGGGCGCATGTTCAGGAAGTGCGTCAAGGACGGCCCTGCGCGAACGCCTGAACCAATAAAAACCGCTGTTTAATCCCCAGGTTTCGCGGGTGCGGGTTCGATCTGAACCGGCGCGGCTGATCCGCCCAGGCCTTGCAGATGGCCTCATAGGGGGGGCAGGCCCTGAAGGGTTTTCAGCCGCCGGGCGAAGTTGTGGGCGGCCAGGAAGTCAGCAAGGTGAGTGCGGAGCTGGTCGTGTGAGCCGTAGTGGAAGCGCCTGCGATGTCGGCTCCTTCGGCCCGGTGGGCAGGTCGGCCACGGAGGCCCGCTTCCGCCACTTCGCCACTGTCTTGGGGTTGATGCCGTAGCGCCTGGCCAGGAGCCTCAGGCTCTCTTGGTTATGTTGTATCGCTCGGCGGCCCGCCTCTGTCGTGGCGGCGCAGCTGTGGAGAACCTGGCCCATAGTGCCTCCTTCCACTCGCGGGAAGAAGAGTGCACCATCAAAGCCTGGGGCTGAACATCCAGGCCGTGGATGAGGCGGACGCCATCCCTTTTCTGTGCTGTGGATGAGCTTCGGAAGAGGCAGTTCCAAAGCCGCATCCCGCCAGCCGGCGGCGGCGTTATGCTGGGATGATGCGCAAGGTCCCTCTGCTCCTCGCTCTCGGCTTCGGCCTCTCCGGCTGCGGGCTCGTCGCGGCGCCCTGTCGGATTGGCTCGGCTGGCCTCAAGATCGTCCCGCTGGTGGGCCATGCCGCCGCGGTGCCGACTGATGCCTGCGCCGCGGCGATCGACCCTCCGCCCTGAGGCGGTGGGGGCGGCGGAGGCGCTCCGCCGCCCTGGCCGTCAGGCGCCGGGCTCGCCGAAGCGGCCGCCCTTGCGCAGCGCCTCCCACAGGCCGAGCGCGGCGATCGCGAGGTTCGGCAGCGCGTCCTGCAGCTCGGGCGAGATCGAGATGCCAAAGCCGGCCGTCAGGATCATGAACAGGCCGCGCCAGGTGCTGGGCTGGCTGATCTGCAGGCGAATCCAGGATTCCATCATCGATGCTCCTCAGGGGGTGGGGAAAGGGCGGAGGCTGACGGTTACTGGCTGTCCACCGTCACGGCCTCGGCGGCGATCGTCACGGTGCCGGGGCCGGAGATGCTGGCGCTCTGCGCCAGGAGCCCATAGGCCAGCGGATTGCCACCGGAGGCGGCGTCGTAGAGGCCGATATGGGTGAAGTTGCCGGCAGCGGCGTTGAACACGAAGCGGAGGGTCTCGGCGTTCCGCTGCAGGCCGTTGCCAGTGAAGGTGATGCGCTGGCGGGCATAGCCGTTGCCCGCCGGCTCGCCGGTCAGGCCGCTGGCGGTGCCGCCGGTGCCGAGCGCGGCATAGATGGCCGTTGGCAGCGCCGGGCTGCGGCCGCACAGCGCGCGGCCCAGCAGGTTGCGGGCATAATCGGTCAGGATGGGCATGCGGATGCGGTCCTTGGTTGCGTGAGGAAGGGGGCGCAGCCTCAGGCGGCTGCGCTCAGCGCCTGCAGCATGGCGTTGGGAAGGCGCTGCGGGCGGTAGTCGAGCAGGGCGACCTCGCCATTCGCCGCGCGGTTCAGCGCGCCGGAGGCGTGGCCGACCAGCATCCGTGTCAGGCCGCCGGGCAGGCTGGCGGCGGCGGTCTGCACGGTGCCGCCATTGAGGCAGAAGGCTTGGTCGCCGGGTGCCCAGGCGAAGGCGGCCTGGAACGGGACGCCCGGCGTCACGCTGCCGCCCTCCAGGGCAGCGAGCGTTGCGCCCGCGCTGTCGACCACGCCGTACACGACGGCGCCGCCGGAGGTGTTGCGCACCAGGAGGCGGTTCTGGTCGGTTCCATCGTCGATCTGGAACAGGCCCTGCGACCGGCCGAACAGGGCGGCATTGGGCAGCATGGCCCGGAGCAGCACCGTGCCCTGGCTTCCGAAGCCTCCAGCGGGCGTCCAGATGGGCAGGTCCGCGGCACGCGGAGTGGCGCCCGGGCTGCCGGCGGGGGGAAGGACGAGCGAGGAGGCGAAGGGGCCGAGTTCAAGCTGCGGTCCGGCGATGCGGATCGTGACATCTGCCCCTGCCCCTGGCGTAAGGCCCTGCAGCAGGAGCCCGGCGATGACCCGTCCGGTGCCGGCGGCCATCTCGCGGCTGACCGAACGGTACTCCGGATAGCCGGGGAGTCCGCCCGGAGCGCTGCTGACGCCGCTGATGTAGCCACCCGTCGAAGTGCGCTGCATCAGAGAGAGCGACGCGCTCAGATTGGCGAGCGAGCCAGCCACGACATAGGCATTCGCCGAAGCGCTCCACACTTCGCCCGCCGCGGCGGGGACGGTCGTGATGGAGGTGAACAGCACCCACCAACTCTGGGCGTTGCTGAGGCTGCCCGAGTAGCGCAGATCGATATAGGGTACGCCGCCAATCGTGCCGGTTCCGACCACCGTACGGGTCAGCGCCTCCGTCCCCAGGATGCTCCAGCCGGTCGGCAGGGCGCCGGGGGTGCCGGCTTCAGCTCCTTCCGCACGGGGATTGGGCAGGGCGTTGCTCCGGGCCTCCTCGACCAGCAGGCGGCGGGCAGAACCCTGGAAGCGGGGCGTGTCGGGAGCGACCGCCTGCCAGGTGCCGCTGGCATTCATCGCCCAGGCGGTGCCCGGGCGACTCGTCAGGACCCGCTCCGCGAAACCGGGCCCCACAAGCCGCAGCGCCGGCGCGGCAAGAAAGCCAGGAGAGTAGGACGGGGACTGCATCAAGGAGCCCCCGCCCCCGCCAGCTGGCAGATCTTCGTCGCGCCGCCGTCCGGCGAGTAGACCAGCAGCGTCGCCACGCCGCCGGAGCGGACGCGGGTGAAGCCGTCGCTGTTGGTCGGCGCCGTGTTGCTGGTGAAGCCCGAGAGCGTCAGGCCCAGGTCGCCGCCCGTGCGGTTGATGACCGTGCAGAAGAAGCCGTCGCCCGTACTGGCCCAGGAGAGCGCCAGGCTGGTGCCGCTGTTGGCGATCAGCATGCGCGCGTTGTGGCTGGCATAGGTGAGCGTGGTGGCGCCGGAGAGCAGCAGGGTCGGCAGGCGGCGTTCGGTGAACTGCCCGTCGACATACTGCTTGGTGGCGGCCTGCAGGTTGGCAGTCGGGTTCGCCGGCAGCACCAGCGGCCCGGTCAGCGTCACCGTGCCATTGGCGGCGAGACGGAAGCGCTCCGCCACGCTGCCGCCGGAGCGGGTCTCCAGCACCACTGCGCCGGCCTCGCCGCCGCTCGTCACCGCCTCCGCCACCGTCACCAGCCGGGCGAAGACCTGTTCGCTGCCGGCGCTGTTGTTGCCGGTCGCTTCCAGCACCGCGAGCCGGTCATTCGCCGCCACGCTGCTGGAGAGGCGGCGCAGCCGCAGGGTCTGCGGCTGGGTCATGCCGCTGCCGCCCAGGGTCAGCGCCGGGTTCAGGTTGCCGCTGTCGCCCGCGAAGACGCAGTCGGCGCCGCTGATGCTGAAGCTGGCGGCATTGGTGTTGCCGGTGCCGTAGAGCTTGACCTGCGCGCCGGCAGTGGCGCTGCGGCGATGGATGTTCACCGCCCCGTCGGTGTCGGTCGAGAGGCGGGTCTCGATCGCCGCGGCGGAGGAGACCGAGGCCAGCTCCACCCGCCCGGCGGCGATGCGCTGTGTGGTCGCGGCGCCGGACAGCCGGTTGCCGAGCAGCTGCAGGCGCTGCATGGCGGCCGCGCTGTCGGCCGTGAAGGTGACGGCGGTGGTGTCGCAGCCGGAGACGATCAGGTTGCCCGCACTGGCGCCCATATGGATGGCGCTGACGCTCACATTGCCGGTGCCCGGCGCGCCGGTGAAGTCGCAGCCGACCAGCGAGAGCTGCCCGCCCAGCACCTCGGCGATGCGCCGCGCGCCGCCGGTGACGTTGACGCCGATCACCTCGTGCTGCTCGGTGCCAGTGGTGTTCACCTGGATCGAGCAGCCCTTGGAGGAGAGAAAGCCGCCCACCCACTTGGTGCGCAGCGCCGTGCCGGCGATGCGGATGCCGATGGTGGTTGGGTCCGCCGCGTCCACCCAGCCGTCGCCGCCGATGTTGAAGAAGCTGCAGGAATGCGTCTGGTCCTGCACGTCGAAGCCGATGTCGTGGCCGTACTCGAAGCAGTTCTCCAGCGTGGCCATGTCGCAGTCATAGACCACGTAGCCCGCGCCCTGCCGCCGGTTGGGGGTGACGTAGACCGCGCCGCCCGAGGTCCAGCCGGTGCTGTAGGTGGAGCCGTTCAGGTCGAAGCGCGTGCTGTCCACCACGGTGATGGCCCAGCGGCCATAGGCGGCGGGCGCGCCGGAATCCCGCACCTCGGCGATGTTCACCAGGTCGCCGGTGGAGAGGCCATGCGCCGTGGCGGTGGTGATGCGGAACTGCCCGCCGCCGTTGTTGCCGATGCCGGCGATCAGCAGCCGCGTGTTCGACCAGCTACGCGAGGTGGTGACCAGCGGGTGCCAGTTCACCGCGCTGATGCGCGAGACGTCGTAGGAGCGGCCAAGATAGAGGCCGTTGGTGCAGTCGCCCAGCACGTCCTGGATGCGCACGCGGGCATTGCCGTCGCTGTAGATGCCCCAGTTGAAGCCCAGGATCAGCAGGCGGGTGAGCAGGCTGTCGGCGCCGTTGCCGTCGCTGTTGCCGCTGCCGCCGTCGCCGAGGGTGATGGCGGTGCCGGCGAAGGCCGCGGCGGCGTCCAGCCCCTGGCGCAGGCTGGCCGGCTGCGTCAGCCCGTCGCGCAGAACGGCGACGCCGTCCAGCCCGGCATTGCGCCGCACGCGGATGGTGCGCGCGGCGTCGAGCAGGATGGCGTAGCGCACGCTGGCGAAGTCGCCGTTCTGGCGCCAGCCGCCGGAGCCGGGGCGCCCCTGCAGGAAGACGCCGTCCTTCACGTCCAGCTCCGCCGCCTTCACCCGGTAGCGCCGCGGGCCGAGCTGCACGCTGCCGCCGCCCTGCGCCGCCGCGGCGTCGATCGCCGCCTGGATGGCGGCGGCGTCGTCCGTGGTGCCGTCGCCCACCGCGCCGAAGTCCCGCACATGCAGCGCCCGTTCGGTGAGGATCCCGGCGCGCAGCTGCGCGAGGGTGGCGCGCCGTGTCTCGGCCAGCGCGGCACTGCCCTGCACGACCGGCGCCAGGTCCGCGTCGCTGAGGACGGTGGCGAAAGGCAGTTCACTGATTTTCTTGTCGGACATCGGGGCGGAGATCCTTGCGGCGGGAGGGGGCGTGCGGTCGGGTGGGCAGGCGTGGTCAGAGCAGCATTTCGCCGCCCTGCTGGGCGGAGATCGACGCGCCGGACTCGGTCAGCAGTGCAAAGGGCTCGGTGACGACGAAGGAGGCCGAGGTCTGCGCCGCCAGCGGCTCCTGCGCGTCGGCCACGCGGATGCGGTAGCCCGAGCCGGGATCGGGCGCGGTGAAGCTGGCCGAGGCGCTGCCGGAAGCGACCGCCACCGAGACCGGCCCGGCGATGACCGTCCCCGCCGCGTTGAGCATGGTGAAGACCAGCGTCGTCACCGGCCCGGTGGTTCGTGCCCCCACCGTGAAGCTGCGGCCGACATAGAGGCCGGTCGGCACCGGATCGAGCGCCACGCTGCGCGTCACCGCCGTCACCGGCGGCATGGCGAACTCGATGCCGAGCGCGGCATTGCCGTTCAGCCGCAGCGGCGGCGCCGAGGCGTCGAGCACCAGCCCATTGCCCACGCCCGCGCTGCTGCGCACCGGCAGGAAGGTCAGCGAATCCGCCGACTGCAGCACCACCACGTGGCCGGGCTGCAGGCGATCGGTGACGCTGGAGAAGTAGCCGGGCGCCAGCACCGCGGCACGGGTGTCGCTGGTGACATAGAGCCACAGGGTGAAGCTGTCCGTGCTGGCGAGCGAGGACAGCCCACGCGGGTCGAATGGCATGCGCGTCTCCTGAAAGGGGCGAGGGGAGGGCGACGGTCCGGGGCATGCCGCCGCCCGGCGCGCAGGCGCGCGCACCGCCCGGCCGGAGGGGGGCCGGACGGCGTCAGGGATGGCGGCGGAGGGGAGAGGACCAGGCGCAATACGCCCGTTGATGCGATAGGAATTAATGGGTTTGATGGCCGTTAGTCAAGAAAAAAATCCTACATCGGCCTGACGAAATCGGCTCCATCCCGCCATCCGCAATGGACCCCGGCATCAAGCTTCACTAGCGTGCGGGCTTCTCCCTTCCGCCCTGGAGTTGCCCCATGCTCCGACGCCTGCTCGCGGTCGCCCTCTGCGCCGCCGCCCTCCTGCCGGCCGAGCCGGTCCCGGCCCGCGCCGAAGAGGCGGTGCTGAATGTCTACAACTGGTCGGACTACATCGACCCCGCCGCCGTGGAGCGCTTCCAGAAGGAAACCGGCGTCCAGGTCCGCTACGACGTGTTCGACAGCCTGGAGACGCTGGAAGGCAAGCTGTCCGCCGGGCATTCCGGCTACGACGTCATCGTACCGACCAGCGAGCCGACCTTCTCCCGTCTGGTCCGCGCCGGCGCGCTGAAGCCGCTGGACCGTGCGAAGCTGCCGAACTGGAGCAACCAGGACGCCACGCTGCTGCGGCAGGTGGAGAGCAGCGACCCCGGCAACCGGCATGGCGCCATCTATCTCTACGGCACGGTCGGTCTCGGCATCCGCGCCGACAAAGTGCGCGAGCTGCTGCCCAATGCGCCACTCGACAGTCTCGATCTGCTGCTGAAGCCCGAATACGCGAAGCGCCTCGCCGCCTGCGGCATCGCCGTGATGGATTCCGCGACCGACGTGCTGCCCAGCGTGCTGCACTGGCTCGGCCGCGACGCCGACAGCACCGACGGCGCCGACCTCCAGGCCGCCGAGAAGGCGCTGCTGGCGATCCGCCCGCATGTCCGCGCCATTATCGCCAGCGGCAACATCCTCGATGCGCTCGCCACCGGCGAGTACTGCGTGGCGATGACCTATTCCGGCGACGTCATCCAGGCGAAGGCGCGCGCCGACGAGGCGAAGCAGGGCATCCAGCTCCGCTACGTGCAGCCGAAGGAAGGCGCGCAGCTCTGGTTCGACATGCTGGCCATCCCTGCCGATGCCCCGCACCCCGAGGCGGCGCACCGCTTCATCAACTTCCTGCTGCAGCCTGAGGTGATGGCCGGCATCACCAACGCGGTGCACTATCCCAATGCCATCCCCGCCGCGACGCCGCTGGTGGAGGAGGCCGTGCGCGAGGACCCGAACGTCTACCCGACGCCGGAGATGCTGGCGCGCACCTTCACGGTGCGGGCGCTTTCGCCGCAGGCCGAGCGCGCCCGCAGCCGCCTCTGGAACCGCTTCAAGGCCGGGCGTTGAGCAGGCCGCTGCTGTCGCTGCGCGGCCTGTCCCGACGCTTCGGCGAGACAGTCGCGCTGGACCGGCTCGATCTCGACGTGCCGCCCGGCGAGTTCCTGGCCCTGCTCGGTGGCTCCGGCTCCGGCAAGTCCACCCTGCTGCGCGTCATTGCCGGCTTCGAGGCGCCGGATGCCGGGCAGGTGCTGTTCGAGGGCCGTGACCTCGCCGGCGTGCCGCCGCACGCCCGGCCGCTGAACATGATGTTCCAGTCCTACGCGCTGTTCCCGCATCTGACAGTGGCGGGCAACGTCGCCTATGGCCTGCGGCGCGAGGGCGTGGCGCGCGCCGAGCGCCACCGCCGCGTCGCCGAGGCGCTGGCCATGGTTGGGCTGGAGGAATTCGGGCGCCGCCTGCCGCACCGCCTGTCCGGCGGCCAGCGGCAGCGCGTGGCGCTGGCCCGCGTGCTGGTGAAGCGCCCGCGCCTGCTGCTGCTGGACGAGCCGCTTGGCGCGCTGGATGCCGGCCTGCGCGAGCGCACCGGCTTCGAGCTGCGCGCCCTGCAGCGCGAGACCGGCGCCGCCTTCATCATGGTGACGCACGACCAGAGCGAGGCGCTGGCCCTGGCCGACCGCGTGGCGGTGCTGGAGCAGGGCCGGCTGGTGCAGCTCGGCCCGCCACGCGCGGTCTATGAGCGGCCGGCGACGCGCTTTGTCGCCAGCTTTCTGGGGGGTGCCAACGTGCTGGAAGGCCGGCCGGACGGAGCAGGGGGGCTGGACTGCCCCCTGCTCGGCGGCACCCTGCGCCCGGCCGAGACCCTGCCGGAAGGCTGCACCGCCTGCGCCCTCCGCCCCGAACGCATCGCCCTCCGCTCCGGCGCCAGCGGACCCAACACCGCATCCGGCACCATCGAGGAGGTGGCCTTCCGTGGCGATGACAGCCTGCTGCTGGTGCGCATGCCCGGCGGCGCCGTGCTGCGCGTCGGCCATGCCGAGGAGGACGGTGCCCCGCCGCCGCGCGGCAGCACGGTGCAACTGTCCTGGGAGGCGGCCGCCGTTGTGCCGCTGCTCGGCTGATGCGCCGCCTGCCGCTGCTCGTCCCGGTGCTCTGGCTGGGCTTGCTGGTCGCGGTGCCGCTACTGGTGGTGCTGGTGCTCTCCGTCTCCTGGCCGGCGGAAGGCGTGCCGCCCTTCAACCTGCCCGGTGTGGCGGGGCTGAACGGCGATTCCTTTGCCCTGGTGCTCGGCGACCCCTATTACCGCGCCGCCTTCCTCAAGGCGCTGGTGGTGGCCGGTGCCACCGCCGGCCTCTGCCTGCTGCTGGCCTTCCCGATGGCGCTGGGCCTGGTGCGCGCCGCTGCCGCCTGGCGCGCGCCCTTGCTGCTGCTGGTGCTGCTGCCCTTCTGGACCGGCTTCCTGCCGCGTCTCGGCGCCTGGATCGGCCTGCTGCGCGACGAAGGCTGGATCAACCACCTGCTCCAGGCCTGGGGCTTCATCGAGACGCCGCTGCCGCTGCTCTATTCCTGGCCGGCGCTCTTCCTCGGCATGGTGCACGCCTACCTGCCTTTCGCCGTGCTGCCGCTCTATGCCAGCCTATCCCGCCTCGACCCGGTGCTGGAGGAGGCGGCAGCCGACCTGGGGGCGGGCGGCTTCACCGTCTTCCGCACCATCACGCTCCCTCTGGCCGCCCCCGGCGCCGCGGCGGCCTTCCTGCTGGTCTTCATTCCGGCAGCCGGCGAATACGTCATCCCTGAGCTGCTGGGCCCGCCTTCCGCCCAGGTGGTCGGCCGGGTGCTGTGGCAGGAGTTCTTCCAGAACCGCGACTGGCCCACGGCGGCGGCGCTGGCGGTGCTGCTGCTGCTCGCCCTGCTGATCCCCATCCACCTGTTCCAGCGGCTAGAGGCGCGCTCATGAGGCGCTCGCTCTTCCCGCGCCTCGGCCTGCTGCTCGGCCTGCTGTTCCTCTGGCTGCCGGTGCTGCTGCTGGCCGGCTACGCCTTCAGCGACGCGCGCATTCCCTTCCAGTGGGGCGGCTTCTCCTGGCGCTGGTTCGTGGCGCTGGCGGGCAACGAGCGCCTGCTGGCCGCCGCCTGGCTTTCGCTGCGCGTGGCGGCGAGCGCCGCGACGCTGGCGGTGGTGCTGGGCGGCTGCATCGGCTGGGTGCTGGCGCGCCAGGGCCCCTTCCGTGGCCGCCCGCTCTTCGGCGCGCTGGCCGGCGCGCCGCTGGTGCTGCCGGACGTGGTGACCGGCCTCTCCCTGCTGCTGTTCTTCGTGCTGCTGGAAGGCGCCACCGGCTGGCCCGCCGAGCGCGGCGCCACCACCATCCTGCTCGCCCATGCCACCATCGGCGGCGCCTATGCCGCCGTGCTGGTGCAGGCCCGCCTCGCCACGCTGGAGCGGGAGCTGGAGGAGGCCGCGCGCGACCTCGGCGCCGGCCCCGCCACCACCTTCGCCACCATCACCCTGCCGCTGCTGGCGCCGAGCCTGGTGGCGGGCTGGCTGCTCGCCTTCACCCTCTCGCTGGACGACGTGGTGGTGGCGAGCTTCGTCTCCGGCCCTGCCGGCACCACCCTGCCGATGGTGGTCTTCTCCATGCTGCGCCTTGGCCTGACGCCGGAGATCAATGCCCTGGCGGTGGTCATCCTGCTGCTGGCCCTGACTAGTGCGGGCGGTGCGCTGCTGTTGTTGCGCGGCGTGCTCGGGCGCCGCTGAGGCGCGTTGTGGCACGCCCGCCACAGCGCGCCGCCATCCCGGGCCGCTCACGCATTCGGAACGCAATCGCAGCAATGCCGCGCTTGCAACATTTTGGCCATTCCCCATGATCTTCCCCGTGGACGACCCGCGTGGTCGCGTCCGGCTGCCATCGGGCCCTCCGCCTAACGTAAGGCCGCCGCCACCCCGGCGACGGCACGGGAGGACGAATGATGGATACCGTCTGGACTCTGGAGCGCGCCACGCCGCCCGAGCGGGCCTCCATCCGCCGTATCAGCACGGCTGACGTGTGGGATGCCCTGCGGCGCGGCTGGGATGATTTCCTGGCCAACCCCACCCAGCTCATCTTTCTGGCCATCATCTACCCCATCATCGGGCTGATCGCCGCCAACGCCATGGCCGGCCGGTCGCTGATGCCGCTGATCTGGCCGATGGTCTCGGGCTTCGCGCTGGTCGGCCCGGTCGCCGCGATCGGCATCTACGAGCTGAGCCGGCGGCGCGAGAAGGGGCTGCCGGTCTCCTGGGTCAATGCGCTGGATGTGCGCCACTCGCCGGCCTTCGGCTCCATCCTCGGCCTCGGCCTGATGCTGCTGGCCATTTTCCTGGTCTGGCTGCTGGTCGCGGAGGCGCTCTATGCCGTCACCATCGGCGACATGCCGCCCACTTCCATCCGCGCCTTCGTCGACCGGCTGTTCGGCACCCCCGAGGGCCTCACGCTGATCGTCGTCGGCAATGCGGCCGGCTTCCTCTTCGCACTGGCGGTGCTGATGCTGACGGTGGTCTCCTTCCCCATGCTGCTGGATCGCGGTGCCGAGGGGCGGGGGATTGATGCCGGCACCGCCATCCGCACCTCCTTCCGCGCGGTGCGTGCCAACCCGGTGCCGATGGCGCTCTGGGGGCTGATCGTGGCGGGGCTGCTGCTGCTGGGCAGCCTGCCGCTCTTCGTCGGGCTGGCGGTCGCCGTGCCGGTGCTGGGCCACGCCACTTGGCACCTCTACCGCAAGACGGTGGCCTAAAGGCGCGGAATCGGCCTCCGGCTGCCCGCCGCGGGTTGCCGGGGGCGCCGTTCGGGCGTTAGGGTCCGCGGCCTTCCTGTGCTGGATCCGTCGCGACCATGAACCTGACCGCCGAGCGGCTCGACCGCATCGCCCCCTCCCAGACCATCGCCATCTCCGCCAAGGCGCGGGCGCTCAAGGCGGCGGGCAAGGACATCATCAGCCTTTCCGCGGGCGAGCCGGATTTCGACACGCCGCAGAACATCAAGGACGCGGCGATCCGCGCCATCCAGGCCGGCGAGACCCGCTACACGGACGTCTCCGGCACCAAGGCGCTGCGCGAGGCGGCCGCCGCCTACTTCAAGCGCGAGCACGGCCTGGACTACAAGCCGGAGGAGATCGTCGTCTCTACCGGCGGCAAGCAGGTGATCTTCAACGCCATGCTGGCCACCATCGACGCGGGCGACGAGGCGATCATCCCGGCGCCCTGCTGGGTCTCCTATCCCGACATCGTCTCGCTGGCCGAGGGCACGCCGGTCATCATCTCCGCCGGGCAGAACCAGGGCTTCAAGATCACCCCCGAGCAGCTCGAGGCGGCGATCACCCCGAAGACCAAATGGTTCATCCTGAACAACCCCTGCAACCCGACCGGCGCGGCCTATACCGAGGCCGAGCTGAAGGGGCTGGCCGAGGTGCTGCTGCGTCACCCGGACGTCTGGATCTTCACCGACGACATCTACGAGAAGCTGGTCTATGGCGACTTCAAGGCCAGAACCATGGTGGAGGTGGAGCCGCGCCTGCGCGACCGCACCATCACCATGAACGGCTGCTCCAAGGCCTGGGCGATGACGGGCTGGCGCATCGGCTTCGCCGGCGCCCCGCTGGCGCTGGCCAAGGCGATGGACAAGCTGCAGAGCCAGTCCACCTCCAACACCTCCTCGGTCTCCCAGGCCGCCGCCGTCGAGGCGCTGAACGGCCCGCAGGAGTCCGTCGAGGAGATGCGCAAGGTCTACGAGAAGCGCCGCGACCTCGTCGTCGGCCTGCTCAACAAGGCGCCGGGCATCCACTGCATCGTGCCGGACGGCGCCTTCTACGTCTTCCCCTCCATCCATGGCTGCCTCGGCAAGACCACCGCCTCCGGCAAGCGGATCGAAACGGACGAGGACTTCGTGACCGCGCTGCTGGAGGATGAGGGCGTGGCCGCCGTGCACGGCTCGGCCTTCATGTTCCCGGGCCATTTCCGCATCAGCTACGCGACCGACGACGCCTCGCTGACCGAGGCCTGCACCCGCATCCAGCGCTTCTGCGCCGGCCTGGCGTGAGCGGCGGGGAAGGGCGGGGCGTCGCCCCGTCCTTCCGCTTCCACGCCGCGGAGGAGGCGGATTTCGAGCGCCTCCTCGACCTTTCCAGCCGCACCCTGCGCACCGATCTGGCGCGACTGGGCCGCTGGGGTCCCGCCCGTCGCCGCGCCCGCATGCGCGAGAGCTCGACTCCGCCGCCACGCGGTGCATCGAGGACCCGGCTGGCCGCCTGCTGGGCTGCGTGACGATCCGCCACCACGCGGACCATACCGAAATTGCCACCCTCCATCTTGAGCCGGACTGCCAGGGCCGTGGCCTGGACAGCGCCGTGATGGCCGCCCTGCTGGCCGAGCGGCCGGCACTGCCGGTCCTGCTGGAGATCCTGAAGGAAAGCCCCGCCCTGTGCTTCTACGCGCGCCTCGGCTTTCGGCCGGAGCGGGAGCAGGCGTTCGGCTGGATGCTGCGCCTCCCGCCGCGCGCCTGAATGCAGCCATCTCCGCCCCCTGACGTTGCCCGGGGCAAGGAAGAACCCCGGAGGAGGAAAGCCCATGCGCCCTGCCTTGCCGCTGCTGATTCTGCTGCCCCTGGGGGCCTGCATGGATCCCGCCTATCAGGTGCCGTCCGTCAGCCCGGCCGCCCGGGCTGCCGCGACGGCCGAGATCGGCCAGGGCCAGGCGCCGGTGCGGCGCCCGCTGACGGAGGAGCAGGCCAAGGAAGCCATCGCCCGGGTGGCGCGCCGGCTGGCGCCCGCCGGCAGCGCCGTCTGCCGGGAACTCGGGCGCGAGTGCTCCTGGCGCTTCGTCTATGACCCGAGCCAGGAGCTGAACGCCGCCGCCACCGGCGAGGGCGACATCGTCGTGCAGCGCGGCGTCGCCGAATATGCCCGCAACGACGATGAGCTGGCTTTCGTCATCGCCCATGAGATGGCGCACCACGCCGCCAACCACGTGCAGAGCACAAACACCCGCGCCCAGCTCGGCGCCGCGCTGGGCGGGGTGCTGGCCTCGGTGATCGGCTCCTATGCCGGGTTGCAGTCGGATGGGCTGGTGCAGGGTGCGGCGGGCATCGGCTCGCAGCTTGCCGTCATCACTTACAGCAAGGCGCAGGAGCGCGAGGCGGACGCGGTCGGCGCCACCATCCTGCACCAGGCCGGCTACGATGTGGGCGAGGCCCGCGAGATGCTGGTCGCGCTCGGCCGCCTCTCCGGCCAGACCCGGACGAGCCTGCTCTCCACCCATCCCGCCGGCCCCGACCGCATCGCCTCCTTCGACGCCGCGGTGGCGGACATGCGCGCGGCCGGTTGGCAACTCTCGCCGCAGGGCGTCGGGCGCAGCGTGATGCCGCGGTAGGAGGGGGAGCCGCCGGGGAGGGGGGAGCGCCCCCTTCCCGGCGCCGCTTTTCAGTCCAGCCGCAGCACGATGCGGCCGTCGATGGCACCCTGCTCCATGCGCTCGAAGATGTCGTTGATCTCGTCCAGCGTGCCCCAGCTGAAATGCGGCGCCACCTTGCCCTCGCCGGCGAAGGCCAGCGCCTCCTCCAGGTCCTGCCGTGTGCCGACGATCGAGCCGCGCACCGTGATCCGCTTCAGCACGGTGTCGAAGATCGGCATGGCGAAGCGCCCCGGCGGCAGGCCGACCAGCGCCATCGTCCCGTGCGGCCGCAGCATGGCGAAGGCCTGCTCGAAGGCGGTGGGGGAGACCGCCGTCACTAGCACGCCATGCATCCCGCCGACCTTTTGCACGGCCTGGCCGGGGTCCTCCTCACGGGCGTTCACCACCAGGTCGGCACCCAGGCTGCGGGCCAGCTCAAGCTTCTCCGGATGCACGTCCACCGCCGCCACATGCAGGCCCATGGCCTTGGCATACTGCACCGCCATGTGGCCGAGGCCGCCGATGCCCGAGATGGCCACCCACTCGCCGGGCCGCGCCTCGGTTTCCTTCAGCCCCTTGTAGACGGTGACGCCGGCGCAGAGCACCGGCGCCGCCGGGCCGAACTCCAGCCTGTCCGGCAGCACCCCGACATAGTCCGGATCGGCCAGGACATATTCGGCGAAGCTGCCATTCACCGAGTAGCCGGTGTTCTTCTGGCTGCCGCAGAGCGTCTCCCAGCCGGTGCGGCAATAGGGGCAGGCGCCGCAGGCGGTATGCAGCCAGGGCACGCCCACCCGGTCGCCCTCCTTCACCCGCGTCACCCCGGCGCCCAGCGCGGCCACGTATCCGACCCCCTCATGCCCGGGAATGAAGGGCGGGTTGGGCTTCACCGGCCAGTCGCCGCGCACCGCGTGCAGGTCGGTATGGCACACGCCGGAGGCGGCCAGGCGCACCAGAACCTGCCCCGGCCCCGGCTCCGGCACCGGCACCTCCTCGATCGTGAGCGCCCCGCCCAGGCGCCGCGCCACCGCGGCCCGCATCATCTTGGCCATCCTTCATCGCCCTCTGCTGGCTTCAGTCCGAGCTTAAGGCGCGGTGTGCGGGGCCGCCCTGCGCTGGATCAGGGCCACGGCACCTTGGCGGCGGCGGCGTGCGCTTCTAGGCTGCGCGCCTTCGCCCGCCTGACATGTCGGAGACTGCCGCACCCATGCCCGCTCTCGCCGGACGCCTGAAGGAAGTTTCGCTCGCCGCCTCGGTGGCCATGACGCAGCGCGCCCGCGCCCTCGCCGCCGAGGGCAAGAAGGTGATCAGCCTCTCCATCGGCGAGCCCGATTTCCCGACCCCGCCGCATGCCATCGAGGCCGCCCATCGGGCAGCGCTGGCCGGCGACACCAAATACCCGCCGCAGGAGGGCACCCGCGCCCTGAAGCTGGCGGTGCAGAAGAAGTTCAAGCGCGACAACAACCTGGACTACGCGCTGGACGAGATCCTGGTCGCCAATGGCGGCAAGCAGATCATCATGGACGCGCTGCTGGCCACCTGCGACCCGGGCGACGAGGTGCTGATCCCCGCCCCCTTCTGGGTCAGCTATGCCGAGATGGCCAAGCTCGCCACCGGCAAGCCCACCTACGTCAACTGCCCGCAGAACAACGGCTTCAAGCTGCGCCCGGAGGACCTGGACGCCGCCATCACGCCGAGGACCAAGTGGCTGTTCCTGAACTTCCCGAACAACCCGACCGGCGCCGCCTGCTCGCGGGCGGAGATGAAGGCCATCGCCGAGGTGATGCTGAAGCACCCGCATGTCTGGATCCTGACGGACGACATGTACGAGCACCTCGTCTATGACGGCTTCGAGTTCTGCACCATCGCCGATGTCGAGCCGCGCCTGAAGGACCGCGTGCTGACCGTCAACGGTGCTTCCAAGACCTATGCCATGACCGGCTGGCGCATCGGCTTCTGCGGTGGGCCGAAGCCGCTGATCAAGGCGATGGCCAACATGCAGAGCCAGCTGACCGCCGGCGTCTCCACCGTCGGCCAGGCCGCCGCCGCCGCGGCGCTGGAAGGGCCGCAGGAGCTCGTGGCGGAGCGCGCCGCGATCTACCGCCAGCGGCGCGACCTCGTGGTGCAGATGCTGAACGACGCCCCCGGCATCGCCTGCCACAAGCCGGAAGGCGCCTTCTACGTCTATCCCAACATCGCCGGCTGCATCGGCAAGACCACCAGGGGCGGCCGCCGGATCGAGAACGACACCGACTTCGCCATGGCGCTGCTGGAGGAGAAGCTGGTCGCCACGGTGCAGGGCGCGGCCTATGGCATGAGCCCCTATCTGCGCGTCTCCTACGCCACCGATACGGAAAGCCTGCGCGAGGCCTGCGCCCGCATCCAGGAGTTCTGCCGGGAGCTGGCGTGAGCGCGATGCAGGCCACCATCCGCCCCGGCCGCGATGAGGATGCCGCGCAGTATATCCGCCTGATCGGCGATGCCTGGGCCGAGTACCCGAACTGCATCCTGGACGTGGATGGCGAGGTGCCGGAGCTGCGCGCCCTGGCCAGCTACTTCGCCAAGGCGGGCGGCGCCGTCTGGGCCGGCGAGGTGGAGGGCCGCATCGCCGGCATGGTCGCCACCCGGCCGCTCGGCTCCGACCGCGCCTGGGAGATCTGCAAGATGTACGTGGAGAAGGCGCAGCGGGGCACCGGCCTCGCCCATGCGCTGATCTCCCGCGCCGAGGACCATGCCCGCCGCCAGGGCGCCGAGCGCATGGTGCTCTGGACCGACACGCGCTTCGAGGCCGCGCACCGCTTCTACGAGAAGCGCGGCTATGTGCGCGCCGGCTCGATCCGCATTCTCGACGACATCTCGAAGTCGCTGGAGTTCCGCTACGCCAAGCCCGCCATCGGCCTCGCCGTGGAGGCGCTCGACGCCGCCGCGGCCGCCAGCGCCGAGCGCAGCCTGGCCAGCATCCTGGTCGCCTGCGTGGCTGATGGCGCCAGCCTCGGCTATCGCAACCCGCTTTCCGCCGAGGCGGCACGCGGGGTCTGGCGCAAGGTCTCGGCCGATGTGGCGATGGGCACGCGCCTGCTGCTCGTCGCCTGGCAGGAGGGCCGGATGGCCGGCACCGTGCAGCTCGACCTCGGCACGCCGGAGACCGAGACGCACCGCGCCGTCGTGCGGCAGCTCCTGGTGCATCCCGACTTCCGCCGCGCCGGCGTGGGCCAGGCTTTGGTTCAGCGTGCCGAGCAGGCGGCGCGCGGCATCGGCCGCAGCCTGCTGACGCTGGACTGCCGCGCCGGCGAGGCGGCAGCGGCGCTGCTGCACCGCCTGGGCTGGACGGAAGCGGGCCGCATCCCCGGCTTCGGCCGGACCGCTGCGGGTGGCCCGGCGGACCAGATCATCCTCTATCGCGCCCTGTACCTGTAAAAGGCTGGGGGAAGAATTCCCCCAGACCCCCATCTTTTTTCTTCGGGTTCCCGCGCTGGCAGTCAGCGCAGCCCTGAACTGACAAAAACCTCCTCCGGCGGCTCCGGCAGCCCTGTTACCATCCCGGCATGATCACACCCGCCTATTGCCGCGCCATGGCGGCCTACAATGCCGAGATGAACCGGCGCTTCTACGCCGCCGCCGCCACGCTGGACGAGGCGGCGCGCCGGCGCCCGCGCGGCGCCTTTTTCGGTTCCCTGCATGGGACGCTGTGTCACCTCGTCTGGGGCGATACCATGTGGATGAGCCGCTTCGATGGCGGCCCGCCGCCGCCGGTAAAGCTGCCCGAGAGCTCCCGCATGATCGAGGAGTTCGCCACCCTGCGCGCCACACGGGAGGCGCTCGACACCCGCATCGAGGCCTGGGCGGCAGGACTGGAGCAGGCTGCGCTGGATGGTGATCTCACCTGGTTCAGCGGCGCGGCCGGCCGCGAGGTCCGGCGGCCCATGGCGCTGCTGGCGGTGCACTTCTTCAATCACCAGACCCATCACCGCGGCCAGGCCCACGCACTGCTCACGGCTGAGGGCGCCAGCACCGGCGATACCGATCTGTTCCTCGTGCTGCCCTGACCCCCGCGCAGCGGGAGGCGGCCTGCGGAACTCCTCCCAGGGGCCCGTGTTCTCCCTGACGAACCGTAAGGGAGATGCGCAATGACGGATATCAACCAGGCCCGGATCCTGATCGTGGCGACCGATGGCTTCGAGCAGCCGGAACTCCTGGTGCCACTGGAGCAGCTTCGCGCCAGGGGCGCCAAGGTCGAGGTCGCCGCCCCCGAGAAGACCCGCGAACCCGGCGTGATCGTCGCCTGGAATGGCGCCGCGCAGCCGGAGGACTGGGGCGAGAAGGTCAAGGTGGACCGCAAGCTCGGCGAGGTGAGCGCGGCGGACTACGATGCCATCGTGCTGCCGGGCGGCGTGATCAATCCCGACCATCTCCGGGTGAATTCGCAGGCCATCGCGCTGGTGAAGGACTTCGCCGCACAGGGCAAGGTCGTCGCCGCGATCTGCCACGGCCCCTGGATCCTGGTTGAGGCCGGGCTGGCGAAGGACCGTAAGATGACCTCCTTCACCTCGATCAAGACCGACGTGCAGAATGCCGGTGCCACCTGGCTGGACGAGGAAGTGGTGACCGACCAGGGCATCGTCACCAGCCGCTCCCCGAAGGACCTCGACGCCTTCGTGGCGAAGATTGTCGAGGAGGTGCGCGAGGGCCGCCACAACCGCCGCGCGGCCGCCTGAGGATAGGGCAGGGGGCGCAACGCCGCCCCCGCGATCCGGGTGTCAGCCGAGGAAGGGCTCCAGGGCAGCCAGCACTGCCTCCGGGGCCTCTTCCGCGAGATAGTGCCCGCTCTCGACCGGTCCGCCGCTGACCGGCCCCGCGGCATAGGCCCGCCAGAGCTCCAGCGGCTGATACCAGACTCCGATCTTTCCCCTGGCGCCCCACAGCGCCAGCAGGGGGCAGCGGATCTTTTCCCCCGCCGCCCGGCTTTCCCGGTCGTGCTCCAGATCGATTGTCGCCGCCGCGCGGTAGTCCTCGCAGATCGCGGCGACCGTGCCGGGCTGCCTCAGGGCGGCCAGATAGTCGGCCCGCGCCTCGGGATGGAAGAAGCCGCGATCCTTCGGCTCGCGGCTGGTCTGCAGGTCGAACCAGTCCTCGACGTCGCGCAGGATCATCCGCTCCGGCAGGTCGTGCCGCTGCGCCAGAAAGAACCAGTGATAATAGCCCATGGCGAAGGCCATGTCGGTGCGCTCGAAATGCTCGATGGTCGGCACGATGTCGAGCACCGCCAGGCGCTCGACCGCCTCCGGTGCATCCAGCGCCAGCCGATGCGCGACGCGGGCGCCGCGATCATGCGACACCACGCGGAAGCGCTCATGCCCGAGCTGGCGCATCAGCCCCAGCAGGTCGGCCGCCATGGTGCGCTTGGAATAGGGGGCATGGTCCGCGCTGGGACCGGGCTTGCCGGAGAAGCCGTAGCCGCGCAGGTCCGGGCAGATGATCGTGAAGCGCCGCGCCAGCGCCGGCGCCACCGCATGCCACATCACATGGGTCTGCGGATTGCCGTGCAGCAGCAGCAAAGGCGGCCCCTCGCCGCCGCGCCGCAGCCGAAGCCGCTGCCCCTCGACCATCCGCTCTTCCAGAGTGAACCCTTCGAAGATCATGGCGTGCCGCTCCTCCCTCGCGCGTTCAGCGCAGCACGAGAAGGATACCGAGCGCCAGCCCTGCCACGGCCATCGCCAGCGAGAAGGCCCACCAGCCCGGCCGCGGCCCGATGGCAGCCAGCAGGACGCTGACCAGCAGCGACAGCCCGAGCCCAAGCGCCGCCTCCTGCCAGGAGCGGAAGAACCACCCCCAGGCCAGCAGCCCGAGCCATGCCAGGAAGGCGAGCTTGGCCAGAAGCTTCCACACGGCCTCGGTGGCGTCCGAGGCGGGGCGCAACTCGGGAATGCCGGCCCGGCTGTGGATGGCGGCGGCGCCGGACAGCAGCATCAGAGCGGGGAGATAGAGGTCCATGCCCAGGCGGTAGCCGGGTGGGAGCGCTTTGCCAATCCTGCGGGGCTTCGACTTCCGCAGCGCCTCGCGTAGTGTCTCGCCCCGAACCCAGATGTAGGGAGTGGCGGCCTGCGCCGCACGCCGCCCCCGCCGCACAGGAGAGAGCAGAATGGGCCGTGGCCGACCGAAGAGCGTGGCACGCAAAGCCGGCCGGCAGGTGATGGATCCGGGGCAGGAGATTTCCCAGCTCCGCCGCGAACTGGAGGAGGCGCGCGCCTTGCTGCGGCAGGTGGAGCTCAGCCGCACCGAGGCTGGCAACCTGGTGCTGGCTCGCCGCCTGGCGACGCTGGAGGAGGAGCGTCAGGTCGCGCGGGGCCTGGCGGTGGAGGCTGCCCTGGCCCGCTCCAGGACCGAGGCTGAGCTGAAGGCGCTTCGGGATGCCATCGAGAAGGCGCCGGGCATCTGGGGCTGGCTGCTGCGCCGCGCCCGCCGGCGCATGGGCTGAAGCCGGCCTCAGCCGGTCGCCGCCGAAGCGGTCTTGAGCCGCGCGGGCGACCCGGCGGTAGGCCGGCGGGAGCCGCCGAGTCCGGGCAGGACGGTGGTATAGCCGGTATCGCCGTTCATCAGGCAGACGGCTTCCAGAACATCGTCCGTGCCGAACGGCTTGCCTCCGGGCCCTGCTTCGGTGACCCGCGCGCATTCCTGGGTTCCCGCGCCCAGCAGCGAATCGCCCAGCATGCCTGCCGTCAGCCACAGGCACAGGAAAAATGCCGTGGAGCCGAGAACGACTTTGAGGATCTGCATGGCCGCGCCCCTTTCCCGTTTTGGGAAATGCATCCTTGCCCGCCGCGGCTGTGCGGCTGGCGAGGGGAAGCATAGCGGCCACTTCTCACCATCTCGTTAACCCCGCCGGAGAAACGCTCCGGGCGGGCCCTGTTCGAAAGCCCACCGCACCGTCCGCGCGACGCCGAAGGTGCCGGCGCGGATGAGCGGGCGGCGGAGCAGAGGCACATGCAGCCCGTGCATGCGCCGCGCCCAGGCCGGCAGCAGATCGACTGCGGCCTGCATGGCCAGGGCCTGCACCGGCTCGGCCATCCGCCCCGAGGCGGGCTGCGTCAGCACCAGGCGGGCGACCTCGCGCGTGCGGGCATCGCAGGCGAGTTGCCGCCGCATCGTGATCATCAGGCGCTGCGCCGCGGAGCGTGTGCGCGGAACCGGGTCGGCCCCGAGCGCGGTGGCGACCTGCGCCATCTCTGCGAAGTAGCGGTCCTGGTCGGCCGCCGTCATGCGGGGTTCGGCATAGCGGATCCAGGCATCGAGAAAGCAGGTCGCCTCGGTCACGTGCACCCAGGCCAGCAGGGCGGGATCGCTCGCCGCATAGGGCCTGCCGTCCGGCAGTACGCCGCGGACCCGGTCATGGATGCCGCGGACGCGCGCGATGGCGGCTTCCGCCTCCATGCGCCCGCCATAGGTGGTGAGCGCGATGAAGCGCGCCGTCCGCCGCAGCCGGCCATGCATGTCGGCCCGGAAGTTCGAATGGTCCCACACGCCGGCCAGCACGCCGGGATGAAGCATCTGCAGCAGCAGGCCGGCGACGCCGCCGACCATCATCGAGCCCACGTCGCCATGCACGCGCCAGGCGACCGCCTGTGGGCCGAACAGCCCGTCCGGGCGCCGCGCGACCGGCCGCTCGCCACGGTCACGGTCGTTGAACAGGGCAACCACCCGGGCGACGATCGCCTGCTTCACCGGCCGGACGAGATCGTGGGGCAGGAGGGGCGGCTGGCCGCCGGCTGCGCGCGGCTGCAGGGCTGGCTGGTCGGCCGGCGCGCGTGCTCCCCTGATGCGGGACTCCATCCGGTCTGTCGCCTCCCTGGCTGAACTGGCGGGCAGCTTGGTGCCAGGCTCCTGCACCGCCTCTGCCGCCATCAACGTTGCCGCGGCCGGAAAGCTGCGCTCCAAGCGCGGCGGCCGGCATCTGCGCCGGCCTTCCAAAGCAGCGAACAACGTTCCGCCCTCCGCTGCTGAGGAGAAGCAGATGGCCGGCCGTCTCTAATCCTGGACCACGTCCGGCCGCTCTTCCCGGAGGAACTGCCTGATGCTGCTGGTGCCGCCTGCCGGCACTACTCCAGCACCGCAGGAATGACTGAGGCGGCCAGCAGCAGCCCCATTGCCAGGTTGAAGGCGCGCATCCGGCGGGGCGAAGCGAGCAGCTGGCCGCTCCCGGCCCCGAGCAGCGCCCAGGCGCCGAGGCTGGGCAGCGTGACCAGCATGAACAGGCCTGCCAGCACCAGCACCTGCGGGGTCAGGCTCTCGCCGGGCAGGGTATAGGTGGCGGTGGTCGCCACGGCGAGAATCCAGGCTTTCGGGTTCACCCACTGGAAGGCGCAGGCGCCCCAGAAGCCGAGCGGCGCGCCCGCCCGCGGTGCCTTCGGGGCGGCGGGGCTGCCGGCGCGGGCGATCTGCCAGGCCAGCACCAGCATCCAGGCGGCGCCCGCCCAGCGCAGCGCCGTGTGAAGCCCGGCATGGCTGGCCAGCGGCTGGGCGAGGCCGGTGCCGATGACGGTCAGCATGAAGCCGAAGCCGGCGGCGACGCCCAGGATGAGCGGGACAGTGGCCCGCAGCCCGTGCCGCGCGGCGGTGGCCAGGGCCATGATGTTGTTCGGCCCCGGCGTGGCGGAGGCGGCGACGGCGAAACCCAGGAAGGCCAGCAGGTCGGTGTTCACCGATGCGCCCTCCAGAGGGGCGGCCATCGCAGGCCGGGGCAGGGATGGGGGCGCATGACCTTGCTCCGGGAAAGGGCGGGCGGGCATGGCAGGAAGCCCCGGCCGGTCCGGCGGGGCTGGATGAGGGAATGCGGTGCGAGAGGCCATCGCATCCCCGTCATCCGCCCGTCAGGGCGGATGATAACGCGGGCGGCGATGCGGTGGCGGGCGGCGTGCATGCGGCTTCATCAGGTTCCTGTTGCCGGGCGGTGTAAAGCCGGCGCCGGAAACCTCCTTCCCCGCTGCCCCTAGCCCGTGGTCCGGCCGAACCACACCCCCAGCAGCGCGGCGAAGCAGACCAGCACCAGGAAGCCGTTCACCGCGAACAGCAGGAAGCGCGGAAGCCGCCGGACATCCGGCTCCGGCGGTGGCGCGCCGGCCCGCAGCTCGCGCCAGATCGCCGCGACGAAGCAGAAGGCGCTGAACAGCACCAGCACCGTGCCGGTGGTCAGCACGCCCCATTCCGGCAGCACGCCGCCCATCACCTTCTTCGCGCCCACCCCGGAGGCGAGCGCGGCGAAGCCCGTGCGCACCCAGGCGGCATAGGTCCGCTCGGCGGCCAGCACGGTGCGGTCGGCGGCCAGTTCCGTCCGGCGATCGGCGCTGCCCGGTGCCGGGCTGCCCGGCTGGTCCATTGGCATGGCCTTTCATCGGGAGGGGGGGGTGGCGCGCAGGGAAGGGCGCGAGGCCCTCCCGCCTAGAGCGGGAAACCGTAGAGGCGGCCGGCATTCTCCACCAGGATGCGCCGCCGCACCGCCTCCTCGGGCGCCCAGTCGGCCAGCAGGTCCAGCAGGGCCTTCTCGTCCGGCTTCGGCGCCGGGGCATTGGGGTGCGGCCAGTTCGAGCCCCAGACGATGCGTTCCGGCGCCGCCGCGATCAGTGCCCGGGCAAGGGCGGAGACATCCGCATAGCCGGGCGGCCCGCTGCGCGACACGCCATAGGGCGAGGAGGCCTTCACCCAGACCCGCCCGGTCTCCACCAGGCGCAGCAGGCAGCGGAAGGCCGGGTGGTCGGGCGTGACCGGCTCCTCGAAGCGGCCGAGATGGTCGATGACGACGGGGCATTCCAGGCTGCGGATCAGCGCCTCGCGCTCCGGCAGCTCGCCGCCGTCGAACTGCAGCTGCACATGCCAGCCCAGCGGCGCGACGCGGGCCGAGAGCCGCCGCAGCTCCGGCCAGGGCACCAGCCCTCCCTTCATCATGAAGGCCCGCGCCCCCCGCGCGCCCTGTTCGGCCAGCCGCGCCAGTTCCGCCTCCGCGGTCTCCGGCGTCACCACCACCACGGCGCGGGCGACCGCCGGTCCGAGCGCCGCCACGGCATCCAGGGTGCAGCGGTTGTCCGCGCCATAGGCTGTCGGCTGCACCACGATGACGCGCGAGAGCCCAAGCCGCGCCATGACGCGCCGGTAGGCATCCAGCGTGCCCTCGAAGGGGGGCGGTGTCGGGTTGGTGGGGGCGACCGGGTAGCGGGCGGGGTCGCCGTAGATGTGCATGTGGCAGTCGCAGGCGCCCTCCGGGATGGGAGGCGAGGCTTCCGGCATGGCGGGGACATTTCCTTTTTTATGCCGGAACGGTCCGGAAAGGCGGGATTCCCTGCTGACCTCCCCGGGGCTTCGGCTAAGCTTACCGGCAAGATTAGGGAGGAGAACAGGAAATGATCAAGCGACGCAGCCTGCTGGCCGCCGCCGGCGTCTCGATGGCGCCGCAGGCCTGGGCGCAGGGCGGTGCCGGCTGGCAGCCCCGCGGCCATCTCGAGATCATTGTCGGCTTCGCGCCCGGTGGCGGCGCCGATCTCGCGGCGCGCGCCATCGCGCAGGCGGCTGCCACGCGCTTTCCCGTTCCGCTGGTGGTGGTCAACAAGGCGGGGGCCGGCGGGGCGCTGGCGGCGCAGCAGGTGGCAGGCATGCCGCCGGACGGGCAGGCGCTGCTGGTCGGCGGCGGCAGCGAGAGCACCTCGCTGCCGGCCTTCCGCGAGGTTCCCTATGACCCGAAGCGTTCCTTCCGCGCCGTGATCCGTCTGACCCGGCAGCCGCTGCTCATCGTCGCCGGCAAGAACAGCCGCTTCGCCAACCTGAAGGAAGCGGTCGAGGCCGCCCGCGCCCAGCCCGGCACGGTCAGCCATGCCTCCTCCGGCATCGGTTCGCTCTACCACGCCGTCTTCCTGCTGCTCGGCAAGGCGGCCGATGTGGAGTTCCTGCAC
Organism: Roseomonas sp. E05; assembly: GCF_030063475.1. GTDB lineage: Bacteria > Pseudomonadota > Alphaproteobacteria > Acetobacterales > Acetobacteraceae > Pseudoroseomonas. The sequence goes on from NZ_JASIRT010000003.1 coordinate 61,861, forward strand.
GCGCCCTTCACCGGCGGCGGGCCATCGCTGCAGGCCCTGCTGGCCGGCACGGTGGAACTGGCCGTCCTCGCGCCGGAGGAGATGGGTGGGCTGGTGGCCGATGGCGCGGTGCGGCCGCTGGCCGTGGCCTCGGCCCAGCGCCTGCCGGCCTTCCCCGAGGTGCCCACCCTGCGCGAACTGGGCTGGAACGTCGAGATCGAGAACATGAAGGGGCTGATGGGTCCGGCCGGCATGCCGGACGAGGTGGCCGCCTTGCTGCATGACCGCTTCCGGGCCGCCATGTCGGACCCGGCCTGGAAGACCTTTCTGGAGCGGACCGGCGCCACCGAGGGCTATCTGGACGGCCCCGCCTTCCAGGCCGCGATGGACCGCCTGCTCGACCAGGTCAGCGCCGCCGTCCGGCAGAGCTGACCTGATCCGGCCGGGCGGCGCGGGAAGGCCCCGCCGCCCGGTCAGCCGAGCGTCGAGAGGTCCATCGGCGCGGCGATCCAGTCATAGCCGCCGTCGTTGCGGCGGGCGACATGGCCGAGCCCCGGCCAGGGGAAGTGGTAGGACAGCACCGGGGTTCGGTCGGTGGCGAGCCGCTCCAGCATCCGGCTGCGCGACTGCGCCGAGAGCTTCGGGTCGGTGTCGAAGGAGAACTCCCACATCGGCTTGCGCAGCAGCAGGATGTGGTGGTGCGCCAGGTCGCCGGTGTTCATCATCACCTGGTTGCCGCTGCTGATGGCGTAGCAGTGGTGGCCCACCGTATGGCCGGGCGTGGAGAGCGCCACCACGCCGGAGGTCACCTCCTGCTCGTCGCGCACCATCACCATGCGGTCGCGGTAGGCTGCGAGGTTCTTCTTCGCGCCGTCGATGAAGGGCACCATGAAGGCCGGGCCGCGCTTGTTGCCGTCGTCGGTCCAGAACTTCAGGTCCGCCTCGCTGATCGCCACCTGCGCATTGGGGAAGACGCGCTCGCCTTTCGCATCCACCAGCCCCCAGCAATGGTCGCAATGGGCATGGGTCAGCACCACGAGGTCGATCTGCTCCGGCTCGATGCCGGCGGCGCGCAGGTTGGCGAGCATCTTGCCCGTGGTCGGGCCGAACATCTTGCTGGCCTCGCCCATGCTCTCGCCCATGCCGGTATCGAACAGGATGAGCTGGCGGCCGGTGTTCAGCACCAGGATGTTCTGTTCCAGCGTCGCCGCGTCAGGCGGCAGGAAATTATCCTGCAGCAGACCGACGATCTCCTGCGCCGGCGAGGCCGGAAAGGCCGGTTCCGGCTTGCCCAGGGGCAGCCGCCCGTCCGAGATCACCGTCACCTCGTAATCCCCGAAGTGGAAGCGGTGCCAGGCAGGCGGCAGGGTGTTCCGGAAGGGCGCGGCGGCCTGCGCCATGCCGGCGGGCAGGGCGGCCAGCGCCGCAGCGCCGGCGAGCAGGCCGCGACGGGTCATCTGGGTCATCATTTCCTCCCGCCGCCCTTCAGGGGCGGCTGCATCTTTTCCTGCGCGACCAGATCCGCGGTGAAGGTCGGTGCGCAGGCGGAAGGGGAGCACAACTCCGGCCGGCAAGCGGCAGCGATTCCATACGGCAGAATGTAACGCTTTCGTGATTATGTCGGTATCGCTCCTTGGAGCGAGGTCCCGCGGCATGCCACTCTGCCAACGAGAGCCGAGCAACGGCCCCTTCCGGAGGACACGTCCATGCCGCACCCGAACCCTGCCGCTCCCCTTGCGCCCGGCGCCGGCCTGCCGCCGCTCGGCCGGCGCGGCGTGCTGCAGGCCGGGCTCGCCGCCGGCAGCCTGCTGCTGGCCGGCCGCACGGCGCAGGCGCAGCCGAGCCGTCCGCAGGAGATCAAGATCGGCATCGCCACCTATCTCTCCGGTCCCGCCAGTGTCTTCGGCGTGCCGGGGCGGCAGGCGGCCGAGATGCTGATCGACCAGCTCAACGCCGAGGGCGGCATCGGCGGCGTCAAGCTCCGCCCGATCTTCGTGGACGAGGGGCCGGGCGTGGACCATGTGGTCGGCGAGTTCCGCCGCCTCGCGCAGAGCGAGGACGTGGACCTCATCTTCTCCGCCATCTCCTCCGCCGACTGCCTGGCCTGCGCGCCGCTGGCCGACGAGCTGAAGCGCCTGACCATCCTGTGGGACTGCGGCACCCAGCGCATCTTCGAGGAGGCGCGCTACGACTATGCCTTCCGCACCCAGGCCAACGCCACGCCGGAGGTGCTGGCGGCGCTGCTTTATCTGCTGAAGATGAAGCCCGACTTCCGCAGCCTCGCGGTGGTCAACCAGGACTATGCCTGGGGCCGCGATTCCTGGGACATCTGGCGCACCGCGATGAACACGCTGAAGCCGGGCGTGCGCGTCGTTGCCGAGTTGTTCCCACGCTTCGGCGCCACCGACTATTCGACCGAGATCACCCGCCTGCTGGCGCTGCGGCCGGACGTGGTGTTCTCCACCACCTGGGGCGGCGACCTCGACACGCTGATCCGCCAGTCCGCCGACCGCCGCCTCTTCGAGCGCAGCACCTTCGTGCTGCCGCTGGCGGAATCCTCGATGGAGCGGGTCGGCAAGGCGCTGCCGGCCGGGCATATCGTCGGCGCCCGCGGCGACCACTGGTTCCTGCACCCCAACCCGCGCGACCCCGAGCTGCTGCGCCGCTTCACCAACGACTTCCGCCAGCGCTTCGGCGCCTATCCGATCTACTCCTGCCACCATATGGCGCAGGCCATCTTTGCCACCAAGGCGGCCTATGAGAAGGCGATGCAGGCCAAGGGTGGCGGCTGGCCGACCGATGCCGAGCTGGCGCAGGCCTTCCGTGGCCTGGAATTCCCCTCGCTGACCAGCACGGTGCGCATCCGCGAGGACGGGCAGGGGCTGGAGGACCAGATCATCGGCACCACCATGGCCACCGACGCTTATCCCTTCCCCGTGATGACGGACATGGTGGTGTTCAAGGGCGAGAGCATCACCACCCCCGCCGGGCAGAAGAGCGCCGACTGGCTGAAGACGCTGACGCCCGCCATGCTGGACCAGATGCCGCAGCCCATCGCCTACAAGCCCTGAGCCGATGGCGGACTGGCTCGCCCAGAACGGGCTGCTGCTCGGCCTCGCCACGCTGGACGGGCTGTCCAACGCGGCGGCGATCTTCATGGTGGCGGTGGGGTTGAACCTCGTCTTCGGCGTGCTGCGGGTGCTGAACGTGGCGCATGGCAGCCTCTATGCCATCGGCGGCTACACGGCGGCCTCGCTGGGCCTTCTGCTCGCCGCCAGCGGCCTGCCGGACTGGCTCGCCTTCCCGCTGCTGCTGGTGGCGGCGCTGCTGGTCGGCGCCGTGCTCGGCCCGCCGATCGAGAAGCTGCTGCTGCGCCGCACCCGCCAGCACGAGCCGGTGCTGCAGCTCCTCATCACCTTCGCCCTCTTCATGATCCTGGAGGACCTGCAGAAGCTGGTCTGGGGCGTGCAGCCGGTGGTGAACGACACGCCGCTGCGCCTGCTCGGCACGGTGGACGTGCCCTTTGGCGCCGACGTCATCCCCTTCACCACCTACCAGCTCTTCGTCCTGCCCGGCGTGGCGCTGGTGACGCTGGTGGGACTTGCCTGGTTCCTGCGCCGCACCCTGGCGGGGCGCATGATCGTCGCCGTCACCGCCGATGCGGAGGCGGCGCGGGCGATGGGCATCGATGCCGGGCGCGTCATGCTGCTCACCTTCACCGCCGGCGCGGCGCTGGCGGCGCTGGGCGGCGCGCTGGCCTCGCCCACCGTCTCGCTGGTGCCCGGAGTGGGGGCCCAGACCATCGTGCTCTCCTTCGCCGTGGTCGCCACCGCGGGCCTTGGCCAGGTGGAGGGCGCCGCGCTCGCCGCGCTGCTGATCGGCCTGGGTCGCGCCTTCGCCGTCTATTTCGAGCCGGAGCTGGAGGTCGTCATTCCCTATCTCATCATGGTGGTGGTGCTGCTGGTGCGGCCGCAGGGCCTGTTCGGCGTGGTGGAGACGCGGCGGATATGAAGCGCCACGCGGAACTCCTCCTCGCCCTGCTCGGCGTGCTGGCGGTGGTGCTGGTCGCCTGGGCGGTGCCCTGGCTGCGCTTCGTGCTGACCATCGCGCTGGCCAAGGGGCTGGCCGTGCTCGGCATCCTGCTGCTGCTGCGCGCCGGGCAGGTCAGTTTCGGTCATGCGCTGTTCGTCGCCTTCGCCGCCTATGTCGTCGCCTTCCTGGCGCCGCTGCTGCCCGAGACGCTGCTGCTGCTGCCCGTGGCGGCGCTGGGTTCGGCGCTGCTGGGGTTGCTCGTCGGCCTCTTCGTGGTGCGCTATCGCGAGATCTTCTTCGGCATGCTGAACCTCGCCCTCAGCATGGTCTTCTACTCCGTGCTGGAGAAGTTCTATGCCATCACCCATGGCACCGACGGCATCCGCCTCGCGCCCACCCGCTTCGCGGGGATGGCGCTGGAGGGCGCGGCGCAAGGCTGGTCGGTGCTGCTGCTGGCGCTTGCCCTCTCGCTCGGCTTCGGCGTGCTGGTGCGGCTGCACCTGGCCTCGCCCATGGGGCAGGCGCTGGCGGGCATCAAGACGCGCGAGCCGCGGCTGGAGTTCATGGGTGTTCCGGCGCGGCGGGTGCTGCTCTCGGCCTATGTCCTCTCGGCCTGCATGGCCGGCTGCGGCGGCGCCCTGATCGCCATGACGACGCGCCACGTCACCCCCGCTCTGGCCTACTGGACCGCCTCGGGCGAACTGGTCTTCATCGCCATCCTGGGCGGGGCCGGCAGCGTGCTCGGCCCCTTCCTGGGCGCGCTGGCCTATGAGCTGACGCGGGTCTATGCCGCCGCGCTGGTCGCCGATGCCTGGCAGATGATCCTCGGTACCGTCCTGCTGCTGGTCATCCTCTTCGCGCCCGGCGGCCTCTGGGGCATGGGCCGGGCGCTCTTCGCCCGGCGGCGGGCGGCATGAGCGCGCTGCTGGAGGCGCGCGGCCTGCGCCTCGCCTTCGGCGGCGTGAAGGCCGCCGACGGCATCGACCTCGCGGTGGAGGAGGGCGAGTTCCTCGCCATCATCGGCCCCAACGGCGCCGGCAAGACCACCTTCATCAACATGGCCACCGGCTATCTGCGGCCGCAGGCCGGCGAGATCACCTTCCGCGGCCGCCGCATCCTCGGCCTGCCGCCGCGCCGCATCGTGCGGCTTGGCATCGCGCGCTCCTTCCAGCTGCCGCAGCTTTTCACCGAGCACACGGTGCTGGAGAACATGGCGCTGGCCATCGCCGCGCGCGAGGGGCCGTGGTCGCCGCTGGCGCCGCTGCTGCGCCCGGCCTGGCGCGACGAGGCGATGGCGCTGCTCGACAGCTTCGGCCTCGCACCGTTGGCCGAGCGCCGGGGCGACGCGCTGAACGAGGGCGCGCGCAAGCTGGCCGACATCGCCATGGCCGTCGCCCTGAAGCCGCGCCTGCTGCTGATGGACGAGCCGACCAGCGGCGTCGCCGCCGCCGACAAGATGGCCGTCGTCGAGACCCTGGCACGGGTGCTGCGGCAGTCCGGCGTGACAGCGGTCTTCGTGGAGCACGACATGGAGGTGGTGGACCGCTTCGCCGACCGCGTGGCCGTCTGGGGGCAGGGGCGGATCATGGCGCTCGGCCCGCCGCAGGCCGTGCTGGCCGATCCGCAGGTGCGGCGCGACGTCATCGGCATCCTGCCCGAGGAGGCGGCGGGCCATGCTCCGGCTTGAGGGCGCTTCGGTGGCGATCGAGGGTGCGCCGGTGCTGCGCGACGTGGCGCTGCATGTGCCGCCCGGCGGACGGGTGGCGCTGATCGGCCGCAACGGCGCCGGCAAGACGACGACGCTGCGCGCATTGATGGGGCTGCTGCCCTTGCAGCGCGGGCACATCGCGCTGGACGGGCGGGAGGCCGACGGCGTGCCGGCGCATCACCGCGCCAGGCTTGGCATCGGCTACGCGCCGGAGGAGCGGCGGCTGTTCGGCAGCTTCACCGTGCGCGAGAACCTGCTGTTGCCGGCGCAGGTGCTGCGATTGCCGCGCGCCGAGCTGGAGCGCCGGCTCGGGCTGGTCTTCGAGCTGCTGCCCGAGCTGCGCGACGTGGCGCCGCGCCGCGCCGCCGGGCTTTCGGGCGGGCAGGGCAAGATGGTGGCGCTGGGCCGGGCGCTGATGGTCGGCACCCGCGCCGTGCTGCTCGACGAGCCGTTCCAGGGCCTCGCTCCCGCCCTGGCGCTCCGCTACGCCGAGGCTCTGGGGCGGCTGCGGGAGGCGCTGCCGGAGGTCGCCATCCTGATCACCGAGAGCAGCCCGGCGCTGCTGCGCCCGCTGGTGGACCACAGCTATGTCATCGAGCGGGGCGAGATCGCGCCGGCCTGAAGGGGTGGGGGGAGATCCCTCCCCCACCCGTGCCGCCCCGGGTCAACCTTCCTCGGCTTCCGTGTCCAGGAAGCGGCGCAACGCGACGTGTTCCGGGCCAGCGCTGCCCGGGCGGAGGAAGTCCTCCACCGTCAGCTCCGTCACATGGCCTCCCGAGGACAGGTTCCCCTGATGCCGCACAAAAACCCGCTCCGAGCCGGCCTCGCGCATCAGCTGCCAGCGGTCGCCGTTCGCACTGTGGTAGAGATCCCTCACCAGCAAGCTCATGCTGTCGCACCTTCTGTTCCGGGCCTGAAAGAGAAACCGCCCAGCAGGCACAAGGTTCAATCGCGCGGCTCTCCGCCGGCGGTGCCGCGCGCATGGCTCAGAAAGAAGCGGAGCATCTCGCGCGAGGCATCGGGGCCCTTCGGATCGGTGTAGGAGCCGGCGGGGCTGCCGCCCGACCAGGCGTGGCCGCCGCCATGCACGAGCCATTGCTCCAGCATCACCCGCCCGTTCTCCGTGAGATGACAGGTGCGGCTGTAGGCGTGCCCCCCCGCGGCCTGCCCGCGCTGCGTCTCCGGTCGCAGGCCACGCGCCGCGCCGGACTGGGCGATGACCTGGTCGCCGTTGCGGGGATGGACGGTGCCATCCCGGTCCGCATGGAACACGATGGTCGGCATGATGCCGCTCCCGCCCGGCACCGTGCCGGCGCCGCCCTGCCGCATGGCCGCGAAAGCCGAGGGAATGTCACGCGCCGCGCCGCAGGCCAGGCCGGAATGCACGCCGACGGCGGCATAGAGGTCCGGATAGGCGGCCCCCATGATGGCGGCCGCCGCCCCGCCGGCGGAAAGCCCGGCCACATAGACCCGCCCTGGGTCCACGGCATGGTCCCGCATCACCTGGCGCGTGATGCCCGCGATCAGCGACGGCTCGCCCCCATCGCGCTGCTGGTCGCCGGGACTGAACCAGTTCCAGCACTTCTGGGCATTGGCGGAAGGCGTCTGGCCGGGATAGGCGACGAGGAAGCCCTGCTCCTCGGCCAGCACGTTCATGCGCGTGCCGGCGGCGAAGTCGTCGGGCGACTGCGTGCAGCCATGCAGCATGACGATCAGTGGCACCGGCTCGCCGCGATGGGTGCTCGGGATATAGAGCTTGTAGGGGCGGCTGCCGGCCGGCCCGGTGAAGCTGCCCTCGATGAACCGGGCCCCCTCGGGCACTGGCACCTGCCGCTGCCGTGCCGAGAACTGCCCGGCGCCGCCCCAGCCGGGCGCCAGCCCGCCGTGAGGGAGCGGCGCCCGCGGCGGGATGATCCCGTCCAGGGTCGCGCCCGGGCCGCTGCCACGCATCCCGGGGAAGGGCAGGCGAGGAGAGGGCGTGGTGCCTTCATCGGGCTCGGCCTTCAGGTCGATGATCGGGCGCCGGTCGCCGGCCGGTGCGGCCGTCCCGGCGGCGCCTTCCTGGCCCTGCAATGCGCGCTGCAGAAGCGCGGTGGCTTCGCTCAGGCGGCCCAGCCGGGTCAGGCGGGCGGCTTCAAGCATAGGGGTTGGCAGCGTGGCGGTCATGATCGGTGCCTTCAGGCCATGGGCGCGCGCCGGCATTCCGCGTGGGGCGGGTGGCGCTGCGGTCCGGTTGGTGTGGGGATGCGCGGCCCGGTCAGGGCCGCCGCAAGGTCAGCGGATGCGTTCGGCCAGGGCGGCCTTCACCGCGGCGCTGGCCTGCAGTGCCCCGAGCACGGAAATCGAGGCGATCGTGGCGCGGGCGAGTTCCGGCGAGACGTCGGCGGCGATGCTGGCAAGCCCCAGCACCCGGATCTCGAGCATCTGTCCGGCGGCCTGTGCCGCTTCGAGATCCGCGCGGGTGTAGTGGCGCAGGCCAAGCTCCAGGCTTTTGCGGGCGACGGATTGCCGTGCCGCGTCCGCATGGCGCTCGATCTGGTTGCGGATCGCGGTGCGGATGAAGTCGGTGCGGTTCGCATAGAACCCCTCCTGCACCAGCAGGTCGATATGGCCGAGATCCACATAGCCCAGGTTGATGGTGATCTTCTCGGTATCGCCGCCCGCCCTAGGCCGCAGTTCCCGGACGTTGTCCACCATTTTTCCATCCCTCCGCCATCCAGTGGGATGGTAAATAGGGTGCTCCAGGGGGAATGCAAGGCCAGATGCCGGCTGCGGGCGGGGGGTCCAACGAGATCCGGCGGGTCCGGCCGCTGCGTGGCGGTAGGGTCCGAGCGCCGCCCTGGCGCGGCATGATGGGCCTCAGTTGCAGGGATAGAGCCGCACCGGGTCCGCGTCGGGTGGCAGCCCGGCGCCGAGCGGCCCGCAATGGCCATCGGCGCAGAGCTGCCACTGGCCGATCCCCGCTGCTTGGCCGCGGCGCAGCAGCACCTCGGGCAGGTCAAGGCGCGGGTGCCATTCCCACATCGCGCCGACCTTCTTGGCGCCGGGCGCGGGGTCCATCCCCGCGCCCGAGCCTTCAACGCGCGCCGCTTCCAGGTGCAGCGCACCGGGGCGGACCTGCCAGTCCTCCTCCCAGCGCGTGTGCTCGACGGTGTGCGACCAGGCGAGCATGAAGCCGGCGATGGCCAGCTTCACCACCTGGCCGCCGCCGGCGATGCACAGGGCGCTCAAGCGCCCCGTCCACCCGCCGTGGCCGCTCCCCCCGCGCTGCGGCGGGACCAGAGATGCCACGCGATGAAGGCCGCCGCCGCGATGAAGCCGGCGGTGTCCGTCAGCGGCACGGCCGCCACCAGCAGCACCGCCGCGATGAAGGCCCAGGCCCGCTCCCAGAGGCGGATCGGCCCCAGCAGGAAGCCCACCGCCGTCGCGCCCCAGAGGCCGATCGCCACCACCGCCTTCAGCAGCACGTAGAGCACCGCCGGGGTATAGCCGATGCTCTCGGCCAGCGGCCCGCCATCCTGCAGCATCAGCACCGGCGCATAGACCGCCATGAACGGCACCGCGAAGCCGGCGATCGCCACGCGCATCGCCTGCAGCCCGATCTTCATCCCGCTCTCGCGCGCGATCGGCGCCGCGGCGAAGGCGGCCAGCGCCACCGGCGGGGTCAGGTCCGCCATGATGCCGAAATAGAAGACGAACATGTGGCTGACGAGCAGCGGCACGCCGAGCTGCAGCAGCGCCGGACCGGCGATCGAGGAGGTGATGATGTAGTTCGGGATGGTCGGGATGCCCATGCCGAGGATCAGGCAGATCAGCATGGTCAGCAGCAGCGAGGCGAAGAGGCTGTTCTGCCCCACCGCCACCACGGCGCCGGCGAAGGTGGTGGCCGAGCCGGTCAGCGACAGCACGCCGATGATCACGCCCACCAGCGCGCAGGCGATGCCCACCGGCAGCGCCTGGCGCGCGCCATCAGCCAGCGCCTCGCCGCAGAGCTTCAGCGTCTCGCGCCCGCCCTTGCGCACCGCGTTGATCAGGACCAGCAGCGCCACCACGGCGATCACCACGCCGATGCCATAGGCCAGGAAGGCCGCCGACATCAGGCCGAGCGCGATCCAGAAGGCGATCCGCAGCGCCGCCGCACCCATGCCGAGTGCGATGGGTGCGCCGAGCACGATCATCGCGGTCAGGCCGAGGCCGATGGTCCCGGCATAGAGCGGCGTGTAGCCGGCCAGCAGCAGATAGACGAGAATGCCCAGCGGCAGCAGCAGGAACCAGCCCTTGCGCAGCGCCGCGAGGGCGTTCGGGCACTGCTCCTTCGGCACGCCGAGCAGGCCGAGCCGCCCCGCCTCCAGGTGCACCATCCAGAAGGCGGTCATGAAGTAGAGGATGGCCGGCACGATCGCCGCCTCGACCACCTGCAGATAGGGGATGCCGAGGCTCTCGGCCATGATGAAGGCGACTGCGCCCATCACCGGCGGCATGATCTGCCCGCCCATCGAGGCGGTGGCCTCGACGCCGCCGGCGAAGGCCGCACGGAAGCCGAAGCGCTTCATCAGCGGGATGGTGAACTGGCCGACGGCCACGACATTCGCCACGCCCGAGCCGCTGATCGTGCCCATGAAGGCCGAGGCCACCACCGCCACCTTCGCCGGCCCGCCGCGCGTGTGCCCGACCGTGCCGAGCGCCACGTCGGTGAACAGCGAGATCATCCCCGCGCGTTCCAGGAAGGCGCCGAACAGGATGAACAGGAAGATGTAGGTGGAGGAGACGTAGGTCGGCGTGCCGTAGATGCCTTCGGTGCCGAGATAGAGCGTGTCGATGATCTGGTCGTAGCCGAAGGGCCGGTGGTCCAGCGGCGGCGGCAGGTACTCGCCGTAGAGGCCGTAGAGCAGGAAGACCAGGCAGATCAGCGGCAGCGACGGTCCCATCAGCCGGAAGCCGGCGAGGAAGACCAGCGCCACCACCAGCACGCCGACGGCGAGGTCCATCTCGGTCGGCAGGCCCGCGCGCTGGATCAGGTCGGCATAGAAGATCCAGTGATAGAGCCCGGCGACGAAGGCGACCACCGCCAGCGCCGCCCAGAGGATGGCGGTCCAGTCGCCGCGCCGCCGGTTGGCCGTCAGGCCGAACAGCAGCAGCAGCAGGAAGCCGACATGCAGCGAGCGCACCACCGAGCTGGGCAGCGAGGCATAGGCTGCCGTGTAGATCTGGAAGGCGGAGAAGATGAAGGCGACGGCCTTCAGCAGCATGCGGCCGCCGGGTTCGCCCCAGCCCATGCCGCCATGCTCCACCGCCGCCGATTCCTCGACGGCGGTGGGGTGCCCGATGACCTCGGCGCTCATCGCGACGGCCCCGCCTCGGCGGCGCCGTAACCAACCCTGGCCCGTGGGTTCATGCCTTCTTGCGTTCCTTGAAGTAGCGCTCGGCGCCCGGATGCAGCGGGATCGGCGGGTTCTCGCCGGCGCCCTCGACCTCGATGCCCTTCGCCGCCGCCTGCGCCGCGACCAGCGCGGGGATGTTCTCGTAGACCGCCTTGGTCATCTGGTAGACGAGGTCGTCGGCAAGCCCGGCGCGCGTGACCAGGTAGTTCGGCACCGCCGCCGTCGTCACGTCCGCGTCCTGGCCGGTATAGGTGTTGGCCGGGATGGTCGCCGCCTTGTAGGGCGTGCCGATCTTGGTGATGACGTCCTGCGGCACCTCGACCACGTTGATCGGCACCGAGGTGGAGAGATCGAGGATCGAGGCGACGCCGAGGCCCGCCGACTGCAGCGTGGCGTCAAGCTGGCGGTTCTTCATCAGATCCACGGATTCGCCGAAGGGCAGGTACTCGACCTTGCCGAGGTCCTTGTAGCTGAGCCCGGCGGCGGCCAGGATGGCGCGCGCGTTCAGCTCGGTTCCCGAGGCCGGCGCGCCGACCGACAGGCGCTTGCCCTTCAGGTCCGCCAGCGTCTTGATGCCGGAATCGCGCAGCGCGACGATCTGCACGTGGTTCGAGTAGATCGCGCCGACGCTGCGCAGCTTGTCGAGCTTCTGCGGGAAACCAGCCTCGGCATTGCCCTCCCAGGCGAAGCCCATGGCGTCGCCAAGGCTGAAGGCCAGCTCGCCACGGCCGCGCTGCAGCAGGTTCAGGTTCTCCACCGAGGCCTTGGTGGCCTGCACCGAGGGGCGCACGCCATCGATCTTCTCGGCGAACAGCTTGGACATGGCGACGCCCAACGGGTAGTAGACACCGGAGGTGCCACCTGTCAGAATGTTAATGAATTCGGCCGCCTCGGCGGAGCGGAGCCCCTGCATCGTCCATGCAGCGCCGGCTGTGGCCAGCATCAGGCCTCTGCGTGAGAGCATCGTGTTTTTTCCTCCTGTGCCGGCCTCTCTATGCCGCGGATCGGCGGCCGGCCATGACCGCGCGCGGCGGTGCAGCCGCGCGCGATGAACAGCGCACGATCCTTCGGAGGTTTGGCAGCAAAGTCAAATCAGCGGCGCTCCAGAAGAGGGGTGCCGGCCTGACCGCATCACGCGGCGCCGGAGACCGCTCCCGCTTGCCGCTCCGCGCCTCCCATGCTGCACTGCGACAGAGAGTGGTCCGGAGAGCGCGACGTGACGAAACCCGTGGTTCTGGTCGCCATGCCCATCGGCGCTGCCCTGCGCGAGCGCCTCGCGACTCGCTATGATCTGCACGGACCGCTGGCGCAGCCGGCGCCCATCCCCGAGGCAGCACGCGGCGCACGGGCGCTGATCACCCTTGGCGGCTTCCGGACCGACGCGGCGCTGATGGCAGCCCTGCCGGAGCTGGGCCTGATTGCCTGTTACGGCACCGGCTTCGAAGGGGTGGATGCCAAGGCCGCCGCGCAGCGAGGCATCCTGGTCACCCATGCCGGCGATGCCAATGCCGCCAGCGTCGCCGAGTTCGCCATGGGGCTGGTGCTGGCCACCGCCCGCGACATCCTGGTTGGCGACCGGCTGATCCGCGACGGCAAATGGACCAGCCTGCGCATCGACCGCATGCCGCTGGTCAGCGGCCTCGCGGGCCGGCGGCTCGGCATCTACGGGCTCGGCAGCATCGGCCTGCAGATCGCCCGCCGTGCCGCCGCCTTCGATATGGAGATCGGCTACCACAACCGCTCGCCGCGCCCCGGGCTCGGCTACGCCTATCATGCCAGTCTGACGGAGCTCGCGGCCTGGTCCGACATCCTGGTGGTGGCGGTGCGCGCCGGCGCCGCGACCGAGAAGGTGGTGGACAGCGCGGTGCTGGAGGCGCTCGGCCCCACGGGCATCCTGGTCAACATCGCGCGCGGCAGCGTGGTGGACGAGGCGGCGCTCTGCACGGCGCTGGAGACGGGGCGGCTCGGTGGCGCCGGGCTCGACGTCTTCGCCCATGAGCCGCATGTGCCCGAGCGCCTGGCGCGCCTGTCGAACGTGGTGCTGACTCCGCACATGGCCGCCCTGGCCCGCAGCGCGCAGGAGCGGCAGCAACAGCTTCTGCTCGACAATCTCGAAGCCTTCTTCACTGGCGGCACGGTGCGTCACCGCATTCCCGGCTCCGTCTGATCGGACCCGGCCCGAACCTTGCTGCCTCGACGGCAGATGCCTGCGAGGGCACCATGCCTCGCGGATGCATTCCCCACCCGTGGCCCCGCCGGATCGGCGCGGGGCCGCGCCTGATGGCGAGGTTCCCATGGAATACCGCAATCTCGGCCGCAGCGGCCTGAAGGTCTCGCCGCTCTGCCTGGGCACCATGATGTTCGGCGGCGCGACGGACGAAGCCACCTCGGCACGCATCATCGACCGCGCGCGCGAGCAGGGCGTCAACTTCATCGACACGGCGAATGTCTACAACGAAGGGCGCTCGGAGGAGGTCACCGGCCGCGCCATCCGGGCCTCCCGCAGTCACTGGGTGCTGGCCACCAAGCTGGCAAACCCGGCCGGGCCTGGACCGAACGACCGCGGCCTCTCTCGCCGCCACTGCCTGAGCGCGGCCGAGGACAGCCTGCGGCGGCTTGGCGTCGAGGCCATCGACATCCTCTACCTGCACAAGGAGGATCATGCGACGCCGCTGGCCGAGACGGTCGGTGCCATGGCCACGCTGATCCGCGCCGGCAAGATCCGCTATTTCGGCGTCTCCAACCACCGGGCCTGGCGCATCGCCGAGATCTGCCGCCTGTGCGAGGAAATGGGCATCGACCGCCCGGTGGTCAGCCAGCCCTATTACAACGCGCTCAACCGCATGCCGGAGGTCGAGCACCTGCCGGCCTGCGGCTATTTCGGCCTGGGCGTGGTGCCCTACAGTCCGCTGGCGCGCGGCGTGCTGACGGGCAAATACGCCACCCAGGCGCCGCCCCCCGCCGACACCCGTGCCGGCCGGGCCGACAGGCGCATGATGGAAACCGAGTGGCGGCCGGAGAGCCTGGCCATCGCCCGGAGGCTGAAGGAGCACGCGGAGGCGTGCGGCATCACCGCCGGGCAGTTCGCCGTGGCCTGGGTGCTGAACAACGCGCTGATCACCGCGCCGATTGCGGGCCCGCGCACCGAGGCGCAGTGGGAGGACTATGTCGGCGCACTGGCCTACCGCTTCACGGCGGAGGACGAGGCGCTGGTGGATTCGCTGGTTCCCGCCGGGCATCCCTCGACGCCGGGCTACAACGACCCGGCTTATCCACTCGAAGGCCGCCTCGCCCGCACGGGGTAGCCGGAGAGGGCGCTACCCTCTCCGGACCTCTCCCGCCGGGGGCATTGAATGCCTCCGGGCCCCCACATTCCTTCTGACTGACGGCGGGGTCCGGGGTGACACTGTCACCCCGGCGGATGGTCCAGGGCGGGCCTCAGCGCAGCAGGCTGTCCGCCGCGGCGCGCGCCGCCTCGGTGACGGTCTCGCCAGCCAACATGCGGGCCAGCTCCTCGCGGCGCGCGGGAGCGTCGAGCGGCTCCACCCGCGTCTCGGCGCGGTCGCCGCGCACGCCCTTGGCCACGCGCCAGTGCTGGCTGCCGCGTGCCGCCACCTGCGGACTGTGCGTGACGACCAGCACCTGCAGCCGCTCGGCCACGCGGGCGAGCCGGTCGCCCACCGCGGCGGCGGTGGCGCCGCCGATGCCGCTGTCCACCTCGTCGAAGACCAGCGTCGGCACCGGCGAGCCGCGCGCCAGCACCACCTTCAGCGCCAGCATCAGCCGCGACAGCTCGCCGCCGGAGGCGATCTTGTCCAGCGCGCCGGGCTTCTGGCCGGGGTTGGTGGTCACCAGGAAGGTGACACGGTCCTGCCCGTCGGCGGCCCAGGCGCGCTCCTCCCGGGCGGCGATCTCGATGTGCAGCCGGGCGCGCTCCAGCTTCAGCGGCGCCAACTCCTGTGCCACGGCCTTCTCCAGCCGGCGCGCGGCCTCGGTGCGGGCGGCGGTAAGCGCCCCGGCGGCGCGGACATAGGCGGCACGCGCCGCGCTGGCGGCCTGCTCCAGCGCGGCGGCGCGCTCCGCCCCCGCGTCCAGCGCGGCCAGTCGGCCGGTGAGGGACTGCAACAGCCCCGGCAGCTCGACCACCGCCACGGCATGCTTGCGGCCGGCCGCGCGCAAGGCGAAAAGCCGCTCCTCCACCTGCTCCAGCCGGCGCGGGTCGGGGCCGAGATCGGCGCTCAACCGCTCCAGCATGGTCTCGGCCTCGGCCAGGGCATCCTGCGCCTGGCCCAGCGCGGCCAGGATCGGCGTGGCCTCCTCATTGGGGGCTGGCAGCCGCTCCAGCGCACGGGCGGCGTTGCGGAGGGCAGCGGAAGGGCTGGTGCTGCCGCGCCGGTCGCGCGGCTGCAGCTCGGAAAGGGCGGCGGCCACCGCCTCGGCGCGCCGTTCGCCCTGCTGCATGGCCTGCCGCTCCTCGGCGAGCGCCTCCTCCTCGCCCTCGGCCGGAGCGAGGGCGGAAAGCTCCTCGACGGCGTGGCGCAGCCACTCCTCGTCGCGCTGCGCCTGGGCGATGGCCTCCTGCGCGGCTTTCAGCGCCCGCTCGGCGCCGCGCCATTCGCGGAAAGCCTCGGCCACGGCGTTGCGCCGGCCCTCCAGCGCACCGAAGGCATCGAGCAGCCCGCCATGCGTCCCCGGATCGGCCAGCCCGACCTGATCATGCTGCCCCTGCACCTCGACGAGCAGCGCGCCGAGCCGGCGCAGCAGCGTCACACCCACCGCCTGATCGTTGACGAAGGCACGCGAACGGCCATCGGCCTGCACCACGCGGCGAAGCACGAGGTCGTCCTCCGCCTCGATGCCCTGCTCGGCCAGCACGGCCTGGGCGGGGTGGTCGGCCGGCAGATGAAAGCAGGCGGCCACCGAGCCCTGCGGCTGGCCGGTGCGGACCATGCCCGCCTCCGCCCGCTGCCCGAGGGCGAGGCCGAGGCTGTCGAGCAGGATGGACTTGCCCGCGCCCGTCTCGCCGGTAAGCACGGTCAGCCCGGCACCCAGCGAGAGGTCCAGCCGCTCGATCAGCACGATGTCGCGGATGGCGAGGGAGGTCAGCATGGCTGCGGCGCCAGCGGCTTCCGGCTCAGAAGATCGTGTTCCAGGCGCGGCTGAGGAGGCCCGGGCTGCTGCCGTCGGCCGGCTTCACGCCCTTCCCCAGCATGGCATAGGAGTCCTGATACCATGCGCTGCCGGGATAGTTGTGGCCGAGCACGCTGGCGGTCTGGCGCGCCTCATCCACCAGCCCGAGGGCGAGATAGCACTCGGTCAGGCGGTGCAGCGCCTCAGGGACGTGGTTGGTGGTCTGATAGTCCTCCACCACGCGCTTGAAGCGGCCGATGGCGGCGGAATAGAGGCCCCGGCGCTCGTAGAAGCGGCCGATGTTCATTTCCTGGCCGGCGAGATGGTCGCGCGCCAGGTCGATCTTGAGCCGCGCATCGCGGGCATAGGCGCTCTCGGGGAAACGGTTCGCCACTTCCTGCAACTGGGCGAGGGCGATCTCGGTGCCGCGCTGGTCGCGCTGCGCGTCCACGATCTGCTCGTAATAGCTGAGTGCACGCAGATAGTAGGCATAGGCGATGTCGCGATGCGCCGGGTGCAGCTGGATGAAGCGGTCGAGCGCGCCGATCGCCTCGGTGTAGCGGTTGCGCATGTAGTCGGAATAGGCCGACATCAGCCGCGCGCTGGTGGCCCAGGTGGAATAGGGGTGCTCCCGTTCCACGCCGTCGAAGAACTCGACGGCCTGCTGGTAACGCTCCTGCCGCAGGGCATCGAGGCCGGCGGCATAGAGCGCCTCCGGCGACTGCGAGGCCATCGCGGCCTGCGCCTCCGGGCGGAGCGAGCTTTCTTTGCCGTTCCACTGGCTGCAGGCGCCCGCCATCAGCGGCAGGGCCAGAAGCAGGGAGAGGCGGGAGGTCCGGGTCAGACGGGGGGTGCGCATGGCGGCCGCTCTATACCATGCCCCCTGGCCGAGACGAAGAGGGGGCGGCCGGCGGCCGGCGGGCCGCCCTTCGCGAGATCTCAGGCGGCCACCGACTCCAGCGCACCCTGCGGGAGCGACTGGCCGGCCGGGGTGGCGACAAAGCCCGCATCCCGCCAGCGCCAGGCGGAGGCGTCGGCGAATAGGGCGCGCAGCAGGCGGTTGTTCAGCGCGTGCCCGGAGCGGCTGCCGGCGAAGCGGGCGGAAAGCGGCGCGCCGGCCAAAGCGAGGTCGCCCACCACGTCCAGCAGCTTGTGCCGCACGCACTCGTCGGGGGAGCGCAGGCCGCCAGGATTGAGCACCATTGGCCCATCCACCACCACGGCATTGTCCAGGCTGCCGCCCAGCGCCAGGCCGGCGGCGCGCAGGCGCGCCACGTCCTCGGCCATGGTGAAGGTGCGGGCACTGGCCAGCGCGGCGCGGAAGGCGCTCTCCGTCACCCGCAGGGACAGGCTCTGATGGCCGATCGCCGGGGAGGGAAAGTCGATCTCCAGCGAGGCCTCGAAGCCGGGGGTCTCGGTCGGGTAGAGCGAGACCCAGGCCGCGTCGGGGCCCTCGCCATCCTGCACGCGGACCGGCTTCAGCACCTCGATGGTGGCCCGCGGCATGGCCGTCGTCACGATGCCGGCGCAATCGATCAGGAAGACGAAAGGCGCGGCGGAGCCGTCCAGGATCGGCACTTCCGGCCCATCCACCTCGACGACCACGTCATCGATGCTGCAGGCGGCCAGCGCGGCCATCACATGCTCGATCGTGCCGATTCGCGCCTGCGGCTGGCCGGGCAGGGCGAGGGCGGTGCAGAGCCGGGTGTCGGAAACCAGATCGAACCGGGCGGGGAGATCGACGCCCAGATCGGTGCGGCGGAAGAGGATCCCCGTACCCACGGCAGCCGGGCGAAGGGTCAGGCCGGCACGGCGGCCGGAATGCAGGCCGACGCCGAAGCAGCCGATCGGCGCCTTCAGCGTCCTGCGTCGCTCCGTACCTGCTGCGAGGAAACCGTCCATCACTGCCCCTGGATCATTCACTGCCAGGCGGAGGGGAATAGGCTCGCTCCGCCGAGGCTGTAGATGGCACCGCAGCAGGACCAGCGCGAGTCAACGCTTATTTCCGATTATTTCACTATAACGACGCACAATAAGTGCTTGGATTCTCTCGGATATTGCGGCGCAAAAAACCCCGCGCTTTTCAGCGCGGGGCCGGGTCCGTCACACCGTTGCGGCGCTGGTCAGTTGTTCTGCCGGCGCAGGAAGGTCGGGATGTCAAGCCCCATTTCCTCGCTCTGCGGAGCGGCGGGGGCCTGCGGTTGGGCTGCGGCCGGGCGCGGCGCCGGCTGTTGCGGGGAAGCCTGACGCGGCGCCGGAGCCATCTCGGCCTCGGTGCCGAGATTGCGGCGCATCAGTCCCGTCGCCTTGCGGAACAGGTTGAAGCCGCCACCCCCGGCCGGCGGCGCGGAAACCGGCGGCGGCGCCATCGGGCGCGGCGCGGCGGCCGGCGCGCGGAGGCCGCCATCCGGCTGCATCACCGGCGCCGGCACGTCCTCGGGCGAGGGCGCCTCAGGGGCGGGGGCGCCTGGCGCGGCCTCATACGCGACCGGCGGCGCGGCGGGCGCAGGGGCGGCGGAAGCCATCCCGGCCGGCCGGCGCGGCGCACCGGCATTCGGGCCGCCGACCCGCACCGGAGCAGCCGGCTGCGGCATCACCGGGCGTGCCGTCATCGGCGCGCCGGGCACGCCGCGCGGCATGGCCGGCGGCACCGCGGTGTTGGAGACCGCCTGCACCGGCGCGTTGCCGCCGACCGCGACCAGCTTCGGCCGCTCGGCGGCGGTGTGCTCCTGCACTGCGTCGATGCCGGTGGCAACGACGGAGACGCGCAGGCGGCCGTTCATGTCCTCGTCGATCGAGGAGCCGAAGATGATGTTCGCTTCCTCGTCCACCTCGCGGCGGATGCGGTTCGCGGCCTCGTCGACCTCGAACAGCGTCATGTCGTAGCCGCCGGTGATGTTGATCAGCACACCCTTGGCGCCGAGCATCGAAGTGTCTTCGAGCAGCGGGTTGTTGATCGCCGCCTCGGCCGCCTTCACCGCGCGGTCCTCGCCCTCGGCCTCGCCGGTGCCCATCATCGCCTTGCCCATCTCGGCCATGACGGTGCGGATATCGGCGAAGTCGAGGTTCACCAGGCCCGGGTTGACCATCAGGTCGGTGACGCCGCGCACGCCCATGTAGAGCACGTCGTCGGCCATCTTGAAGGCTTCGGCGAAGGTGGTGCGTTCGTTCGCTTTGCGGAAAAGATTCTGATTCGGAATGACGATCAGCGTGTCCACATAGGACTGCAGATCCTCAAGGCCCGTCTCCGCCGCACGCTTGCGCTTCGGCCCCTCGAAGTCGAAGGGACGGGTGACGACGCCGACCGTCAGGATGCCACGCTCACGCGCCATACGCGCGATCACCGGTGCCGCGCCGGTGCCGGTGCCGCCGCCCATGCCCGCGGTGATGAACACCATGTGCATGCCCTCGAGGTGGCGCGCCAGGTCCTCGGTCGCCTCCTCCGCGGCGGCGCGGCCGATCTCCGGTTTGGCGCCCGCGCCGAGGCCCTGCGTCAGGTGCGGACCGAGCTGCACGCGGCGTTCGGCGCGGCTGTGCACCAGCGCCTGCGCGTCGGTGTTCGCCACCAGGAATTCGACGCCGTCGAGCCCCATCGCGATCATGTTGTTGACCGCATTGCAGCCCGCGCCACCGACACCGACGACGGTGATGCGCGGACTGAAGTCGGTGTGCTGCTGGCGCGGGATTGTCAGGTTCAGCGTCATTGCAGCGATTCTCCTCGGCGTGCGGACGTGGTGCGGGGCAATGCGGGCGCAGATTGCATCAGACTCGCTCGCGAAGCCAGTTGACGAAACGAGAAAACACACCGTTTCCG
The DNA here is from genome assembly GCF_030063475.1 of Roseomonas sp. E05. GTDB lineage: Bacteria > Pseudomonadota > Alphaproteobacteria > Acetobacterales > Acetobacteraceae > Pseudoroseomonas. Next base: position 81,905 of record NZ_JASIRT010000003.1, read on the forward strand.
CGTTCAGGACCGGGGTCGATGTCGAACAGCGGCCGGCCTTCGCCCGCGCCCCATGCGACCAGCCCCAATGTTGTCGCGAAATCCGGTCCTTGTGCGGCCTCTGGGAGACCGCGCACGAATCCAGGGCGGCCCAGACGGACCGGTCTGTCCAGAATCTGCATCGCCAGCTCGCGCAGACCGACGAGCTGGCTGGCACCACCCGTGAGCACGACGCGCGCGCCGGCGTCGCGGCCGAGCGCCGCGGCGTCCAGGCGGTCGCGCACCAGCTCCAGCGTCTCCTCGATTCGCGGGCGGATGATGTTGATCACCGTGGCGCGCGGAATGCTCACCAGGTGATCCTCGTCCTCGCCGACCTGCGGCACCATGACCATGGTGCGGGCATCGTCGCCGCCGTTGAGCGCGCTGCCGTCCAGGATCTTGATCCGTTCCGCATGCGCGATCGGAGTCGCGAGGCCGCGCGCCAGGTCGTTGGTGACCTGCCAGCCGCCGACCGGGAGCTGCGAGGTGTGCAGCAGGTGTCCCTCGCCATAGACGGCGATGCTGGTGGTGCCTCCGCCCATGTCCACCACCGTGGCGCCGAGCTGTCGCTCGTCCTCCACCAGCACGGAGAGTGCCGAGGCATAAGGGGCCGAGACCAGCTCATCCACCTCGAGGTCGCAGCCGTTGAGGCAGATGCCGAGGTTGCGCAGCGAGGCCGAGGTGGCGTCCACGAGGTGCAGATGCGCGGCCAGCGTCTCGCACATCATGTTGCGCGGGTCCTCGACACCGGGCGTGGCGTCGATGGTGAAGCCGAGCGTGGTGGCATGCACCGTCTCGCGGCCTTCCTCGATGGCACGGCGGCGGCCTTCGGCGAGCACGGCGCGCAGATCCGCCTCCGTCACCGTGCGGCCGCCGATCGGCCATTGGATGTTCATCAGCCGCGAGGCGGGCTGGCCGCAGGAGAGATTGACGATGGCGTGGGACAGCTTGATCTCCGCTGCCTCCTCGGCCTGCGCCACGGCGGCGCGGATGCACTGCTCCGCCTCCTGCAGGTCGACGACGTTGCCGCCCTTGATGCCGCGCGCGCGCTGCCAGCCGCAGCCCAGGATCCGCGCCTGCCCGTCGCCTTCGATGCGCGCGATCAGGCAGACGATCTTGCTGCTGCCGATATCCAGCACGCCGAAGGCGCCGCTGCGCGCGTGGCGCCGCCTCGGCGACGGCGCGGCGGGCTCGATGGGCGGCGCGATCCGGGGCATGCGGCTCATCCGCGGCTGCTCCCGCGGGTCTTGCGGCCATGCTCCGGCGCCGGCGGCTCGGCCCCGGGCTGCTGCCGCACCACCAGCCGGTCGGGCAGGCGCATGTCGATCGTCTGCACCGGGCGGTCCAGCAGCGCGGCGGTCTTCTGCAGCTCGGCGAGGCGATGGATCGCCGCCGCCTCATGCCCTTCCGGCAGCAGCACGTCGATTCCGTTGTAAAGCCGCAGGTTCCAGCGCCGCTCGCTGATCAGCACCAGTGCCTGCACGCGCTGCTGCAGCTCAGGCTGCTGCCGCACCAGGTCATAGAGCGCGGCGCCGCGCTTGTCCGCGCCGTCGCCGACCAGCAGCGGCAACGGCCCGAAGGCATCGAGCGTGTCGGCAGAGACCACGCGGCCCTCGCGGTCCACCACGGCGAAGTCGCCCTGGTGCTGCCAGATGGCGAAGGGCTTCCGCTCGTGGATCTCGATCACGATGTTGCCCGAGAGGTGCCGCTGCACCTCGGCCTGCTCGATCCAGGCGATGCTCTCCAGCCGCTCCTTCACCTGGCTGGGCGAGAAGGACAGCAGCGGATCGCCGCGGCCGACACCGATCGCCGCGCGGATCAGCTCCTTCGGCGTGTTCTGCTGCCCGCGCACCACGATCTCGCCCACCGTCAGTCCGGCATCGGCCGCCGCTTCCGCGACCGACTGTGCCAGCCAGGAGAAGGGCCCGGCCGGCTGAATCGCCGCCACGGTCACGGCGCCGCCGCCAACCAGCGCAAGGCCGGCCATGCCGAACAGGACCGGCCGCAGCCACGGCTTCTTGCGGCGCAGCCAGAGGCGCAGGCCGCTCGGCCGCTGCAACGCGGCGCGGCTGGGGCGGCCGCCATCGCTGGCCAGGCGCGTCCGGTCCTCGGGCCGGGCGCGGGCGGAACTACGGGCCATTGCGGGCCTCCTGCACCATCCAGGCGCACAGGGCGGGGAAGGGAATGCCGCAATACGCCGCCTGCTCGGGCACCAGGCTGGTCGGCGTCATGCCGGGCTGGGTGTTCACCTCGAGCAGCACCAGCCGGCCGGTCGTGTCGTCGTAGCGGAAGTCGGAACGGCTGACGCCGCGGCAGCCCAGCGCCTCATGCGCGCGTAGCGCCGCCTCCATCGCCGCCCGCGCCACATCCTCGGGGACGACGGCGGGAATGGTGTGCTGGCTGCCGCCATCGGCGTATTTGGCGTCGTAGTCGTAGAAGACATGGCCGGTGCCGATCTCGGTCACCGCCAGCGGCCGGTCGCCCATCACCGCCACGGTCAACTCGCGGCCGGGGATGTATTCCTCGGTCATGATCTGCGGGCCGAAGCGCCAGCGCCGCGCGATCTCGGCGCGGCGGTTGTCGCCCGCCTTCAGGATCTCGACGCCGACCGAGGAACCCTCGTTCACCGGCTTCACCACATAGGGGCGGGGCAGCGGATCGGCGCTCTCCAGCTCCTCCGGCGTCACCACGCGGTGCTCGGCAAGCGGCAGGCCATGCGCGGCGAAGACGGCCTTGGCCGCCGCCTTGTCCATCGCCAGCGCCGAGGCGCGCACGCCGGAATGCGTGTAGGGGATGCCGAGCCAGTCCAGCACGCCCTGCACGCAGCCATCCTCGCCGAAGCGGCCGTGCAGCGCGTTGAACACCACGTCCGGCTTCGCCGCCTGCAGCGCCGCGATCATCGCGGGCAGGTCCTGCGTCACCTCGATCGGCGTGACGCTGAAACCCGCCTCGCGCAGCGCCGAGGCCACCTGCTGTCCGGTCGAGAGCGAGACCTCGCGCTCCGCCGAGAAGCCGCCATACAGGACCGCGACACGCGTCATGCGCGCTTCTCCCCGATGCGCCGGATTTCCCATTCCAGCGTGATGCCGGACTGCGCCGCGACACGCGCGCGCACCGTCTCGCCCAGTTCCTCCAGATCGGCGGCGGTGGCGCTGCCGAGATTGATGAGGAAGTTGCAGTGCTTCTCCGACACCTGCGCCTCGCCGATCCGCAGGCCCCGGCAGCCGGCGGCGTCGATCAGCGCCCAGGCCTTCTCGCCCGGCGGGTTCTTGAAGGTGGAGCCGCCGGTGCGGGCGCGCACCGGCTGCGTCGCCTCGCGCGCCGCGCGGATCTCGCGCATCCGCGCGGCGATCGCCGCCGCATCGCCCGGCGCGGCGCGGAAGCGCGCACGGGTGACGATGCCGCCCTCCGGCAGCGCGGCGCGGCGATAGCCGAAGCCGAGCGCCGCCGCCTCCAGCCGCAGCAGGCCGGACGGCGTGGCGATCTCCGCCCAGTCCAGCACGTCCTTCACCTCGGTACCGTAGGCACCGGCATTCATCGCCACCGCGCCGCCGATGCTGCCGGGGATGCCGGAGAGGAACTCCAGCCCCGCCAGCCCCGCGGCCGCGGCATGCTCGGCGACGGTCGCATCCAGCGCGGCGGCGTCGGCGACCAGCCCATCCGCCTCCACCATCACCTCCGAAAAGCCGCGCGCCAGCTTCACCACCACGCCGCGCACGCCGCCATCCCGCACCAGCAGGTTGGAGGCGGCGCCGATCACGGTGAGCGGCATCTCCGCCGGCCGGTCGCGCAGCAGCACCAGCAGGTCCTCGGCATCGGCCGGGCGCAACAGCCACTCGGCCGGGCCACCGGTGCGGAACCAGGTGAAGGCCGCGAGCGGCGCCTCCGCCTGGACGCGTCCGCGCAGCGGCGGCAGGGTGGGGGCGGCGCTTTCCGGCATGATGGCGCGGCTCACCGTGCCCCCCCGGCCAGGCGAGGCCCCCGCGGCTGCAGCGCCGCCAGCTTCTCCGGCAGCTCATGCGCCCAGCCCGTGATGTTGCCGGCGCCGAGGCAGACGACATAGTCGCCCGGCTTGGCGATGGCGTTGATCATCTCCGGCAGGCTGTCCGGGCCGGGCAGCGGCACCACGCTGCGGTGGCCATGGGCGCGCAGCCCATCCACCAGCGCGTCACGGTCGAAGCCCTCGATCTTCTGCTCGCCGGCCGCATAGACATCGGCGACGATCACCGTGCCGGCGTCGTTCATGCACTGGCAGAACTCGCTGAACAGCGCCTGCAGGCGGCTGTAGCGGTGCGGCTGCACCACCGCGATGACGTCGCGTGCGCCGGCCTGCCGCGCCGCCTTCAGCACGGCGGCGATCTCCACCGGGTGATGGCCGTAGTCATCGATGATCTGGATGCCGTTTGCCTCGCCGACGCGGGTGAAGCGGCGCTTCACGCCCTTGAAACCGGCCAGCGCCGAGCGGATCGTTCCCTCGTCGATGTCCATCTCGATGCCGACGGCGATGGCGGCCAGCGCGTTCTGCACGTTGTGCTGACCGAGCATCGGCAGGCGCATCGGTTTCAGGCTGCGGCTGCGGCCGGTCAGGCGATCCTGCACGGTCACCTCGAAGGTGGCGCCCATGCGGTCGGTGATCAGTCGCTCGGCGCGCACATCGGCCTGCGGCGAGAAGCCGTAGGTGATCAGGCGGCGGTCGATGTTCGGGATCATCGCCTGCACGTTGGGATGGTCGGCGCAGAGCACGGCGAAACCGTAGAAGGGGATGTTGGAGACGAACTGGGCATAGCCCTGCTTCATCGCCTCCTCATTGCCCCAGTGGTCCAGGTGCTCCGGGTCCATGTTGGTGACGATGGCGGCAACGGCGGGCAGGCGCAGGAAGGAGCCGTCGCTCTCATCGGCCTCCACCACCATCCAGTCGCCCTCGCCGAGGCGGGTATTGGTGCCATAGGCGTTGATGATGCCGCCGTTGATCACGGTCGGGTCGAGCTTGGCCGCCTCCAGCACCGTCGCGACCAGCGAGGTGGTGGTGGTCTTGCCATGCGTGCCGCCGATGGCGATGCCCCATTTCAGCCGCATCAGCTCGGCCAGCATCTCGGCGCGCCGAACCACCGGGATCAGCCGCGCGCGGGCGGCGACCACCTCGGGGTTGTCGCGCTTCACCGCCGTCGAGGTGACGACGACCTGCGCGCTGCCGAGATTGGCCGCATCATGCCCGACGGTGACGCTGATGCCGGCGGCGCGCAGCCGCTCGACATTGTAGCCCTCGGCAATGTCGCTGCCCTGCACCTGATAGCCCAGGTTGTGCAGCACCTCGGCGATGCCGGACATGCCGATGCCGCCGATGCCGACGAAGTGGATGGGTCCGATGCTGAGCGGCAGGGCGCGCATTACGAGGCTTCCTGAAGGCGGCGCGCTTCGGCGCGAGAAAGAACGAGGTCGGCGAGGCGGGCGGCGGCGTCCGGCGCTGCCAGGGCGGCGGCGGCGGCGGCGGCGCGGGCCAGCGCCTCGGGGGATTCCAGCATGCGCTGCAACTCGGCGGCCAGCGCCTGCGGTGTGAAGCGCGACTGCGGCATCACCAGGGCGGCGCCGGCTTCGGCCAGGGCGCGGGCATTGGCGGTCTGGTGGTCGTCGATGGCGTGCGGCAGCGGCACCAGGATGGCGCCGCGCCCGGCGCAGGCGAGTTCCGCGATGGTCGAGGCGCCGGCGCGCGAGACCACCAGATGCGCCGTGCCGTAAAGCCCCGCAACATCGCCGAAGAAGGGCGCCAGCTCGGCGGGAACGCCCAGCTCCTCATAGGCGGCGCGCACGCGGGGCAGATCCTCGGCGCGGCACTGCTGCACGACGGAGAGCCGGCTGCGCAGCGGCGTCGGCAGCAGCGCGACCGCGGCCGGCACAACCTCGGAGAAGATGCGGGCGCCCAGGCTGCCGCCCAGCACCAGCAGCCGCATCGGGCCCTGCGGCGGGACGAAGCCATGCCCGGCCAGCGCGGCCAGCGCCGGCCGCACCGGATTGCCGACGACGGCGCTTTCCGTCCCGGCGGGCACCCGCGTGGTCGTGGCGAAGGAGAGCGCGAGCACATCGGCGCCGCGCGCCAGCAGCCGGTTGGCGCGGCCGAGCACCGCGTTCTGCTCGTGCAGCACCAGCGCCGGCCGGTGCGCCAGGCTGCGCGCGGCCAGCAGCGGCGGCACCGAGGGATAGCCGCCGAAGCCCACCACCGCCTTCGGCCGCAGCCGCTGCAGCAGCTTGCGCGCCTGCATCGTGCCAGCGGCCAGCGCGATCGCGCCGGCGGCGGCGCGCTTCAGCCCGCGCCCGGCGAGCCCGGCCCCCTTCAGCACGAAACGCTCGGCATGGACGAAGGCGGGGCTGCTGTAGTCGGCGCTGCGCGCGTCCGTCATCAGCGTGACGCGCTCGCCGCGCCGCGCCAGCTCCGCGGCCAGCGCCTCGGCCGGGAAGAAATGCCCGCCGGTGCCCCCGGCGGCGATGATGATGGGCGCGGTCATGCCTCGTCCGTCCGCGCCAGCCGGCGCCGGGTCAGCGCCAGCAGCATGCCCATGCCGAACGCCACCGCCACCACCGAGGAACCGCCGTAGGAGATGAAGGGCAGCGTCATGCCCTTGGTCGGGATCAGGTGCAGGGCCGAGGCCATGTTGATGAAGGCCTGCAGCCCGAACTGCGTCAGCAGCCCGGTGGCGCCGAGGATGATGAACATGTCCTTCTCGCCGAGCAGCCGCAGCAGGCCGCGCAGCACGATGAAGCCGAACACGGTCAGGATCAGCAGGCAGAGCGCCAGCCCGAACTCCTCGCCGGCGACGGCATAGACGAAGTCGGCATGGGCATCGGGCAGCAGCGCCTTGAGCCGCCCCTCGCCGGGACCGACGCCAAGCATCCCGCCATGGCCGAAAGCCTCCATGGCGATGGTCACCTGGTAGTTGTCGCCCGAGGAGGGATCGAGGAAGCGGTCGATGCGCGACTGGAAGTGCGGCAGGGTGAAATAGGCGAGGATGCCGCCGAGCACACCGGCCACGCCGCAGCCCGCCACCAGCACCAGGTTGATGCCGACCACGAAGAGCTGCGAGCAGAACACCGCGGCGATGACGATCAGCATGCCCATGTCCGGCTGCTTGACCAGCGTGCCCGCCACCAGCACGAAGAGGAAGATGGCGGCGCCGATGGCGCGCCAGCCCAGCGAGCGCGACTCGGCGAGCAGCCAGGCCGCGACCACGGCGAAGCAGGGCTTCATGAACTCGGAGGGCTGGATGGTCACGCCGGCCAGGTGCAGCCAGCGCCGCGCGCCCTTGATCTCCACGCCCATCGAGAGCGTCGCCGCCGTCATCAGCAGCGAGACGAAGAAGCCGAGCAGTGCCAGTCGCCGGATCTGCTTCACCGGCAGCACCGAGATCGCCACCATCACGCCGGTGGCGATGGCCAGGAAGAACACCTGCTTCAGGATGAACAGGTCGCGCGAGCTGGCGCCGATACGCTCCGCCACGCCCGGGCTGGCCGCGAGCAGCATGACATAGCCGAAGCCGATCAGCGCCAGCAGCGCCGCCAGCGTCCAGCGGTCCACCGTCCACCACCAGCGGCCCAGGACGGAGGTATCAGCGCGCGACAGAGCCATCAGACGGTCTCCGGAAGCTCGGCCACGAGGGCGCGGAAGGCATCGCCGCGCGCATCGAAGCCGGTGAACTGGTCGAAGCTGGCGCAGGCGGGCGAGAGCAGCACCACCGGCACGCCCAGGCGCCGTGCGGCGGCCAGTGCGGCGGGCACTGCGGCATCCAGCGTCACCGCGACTTCGTTCGGCACGTCATGCGCGGACAATGTTGCCGCGAAATCACCCGCGCAGCGGCCGATCAGGACGGCATGCGCGATGTGGCGGAACAGCGGCGCCAGGCTGTCGATGCCGCCCGCCTTCGGCACGCCGCCGCCGATCCACACCACGCGGTCGTAGCTCGCCAGCGCGCGCGCGGTGCTGTCGGCGTTGGTCGCCTTGCTGTCATTGACGAAGGTGACGCCGGCGCGTGCGCCGACGCGCTCCTGCCGGTGCGGCAGGCCAGGGAAGCTGCGCAGCCTGGCGGCGATCTCCCCGCGCGCCAGGCCGAGCGCGAGGCCGATCGCTGCCGCGGCGGCGGCGTTCTGCGCGTTGTGGCTGCCGGGCAGGGCAGGGGATTCGTCCAGGTCGGCGATCACGCCCTGCGCGTCGCGCAGCAGCCGCCCTTCCGCCCAGACGCCGCCCGGCTGCGGGGCACTGCCCGAGATCGGCACCACCCGTGCGGCCAGGCCTTCGGTGAAGCGCGCGCCGCTGGCATCATCCATGCCGATCACGGCGACATCCGCCGCTGTCTGGTTGGCGAAGATGTGCGCCTTGGCAGCGGCGTAGCCGGCCATGTCGCCATGCCGGTCGAGATGATCGGGCGAGAGGTTCAACACCACCGCCACACTGAAATGCAGCCGCTCGGTGCGCTCCAGCATGTAGCTCGACATTTCCAGCACATAGATGCCGTCGTCGCCGAGCAGCGGCAGGCCGAGCGCGGCCGGGCCGAGATTGCCGCCGACCTCCGAGGCTCGCCCGGCGCTGTGCAGCAGGTGGTGCGCAAGCGCCGTGGTGGTGGATTTGCCGTTGGTGCCGGTGATGCCGACGAAGCGCGCCCGGCTGCCGGCCGCGTGCGCGGCGCGGAACAGCAGCTCGGCATCGCACAGCACCGGCACGCCAGCCTCGCGCGCGCGGAGCGCCGCCGGATGCGGCTTCGGCAGGATGTGCGGGATGCCCGGCGAGAGCAGCAGCGCATCAAAGGGAAAGCCCGGCACGGCGCAGGGATCGCCGACCGGCAGCCCCGCCGCCTCGGCCGCCACGCGGCTCGCCGGCTGGTCGTCCCAGCAGAGGATCTCCGCGCCCCAGCCGCGCAGCCGCCGCGCCGCCGGCAGCCCGGCACGCCCGAGCCCGACCACGGCGATCCGCTGCCCCGCGAAGGGGGTGAAGGCGGCCTCGGCGAAGGGGGCGGTGGCGGTCTGCATCAACGGATCTTCAGCGTGGAGAGGCCGACCAGCGCCAGGATCATCGCGATGATCCAGAAGCGGATCACGATGGTCGGCTCGGCCCAGCCCTTCTTCTCGAAATGGTGGTGCAGCGGCGCCATCAGGAAGACGCGGCGGCCGGTGCGCTTGTACCAGAAGACCTGGATCATGACGCTCACCGTCTCGACCACGAAGAGGCCGCCCACGATGGCCAGCACGATCTCATGCTTGGTGGCGACCGCCACCGCGCCCAGCGCGCCACCCAGCGAAAGGCTGCCGGTGTCGCCCATGAACACCTTGGCCGGCGGCGCATTGTACCAGAGGAAGCCGAGCCCCGCGCCGATCAGCGCGGCGAGGAACACCGCCAGCTCCGAGCTGCCCGGCACGCCGTTGAGCTGCAGGTAGTCGGCGAAGACGCGGTTGCCGACCAGATAGGCGATCAGCGCGAAGACCGCCGCCGCCAGCAGCACCGGCACCGTTGCCAGCCCGTCCAGCCCGTCGGTGAGGTTCACCGCGTTGGAAGCGCCCATCATCACCAGCATGCCGACCAGCGGGAACAGCAGGCCGAAGTTCAGCATGGCGTCCTTGAAGAAGGGAAAGGCCAGCTTGTTGGCGATCTCGTTCGGCATCAGCGCGGTGAGCCAGATGGCCGCCAGCAGGCCGAAGCCTGCCTGTGCCGCCAGCTTGGCCTTGCCGGAAACCCCCTTGGTGTTGCGCTTGGTGACCTTCAGCCAGTCGTCCCAGAAGCCGAGCAGGCCGTAGCCCACCGTGACCAGCAGCACCGCCCAGACCAGGCCGTTGCGCAGGTCGGCCCAGAGCAGGGTGGAGGAGAGCAGGCCGAGCAGGATCAGCACGCCGCCCATGGTGGGCGTGCCCTTCTTGGTCAGCAGGTGGCTCTGCGGCCCGTCGGTGCGGATGGGCTGACCGCCATTCTGGAAGCTCTTCAGCCAGCCGATCACCGCCGGGCCGAAGAACAGGCTGATGAACAGCGCCGTCATGCAGGCGGCGCCGGCCCGGAAGGTGACGTAGCGGAACAGGTTGAAGAGGATGAACTCGTCCGCATACGGGGCGAGGAAGTTGAAGATCATGACGGCGCCCCTTCGCGCGCGGCTTTCAGGGCGTGGACCACAACGGACATGCGGCTACCGAGCGAACCCTTGATGAAGATGACATCGCCCGGACGCACGGCCTCGCGCACCAGCGGGGCCAGCTCCTCGCTGCTTTCCCGATGCGCGCCCCGCCGGTCCTCCGGGAGGGCGTCGTATAGGGCGCGCATCAGCGGACCGCAGCAAAAGACGAGGTCGGCAGCCGCCAGCACATCGGGGAGCAGCCCCGCGTGCAAAGCGGGACCGTAGGTGCCGAGTTCGCGCATGTCGCCGAGCACGGCGATTCGCCGCGTACCCCGCTGCGCGGCCAGGACCCCGAGGCCGGCGCGCATCGCGGGCGGCTGGCCGTTGTAGCTGTCGTCGATCAGCAGCGCGGTGCCGCCGGGCAGGTCGAGCGTGATGCGCCCGCCGCGCCCGGCGCCGGGCCGGAAGCCGTCCAGCGCGGCGATGAAGGCGGCGGGGTCGGCGCCCAGCGCGGCGGCGACGGCCAGCGCCGCGGTGGCGTTCATCGCCAGGTGGCGGCCCGGGGCGGCGAGGCGCAGCACATGGCACTGCCCGGCGAAGCCGATCTCCGCGCGCCCCTCCTCGGCGCCGCCTTCGAAGGCGAGCAGCCGGACCTCGGCCGCATCGCCGGCGCCGAAACCCAGCACGCGCATGCCGGCCGCCCTGGCGCGCGCGGTGAGCTGCGGGAAGGCCGCGTTGTCGCAGGGCAGCACGGCGGTGCTGTCCGGCTCCAGCCCGAGCATGATATCGGCCTTCTCCTGCGCGATCTCCTCGATCGAGCCGAGATGGCCGATATGCGCTGTCTCCACGGTGGTGATCGCGGCGACATGCGGGCGGGCGAGGCGGGCCAGCGGCGCGATCTCGCCGCGATGGTTCATGCCGATCTCGAGCACGCCATAGGCCATGTCGCGCGGCATGCGGGCCAGCGTCAGCGGCAGGCCCCAGTGGTTGTTGTAGCTGGCCACGGCGGCATGGGTCGGGCCGAGCGCGGCGAGCCCCTGGCGCAGCATCTCCTTCGTCGTCGTCTTGCCGACGCTGCCGGTGATGGCGGCGATGCGCGCATGGCTGCGCGCCCGCCCGGCGGCGCCCAGCGCGGCGAGCCCGGACAGCGTGTGCCCGACCCGCAGCAGCGGCGCGTCCGGCGCGAGGCCCGGCGGGTCGCGGTCCACCATGGCGCAGGCGGCGCCGCGCGCCAGTGCGTCGGCGACGAAGTCGTGCCCGTCCCGCAGGTCGCGCAGGGCCACGAACAGCTCGCCCGGCGCGACGTTGCGGCTGTCGATGCCGACGCCGGTGACGGTGATGCCGTCGGGGCAGCTGCCCCCGGTGGCGGCGCGCAGCTCGGCGGCGGTCCAGAGCGGGGCGGTCATGCCACCGCTCCCGCCAGCCGGCGCACCGTCTCGGCGTCATCGAAGGGATGCGTCACCGTGCCGATGGTCTGGCCGGGCTCGTGCCCCTTGCCGGCCACCACCAGCACGTCGCCCGCGCCGAGCGCCGCCAGCCCGGCGGCGATGGCGGCGGCCCGGTCGCCGATCTCCTGGCTCTCGGCGGCGGCACCCATCCCGGCGCGTACGGCGGCGCGGATCGCGGCCGGCTCCTCGGTGCGCGGGTTGTCGTCGGTCAGGATGGCGTGGTCCGCCAGCCGGGCGGCGACCTCGCCCATCAGCGGCCGCTTGCCGGGGTCGCGGTCGCCGCCGGCGCCGAACACCACATGCAGCCGGCCCGTCGTGTGCGGCCGCAGCGCCGTCAGCAGCCGCTCCAGCGCGTCGGGCGTATGGGCGTAATCGACGTAGACGGCGGCGCCATTCGACAGCCGGGCCGCCAGCTCCATCCGCCCGCGCACGCCGACGAGATGCGGCAGGTCATGCAGCACCGCGCCGGCGGAAAGACCGGTGGCGATGGCGAGCCCCGCCGCCAGCAACACGTTGTCCGCCTGGAAGCGGCCGGGCAGGGCGAGGGTGATCTCGGCCTGTCGCCCGAAGGCCTCGATCTCCAGCACCTGGCCCTCGGGGCGGGGGATGTGGCGCAGCAGGCGGATCGCGTCGCCCGCCAGGCCGACGGTGTGCAGCGTCAGCCCGCGCCGGGCGGCGATGCCGCGCAGCGCGCCCAGCACCTCGGGCGCCATGTCGGCATTGGCCACCGCCGCGGCGCCGGGCTCCAGCAGCGTGTCGAAGAGCCGCAGCTTGGCCGCCGCATAGGCCGCCATGCTGCCGTGGTAGTCCAGGTGGTCGCGCGTCAGGTTGGAGAAGCCGGCGGCGGCGAGGCGCAGCCCATCCAGCCGCCGCTGCTCCAGCCCGTGCGAGGAGGCCTCCAGCGCGACATGGCCGATGCCGCCCCGCGCCAGCTCCGCCAGCATCGCGTGCAGCGCCACCGGGTCAGGCGTGGTGAGGGAAGGCGCCGGCGGGAAGCCCTCGGCGCGCAGGCCCAGCGTGCCGAGCGAGGCGGCGCGTCGCCCGGCGAGGCGCCAGAGCTGGCGCAGGAAGTCCACCGTGCTGGTCTTGCCGTTGGTGCCGGTGACGGCGACCACGACATCCGGCTGCGGGGCGTGGAAGGCGCCGGCCAGCAGCGCCAGCGCGCGCCGCGGATCGTCGGTGGCCAGCAGGGGGCGGTGCGGCGCGCCGGCCGGCCAGGCGGTGCCCTCCGGCGCCAGCACGGCGACGGCGCCGCGCTCGACCGCCTGCGCGATGAAGGCGCGTCCGTCCATCCGCGCGCCCGGCAAGGCCGCGAACAGGAAGCCGGGCCGCACTGCCCGGCTGTCCGCCGTCAGTCCCGTGACCTCCGGTGCCGTCGGGATCTCGCCCGTGACACGAAGGCCGGGAACCCGGCCAAGGAGATCCTCAAGGCGCAAGGCGGTTCCCCGGCTGGGTGGAGGGTTCGCTGCCCTGCGGCTCGGCCATCGTCATGCGCAGGGGCACCGGCGGCGGCAGGCTGCCCGGCCGCGCCGGCAGGTTCGGCATCGGCACGGCGCGTACCGCCGGCGGCGCGACCGGCTGCGGTGGGCGCAGCACCTGCTGGGCCGCCGCGCGCGGCGGCGTCGGGGCGGCGGGGCGGCTGGCCGGCGGCGTGGAGGCGGCGGTCGCCTGGCTCGGCCGCGTGGGCCGGCTCGGCTGCAGCGGAATCGAGGTGGCGGCGATGATCGCCGGGTCGTTCGGATCCTCCGGCACCAGCCCGAGCACCGGCGCGATCCGCGAGATCACCGTGTAGGCGGCCGGCGCCGCCACCCAGCCGGCGGTGGCGTAGCCATGGCTCTTGGCGTTGGGCGAGGGCTCGTCGATCATCACATAGACGGCGTAGCGCGGCGCCTGGATCGGGAAGGCGCCCACGAAGGCGCCGATGCGCTTGTTCATCAGGTAGCCGCCATGCGGGCCGGTCTTCTGCGCCGTGCCGGTCTTGCCGCCGACGAAATAGCCCGGCACGTCGGCGTTCTTGCCCGAACCGTCGGTGACGACCAGCCGCATCAGCTTACGGATCGTCGTGCTGGTCTGCTCGCTGATGATGCGGGTGCCCGGGCGCGCCGCCCCTGCCGGCTGGGCCAGCAGCGTCGGCTCGCGCAGGATGCCGCCATTGGCCAGCGCCGAGATGCCGGAGATGACGTGCAGCGGCGTGACGCTGATGCCATGCCCGAAGGCGATGGTGAACATGTTGATGTCGCGCCAGTGGTTGGCGGGCGGCGCCATCGGTGCGGCGGTCTCGGGTAGCTCGATCTTCTTGCGCGCCAGCATCCCGGCGCTCTTCAGGAACTCGCGCTGGCGCTGCGGGCCGAAGGTCTCGGCCATGTGCGCGGCGCCGAGGTTGGACGAGTAGGCCAGCACCTCGGGGAAGGTGATCCAGCGGTTCTTGCCCTTGTAGTCCGAGATCGTGAAGCGCCCGTAGCGGATCGGCTTCGAGGCGTCGAACATTGAGCTGTTGACGTGCGCGGTGCCGTATTCGAGCGCCGCCGCCGCCGTCAGCAGCTTGAAGGTCGAGCCCGGTTCGTAGAGGCCGACCGTGGCGCGGTTGAAGCGCTGGTCCGGCGAGGCGTCGGTGATGTCGCTGGCGTCGTAGTCGGGCAGGCTGACCATGCCCAGCACTTCGGCGGAGTTGATGTCGAGCACGATGCCCGCCCCGCCGATGCCGTTGAAGTCGCTGATCGCCTGGCTGACGGCGTCGCGCAGCGCGAGCTGCACGCGCACGTCGAGCGAGAGCTTCACCGGCTTGGTCGGATCCTCGCGCAGGCGGCTGTCGAAGAACCGCTCCACGCCGGAGATGCCGTTGCCGTCCACGTCCACATTGCCGAGCACATGCACGGCGGCGCGGCCCTGCGGATGGTAGCGGCGCTCGCTCTCCTCGAAGTCGAGCCCGGCGATGCCGAGATTGATGATGCCCTGCTGCTCGCGCGGCGTCAGGGCACGGACGATGTAGGCGAAGCCGCGGTCGCTGGAGAGCCGCTCGATCAGCTTCTCACGGTCGAGCTGCGGCAGCACGGTGCGCAGCTTGTCCGCCACCTCGACCGGGTTCTGGATGACGCGCGGATTGGCCACCAGCGCGTTGACCGGCAGGTTGATGGCCAGGATTTCGCCGTTGCGGTCGGTGATGGCGGCGCGGGTGGCGACCGGCTCGCTGGGCGGCTGCATGGCGCGCACGGCGGCGTTCAGCCGCTTCGGCTCGGCCGGCGCGATCACGGTGGACCAGGTGGCCTTCATCGCCACGGCGATGAACAGCGCGCCGAAGCCCAGCGCCGTCAGCACCAGGCGGCCACGGCTGCGCTCAAGCTGCTGGCGGCGCTGCAGGTCCGGCTGGGTGACGCGCACCACCACGCCCGGCGCCGGAGGCGGCGGCAGCTCCGCATCCTCCGCACGCAGCGCGACCGGATGGCGCAGCGGCGGCGAGTGCGGGGAGGGTGGAGGGACGTGCGTCATGACGCT
Organism: Roseomonas sp. E05; assembly: GCF_030063475.1. Taxonomy (GTDB): domain Bacteria; phylum Pseudomonadota; class Alphaproteobacteria; order Acetobacterales; family Acetobacteraceae; genus Pseudoroseomonas. The sequence continues at coordinate 96,945 of NZ_JASIRT010000003.1, forward strand.
CAGCGGCTCCAGGTGCCGGGGGCGACGGGAACGGGGGCGGCCATCGGCACCGGCGGCGGCAGGCTGCCATTGCCGGCGAAGCCCCCCAGCGCAGAGCCCATGGGCACCGCCGGCGCCGCCATGGCGCGGCCCATGGGCAGGTGGGCGGAGGCGCGCAGCAGGTTCGGCTCGGGGCGCGGCACGGGGCGGGCCTCAGCCACCGCGGGGGCGCCGAGGCGCGAGGGCGCGGAGACCGGGATCGCCTCACGCGGCGCGGGGATCGGCCGGTGCGGCGCCGCAGGCTCGGCACGCCGCGCCGCGACGGTGACCGGCTCGGCGACGTGCCGGGGCGCGGGCCGGGGCGCCGGTTCGGCCGCGGCGACAGGGCGGGCCGGTGCCGGGGGCGCCGCATGGGTGACCGGCGCGGGCGCGGCGGCGGCGGCCATCTTCACGGGCGCGCTGGCCGCCTCGGCTTCGGCCGGCTCGGCAGCGGCCACGGCTGTCTCCGGCGCCGGGCCGAACAGGCCCACCGGACCCGCAAAGGCCACCGGCGCGGGCAGCCGCCGCTCCAGGTCCGCCAGGCGCAGGAACTGGCTCGGCGTCATGGTCTCCAGCGGCAGGTGCTTCTGCGCCATCTGCCGCAGCCGCTCGGGCTCGTTCAGCATGGCCCACTCGGCCCTCAGCACCTGCGTGCGCTCGCGGGCCGCCTCGATGCGCCGGGTGACGTCGCGCAGCTCGCGGTCGAGCTGGGTCGCGGCCTCTTCCGCACGGTAGACGTGCCAGCCCACCAGGCTGAAGGCGGTGATCGCAACCACGGTCAGGGGGCGGAACATCAAGCCGTCTCCAGTTTCTCAAGCGCCCGCAGGCGGGCCGATCGGGCCCGGGGATTGGCGGCCGTCTCGGCCTCCCCCGGGCGCAAGGCGTTGGTGGTCAGCAGGCGGAAGGCCGGTGCGGCGCGCGGCGCCAGGATGGCCGCCGGCGCGTGACGCGAGGCACCGGGCGCGCGGCCCGCCGCCTGCTGCATGAAGCGCTTCACGATGCGGTCCTCCAGCGAGTGGAAGGCGACCACGACCAGCCGCCCGCCCGGGGCGAGCAGCTTCGCCGCCGCGGCGAGGCCACGCTCGACCTCGCCCAGCTCGTCGTTCACCGCCAGCCGCAGCGCCTGGAAGGAGCGGGTGGCGCTGTCGATGCCCGAGGGGTCGCGCGGCATCACGGCATGGATCACCTGCACCAGCCGCCCGGTGGTCTCGAAGGGGGCCTCCTGGCGGGCGGCGACGATGGCGCGGGCGATGCGGCGGGAATGCCGCTCCTCGCCCAGCTCCCACAGGATCTGGGCCAGCTCCGCCTCGGGCAGACGGTTCACCAGCTCGGCGGCGGAGCGGCCCTGCTTCTCCATCCGCATGTCGAGCGGCCCGTCGGCGCGGAAGGAGAAGCCGCGCTCGGCCTGATCAAGCTGGAAGGAGGAGACGCCGAGATCGAGCACCACGCCCTCGAGCTGCGCCACGCCGCGCGCGGCCAGCAGCTCCAGCATGTCGCCGAAGCGGCCTTCGACGAGCACCAGACGGCCGGGGAACTCGGCGGCCAGCGCGGCGCCGCGGGCGATGGCGTCCGGGTCGCGGTCGATCGCGTAGAGGGTGCAGCGCGCGGCGGAGAGGATGGCGCGGGCATAGCCGCCGCCGCCGAAGGTGCCGTCGAGATAGCTGGCGCCGTCGCGCGGGGCGAGGGTGCTTAGCACTTCCTTCAGCATGACGGGGATATGGCTGCTCATGCCGATTCCCCCGTCGGCGCCCGCCCGGCCGGAGTCCCACCCGGCAAGGTGAGGCCGCGGTCGCGGGTGCCGCTGCGGGCCTCCTGCGCGCGGCGCTTCGCGGCCGTTGGCTCCCACAGCGCGAATTTCGTGGCCAGCCCGACGAAGGCGACCGTGTCGGTCAGCCCGGCATGCGCGATCAGGTCCTCGGGCAGCATGATGCGGCCTTCGCCATCCGGGCGAATCGGGTAGGCTTCGGCGAAGATCGCGGTGGCCAGGTCGTCCTGTTCGGCGGAGAACACGTCGAGTCGATCCAGCTTGCTGGCCATTGCGTCGAAGGCCGGCATCGGCCAAGCCTCGATGCAGGCATGCTGATGCGAGGGACGGAGCACGATCTCGTCGGATCCCAGTCGGGCCAGCTCGGCACGGAACAGCGCCGGGACGGAAACCCGCCCCTTGCGATCCAGCCGATTGGTATGGGTCCCCATGAACCGGGCCATCGATGCCGCCTTGTCCCCCTGCGGCGGGAAGTCCAATCGAGGGCCGGAAAGCGGCCGGCGAGGCCCCCCGACCTCGCCGGCTCACCCGACCATCCCCTGAGTTTCGATCCCTCGCCCCCCCGAGCTCCGGATCGTTCATGGGATAACATGGGATAACATGGGTAGAGTCAGGGCAGCAAGGGCAAAACCCCAGCCGAAGTCTGCGCGAAAAGCAGAAAAATCATCGTACTACGGCGTGCAGCCGCACTTCCGTCGCATGACTGTAGGAATTGTGACGCGGTGTGGCTGAAAGGCGTCAGGTGGCCTGTAAGCCGGGTTCTGTCCATGCTTCCGGCGAGCCGGCGGCATGGGGCGACCATTCCTCTGGGACACGCCTTGCGGCATGCCTCACGCGGCCAACCCGGGTGGCGGGGCGGGAAAGCCCCCTGCGGACGGATCCCTCGCGGAATCCCCGCCGGCCACCCCTATTCGGCCTTGCTCCCGGTGGGGTTTACCGTGCCGCCCCCGTCGCCGGGGGCGCGGTGCGCTCTTACCGCACCGTTTCACCCTTACCGGGGCGGCGAACCGGCCCGGCGGTCTGATTTCTGTGGCACTTTCCCTGGGGTTGCCCCCGCCGGCCGTTGACCGGCACCGTATTCCCGTGGAGCCCGGACTTTCCTCCAGCTGCGGAACCTGCCCACAACCAGCGGCCGCCCGGCCACCTGACGCGGCGGTACAACTGCCCGCAGCGGCGACGGGAGTCAATTGGTGCCGTCGCACCAGAAATCAATCGCAGATTGATTCGGCCAGGTCGGCCACAGCCTCGAGTCGCGCCAGCGTGCCGGCATCGGCCTGGCCGTCCACCCGCTCCTGCCGCCAGTGCCGCTGGAAGGCGGTGAGCGCCGGCGCGGGGCGGGCCGGGTCCACGGAATAGCCGATGCGCGCCAGCAGCGCCGTCGCGCGTTCCGGCCCGCCGGGCGGCAGGGCGGCATCCCCGCCCGGCACGCCGGCCGGCCAGAGCCCGACCCCGTTCGCCGCCAGCCCCTCCCAATCGAACAGCTCGCCAGGGTCCTGCTTGCGGTCGGGCGCGACGTCGCTGTGCGCCACCACGTTGCGGGCGGGAATCGGGTGGCGCCCCAGGATCTCCAGGCACAGCTCCGCCACCGCCGCCATCTGCAGGGCGGGGAAGGGGCGGTAGCCCCATTCATGGCCGGGATTCACCACCTCGATGCCGATGCTGCGCCCGTTCAGCGCCGTGTGCCCGCGCCAGAAGGAGACGCCGGCATGCCAGGCGCGGCGCGATTCAGGCACCAGCCGCCAGACATGCCCATCCTCCTCCACAAGGTAGTGGCAGGAGACGCGGGGCAGCGGCGCCGGCGGGGCGGGGTCGCAGAGCCGCTCCAGCGCGGCCCCGGCCGTCGGCATCCCGGTGTAGTGCAGGACGAGGGTGTCGATCGGCTCGCCGGCTGGCCGCTCGTCCTGGTTGGGGCTTGGCCGCTCGCGGAAACCGAGGCGGCCCGCGCTCCACATCAGAGGTCGCGCTCCCGCTTGACGCGGTCCCAGGCGGCGTTGATCTCGGCCATGCGGGCGGAGGCGCGGCGCAGTTGCTCGGGCGAGCCGCCGCGGGCGGCCAGGCTGTCCGGGTGGTGCTCGCGGATCAGCCGGCGCCAGGCCAGCCGCACCTCCTCGTCGGTGGCGGAGGCGGCGATGCCCAGCACCGTGTAGGGATCGGCCTCGCGCGTCATGCTCAGCGGCGGCACGCGGGCCTGCGGGCCGCCCGGCGCGTCCAGGCGGAAGCTCTTGCGCACCTTGGCCAGGAAGGTGGCCTCGCTGCGCGTCAGCGGGCCATCGGCGCGGGCGATGTGGTGCAGCGCCGTCATCACCTCCTCCAACATCGCCCGGTTGTCGGCGAAGACCTCGCCCATCCGGTTGGCGAAGGGCTCGTAGCCGCCGGCGTCCTCGCGCGCCTTGTCGAACAGCAGGCCGACCTCGCGCTGGTTCTCGGTGGGGATGCGGAAGGCGCGCTTGAAGGCGTTGATCTCCTCCCGCTTCACCGCGCCGTCCGTCTTGGCGAGCTTGGCCGAGAGCACGATGACGCCGATCGAGAAGAGCTGATCGCGGTTGGTGATGCGCGCGAGGGTCTCGGGACGGCTGTCCAGCTCCGGCGGGCGGCTGGTCCCTTCGTCGGCGGCATGGCCAAGCGCGGCGCCGACCACGGCGCCGAAGGGCCCACCCATGGCGAAGCCGGTGACACCGCCGAGGATCTTCCCCCAGAAACTCAACTTCCCACCGCCTCCGCCACTGCGCACCCGCCTGTCGCCACCCCTACCATGCCGCGCGGCCCGCTGCCATGGCATCCCTGGGGCGTTCGGTGGCGTCTGCACTCTTGCGCCCTGCGCGGACGGGCGCCACACGAGAGGCCGGATACCGGGGAGAGGGCGATGAGCGCAGCGGGCTGGCAGTTCTGGATCGATCGCGGCGGCACCTTCACCGACATCGTGGCGCGTGACCCCAACGGACGGCTCTCCACGCGGAAGCTGCTCTCGGAAAATCCCGGCCGCTACCGGGATGCCGCGGTGGCGGGCATCCGCGCCTGTCTTGGGCTCGACGCGGAGGCGCCGATTCCCCCCGGCACTATCGCCGCGGTCAAGATGGGCACCACGGTCGCCACCAACGCCCTGCTGGAGCGCAAGGGCGAGCGGGTGCTGCTGCTGGTCAACCGCGGCTTCGCCGACGCCCTGCGCATCGGCAACCAGGCCCGGCCGCGCCTCTTCGACCTCGACATCCGCCTGCCCGAGCTGCTGCATGAGCGGGTGGCCGAGATCGGCGGCCGCATCGCCGCCGATGGGTCGGAGATCGAGCCGCTGGACATGGCCGGCGCCCGCGCCGCGCTGGAGGAAGGCTTCGCGGCCGGTATCCGGGCGGTGGCGGTCGTGCTGATGCACGCCTGGGTGGCGCCGGAGCACGAGCAGCGGCTCGGCGCCCTGGCCCGCGAGATCGGCTTCACCCAGGTCAGCCTGAGCCACGAGGCCTCGCCGCTGCCGCGCATCGTCCCGCGCGGCGACACGACGGTGGTGGATGCCTACCTCTCCCCCATCCTGCGCCGCTATGTGGAACAGGTGGCGTCACAACTACCGGGTGTATCACTCTATTTTATGCAATCCTCCGGCGGACTGACTCTGGCGCAGCGGTTCCAGGGCAAGGACGCCATCCTTTCCGGTCCTGCCGGCGGCATCGTCGGCGCTGCCCGCACCGCCGGAATGGCCGGGTTCGACCGCATCATCGGCTTCGACATGGGCGGCACCAGCACCGACGTCGCCCTCTACTCCGGTCAGTTCGAGCGTGCCTTCGAGACGGCGGTGGCGGGCGTGCGGATGCGTGCCCCGATGATGGCCATCAACACCGTGGCGGCCGGCGGCGGCTCCATCCTGGCCTTCGACGGCGCCCGCTTCCGCGTCGGCCCGGAGAGCGCCGGCGCGGTGCCCGGCCCCGCCTGCTACCGGCGCGGCGGCCCGCTGACCGTGACCGACGCCAATGTCATGGTCGGCAAGATCCAGCCCGCCCATTTCCCGCCGATCTTCGGCCCGAACGCCGACCAGCCGCTCGATGCCGAGGTGGTGCGGCGGAGATTCGCCGCCCTGGCGCGGGAGATCGCCGCCGCCACCGGCCAGCCGGAGCAGGACCCGCGCGCCGTGGCCGAAGGGTTCCTGCGCATCGCGGTGGCCAACATGGCGCAGGCGATCAAGCAGGTCTCCATCCAGAAGGGGCACGACCCGGCGCGCCACGCCCTGCAATGCTTCGGCGGCGCCGGCGGCCAGCATGCCTGCCTGGTGGCGGACGCGCTGGGCATGGACACGGTCTTCATCCATCCCTTCGCCGGCGTGCTCTCGGCCTACGGCATGGGTCTGGCCGACCAGAGCGTGATCCGCGAGACCGCTGTCGAGGCGCCCCTCTCGGCGGACGGCATGGCGGACCTCGCCGCCCGCGTGGCGGCCCTGGAGATCGAGGGCCGCGCCGCGCTGGAGCAGCAGGGCGCCGAGCCCGCCCGGCTACGCGCCGAGCCGCGCCTGCACCTGCGCTATGCCGGCACCGACACCTTCCTGCCCGTGCCCTTCGGCGCCTATGAGGCGGTGCTGGCCGCCTTCACCGAGGCGCATCGCCGCCGTTTCGGCTTCGCCACGCCGGAGCGCCCGGTGCTGGTGGAGGCCTGCGTGGTCGAGTGCATCGCTCCCGGCGAGGCGGTGGACGAGCCGAGGCTGCCGCCGCGCGCCGCCGGCGAGGCGCTCGCCCCGCTGGCCACCGTGCCGCTCTTCACCGGGGGCGCCGAGCAGGTCGCGCCGGTCCATGACCGTGAGGCGCTGCGCGCCGGCGACCGCATTTCCGGCCCGGCGCTGGTCCGCGAGAGCACTGCCACCACCGTGGTCGAGCCCGGCTGGACCGCCGAGGTGACCCCGCTCAACCACATGATCCTGCGCCGCACCGCGCCGCGCGCCGCCGCACAGGTGGCCGGGGGCGCGGCGGAGCGGCCGGACCCCGTGCTGCTGGAGCTGTTCAACAGCCTGTTCATGAGCATCGCCGAGCAGACCGGCACGGTGCTGCAGAACACCTCGCTGAGCGTCAACATCAAGGAGCGGCTGGACTTCTCCTGCGCCATCTTCGACGCCGAGGGCCGCCTCGTGGCCAATGCGCCGCATGTCCCCGTGCATCTCGGCGCCATGGGGCAGAGCGTCCGCACCGTCATCGCCAGCCGCGGCGCGACGCTGAAGCCCGGCGACGTGGTGGCGCTGAACAACCCCTACAACGGCGGCACCCACCTGCCGGACATCACCGTCATCACGCCGGTGTTCGACGAGGCCGGGAAGGAAATCCTGTTCTTCGTCGGCAGCCGTGGGCACCATGCCGATGTCGGCGGCCTGACGCCCGGCTCCACTCCGCCGGATTCCGCCACGCTGGAGGAAGAGGGCGTGGTGATCGACGATTTCCTGCTGGTGGATGGCGGGCGGTTCCGCGAGGCCGAGTTCCGTGCCCTGCTGACCGGCGCGAAATACCCGGCGCGCAGCCCGGAGGTGAACATCGCCGACATCAAGGCGCAGGTGGCCGCCAACGAGACCGGCGTGCAGGAGCTGCGCCGCGCCGTGGCGCAGTTCGGCCTGCCCACCGTGCGCGCCTACATGCGCCACGTGATGGAGAATGCCGAGGCGGCGGTGCGCGCCGTGCTCGACCGCCTGCAGGACGGCGCCTTCGCCTACACGATGGATGACGGCGCCCCGCTGCAGGTCGCCGTCCGGGTGGACCGTGCCGCGCGCCGCGCCACCATCGACTTCACCGGCACCGCACCGCAGCGTCCCGGCAACTTCAACGCCCCCGAGGCGGTGACGCGCGCCGTGGTGCTCTACTGCTTCCGCTGCCTGGTGGGCGAGGACATCCCGCTGAACGATGGTTGCCTGGTGCCGCTCGACATCATCGTGCCGGAGGGCTCCTTCCTCTCGCCCCGCTCCGGTGGGCCGGGAGGGGGCGCGGCCGTGGTGGCGGGCAATACGGAGGTCTCCCAGGCCACCGCCAACGCGCTGCTGGCGGCGCTCGATGCCTGCGCCGGCGCCCAGGCGACGATGAACAACCTGCTCTTCGGCGACGACCGCTACCAGTACTACGAGACGGTCTGCGGCGGCATGGGCGCGGGGCCGGGCTTCGACGGCGCCTCCGCCGTGCAGACCCACATGACCAATACCCGCATGACCGACCCGGAGATCCTGGAGCTGCGCTACCCCGTGCGGCTGGAGGAGTTCTCCATCCGGCGCGGCTCCGGCGGGGCCGGGGAATGGCAGGGCGGGGATGGCGCGCGGCGCCGCATCCGCTTCCTGCGGCCGATGACGGCGATCATCGTCGCCTCCCGCCGCACCGTCCCGCCGAACGGGCTGCACGGTGGCGCCGATGGCGCGCCGGGGCGGCAATGGGTGGAGCGGCTGGATGGCAGCCTGCAGCCGCTTGGCGGCCGCGACCGCGCCGAACTGGCGACGGGCGAGGTGCTCAGCCTCGAAACCCCCGGCGGCGGCGGCTGGGGCCGCGCGGCCGGCTGATGCCACCGCGCGCCACCCGCTCCCTGGGGCGCCGTCTGGCGCTCACCGGCCTGGTGCTGCTGCCGGTCGTGCTGGCGGCGGCGCTGTGGTTCGTGCCGCGCCTGACCGACTGGAACGAGCATCGCGACCGGCTGGCCATCCTGGCCGCCGGGCGCCTCGGCCAGCCGGTGACGCTGACCGGCCCGGTCAAGCTGGTGCTGCTGCCGCAGCCGATGCTGGAGGCGGGGGGCGTCACCATCGGCGGGCCGGATTCCGGGCTTTCGGTGGAGGCGCGCGCGCTGCGGCTGCGGCTGGACTGGCTGGCGCTGCTGCGGCTGCGGCTGGAGCCGCGCGAGGTGACGCTGGTCGGCGCCGAGATCCGCCTGCCCTGGCCGCCGGTGCCCGGCCAGTCCTTCCGCCCGCCACCCTGGCTGACCGCGCTGCAGGGCCGCATCCAGGACTCCCGCGTGATGATCGGGCAGCTGGTGCTGGAGCGGGTCGATGCCACCCTGGCGGCCGGCGCCGCCACCGACGCCCTGCAGATCAGCGGCCGCTTCCGCTGGCGGCAGACCGACGTGAATTTCGAGACCACCCTCGGCCGGCCCGGCTGGGACGGCGCGGCGCCGCTCACCCTCACCCTCTCCGGAGGCAAGGCCTCGGTCTCGGCCAGCGGCGTGCTGCTTCCCGAGGGTGGCTTCGAGGGCAGCCTGCAGGGCGGCGGCAGCGACCTTTCCGCCCTGCTGCCGACGCCGCCTGGCAGCTTCCGCCTGCGTGGCCGCCTCAGCGTCACCGCCGAGCTGCTCACGGCCGACGACCTCGTGCTCGACATCGCCGGCATCCCGGCCCGCGGCGCCGCGACGCTGCGCGTCGCCCCGGCGCCGCGGCTCGACCTGGCGCTGGCCACCGGCCGGGTGGAGCTCGATCCCTGGATTGCCGCGCTGCGCCGCGCCGGGCCGCTGCCGCTGCCCTTCGGGCTGGATCTCTCGGCTGACGCGGCGGGCTTCCGCGGCCTGACCCTGCGCCGCCTGCGGGGCGCCGCCTTCCTGGCCGGCGACCGGCTGACCCTCACCGATGTCGGCGCCGTCCTGCCGGGCGAGACCGAGATCGAACTCTCCGGCGCCACCACCAGCCGCCCGGCGGGAACAGGGCAGGGTGTGACCACGGGAAGCGGCGAACGGCTGGAGGCGACGGTGCGCTTCCACGGCGCAATGCTGCGCAGCACCCTGCTGGCACTTGGGCTGCCGCTGGAGGGAACGGAGCCGGACCGGCTGCGCGAGGGCGATGGGCGCTTCAAGCTGGTGCTCGACGAGACGCAGGCGGCGGTCCCCGAATTCACCGCCACGCTGGATGGCAGCCGCGTCTCCGGCGCCGGCGTGCTCCGCTTCGGGGCGCGCCCGGCCCTGGGCGTCGGCCTGACCTTCGAGCGGCTGCCGCTGGATGGCTGGCTGCGGCCGGGGCTGGAATGGCCGGCCGTGCAGGGCTGGCTGGCCGGCGTGGATGCCAATCTCCGCCTCTCCGCCGAGCGGGCGCAGTGGCACGACCTGACCATCCAGGGCCTCTCCGCCGATGCCTCGCTGGAGAACGGCCGCCTCACGGCGCGCCGCCTCTCCGGGCAGGTGGCCGGGAGCGACGTGGCGCTTTCCGGCGTGGCGCAGCTCGGCCCGACGCTGCAACTCTCCGATCTGGCGCTGGAGGTCAATGCGCCCGGCGCCGCGCCGCTCCTGGCGCTGCTGCCGGGGGATTGGCCGGACCAGGTGCCGCTTGGCGCCGGAGCGCTGGCGCTGCGCCTCTCGGGCAATGGCCCGCCGGGGGCGCTGGTCCTGCGCGGCAGCCTGGAGCTTGGGGACCTGCGCGCCGAGGCCAGCGGCACACTGGACCTGCCGGGGCGGCGCTATGCCGGGGGGCTCACCCTGCGCCACCCCGGCGCGCCACGCCTGCTGGGCGAGGCGGCCGGCCTCGCGGCGCCGCCCTGGCTGGGCGAGGGCTCCTTCTCGCTGGTCGGCACCCTGACGGCCAGCCCGCAGGCCGTGCATGCGGAGAGCTTCGACCTCGTGGCCGCCGGGCTGCGGATGGGCGGCCAGCTCGACCTCGCCCTCGATGGCGCACGGCCCCGCCTGTCCGGCCGGATCGCCGCCGAGCGGCTGCCCTTGCCGCCTTTCGACTGGAATGCGCGCGATCCCTTCCCCCTGGCGCCGCTCGGCGCGTTCGACGCGGAGCTGACGGTCACGGCGCAGCGGATCGAGCCCTTCGGCCTGCCGCCCCTGGCGAATGCGGCGGCGGCGCTGCGGCTGAAGGAGGGCGTGCTGCAGGTGGAGAACCTGAAGGCGCTGCTCGCCGGCGGGCAGCTGAGCGCCGGGCTGCGGCTGGAGGCCGGTGCCACGCCGCCGGTGGTCGAGGCCCAGGGCCGCCTGACCGGCGCCACCCTCGCGGAGCCGCTGCTGGGCCTGCCCGTGGACGTGAAGAGCGGGCAGGTGGAGGCCGAGGCGAATCTGCGCGCCAGCGGCCACAGCCCGGCGGCCCTGCTGGCCACGCTGGGCGGCCAGGCGCAGGTCACGGTGCGCAACGGCGTGCTGGACGGCACCGACCTGCGCGCCGCCCTGGCGGTCTCCGAGCAGGCGCCTCTGGGCGAGGCGGAGAGCAGCCTGCGGCAGGCGCTGCTCGGCGGCGCCACCGCCTTCGAGGCGCTGCACGCCCGCCTGCGCCTGCAGGCCGGCCATGCGGTGCTGGAGGAAGGGCGGCTTGTCCTTTCCGAGGCGCCCGAGGCCAGGCTGGCGGGCGAGTTCGACCTGGCGCGCGGCGGCATGGATCTGCGGCTCAGCCTGCGCGACGGTGAGGCGCCCGAGCTCGGCCTGCGGATGACCGGCTCGGCCACCAAGCCCCGGCTCGTCCCCGAGATCGCCGACTGGTTGCGCTGGCGGGCGGAACGCTAGCGCGACTGCCGCGTTAGCCAGGGGCCACGCCCTTGCAGGAGGCCCCGCCGATGCGCCTTGCCCGACCTCTGCTCCTCCTGGCGCTGCTCGGCCTGGGGGCCTGTGGCGAGGAGGCCCGCCTGCCGGTGGCCGCCGGCACCGGGCCGGACCCGCAGTTGCCGCCGCCGCGCCAGAGTTGGTTCCCGACCGTCAACGTCGCCCCCGCCCAGGGCTGGCCGGAGGGCGCGGGCCCCGTCGCCGCGCAGGGGTTGCGGGTGCAGGACTTCGCCGGCGGCCTGCAGCATCCGCGCTGGCTGCATGTGCTGCCGAACGGGGACGTGCTGGCGGCGGAGAGCGACGCCCCGCCCAAGCCCGAGGACAGCCAGGGCATCAAGGGCTGGATCATGGGCCTGCTGATGCGCCGCGCCGGCTCGAACACGCCCAGCGCCAACCGCATCACCCTGCTGCGCGACAGTGACGGCGACGGCGTGGCCGACCAGCGCAGCGTCTTCCTGGAGGGGCTGAACTCACCCTTCGGCATGGCGCTGGTGGGCAACGACTTCTACGTCGCCGACACCGACGCGGTGCTGCGCTTCCCCTACCAGCCCGGCGAGACGCGGATCACCGCCCCCGGCACGAAGGTCACCGACCTGCCGGCGGGGCCGATCAACCATCACTGGACCAAGAGCCTGATCGCCAGCCCCGACGGGGCGCGGCTCTATGCCACCGTCGGCTCCAACAGCAACGCCGCCGAGAACGGCATGGAGGCCGAGGAGGGGCGCGCGGCGATCTGGGAGATCGACCGCGCCACCGGGGCCAAGCGGCTCTTCGCCACCGGCCTGCGCAATCCCAACGGCATGATGTGGGTGCCGCAGACCGGCGCGCTTTGGGCGGCGGTGAACGAGCGCGACATGCTCGGCAGCGACCTGGTGCCGGACTACATGACCAGCCTGCGGGATGGCGGCTTCTACGGCTGGCCCTACAGCTACTACGGCCAGCACCGCGATCCGCGCATCGAGCCGCAGCGCCCGGAACTGGTGTCGCGCGCCATCGTGCCGGACTATGCCCTCGGCCCGCACACCGCCTCGCTCGGCCTGGCCTGGTCCGGCACCGGCGAGGGCGCGATGCCGCCACCCTATGCGCAGGGCGCCTTCATCGGCCAGCACGGCTCATGGAACCGCCGCCCGGCCAGCGGCTACAAGGTGATCTACGTGCCCTTCCAGGACGGGATGCCGGGTGGCCCGCCGGTGGACGTGCTGACCGGCTTCCTCGACGGCGAGGGCAACGCGCAGGGGCGGCCTGTCGGCGTCGCGCTGGACGGGCGCGGAGGGCTGCTGGTGGCCGACGATGTCGGCGGCCATGTCTGGCGCGTGAGCGCGGCTCAGTAGGAAAAGATCGGGGGAATGAATTCCCCCAATCCCCCTTCTTCTTTCTTCGAGTTCAAGCGCCCCGCCGCCAACAGGCACGCCTGAACAGACAAGAAAAAGAAGGGGGTTCGGGGGAATTCATTCCCCCGACCTTTCTTGCCGGCTGGCCACCAGCGCATGCACCCGCAGCGCGCTGGCGAGCGGCAGGTCCGGCTCGGTGCGGGCGGCGTCCACCTGCTGGACCAGTGCGGAAAGCGTTATTCCCCGCGTCGCGGCCAACCCCTCCAGCGCCGTCCAGAACTCCGTCTCCAGGGCCACGCTGGTGCGGTGCCCGGCCAGGGTGAAGGAGCGCTTCAGCAGGTGCCGGCCGGTCATCCCGCGCCTGCCAATGTTGCACCGGGGCTCACCATCTCCTCCGGCTTCACCCAGGCGTCGAAGTCCTCGGGCTTCACATAGCCGAGCTGGTCGGCGGCCTCGCGCAGCGTCAGGTTCTCGGCCAGCGCCTTCTTGCCGATCTGCACCGCCTTGTCGTAGCCGATGCGCGGGTTCAGCACCGTCACCAGCATCAGCGACTTGGCCAGGTTCTCGGCGATGCGCGCCCGGTTCGGCTCCAGCTTGTCCACCATGTTGTGGGCGAAGCTCTCCGCCACATCGGCGAGCAGCGTCACCGACTGCAGCGCGGCGTTGATGATCACCGGCTTGAAGACGTTCAGCTCCAGGTGCCCCTGGGCGCCGGCAACGGTGATCGTGGTGTGGTTCCCCATGACCTGCGCCGCCACCATCGTCATCGCCTCCGACTGCGTGGGGTTGGTCTTGCCGGGCATGATGGAGGAGGAAAGCCCGTCGGCGGGAATGAACAATTCCGAGAACCCGCTACGCGGGCCGCTGCCGAGCAGGCGAATGTCGTTTGCGATCTTGTTGAGCGAAACAGCCAGCGTGTTCAGCACACCGGAGAGTTCGACGAAGGCGTCCTCGGCCCCCATGCCCTCGAACTTGTTGGGGTTGGGCTGGAACTCGAGTCCGGTCAGCGCCCGGATGCGCGCGCAGAAGGCCGCGTCGAAATCCTTGTGGCGGTTCAGCCCGGTGCCAACCGCCGTGCCGCCCTGCGGCAGCAGTAGCAGGCGGGGCAGGGTGCCGCGCAGCCGGTCCTGACCATGCGCTACCTGGGCGGCCCAGGCGGCGAACTCCTGCCCGAGCGTCACCGGCACCGCGTCCATCAGGTGGGTGCGGCCGACCTTGACGATATCGCCCCATTCCTTCGCCCGGCGCTCCAGCGATTCCCGCAGCACACCCAGCGCCGGCAGCAGCCGCTGCACCACCGCCTCGGCGGCGGCGATGTGCATCATGGTGGGGAAACTGTCGTTGGAGGACTGGCCGCGGTTGACGTGGTCGTTCGGGTGCACCGGCTTGCGGCTGCCGAGCGGGGAGCCGAGCATCTCGTTGGCGCGGTTCGAGATGACCTCGTTGGCGTTCATGTTGGTCTGGGTGCCGGAGCCGGTCTGCCAGACGGGCAGCGGGAAGTCGGCATCCCGCTTGCCCTCGGCGATCTCGGCGGCGGCGGCGATGATGGGGTCCGCCAATTCGGCCGGCAACTCGCCGAGCTGCTTGTTGGCCTCGGCGGCCGCCTGCTTCTGCAGCCCGACGGCGCGGATCAGGCCGCGCGGGAAATGCTCCGAGCCGATGCGGAAGAGACGCCGGGCGCGCTCGGTCTGCGGGCCCCAGTAGCGGCCGCCCTCGATCTCGATCGTGCCGAGGCTGTCGGTTTCAGTGCGGGTTTCGGGCATATCCGGACCTCCTGCCTGTGGTATTGCTCAGGTAAGAAGCCGGATGGCCCGGGAATAGGTTGCGTGCGCAGCCCTGGCCTGCCCGGAAGGCAGGCCAGGGCTCTCACCAGTGCCGGTAGCGCGGCGCCGGCTCGTAGTAGACGACCGGCGGAGGCGCGTAATAGGCCACCGGCGGCGGCGCGTAATAATAGGCCACGGGCGGCGGCGGGGGTGGGGGCGGCGCATAGTAGGCCACCGGTGGCGGCGCGGCCTGGGCCGCCGCGCTGCCGAGCAGCGCCCCGACGGCGAGGCCCCCGATGACGCCGGCGGCAACGGCGCCGCCGCCACCGCCATGGTGGCGCCAGCCCCCGGCCTGGGCGGCGGGGCTGGCCAGCATCAGCGCGGCGCCGGCCGCACTGGCGAGGAACAGCGAACGGATCGGTTTCATCATAGCGCCCTCCGGGCTTGATCCTGCCATCATACCACCGATCGGCGCGAGATTATGGCGAAGCCAGGGTATGATGATGGCCGCTGCTCAGGCGGCCGCACCATAAGTGGCGATTTCGATGAGGTTTTCATCGGGGTCGCGGCAATAGACCGAAGTGATCGGGCCGAGCGCCCCGGCCTTCGGCACCGGTCCCTTCTCGACGGTCACGCCGCATTCGTGCAGGTGGGCGATGACATCCTCGGCGGTGACCGCGACAACGAAGCAGAGGTCCTGCGTGCCGGGCGCGGCGGCGGCGCCGGTGAACCATTCCTCCTGCGTCGCCGTCTGCGGGCGCAGGTTGATCTTCTGGCCGCCGAAGCGCAGCGCGTTGCGCCGCTGCTCGCCGAAGGCCTCCCGCTCCATGCCCAGCACCCGCTGGTACCAGGAGGCACTGACCTCCACGTCCCGGCAGGTGATCACCAGGTGGTCGAGCCGGTCTACCGCGAAGCGCATGCCTTACCTCTCCCTGGCGCCGATGCGCGCCGTGACCTCGATTTCGATCCGCATCGCCTCGGCCTGCAGCCCGGCATGCAGCAGCGTGGCCGCCGGGCGTGCCTGGCCGAGCCACTTGCGCGTCACCGGCCAGCAGGGCTCCCAATCCTCCCGCTGCGGCACGATGAAGGTGACGCGCACCACATCCTCCATGCTGGCGCCTGCTTCGGCCAGGGCGGCGGCGATGTTGCGGAAGGCCTGCTCGCACTGCTCCACCACCCCTTCGGCGATGGTCATGCGGGCATAGTCGTAGCCGGTGGTGCCGGAGACATGGACGGTGTCGCCCGCCACCACGGCGCGGGAATAGCCGATCTGCTCCTCGAAAGGGCTGCCGGAGGAGATCAGGCGGCGGGTCATGCCGCCGCTCCGCCGGCGCGGCGGCGGGCGCCACCTGTGCAGTTGGACCTCAGCGCCGGCATGGCTGCCCTCCTGGAAAGGGCGCGACCCGGCCAGCACCGAGTCGCGCCGCGATTCACTCCAGGCCGTCGTAGAAGTCGTTGCCCTTGTCGTCCACGACGATGAAGGCCGGGAAGTCCTCGACCTCGACCTTCCAGACCGCCTCCATGCCGAGTTCGGGGTATTCCAGCACCTCGACCTTCTTGATGCAGTCCTGCGCCAGCCGGGCGGCGGGACCGCCGACCGAGCCCAGATAGAAGCCGCCATAGGTCCTGCAGGCGTCCCGCACCGCCTTGGAGCGGTTGCCCTTGGCCAGCATGACCAGCGAGCCGCCGGCGGCCTGGAAGCCGGCCACGTAGCTGTCCATGCGCCCGGCGGTGGTGGGGCCGAAGGAGCCGGTCGGCAGGCCTTCCGGCGTCTTGGCCGGGCCGGCGTAATAGACCGGGTGGTCCTTGATGTACTGCGGCAGGCCCTCGCCGCGGTCCAGCCGCTCCTGCAGCTTGGCATGGGCGATGTCGCGCGCCACCACGATGGTGCCGGTCAGCGAGACGCGGGTCTTCACCGGGTGCTTCGACAGCTCGGCGCGGATCGCGTCCATCGGGCGGTTGAGGTCGATCTTCACCACCTCGCCGCCCAGGATCTCGTCGGTCGTCTCGGGCAGGAAGCGGGCCGGATCGTGCTCCAGCGCCTCGATGAAGACGCCGTCCCTGGTGATCTTGGCCTTGATCTGCCGGTCGGCCGAGCAGGAGACGCCGATGCCGATCGGCAGCGAGGCGCCGTGGCGGGGCAGGCGGATCACCCGCACGTCATGGCAGAAATACTTGCCGCCGAACTGCGCGCCGATGCCCAGGTTCTGCGTCAGCTTGTGGATCTCGCGCTCCAGCTCGGGGTCGCGCAGGCCGTGGCCCGACTTGTCGCCCTCGGTCGGCAGTTCGTCGAGATAGCGGGTGGAGGCGAGCTTCACCGTCTTGAGCGTGGTCTCGGCCGAGGTGCCGCCGATGACGATGGCCAGGTGGTAGGGCGGGCAGGCGCTGGTGCCCAGCGTCTTGATCTTCTCCTCCAGGAACTTCAGCAGCTTGTCCTTGTTCAGGACGGCGCGCGTCTGCTGATAGAGGAAGGTCTTGTTGGCCGAGCCGCCGCCCTTCAGCACGAACATCAGGTGGAACTCGTCCGCGTGGTGGTCGCCGGGCGCGGCATAGATGTCGAACTGTACCGGCAGGTTGTTGCCGGTGTTGACCTCCTCGAAGGTCGAGAGCGGCGCCATCTGCGAGTAGCGCAGGTTGGTCTCGGTATAGGTGCGGTGGACGCCGTAGGAGAGCGCCTCCTCCTCATCCCCCTCGACCCAGACGCGCTGGCCCTTCTTGCCGAAGACGATGGCGGTGCCGGTGTCCTGGCACATCGGCAGCACGCCGCCGGCGGCGATCGAGGCGTTCTTCAGCAGGTCGAGCGCCACGAAGCGGTCGTTGGCGCTGGCCTCCGGGTCCTTCAGGATGTTCGCAAGCTGCTGCAGGTGGCCGGGGCGCAGGAAGTGGGAGACCTCCCTGCAGGCGGCGAAGGCCAGCTCCTCCAGCGCGCGCGGCGGCACCTTCAGCACGGTGCGGCCCTCCACCTCGATCGCCCTCACGCCCTCGATGGGCAGGCGGCGATAGGGCGTCTTGTCCGCGCCGAGCGGCAGCATCGGGCTGTAGCGGAAGTTCTCCGGCCGCTGCGAGACCGGCATCCCGGCGTCGGTCTCGTTGACCGGGGTGTCGGCGAGGGGGGCGGCGGGGGGGATGTTGTCGTCAGGGGACATCGAACGCTCCGGCATGACGGGCAGGGCAGGCGTCGCCTGGGCGGCGGCGTCGGGCGGGGCAGTGGTAGCGCAGCCGCCGCGGCAAACCAACCGGGCGCGGGGCCAGGCCGGGGAATGGCAGGACCGCGGTTCAGTCGCGCGTGGGGCGGCGGCGGAAGGCGTCCAGGCTGACCACCTGGGCGGGGCCTTCCTCGGCTGCCGGCTTGGGCTCGCCGTCCTCGCCCTGTTCGGCCATCGGCGCCGGCGCCGCGTCCTCGGCCGGCAGGGCCTCCTCGGCCGGCTTGGCAGCCGCCTCGGCGGAGGGGAAGCGCAGCCCGACCCGGACATGAGGGTCCCAGAAGGCGGTCAGGGCACTGATGGGAATGGTCAGGGTGGCCGGCATGCCGCCGAAGGACAGCCCGGCGGTGACGAAGCCCGCGTCGCGATCCACCTTCAGATCCCAGAACTGGTGCTGAAGGACGATGGTCATTTCCTCGGGGTAACGTGCCTTCAGGTGGTTCGGCATCGCCACGCCGGGATGATCGGTGCGGAAGGTGAGATAGAAATGATGTTCGCCCGGCAGACCATGGACGCCGACATGTTCCAGAGCCTTCAGCGCCACCTCGCGCATCGCTTCCTCAGTCCAGCGATCGTAGGGGAGCAGGCTCTCCGCCTGTTTGTTGTCTTCGGTCATGCACTCCACCCCAGCGGCAGCCAGAACAATGGAAGACCCATAGCGGTGCCGGCAACCAGCGGAAAGTAGGCGCAGCCGGAAAACGAAGTGGGGGGATTCTGTTGCCCGGTTCCCCCCGGACCGCGCTTACCTATTTAGGCAGCGAGCGCCACAGCCTCGCGGCTGTTATCGTTGGCACTTGTGATATAGCCCGATAACGGCGGTACAATGCCGGGCAAAAGACGGGTCTTTACCGCGCGCGTCGAGCCTGTTTCGTCCCCATGCTGGCAACAGGCCCCGAACCGGTCGGGACGCCTGCGCCGGAAGTGGTGGAGACGCCGGGCACTGCCCCCGGGTCCGCAACGCTTATTCCACACGCCGTTTATCGCCATAGCCGCCCGAAGGCGAGCAAGGCCGATATAATCCTCCCCCCGGCCGATTGCGAGGGGGGCGCGAAACTTTCTGCGCCCCGCCCGGCGGCCCCGCAGACCGGCCAAGGTCCCGGTTGCCGGCGGCCGTCCCCCCCGGCTACACCGCCCCCTCGGCGGCGGCGCTGGCCGCCCTGGACTGCGACGAATCCCGGGGGGACTTTTCGGCATGGCACTCACCGCAGCGCAGCTTCAGGAGCTCGCGGAGGCGAAGGCGGCGCGGGCGGAAACCCGGCGCCCGACCGTGCCGGCGCTGGAGGCCATGCTGTTCGAGCCGGTTCCGGTGCTCGATCACGGCTTCGTCCGGGTGGTGGACTACATGGGCGACGACGCCGCCGTGGTGCAGGCCGCCCGCGTCTCCTACGGGCGCGGCACCAAGGCGGTGATGGAGGACCGGGGGCTGATCCGCTACCTAATGCGGCACCGGCACTCGACCCCCTTCGAGATGTGCGAGATCAAGTACCACGTGAAGCTGCCGATCTTCGTGGCGCGGCAGTGGATCCGTCACCGCACGGCGAACGTGAACGAATATTCCGCGCGCTATTCGATCATGGACCGCGAGTTCTACCTGCCTGCTCCGGAGCATCTCGCGGCGCAGTCGGCCAGCAACCGGCAGGGGCGGGGCGAGGTGCTGCAGGGCGCCGAGGCCGCGCATGTGCTGCAGTTGCTGCGCGAGGACTCCCTCCGCAACTACGACCACTACCAGGAGATGCTGAACGCGGACGAGGAGGGCAAGGTCCTCGACCCTTCCCGCCAGGGCCTCGCGCGTGAGCTGGCGCGGATGAACCTGACGCTGAACGCCTATACGCAGTGGTACTGGAAGACCGACCTGCACAACCTGCTGCACTTCCTCAGCCTGCGCGCCGACGCCCACGCGCAGTACGAGATCCGCGCCTATGCCGAGGTGATGATGGCTTCCCTGGAAGCCTGGGTGCCGGCGGTGGCCGAGGCCTTCCGCGATTACCGTCTGGGTGCCGTGACGCTCTCGGCGCAGATGCTGGACGTGGTGAAGCGCCTGCTGGCCGGCGAGGCGGTGGCGCAGCCCGCGAGTGGCCTTTCCAAGCGCGAATGGCGGGAGCTGATGGACCAGCTCGGCCGCCCGGCCTGAGCTCCGCCGCCATGGCCGCCCCTCCGCGCTCCGCCCGCGGTGCCGGCGGGTCCGCGCCGGCCCGGCGGAAGCCCGCAGCCGGGCGCGCCGGGGCGAGCGGCGGCCTGCGGCGCTGGCTGAAGGATTTCCCCTGGCGCCGGTGGCTTGCCGTCATCATCTGTGTGGCGGTGCTGCTGATCGGCGTGCCGCTGGCGCATGCGATGCTGGGCGACCTCGGTGCCCTGCTGCTGCTGACCGGCACCGGGGGCTTTGCCCTTGGCCGCGCCACCGCGCCGCGGCCGGTGGCCGGGCCGGCACCGCGCAAGGGCCGCGCGCGCCAGGGTTGAGCGGCCGGGAAGGGGAATTTCAATGGTCTGGCTGCTGCTTGCTGCGTTGCTGCTCCTGGGCTTCCCGGCGATGCTGGTCATCGCCTCGCTGTCCTTCGGCCTCTGGCTGGTCTGGCTGGTTCTGGCACTGGTCTGGGGTGTGATCGCCTTCGTGCTGCATGATGTGCCGCTGGCGCTGCTGGTGGTCGGGGCCCTGTATGTCGGCTACCGCTATGGCCGGAAGCGGCAGCAGGAGGACGAAGCCCTGCGCCTGCGCTGAATGCCCGCAGAAAAAAGAAGGGGGTCCGGGGGAATTCATTCCCCCGGCCTTTTTTTGTCTTACTCGACCACGATCTTCGGCGCTGCCGGCCGTGCGGCCAGCTTCTCGCGCAGCCGCCGGGCCATGCCGCGGTAGCGCCCGGCTTCCTCGCTTTCCGGCTTCGCCATCACGATCGGCGTGCCGGCATCGGCCAGTTCGCGGATCTCCAGCTTCAGCGGCAGCTCGCCGAGGAACTCCACGCCCATCCGCTCGGCCTCGGCGCGGGCGCCGCCATGGCCGAAGATATTGGCCGTGTGGCCGCAGTTCGGACAGCAGTAATAGGACATGTTCTCGATCAGCCCGAGCACGGGGACGTTCACCTTCTCGAACATCCTGACCCCGCGCCGGGCGTCGATCAGCGCCACGTCCTGCGGCGTGGAGACGATGACGGCACCGGCCAGCGGCACGCGCTGGCTCATGGTGAGCTGCGCGTCGCCGGTGCCGGGCGGCATGTCCACCACCATCACGTCCAGCGCGCCCCATTCCACCTGGCCCAGCATCTGCTCCAGCGCGCCCATCACCATCGGCCCGCGCCAGATCATCGGCGTCTCCTCCTCGACCAGGAAGCCGATCGACATCGCCTTCAGCCCCCAGCGGGAGAGCGGGATGATGCGCCCGCCGGTGGCGCGCGGCTTCTCCCGCGTGCCGAGCATCTGGGGCAGGGAGGGGCCGTAGATGTCGGCATCCAGCAGCCCGACCTGCAGCCCCTCGGCGGCCAGCGCCACCGCCAGGTTCACCGCCGTGGTGGATTTGCCGACCCCGCCCTTGCCGGAGGCGATGGCGATGATGGCGCCCACATCCGGCAGCAGCATCGGCCCCTGCCCCGGGGCGGGGCGGGTGGCGCGCGCGGCACCGGGCGGCGGCCCGCCGGCGGGCGGCATGCCCGGCGCGGCGGCGGGGCGGTGGGCATGTCCGTGGGCGTGCCCCTGCGCCGGCGGCGCCTGCACATCGCGATGCGCCGTCAGCACGCAGGTGGCGGAAAGCACGCCGGGCACCGCCGCCGCCGCGCGCTCCGCCGCTGCGCGCAGCGGCTCCAGGGCGCGGGCCTGCTCGCGCGGCACGGCCAGCGCGAACTGCACCAGCCCGTCCCGCGCGGAGAGTCCCTGCAGCATGCCGGCGGTCACCACGTCCTGCCCCGTCTGCGGATCGCGCACCGCGCGCAACGCGGTGCGCACCGCCTCGGTCAGTGTCTCCGACATCGCTTGAAAACCCCTCGCTCACGGACAATATCGGCCAAGCCCCCGTCGGAGCGCGATGCGTCGTAATGTGTCGCGCATTGCGTCCGGCCCGGACAGGGCGACATATGGTTCGACCCTGTCGCGCATGCACCGCCTTCGCGCAAGCGTCCGCGGCCGGGAACGAGTGAAAGAGGGGAGACCAGCCAGCCTATGCCCTGGAACAATCAAGGCGGATCCGGCCCGGGAGGCAGCCCGTGGGGCAATCCGCGCCCCGGCGGACCCTGGGGGCAACCGCCTCAGGGCGGCGGCGGCGGGCGCGGCCCGGGCGGCGGCCCTGACCTCGACGAGGCGATCCGCCAGGCGCAGGAAGCGCTGCGCCGCTTCCTGCCGGGTGGCGGCGGCGGCATGGGCAAGTGGATCGGCCTCGGCGCCGTCGTGGTGCTGGGCCTCTGGGCGGCCAGCGGCATCTACCGCGTGCAGCCGGACGAGCAGGGCGTGGTGATGCGCTTCGGCGCCTTCGACCGCACCACATCGCCGGGTCTGAACTACCACATTCCCTGGCCCGTCGAGACCGTCACCACGCCGCGGGTGACGCGCATCAACCGCATCGACATCGGCTTCCGCGCGCCTGCCGACGTGCCGCTGACCCGCCCCGTGCCGGCGCGGGACGTGGTCGAGGAAAGCCTGATGCTGACCGGCGACGAGAACATCATCGACATCGACTTCGCGGTGTTCTGGCGCATCCGGGATGCCGGCGAGTACCTGTTCAACACCCGCAACCCCGACGAAACGGTGAAGTCCGCGGCCGAAAGCGTGATGCGCGAGGTGGTGGGCCAGACGCCGATCCAGCCGGCGCTGACCGAGGCGCGCGCCGAGATCGAGCAGCGCGTCCTCACCGGCGTGCAGTTCATCCTCGACCAGTACAAGTCGGGCGTCGAGATCACCCAGGTGCAGCTGCTGAAGGTCGACCCGCCGGCCGAGGTGATCGACACCTTCCGCGACGTGCAGCGCGCCAATGCGGACCGCGAGCGGCTGCGCAACGAGGCCGAGACCTACCGCAACGACATCATCCCGCGCGCCCGCGGCGAAGGGCAGCGGCTGATCCAGGAGGCGGAGGGCTACAAGGAAAGCCAGGTCGCGCGTGCCCGTGGTGAGGCGGCGCGCTTCCTGAGCATCCTCTCGGCCTACCAGAACGCGAAGGACGTGACGGTCCGCCGCCTCTACATGGAGACGATGGAGGAGATCCTGCGCCGCAACCCGAAACTGCTGGTGGATGACCGCCTGCAGGGCATCGTGCCTTACCTGCCGCTGGACGGCGCGAGCCGCCCCGCCGGCGCGACCGGACAGCAGCAGCAGCAGCGCCCGCCCGTGCCGCCCGCGGCGCTGGAGCGCACGCCGGCGCCACCGCAGGCCGCGCAGGGAGGCAGCCGATGAACCGCATGCTGCTGCTGGCGGGTGTCGCCATCCTGGTGCTGGTGACGGCCCTTTCGGCGCTGTTCACCGTGCGCGAGACCGAGCAGGTGCTGGTGACGCAGCTCGGCCAGCCGATCCGGGTGATCAAGGAGCCCGGCCTGCACGTGAAGATCCCCTTCATCCAGACGGTGAGCAGCTTCGACAGCCGCCTGCTGGACTATGACACGCCGGGCGAGGAGGTCATCCTCGGCGACCAGCGCCGGCTGATCGTGGACACCTTCACCCGCTTCCGCATCACCGACCCGCTGCTCTACTTCCAGACGGCCGGCACGCAGGAGAGCGGCATCCGTGCGCGCCTTTCCTCCATCGTGGCCTCCTCGATGCGCCGGGTGCTGGGCAGCGAGACACTGATGGCCGTGCTCTCCAACGAGCGCGCGCGGATCATGAACCAGATCCAGCAGCAGGTGAACGCGGAGGCGCGCAGCTTCGGCGTCGCCATCGAGGACGTGCGCATCCGCCGCACCGACCTGCCGGACGAGAACACCCAGGCGATCCTGAACCGCATGCAGTCCGAGCGCGAGCGCGTGGCGCGCGAGGCGCGGGCGGAGGGCGCGGAGGTGGCGGCGCGCGTCCGTGCCCAGGCCGACCGCGAACGCACCGTGCTGCTGGCCGAGAGCCAGGCCCAGGCCGACACGCTGCGCGGCCAGGGCGACGAGGAGGCGATCCGGCTGATGGCGGAGGTGGCCCAGCGCGATGCTCCCTTCTGGAGTTTCTACCGCTCCATGCAGGCCTACCGGGATGCACTGTCGGAGGGCGACACCCGGCTGGTGCTGACGCCGGATTCGGAGTTCTTCCGCTACTTCCGGCAGAGCCGGCCGGAGGGATCCGGCCTGGGGGCGGAGAGCACGGCGAGCGCGTCTGCCCCGCAGCCGCAGCCGCAGCCGCAGCCGCAGCCGCAGCCGCAGCCGCAGCCGCAGGGCGCCGCGCCGGCCCCGGCCCCGTGAGCGCAGATTGACCGTCCTGCAACTCGTCGCCGGCGGGGCGGTTGTGCTGGCGCTGGAAGGGCTGCTCTACGCGGCCTTTCCGGCAGCCATGCAGCGTGCCCTCGCCGGCATCACCGGCCTGTCGCCGGAGCGGCTCCGCCTGGCCGGGCTGGCCATGGCGGTGGCCGGTGTGGCGCTGGCCACGCTGCTGGTGCGCGGCTGAGGCCGCTTTTCCGCCCGGCCGGGGCGCGGCGCCCTTCCGCTTCCGCCCGGGCTGCCCCATCTTCACGTCTGTCGGGCTGCGGCCCGGATCGTCTCCCAAGCGAGGTTTGCCGATGCGTGTCGCCACCCTGATCCTGAGTGCCACGGTCGCCGCGGCGCCGCTCGCCCTGTCGCTGCCCACCCTGGCCCAGCCGGCGCAGGTGCCGCAGGCGCTGACGGAACGGCTGCCGGACAGCTTCGCGCCGCTGGCGCGCCACCTGCTGCCCTCGGTGGTCAACATCCAGACCAGCCAGACCCTGCAGACGAGCGGCAGCCGCCCGGATGCGCCGGAGATGCCGCAGTTCCCGCCCGGCAGCCCCTTCGAGGAGCTGTTCCGCGACTTCATGGAGCGCATGCGCCCGCCCGGCAGCCGCCCCGGCCAGCCGCCGCGCCGCCAGCAGAGCCAGGGCTCCGGCTTCATCATCGACGCCTCCGGCATCATCGTCACCAACAACCACGTCATCGACGGTGCCGACGAGATCAACGTCGTGCTGCACGACAACTCCACGCTCAAGGCCGAGCTGGTCGGCGTGGACCAGCGCACCGACCTCGCCGTGCTGCGGGTGAAGACCGACAAGCCGCTGCCCGTGGTCGCCTTCGGCGACTCCGACAGCGCCGAGGTGGGCGACTGGGTGCTGGCCATCGGCAATCCGCTGGGCTTCGGCGGCAGCGTCACCTCGGGCATCGTCTCGGCGCGCGGGCGCAACATCAATGCCGGCCCCTATGACGACTTCATCCAGACCGACGCCGCCATCAACCGCGGCAACTCGGGCGGGCCGCTGTTTAACACCAAGGGCGAGGTGATCGGCATCAACACCGCCATCGTCTCGCCTTCCGGCGGCTCGATCGGCATCGGCTTCGCCATTCCTTCCAATCTGGCCAAGAACATCGTCGCGCAGCTGCGCGATGACGGCCGGGTGCGGCGCGGCTGGCTGGGCGTGAACATCCAGCAGGTGACGGACGAGATCGCCGAGAGCCTCGGCCTGCAGGGCCAGGCGCGCGGTGCCCTGGTGGCGCGGGCGCAGGAGGGCGGCCCCGCCGCCCAGGCCGGCATCCAGAACGGCGACGTGATCCTGAGCTTCAACGGCCACGAGGTGCAGGAGATGCGCAGCCTGCCCCGCATCGTCGCCGAGACGAAGGTGGGCAGCACGGTGCCGGTGACGGTCTGGCGCAATGGCAAGCAGGAGACGGTGCAGGTCACCGTCGCCGAGCTGCCGGCCGAGCAGCAGCAGGCCGCCGCCCAGGCGGCGCCGCAGCAGCCCCGCCCGGGTGCGGCGATGGACCTTTCCGGCCTCGGCATGAAGGTGGCGCCGCTCTCGCCCGAGACGCGGGACCGGTTCAGCCTGAAGGAGGATGCGCGGGGCGTCGTCGTCACCGAGGTCGAGCCGGGCAGCAGCGCGGCCGAGCGTGGCCTCAGTGCCGGCGACCTGATCGTCGAGGTGCAGCAGAACCGCGTTACCACCCCCCAGGAGGTGCAGGAGCAGCTCGCCCGGCTGCGCCGGCAGAACCGCCCGACGGCGCTGCTGCTGATCGAGAACGGCCAGGGCCAGCGCTTCGTGCCGCTGCGCCTGGCGCCGGAAGGCAAGAACGGCAGCCCGGGTTGACCCCCGGGGGAGAATGAATTCTCCCCCGGACCCCCTCTTCTTCCTTCTGTCAGTTTGGCCGCGCGGGTGATGGGCGTGGCCCAGAACGGACAGAAAAAGGAGGGGGCTTGGGGGAGTTCGCTCCCCCAAGCTTTTCACCACTCCGTCGGAAAGCAGGCCCGGATTTTCCGCCGGGCCTTTTTCATGGGCTTACGGGCTTACGTGACGAACTCGGCTGCGCGATATCCTTGCGCGAACAGCAGGGCCCGCAGATCCGTATGATCCACCCGCACGCGCGCCGCGGCAGCGACCACCGGCTTGGCATGGTAGGCCACGCCCAGCCCTGCGGCCGCCAGCATCTCCAGGTCGTTCGCGCCGTCGCCCACGGCCAGCGTATCGGCGAGGGGCAGGCCCAGCTCGGCCGCGAGCCGCTTCAGCGTGGTGAGCTTGGCGTGGCGGTCGAATATCGGCTCCGCCACGGTGCCGGTCAGGGTGGCGCCGTCATCCTCCAGGAGGTTGGCATGGTGGCTGGTGAAGCCGACCTTCTCGGCCACGCGGCCGGTGAAGAAGGTGAAGCCCCCCGAGGCGAGGGCGCAGTGTGCGCCATTCGCCGCCATGGTGCGGACCAGCGCCTTGGCGCCCGGCATCACACGGGTCTCCGCCCAGGTGGCCTCCAGCGCCGAGAGGGCGAGGCCCTTCAGCATGGCCACGCGCTCGCGCAGGGCGGTGGCGAAATCGATCTCGCCGTTCATGCTGCGGCGGGTGATCTCGGCCACGCGCTCCTTCAGCCCGGCATAGGCGGCCAGTTCATCCAGCGTCTCGCTGGTGACGATGGTGCTGTCCATGTCGGCGATCAGCAGCCGCTTGCGGCGGCCCTCGGCCGGCTGGGCGACGCTGTCCACCGGCGCCCCCTCGAAGGCGGCGGCGGCGGCGGCCTGGGCCTGCTCGGCCGCCAGCCCATCGAAGGGCAGGTCCACGGCCTCCGCCTCGGCCAGCCAATCCGGGCTGCCGGCATTGGCGCCGAGGGTGACCAGCGCGGAGCGGACCCGCGCGATGAGAGGCGCCGGCAGTTGGCCTGCGGGCGCGATCAGGGTGAGCACATGCTGCATGGGGGGCGGACCATGCCCGCGCGCGCATGAGCAGGCAACCATTTGCGCTGCTGGTGGCCGGCCCGACCGCCAGCGGCAAGTCGGCGCTCGCGCTCGGTCTGGCCGAGCGGCTGGGCGGGACGGTCATCAACACCGACAGCATGCAGATCTATGCCGGGCTGGAAGTGCTGACGGCGCAGCCCTCGCCAGGGGAGCGGGCGCGGGCGCCGCACCGCCTCTACGGGCTGCGCGACCCGGCCGAGGCCGCCAGCGTGGCCTGGTGGCGCGAGCAGGCCCTGGCCGAGCTGGCAACGGCCCATGCGGCGGGGCGGCTGCCGGTCCTCTGCGGCGGGACCGGCCTTTATTTCCGCTCCCTCACCGAAGGCATTGCCCCCGTGCCGGAGATCCCGCCGGCCGCGCGGGAGGAAGCCCGCACCCTGCTGGCGGAGGAGGGGCCGGCGGCGCTGCATGCCCGCCTCGCCGCCGCTGACCCGGAGACGGCCGCCCGCCTGCGCCCCAGCGACAGCCAACGCCTTGCCCGCGCCTACGAGGTCTGGCGCGGCACCGGGCAGGGGCTGGCCTCCTGGCAGCGGGAGACGGGCACCGGCCCGGCGCGGCTCGACGGCGTCCCCTGGCGCTTCGCCGTGCTGCGGCTGGACCCGCCGCGCGAGGCGCTGAGGGTGGCGATCCGGCGCCGCTGGGAGGCGATGCTGCAGGCCGGGGCGGTGGAGGAGGTGCGGGCGCTGGTGGCACGCGGCCTCGACCCCGCCCTGCCGGCCATGCGCGCGCATGGCGTGCCGGAGCTTTCCGCCATGCTGGCCGGGCGGCTCACGCCGGAAGAGGCGGGGGAGCGGGCCTGCCTCGCCATCGGCCAGTACACCAAGCGGCAGGCCACCTGGTTCCGCCACCAGCAACTGGCTGCTCCCAGCGAAACGCATACGATCCATGCGCGGGTGGCAGGCATGGAGCAATTTTCAGAAAGAGAAAAGGGAGAAATTTTCTCGTTTGTTTGTTCCCGCGTTGACGCGGGCAGGGAGGGGGCGTAGATCGAGGGCCCGGACAGCAATGCCCGGCAACACCGCATCGCAGGAAAGCCAGAAGCCATCATGTCTGCTGCCAACCTTCCCGCCGCATCCGACACCCAGAGCATGACGGGTGCCGAGATTGTCCTGCGCGCGCTGAAGGAGCAGGGCGTAGAGGTTATCTTCGGCTATCCCGGCGGCGCGGTATTGCCGATCTACGACGCCATCTTTCAGCAGAACGCCATCCGCCACATCCTGGTGCGGCACGAGCAGGCGGCGGTGCACGCCGCCGAGGGCTATGCCCGCTCCACCGGCAAGGTGGGCTGCGTGCTGGTCACCTCCGGCCCCGGCGCCACCAATGCCGTGACCGGGCTGGTGGACGCGCTGATGGACAGCATCCCCATCGTCTGCCTGACCGGCCAGGTGCCGACGCATCTGATCGGCAATGACGCCTTCCAGGAGGCCGACACCACCGGCATCACCCGCCCCGCCACCAAGCACAACTACCTGGTGAAGCGGATGGGCGACCTCGCCCAGACGGTGCACGACGCCTTCTACGTGGCGCGCTCCGGCCGCCCCGGCCCGGTGGTGATCGACCTGCCGAAGGACATCCTGATCGGCAAGGGCCAGTACACCCCGCCACCGACGCAGGAGCACCGCTCCTACCGCCCGCAGACCGAGCCGGACATGGCGCAGATCCGCAAGGCGGTGCGGCTGCTGAAGGAGGCCAAGCGCCCGGTGGTCTATTCCGGCGGCGGCGTGATCAATGCCGGCCCCGAGGCTGCCGAACTGCTGACGAAGTTCGTCCGCATGGCAGGCCTGCCCTGCACCAACACGCTGATGAGCCTCGGCGCCTTCCCGGCCAGCGACCCGCAGTTCCTGGGCATGCTGGGCATGCACGGCACCTACGAGGCGAACCTCGCCATGCACGGGTGCGATGTGATGTTCAACATCGGCGCCCGCTTCGATGACCGCGTGACCGGCCGCCTCAACGCCTTCGCCCCGGATTCGGTGAAGATCCACGCCGACATCGACCCCTCCTCGATCAACAAGAACGTCAAGGTCGAGGTCCCCATCGTCGGGGATGCGGCCTCGGTGCTGCGCGCGCTGATCGCCGCCTGGGAGGCGGACGAGGCCCGGCAGGACCGCGAGGCGATGGCCGCCTGGTGGCGCCAGATCGATGCGTGGCGCGGCACGAACTGCCTGCGCTACGTGCAGGAAGGCACGCTGATCAAGCCGCAGCACGCGGTGAAGCGGCTCTACGAGCTGACACGGGAAACGGGCCGGGACACCTTCATCACCACCGAGGTCGGCCAGCACCAGATGTGGGCGGCGCAGTATTTCGGCTTCGAGAAGCCGAACCGCTGGATGACCTCGGGCGGCCTCGGCACCATGGGCTACGGCCTGCCGGCGGCGATGGGCGTGCAGGTCGCGCACCCCGATGCGCTGGTGATCGACATCGCCGGCGAGGCCTCGATCCTGATGAACATCCAGGAGATGGCGACCCTGGCGCAGTATCGCCTGCCGGTGAAGGTGTTCATCCTGAACAACCAGTACATGGGCATGGTGCGCCAGTGGCAGGAGCTGCTGCATGGCGGCCGCTACTCCGAGAGCTACAGCGCCGCGCTGCCCGACTTCGTGAAGCTGGCCGAGAGCTTCCACGGCGTCGGCATGCGGGCGGAGAGCGCGGACGACCTCGACCGCGTCATCCGCGAGATGATCGCCATCGACCGGCCGGTGATCGTGGACGTCGCCGTGGACCCGAAGGAGAACGTCTTCCCGATGATCCCCTCGGGCGCGGCGCATAACGAGATGCTGCTGGCCTCCGGGCAGATCTCCGGCGGCGCGGGCGTGACGGATGAGGGGACGGCGCTGGTCTGAGCCGGCGCCGACCTGACCCCGCGATCGAACGGACAGAAGAATGCCCGACCCCAACGACATGTCCCAGCGCGCCGCGACCATCGCGGTGCTGGTGGAGAACGAGGCCGGCGTGCTGGCCCGCGTCATCGGCCTGTTCTCCGGCCGTGGCTACAACATCGACAGCCTGACCGTGGCACCGGTGGACGCGGAGGGTCGCCTCTCGCGCATCACCGTCGTCACCTCGGGCACCGAGATGGTCATCGAGCAGATCAAGGCACAGCTCGACCGCCTCGTGCCCGTCCACAAGGTGGCCGACCTGACGCTGGAAGGTCCGCACCTCAACCGCGAACTGGCGCTGATCAAGGTGGTGGGCTCCGGCTCGGCGCGGCAGGAGGCGCTGCGCCTGGCTGATGCCTTCCGCGCCCGCGTGGTGGATGCCACCATCGAGAGCTTCGTCTTCGAGATGACCGGCAGCAGCGAGAAGCTCGATGCCTTCATCAACCTGATGCGGCCGATCGGCCTCGTGGAGGTCTCGCGCACCGGCGCGGTGGCCATCGCACGCGGCACGGCCAGCCTTTCGGTCTGATCTTCGCCAGGGGGGCGCTGCCCCCCATTGGTTTCTTTGGGACCCCCGCCGGGGGGATCGTATCCCCCCCGGACCCCGCCATCAGAGGGGAAGTCCAGAAACCTCAGGTTTCTGGCGGGGAGAGCGCGAGAGGGGCGGCGCCCCTCTCGCAAGGGTTTTGGTTCTTCAATCGGGGGAGTGCGCCAGAGATGCGCGTCTACTACGACCGTGATGCCGATGTGGGTCTGATCAAGGGCAAGAAGGTCGCCGTCATCGGCTTCGGCAGCCAGGGCCATGCGCATGCGATGAACATGCGCGATTCCGGCGTTGCCGAGGTGGTGATCGGCCTGCGTCCGGGCGGTTCCGCCAAGAAGGCCGAGGCCGCCGGCTTCAAGGTCATGAGCCCCGCCGAGGCCGCCAAGTGGGCCGATGTGGTGATGGTGCTGACCCCGGACGAGGGCCAGGGCGACCTCTATCGCGAGCAACTGCACGAGAACATGCGCGAGGGCGCCGCGCTGGCCTTCGCGCACGGCCTGAACGTGCACTTCAACCTGATCGAGCCGCGCCCGGACATCGACGTGTTCATGATCGCGCCGAAGGGCCCCGGCCATACGGTGCGCGGCGAGTACCAGAAGGGCGGTGGCGTGCCCTGCCTCGTGGCCGTTCACCAGAACCCCTCCGGCAATGCGCTGGAGATCGCGCTCTCCTATGCCTGCGCCGTCGGCGGTGGCCGCTCGGGCATCATCGAGACGACCTTCAAGGAGGAGTGCGAGACCGACCTGTTCGGCGAGCAGGTCGTGCTCTGCGGCGGCCTCGTGGAGCTGATCAAGGCGGGCTTCGAGACCCTGGTCGAGGCCGGCTATGCGCCGGAGATGGCCTATTTCGAGTGCCTGCACGAGGTGAAGCTGATCGTCGACCTCATCTATGAGGGCGGCATCGCCAACATGAACTACTCCATCTCCAACACCGCGGAGTATGGCGAGTACGTCACCGGCCCGCGCATCATCACCGCCGAGACCAAGGCCGAGATGAAGCGCGTGCTGAACGATATCCAGAGCGGCAAGTTCACCCGCGACTGGATGCTGGAGAACAAGGTCAACCAGGCCAGCTTCAAGGCCACCCGCCGCCGCATGGCCGAGCACCCAATCGAGGAGGTCGGCGCCAAGCTGCGTGGCATGATGCCCTGGATCACCAAGGGCGCCCTGGTGGACAAGAGCCGGAACTGAAGCCGGCGAAAAGGGGCGCTTCGGCGCCCCTTTTTGCGTTTCCGCAGCCGTGCGCGCAGAATGCGCCGGGGCAACCGATCGGGCCACGGGCCGTTGCAGCCTCGCCCTCTCGGGAAGGACGGCGTGGCATGCGGTTATTCGAGTGCGAAGTCTGCGGACAGCTTCTCTACTTCGAGAACACGCGCTGCATGCGCTGCGGCGCGACCCTCGGCTACCTGCCCGAGGCGAACCGGCTCTCGGCGCTCGATCCGGCCGAGGGCGAGCGCGGCGTGCCGCAGGGCAGCGAAGACCAGCCGCAGGTCGGCCGTCCCGCCGAGGACCAGCAGATGGTCGGCCAGGAGGGGGCGGGCCAGCCGGAGGTCGGGCGGCGCGCCGTCGGCCAGCTCTGGCGCCCGCGCGCCGACCACGACCGGCTCTACCGCTTCTGCAGCAATGCCCATCACGAGGCCTGCAACTGGCTGGTGCCGGAGGACGCGCCCGGCGTGTTCTGCCTGGCCTGCCGCCACAACCGCACCATCCCCGACCTGTCCGACCCGACGAACCTGCTGCACTGGCGCAAGATCGAGGAAGCCAAGCGGCGCGCCTTCTACAGCTTCATCCGGCTCGGTCTGCCGCTGACCAACCGGGTGGAGGACCCCGAGAACGGCCTTGCCTTCGATTTCCTGGCCGATCCGCCGGCGGAGGGGGCGCCGAAGGTAATGACGGGCCATGACAACGGCCTGATCACCCTTTCGCTCGCCGAGGCCGACGATGCCGAGCGCAACCGCCGCCGCACCGAGATGGGCGAGCCCTACCGCACGCTGCTCGGCCACTTCCGTCATGAGTCCGGCCATTATTTCTGGGACCGGCTGGTGCGCGACGGCGGCCAGCTCGAAGCCTGCCGCGCCGTCTTTGGCGACGACAGCCAGGATTACGGCGCCGCCCTGCAGCGCCACTACCAGGAGGGTCCTCCCGCCGACTGGCAGGAGAACTTCGTCAGCACCTATGCCACCGCCCATCCCTGGGAAGACTTTGCGGAGACCTGGGCGCACTACCTGCATATCGTGGACACGCTGGAAATGGCGCGCGCCTTCGGCCTCGGCATCGCACCGCGGGTGCGGCATGGTGAGGAGCTGGCGGCGGAGGTGGACTTCAGGCCCTATGAAGCCACTGAGATCGCGCCGGTCATGGAGGCCTGGGTGCCGCTGATGGCGGCGGTGAACAGCCTGAACCGCTGCATGGGCACGCCGGATCTTTACCCCTTCGTGCTCTCGCCTTCCGTGGTGAGGAAGCTCGCCTTCATCCAGGCGCTGGTGCACGGCACCCTGCCCAGGACGGCGCCGGCTCCCGCGGACAGCAGTCGAGGGAGTTGACGCCGGCCGCCGCGCCGCCGCACCCTCGCCGGCGCCATGACAAAGCTCGCCCCCGACAGCTGCTACCCGCGCGACTTCCTGGGCTATGGCCCCAACCCGCCGGACCCGCAATGGCCCGGCGGCGCCCGGCTCGCCCTTTCCTTCGTGCTGAACTACGAGGAAGGCGGCGAGAACACCGTGCTGAACGGCGATCCGGGCGGCGAGATCTACCTGAACGAGACGCCGGGCGGCAGCCCGGTGCTGGGCGCGCGGGACATCGGCAAGGAGAGCCAGTTCGACTATGGCGCCCGCGCCGGCGTCTGGCGCGTGCTGCGGCTCTTCGCGGAGCGCAACCTGAAGCTCACGGTCTATGGCGTCGGCCGCGCGCTGGAACTGAACCCCAAGGTGGGCCGCGCCTTCGCCGAGGCGGGGCACGAGGTGGCCAGCCACGGCTGGCGCTGGATCAACTACCAGGAGGTGGACGAGGCCACCGAGCGCCAGCACATCGCGCAGAGCGTCGAGACCATCGAGCGGGTGGTCGGGCGCCGGCCGGTCGGCTGGTACACCGGGCGCATCAGTCCGCAGACCCGGCGGCTGGTCGCCGAGCATGGCGGCTTCCTCTACGACAGCGATGCCTATGACGACGACCTGCCCTACTACGTCACCGTTGCCGGCAAGCCGCTGCTGGTCATCCCCTATACGCTCGACAACAACGACATGAAGTTCGCCGTGCCGCCCGGCTTCACGGCGAATGACGGCTTCACCCAGCACCTGCGCGACGCCTTCGACTTCCTGCGGGAGGAAGGCCGCGCCACGCCGAAGATGATGAGCGTCGGGCTGCATTGCCGGCTGGTCGGACGTCCCGCGCGGGCGGCGGCGCTGGCGCGCTTCCTCGACCATGTCGTGGCCTGCCCGGATGTCTGGGTGGCCACGCGGGAGGAGATCGCGCGGCACTGGCTGAAAGTCCATCCGCCCACCGGTTGAGGCCGCGCCTTTACCGCTTCTTCATGTCCCCTTTGCAAAAACAGGGCAGGACATGGAGGCAAAATGCGCGCCCTTCCCTTCGCCCTGACCGTCGGCCGCAAGCTCGTCCTTGGGGCATTGGTGCCGCTTCTGCTGCTCGGTCTCATGATCGCCGGTGTCTGGCACAACCTCGACCTGATCCACCATGAAAGCGCGGCGGAGCGGGCGGCCGGAAAGGTGGAGCTCCAGCTGGAGCAATCCGATAACGCCATTCAGGCCGCCCGGGTGCAATTGCGCGACGTGATCACGGCGCAGAACCTGAAGGCTCTGGAAGAGGCGCAGCGCCTGGGTGCCCTGGACCTGGCGCGGGCGCGGCGCCATGCCCTTGAGGCAGCATCGAGCGCCGGAAGCGCGGCCGCACGGGAGACGCTGCGCGAGGCGCTGGCGCAGTTCGACGAATACGGCGGGGTGCGCGACGCGCTGACCGCCCTGCGGCGCCGGATGCTGGAGACGCGCGACCGCCTCGGCACGGCCGGCCGCGACTATGACCGCATGTTCGAGATGGTGATGGGCGGCATCGACTCCTCCCTGTCAGCAGGCAGGCAGGAGGAAATCCGCCAGAACCTGCTCACGCTCCACAGGGCCGTCATGGAGGCCCGCATCGGCCTGCAGGACTACATGTTGACCGGCGAGCCCATGCCGGCGCGCCGCGCGCGCAGCGCCATCCAGCAGTCGCGCGTCTATCTGCGGAGCCTGACGGAGGGCGAGGGTGCCGTCTCCAGTCTCCCGGCCTGGGCCGCCCTGGCCATGCAGATCGGGAAGGACGCCGCCGCCGTGCTGGAGGCGTCGGACGAGATCGGCCGCCTCCGGCGCGACGCGCTGGTGCCCAACCGCGAGCGGATCGAGGCGACCCTGCAGGATGCGAACGCCCTGCTGACGGCGGAAAGCGAGCAGGGGCGCCTGCGGCTGGAGGGCGCCATCGGCGGGGCGCGCCAGAGCATGCTGGTGCTGGGCCTCGCGGTGGCGCTGCTGCTCGGGGCGCTGGGTGTGCTGAATGCCCGCTCCATCAGCCGGCCCCTTCACAGGGTGGCCCGGGCGGTGGCGGAACTGGCGGCCGGCCGGGTGCCCGAGCGGATTCCCGGCCTGGGCCGCCGGGACGAGATCGGCACCATCGCGCAGGCCATGCAGGACCTGCAGGCCACCGTCAGCCGTGCCTTCGCGCAGAGCCAGATGCTGGAGCAGCTACCGGTCGGCGTCATGACGGCCGATCCGCGGGGCGAGTTCCGCATCGCCTACATGAACGAGGCCAGCCGCCAGGGGCTGCGCCCGCTGGAGCGCCTCCTGCCCTGTCCGGTGGATGAGTTGCTCGGCCAGAGCATCGACATCTTCCACCCGCCGGCGCAGCGCCAGCGCATCCGCGACCTTCTCGCCAGCCCCGACAGGCTCCCGCATGCCGCGAAGATCCGGCTGGGGAACGAGGTGCTGTCCCTTCGCGTCACGGCCATCCGCGACGCCCGCGGGAACTATGTGGGGCCGATGCTGAACTGGTCGCGGGTCACTGCGCAGTCCCGCCTGGCGGAGGGCTTCGAGGCGGAGGTGGGGGCGGTGGTGAATGCAGTGACGCGCTCGGCCGATGCGCTGCAGGAGGCCGCCCGGGACATGAGCGCCAGTGCCGCACGCTCGGGCGAGGAAGCCGGCCTGGTGGCGGAGGAGAGCCAGCGCGCCGGCGCCAGCGTGCAGGCGGTGGCGGCCAGTGCCGAGCAGCTCGCCGCCAGTGTGGCCGAGGTGACGCGGCAGGTGCAGAGCGGGGCGGGGGTCGCCCAGGAGGCGGCGGGCGAGACCCGCCGCGCCGACGCCACCATCCGCGCCCTTGCCGACGCCGCCGCCCGGATCGGTGATGTGGTGCAGCTGATCCAGGACATCGCCGGACAGACCAACCTGCTGGCGCTGAATGCCACGATCGAGGCGGCGCGCGCCGGCGAGGCGGGCAAGGGCTTCGCCGTGGTGGCTTCGGAGGTCAAGAACCTGGCCGGACAGACCGCCAGGGCCACGGACGAGATCGGCCAGCAGATCCAGGCCATCCAGGGCAGCACCGCCCAGGCGGTGGCGGTGCTGCGCGGCATTGGCACCACGGTGGAGCGGATGAACGAGGTCACCGCCGCCATCGCCGCGGCGGTGGAACAGCAGGCCGCGGCCACGAAGGACATCGCCCGGAGTGCCGCGCAGGTCTCGGACAGCACGGGCGCCGTCAGCCGCCGCATCCGTGATGTCAGCGGCGCGGCGGCGGCAACGCGGCAGGCGGCGGGCAGCGTGCTCGACGCCGCGGCGGAGCTGAGCGGGCAGGCGGTGGCGCTGCGCCGCAAGTCCGATGCCTTCCTCCAGGCCGTGCAGACGGCATGACCGCGCCAGAAAGGGCTTGCGGCAGGGCGCAGCCCTGCCTATCGTCCGGCTCATGAACGCCCGCGCGCGCACTCCTGGCCTGACGAACGGCTCCGCCGTCGCTGCCACGCGCGCGCTTTCCGGCCTCCTTCTCCTTCGACTTAGCCGCCCCTGGGCGTGACGCCCGGCTGACCTGCCGGCATCGCTCAGGGGGACCCTGAGGCGCAGCGCGCGCCTCCGACGACCCGGCTTACGGCAGAACGAAGGAACGCCCCATGACCATCAGTCATCCCAGCTTCGGCACCCTGGACGACACGCGCGTCATCGTCTTCGACACCACCCTGCGCGATGGCGAGCAGTCGCCCGGCTTCTCCATGAATCTCGAGGAGAAGCTGCGCATGGCCGAGGCCCTGGCCGAACTGGGCGTGGACGTCATGGAGGCCGGCTTCCCGATCGCCAGCCAGGGCGATTTCGAGAGCGTGCTCTCCATCGCCCAGCGCTTCGCCAAGGACGGGCCGGTGGTCTGCGGCCTGTCGCGCTCCGCGCCCGGCGATATCCTGCGCGCCGTCGAGGCGGTGAAGCCCGCTGCCCGCCAGCGCATCCACACCTTCCTCTCCACCTCCGACCTGCACATGCGCGTCAAGCTGCGCATGAGCCGCGAGGAGGTGCTGGAGGCGATCACCAAGTCCGTCTCCCTGGCACGCAACCATGTGGCCGATGTCGAGTGGTCGGCCGAGGACGGTTCGCGCACCGACCCGGACTTCCTGTGCCGCTGCGTCGAGGCCGCCATCAAGGCCGGCGCCACCACCATCAACATCCCGGACACCGTGGGCTACGCGGTTCCCGATGACCTGAAGCGCATCTTCACCATGCTGCGCGAGCGGGTGCCGGGCGCCGAAGGCGTCATCTTCTCCACCCACAACCATGACGACCTGGGCCTGGCGGTGGCCAATACCCTGGCCGCCATCGAGGCCGGCGCGCGGCAGGTGGAGGCGACGATCAACGGCATCGGCGAGCGCGCCGGCAATGCCAGCCTGGAGGAAGTGGCGATGGCGCTGCGCACCCGCGCGGACGTCATGCCCTACAGCACCGGCATCGTCACCCAGAACATCCTGAAGACCAGCCGCCTGCTGGCCACCATCACCAGCTTCGACGTGCAGCCGAACAAGGCCATCGTCGGCCGCAACGCCTTCGCGCATGAGAGCGGCATCCACCAGGATGGCGTGCTGAAGGACAAGACGACCTACGAGATCATGACGCCGGAGAGCGTCGGCTGGTCGACCAACTCGCTGGTGATGGGCAAGCATTCCGGCCGCGCCGCCTTCCGCGACAAGCTGGCGACCCTGGGCTACACGCTGGGCGACAACCAGCTGAACGATGCCTTCCGCCGCTTCAAGGATCTCGCCGACCGCAAGAAGGTCGTCTACGACGAGGATATCGTCGCGCTCGTCGATGACGAGGTGATGCGCGCGCATGACCGCGTGAAGCTGCAGGCGCTGACGGTCGCAACGGGCATGGGCACGCGCCCCACGGCCTCGCTGGCGCTGGATGTGGATGGCGAGAAGGTCGAGGCCGTGGCCGGCGGCGACGGCGCGGTGGACGCCACCTTCAACGCGCTGCGCCAGGCCGTGCCGCACGAGGCCAACCTGAAGCTCTATGCCGTGCAGTCCGTCACCGGCGGCACCGACGCGCAAGCGCGCGTCACCGTGCGGCTTGAGGAGGAGGGCAAGCTGGTGGACGGGCAGGGCGCCGATACCGACACCATCATCGCCTCCGCCCGCGCCTATGTGCATGCGCTGAACAAGCTGCTTGCCAAGCGCGCCCGCACCGCGCCGC
Source organism: Roseomonas sp. E05 (assembly GCF_030063475.1). GTDB lineage: Bacteria > Pseudomonadota > Alphaproteobacteria > Acetobacterales > Acetobacteraceae > Pseudoroseomonas. The sequence goes on from NZ_JASIRT010000003.1 coordinate 134,912, forward strand.
CGGAGATGATGCGCTCCGCCTGAGGCGCCGGCTTTCCAGGGGAAGCACAGCTCTCCCTGGGCCCCTCAGTCTCTGCCAGGAAAAGATGGGAGCCCGGGCGAATTCCTTCCGGGCTCTTCCCATCAGGCCAATGGTGTCACTTCGCGGCGTGGATGTTTTCCTGCGGCGTGACCTTCAATGCGTCGCGGATGATGCAGGGCAGATCGGCTGGCCGCCGATATTCGCTGCATGCGGGCCATCGGGCGCGTTCCTGCAAATCCCTCGCGGATTCGGTCTGCGCGCCTCAGCAGGGGGGAGGGCCAGCCGGCACGGCTTTGCTCCGGCCGGCCATAACGGTTTGAGAACATGGCCGGCTGCCCCGGGCGGAGGACTCATCCTGGCCAAAGCTGCGAACAATTCTTACCGCCACCTGGAACCTCCTGTCCGACCGCGTGGTTTGCTGCTGTGAAGGTGCGGAACGCATTCCTGCGGCGCACCCCGGACAGACAGGAGAAGCCCATGTATTATCATGACAAGCGGCTGCAGTATCCCGTTCGTGTCGAGACGCCGGACCCGCTGTTCGCCCGCCAGTTGCAGCAGGCAATCGGCGGCATCGAAGGCGAGATCCGCGTCTGCCTGCAGTATTTCTTCCAGGCCTGGGGCGCGCGCGGCCCGAACACCAAGTATCGCGACATGCTGCTGCACACCGCCACGGAGGAGATCGGCCATATCGAGATGCTGGCCACCGCAGTGGCGCTGAATCTCGAGAACGCGCCGCTCAGCCTGCAGGAGAGCTCGGCGGCCGCGAGCCCGGTGGTCAATGCGGTGATGGGCGGCGAGCGGCCCCGCCACATGGTGGAAGGCATGCTGCAGCGGCACATCCTCTCCACCGGCATGGCGGCCTTCCCCGCCAATGCCGACGGCGTGCCCTTCGACTGCTCGCATGTCTATGCCAGCGGCAATCTCGCCGCCGACATGTTCGCCAATGTCACCGCCGAGGCAACCGGCCGCACCCTGGCCGTGCGGCTCTACAATGCCGCGCATGACCCGGGCATGAAGGACATGCTGAGCTTCCTGATCGCGCGCGACACCATGCACCAGCAGCAATGGCTGGCGGCGATCGAGGAGATGGGCGGTGCCAAGGTTCTGCCGATCCCGAACAGCTTCGACCAGTCCAAGGAGAAGCAGGAGTTCAGCTACGTCTTCCTCGGCACCGACCGCGATGGCGTGGCGCCGCCGGAAGGCCGCTTCACCAATGGGCCGTCGCTGGATGGCAAGGGCCAGTTCAGCGTGATGCAGAACACGCCGCTCGGCGACGAGCCGGTGCTCGGCCCGGCACGTGACGGCTCCGGCGCACAGGCGGAGCAGATCGGCAAGCCGGCCTCCGGCTGAGGCGCGGAGGGGCACGGACGAAACCGTGCGGCGCCCCGGTGGTTGATCCGAGGAGACAACCGCCGGGGCCCTGGCCCCGGCCAAAGGAGAGAAGCTCCATCATGGTCACCACGGTCGGCACCGAAAGCACTTTTCCGAAGCTGGTCCGCAACCTGCTCCTGCTGGAGCACGACGCGATCGCGGCCTATGAGCAGACCATCGAGCGGCTGGAGAACCCGGCCTACAAGCAGCAGATCGCCGCGTTCAAGAGCGATCATGACCGCCATGTGACGGAGTTGACGCGCCTGGCCGACAGCCTCGGCACGGACGCGCCGACAGAAGGCGATGCCAAGCAGATGCTGACCACCGGCAAGGTTGCGCTCGCCAGCATCATGGGCGATGCCGCCATCCTCCGCGCCATGAAGTCGAACGAGGAAGACACCGTCTCGGCCTATGAACGCGCCTGCGAGCATACCGAGGTGCCGGCGGAAGCGCGCCGCATCTTTGAGCAGGCGGCGCAGGACGAGCGCCGCCACCGCAGCTGGATGCAGGAAACCTCCGGCATGGCCTGAGGCCCGCCGCGGGGCGCCTTACCGGCGCATCCCGGTCTATGGCTGCCGTCTCCGTGCTGCCGGCGCGGCGCGGAGCAGGGATCTGGCCGGAGCCGGCCGACAGGCTTCCGCTCCGGCGGAAGGATGGGTTCACGCAGACGCGTATTGCGATCCAGGTGGGGAAAATGGTCTGCTGGGGTCGGCACATCTTCGGCCGCCCCGGCCGTCTGTCCCTGGAGGGAGCCGATGCCCCTTGCCTGGATTGCGAAACCGGCCGACCTGACCCTTTGCCTCAGTGGTTATCCTGTCCGGATCCGGCTGCACACCGGGCGGGAACATCCCTATACGCTGGAAGTGGATGGGAAGCCGCCGCGCGTCTATTCGTCGCTTACCCGTGCGAAAGCGGATGCGGTCCGCAGTGCCCGGGAATGGGAGGCGGAGATGGCGCGCATCCTCGCCGACTGAGCTTCGCGTGCCGCCTCACGCGCCAGAGGAGCCGCGCGAGACCGCCGGGGGTGCCGTGTGCCCGGCATGCAGCAGGGTGGCGATCCGGTCGGTGAGTTCCTCAGGCGTGACCGGCTTGCGCAGGAGCAGCAACGGCCCTTGTCCGGCGGCCTCGGCGAACCGTCCGGCGTTCACGTCGCCTGCATAGCCGGTGACCAGCAGCGCCGGCAGGCCCGGCCGGCTTCGCCGCGCCCGCCGCAGCAGTTCCAGCCCGTCCATGCCCGGCATCGCCAGGTCGCTCACCAGGACATCGAAGGCGGCTGGGCCGGCAAGCAGCGCCAGCGCGGCGTGGCCGTTCTCCGCCTCTTCGACCGCATGCCCACGGTCACGCAGATTCGCCGCCAGGACCGAGCGCACCTGCGGTGCGTCGTCCACGAGGAGGATGCGCCCGGCGCGATGGGGCGCGGCGGCGCTGGGGGCGGGCTGCGGCCCGGTGGCGTTGTCCTCGGCCCGGGGCAGCCAGAGCAGCACGGTGGTGCCACGGCCGGGTTGGCTGCGGATGCGCAGGGCGCCGCCCGACTGCTCGGCGAAGCCCTTGGCCATGGCGAGACCCAGCCCGGTGCCCTTGCCCTTCGGCTTGGTGGTGAAGAACGGCTCGGCGGCACGCGCCAGCACCGCCGGGTCCATGCCGGTGCCGGTATCCGTGACGCCCAGGCGGAGATAGGTGCCAGCTGCCAGGCCACGGTTGCTTTCGTCACCGGCCGGAACCTCCTCGACGGCCGCTGACAGCGTCAACATGCCACCGCCGCGGAGCGCCATCGCGTCGCGGCCGTTGATGGCAAGGTTCACCAGCACGGTTTCGAGCTGGCCGCGATCGGCCAGCAGTCGGGGCAGCGCCGGGGGCGCCTCGATCCGAACCTGGGTGTTGGCGCCGAGCGTATAGGTGAGCACCTCGCGCAGGCTGGCGAACAGTGCGCCTACATCCACCGCCTCGGCCCGCAGCTCGCCGCGTCGGGCAAAGGCGAGCAGCCGGCGGGTGACCGAGGCGCCGCGCTCGGCGGCCTCCACCACGATGCCGGCCATGCGCTGCACCGCCTTGGCGTCCTCCGCGCGGCGCTGGATGGCCTTGGCGCCCCCGAGGACCGCCTGCAGCACGTTGTTGAAGTCATGCGCCACGCCGCCGGCCAGCCGCCCGAGGGCCTCCATGCGCTGGGACTGCGCCAGGCGCTCCAGCATGGCCTCCCGCTCGCGCCGTGCCAGTTCCAGATCCGCCTGCGTGCGCTGCCGCTCCAGCCACAGCAGGACCAGCGCCGCCAGCGCCAGCCCCAGCAGGGAGATGGCCGCAGCCGCGGCGCGGAGCGCCGGCCGCGCGAAGGCGGTCGGCGCCAGCTCCCTCTGGGCGTCCAGCGCGACGGCGACAAGGAGCGGCGCCTCCGCCAGCAGGCGGTAGCCGGCCAGCTTGGGGCGCCCGTCAAAGGCGCCTTGCTCCACCCGCAGCCGGCCGCTGTGGGAGGTGCCGAGCTGGTTGATCAGCGGCATCTCCAGCTTGATCACCTGACCCAGCGTGTGCCGCATGTCGCTGCTGCGCGCGAGAATGATGCCATCCTTGCGCAGGACGGTGGCGCTGCTGCCGGCGCCGAACTGAAGGTTGGCCAGGTCCCGCCCCAGCTCCAGCGGGTTGATGGAGACGACCGCCACGCCCGCGAAGGCCCCGCTGCTGTCGCGGAGCGGGCGGGTGAGCTGCACGCTCCACAGGTCGGAGGCGCGGCCGATCAGCGGCGCGCTGACGAACAGGCCCTCATAGCCTTCCCGATGGATGCGGAAATGCTCACGGTCGCTGAGATCGAGCGGCCGCCACTGTGGCAGGGAGGACCAGGTGAGCAGACCGTCCCGCCCGATGATGCCAACCTGAAGCACCCCGAAGCGGCCACGCCGGGCGACCAGGGCAAGCTGTGCCTCGATGGCCTCCGCGCCGCCGGTGTCGCTGCTCTCCAGGAGCCGTTGACGGGACTGCGCCAGGTCGTGCAGGCTTTCCACAGCCTCCAGCGTGCGCAGGAGGTTCTGCTCGATGGCCTCCGCGGCCACATCGGCACGGGCCAGCGCGGCCATCTCCGCCTGGTACTCCAGGCGCGCCGCCTGCCGCTCGGCGACGAACCAGGCGCCGCCCGAGCAGGCCACCCAAGCCGATAGCACTGCAATGGCGCGCATGCGGTGGGACAAGGCGACGGGGACCTTCCAGCCCTTTCTCTGTGGGAGCAGCACGGTCAGCCGATGCGTCGCCTGGGTGATGGTGGGCGGCAGTATAGGCCCGCGATGGCAGCCGGGTGTATCTGCCGGCTGGATAAAGGTGCGTAAATAGATAGAGCCGGCGGCGGGAAGCGCAAGCTATGGCGTCCGGGAGGCCTGCCGTTCCAGATGGGCGCGCAGCAGCGCCATGTTCCGCAGGTTGGCGCGGTAGAAGATGTCCCCCGCCCATCCCAGCACCGGCACGGCACTGATCAGGGCGTCCAGCCCCAGATGGCCGAGCATGCGCAGCAGGGTGCGGCCGGGCACGCCGATGCGCCACGCCTCCCAGAGCAGGTAGGCGGAGACGCCCTTCGAGGCCAGCAGGCCGATGCCGGGCAGCAGGTTCAGCACCGGGTCGGCCCCGAAGCGGATGCCCGTGCCGGGGATGCGCCAGCGGCTGTCGAGCAGGCGGGCGATGGCATCGAGGCGCCAGTACAGGCCGCCATCGCGGCCGCCGGGTGCGTCCGGCCGGGAGTTCGCCTGGAGGCTCCGGCCGCCGGCCTGCCGTCGGCCGCCGAATCTCGTTGCGGTTCCGTTTGTCATGGCGGGAGAACGCATGGCGGGGCGGAAAGTATGGCGGCTTCCCGCGGTTCCGCCGCCTGCGGGGGCAGCGGGCCGTTACAGGGTGCTGCCATGGAACAGCGCCTCGGGCGGGATGGCTTCGGCCGCCAGCCCGTCCTGCACGGCGTAGCGGATCATGGCGGCGATCTCGTCCCGGTTGCGGCGGAAGCCATAGGGCCAGGGGTCGCCCCCCATCGTCGCCGCCTGGGCCTCGTATTCCGCCGCGATCCAGGGCAGCGAGACGCGCAGTACATTCACCCGCGACAGCTCCTCCAGCGACATCTCCTTCGCCCGGCTGAAGGCGCGGAACAGTTCCAGCGGCAGCCAGGGATGCTCGGCGGCGACGTCCTTGCGCACCGCAAGGCAGTGCATGATCGGGAAGAAGCCGGTGGCGCGGTGATAGGCCTCCTCCTCGCGCCGGTAGTCCGGATAGAGCCGGTCCACCGGGGCGCTGCGCCCGGCAAAGCAGGAGGGCGGGCGCGGCGCGACGATGGCGTCCAGCTCGCCGGCGGCCAGCAGGCCGTTCAGCGTCTCCTGCGGCCCGATCGGGCGAACGTCCAGCTCGGCCGGCAGCTTGAGCGCCACGCGCTCGCTGCCGCCGGCCTCTTCCAGGCCGCCGGTGCGCCAGGCGATGCCGCTGGTGTCCACGCCGTAGTGCTCGCGCAACATGCCGCGCACCCAGAGGGCGGCGGTCTGCTGGTATTCCGGCAGGCCGATGCGCCGCCCGGCGAGGTCGGCGGCGCTGCGGATGCCGCGGTCCGTTCGCACATAGATCGCCGAGTGCCGGAAGGCGCGGGAGAGAAAGACCGGCACCCCGACATAAGGTGAATCGCCCCGCGCCGTGGTGACGATGTGGCTGCCCATCGAGAGTTCCGTGACCTGGAAGGCCTTGTCGCGCAGGGCGCGGCGGAAGATGTCCTCCGGCTCGCCGGGCAGGGCGAGGAACGTCACGCCGGGCACCGGCACGCGCCCGTCCAGCACCGGGCGGGTGCGGTCGGAGAGGGTGCAGGCCAGCGACAGGGTCAGCGTTTCGGTCACGGCGTTCAAAGCTCCATCGCGGCGGCGAGGTTCTCGGGGGTGAAGGGCAGGGCGCGCGGACGGACGCCCAGCGCAGCATGGATGGCGGCGGCGATGGCGGCGATGGTCGGCCCCATGCTGCATTCGCCGGCGCCGAGCGGCGGCTCCTCGGGCCGGGAGAGCAGCCGCGCCTCGACCTGGGGCACCTCGGAGAAGCGCAGCACGGGATAGCGTTCCCAGGCATCGCTGGTGACGGTGCGGCGGTCGAAGGCCACCGCCTCCTTCAGCGCGATGGAGGTGGCCTGGATGGCGCCGCCCTCGATCTGGTTGAGCGCCCCGTCGGGGTTGATGACCTGCCCGACATCGGCGGCGATCCAGAGGCGGCGGACGCGCACCACCTCGGCCGCCTCGACCTCGGCGGCGACGGCGCACCAGGCGCCGCTGCCCTTGTAGCGGGCGGCGGCGAGGCCATGGCCGATGCCCTCGGCCTCCCCGAGGCGCGGCCAGCCGCACATGCCGGCCACCTCGCGCAGCACGGCGGCGGTGCGCGGGTCCTCCAGGTGGCGCAGGCGGAAGGCCAGCGGATCCTCCCCGAGATGCTCCGCCAGCTCGTCCATGACGGACTCGTTGGCCCAGACATTGACCAGCGCGCCCAGCCCGCGCAGGGCCGAGCTGCGCAGCGGCATCTCGGTCAGGCGGCGCAGGGTGATGTGCAGCGCCGGGATGGCATAGCCCGGCTCCGCATTGCGCTGCGCCCCGCCGCCCGCCTTCATCGGGGCATTGACCGCGACGGGGTGCGGGAAGGGCTCCTCCAGATACTGCGCCGCCAGCAGGGTGGGCGAGGCGGCGCGGCCGGGGCGGGAGGAATGCCCGTTGCCGATGATCTCCGAGCGCCAGTGCCGCAGCCGGCCTTCGCCATCCAGGCTGGCCTCGACGCGCACCAGCGTGGCCGGGGAATGCGGCGACCAGGCCAGCTCCTGCGCCCGGCTCCAGCGCAGCCGCACCGGGCGGCCCGGAGAGGTGCGGGCGGCGAGGGCGGCATCCAGCGCGACGTCGTCGGCGCCGTTGTGGCCGTAGCAGCCGGCGCCCTCCACATGGCGGACGGTGATGCGCTCCGGCAGCAGGCGCAGGGCCAGCGCGAGGTCGGCGCGCAGGTTGTAGACGCCCTGGCTATGGGTCCAGACCTCCAGCGCCGCCTCCGTCCAGAGCGCGACGGCGCAGGAAGGGCCGATCGAGGCATGCGCCAGGAAGGGGCGGAAGAACTGCGTGCTCACCCGATGCGCCGCCGGCGGCAGCTCCGCCTCCCGCAGGGTGACGGTGCTTTCCTCGGCGGGCGCGCCGGCCAGCCAGTCGGACAGGGCGGCCATGTCCGGCAGGCTGTCCTCCGCCTGCCACTCGGCGCGGCTCGCGAGACGGGCGGCGGCGGCATCGGCCCCGGTCTCGCTTTCCGCCAGCACGGCCAGGAAGCTGCCATCCCGCACCACCTGCACGCCGGGCGGCAAGGCACCTTCGCGGAGGCCCAGCAGCCGGGCGCGGCGCGCCGGCGGGCGGATGACGCGCGCATGCAGCATCCCCGGCAGGCGCAGGTCGTGCAGGAAGCGCGGCGCGCCGGTCAGCTTGTCCATCAGGTCGAGGCGCGGCACCGGGCGGCCGACGACGCGGTGCGCGGCAGGCGGCTTGGGCGCGGCCTGCCCGGTGGCCTCCGCCTCCAGCAGGTCCTGCCCGGCCAGTTCCCAATAGGAGCCGAGCCGGCCCTCCGGCCCGAGGAAGTCGCCATCCTCGACGCGGATGGCCTCCAGCGGCACACCGCTTTTCTGCGCGATGACGGAGAGAAAGATGGCGCGCGCCTCGGCGCAGGCCTGGCGCAGCGCCATGCCGCATTCCTGCACGGAGAGACTGCCTGACGTGACGCCCTCATCCGGGCTGTCCGGCGTCGCGGCCGCGCGCAGGCGGATGCGCTCCAGCGCCACGTCCAGCTCCTCGGCGGCGATCTGGGCGAGCGCGGTCAGGATGCCCTGGCCCAGCTCCACCTTGCCGGGGGTGAGCGTCACCGTGCCCTGCTCCCCGATGCGCAGCCAGCGCGAGAGCCGCGGCTGCACCGCGAGGCTGCCGGGCAGGGGGCGGCCGGCGGCGGCGCCGCCGGTGGCGAGCGAATAGGCGAGGTTCATGCGGCGCGCTCCTCCGCCGCGCGCAGCACGGCACGGATGATGCGGTTCTGCGCGCCGCAGCGGCAGAAATGCGGCTCCAGCGCCGCGCGCACCGCGGCTTCGTCGGGGGTGGGGTCCGCCTCCAGCAGGGCGGCGGCGCTCACCAGGATGCCGGAGAGGCAGTAGCCGCATTGCCCCGCCTGCTCCGCGGCGAAGGCGCGCTGCAGCGGATGGGGATGTGTGGCATCCCCCAGCCCCTCGACGCTCTGCACCGCCCGGCCGGCGACGGCCTCGGCGGGCAGCGCGCAGCAGGGGCGGGACTCCCCGTCGATCCGCACATGGCAGGCGCCGCAGGCCTCCTCGCCGCAGCCGAAGCGGGGGCCGGAGAGGCCGAGCGGCCCGCGCAGCGCCTCCAGCAGGGTCATGCCCGGCAGCGCCTCCACCTGCACGGGCTGCCCGTTGAGGATGAAGCCGATCCGGGCATCGTTCATTGCGGCTGGATCTTCGCCAGGGTGATGTATTCGCGCTGCGTGGCGATGTCCTTCTCCAGAAAGGCGCCGAACTCCCCGACGCCCATCGGCATGGGCTGCGAGCCCTGCTGCGCCATGGCCTTCACGGTGTCGGGCGACCGCAGGACCTGGTTCACCGCCGCGTGCAGCTTCTCGACCACCGGGCGCGGCGTACCCTTAGGCGCCATCAGCCCGAGCCAGATCGAGGCCTCGTAGCCGGGCAGGCCGCTCTCGGCCACGGTCGGGACGTCCGGCAGCAGCGGGTCGCGCTGCGGGCCCGTGGTGGCCAGCGCGCGCACGCCGCCGGACTCGATCAGCGGCCGCATGGTCGGGATGGCGTCGAACATCATCGGCACCTGGTTGCCCAGCACGGCGTTGCGCGCCTCGCCGCTGCCGCGGAAGGGGACGTGCTGCACCTCGATGCCGGCCATCGCGCAGAACACCGCGCCAGCGATGTGGTAGGGCGTGCCGGGGCCGGAGGAGGCGAAATCCAGGCCACCCGGCTTCGCCTTGGCGAGCGCGATCAGCTCCCGCACGTTCTTCGCCGGCAGCGCGGCGCTCACCACCAGCACGTGATGGGCGATGTTGATCGCCGCCACTGGCTCCAGGTCCCGCATCAACCGGTAGGGACGGTTGGGCAGCAGCGTCTCGTTGGCCGTGTGGGTGTTGGACATCACCAGCAGCGTGTAGCCATCGGGCTCTGCCTTGGCGACGGCGTCGGTGCCGATCACCGCGCCGGCGCCCGGCCGGTTCTCGATGACGAAGGCCTGGCCCATCGCCTCGCTGAGCCGCTCGGCCAGCAGGCGGCCATAGATGTCGGCCGAGCCGCCGGCGCCGAACGGCACCACGATCCGCACCGTGCGCGAGGGCCAGCCGCCCTGCGCCCGCGCGACCGGCGGCAGCCCGGCGGCCATCAGCCCGAGGCCGGCGCCGGCGAGACCCCTTCGTGTCAGCTTCATCGTGTTGATCCTCCCCCTGGGTTATTCATTCTTGCCGGTCTGACGCGATCGGCCGGCGATGGCTCAGTCCAGCCGCCCGATGCGGCGCACGGCGCGGATCAGCCGCGCGCTGTCCTCGGCGAAGAAGCGGTCGAAGGCCTCGCCATCCTGGTAGGCCACGGGGCTGCCGGCAGTCGCCAGCGTCTGGCGCAGCGCGTCCGAATGGCAGGCCTCGCGCAGCGCCGCGCGCAGCCGCGCCTGGATCGGCGCCGGCGTGCCGGCGGGCAGGAAAAGGCCGGTCCAGATGTAGAACTCGACCTCGGGATAGCCGAGCTCGATGAAGGTGGGCACACCGTCGAAGTCGGCGATGCGCTCCGAGCCCCAGCCGGCCAGCGCCCGCAGCCGCCCCTCGCGCAGATGCGGCAGCACCGGGCCGGGTCCCGAGGCCATCGCATTGACGGTGCCGGAGAGCAGCGCCGTCAGCGCCGGGCCACCGCCCTGGAAGGGCACGTGCAGCAGGTCGATGTCGGCGGCGTTGGTGAACATCGCCATGGCGACATGCAGGGTGGAGTAGTTGCCCGCCGAGCCGTAGCTGATGGCGCCGGGCCGCTGCTTCGCGTCCGCCACCAGCTCGGCCACGTTCGTCCAGGGCGCCGAGGCCGGCACCACCAGCAGGGTCGGGTCCGCCGTGATGCGGGCGATTGGCGCAAATTGGTCCACCGTATAGGCCGGCGTGCGGCCCTGGATGCGCTCGGCCTCCGGCAGCACCGCGAGCGAGGAGAGGGCGAGCAGCGCCGTATAGCCGTCCGGCTCGGCGCGGGCGACGCTGGCGCTGCCGACGATGCCGCCGGCGCCCGCGCGGTTCACCACCGGCACGGGCTGGTGCAGCAGCTTCTCCAGCGCGGCGGCGGTGGGGCGCGCCGTCACATCGGCCTGCCCGCCGGGCGGAAAGGCCACCACCATCTGGATGGCGCGGCTGGGATAGGTCTCCTGTGCCCGTGCGGCGCCGGCCGGCGGCATGGCCGCCAGGGCGCCGCCAGCCATGAGAAGCTGTCGTCGCAACATGCCTTGGTTCCTCCCGGTCTCTTGCCGGTTCGCTTGCCTTGGACGTCAGGGGTGCGGCGGGCGCGGCGCTGGGGCGCCCGCCGCGATCGGTCAGGCGGCAGCCTGACGGGCGGGCGCCAGGCGGCGCACCGTGTTGCGGATGCTGCCGATGCCGCTGATGGCGCATTCCACCACGTCGCCGTCGCGCAGGAAGCGGGGCGGCTTGGAGCCGATGCCCACGCCCTCCGGCGTGCCGGTGGCGATGACGTCGCCCGGCAGCAGCGCGGTGCTGAGGGAGATGGTCTCGATCAGCGTCGGGATGTCGAAGATCAGGTCGGCCGTGCTGGCATCCTGCCGCGCCTCGCCATTGACCGTGCAGGTGACGCGCATGGCGGCGGCGTCCACCTCGTCGGCCGTGACGATCCAGGGGCCCATCGGGCAGAAGCCGTCGATGCCTTTCCCCAGCAGCCACTGCTTGTGCTTCTGCTGCAGGTCGCGCGCGGTGACGTCGTTCACCACGGTGTAGCCGAAGACATGCGCCATGGCGTCCGCCTTGGCGATGGCGCGGCCACCCTTGCCGATCACCACGGCCAGTTCCGCCTCGTAGTCCACGCCGGCATCCAGGCCGGGCACCAGCGGGATGTCGGCCGCCGGGCCGGAGATGCTGGTGAAGGGCTTGGAGAAGATGATCGGGCTGGAGGGGATGGCGTCCGCCGCGCCGGCGGCGCTGGAATCATAGCCGCTGCCGGCGAATTCCCGCGCATGGGCGTGATAGTTCTTGCCGACGCAGAAGATGTTGCGCGGTGGCTTCGGCAGCGGCGCGAGCAGCATGGCGGGATCAAGCGGGCGGCCTTCGCCGGGCATCGCGGGCAGCGTGCCGGCACCCGCCAGATGCGCGATGGCCGCCGTCATGTCGCTCGCGGCGGCCTCCGGCAGGCCCGGCAGCAGCTCCGCCAGCGGATGGAAGCGGTCGCCCTGCGCCGTGACCAGCGCGACAGTGGGACGACCCTCGACTAGGATGGTGGCGAGCCGCATCGGGAACCCTTCTCTGGAAATGGACCAACTTTACCGCTATTCTGATCCAATTATGAGCCATGATGATTGGACCAATCCGGCGCGTCAAGCAGCGAGGCTGCCGGCATGACCGCGCTCCCGCCCACCCCGCCGCGCGAGCGGGGAGATGCGGAGCGGCTGCGGCAGCGCCTGGCGCAGGATCTGCAGTCCGGCCGCTGGCAGCCCGGGGAGAAGCTGCCCACCGAGCGCAGCCTCGGCGAGCGCTACGGCATGGCGCGCAACACCGTCCGCCGCGCGCTCGACGCCCTGGCGGCGGAGGGGCTGATCGAGCGGCATGTCGGGCGCGGCACCTTCCGCACCGGCGCCATGGGGCAGGGCGCGGCCGGCGCGGCGGCACCGGCTGAGCTGGACGCCCTGCCGGATGCGGAAGCCTTCGGTCCCGCCGAGGTGGTGGAGTGCCGGCTGGCCTTCGAGCCGGAGCTGGTGGCCCTGGCGGTCTCGCGCGCCAGCCCGGCCGACCTCGCCCGCATGGAGGAGTGCCTGCGCCATGCCGACGCGGCGGCGGACCTGCCGGAATTCGAGCGCTGGGACGGCGCGCTGCATGACGCCATCGCGGTGGCGACCCACAACAGCGCCGCCATCGCACTCTCCCGCTCGCTCGCGCGGGTGCGGCTGCAGGCGGAGTGGGGCGCCCTGAAGGCGCGGGGGGCGACGCCGGTGCGGCGCGCGGCCCTGCAGCGGCAACACCGCGCCATCATCGCGGCGCTGCGCCAGCGTGACCGAAGCGCCGCCCGGCGCGCCATGCGCGAGCATATCCTCTACGTGCAGGCCTATATGTTCGGCGAGGAAGACGGCGGCTGAACCGGAGGCCGCCGCAGCAGCGGAGGAGGTCAGCCGCCCGGGCTCCCGAGACTGTTTGTGACGAAAGTCGGGCGGGCCGCATGGAACCATACGGCCCGTGATGCACTTTTTCCATGCGCCGTCCATCGCACGGCGCGCCCCGGGCCCCGGCGACACGCCGTGCGGGCAAAGGGGCGGCGCCAGCATGCGGCTGGCCATCCGGGACAGGCGGCAACCGCGGCCCGGACTCCAGAGAAGCTTCGAAGGAGACACGGCATGACTGTGAACAGGATTGTTGCGACCACCGCGCTGGCGACGACGCTGGCTCTTGGTGGCTTTGGACTCGCCCATGCGCAGGCCGTGAACCCGGACCAGCCCGGCAGCGCCAGCGGTGGGCTGCGGGCGAGTGCCAACCCGAGCGGCACCGGCACTGGCGCCGCGCTTCCGGGCAATGCCAAGAACACCGGCGCGCCGGCGGCTGGCGGCAAGGCGCAGCACGCCAACGCGGCAATGAGCAAGGATCAGGTCCGCAACGCGCTGCACGCCCGTGGCTATTCCGACATCAGCGGCCTGGAGCGCGAGGGTGACAGCTTCAAGCTTGACGAGGCCAGGCGCTTCGGTGCCGAGGTCGAGGATCTGCGCGTCGATGCGAGCACCGGGAAGGTGCGCGACGAGAAGCGGCTGAGCGAGGACCAGGCCCGCAACCTGCTCAAGCAGCGCGGCTACTCGGATGTGAGCGAGGTGAAGCGCGAGGGTGACACCATCAGCGCCAAGGCCAGGCGCAATGACCGTCAGGTGCAGCTGCGGATCGATGCGCGCTCCGGCGATGTCACGCAGCAGCAGGCGAGCAACTGACCGGCGCCGGCAAGGCGTCCGGCGGGAGGGAATTCCCCTCCCGCGTGAAGCAACCGCAGGACAGGGAGATCATCATGGTCGACAAGGATCGCGTCGAGGGTTCCGCCGAGCAGGCGAAGGGCAGCATGAAGGAAGGCGCCGGCAAGCTGACCGGCGACGAGAAGATGCAAGCCGAGGGAAAGGCCGAGAAGGCCGGCGGCAAGGTGCAGAACGCTGCCGGCAGCGCCAAGGACAGCGCCCGCGACGCCCTCGGCAAGGGGCAGGGCTGACCCGCGCTCCCTTTGAAGCCCGGCACCAGCGCACCCCGGGTCCCGGACCCGGGGTGCGGCCTCATTCTCCCGGCACCTTCCGCGGCGCCGGACCCTGGGTATCCTTCGGCACCAGCGTGGCGGCCAGCAACGTCAGCGCCGCGATCGCGAACACCGCCCAGAAGGTGAGATGAAGCGCATGGCTGAGCGCCGCGCGCACCGCCGCCTCGCCGGCGACGGTGCCGGAATGCTCAAGCAGTTGGCGGATCTGCTCGGAGTTCGCGGGCGAGAGGCCGTCGCCGCCGCGCGCCAGGCTGAAGTTCAGCACCGCACCCAGCACCGTGGCCCCCAGCGTGCTGCCCAGGTTCCGCGAGAAGATGTTCGAGGCGGTTGCCGCTCCGCGCTCGGCCCATTCGACGCAGGTCTGGATGAGGACGATGGAGGCGTTGCTGAGAAAGCCCATCCCGAAGCCCATGACGAGCGAGCCGAGCCCCGCCACGACAGGGGAGCTGCCCGGCCCGAGCGTCAGGAAGGCCAGCGCGCCGAGGGGCAGCAGCGCCGCGCCGAACAGCAGGATGTTGCGCAGGCCGAAGCGGGTGAAGTTCTTGGCGGCGATGGTGGCGCCGACCGGCCAGCCCAGCACCATCATGGTCAGCGCGAAGCCGGCCACCAGGGCGGACTGGCCGAGCACGCCCTGGACATACATCGGCAGGAAGGTCGTCAGCCCGATGACGGTCATGCCGCTCAGCAGCGTGGCGGCGTTGGCCGTCGCGATCGGGCGGCGGGACCAGAGGCTGAAGGCCATCATCGGCTCGCGCGCGCGCCGCTCCTGAAGCACGAACAGGACCGCGCTGACAGCACAGATCGCCGCCGCCGTCAGCGCGGTTCCGCCGCCATCGGCGCCGGCTTCGGTGAGCGCCACCATGAGGGAGGCCACCGCCACCGTGAACAGCGCCGCGCCGGAGACGTCCAGGCTGCGCTGTTTCTGCTCGACCCGCTCCCGCAGGAAGACGAGGAAGCCGGCCGCGGCCAGGACCCCGATCGGCAGGTTGATCCAGAAGATCCAGGCCCAGCTCAGATGCTGGATGATCAGCCCGCCGGCGAGCGGTCCCATGACCGAGGAAATGCCCCAGACGCTGGCCAGATAGCCCTGGATCTTGGCGCGCTCCTGCACGGAGTAGAGGTCGCCGATGACGGTGATCCCGACGGGCTGGATGGCCCCCGCGCCAACGCCCTGCAGCAGCCGGAAGGCGATCAGCGAGGGCATGGACCAGGCCGCGCCGCAAAGGAAGGACCCCACCAGGAAGACCGCGATGCCGGCGAGCAGCACCGGCTTGCGGCCATAGAGGTCGGCCAGCTTGCCGAACACCACGGTGGTGGCGGTCTGGCTGAGCAGGAAGGAGGAGAACACCCAGGAATAGAGGTGCAGGTCGCCGAGCTGGCTCGCGATCTGCGGCATCGCGGTCGAGACGATGGTGGCCTCGATGGCGATCATGAACATGGCGGCCATGACGGAGGCCAGCACCAGCGGACGCCGGAGAATCGGAGGCTTTGACATGCAACCCTGGTAAGGCCTTTGGCCAGGGCCGAGAACCTGGAGCGCGCCGGAAGCTGCCGTGCCTTTCCGGCAGGGCAATCTCGTCCGGGCAGCCGGCTCCGCGCGGGCCGCGATGCGGAAGCCGCCCCGCGGCCGGGGACATGCCCGCGGAAGCGTGGATGCGGCGCCAGGCGGCCGGCGACACGCCGACGACTTTGTGAAAGGCGCGGCTGAAGGCCGCCTCGGAATCGTAGTCCACCTGCCCGGCGATCCGTGCGACGGGCTGGCCGCTGTCGGCCAGCATTCCGGCCTTCAGCTGCAGCCGCCATCGGGCGAGGCATCGCATCGTTGGCTGCCCGACCAGCCGGGTGAACCGCTCAGCGAGGGAGGGGCGCGACAGCCCTGCTTCGCGCGCCAGGCGCTCCAGCGTCCAGCAGGCCGCCGCTTCGCCGTGCAGCAGGTTCAGCGCGCGGCCGACATGGGGGGGCGCGCAGGCCGGCGAGCAGCCGGTCTCCTCGGCCGGTGCGGCCTGCAGGTGGCGGCGCACCAGCTCGATGAACATCAGCCCGCTCAGCCGCGCCAGGATGCACGCCCCGCCGATGCGCTGGCGTGCGCTCTCCCCGACCGCCGCATCGACCAGATGCCTGAACCAGCTGCCCCCGGCCTCCGCCCGGCTGCGCAGATGCAGCATGCGCCGCAGGGCGTTCAGCAGCGGGTTGAAGGGCCGGGCGGAGGCGATGGTCGCCCTGCTGGAAGGCGTGCTGGGCGATCGGCCCGGCGCGCCGGTGCGGCCGATGCCGGAGCATTTCGGCGCCATCCACCTCTACGTCCATGCCGTCGAGATCTCCGGCGGCCGCAGCGGGCGGCGCCCCATGCGGCGCGGCTGCTGCGCGCCGCCGCGGCGCAGGGCAATGCGGCCCTCGCCAGGGAAGCGCGCGCGATGATGGAGCGGAACTGGTTCGGCGGCGAGGCGCCGGCGCCGGAGCAGCTTTAGAAAGATCCGGGGGAATTCTTCCCCCGGCCTTTTTCAGCGGATGCCCGCGCGCATGAAGGACTGCACGAACTGCCGCTGGAACAGCAGGAAGGCGAGCAGCAGCGGTGCCGCGCTCAGCAGCGTGGCGGCGCTGATGATGGCCCAGTCGATGCCCTGGTCGGTGGAGGCGAAGACGGCGAGCCCGACCGTCACCGGCCGCACCTCCACCGTGTTGGTGATGACCAGCGGCCAGAGGAAGTTGTTCCAGTGGTAGGAGACGGAGGTCAGGCCGTAGGCCAGGTAGGTCGGCCGGGCCAGCGGCACGTAGACGCGCAGCAGGATGGCCAGCGTGCCGCAGCCCTCGACGCGCGCGGCCTCCTCCAGCTCACGCGGCACCTGCCGGAAGGCTTGGCGCAGCAGGAAGATGCCGAAGCCCGAGGCGACATAGGGCAGGCCGATTCCGAGGATGCTGTCCACCAGCCCCAGGGCGCGCATGGTGCGGTAGTTCTCGACGATCAGCATGTCCGGCATGATCATGAGCTGCACCAGCACCAGCGCGAAGAGCAGGCCCATCAGCCGCGAGGCGCTGCGGGCGAAGACGAAGGCCGCCAGCGTGCAGAGCACGAACTGCCCGGCCAGCACGAAGCTGACCAGCAGCACCGTGTTGAGGAAGTACTGCGCGAAGGGCGCTGCATTCCAGGCGGCGACGAAATTGGCGAGCGTCAGCGGCGCCGTGAGATCGAAGCGCGTGGCATAGCCGGTCGGGTGGAAGGCGGCCCAGACGGCATAGAGCAGCGGCGCCACCCAGACCAGGCCGAGCAGCCAGGCGGCCGCCGTTTCCAGTACGGTGCCGAGGCGGGGCATCGCGCGGGTCTCGGCGGGGAGGGCGGGGGCGATGGCGGCGCTCACCGGTAGTGCGTCCGGCGGCCGAGCAGCAGGAACTGGACGGCGGCGAGCAGGCCCAGCAGCAGCAGCAGGACCACCGTGGCGGCGGAGGCGAGCGCCGTATCCCAGAAGCGGAAGCCCGCGTCGTAGATGTAGGTCAGCAGCAGGGCGGTGGCGTTGTCCGGCCCGCCATGCGTCATGACGATGATGTGGTCCACCAGCCGGAAGCTGTTGATGACGGCATTGACCACGATGAACAGCGTGGTCGGCCCGAGCAGCGGCAACGTCACGCGCCAGAACACGCGGGCGCGGGAGGCGCCCTCGACCGCCGCCGCCTCGTGCAGCACTGGCGGGATGGCCTGCAGCGCGGCGAGATAGAAGATCATGAAGAAGCCGGCCTCCTTCCAGACCGCGATCGCCATCATCGCGCCAAGCGCGGTCTCGCGCGAGCCGATCCAGTTGGTCGGGCCCCAGCCGAGCAGCGCGCCGGTGATGCGGTCGAGAAGGCCGTAATCGGGCGTGTAGAAGAACAGCCAGAGATTGGCGACCGCGATCATCGGCAGCACGGTGGGGGTGAAATAGGCCATGCGCAGCGCCGCGCGGCCGCGCAGCTTGCCGTTCACCCAGAGCGCCATGGCCAGCGCCAGCCCGACGGAGAGCGGCACGGTGCCGAGCGCATAGATCAGGTTGTTCCACATGGCCTGCCAGAAGACCGGGTCCTCGGCCAGGGCGGCGTAGTTGGCGGCGCCGACGAAGCGCGACGGCCGCGCGCCCCGCGGCGTCGAGAAGAAGGAGTGCCAGAGGGTCGCCACCGCCGGATAGTGGGTGAAGGCGACCAACAGCAGCATGGCCGGGGCCAGCATCAGCCAGGCGTGCAGTCTCGCGCGTCCCTGCATCGCTGCGCCCCGCGCCGGATCAGCCGCGATAGCTGCGCAGGATGCGCTCGGCCTCGGCCTGGGCGTCGGCCATGGCCGGGCCGGCCTGCTTGCGGCCGGTCAGCGCCGCCTGCAGCCCGTCGTTCAGCGCCTTGGTGACGCGCTGGTTCTCATGCGTGGAAAGCTCGGCCACGGCATGGGGAAGCTGGTCGCGCGCCACGGCGGCGGCGGGGAAGCCGGCGACGTAGTCCTTCATCTTCGGCGTCTCCCAGGCGGCAGGGCTGACGGCGACATAGCCGGTGTCGATGCCCCACTGCGCCGCGCGCTCCGGCGCGGTCAGGAAGCGGGCGAACTTCAGCGCGGCCTCGCGCTGCGCCGGAGAGGCCGACTTGAAGACGTAGAGGTTGCCGCCGCCGGTCGGGCTGCCCGGGCGCTTGTGCGCCGGCAGCATGGCCACGCCGAAGGGGAAGGGCGCGTTGGCCTTGACGTTGGTCAGGTTGCCGGTGGTGGTCCACATCATCGCCACCTTGCGCTCGAAGAAGTCGCGCGGCGTGGTGCCCCATTCGACGATGCCCGGCGGGTGCACCTTGTGCTTGGTGGCGAGGTCCATCCAGTACTGCAGCGCCTCGGCCACCTTCGGGTCGGCGAAGTAGGTCGTGTCGCCCGCCTCGTTCATCAGGCGCACGTCATTCTGCGTGGTCAGCGCCTGGAACAGCCAATAGGGGAAGCCGGAGGAGGGGATCTGGATGCCCCATTGCGTCACCTGGTCGCCCTGGCGCTTCGTCAGCTTCTGCGCGAAGGCGAGCTGCTCCTCCCAGGTCTTCGGCGGCGTTTCCGGGTCAAGCCCGGCCGCCTTGAAGGCTTCCTTGTTGTAGTACATGACGATGGTGGAGCGCTGGAACGGGATGCCCCAGGTCTTGCCGCCGGTGCGGCTGTTCTCCAGGAAGGCGGGATAGAAGCCGTCCAGCCAGGCGCGGTCCACGCCCTCGACCTCGTCCCAGGGGGCGACCACGCCCTCGTCGATCAGGGTGAACATGTCGGTGGAAAGCAGGCAGGCGACCTGCGGCGCATCGCCGCCCTTCGCGGCCGTCAGCGCCTTGGTGATCGAGTCCTGGTAAGAGCCGGTATAGACCGGGCGCACGCGGATGCCGGGATTGGCCGTCTCGAAATCGGCGCAGTAGCCGTCGATAATCCTGGTGATCGGACCGCCGACGGCGACCGGATAGTTGAAGGAGATCTCGACCGGCGTCTGCGCGCGCAGCGCGGGGGCGGCGAGCATCGGGGAGGCGGCGAGCGCGCCGAGCGCGGCGCGGCGGGTGATCGGCATGGCGTCCTTCCTGCGGTCAGGCATGCGCCGGCTGGCGCACGGCTTGGGGGATGCGGCGGCCGGTGGCCGCGTCGAACAGGTGGCGGCAGGGCGGCAGGCGCAGCCGCAGCGGCGTGCCCGCGGCCAGCGCGTGATGCCCGGGGATGCGCGCCTGCAGCACCTCGCCCGCCGTGCCGACGGCGCAGGCGAGCACCGTCTCGGCGCCGAGGAACTCGGCGGCGGTCACTGTCACCGGCAGGCCGGCGCCATCGGTCGGCACCACCTCCTCCGGGCGGATGCCGAGCAGCGCCCCCGCCGTGCCGGGCGGCGCCACGACATGGCCGGGCGTGCCGGCCACCGCCGCGCCGCCCTCGCCGGGCACCAGCCGCAGCAGCGACATCGGCGGCGTGCCGATGAAGCCGGCGACGAAGGTGCTGGCAGGGCGGGCATAGATCTCGGCGGGGCTGGCGTCCTGCTCGACGCAGCCCTCGCGCATCAGCACGACCTGGTCGGCCATGCTCATCGCCTCGGCCTGGTCGTGCGTCACATAGACCATGGTGAGGCCGAGCCGCTGCTGCAGGGCGCGGATCTCGCGCCGCATCTCGGCGCGCAGCTTGGCGTCGAGGTTGGAGAGCGGCTCGTCCATCAGGCAGATCGGCGCCTCGGCGACGATGGCTCGGGCCAGCGCCACGCGCTGCTGCTGGCCGCCCGAGAGCTGGCTGGGACGGCGGGCGAGCAGCGCCTCCAGCCCCAGCATCGCCGCCGCGCGGGCCAGCCGCGCCGCCCGCTCGGCGCGCGGCGTGCCCCGGGCGCGCAGGCCGAAGACGATGTTCTCCGCCACGCTGAGGTGCGGGAACAGCGCGTAGGACTGGAACACCATGGAGATGCCACGCGCCGCCGGCGGCAGCCCGGCGACGTCCCGCCCGGAGAGGCGCACCGTGCCCGCGGTGGCGCCTTCCAGCCCGGCGATCACGCGCAGCAGGGTGGACTTGCCGCAGCCGGAAGGCCCGAGCAGAACCAGGAAGGTGCCGGGTGCCGCCGAGAGCGTCACGCCAGAGAGCGCCCGCGCCGTGCCGAATTCCTTGCTGACGCCTTCGAGGCGGATGGCGTGCGGTTGCGCTGGGGCCGAGGTCATGGCGGCGCGTGCTAACGCTTCCGTGTGGAGGTCGGATGACGGTTGCGTTTCAGAACCGTGAAGCTGCGCCGTATCCGCCCATCCCGTGACATGAAAGCATTATGCAAACGCCATCCGGCTGTCAGACGGAGGGCCTAGAGCATCGCGCCTTTACGGCCGCCGACAGGGTCATCGCCATGCCTCTCCCCATCTTCCGCGACACGGTTCCCGCCATGACGCCGGTGCCGGCCTCCCGCCGCGCCGAATACGCAGCCTCGACGGGCGGCCAGGAGGTGCATGCCGAGGCGCTGGCCTCCATGCCGGCTTTCCGCGAGATCGAAACCGGCGGCACGGCGAGCGCGGCGCCGCCGTCCAGCCCGCTGCGCATCGCCGCCTGGAACCTGGAGCGCTGCCTCTTCCCGGCGGAGAGCGCCGCGCTGCTGCGGCAGGAGGGCGCCGGCCTCGTGCTGTTGAGCGAGGTGGACAATGGCTGCCACCGCACGGGCCAGCGCCACACCACGCGCGCGGTGGCGGAGGCGCTGGGCCATCGCTACGCCTTCGGCCTGGAGTTCCTGGAACTGGCCACCATGCCGGCGCCGGTGGACTTCCCCGGCAACCCGCCGGAGAACACGCTCGGCTTCCACGGCAACGCCTTCACCACCGCGCTGCCCTTCCGTGACCCCGTGCTGATCCGGCTGGACGAGGTGGCCGACTGGTTCGTGGAGCCGAAGGGCGGCCAGAAGCGCATCGGCACCCGCATGGCGCTGGCCGCCATCTTCCGGCATGAGGGGCAGGAGTTCGTCGGCTGCAGCGTGCATCTGGAGAGCCGCTCCGACTTCGAAGGGCGCAACCGCCAGATGGCGACCCTGCTGGCCGCGCTGGACGAACTCGCGGGTTCGCTGCCGGTGGTGATCGGCGGCGACCTCAACACGCATGTCGGTGCCGGGGGCTATGACGACCCGCGCGAGCTGCTTTTCGAGACGGCGCGCCGGCAGGGCTATGACTGGCGCGCGGCCAACCTCGCCTCGCCCAGCACGCGGCCGAGCCGCTGGAGCCCGGGCGCGGAGCAGCGGCAGCTCGACTGGTTCTGCACCCGCGGCTGCCATGTGAGCGACCCGCACATGGTGTCCGCCCTGGCGCCGGACGGCACCGTGCTGACCGACCATGACCTGATCAGCCTCGCCGTCCGCTTCGGCTGAAGCGGGCGCGGGCGGGCCGCGTTACAGCGCGGTCCGCCAGACCTCGGGGTAGAGGTGATAGCCGTCCACCCGGCGGGCCATGTGCGCGAAGGCGGGGAAGTGGGTGTGCATGCCGGCGATCAGCTGGCGGTCGGTGGCCACCATGTCGAAGACCCGCCGCCGCGTTTCGGCCGCCAGCGCCGGGTCCACGTCGAACTGCATGGTGACCTCGGGATGCGGCACCTGCACCTCCGGCACATGCACGATGTCGCCCCAGATCAGCAGGGATTCGTCGCCGGAGGCGATGCGGTAGCCGGTGTGCCCGGGGGTATGGCCGGGCAGGGGTACGGCGGTGACGCCGGGGAAGACCTCGCCGCCGAGGAAGGGCCGCAGCCGGTCCTGATAGGGCGCCATCTGCGCCTGTGCCACGGCGAAGTAGGGCACGCCCTGGCCACGTGCCTTGACCTGCTCAGGGGCGGCCGGGTCCTGCCAGTAGGCCAGCTCGGCCTCGTGCAGGGCCAGCTCGGCATTCGGGAAGACTGCCGCGCCGGCGGCGTCCGTCAAGGCGTTCGAGTGGTCGGGGTGCAGGTGCGTCAGCATCACCGTGTCCACCGCCGCCGGCGCCAGGCCGAGCGCGGCGAGGTTGCCGAGCAGCTTGCCGGCCGAGGCCTGCAGGTTCGGTCCGCAGCCGGTGTCGATCAGCGCCACGCGGCCGCCGGCATGGATCAGGAAGGTGTTCACCGAGGTCCGTCGCGGCGAGGGACGGAAGGCACCGATGAGCAGTTCGGCGATCTCCTCTTGCGGCAGGTTCTGCAGGATGGCGTTGGAGCCGTCGAGATGACCGTCGCTGACGGCGGTGACGACGATGTCGCCGATCCGGCGGTGATAGAGCGAGGGAACCTGGGCCTGCGGCGGCTGATGCATCGGGGATTCCTGGGACATGGAGCGCATCCTAGGGCAGAACTTCGCCCGGCGGGACCATGCCGGGCGGAGCTGCCGCGCGGGCGAAGCGACGGAGCCATCCGCGCGGCGGTGGAGGATGGCTCCGGGGGGGCGTCAGCTGTGGGCGAGGCGCAGGCCGGGCTCATCCCAGGGCAGCTCCACCAGCTTTCCGGTGGTGGACAGCGTCACATAGGCGGTGCGCAGGTCCGGGCCGCCGAAGCAGATGTTGGTCGGCATCAGATCGGGCATCGGCACCACGCGCAGGATCTCGCCCGAAGGGGCGACGGTGGTGATCTCGCCGCTCACCAGCGTGGCGACGCAGATATTGCCGGCCGCCGTCACGGCGAGGCTGTCCAGCCGGCGGAAGCCGGGGAACTGGCAGACCAGCCGTCCGCCATGCGGGCTCGGCCAGGGATGCTTGCGCAGCCTGCCCGGTCCCTCGATGTCCCAGGCCCAGAGGCGGCCGGTCTCGGTCTCGGCGGCGTAGAGCACCTTGCCGTCCGGCGAGAGGCCGATGCCGTTGGCGCCGCCGGGGACGGGCAGGGCGGCCTCGACGATGCGCGAGCCATCGGCGGCGGCCCAGAAGACCGCGCCATGGTCACGGTCGCGCGGGCGCACCTTGCCGAGGTCGGAGAACCAGAAGCCGCCCTCGTTGTCGAAGACGATGTCGTTCGGGCCGCGCAGCTTCACCCCGTCGCATTCGGTGTAGAGCGTCTCGACCGTGCCGGTCGCGAGGTCCACGCGCTGGATGCTGCCGCCGGCATAGTCCTGCGCCTGGCCATGCGGGCGCAGCAGGCCGCCGGCCTCGGTCCAGTCGAAGCCGCCGTTGTTGCAGACATAAAGCTTGCCGCGCGGCCCCATGGCCAGGCCGTTCGGCCCGCCCCCGGGGCGCGCGGCGAGGCTGCGCTGCCCGTCCGGCCCGATGCGGCTGATGACGCCGGCCGCGATCTCGACCAGCAGCACCGAGCCATCCGGCATGGCCACGGGGCCTTCCGGGAAGCGCAGCCCCTCCGCCAGAATGCGCAGCGGCGGATCGTTTGTTTCCGACATGACGTTTCCTCCTGATCCCGGCGTCAGATCGCGGAGGGATGCCGGGCCAGCGGCGTCACATGGATGTCCATGTAGGGAAAGAGCGGCAGGGAGGAGAGCAGCGCGTGCAGCTCGTCCGCGTCGGCCACGTCGATGATGGAGATGTTGGCGTACCGGCCGGCGACGCGCCAGAGATGCGGCCACTTGCCCTGGCGCTGCAACTCCTGCGCGTGCGCCTTCTCGCGTGCCTTGATATCATTGGCCTGCTCGGCCGGCATGTCGGGCGGCAGGCGGACTTCCATGCGGACGTGAAACAGCATTGCGTGGTCTTTCCTGTCAGGAAGCGGCGCGGCGACCGGGGAAGGGCCGACCGGCCCAGCCCTCGCTCAGCGGCGTCAGGAAGTAGAAGGTGATGTGGCGGGAGCGGAAGCGCCAGCGCCCGTCCACCCGCACCATCACGTCGTCGTAGTGGCCCGCGGAGACGTAGGAGACGCCGCCGGTGGCGGAGAGATATTCGAGCGAGATGCGGCCGCGTGCCGTGTCGCCCTCGATCTCCACCGTGCCATTGGTGCAGAAGTGCCAGAAGTCCTCCGTCGTCTGCGAGAACGCCTGGAAGAAGCGCAGCAGCTCGGCGCGGCCCTGCACCTCCTTCAGGCCGGAGAACAGGCCGTCCCCGGTGAAGAGGTCCACGAACTCCGGCCATTTGCGGTCGTCGAGCAGATGGCAGTAGCGTGCACGAAGCTGGCCGATCTCCAGCTCGTCCTCGATGCGGCGGAGGCGCCGCGCCAGGGCCTCATCCATCAGAACATCTCCATCAGCTTCGCATGGTCGGCCAGGTCGGCCGGCACCCCGCGGAAGATGACCTGGCCGGACTTCATCACCACCACCCGGTCGGAGACCGCGAAGGCCTCGCCGACATTCTGCTCGACCAGCAGGATCGACATGCCGAGCTGCTGCTGCAGCGCGCGGATCGGCGTCATCAGGTCCTGGAAGGTCTTGGGCGCGAGGCCGATGGAGGGCTCGTCCAGCAGCAGGATGGAGGGGCGCGAAAGCAGCGCGCGCCCGACCGAAACCATCTGCTGCTGGCCGCCGGAAAGCTGCCCGGCGCGGCGTGTCCAGAACTCGCGGATGCGCGGCAGCACCTGCAGCACCTCCTCGGTGCGCGCCTCGCCCTCCGCCTTCTCCAGCCCGGCGGACCAGAGGGCGAGGGCGAAGTTCTCCCGCACGCTGAGGCCCGGGAAGACGCCGCGTCCCTCCGGCACATAGGCCACGCCCTCGCGCGCCATGGCGTCGGGGCGCGGCTGGATCGCCTTGCCGCGCAGGTGGATGCTGCCGCCATCCGGCTGGTGCAGGCCGAAGAGCAGCTTCATCAGCGTGGACTTGCCGGCGCCGTTATGGCCGACGAGGCAGAGCACCTCGCCCTGCGGCAGGGCGAGGTCGAGGCCACTCAGCACTTCGCGCCCGCCATAGCCGGCGGTGAGGCCGCGCACCTCCAGGGCGGGCGGGGCGGCGGCGCCGGAGGCTGCCGTGCTCGCGGCGGTCAGGACAGTCATCACCGCGGCTCCCCGAAATAGATGCTGATGAGCTGCGGATTGCTCAGGATTTCCTGCGGCTCGCCCTCCGCCAGCTTGGCGCCACGGTCGAGAAAGGCGATGCGGTCCGCCAGCTCGGTGACGATGTCGAGGTTGTGCTCGATCAGGCAGATCGTCACGCCTTCCGAGACCGCCTGCCGCACCAGATTGACGAAGCGCGCGCGCGAGTTGGGGTCGAGGCCGGAGGCCGGCTCGTCGAGCAGCCAGATTCGCGCGCCGGTCGCCAGGATGCGGGCAAGGGAGAGGAATTTCCGCTCGGCATAGGCGAGGTCCATGGCGCGGGCATCGGCCTGGGCAGTGAGGCCGGTGCGCTCCAGCGCCGCCTCCACCGCCTTCTCCCGTGCCCGCCGCGCGCCGCCGCCGCCGGGCTGCCAGAGCCAGGAGGCGGGTTCCAGTGCCGCAAGCACATTGTCCCGCACGGACATGCGGCCGAACAGCCGCAGGTCCTGGAAGCTGCGGGCCACGCCGCGCCGGGCGATCTCATAGGGCCGCAGCCCGCGCACCGAGGCGCCGTCCAGCAGCACATCGCCGGAATCCGCCACGATGTTGCCGGTGATCAGGTTGAACAGTGTGGTCTTGCCGGCGCCGTTCGGCCCGACCAGGGCGGTGGTGACGCCAGGCCGCAGGTCGAGGTCCACGCGCTGCACCGCGGCGAGGCCGCCGAAATGCTTGTCCAGCCCACGGACGGAGAGAGGGATCGCGCTCATCAGCGCTGCCCCGTAGACTGCCCGGCCAGCCCGGCGGGCCGGAAAATCATCAGGAGCGCCATGGCCAGGCCGTAGATGAGCTGCTGCACGGAACCGATCTCCGTCGGCGGGATGAAGGGCAGGAAGGAGAGGCCGGCCGGCAGCAGCAGCAGCAGGAGCACGCCGACCAGCGGGCCGATCAGCGTTGCGGTGCCGCCGATGATGACCATCGCCATCACCAGGATGGACTGCTCCAAGGTGAAGCTCTCGACGTTCACGAAGGCCATGTAGAAGGCGAAGAGCACGCCGGCGACGCCGGCCATGGCGCAGCCCAGCACCACCGCGAGGGTCTTCAGCCGGGCCACGTTCTTGCCGAAGGCCTCGGCGGCGGATTCACTGTCGCGGATCGCCATCAGGCCGCGGCCGAAGCTGCCGCGCATCAGCAGGCGGATGACGAGCAGCATCAGCGCCAGCACGACGAGGCAGACCATCAGGAAGGTGGCGGGCGCCGAGATGTCGAAGCCCAGCAGCGAGGCCAGCGGGATGCCGACCAGCCCGCCATGGCCGCCGGTGACGGCATGCGCCTCGGAAAAGACCGTCACGGCCATCATCTGCAATCCTAGGCTGGCGGCGACGAAATACTCGCCGCGCACGCGCAGCGCCGGCAGCGCGAGGCAGAGCGACAGCGCCCCCGCCACCAGCCCGCCGGCGAGGCAGGCGAGCAGCAGGTCCGGCACCAGCAGCATGGCGAGCTGTGCCCCGGCATAGGCGCCGAGCCCGAAGAACACGGCATGGGCGATGCTGAAGATGCCGGCATAGCCGATCAGCAGGTTCAGGCTCGCCGCCAGGATACCGAAGATGGTCGCCAGCGTCGCGAGGTTGGTCAGATAGGCGATCATCGGGTCACCGCCTGGCCGAACAGGCCGCTGGGACGGAACAGGATGAAGGCGAAGAGGACGACGAAGCCCGCCGCGCTGCTCCATTGCGTGTCCACGGCGGAAATGACGAGGTTTTCCACCACGCCGAGCAGCAGCCCGGCCAGGGCGGCGCCGCGCAGGCTGCCGATGCCGCCCACCACCGCGGCGGCGAGGCTGATCAGCATGACCTGGGCGGAGATCGCCGGCTGAAGGCCGGAGGTGGCGGCCGTCAGCACCGCGCCGGGCACCGCCAGCGCCGAGCCGAGGCCGAAGGCGAGGGCGGAAAGCCGGCGCGAGGACAGGCCATAGGCGCGCAGCAGCTCCGGATTCTCGGAGAGGGCGCGCAGGCCGATGCCGGCCCGCGTGCGTTCCAGGAACAGCGTGACGAGGATGAAGAGCACCAACGCGACGCCGGTCGCCACCCAGAAGATGTCGGCGAGATAGAGGCCGGGCACCACGGCGCGCGCCATGGTCAGGGGGGTGTCCACCACCGCGAAGCCGCGGCCGAAGCCGATCTCGATCAGGCTCTGCACCGCGATCGTCATGCCGAAGGCGGCGACGAAGACGGTGAAGAAGGAGCCCTCATGCCGCTGGATCGGGCGGTAGATGAAGGCGTCCATCGCCAGGCCGAAACCGACGGCGATCAGCAACGCGGCAAGGCAACCCACGAACCAGGGCAGGCCCGCCTGGCTGCAGGCCAGGAAGGCGTAGCCCGCCAGAGCGAAGGTGGCGCCATGGGCGACATGGAAGATGCGGGTCGCGCCGAAGATCAGCGCGAAACCCGCCGCCGTCAGCGCGTAGATCGCCCCCGTCTGGATGCCGCTGAGCAGAAGCTGCAGGAACAGCATGACGTCATGCGATCTTCTGCGCGCGGCCGTCGTGGATCTGGTTGATCTGCATGGGCAACTCCAGCGTGCCATTATCCTGGAAGGTGCCCTCGCCGCCCACGAAGGTGAACTGGCGCACCTTCAGCAGGGTCTGAAGCAGGTTTTCGCCATTCACCGGCGTGCCCGCCTTCTCCAGCTCCTGCGCGAGCAGACCGAACAGGCGCATCGCGTTGTAGTAGTTCTGGTGATAGATCGACGGATCGGAATTGTACTTGGCGCGCCAGTCCTTCACGAAGCGCTGGGTCACCGGGTCCTGCGCCGAGGACCAGTCGGCCGCCTGGCTGGTATAGACCAGCCCCTCACTCTCCGGCAGGCTCAGGACCGAGGGAATGCTCCCGGCGGAATAGGTCAGAAGCTGCTGCCTGATGCCGTTGTCGCGCAGTTGCTTGATGATCTGCGATTGCTGCGCGCCGTAGCTGGCGAAGTACACGGCGTCCGGATTGGCGCTCCGCACCTTGGCGGCGACGGCGGCGAACTGCTGCGCGGCAGGCGGCACGCTGTAGGTGTCAACGAGTTCGCCGCCGACCCCGGGGAGGCCCTTGCGAAGCTGCTCCAGGACTGAGTTGCCCAGCGGATCGTCGACATAGATCAGCGCGACCCGCTTCAGGCTCTTCTGCTGCAGCCATGGCAGCAGTGCCTTCACTTCCTGGTTCACCAGCGGGATGACGTTCCAGAAATAGGGCGACAGTCCCGCGAGATCCGGGCCGACGCCACCGCCATTGACCATCATCACCTTGCTGCGCGTGCCGATCGGCGCAGCGGCCTTGGAGACGCCGGTGAAGCCGAGCATCACATAGGGCGCGCCATCAACGCTGGCGAGCTTCTGCATGCCCACCGCGCCGCCCTGCGGCGTGGCGAGGCTGTCCTGCGCGCGCAGGTCGATCGGCCGCTTCAGCATGCCGTCGGCCTTGATGTGCTCGAAGGCAAGCTGCACGGCGTTGGTGAAGAGCATGCCGTATTCGGCGTTGGGGCCCGACATCGGGAACAGCGTGCCGACGACATAGGGGCTGCCCTGCGCACGGAGGATGCCAGGCGCGGCGAGGCCGGCGGCGGTCGCCAGCAGGAATATGCGGCGTTGCAGCATAGTGTCTCTCTCCCAGTGGTTCGTTGTTCTTCGCTGAAGGGATAGTTGGCCCGCAGGCCCTGCGGCTTCAACGTGCGGCGGCGCTCTGGCGGCCCCGGATCAGGCCAGGGGCGGGTGCAGGCGAAGGCGCGGGAGGAATGCGGCCATCGGAGGGCCGGTTCGAACGGCGATGAGTGCCGCGAATCTCCAGAACCATCTCGTCCCTTCCCCTCGGCATTCCTTCCTCCCCGGGGGAGGCGGGCCGTTCCATTGCTTTCCGGGCGGCTTGCGCCCCGCGCGGGCTTGTCCGTCTGGCGGACAAGTGTCCGTTTCCGTGCGGCAGGGTCGAGCCGAGGTCGCTGCTCTGTCAAGCGGAAAATCCATCGCCCGCTTCCGGTGATTGCGTCTTGCCGCTGCCGATCGAGAGGCGGTAATGCCGCAACGAAGCCGTGTCCGGATGCCGGGGGAGGGAGAGTTTGCAGCCAGGACCGAAGCAGGCTTCGGCGGCGCAGGGGCGCGTTGTGGCTGCGGAGGTGTCGCAGCCGCGCGCAACGCAGGCGGATGCGGGGCGGCAGGGCCGCGAGTTCGTCAACGCGCTGGAGCGCGGCCTGGCCGTGCTCGCAACCTTCGGGCGTGGCCGCGAACGCATGACGCTGTCGCATGTGGCGCAGATGACCGGCCTCAGCCGCGGAACGGCGCGCCGGCTGCTGCTGACACTTTCCGAGCTGAACTACGTCGCCAGCGACGGCAAGCTGTTCTGGCTGACGCCGAAGGTGCTGCACCTCGGTCAGGGCTATCTCGCCTCCTTCGGCCGCGGCGAGGTGGCGACGGCAATCATCAAAGGCGTCAGCGAAAAGCTCGGCGAATCCTGCTCGATGGCGGTGCTCGACGGGCCGGACATCGTCTATGTCGCCCGCGTGGAGACGCAGCGCGTCTTCTCCTCGCGCATCGACATCGGCACGCGGTTGCCGGCGCATTGCTCATCGCTCGGGCGGGTCCTGCTCGCCGGTCTCGGTGAGGCGGATCTCGAAACCTGGATGGCCCGCCACCCGCTTCACGCCTGGACGGAAAAAACCCTGGTGGATCCGGAGAAGTTCCGCGCCCGCATCCACGAGGTGCGGCGCCTGCGCTACGCCATCATCGATGGCGAACTGGAGGTCGGCAGCCGCTCCATTGCCGTTCCGGTCCTTGACCGCAGCGACAGGACCTGCGCCGCGTTGAACATCGGCACATCGAGCGCGCGCGCCTCGCTGGAGCTGATGCGGCGCCGCTTTCTCCCTGTCCTGCGCGAGGCGGCACAGCAGATCGGCAGTGCCATCGAGGGGTGGTAGCAGTCCGCGCAACGACGTGGCAGAGGGAAATGCGGCACAACTGTGTCAGTTGGTGACGCATTTATGCTCCAATTCCTCAACCCCTTCTGCCGGGCAGCGTTAGAGCAGATCCCGTTCCGATGGCATCATCGGAACGGGTAAAGATGCTCGTCAAAACAAACGGCCAGCGCGTTTTCCGTGAGCCAGAGCGAACGGAAAACGCGCTGGCCTCCGAGCTCACGGCGATTTCCGAACGGTGAGCCTTTGGGCGGAGGAGAAGCCATGAAGTTACTGCTCACAGGCACTGGCGGCAGCGCGCCGGCCCTCAGCGCCCTGCGCCAGCCGCGGGCGTGAGGCGCAGGATCTCTCCCTGATCCTTGTCGGTGAGGGCATAGACCGCCCCGTCCGGCCCCTGCTCGACATCCCGGATGCGCTGGCCCAGGGCGATGCGGTGCTCCTGCGTGACCTTGTCGCCGTCCAGCTCCAGCCGGACGATCCCCTGCGCGGTGAGGCCGCCGATCAACAGGTTGCCCCGCCAGCCCGGAAAGGCGCCTCCGGTGTAGAAGGTCATGCCGGAAGGTGAGATCACCGGTGTCCAGTGGCGCACCGAGCCAGCGAGGTCCGGCCGCGTCGAGGGATCGGGGATGGGCTCGCCATTGTAGTGCCGGCCCCAGCTCACCACCGGCCAGCCGTAGTTGCGCCCGGCCTGCGGGATGTTCAGCTCGTCGCCACCACGCGGGCCCATCTCATGCGTCCAGAGCACGCCGGTCGCCGGGTTGATGGCCGCGCCCTGCACGTTGCGGTGCCCATAGGACCAGATCTCCGGTCGGGCATCCGAGCGGCCCACGAAGGGGTTGTCCCGGGGAATGCTGCCGTCCGGGTTGAGGCGCGCGATCTTGCCGAGGCCGCTGGAGAGATCCTGCGCCGGCTGGAACTTGAAGCGCTCGCCCATGGTGACGAAGAGCTGCCCCTGCGGCGAGAAGGCGAGCCGCGAGCCGAAATGGTTGCCGCCGCTCACCTTGGGCTCCTGCCGGAAGATGACCTCCAGCCCCTGCAACTGCGTGGCCGCCGCGTCCAGCCGCCCGCGCGCCACGGCGGTGGAGGCGGTGCCGCTCGGTCCGGGCTCGGCAAAGGAGAGGTAGATCTGGCGATTGCTGGCGAAGTCCGGGGCCAGCGCCACGTCGAGCAGTCCGCCCTGGCCCTGGGCGAAGACCTCAGGCACCCCTTGGACGGGCTCCGAGACCTGCCCTTCGCGGGTGACGACGCGCAGCCGGCCCGGCCGTTCCGTGACCAGCATGCGCCCGTCCGGCAGGAAGGCGAGACCCCAGGGATGGTCCAGGCCGCCGGCCACCACCGCCACCTGCACCGGCCCGGCCTGGGTCTGTCCCTGGCGCGGCGCCTGCGCTGCCGCGCCGCCCTGCGGCTGCGCCAAGGCCGGCGCCGACGCGGCCAGGGCTGCGAAGACGAGGGTCCATTTCATGGGCTGTCCCTTTCATGCCGCGGGGCCTGCGCGGCTCGCTGCCCCAAGCAACACGGCCGGGCGCCCTCTGGTTCCCGGCGGGTGAGAAAGGATTCGCGCCGCAACCCCGGTGGGCGGCATGGCGGAAGGGCCGGGAAAGCGGCTCCCCGGCCCCGTGGCCTTTCCCCGGCCCGTTGCGGAAGGCTCAGCGGCCCTGGAAAGCCGGCTTGCGCTTCTCGAGGAAGGCGCGGCGGCCCTCGATATAGTCCTGGCTGCCGAAGCATTCCGCCACCAGCTGGTCGCAGAGGGCGGTGTCGCGCGTTGCCTCGTCCTTCAGCGCCTCGCCGACGATGCGCTTGATCGAGGTGACGGTGAGCGGCGCATTGGCCGCGATTTCCTGCGCCATGGTGGCGACGAAGTCCTGCACCTCGCCCCGGGGCAGCACGCGGTTGACCAGCCCCATCCGCTCCGCCTCGGCGGCGGTGAAGCGGCGGGCGGTGAAGAACAGCTCCTTGGTGTAGGAGGGGCCGATCAGGCTCATCAGGCGCGAGACGCCCTTCAGCCCATAGCCCAGGCCGAGCCTGGCGGCGGGAATGCCGAAGCTCGAGTTCTCGCTGCAGATGCGGATGTCGCAGCAGGTGGCCAGCGCCACGCCGCCGCCGATGCAGTGGCCCTCGATCATGGCGATGACCGGCTTGGCCAGCCGGTAGAGTCCGCCATAGACGCGCTCGGTCTGCGCGTTGTAGGCGGCGACCGCCTCCGCCGAGGAGCGCTCGCTCTCGAATTTCGAGATGTCGGCGCCGGAGACGAAGGCCTTGCCGCCCGCGCCGGAGAGCACGATGACGCGCACCTCGGGGTCCTCGGCGAAGTCGGCCAGGATGCTTTCGGCCGCCTGCCACATCTCCATGCTGACGGCGTTGTGGCGCTCGGGGTTGTTGAAGGTCATCCAGCCGATGCCGGCGTCCTTGCGCGCCTGCATCTTGGGGGTGGTGGTGGCCAGTTCCATCGCGGTCTCCTTGACGCCGCCCGGCCCGCCCGGGGCCTGGCGAAGGGGAGGGGGCGGTCGGGTCCTTCCCGCCGCCCCCGGAAGCCTCAGACCACGCGGCGGCTGCGCAACTCGGCGATGGTCGTCGCATCGAGGCCGAGCTGGTGCAGCACCGCCTCCGTATGCTCGCCGATGGCGGGCGGATGCGCCACCACCTCGCTCGGCGTGCGCGAGAGGCGGACGGGCTGGCCGACATAGCGGACCGGCTCGCCGTCGCGCGGCAACTCGCGCGCGACGCCGAGATGCCGCACCTGCGGGTCGGCGAAGGCCTGGTCGATGGAGTAGATCGGGCCGCAGGGCACGCCGGCCTGGTTCAATGCCTCCACCCACTCCGCGCTGGTACGCGTCGCCGTCACCTTGGCGATCTCGGCGTTCAGCGTGTCGCGGTTCTGGCTGCGCGCCTGGCCGGTGGCGTAGTCCGGGTTCTCCAGCCAGTCCTTGCGGCCGAGCGCCTCGGCGGCGCGCTCCCAGATGCGCTGGCCGGAGGCGGCGATGTTGATATGGCCGTCGCTGGTCGGAAAGACGCCGGTGGGGATGCTGGTCGGGTGGTTGTTGCCGGCCTGCTTCGGCACCTCGCCGGCCATCAGCCAGCGGGCGGCCTGGAAGTCCAGCATGAAGAGCTGCGCCTCCAGCAGGCTGGTGGAGACCCACTGGCCGCGGCCGCTCTTCTCGCGCTCCAGCAGCGCCACCAGGATGCCCTGGGCGGCGAAGATGCCGGCGCAGAGGTCGGCGATGGGGATGCCGACGCGCACCGGCCCCTGGCCGGGCAGGCCGGTGATGGACATCAGCCCGCCCATGCCCTGGGCGATCTGGTCGAAGCCCGGCCGCCCGGCATAGGGCCCGTCCTGCCCGAAGCCGGAGATCGAGGCGAGGATGATGCGCGGATTGACCTTCTCCAGCTCGGCATAGCTGATGCCGAGCCGGTCCTTCACGTCGGGCCGGAAGTTCTCGACCACGACATCCGCCTTCTCGACCAGCCGCTTGAACAGCGCCAGGCCGTCCTTGTCCTTCAGGTTCAGCGTCATGCCCCGCTTGTTGCGGTGCAGGTTCTGGAAGTCCGGCCCGTTGCGCGGGCCGCCCATCGGATCGCCGGCGTCGATGCCCTCGGGCATCTCGATCTTGATGACCTCGGCGCCCCAGTCCGCCAGCTGGCGCACACAGGTCGGGCCGGAGCGCACGCGGGTGAGGTCCAGCACCACGGTGCCGGCGAGGGCCGAGGATGCCGCGGTGCCTGGCGCCGCAGCAGTGGTGGGAGCGGTGACGATGTCGTTCATGCTGTTCCTCCGTGCCGAGGCGTAGCATGTTCCGGAGGCGGTGCAAACTGTTGACGATTTGCACTTCACGGGATTTGATACGGCCATGACAGGCGAAGCGCCCAGCGAGATCACCCTGCTGCGAACCCGCTCCCTCACCTCCGTGGTGCGGCAGGAGATCGAACGGCTGATCCTCACGGGCGCCATCGAGGCGGGCAGCCGGCTCAACGAGCAGGCCCTCGCGCTGCGCCTCGGCGTCAGCCGCGGGCCGGTGCGCGAGGCGATCCGCGGGCTGGAGCGCCAGGGCCTGGTGGTCACCGTGGTCAACCAGGGCAGCTATGTCCGCAAGGTCAGCATCGAGGAGGCGCTGGAACTCTACGACCTGCGCGCGCTGCTGACCGCCCGCGCCTGCGAGGTCATCGCCGCCGCCCCGCCGCCGGGCGCCGAGGACCGCCTCGCCGCGCTGGTCGCGGAGATGGAGCGCGCCGCCGATGCCGATGACGCGCCGCGCTACTACGCCCTCAACCTCGAGTTCCACGAGGCCGTGATGGAGCTCGGCAGCGGTCCGCGCGCGCAGCGCATCTACGCCGACCTGGGCAACGAGCTGCATCTGTTCCGCCGCCGCGCCCTCGTGCAGCCGGAGAAGATGCGCGAGAGCAACGCCGAGCACGCCACGCTGCTGGCGGCCATCCGCGCGCGCGACCCGGCGGCCGCCCACGCGGCCGGCGAGGCGCATATCCGGGGCGGCAAGCGGCGCTTCGCCGCCAGCAGCCCCGGCGCAAGTTCCACCAAGCCGCGACAGACGGCGCGAGGAGGACACGATGACCAAGAGCCACCCACCCAGCACGACCCGCCGGAGCCTGCTCGGCGCCGGCGCCGCTAGCCTCGGCCTGCTCGCCGCGCCCGGCCTGCTGTGCGCCGAGGAGGAGAAGTTCCCCTCCAAGATCATCGAGGTGGTGACGCATGCCGGCGTCGGCGGCGGCACCGACATCACCGCGCGCATGATGATGGTGCAGGCGCCGGCCGTCCTCGGCACCGAGTTCACCGTGGTCAACCGTACCGCCGGCAGTGGTGCCGCGGCGCTGCAATACGCCGCCTCCCGCCCGCGCGACGGGCACACCATCCTGCTGATCACGCAGACCCATCTGCTGACCATGCTGCGCAACAAGAGCCTGCCGCAGTTCGACGAGCTGGTGGGCGTCGCGCGGGCCACCGAGGACCCGCAGATGATCATGGTGAAGGCCGGCAGCCCACTGGCCGATCCGCGCGCCTTCATCGAGGCCTCGAAGGAGCGCGGGCTGAAATACGGCGGCACGCATGTCGGCAGCGTGGACCATGTGGCGATCTTCTCCTTCGCCCGCGCCGGCGGCTTCAAGGCGCCGACGCTGGTGCCCTTCCGCGGCGGCGGCGACATCGTCATCAACCTGGTCGGCGGCAATATCGACGTCGCGCTGCTCAACCCGGCGGAGGCCGAGGCGCAGATCGGCGCGGGCGAGGTGAAGCCCGTGCTGGTGCTCTCCCGCCAGCGACTGGCGACCATGCCCGATGTGCCGACCGCTCAGGAGCTCGGCATCCGCGCCACGGCGGCCACCACGCGCGGCTTCGTGGTGCTGAAGGGCACGCCGGAGGACCGCGTGGCGAAGCTCGAATCCGGGCTGGTCAAGGCGATGTCCGGCCAGGTCTTCCAGTCCTACCTGAAGTCCTCCGGCCAGGCCTCGGACAGCGTCACCGGGCAGAAGGAGTGGCAGGAGCAGCTCGTCGAGTTCAACGGGCAGGCGCGCGAGGCCCTGACCTCGCTGGGCCTGCTGCGATGAGGGCGCAGCCCGACCGGCTCTGCGCGGCGGCGGTGGCGGCGGTGGCCATCGCCGCCTTCGCCGCCACCTACGGCTTCGACGAGGTGCCCCCGGGCCTCGCCCAGGGCCTCGGCGCGGCCGAGTTCCCGCGCCTCGTCTGCCTCGTCCTGCTTGGCCTTGCCGTGCTGCTCGCCCTCAATCCGGCGTCGCGCAAGCCGCCGCCGCGCGTTCCGGCGGCCGGCTGGGGCACCATGGGGCTCGCTATCGGTTTCCTGCCGCTGATGATGGTGGTCGGCATGCTGCCGGCGATGCTGGTCTTCCTCATCGCGCTGGGCTGGCTCTGGGGCGAGCGGCGGCGCGGGCTGCTGCTGGGCTCGGCGGTCGGGCTGGTGGCCGGCATCTGGCTGGTCTTCGTGCGGCTGTTCGCGCTGAGCCTGCCGGGTGGCTGGCTGGGCGACCGGTTCTTCTCCTGAGGAGCGGGGCATGGACGCTTTCCTGGCCGGCATGGCCACGCTGACCGATCCGCTCATCCTCGGCATGATCCTGGCGGGCACGGTGCTCGGCATTGTCGTCGGCGCCCTGCCGGGGATTTCCGGCAGCACCACCATCGCGCTGCTGCTGCCGCTGACCATCGGGGTCAGCCCGATCGCCGCGCTCGCCTTCATGGGCTCGGTCTATTGCGCCGCCAATTTCGGCGGCTCGATCACCGCCATCCTGGTCAATGCCCCCGGCGACCCTTCCTCCTCGGCCACCGCCATCGAGGGCTACAGGCTCGCCGAGCGCGGCCAGGCCGGGCTGGCGCTGGGCATGTCGGCCGTGGCCTCGGCGATCGGCGGCATCTTCAGCGTGGTGATGCTGATCTTTGCCGCCCCCCTGCTGGCCCGCGCCGCCTACAGCTTCGGGCCGCCGGAATATTTCGCGCTGGCGGTCTTCGGCCTCTCCATGTGCGCCGCCATCGGTGGCGACGGCCGGGTCAAGAACCTGATCACCGCCGCGCTCGGCGTGCTGCTGGCCACCGTCGGCATCGACCTGACCAGCGGCGTGGAGCGCTACAGCTTCGGCATCATGGAGCTTTCCGACGGCATCAACTTCGTGCCCGTGCTGATCGGCCTTTTCGCCGTGTCGGAGATGCTCGACCAGTCCACCCGCCGCGCCGAGGAGCCGAAGCTGATCTCCATGGACGCGGCCAAGCTGCCGACCGGCGCCGATTTCCGCAAATGCGGCCGCGCCATCGGCATCGGCAGCGTCATCGGCGCCTTCATCGGCGCGCTGCCGGCGCTCGGCGCCACCACGGCGGCGCTGGTGGGCTATAACGAGACGCAGCGCTGGTCGAAGCACAAGCACGAGTTCGGCCATGGCGCGCTGGAGGGCGTGGCGGGGCCGGAGGCGGCGAACAACGCGGCGGTTGGCGGCTCGATGGTGCCGACCCTCGCTCTCGGCATCCCCGGCAGCGCCACCACGGCGATCATCCTGGCCGGGCTGATCGTGCAGGGCGTGCGGCCCGGCCCGCATCTCTTCAACGAGCAGCCGGTGCTGCTCTACGCGGTCTTCGCCTCGATGCTGGCGGCCAACCTTCTCTATCTCGTGCTCGGCCTGGGCATGGCGAAGCTGTTCGCGCGCATCAGCCTGATCCCGCCCACCCTCCTCTGGCCGGCGGTCTTCGTGCTCTCGGTCATCGGCGCCTACGGGCCGAACCAGTCCATGGGCGATGTGGTGATCATGCTGGTGGCGGGCGGCGTCGGCTTCCTGTTCCGCCGCCACGGCTTCTCGCCGGCACCGCTGATCATGGGGCTGGTGCTCGGCGGCATGCTGGAAGAGGCGCTGAAGCAGTCGATGATCATCTTCGACCAGAACCCGCTGGGTTTCGCCCACCGCCCGATCGCGCTGCTGCTGCTGGCGGTGACGCTCTCCGGGCTGCTGGGGCCGCTCCTGCTGCGGATGCTGCGGGTGGTGCGGCCGCAGAAGGAAGCAGTGTAGCCGGGGCCGCGCCAGGCCTGGGGGAAGGAATTTCCCCAGGCCCCTGTCCTTTTCTTCAGGTTTTCCCGCCGGTGCGGCGCAGGAAGGCCGCAAAGGCCTCCAGCGTCACCTCGCTGACATGGTGCTCCAGCCCCTCGGCGTCGCTCTCCGCCACGTCGTCGGGCACCCCCACTGCCTTCAGCAGGTCCACCACCACGCGATGCCGGGCGCGCACCTTGCGGGCCAGCGCATGCCCCTCCTCGGTCAGGAAGATGCTGCGATAGGGCCTGGAATAGGCCAGCCCCAGCGCCTTCAACCGCGCGATGCTCTTGATGGCGGTGGCATGCGAGACGCCCAGGCGCCGGGCCAGGTCGGTCGGCCGCGCCTCGCCCTCCTCGGTCAGCAGGTCATCGATCAGCTCGACATAGTCTTCCAGCACGGCCGAGGCGCGGCCGGCCCGCGCTGAGGCGTGGCGCGCCGCCTGCGTGCCTTCCGCGGGCATCTCGGCCGGCTCCGGCACGGCGGCCGCCTTCCGCGCGGGAGGGGCACTAGGCTTGGGGTCTTGGGTGGTCATGGCGGCGGCAAAATGCCGCAGGGAGCAAGGTGTGGCAACTTCACTCAAGATGCAGCATGTGCCCTTGATTGTAGCCTGTGCTACATGCTCCATATTGGACATGAGATGAACGACGCATGCACAGGAGGAGCAAGAATGAACCCCCGTCTCCGGCGAAGCCTCGCCGCGCTGGCCCTGCTGGCCGCCGCCCTGCCCGGCGCCCCGGCGGCGGCGCAGGAGCCGCGTGAGCGGCCGCTCCGCGCCGTGACCACCTTCACCATCCTGCAGGACATGGCGCAGAAC
The DNA here is from genome assembly GCF_030063475.1 of Roseomonas sp. E05. Taxonomy (GTDB): domain Bacteria; phylum Pseudomonadota; class Alphaproteobacteria; order Acetobacterales; family Acetobacteraceae; genus Pseudoroseomonas. The sequence continues at coordinate 173,372 of NZ_JASIRT010000003.1, forward strand.
GTGGCCGGCGAGGCGGCGATCGTGGAGTCGATCACCCGCCCCGGAGCCGAGATCCATGACTACGAGCCGACGCCCCTGGACATCGTGAAGACCCAGGCCGCCGACCTGGTGCTGTGGAACGGCCTGGGGCTGGAGCGCTGGTTCGAGCGCTTCTTCCAGCGGGTGAAGGACGTGCCCTCCGCCGTGCTGACCGAGGGCATCCGGCCGATGGCGATTGCCGAGGGGCCCTATGCCGGGCGGCCCAACCCGCATGCCTGGATGTCGCCGGCCAATGCGGTGATCTATGTCGAGAACATCCGCAAGGCGCTGGCTGCCGCCGACCCGCGCAACGCCGCAACCTACAACGCCAATGCGGCGCGCTACACGGCGCAGCTCCGGGCGCTGGACGCGCCGATCCGCGAGCGGCTCGCCCGCATTCCCGAGGGGCGCCGCTGGCTGGTGAGCTGCGAGGGCGCCTTCTCCTACCTGACCGACAACTACGGCCTGAAGGAACTCTACCTCTGGCCGGTCAACGCGGAGGAGCAGGGAACGCCGCGGCAGGTCAGGCAGGTGGTCGATACCGTCCGCGAGCACCGCATTCCCGCGCTGTTCTGCGAGAGCACGGTGAGCGACCGGGCGATGCGGCAGGTGGCGCGCGAGGCCGGCTCCCGCTTCGCCGGCGTGCTCTACGTGGACAGCCTGACCGAGGAAGGTGGTGCGGCGCCGACTTTCGCCAGCCTCCTGGAATACAATGCCAAGGCCATCGTCAGCGCCTTCCAGGAGGCGAAGTGAGATGTGGATGGGCGGCGCAGGCCTGACTGCGGAGCGGCGCATCCCGCACCGCTCCACCCTCCGGCGGCTTGGCGGCTGGCTGCTGGGCGGCGCGATGCGTGATACCGTGCCGCCGTCGCCCGGCTGCCCCGGCCTGGCCGTCGAAGGCGCCACCGTCGCCTATGCCAATGGGCATGTGGCGCTGCGCGACGCCTCGCTGCGGCTGGAGCGGCCCACCATCTGCGGCCTGCTCGGGGTGAATGGCGCCGGCAAGTCCACGCTGTTCAAGGCGATCATGGGGATGGTGGTGCCGGCCTCCGGCAGCGTGCGCATTGGCGGCCAGCCGGTGCGGGTGGCGCAGCGGCGCAACTGGGTGGCCTATGTGCCGCAGAACGAGGAGGTGGACTGGGCCTTCCCGGTCAGCGTCCGCGATGTGGTGATGATGGGCCGCTACGGCTACATGAACGGGCTTCGCATCCCCGGCGCCGCCGATCGCCGCGCGGTGGCGGAGGCGCTGCGCCGCGTCGGCATGGCGGAGTTCGCGGAGCGGCAGATCGGCCAGCTCTCGGGCGGGCAGAAGAAGCGGGTCTTCCTGGCGCGCGCCCTGGCGCAGGACGGCCGCATCATCCTGCTGGACGAGCCCTTCGGCGGCGTGGACGTCACCACCCAGGAGCAGATCACCGCGCTGCTGCGCGAGCTGCGGGACGAGGGGCGGATCATCCTGGTCTCGACGCATGACCTCGCCAGCGTGCCCGCCTTCTGCGACCAGGTGGCGCTGGTCAAGGGCACGGTGCTGGCCGCCGGGCCGACGGCCGAGGTCTTCAGGCCGGAGCTGCTCGCCCGCGCCTTCGGCGGCAGCGCGCGGCGGCATGGCATGGCCTTCCCGGCGGCGGGCGGGGCGGTGACGCTTCTGCCGGGGCCGGATGGACGGCAACTGGTGATCGGCGCCGACGGCCAGGTGCTCGGCCGGCTGCAGCCGGCGGGCTGAAGGGGGGAGCCATGGCCGAGACCCTGCTGATCCCCTTCGCCTATGAGTACATGCGCAATGCCATGCTGGTCAGCGCGGCGATCGGCGCCATCTGCGGCATGCTCTCCTGCTTCGTGGCGCTGAAGGGCTGGTCGCTGCTGGGCGACGCGCTCTCGCATGCCGTGGTACCGGGGGTGGCGCTGGCCTGGATCCTGGGCCTGCCCTTCGCCCTCGGCGCCTTCGCCTCCGGCCTGCTGGCGGCCTGGCTCATGGGCTTCATCCGCCGCAACAGCCGCATCCGCGAGGATGCCGCGATCGGCGTGGTGTTCACCGCCTTCTTCGGTGCCGGGCTGGTGCTGCTGACCCTCTTCCCCAGCAATCTCCGCCTGCAGACCATCGTCTTCGGCAATGTGCTGGGCATCGCCCCGGCCGATGCGGCGCAGATGCTGATCGTCGCCGGCGGCGTGCTCGTGGTCATGGCGCTGCGGGGGCGGGACCTGATGCTCTGGGCCTTCGACGCCACCCATGCCCGCGCCATCGGGCTCAATACGCGGTTGCTGCAGACGCTGCTGCTCGGCTGTGTCGCGGCCGTGGCGGTGGCGGCGATGGTGGCGGTCGGCGCGGTGCTCGTCATCGCCATGCTGGTGGCGCCCGGCGCCGCCGCCCATCTGCTGACCGACCGCTTCGGACGGATGATGGCCGGCGCCACCGCCATGGGCGCCGCCACGGCCTTTGCCGGCGCCTATCTCAGCTACTTCCTGGATGGCTCGACGGGAGGCGTCATCGTCAGCCTGCAGGCGCTGGTCTTCCTGCTCGTGCTGCTCCTGGCGCCGCGCCATGGCCTGCTGGCCGGCCGCCGCGCCCGGCGACGCATGACCCTGGCTGCGGGAGGCGCGGCATGAGCGGCGGTTTCCTGGCGCCCTTCACCTATCCCTTCATGCTGGAGGCGATGGGTATCGGCACGCTGGTCGCGGCGGTCTGCGCCATGCTCTCCTGCTATATCGTGCTGAAGGGCTGGTCGCTGCTCGGCGATGCGATTTCCCATGCGGTGCTCCCCGGCGTGGTGATCGCCTCCGCCGCCGGGCTGCCGCTGGCGCTGGGTGCCTTCGCGGCCGGCATGGCCTGCGCGCTGGGGGCGGGATTCATCCAGGCGCATAGCCGGGTGAAGGAGGATGCGGCGCTGGGCGTCGTCTTCACCGGCATGTTCGCCGCCGGGCTGGTGCTGCTCGCCTTCCTGACCACCGAGGCGCATGTCACGCATATCCTGTTCGGCAATATCCTCGGCATCGAGCCGCAGGACCTCTGGCAGACGCTGGCGGTCGGCACGGTGGCGCTGGCGGTGCTGGCGGTGAAGGGGCGGGATCTGGCGCTGTTCTGCTTCGACGCCGCGCATGCCCAGGGCATCGGGCTGAACACCACCGCGCTGCGCTACCTCTTTCTGGCGCTGCTCTCGGCGGCCGTGGTGGCGGGGGTGCAGGCGGTGGGCGTCATCCTGGTGGTGGCGCTGCTGATCACGCCGGGCTGCATCGGCTACCTGCTCAGCGACCGGCTCAGCCATATGACGGCCATCGCGGTGGCAGCGGCCGTGGGGGCCAATCTGCTCGGCCTCCTGCTGAGCTTCCATCTCGATGTCTCGCCGGCCGGCAGCATCGTGCTGGCGCTCTCGCTCGGCTTCGGCCTGGCGCTGGTGCTGGCGCCGCGCCACGGGCTGCTGGCCGCCGCGCGGTCCAGGCGCGCCGCCCGGCTGCGCGGCTGAACGGCCGGTTCCCCGCGCCCGGGCTCCGGGCGCGGGGAAGGCCAGGGTCAATTGCCCTGCGACATGGCGATACCCGCCGTGGCGTCACGCATCGTCTTCACCTGGTCGGTCGTGACGGCCGCCGCGGCATTGCCCCAGCTGTTGCGGATGAAGGTCGCGACATCCGCCACCTGCTGGTCGGACAGCCGCCAGCGCAGCGATGGCATGGCGGGGGCGGTGACCGCCTGCGGCGCCGCAACGGAGCGCGAGCCCTGCAGCACCACATGCAGGATGCCCGATGGGTCGGTCTGCTGCACCAGCTGGTTGTCGGCCAGCCGCGGGAACATGCCGGCCACGCCCTGGCCATCGCGGGCATGGCAGGCCGCGCAGCTGTCCTCATAGATCGCGGCACCGGCCTGCATGTGCGGATCGGTGGAGGCGACCGGCTGCGGCGCCGGCGCCCCCACCGCGCTGCGCTCGCGCAGATAGGTGGCGATGGCCTTCAGGTCGGCATCGGTCATCTGGCTGGTCGAATAGGCGACGACCTCGCTCATCGGTCCGCTGGCGGCGGTGCGGGCGGTATGGCCGGTGCGGAGATAGTCCACGATCTCCGCCTCCGACCAGGCGCCGATGCCGAGATGCTTGTCGGCGGTGATATTGGGTGCGAACCAGCCCTGCAGCGCCCCGCCCTTCAGCTCATCGCTGGCCGCGTCGCCGCCCATGAAGTTGCGCGGCGTGTGGCACAGGCCGCAATGGCCCGGACCCTCCACCAGATAGGCGCCCCGGTTGTAGGCCTCGGACCTCTGCGGGTCCGGCTTGAACTCGCCAGGCGTGAAGTTCAGCCGGTTCCAGGCCCACATCGCCAGGCGGATGTTGAAGGGGAAGGGCAGCGTGTTGCGGTCGACCTCGTTCGCCACCGGCTCCTGCGCGCGCAGATAGGCGTAGACCGCATCCGTGTCGGCGCGCGACATCTTGGTGAAGGAGGTATAGGGGAAGGCGGGGTAGAGATGCGTCCCGTCCGGCCGCTTGCCCACATGCATCGCCTCGTAGAAGTCCTGCGCGGACCAGGTGCCGATGCCGGTCTTGTTGTCCGGCGTGATGTTCGGCACGGCGATATTGCCGAAGGGCGTCTCCAGCAGGTTGCCGCCCGCCATCGACTGGCCGTCCGGGCCGATATGGCAGCCCATGCAGTCGCCGGCGGTGGTGAGATACCGGCCGCGCTGCAGCTCGGTGAAGTTGTCCGAGTCGGCCCTGGCGGCGGTGGCCAGGGTCGTGGCGGCGAGCAGCGTCGCCGCGAGGATCGTGCCGCGCATCATGCCTGCACCAGCGCCTGGCCGGGGTTCTTGAGGTACTTGTTCTTGATCGCGTCCAGCGCCCAGTAGGTCAGCGCGCCGACGGTGCCGGTCGGGTTGTAGCCGGCATTCTGCGGAAAGAGACTGGCCCCGGAGACGAACAGGTTCGGCACGTCCCAGTGCTGGGTGTAGCGGTTGACCACGCCATCCTGCGGCGTGCTGCTCATCACCGTGCCGCCGGTGTTGTGCGTCGTCTGGTAGGGGACGACGTTCCATGGCCCCTTCTTGTAGCTGGTGGTGACCTTGCTCGCCCCCATGGCCCGCGCGATCTCCGCCGTCTTGTCCACGACGAAGCGCGACATCTTCAGGTCGTTCTCCTTGAAGTCGAAGGTCATGCGCATCAGCGGCCGGCCGAGCCGGTCGGTGTAGGTCGGGTCGAGGTCCAGATAGACGTCGCGATAGGGCATCGAACTGCCCTGCGTGCCGACCGACTGGTAGTGGTTGACGGTCTCCACCATGCTCCGCTTCCAGGCGGAGCCCCATTTCGGCGCGCCGGGCTGGGTCGGATGGGTGCGGATCGGCCGTGCATTCGTGGTGGTGCAGTTGATGTTGGCGCCACCGACGAAGCCGAGGCCGGTATGGTCGAAATTGTCGCCGTTGTAGTCATCGGCCATCATGCCGAGGGAGCCGGCGCCGGCGAAGGAGTTGAAGTTCACGTCCTTGCTGAAGTAGCCGACCGAGCCGGCATTGGTCTGGTAGGCGTAGTTGCGCCCCAGCGTGCCGGTGTTGCTGACCGGATCGTACTGCGCGCCGATCTTCGAGATCATCAGCAGCCGCACGTTGAACAGGGCGTAGGCGCAGAGCAGCACGAGGTCGGCCGGCTGCTCCCACTCGCGCCCGGCGGCATCGACATAGGTGACGCCGGTCGCCATCTTGCCGTCGGGCGTGGTGTTGACCTTGGTCACCTCGCAGAGCGTGCGGGCCTCGAAGTTCGGCTGACGGACCAGCGCCGGCATGACGCAGGCCAGCGGGCTGGCCTTTGAGTAGTTGGCGCAGCCGAACCACTCGCAGAAGCCGCAATAGGTGCAGGGCGCCATGCGGACGCCGTAGGGGTTGGTATAGGCTTCCGAGATATTGCCGGAGGGCAGCGGGAAGGGGTGCATGCCCAGTTCCGTCGCCGCCTTCTGGAACATGATCTGCGCCAGGTTGGGCGAGAGCGGCTTGGTCGGATATTCGTCGGAGCGCCAGCCCTCGAAGGGATTGCCGCCCGGCTGGATGGCGCCCTTCAGGTTGCCCGCCCTGCCCGAGGTGCCGTTGACCTTCTCGAAGAAGTCATAATGCGGCTCCAGCTCGTCATAGGTGACGGGCCAGTCCTGCGCGGTGCAGTTCTCCGGAAAGATGCCGGCGCCGTAGCGCTCGGTGTAGTGCGAGCGCAGGTTGAAGTCGCTCGGGAAGAAGCGCCAGGTATGGCCGTTCCAGTGCACCCCGGCGCCGCCGACGCCGTTGCCGGGCAGGTAGGAGCCGTATTTGCGGATCGGCAGCGCCGCCTGGTCCATGCTGTTGCGCGCGGTCTGCGTGTCCTGTGCCGGGCGCAGGAAGATGTCCTGGCGGACGGCGTAGCGCAACTCGTCCGGCGCGGTGCCGATATTGTAGTCGGAGGCGGTGTCGCGCCATGGGCCGCGCTCGATGGCGACCACGTCGAGGCCCGCCATCGCAAGCTCGTGCGCCATGATCGAGCCGGTCCAGCCCAGCCCGACGATGACGACATCCTTCTTGGGCAGACGGCTCATGCGGGCTTTCCGTTCCATTCGGGCCGGCCCATGATCGCCACGGGCGGCTTGGTGTAGGGCTTGCCGGGATTGGCGATGACGTCGCGGTAGTCGTAGCGGGTGCCGGGAAAGCCGATCATCTTCCAGCCGGCCATGTCCTTGTTGCCGCCATAGATCGGGTCGGCGAAGAAGCCCTCGATGGTGTTGTCGAGCACCTGGGCGAAGAACATGGTGGTGGTGAGCTGCGGCGCCGTCAGGCCGGGCAGGTGAACCTCGCCCTTCTCCATCCCGCTCAGGAGCTTGTCCTGGTCCTCGGTGGAGAGCTGCTCGAAGGTCTTGCCGCCGAAGGTGTCGCGGCAATAGGCGGTGAGCGCCGCCAGACCCTTGCGGTACTGCTGCTGCGGCACCAGCGGCGACTGGATACCCTGCGTCGGCAGCGGCTTATCCGCGAAGGGCGGCTGCATGTAGTACCAGTCGTAGGTGCCCCAGGGGCCAGCGAGCTGGCGGTCGATGAAGATGGTGCAGCCAACATCCTTGCCGCTCGGGCTGAGATCATCCGCCGGGATCAGGCGGCTGACAACGGCGTCCAGCGTGGCGGCTTCCTCTGGCCGCAGGAAGAGCCAGCCACCGGGCTGCACGATGTCGGGCGGATAGGCTTCGTTCGGCGACCATGGCAGGCGCCCGGTGACGCTGTGGGCAACGGCGGGGGATGAGAAGGCGACCAGCGCTGTTGCGCAGAGCAACCGGCGGCGTGTCGTAAGTGGCATGACCGTCCCTTGCTTGAAGATGCAGGACCGGTCCGGAGAAGTGTCACGAAGCGCACCCCCGGCAGGAGGGAGGGCGGAGGCGGACAGGCGACAGGATCGCCGGGCAGGCTGGTCGGCAAAGCAGCAGGAGCTTGTTGCTCCGACAAATGCTTTTTCATGAAAAAGCCGACATTATTCGCGAATTGCCTGATGCATCAATGCGCGGCGCGGCGTGCTCACCGGAACGCGAGCGCGTCCGCCGATTTGCGGATGCCACGCGGGCCATGCGCAGCGCGAGTCTGCGGAGGGGTGATTCGCGGGGGGCACGAGGTCTGCTGCCTGCGCGTTTCTGATGCGCGAGTCTGCGGGCGGGGAACAGGAAGGTTCCGAAGCCGCAACCAGAATGCCCGCCTTGCCGTCCTGCCCGCGCTGTGATCCTGCACGGGCAGCCGAAGGATTGCCTGCCTCACGCGCGCTGGGAACACATCCGCCGGCTTTCTCTCCTCGGCCAGCGCCTTCAGGTCATCTGCCGCACCGCGCGGAAGCCCGCATCCGCGGCTTCCAGTGCGCGGTCGATATCGGCTTCCCGATGTGCGCAGGAGAGGAACATGTTGTGCCGTGGGTGAAAATAGGCGCCGTGGCGCAAGGCCTCGGCGCAGAAGGTGTCGCCCTTCCGCCAGTCGGGATCATGCGCGAAGGTCATCAGCGGCATCTGCGCGGGGCCGGTCTGCCGCACCGCGAGGCCGTGCCGGCGCGCCAGATGATCCAGCCCCGCGCGCAGCCGCTCGCCCATCTCCCGCATCCATGCCGGGCCGTCGATGCGCTGCAATTCGCGCAGCGTGGCGGCGGCGGCGGCCATCGGCACGGCGCCGCACCAGAAGGAGCCTGTGGAATAGACCTGCGTGGCGGCCTCGCGGAAGCGCTCGCGCCCGGTGATGGCGGCGAGCGGATGGCCGTTGGCGATCGCCTTGCTGTAGGCGGCGAGGTCCGGCCGCACGCCCAGCGTCTCCCAGGAGCCGCCGAGATGCAGGCGGAAGCCGGCGCGCACGTCGTCCAGGATCAGCGCCGCGCCGCTGCCGTCGCAGACCTCCCGCAGATGCTGCGCGAAGGCCGGCGTGGCCAGTTCCTGCTCGCGCCCGAAATCGTGCCGGAAGGGCGTGACGATCATCGCCGCGAGGTCGCCCGCCGCCTCGGCGATGGCGGCATCAAGGCTGGCGCGGTCGTTGTACTCGAAGGTGAGCAGGTGGGCCCGGTCCTCCGCGGTGACGCCGGCCACGGAGGGCGAGCACCAGGGCACGGCGCCGTGGTAGCTGCCGCGCGCCACCAGCACCTTGCGCCGCCCGGTGGCGGCACGGGCGATGGTGACGCAGGCGGTGGTGGCGTCGGTGCCGTTCTTGGAGAGCTGACACCAGTCGGCGTGCGGGATCATGCCGACCAGAAGCTCCGCCAGTTCCACGAGCACGGGGGCAGGGCCGTTCATGCAGTCGCCCCGCGCCGCCTGCTCCTGCGCAGCGGCCTCCACAGCGGGGTGATGATGGCCAAGCACCACCGGACCCCAGGAGCACATGAAGTCGATGAACTCGCGCCCGTCCACGTCCCGCAGGCGGCAGCCCTCGGCCGAGGCGAAGTATTGCGGATAGCCCTCCGGCAGACGATCGGCGTTCAGATGGCCCCAGAGCCCGCCGGGGATGACCTGCCGCGCGCGCTGGCGCAACTCGGCATCGAGGGAGTGGTTCGCGAGGGGGAGGGGCTCGGGCATCGATCTGTCCTGCGGGATGACGAACTATGATATATCATATTTCATCAAGGTGATCCATGGCCGCGGCCCCCCTCAGGCCGCCAGCCGGCGCAACGCCGCCTCCACCTTTGCCGCGTTGCCCAGGGCCGCCATGTTGAGCGGGCGCGAGACCACCGGCGCCGCCTCCCCGCCGGAAACGCGCAGGATCTCGGCATCCAGCCAGTCGAAGCAGCGCTCCTGGACCTCCTGCGCGAGGCGCGCACCGTGGCTGGTGCCGCGCGCCGTCTGCTCGGCGATCAGCACGCGGTTGGTGCGGCGGATGCTGGCGGTGACGGTCTCCCAGTCCAGGCCGGTGGGGTCGAGGCTGCGCAGGTCCACCACCTCGGCGTCCACGCCGGCGGCCTCGGCGGCGCCGATGGAGGGCTGCACCATGGCGCCATAGGTCAGCACCGTGCAGGCGCGGCCAGGGCGGGCGATGCGGGCGCGGCCGAGCGGCAGGCAGAAGTCGAGGTCGTCGCGCGGCAGCGGGCCGGTGGTCTGGAACAGGTCCTGATGCTCGATGACCAGCACCGGGTCGTCGCAGCGCAGCGCCGCGTTCATCAGCCCGACATAGTCGTGCGGCGTGGCGGGCGCGACGATGCGCCAGCCCGGATAGAGCGCGAAGAGCGCCGAGGGGTCCATCGAATGCTGCGAGCCATAGCCCGTTTGCGGTGAGACGCGCGCACGCACCACCACGGGCACGCCGAAGCCGCCACCGAACATATGCGCGAACTTGCCGATGCCGTTGAACATCTGGTCGGCCGCGACGATGCAGAAGTCGCCGAACATGATGTCCACCACCGGCCGCAGCCCGCAGAGCGAGGCGCCGAGCGCCATGCCGGTGAAGCCGTTCTCGCAGATCGGCGTGGCGAAGACGCGCTCGGGGAAGCGCTCCATCACCCCGCGCGAGGAGCCGGAGACACCGCCACGCAGCCGGTGCACGTCCTCGCCGATCAGCACGATGCGCGGGTCGCGCTCCATGTTCCGCAGCAGCACGGCGGCCACGGCCTCGATGTATTTCTGGTCGGTGCGTGCCTCGGCCGGCACCTGCTCGGCTTCCAGGAAGCGCTCGCCGGACAACTCGGAGAGGTCGCCGCGGATCCCTTCGTCCACCCGCGCCGGCTCGGGATAGGCGCCGCTGCGCACCTGCAGGCTGTTGGAATCGCGCGGCACCTCGGTGAGGGCGGAGGCGGCGGCCTCGACCATGGCGCGGGCGCGCGCATCCAGCGCGGCGAGGCCGGCATCGTCCAGCACGCCCATGGCCTTCAGCTTCGCCGGCATGGTGGCCAGCGGGTCGCGCGCGCGCCAGGCCTCCTCCTCGGCCTTGTCGCGATAGCCGAACTGGCTGCCGAGCAACGGCCCGCTCTGGTGCAGGAAGCGGTAACACAGCGCCTCGACAAAGACCGGGCCGCCGCCCTCGCGGATGGTCTCCACTGCCCAGCGCATGGCCTGCCGCACGGCGAGGAGGTCCATGCCGTCGCACTCGACGCTGGGCACGCCGAACATGGCGCCGCGCGAGGTCAGCCGCGTCTCGCGCGTCTGCTCGCGGACATGGGTGGATACGGCGTAGAAGTTGTTCTCCAGGAAGAAGACGACGGGCAGGCGGTAAAGGGCGGCGAGGTTGATGGCCTCCAGCGACTGGCCGGCCATCAGCGTGCCGTCGCCGAAGAAGGCGACGGAGATGTTGTCGCGCCCCAGCACCTTGTCGGCGAGGCCGTAGCCCACGGCATGCGGCAGGTTGGCGCCGATGATGGCGCTGGTGCCGACGATGCCGGCCGGCGCCCAGCGCATGTGCATGGAGCCGCCGCGCCCGGCGCAGAAGCCCTCATCCAGGCCCATGATCTCCGCCATGGCCCGGCGGACCAGCGTGCCGGCCTCCTCCGGCGGCGCGTCCTGCCGGGGGTCGTAGCCCTCGGGCAGGGCGCTGTTCAGCAGCTTGGCGAGGATCTGGTGATGCGCGCGGTGGGTGCCGTTGATCTTGTCCTGCGTGCCGAGCACGGACATGGCGCCGACCGCGCCGGCCTCCTGCCCGATCGAGGCATGGGCCGGCCCGTGGATCAGCCCCTGGCCGTGCAGGTCGAGGATCTTTTCCTCGAAGCGGCGGATCAGCAGGAGCTGCTCCATCCAGCGTGCCAGGTCGGCCGGGTTTTCGGCGGCCCAGTCGCTTTCGTCGGATTCGAGGCGGAACCAGGGTGTTTCGGTGCTGATGGGGGTCCGTTGCATGGTCCGTTCCTCGGTTCTTGGTGCTTGGCGCATATCGGCGGGGTCCGGGGGGGACACTGTCCCCCCGGCGGGTGGGTCCAGGGAGGGCGGCGCCCTCCCTGGCCTTCAGTCGAAGCCCTCGAAGGGCCGGGGGTCGAGGAAGCGCCGCAACACGTTCCCGGTCAGGCGGCTGACGCTGTTGTCGTAGCTGTTGCAGGAGAGGGCGCAAGCCCAGGCGATGGACCCGGTGGAGAACACAGCGCCCCCCTTGGCAGTGGGAAAGAAGGCGACATCGGCGCGGACGCGCGCGTTCTGGTCGCCCATGGCGCCGCGATGCAGAGTGCGGAGTTCTTCAAGGGTCGGCACGCCGCCGTAGTCGAGCTGGTCGGCGGTCGCGATCCAGAGCAGGTGCGGGGGCGAGCCAAGGGTGGGGTCCACGCGGTCCACTTCCAGCCCCGCCGCGCCGCCGCCGCGCAGGCCGGCATCGCCGAGCGGCTTCTCCAGGTCGATCCCCTCCACCAGCCAGCGGATGCGCGGGTCGCGCGCCTCCTCCCGCCAGCGATAGGGGTAGGAGCGGGTGAAGACCTGGGCGTCGAATCCGACGCCGACCAACCGCTGCGGCGGCCGTCCGTTGCTGCGCCAGAGGCCGGAGGGCTCGCCGGTGAAGGAGAGGGCGTTCTCGCCCGCCTCGCCCTCCCAGGTGCGCAGCCCGTTCATGCCGCGGCGGATTTCCATGGTGTGCGGCTGGGCCGGGTGCCAGCCGATGCGCCAGTAGAAGCCGTTGCCGCCGAGATAGATGTGCCGCCCGCCGCCGCGCTGATAGGCGTCGAAGGCGTCGAGCATGGCGCGGCTGAAGTATTCGGGATGCGAGCCGGTGATGACGCAGTCATAACCGGCGAGGAGCTGCGCGCCGTGCCGGTCGATATCGTCATCGGCGATGACGTCGTAGTCCTGGCCGATCTGCTCCAGCCAGTCGATGATGTGGGTGTCGTTGCCGTAGTTGAAGGTGGCGCCGCGCGGCCGCATGTTCAGGATCGGCCGCTTCGCGCTGGAATAGCACCAGCCGCTGCCGTCGCTGTGCGTGTCGTAGGTGGAGAGGCCGAGCTCGCGGTGCTCCTGCAGATAGACGTCGTCGCGGGAGAGGGTCAGCAGGCCCTCCAGCATCGCCTCGGCATGCACCTGGTCGAGCCGCAGCGCACTGTTGGCATAGGCGAGGAAGGTGGCGGTGCTGGCCACCAGCGCCAGCCGCGCGCGCGGCTTGCCGAGCGGCGCGCGGACGAAGAAGGCAACGGAGCTTTCCACCGGATCGTCCGTACCCTGCCGCGCGCGCAGGCGCAGGGCATAGAAGCCGCTGCGCCAGTCCCCGGGGATGGTGAGGCGCAGGTCCGGCGACCAGCCGGCATCGTGCATGTCGTCGCTGTGGAAATGGATGGCGCCGTAGAGATGCGGCGCCTCGGTCCACTGCACCGTGCTGCCGTCCCAGTTGGCACCGGTCATGCCGCGCATGGGCAAATGGCGCAGCCTGCCATCAAGGCGGTTGGCGGAGAGGTCACGCACCCGGTCGGTCGGGATCTCCCGCGAGAAGTCCCAGGCGGCGAGCAGGTCCGGGTCGCCCGGCGGCGGCGCGAGGCTTTCGCAAAGGGCGCGCAGGGCGGCGGCATCGAGCGCGGTGGCGTGCAGGCGCGGGCGGTCGAGCTTGCCATCAAAATGGACGGCGGTCAGCGGCGCATCGCCGCCCTCCCGCGCCTGGGCGGCGATGACAAGCGCCGTCGCTTCAGGCCATGCGAGGGTCTTCGGCCCGACCGCGGTGGCTTCGCCGCTGCGATCGCGCCCCGCCTGCGGGTCGAGGCTCTGCTGCACCACGCGGATCTCACCGGCCTCGGCATCCAGCACGCCGCCGACGAAGACCCACTCCCGCTCCAGCAGGGGCCGCGGCGCCGTGACGCGCCAGGATTGGCCATTGCCGCCAATCTCGAACTCCAGCCGCCCCTCGGCGTCGAGACCGAGGCGCCAGCCTTCCCGCCGGTCCTCCCGCCAGCGGGAGAGAATGGTCTGCGGCCCGGCGAGCGGCGCCGTCGGCCAGAGGAAGCAGCCGACGGAGAGGGAGCCCGCCCGCCGCAGCGCCGGCGCATCGGGCACGATGGCGCAGGAGCCGGGATGCAGCGGCTGGTGGCGCAGCGCCACGCGCCCGTCGATGGGCGTGCCGGGCGTGGTGAAGCGCAGCCCCGGCCCGTCCGGGTCGGGGTCGCCGCAGCGCACGCGCAGCAGCGTGGCTTCCGCTTCCCCCAGGCTGGCGCTGGAGAGATGGAAGGCGACCTCCTCGCCCGGCGAGACGACCAGCGGCCAGGCATAGCCGAGGACAGCGGTGGTGTCGGTCATGCGGCGGAGCTTCCATCCTCCAGCTTCTGCCCCGTCAGCGCCTCCCAGCGCAGGACGAAGACCGCCCATTCGGCGGCGGCGAGATCGGTGAAGATGCGGTTGGGAAAGGTCTCGACCGGCGCGCCGCGGCGCCCGGGCAGGCGCCCGAGCATCCAGCGGCGGTTCGGCTCCAGCACGATCAGCACGTGGCGCCGGCCAAGGCCCGACCAGCGCATCCGGTGCAGCAGCTTCTGCAGCGCGTCGCTGTGCGGCCCGCGCGGCTTACGGCGGAACTCCTCCACCAGGTCGAGCCGCGACGGGTCCACCGGCCAGTGCGCCGCCTCGGGGTCGTTGACCAGCATCGGTGCGTCAGGCCGTCAGCCAGGTCACCCAGCGCTCGCGCAGCGCCGGGCGGTTCTGGGCGATCCAGTCATAGTCGGCGATCACCAGCTTCTCCCAGTTCTCCGGCCAGGAGGGGCGGAAGCGCCGCTCGGCCTCCGGCACCAGCGCGGGCGCCTCGCGGTTGTTGGAATCGAAGCTGACCTTCTCGCTGAAGGCCAGGTGCTCCTTCGCGTTCTGCACGAAGAAGTCGAGGAACTTGAGGGCATTCTCGGTGTTCGGCCCGCCCTTCAGCACCGCCCAGTTGCCGACATCGCGGATCGCCTGGTTCCAGGTGAAGTCGAACTCGCCGCTCTTCGCCAGCGGCACGGAGCGGCTGGAATAGGCCATGGTCATCACCGCGTCGCCGCCGCGCATGATCTGCATGCAGTTGTCGCCGCTCTTCCACCACGCCGCGACATGCGGCTTGATGCTGTCGAGCTTGCGGTAGGCGCGATCGAGATCCATCGGGAAGAGCTTGTCGCGCGGCACGCCATCCGCCATCAGCGCGGCCAGGGGCACCCACCATTCGCGGTCGCCGGTGTCCGGCAGGGAGCGCGGGCCGGGGAACTTCTGCACGTCGAAGAAATCCGCCCAGGAGGTCAGGCCCTTGTCGGGGAAGGCCTTCTTGCTCCAGACCATCGTCATGCCGCCGGCGGTGCGGATGATGCCCTTGTCGAAGCAGGCATTCGGCAGCGCATGCGCCACGATGCCCGGCATGCCCTTGCAGTCGATGGTCTGCAGCATCTCGACGTGCTGGATCAGGTCCGGCGGCGTCGCCGTGACGATGTCGAAGGGAATGTTGCCGCTGCGTGCGCCGGCCTGCGCCCTGGCCCATTGGTCCGGCAGCTCGATCGGAATCGAGCGGACGCGGATGCCGGTCTCCTGCTCGAAGCGCCTGTAGAAATGCTCCTGCAGGCTGCGCTCCATCAGCCCGCCCGTCGCGGCGATGATGACCTCGCCCTTGCCCTGCGCCCGCGCCAGGCGCGGCGCGCCGAGCGCCGTCAGCGCTGAAGCGGCGAGAAGTCCTCTGCGGTTGATTTCCATTGCCCAGCTTCCCTGTCTGCGAAAGGCCGGGGGAATGAATTCCCCCGGACCCCCTTCTTTTTTCTGTCAGTTCGGCCATTGCGAGAGCAGCGCAGCATGGTCATGCGCCCTCCATCCGGCCCAGCAGCGCCACGAGGTTCGCGCCACCCTCCGTCAGGTCGGCGCAGAGCGCCGCCCGCGTCGCCAGCGGGTCATGCGCCCGCAGGCCCTCGATGATGTCCAGGTGCCGGTGCCGGCCCGGATAGGTCGGCCGCGCATCGGGATAGAGAAAGGCATGCATCGGGCCGTTGCGCAGCCAGATGCTCTCGATGATGGTCAGCAGCTCCGGCATCGCCGCCGCGCGATAGAGGCCGTGATGAAAGGCCCAGTTGGCGCGGTTGGCGGCCACCGCGTCGGCAGCCTCCTCGGCGGCGGTCAGCGCGGCATGCGCCGCGTCCAGTGCCGCGATGCCGGCCTCGTCGATGCGCAATGCCGCCGCCTCGGCCGCCAGGCCCTCAAGCTCAAGCCGGATGGTGCGAAGCTCAAGGTACTGGTCCAGGGTCAGCCCGGCCACGGTGATCGAGCGCGCCGCCTCCAGCCGCAGCGCCCGCTCGCGCGCGAGCTGCACCACCGCCTCCCGCACCGGCGTCTCCGAGACCTGCATCGCCGCCGCAAGATCGCGGATCTTCAGCCGCTGGCCCGGGCGCATCCGCCCCTCGAACAGCGCCGTGCGCAGCTCCTCATAAACCCGCCCGGCGAGGTTCTCCCGCCCCACCGGCGCCACGAAATCGATGATCTGCGCTGCTTCCGCCATATCCTTAGCCACTCCTTGCCGCGGCACGCCGCTCCGCGGCGCGCTTCAGCACGAAGCCCAGCAAGAGGGCAAGCACTGTCAGCGCCGTCAGCATGGTGGCGACGGCCGCGAGGGTGGGGGAGATGTTGTAGTCGATGTCCTCGAACATCTTGCGGGGCAGGGATTTCCGGTCCAGCGCCGAGATGAAGAAGGAGACCACCGGCTCGTCGAAGGAGATGATGAAGGCGAAGAGCGCCGCCGAGACCACGCCCGGCGCGATCAGCGGCAGGGTGACATGGCGGAAGGTGGCGAACCGCCCCGCTCCGCAGGAGAGCGCCGCCCGCTCCAGCTGGGCATCGAAGCGGTAGAGCGCCGCCAGCACGGTGAAGACGACGAAGGGCAGCGCCAGCACCGTATGCGCCATGGTGAAGCCCAGCAGCGTGCCGGTCAGCCGCAGCCGCTCGAAGACCAGGAACATGGCCACCGCCAGCGCCACATGCGGCACGATCACCGGCCCGACCACCAGCAGCTCCACCAGCCCCCGCCCGGGTAGCCGCCCCCGCACCAGCGCCAGCGCCAGCATGGTGCCGATGGCGGTGGCGCAGAGCGCGGTGAGCAGCGCCACCTCCAGGCTGAACAGCGTGGCGGCCAGCCAGTCCGGGTCGCGGAAGTATTCGGCGTACCAGCGCAGCGAGAAGCCGGCGGGAGGGAAGCGCAGGAACCGCTCCGGCCCGACCGACATCGGGATGATGATCAGCGTGGGCAGCAGCAGGAAGACGGTGACGGCATAGGCCGCCGCGTTCACCACCATGCGCCCGGCCCGGTTCGGCGTGCTGCGCGGGGCCGCCATCAGGCCTGCCCCACGAAACGGTCCAGCCGCACGGCGCGGCGGAACAGCAGCACCAGCACCAGCACGAAGGCGAGCAGGATGCCGACCAGCGCCCCGGCGAAGGGCCAGTCCAGCAACTCCCGCACCTGCTGCGAGACGAGCGTGGCGATCATCATCTGCTGCGGCCCGCCGATCAGCGCCGGCGTGACGAAGAAGCCCAGCGCCAGCAGGAAGACCATCAGGCAGCCGGAGGTGACGCCCGGCAGGCAGAGCGGCCAGATCACCTCGCGGAAGGTGGCCCAGGGCGAGGCGCCGAGCATCTGCGCCGCGCGCGGGTAGTCCTCGGGGATTCCCTTCAGTGCGGAGTAGAGCGGCAGCACCATGAAGGGCAGCAGCACATGCGCCATAGCCAGCACCACCGCGCCTTCCGTGTAGAGCAGGCGCACCGGCTGCCCGACCAGGCCGAGCTGCCCCAGGATCTGGTTGATGATGCCGTTGCGTTGCAGCAGCACCATCCAGGCATAGGTGCGCACCAGCACGGAGGTCCAGAGCGGCAGCAGCACCGCCGCGCCCAGCAGCGCAAGCCCCACCCCGCGGCTGCGCGACATCACCCAGGCCAGCGGCCAGGCCAGCAGCAGCGCCAGCAGCGTGACGAGGAAGGCAATGCGCAGCGTGCGCAGCATCACCCGCAGATAGACGGGCTCTTCCAGCGCGTGGGCATAGTTCCCAAGGCTCGGCGCCGGCACGAAAAGACTTTCGTGCAGCAGCATCACCAGCGGCAGGATGAAGACAACGAGCAGCAGCAGCAGGAAGGGCGCCGCCAGGGCCAGGCTGGCGGCTGGGCTGAAGCGCCGTCCGCCCAGCAGGAAGCGTGGCGGCCGGCGGCTCATGACCTCACCGCGAAGGCGCGCGCGTCGGCGGCCTGCCAGCTCAGCGTCACGGCTTCGCCCGCGGCCGCTTCGGGCAGGCCGGTCCCGGCGGGGATGCGCAGGCGCAGCGTTTGTCCTCCCGCCGTCTCCAGCATCAGCGTGGTCGCGTTGCCGGCGTAGATCGCCTCGGTGACGCGGGCCGGAACGCCCTCGCCGCCACCGGCCACGATGCGCAGCCGCTCGGGCCGCAGCGCCAGCCGCACGCGGCCGCCGGCCGGCACCGGCGAGGCCGCCAGCGCCGGCATGACAACGCCGCCATCGAGCTGCACGCCCAGCGCCTCGCCAGGCGCTGCTGCTGCTGCGGCGGCGCCGGCCCAGAAATTGGTTTCGCCGATGAAGCCGGCGACGAACTCGGTCTGCGGCGCCTCGTACAGCTCGCGCGGCGCGCCGAGCTGCTGCAGCCGCCCCTGGTCGAGCACCGCGATGCGGTCGGCCATGGTCAGCGCCTCGGTCTGGTCGTGCGTGACGAAGACGACGGTGATGCCGATCTCGCGCTGGAGATGCTTGATCTCGATCTGCATCTCCTCGCGCAGGTTCTTGTCCAGCGCGGAGAGCGGCTCGTCCATCAGCAATACGCGCGGGCGATAGACGATGGCGCGGGCGATCGCCACGCGCTGCTGCTGCCCGCCGGAAAGCTGCGCCGGGCTCCGTTCGCCCATCTGCTCCAGCCGGACGGTGCGCAGCGCGCCACGCGCCCGCTCCTCCCGCTCCGCGCGGCCGACGCCGCGCATCTTCAGCGGGAAGGCGATGTTCTCCAGCACGCTCATATGCGGGAAGAGCGTGTAGCGCTGGAAGACCATGCCGAGGTTGCGGCGGTTCGGCGGCAGCCAGGTGATGTCCTCGCCGCCGAGCAGGACGCGTCCTTCGTCGGGATACTCGAAGCCGGCGATCGCCATCAGGATGGTCGTCTTGCCGGAGCCGGAGGGACCCAGCAGCGCCAGGAACTCGCCGGCGCGGATGTCGAGCGAGACGCCATCGACGGCATGAACCCTGCCGAAGCGCTTCACCAGCCCTTCGATGGCGATGCTGCCGGCGCTCCGGTCCGCTTCGAGCTTCCGCACCCTGCCTCCTCTGCGGCTTGGTTCAAAATCAGACTATTTGATATATCAAGCGGGCTGCAAGTGGTCCCGCCCGCCTCTGAAAGGGCAGAAAGAAGGGCGTTCGGGGGAATTCATTTCCTTGAGCTTTCGTCCCCGCCGGGCGCCAGTTGCTGCCGGTGCCGTGCGGCCTGCTCAATGCTTTCCCAGCCATAGCGCATCGGCACCATCCGCGTGGCCGACCAGGGTGCGTTCTGGTCGGCATAGTGGGGGCTGCCCGGCTGGCCTGAGGCGCCGTGGAACACCACCCAGCGGCAGCCCTCCCAATCGCCGACGTCGAAGACATAGCGGGCCAGGGCGCCGTAGGTGGCGGCCGGCCCGCTGGCGCAGAGCAGGCCATTGGCCAGCACCGTGTCGTTGTCGCCGCCCACCGGGCGGGAGGGCGGGTCGAGCAGGGGCGCCGCCTCCGGGAACAGGGCCGAGAGCGGGTGGGCGAAGCGCGGCTGGTGCGCCTCGCCCCAGGGAGCGTCGGCCGGCGTCGCGGCGGCGCGGGCGAGGGCGGCCTGCAGCGCCTGCTCCCAGTTCCAGCCCTTGAGGAGACTGGCATCGTTGCGGCGCAGCAGTTCGGGCAGCGTCCACCAGAGCTGGTTCAGCGGCGCGATGCCGGGTGGCACCTGCGCCAGCGGGCTGGCCCCGGCTTCGGCGAGACCACTGCGCTCGGCGAGAATGGCGGTCAGTGCCCGGCGCAGCGCGATATAGGCGCCCGGTGCGCTGGCGCCCGCCTCCATGCGGCCGTCCCACGCCAGCAGGCGCTCGCGCAGCGCGGCGGCGGCGGGTTCGGCGGGGGCAGGCAGGGCAGCCAGCCGGTCGCGCAGCAGCAGCGCGTTGGGCGAGAGCGTGTCGGCATGGATGCCCGCCGCATCCTCCGGCGCGAAGGCGCCCCCTTCCGCCAGCCGCGCGGCGATGCGGCGGGCGCGATAGGGCGGATGGCAGTCGGTGCAGAGATAGTCGGCATGCGCGTCATCGGCGACGACGCGGTTGTTGGCGGTGACGATGATGCCGCCCTCGGGATCGAGGCTGCGTGGCATGTCCTCATGCGCGATCCAGCCCTGCCAGTCATGCCCGGCCACCCAGCCCGGCACGGGAAGCCAGCCATTCTCGCGCGGCCGGCGTGGCAGACGCGCACGCACGAGGTGGCCGATATGCCCTTCCGTGTCGCCGGCCACCAGGTTGTGGTCGATCAGCCCCCAGCCGCGCGTTGCCTCGTACAGCGCCTCCACGCCGGTGGCGGTGGTCATGCGCGGCAGGCAGTCGAAGGAGAGATCGGTCTCGGCGAACTGCACCGAGCGCAGCGCGATGGCGGTGCCCCGGGCCGGGTCGCCGGCGATCACCGGCCCATGGCGGGTCTCAACGACCTCGAAATCGCGGACTGCTCCGCCGCGGATGCGGATGCTGTCGCGCCGGCGCGTGACGGGTGCCGGGCCATCGGGCGCCTGGGTATGGGTGGCGTCGGCGTCGAAGCGCTCCAGGAACAGGTCATGGATGTCCATGAAGGCATGCGTGACGCAGTAGGCGACGCGGCCATTATGCGCAAAATGCGGGAAGCCCGGCACGCCCGGCACGGTCAGGCCGATCATGTCGAACTCGCCGCAGGCGACATGGTGCTGCGCGTACATGTTCGGGATTTCGAAGACACGGTGCGGATCGCCTGCCAGCACGGGCCGGCCGGTGGTGCTGCGTGACGGCCCCACCGCCCAGTTGTTGCTGCCGCCGCCGGTCTCGTCGCCGCCGGACTCCTTCCCCATGCTTTCCAGCAGCGCCCGGATGGCGGGCGCCAGCGCCGCCAGATCCGCCTGCAGGCGGTCTGCCTCCACGCCGGGCGGGATGCAGAGCAGGTCGGTGCCGCCATCGTCGTAGCGCAGCTTCGCCGCGCCTTCAGGCCCCACCACGGGCAGGGCGGCCGCGCGCCACAGCTTGAACCATACCGAGCCCATCAGCAGTCCGAGCCGGCGCATCACCGCGATGCTGTGCCAGGTCTCCCAGGGCTCCGGCCCGTCTTTCAGCAGCGTGTATTCGACCGGCTTCGGCTGGTCGCTCTCGATCCAGGCGTTCACGCCGGCGCTGTAGGCCTCCAGCATCTCGCGCGCGGCTCCGCCCAGCGCGGCGAAATCCCGCCGGCAAACGGCTTCCATGCCGAGGCGGCGGGCCAGGATGTCGCTCTCCGCCGCCGGGGCGCCGAGCCACTCCGCCGCACGGCCGATGGCGCGGCGCCGCGTCAGGTCCATCTGGAAAAGCCGGTCCTGCGCATGGACAAAGCCCAAAGCCATCCAGGCGTCGCGGCTCGTGGCCGCGCGGATATGCGGGATGCCCCACTCGTCGCGCAGGACGGTGGCGGGAGCGGAGAGGCCGGGAAGGGGGAGCGTGCCGTCGAGATCGGGCAGCGCGGCTTCGAGCGTGGCGCGGTCGAGGGGCATCGGTGGTCCTTGGCGGAGGGGAAGGGCGGGGGAGAAGGAATTCTCCCCCGCACCCCCTCATCTTTTTCTGTTCGTTTGTCCGGCGGGCTGGCGGCGCCGTCGCGCGCAACGCCAACTGACAAAAAGAAGATGGGGGTCCGGGGGAATTCCTTCCCCCGGCCTTTCTCAGACTTCCACCTGCCAGAACATCGGGAAGCTGGATTCGATCATGTTCTTCAGCCGCGCGCGGTAGCCGGCGGGGCGCGAGAACTGGCCCCACATCACGCTCGGCACCGTCTCGTAGGCGACCTCCTGGATCCTGGTCGCGATCTCCTTGCGCGCGGCGGCGTCGGGCGCCTTCACAAAGTCCTCCAGCAGCCGCGTGGTGCGGGCGTCGCAGCTCCAGCCGGCATAGTCGACGCAGTTGTTGCCGATGTAGAAGTGGTTCAGCGGCGACATCATGTCCACGCCGTTGGAGTAGACGGGATAGAGGCTCCAGCCTTCCTTCTTGCTGCGGCGGGCGAGCACGGTGCCCCAGTCCATCGTCTGCTCGTCCACGGTGAAGCCGGCGGCTTTCAGGTTCTCGGCCAGCACATGCCCCGCCGTCTGCGAGATGGAGCCGGCCACCTCCAGCATCACCACCGGCTCGCCCTTGTAGCCCGTCTTCTTCAGCTCGGCGCGGGCGCCCTCGATGTCCAGCCCGACGGCGCCCGCCCCCGCCTCGGTCTCCAGCGGTGTGCCGCACATGAAGAAGGAGTGGCAGGCATCCACGCGGAACTTCCCGGGAATGCCGATGGCGGTGAGGATCGCCTTCTGGTCCACCAGCTTCCACAGCACGCGCCGCACCGCGGGGTCGGCGAAGGGGCCGCTGGCATGGTTCAGCCGGAAATTGCCCTGGAACATGTGGATGCCGCCGAGGCCGATCAGCTTCACGTCCCGGTTGCGCTCCAGCAGGCCCAGGAAGTCGAAGGGCAGGTACTGCATGTAGTCGATCTCGCCGACGCCGAGCGCATTGGCCCCGGTGGTGTCGTCCGGCATGACCTTCAGCACGAGCTGCTCGATCTTCACCCGCTTGCCGCCCGAGAGGAAATCCGGCGCCTCGTCGCGCGGCACGTATTTGTCGTGGCGCTCCAGCACCATGCTGTCGCCGGTGCGCCAGAGGTCGGAGCGGAAGCGGAAGGGGCCGGAGCCGGTGATCTCCTTGATGCGCTGGTCGCCCGCCGCCTTGATGATGCGCTCCGGCATCATGACCGGCACCGGCGCGTTCGGCTTGCCCAGCACGTCGAGCATCAGCGGGAAGGGCTCCTTGAGCGTGATGGCGATGGTCTTCGCGTCCTTCGCCGCGAAGCTGGCGCCGGCGGCCATGATCATCCGCCCGAGCCCGTCGCGCGGCGCCCAGCGTGCCAGCGAGGCGGCACAGTCGGCGGCGGTGACGGGCGCGCCGTCATGCCAGAGCAGCCCGTCGCGCAGCGGGATGGTCCAGGCCAGTCCGTCCTCCGAGACCTCGTGCCCGGCGGCCATCTGCGGGCGGATGTTGCCCGCCGAGTCCATCGAGAACAGCGTGTCGAAGACATGGTAGGCGAAGGTGCGGGTGATCGCCGCCGTGGTCATGTGCGGGTCGAGGATGACGACCTCGGATTCCAGCACGGCGGTGACCTGTCCGCCGGCCGCGCGGGCGGGTCGCGGCATGCCGATCAGCGGCAAGGCCATGGCGGCGGCGCTGCCCGCGAGCAGACTGCGCCTGTTGAAGCCTTCTCGGATCATGCTCAGCTCTCCCTTTTCGCGGCGGCTTCACCCGGTTGACCGGGTGCCGTTGGTCCGGCGTGTTTCCCTGGAAGGGCGTCCGCCCCTCCTCTCCGGCGGCCTTCTGACGAGGCCCTGACCGGAAGCGACTTGAAAGATGATATATCGGATATCAGGCTGCTCCCCGCGTCAAGCGCTGCCGACCCGGACGGCGCAGATTCAAGGAGGCTTCATGTCCGAGACCGAACTGCTGCGCATGACGGCGCAGCGCGCCGCCGGCCTGATCCGTGCCCGCCGGCTCTCCCCTGTCGAGTACATGCAGGCCGTGCTTTCCGCCGCCCGCGCCGCGCAGCCGCACCTGAACGCCTTCGCCGCGCTGGCGGAGGAGGCGGCGCTGGAAGGCGCCCGCCAGGCCGAGGCGGCGGTGATGCAGGGCGCCCCGCTCGGCCCGCTGCACGGCGTGCCCGTCAGCATCAAGGACCAGGTGGACGTCGCCGGCCTGACCACCGGGCATGGCTCGGCCATCTTTGCCGGGCAGCCGCCGGCGGCGGCGGACGACGTGCTGGTGCAGCGGCTGCGCGCGGCGGGCGCCATCGTCTTCGCCAAGACCCACATGCCGGAATTCGGGCACAAGGGCCTCACCGACGGCCCGGCCTTCGGCATCACGCCCAACCCCTGGAACCTCTCGCGCACCTCCGGCGGCTCCAGCGGCGGCGCGGCGGCGGCGGTGGCGGCGGGCGTCGGGCCGATCGCGCTCGGTACGGATGGCGCGGGATCGGTGCGCATTCCGGCGGCCTGCTGCGGCATCGTCGGGCTGAAGCCGACGCTGGGCACCGTGCCCTGGCAGTCGGCGGCGGATGCCTTCGCCAACTACACCTATGCCGGGCCGATGGCGCGCAGCATCGGCGACGCGGCGGTGATGTTCGCCGCCATGGCCGGCCCGAGCGAGCGCGACCCCTGGACCATGGCGGCCCCGCAGGCGCCCCGGCTGAACCCGGCGCTGGTCGGCAACGACCTCTCCGGCCTGCGCATCGGCTTCATCGAGCGCGCCGCCAACCCGCGCCTCGCCGCCGACATGGCGGAGAACACGCGGGCCATGCTCGCCGTGCTGGAGGCGCAGGGTGCCAGGGTCGAGCCGGTGACGGAGGCGATCGACTGGATCGAGTTCCCCGGCCGCATCATGTACCAGGCCAATTTCGCCGTCGCGATGGCGAAGCACCTGCCGGACTGGCGGGAGAAGATGGACCCCACGCTGCTCGCCTTCATGGAGCGCGGGGACGGCTTCTCGCTGCACGCCTTCCGCCAGGCGCAGTTCGCCCGCACGCGGCTGTTCCGCGCCATCCAGGCGCTGTTCGACCGCTACGACCTGCTGGTGACGCCGACCCTCAGCCGCACCGCCCTGCCGGCCGATTTCGACGCCGCCAATGACGAGGTGGAGGTCGAGGGCGAGCGCTGCGGCATCACCCGCCAGGGCTGGAGCAGCTACGTCTATCCCTTCAACCTGACCGGCCATCCGGCGCTGACGGTGCCCTCCGGCTTTGACGCGGACGGGCTGCCGACCGCGGTGCAGCTGGTCGGCCGCTGGGGCGCGGATCTCGACCTGCTGCGCCTCGGCGGCGTGCTGGAGGCGGCGCGGCCCTGGGCGGCCGCCTGGCCGCAGGCCGCCGTCGCCTGAGGCCCTTGTCGTTTGAGGGTGGGGGCGTCACCGCGTGGCGGTGGCGCTCCGCTCGCGCGCCTGGCGCACCGCCCATTCGATGACCAGCGCCAGGCAGGTGACGCCGATCAGCAGGCTGCTGACCGCGGCGATGGTCGGCTCCACCTCCAGCATCAGGCTGTTCCAGATCCGCACCGGCAGCGTCTCGGCGCGGATGCCGGCGAGGAAGAGCGAGATCACCAGCTCGTCGAAGGAGGTGAGGAAGGAGAACAGCATCGCCGAGATCAGGCCGGGCAGCGCCAGCGGCAGCACCACGCGGCGGAACACCCCCATGCGCGAGCAGCCGAAGATCATCGCCGCGCGCTCCAGGTTGGGGTCCACCGTCTTCAGCGCCGATTGCAGGATGACCAGCACCACGGGCAGCGCGACGACGCTGTGCGCCACCGCGATCCAGGGGCGGACGCCGATCAGCCCGAAGCGCGCGGAGAGGAAGTACATGGCGATGGCCGTCACCACATGCGGCACGATCAGCGGCATCAGCAGCAGCGCGGTGATGACGCGGCGGAAGCTGAAATGGCCGCGCGCCATGGCATAGGCGGCGAGGAAGCCGAGCGCGGTGGCGAGCAGGCATGTCATCGCCGCCACCAGGAAGGAGTTCCACAGCGCCGACAGCCAGCGCGGGTCGCCGAGGAAGCGGGCGTACCAGCGCAGCGAGAGGCTGTCGGGCGGGAATTTCAGGTAGCCGTCGCCGCTGAAGGAGGCGATGACGACAATGGCGATCGGCGCCAGCATCGCCGCGCAGAGCAGCACGACGAGCAGGCGGATGGCGGCGAGGCGCAGGATGGAGCCGGTCATCGCGCGAAGCCCTCCTCGGTGCGGTCGGCGAAGCGGGCATAGACGGCGTAGAGCAGCAGGGTGATGGCCAGCAGCACGATGGTCATCAGCGCCGCCACCGGCCAGTTCTGCGACAGCTCGATCTCGCGCTCGATCAGCATGGCCATCATGATGTCGCCCGGGCCGCCCATCAGCGCCGGCGTGATGAAGAAGCCGAGCGCCAGGATGAAGACGATCAGCGCGCCCGCCGTGACGCCATGCAGGGTGAGCGGCAGGAAGACCTTGGCGAAGACCGTGAACGGCCCGGCGCCCATGCCCTCGGCCGCCTGCAGCAGCCGCGGGTCCACCGCCTTCATCGCGGCGTAGAGGGTCAGCACCATGTAGGGCAGCAGCACATAGGTCATGCCGATGATGACGCCGGTGCGGTTGTAGAGCAGGTCCACCGGCTCGGCGGCGAGACCAAGGCCGAGCAGCACCTGGTTGATCAGCCCGTTGCGCCCGAGGATCACCATCCAGGCATAGGTGCGGACGATGACGCTGGTGAAATAGGGAATGACGATGCAGATCAGCACCAGCGAGAAGGCGAAGCCCCGCGCGCGGGAGAGCGCGTAGGAGAGCGGATAGCCGATCACCAGCACCATCAGCGTCACCGTCAGCGCGATGCCGTTGGTGTTGAGGATGGCGCCGAGGATGGCGCGCGAGCCCAGCACCGCCTTCGCCTCCAGCCAGACCTCGCCGGCGCTGCCCAGCTCGGCCAGCGATTCGCTGATGAACCAGCCGATCGGCGTGATGAAGAGCAGCAGCAGCAGCGCCAGGGCGGGCGCGATCAGCGCCCATTTCGCGAAATGGCGGAGCGGCATGGGCTCACGCCTCCAGCAGGATGGCGTCGGCGGAATGCCAGCCCAGCCGCACCGGCTCGCCGGGCTGCCGCAGCACGGTGCCGGAGGCGTTGGTCGCGTCGCAGAGCACCACCGCGCCCTCCGCCAGCGTCACCTCGTAGCGCACCACATTGCCGAGGAAGGCGGTGTGCCGCACGGTGCCGGAAACCTGGTTGGCGGCGGGCGCGGCGCCCTCCGGCAGCAGGCTCACCTTCTCCGGCCGTACGAAGACCTGCCCTTCGGCCAGCTCCGGCCGGGCGACGGCGACCTCGAAGCGCGCATCGCCGGCGCCGCGCAGGGCGCCATCCCGTCGCCGCGCCGGGATCAGGTTCGCCTCGCCCAGGAACTTCGCCACGAAGGCGCTCTCCGGGCGCTCATAGACCTCGCGCGGCGGCCCCATCTGCGCGATGCGGCCGCGGTCCATGATGGCGATGCGGTCCGACATGGTCAGCGCCTCCTCCTGATCATGGGTGACGTAGACCACGGTCATGCCGAGGCGGCGCGAGATCTCCTTGATCTCCACCTGCATGTGGTAGCGCAGGTTCTTGTCCAGCGCGCCGAGCGGCTCGTCCATCAGCACCACGCGCGGCTGGCCGACGATGGCGCGCGCCAGCGCCACGCGTTGCTGCTGCCCGCCGGAGAGCTGGCGGGCGAAGCGCTTCTCAAAGCCGGTCAGCTTCACCATGGCGAGCGCCTCGGCCACCCGCTGCGCGATCTCGGGCTTCGGCAGCTTCCGCACGGTCAGCGGGAAGGCGACGTTCCCGAACACGTCGAGATGCGGGAAGATGGCATAGTTCTGGAACACCATGCCGAGGCCGCGGGCGCGTGGCGGTGCCCGCGTCGCGTCCTTGCCGTCGATATGGATGCTGCCCTGGCTCGGCAGGGTGAAGCCGGCGATCATGGAGAGGGTGGTGGTCTTGCCGCTGCCCGAGGGGCCGAGCAGCGTGAAGAACTCGCCCTGCGGGATGGCCAGGGAAATCTCCCTGACCACCGTCTCCGCTCCGTAGGTCTTGCTCACCCGCTCCAGGCGGACGCCCGTGAAACCCTCCGCCCTCATCCGAGGATCCAGCGGGACCAGGCGCGGTTCACCTTGTCGCGGTTCGATTCCCACCACTCGACGTTGCGCATGAAGCCGATTTCCTTCGAGCGCGGGCTGCCGGGCATGCGCTCCACCTGATCGGCCGGCAGCATGCCGAAGGCCTTCTGGTTGGTCGGGCCGTATTGCAGGTCCTTGGCGTACTTGGCCTGCACCGCGGGCTGCATCATGAAGTCGATCAGCTTCTGCGCATTGGCCTTGTTGGGCGAGCCCTTGAACACGCCGAGCGCCTGCACCTGGATCATGTTGCCGGTCCAGTCGAAGCCGAGCGGGGCGCCCTTGTCGATCAACGTCTGCAGGCGGCCGTTCCAGATCGAGCCCAGCACCACCTCCTTGTCGGAGAGCATCTGCGCCGAGAGCGCGCCGGTGTCCCAGAACTTGCGGATCTGCGGCCGGATGCGGGAGAGCGACTTGAAGGCGCGGTCCACGTCCAGCGGGTAGATCTGGTCGCGCGGCACGCCGTCGGCAATCAGCGCGAATTCGAGGTCAGGCGCGCTGGTGGCCATGTCCGCCAGCATGCGCGGGCCGGGGAACTTCTCCGCGTCCCAGAACTCGGCCCAGCCCTTCGGGTGCTTGCCGTCGGGGAAGCTCTCCTTGTTGTAGGCGAGCACGGTGGCATAGACGAAGTTCGCCACCCGGGTCTCGCTGCGGTACTCGGCGCCGACATCCTCGGGCTTGGTCCATTTCCAGCTGCCATAGTCCACCGGATCGAGCGCGCCCATGCGGCCGAGTGTCACCAGCGGGCCGTCGCCGGTGTCGATCAGGTCCAGCTCGACGTTGTTCGCCTTGAACATGGCAAGCAGCTTGGCGACCGTCGCGGCCACCGGCATCACGGTGATGCCGGTTTCCTGGGTGAAGGGGTCATAGACGTGGCGGCGCATGATGTCGTCATAGGCGCCGCCCGGCGTGCGCACGATCACCTGGCCGGCCGCGCGGGCGGGGCCGGTGATGACGAAGGGGGCGGCGAGGGCGGCGCCGCTGAGCGTCAGGAAACGGCGCCGGGAGGGCACCCATAGGCGGTGTTCGGTTCGCATGTCGAAGCTCCCTGGTATTGCTGTGCTGCAAGGCGAAGTCGCGCGTGGCGCCCGCGCCCGGTCTCGTTGGTCAGAACCGGGTTGCGGAATAGGGGGCCGGGTCGATCGCAGCGGGCCGGCCGGCGGCAAGCTGCGCCACCAGCTTGCCGCTGGGCGGCCCGCCCGTCATGCCGAAATGGCTGTGGCCGAAGCAGAGGAACAGGCCGGGATGCCCCGGCGCCGGGCCGAGCACGGGCAGGCTGTCCGGCGTCGAGGGGCGATGGCCCATCCAGAGCACCGGCTCGCCGGTCTGCAGCTCGGGGAAGAGCCGCTTCGCGTGCTCGTGCAGGATCTTCGCGCGCCGCTCGTCCGGTGCGGCGTCGAGCCCCGCGATCTCCACCGTGCCGGCGACGCGGATGCCGTGCTCCATCGGCGTCATGCCGAAGCTGCGGCTCTTGTGCAGGATCGGGAAGCGCAGGCTGATGGAGGGCGAGGGCAGCATGGCGTGGTAGCCGCGCTCGGTCTCCAGCGGCACCGTCACGCCCAGCGGCTCCAGCAACTGCCCGGACCAGGCGCCGCCGGCCAGGATCACCTTGTCTGCCCGGTGGTTGCCGGTGTTGGTGAAGACCATCCAGCGCCCGCCTTCCTCGGGGATCAGCTTCAGGGCGCGCTCGGCCAGCACCGTGCCGCCCTCGGCACGGAACATGTCCGCGAGTGTGCGGATCAGGCGGGGCGGGCTGACGGTGTGCCCGTTGCCGGGGATCAGCACGCCGCGCACCACGTCCCGCGCGAGGCCGGGAAACATCTGCCGCAGGTCGTCCGCGCCCAGCTCCTCGCTGCGGATGCCATGCGCCTCACGCAGGCTCCGCTCGATCCGGCCGGTGACGGTTTCCGTCGCGGAATCCCACATCTGCACCTGGCCGCCCTGGCGGATCAGGTCGCGGAAGGCGGCCTCGCCCAGCAGGTCCTTCCAGTCCTGGAAGGCATTGGCGTGCAGGGCCCGCATGGCCTGCGCGATCTCTCGCACCCGGTCCATGCGGCCGGCGCGGACCCACTTCATCAGCCAGGGCATGGCCTTCGGCATGTAGGCCGGGCGCACCGAGAGTGGGCCGAGCGGGTCGTTCAGCCAGCGCGGCACCTGCCGCAGCATGCCGGGCAGGGCGATCGGCACCACCGTGTCGGCCGAGATCAGCCCGGCATTGCCGAAGGAGGCGCCGCCGGGCGAGGGCAGCGGGTCGATCAGCGTGACCGCATGGCCCAGGCGCAACAGGTTCAGCGCGGCGGAAAGCCCCGCCACGCCGCCGCCCACCACAATGCCTGTGGGGGGGCCGCTCGGACCCGCCGCGGCACTCACCTCACGCGGCTCCCAGATGCGCGGTGGCGACCATCTCGATGCGCATGCCCGGCGCCAGCAGCTCCTTCACCACCACCGTGGCGCGGCAGGGGAAGGGCTCGGTGAAGACCTCGCGCCAGACGGCGTTCATCGCCGCCGCGTCGGCGCCGTCCACCAGATACACCTGCAGCATCATGACGTCGGCCAGCGAGCCGCCGCAGCCCTCCATGGTGATGCGCAGGTTGTCCAGCGTGCGGCGCGTCTGCACGGTGATGTCGCCCTGGACGATCTCGCCGGTGGCGGGGTCCTTCGGGATCTGCGCGGTGATCACCAGCGGCCCCTTGCGGACCACGCCGGAAATCGGCCCCTTGGAGGCGACCAGGCCGGTCTTGACGGCTTCGAACATGTTCAGTTCCCGATCTCGTTGACAATGAGGCCGCGCGGGAAGCGGGTCAGCAGCTCCGGCCCGTCCTCGCGCACCAAGACGGTCTCGCTGATCGAGGCGCCACCGGCCGAGGCGTAGATGTGGAAGACCATGCCGGCCTCGACGGTCCAGTCGGCGCCGGGATGCAGGATGCGGGTGAAGTCGCTGGTGCGCGGCGTCTGCGGCGCGTAGAGGCCGAGCGTGTAGCCGGTGATGTTGTCGTATCCCGGGCGCAGGCCGGAGCGGATGACGCCCTCGCGCAGGATGGCGTCCACGTCATGCGCGCGGGCGCCGGGGCGCAGCGCGGCGATCTGCTCGTCCTGCAACGCGATCAGCGTCTCGGCGGCGGCGGCCAGCGCGGGGGTGGGCGGGCCGAGCGTGACGCAGCGCATGATGCGCGCGCTGTAGCCGGCGATGCGCGGCGTCAGCTCGATATGCACCACGTCGCCCCGGGAGAGCGGCGCGTCGCTGAGATGGCCGTGCAGGAAGTCCCAGCCCGAGCCGGCGCTGATCGGCCCGGCCGGGCTGGGGTCGGCGCCCAGCTCGACATAGGTGGAGACCGCGATGCGCGCGGCGTCGCGCTGCGTGCCGCCGGGCACGCAGGCCGCCGCCGCCCGGCGCAGCGCCTCATCGGCCACCGCGGCGCTGCGGCGCAGGATGGCGATCTCGGCGGGCGACTTGATCAGCCGCAACTCGTTCACCACCGGGCCGATATCGACCAGCTCGGCCTCCGGCAGTGCCGCCTTCAGCTGCGCGAAGCGGCGGACGGACATGGCATAGGAGTTGAAGTCGAGGCCGATCCGCGCGCCCGACAGGCCGCGGCCGGCGAGGGCGGATGCCAGGGCCGGCATCGGGTCCTCCCAGTCGCGGTAGGTCGGGATGTCCTTGATCCAGGTGCGCTGGCGGCAGGGCGCGGCGTCGAGCGCGCGGATCAGGAAGAAGGGCTCGGCATCCAGCGGCACCACCACGCAGCGCCAGCGGTTGAGGGAGCTGCCATAGCCGGAGATCCAGGTCATCGCCTCGATCTCGTCGAGCAGCGCCACCTCGACGCCGGCAGCCTCCATGCGGTGGCGCAGCGCGGCAAGGCGGTCGGCGTATTCCTTCGCCGGGAACAGCACGTCTTCCGTCATGGATGGCCTTTCGCGGGGGTGGAGCGCCAGCCGTCCAGCCGGTCGCGCAGCTGGTAGGAGGCGCCCACCAGGGGCAGGAACCAGGGGCGGCCGTGGTATCCGGGCATGGTGGGGAAGGGCAGGCGCGCGAAGGCCGAGGGCCGGTTGGCGCTGCCCAGGATCTGCCGCGCGGCGCAGCGGCCGAGATGCGTCATGGTGACGACGCCGCTGCCGTTGCAGCCGAGCGCATAATGGATGCCCTCCTGCCGGCCGACATGCGGCAGGTAGTCGAGCGCGAAGGCGACATTGCCCTTCCAGCCATGGCTGATGCGCACCCCGGCGAGATCCGGCAGCAAGCCGGTCAGGAAGCCGTGCAGGCGGGCCGCGGAGCGCGTCGCGTCGGCGTCGACGAAGCTGGCGCGGCCGCCGAAGAGGATGCGGGTGAAGTCCGGCGAGGGGCGGAAGTAGTAGAGCACCTTCTTGGTGTCGCCATAGACGCGCAGCTTCGGCAGCAGGGTGCGGACGCGCGCCTCGCCCAGCGGCTCGGTGGCGATCATGTAGCTCGCCACGGGCACCAGGCGGCGGCGGTGCCAGGGCGTGGCGGCGCCGGTATAGCCGTTGGTGGCGACCATCACCTGCCGGGCCAGCACCTCCCCCTGGCTGGTCCGCACCCGGTAGCCGGCGCCCTCCTTCTCCAGCCCCGTCACCGTGACGCCGCCGCGCAGCGTGGCGCCGAGGCGTTCGGCGGCCTTGGCCAGCCCCTGGACATAAAGGCCGGGATGCAGCGATCCCGCGCGCTCGATCAGCAACCCGCCGTGGTAGAGGTCGGTCGCCACCTCCTCGCGTACGCGGCCGCGCTCCAGGATGGCGGCGGTGTCGCGTCCCGTGCGGTTCAGCATCTCCGCGCGGCGCTTCAGCGTGTCGAGCGCCTTCGGGGCATGGGCGCCCACGAAGCGGCCGGTGCGGCGGAAGAAGCACTCCACGCCTTCCTCGCGCAGGAAGGCCTCCATCTCGTCGAAGGAGGCCTCGGCCTCCTCGACCATTTCGTCGAGCAGCTTCTGGTCGAGCGCCTTGTGCAGGTCGGAACGGGCGCGGCCGAGGCTGCCCGCCCCGGAGAGCGCCCCGCCATTGCGCGAGGAGGCGCCCCAGCCGATCGCCTCACGGTCCAGCACCAGGGCCTTCACCCCGCTGCGGCCCAGCTCGATGGCGGTGGAGAGGCCGGCGATGCCGCCGCCGATGACGGCGACCTCCGCCGCATCCGGCAGCGGCGCTGGCGGGCCGGGCGGCGGGGGCGGCGCGAGCTCCCACCAATAGGGGCGCTCGACGAAGCCGGGGGCGAAGGGAGATTGCTGCTTGTCCACCCCGCAAGGCTGGCATGCGGCGGGCGCGGCCCGGCAGCCCAACTTTGGTTATGGTGCCCAGCGCTGGTTATGCCAGCCGGGTGACGCCCTCGGGCGGCGGCTCCGCCAGGATGGCCTCGGCGCATTCGCCGAGCAGCCGCAGGAACGCGGTGCGGTCAAAGGGGTTGCTCATTCCCTCAGACCAGATCGCGCGGTACTCGAAGGTCACCGCCGGCGCGAAATCCCGCAGGATCAGGCCGCGCCCGATGAAGGGGCGGGCGGCGAAGGCGTCGGTGAAGGTGATGCCGACCCCGGCCAGCGCCATCCCCGCCGCGCCGGCGATGAGCGGGCATTCCGCCATTTCCAGCGGACGCACGCCTTCATCCTCCAGCACGCGGTCGATCAGCGTCTGCTGGCCCTCATGGCGGGAGATGCCGATGAAGGGCTGCCCGTGCAGGTCGGCGGGGCGGATGGTGGCCCGCGCCGCCAGCGGATGGCCGGGCGGCAGCGCGCAGAGCACCCGGGTGCGCGCCACCAGGAAGGAGCGCAGGCTGGGGAGCCGCTGCATCGTTCCCATGAGGCCGATCTCCGCGCGCCGCGAGGCCGCCATCGCCATCACCCCGCCGGCATCCCGCGTGGTGAGGGCGAGGCGCTCGGCACCGGGAATGTCCAGCCAGCGCCGCGCCACCAGCGGCATCAGCTCCTGCGCCAGCACCGGGACGGAGGCGATGACGGCGCGGCGCGGCTCCTCCGCCCGCAGCCGCTCCATCAGGTGCTCGATCTGCTCCATGCCGACGAAAAGGCGCTCCGTCTCGTCGAACAGGCTGAGCGCGCGCTGCGTCGGCACCAGCCGGCCGTGCAGGCGCTCGAACAGGCAGAAGCCGCAGAGATCCTCGGTCTGGGTCAGGATCTTGCTGACGCCGGGCTGGCTGATGCCGAGGATCCGGCTGGCGCCCGTGACGCTGCCGCTCCGGACCACGGCCCGGAAGATCTCCAACTGCCGGTGCTGTAGGCGGGACTTGTTCATCTTGGCATTGGAGCAGCCGCGGGCTTGGCGGTGAAGGGTGGATCCGGGGTCTGCCGCCGGCAGAATTGAAACGAAATCGAAACTGAAGCGGCGCCTATACGCTAAGGGGATGGGGGAACTCCAGGAGGCGTGCTGTCATGACGCAACTCCACGGCAACGAACCCGGCCAGGCGCCGCCCCGCTCCGTGGCGCTGGTCGGCCCGCAGGGGAGCGGCAAGTCCACCCTGTTCGAGGCGCTGCTGGCCGCCGCCGGCACGCCGCCCCGGCGCTCCGCCGCGCGCGGCCTGGGCGCCGAGATGCGGCTCGGCCACGCCACCTGGCAGGACGAGCCCTGGGCGCTGCTTGACTGCCCGGGCTCGGTCGAGTTCGCCCATGACACGGATTGCGCCCTGGCAGTGGCCGACCTCGCCCTGGTGGTCTGTGACCCCGCGCCAGAGCGGGCGATGGCCCTGGGCCCGCTGTTCCGGCGGCTGGAGCAGGCGGAAATGCCGGCGCTGCTCTTCATCAACAAGCTCGACACGCTGACCGGGACGGTGCGCGACACCCTCGCCGCCCTGCAGGCGCAGAGCCGACGGCGCCTGGTGCTGCGGCAGGTGCCGATCCGCGAGGGGGAGAGCGTCGTCGGCTATGTCGATGTGGTCAGCGGCCGCGCCTACCGCTACCGGCGGGGCGAGCCCTCCGAGCGCATCGCCCTGCCGGAGGGCATGCGGCTGCGCGAGGCGGAGGCGCGCGGCGCGCTGCTCGAAGTGCTGGCCGACCATGACGACACGCTGCTGGAGAAGGTGCTGGAGGACGCAGCGGTCGAGCCGGCCGAGATCTACAGGCCGCTGCACAGCGGCGAGGCGAGCGGCGCCGTGGTCGGCGTGCTGATCGGCGCGGCGGAGCGCAACAACGGCATCCAGCGGCTCTGGAAGGCGCTGCGCCACGACGTTCCCGCCGCCGCGGAGACCGCCGCGCGCCGCGGCATCGCGGCGGAGGGCGATCCGCTGGTCCAGGTCTTCCGCACCCAGCAGGCCGGCCATGCCGGGCGGCTTTCCTCGGTGCGGCTCTGGCGCGGCACCTTGCGGGAGGCCGCGATGCTGGACGGCCTGCGCTGCGGCGCCATCCACCGCTTCCCCGGCGGCGAGGCGCAGAAGACGCCCCAGGCCGGTGCGGGCGACCTGGTGGCCATCGGGCGGCTGGAGGGGGTCCGCACCGGCGCGACGCTGGGCGGGCCGGAACTGCCCTTTCCCGCACCGCCGCCGCCGGTCCATGCGCTCGCCATCACGCCGGAGGACCGCAAGGACGAGGTGCGGCTCTCCACCGCGCTGCAGCGCCTGAGCGAGGAGGACCCGGCGCTGACGGTCAGCCAGGACGCGGAAAGCGGCGTGACGCTGCTGTCGGGCCAGGGCGAGATCCACCTGCGGACGGCGCTGGAGCGGCTGACGGCGGCCGCCGGGGTGAAGCTGCGCACCGCCCGCGCGCCGGTGCCCTTCCGCGAGACCATCCGGCACGCCGTGGTGCAGAGCGCGCGGCTGAAGCGGCAGACCGGCGGGCATGGGCAGTTCGCGGATGTGAAGCTGCAGATCGTGCCGCGCCCGCGCGGGGCGGGTTTCCATTTCGACGAGAAGGTGGTGGGCGGCGCGGTGCCGAGGCGCTTCATCCCCGCCGTGGCCGAGGCGGCGCAGGAGGCGACCCGCAAGGGGCCGCTCGGCCATGCGGTGGTGGATATCGCCGTGACGCTGCTCGATGGCGGCTTCCACAGCGTGGACAGCAGCGACATGGCCTTCGCCACCGCCACCCGCATGGCGATGCAGGAGGGGCTGGCCAAGGCCGAGCCGGTGCTGCTGGAGCCGTTGCATGAGGTGACGGTCAGCGTGCCGGCCGAGTTCACGGCGGCCGCCCAGCGCCTGCTGACAGGGCGGCGAGGGCAGATCCTGGGCTTCGCCGCCAAGCCGGGATGGGAGGGGTGGGACGAGGTGCAGGCCCTGATGCCGGAGGCGGAGCTGTCGGAGCTCATCATCGAGCTGCGGTCGCAGACCCAGGGCCTGGGCAGCTACGTCCACCGCTTCGACCACCTGGCCGAGGTGCGGGGCCGCTGAGGCCCCGCGGCGGCGCGCCTCAGCGGGTGGCGCGCTCGATGTTCGGCAGGAAGGCGGTCAGCACGCCGAGCAGCGGCAGGAAGGAGCAGATGCGGTAGACGGTGTCGATGCCCGCCCAGTCCGCCATCTGGCCCAGCGCCGCCGCGCCGAGCCCGCCCAGGCCGAAGGAAAGGCCGAAGAACAGCCCGGCCACCAGCCCGACCTTCCCCGGCATGAGCTGCTGCGCATAGACCAGGATGGCGGGAAAGGCGGAGGAGATGATCAGCCCGATCACGATGGTCAGGATCACCGTCGTGGTCAGGCCGACATAGGGCAGGGCCAGGGTGAAGGGCAGCACGCCCAGGATGGAGAACCAGATCACCGGCAGGCGCCCCACGCGGTCGCTCACCAGCCCGCCCAGCACCAGACCCACCACCAGCGAGGCCAGGAAGACGAAGAGATAGATCTGCGCCGCCTGCACCGACACGCCGAAGCGCTGGATGAGGTAGAAGGTGTAGTAGGAGCTGAGGCTGGCCGTGTAGACGTTCTTGGAGAAGAGCAGCGCCACCAGCACGGCGACGGCGAACAGCACCCGCCCGCGCGGCAGCGTGACGGCGCCCGCCCCGGCGGCGCGGCCGCGGGAGGCGCCGGCGATGCGGTTGCGGGCATACCAGCCGCCGACGCGGACCAGCAGGACCATGCCGAGCAGCGCGGCGGCCGAGAACCACACCAGGCTGCCCTGGCCGCGCGGCGCGACAATGAAGGCCGCCAGCAGCGGCCCGATCGCCTGGCCGAAATTGCCGCCCACCTGGAAGAGCGACTGCGCCAGCCCGTAGCGCCCGCCCGAGGCCAGCCGCGCGACGCGCGAGGATTCCGGGTGGAAGACCGAGGAGCCGACGCCGATCAGCGCCGCCGCCAGCAGGATCACGCCATAGCTCCCGGCCTGGGAGAGCACCAGCAGGCCGACCAGCGTCGAGGCCATGCCGACCGGCAGCGAGTAGGGCATCGGGCGGCGATCGGTATAGAGGCCGACCAGCGGCTGCAGCAGCGAGGCCGTGCACTGGAAGGCGAGGGTGATCAGCCCGATCTGCCCGAAATCCAGCGCGTAGTTCTGCTTCAGGATCGGATACAGCGCCGGCACCAGCGACTGGATCATGTCGTTCAGCAGGTGGCAGAAGCTGAGCGAGAGCAGCACGGCGAAGGCCGTCTCCCCTGCGCCGCTCTGGGCCGTCGCCTCGGGCGGCGTGGTGGCCTTTGGGCCACGATCGGGAGTCAGCGCCGCCTGGCTCATGGCTGTGTCATCTCTGCCGTGTAACGGGCGGCGAGTATTGCTCCCGCCTCATGAGGGGCGCAACCGCACCTCCCGGTGCGCATGGGTGGCATGCGCCCTGTACAGAAAGCCCCGCGGTACAGAAAGCCCTGCACTGATCAGGCGCGCGGCGGGACGGCGGGCGCGGCGGCAATGGCCTCGGCGAGCAGGTCCAGCGCCGCATGGGCGAAGGCCCGCATATTGGCGGCGCGCCCGGCGCGGCCGGTCTCAAGCGTGCGGACCTGGCTCACCGGACCGCTGACGGCGAGGCAGCTATGGCCGGCGGCATCGCCATAGCGGTTGCCGGTCGGGCCCGCGGCGCCCGTCTCGGCCAGGCCCCAGGTGGTGGCGAGCCGGGAGCGCACCGTCTCGGCCAGCAGGCTGGCATAGGGTTCGGAGGCGGAGCGCAGGCCGCGCATCTGCGGGTCACCGATACCCAGCAGGGCGGCGCGCGCCTGCGGCGTGTAGACCACGGCGCCGCCGCGGAAATAGGCGCTGGCACCCGGCACGGCCAGGAGGGCCGCCGACAGCAGCCCGCCGGAGGAGGACTCGGAGACCGCGATGGTCTCGCCCCGCGCCTTGAGCAGGGCGCCAAGCTGTTCGGCCTTTGGCAGCAGATCCTCCATCGGGCATTCTCCGGCGGGTAGGGGAAGAGAGGTTGAAGCCTAGCACCGCCAGTGGAAGCGGGCTCCCCCACCTCCGGGAAGGGCAAAAAAAGCTCCGAAGCCTCAAGCCGCAGCCACCGGCCTGGTACGTATTCCGGCGATTCCACTGGGGTTCTCACCCCGGGAGCCTCAAAGCCCTTCCTTCTTCGTCCAGCCCTGATCCCGCATGCACGTGTCGATAACCGAGTCTCTCAAAGGAGCGGCCGCGTCGCGGGTTCGATACACCGGCTGCTGAAAGCCTCCGCCATAGGTCCGGCACCGCCGCCCATCACGATCGCACTCGGTGCGCGTAGGCTCCCAATGGCCCGGGCGCTCTATGTAGCTCTGCCAGTCCGGAGGAATCTGGCGGCCGACTGCCTCACACTGCCTGAGAGCCGCAGCCCGGTCATCCGCGCTGGCCCCCGGCTTCTCCCATGTGGTGCATGCGGCAAGGGCGAGAGCCATAGCGCTGAAAGCCGCCAGGGATGTTCGGCTGTTCATGGAGGCTGTCCTCACTGAGAAGCCCCGCGGCCTATGGGTATCTTCCCGCAGGCACAGGGCTGACCAAGCTTCCGGCCCCTCGGAGCAGTTCCGTGTGCTCTGGAGCAGCGTTCTCCCGCGCCAGAAACCCCATGAACCATCCGGGCCGCCGGCAAGATGACAGGCATCTCCGCCAATGAGGGGACAACGCTCAGGGCGTATTCCGGTATCCGGGAGTCAAACAGCCTCGGCGGAAAGGGTTCTGGGCAAAAAGAAAGCCGCCGACCCGTGAGGGTGGCGGCCAAGTGATACAGGGAGGCTTCACGTCTGGGAGACGAAGGGTCAGAGACCCTTTCCGACCAAATCGTCGGATGAACACATCTTAACCGCCGCTGGGTTATGCGCCTTCCATCAATATCGACCAGCGGCCATGCATTTCTCGCATGGTGAAACTTCAGTGTCGGCGGAGGGTGGCGTTCCGGTCCCGCCGCCTGCCTCCTAGCTGTTCAGCGCGGCCAGTTCCGAAACCAGGAAGTCGCGGAACACGCCCACCCGCTTCGAATGCCGCATCTCCTCGGGATAGACGAAGTAGGCATCGATCCGTGGCGCCTTCAGGTCGGTCAGGACGGGGATCAGGTCGCGCAGGTCATCGCCCATGTAGTCGGGCAGGGCGGCGAGGCCGAGGCCGGAGCGTACGGCCTGCAGCATGGCGGGCAGGCTGTTCACCTCCACCGCCGCCCGGCGCGGGCTGCCCGGCCGGCGGCCGGCCTCGACCAGCCAGTTGATGCTCTCCACCGGCGGCCGGTAGTCGCCGTAGATGATCAGCCGGTGGGCATCGAGGTCCTCGGCGCGCTGCGGCATGCCGGCCTTCTTCAGGTATTCCGGCGAGCCGACGATCTTCCAGCCGAAGGTCGCCACATGGCGCTGGATCAGGTCCGGCTGCTTCGGCGCGTGCATGCGGATGGCGACGTCCGCCTCGCGCATGGCGAGGTCCAGTTCGGCGTCATCCAGCAGCAGCGTGACCGTCACTTCGGGGTGCAGCGACATGAAGCGGTTCAGCCGCGGCGCCAGCCAGGTGGCGCCGAAGCCGGTGGTGGTGGTGACCTTCAGGCGGCCGGCGGCGCGCTCGCGGCTCTCGGTCAGCAGCGCCTCGGTCATCGCCAGCTTGGCGAAGACCTCCCGCACCGTCCGGTTCAGCGTCTCGCCCTGCTCGGTCAGGATCAGCCCGCGGGCATGGCGGTGGAAGAGCGGCACCTGCAGGGCCTCCTCCAGCGCCTGGATCTGCCGGGAGACGGCCGACTGGCTGAGGTTGAGCGACTCGCCGGCATGGGTGAAGCTTCCCGCCTCGGCGACGGCATGGAAGACCCGCAGCTTGTCCCAATCGAGCGGCATGGCGATCAGGCGGCCTGCGCCTGGGCGTCATCCTCGCGGAGCGCCAGGAACTTCTCCGCCTCCAGCGCCGCCATGCAGCCGGTGCCGGCGGCGGTCACCGCCTGACGATAGATCCGGTCCTGCACATCGCCGGCGGCGAAGACGCCCTCCAGGCTGGTCCGTGTCGAATCCGGTGCCGTCACCAGGTAGCCCTCCCCATCCATCTCCAGCTGTCCCTTGAACAGCGCCGTGGCCGGTGCGTGGCCGATGGCGACGAAGACGCCATCCACCGCCATCTCGCGCGACTCGCCCGTCCTGGCGTTGCGCAGCCGCAGGCCGCGGGCGACCGGGGCGTGGCCGCCGGTCTCGGCCAGCACTTCCTCTGTCACCGTATCCCACAAAACGGTAACGTTCGGCTTGGCGAAAAGGCGCTGCTGCAGGATGCGCTCGGCGCGCAGCGTGTCGCGCCGGTGGATCAGCGTCACGGACTTCGCGAGGTTGGCGAGATAGAGCGCCTCCTCCACCGCCGAATTGCCGCCGCCGATCACCGCGACGTCCCTGCCGCGGAAGAAGAAGCCGTCGCAGGTGGCACAGGCGGAGACGCCGAAACCGGACAGCTCCTTCTCGCCCGGGATGCCCAGCCACTTGGCCTGGGCGCCGGTGGCGATGACCAGCGCCTCGGCCTCGTAGGTGTCGCCCGAGTCGCCGGTGCAGCGGAAGGGCCGCTGGGAGAGGTCCACCGCCGTGATCAGGTCATGCTGGATGCGGACGCCGACATGCTCCGCCTGCTCGCGCATCTGCTCCATCAGCCAGGGGCCCTGGACGGGCTGGGCGAAGCCGGGAAAATTCTCGACCTCGGTGGTGATGGTGAGCTGCCCGCCCGGCTGCATGCCGGCGACCACGAGAGGGGAAAGGCCGGCGCGGGCGGCATAGATCGCCGCCGTGTACCCGGCGGGGCCGGCACCGAGGATCAGAAGGCGGGTGCGGTGCAGTTCGGGCAAGGTTCTGGTCCTGAAAACGCTCTGGATGCGGAGGATATCGGAAAGATGGGCTATCCCCGCAAGCCGATGCCTTGAACATGGGCGCTCGTGCAAGGATATTGCGCCTGAAGCGCCGCATGAGCAACGAAACGGTTCCGATGAAGCCTGAAACTGTTGACCATCTCGATACGGTAGACCGCCAGATCCTCGCGGAGTTGCAGGCCGACGGGCGCATGACGAATGTGGAGCTCGCCCGCCGTGTCGATCTCTCGGCGCCACCCTGCCTGCGCCGGGTGCGGCGGCTGGAGGAGGGCGGCATCATCCGCGGCTACCATGCCGATATCGATCCGGTGGCGCTGGGCTGGGAGATCACCTTCTTCGCCCTGGTCGGGCTGGAGAGCCAGAAGCATGCGGTGCTCTCCGCCTTCGAGCAGGACGTGACGACCTGGCCGGAGGTCCGCGAGTGCCACATGATCCGCGGCGGCGGCGACTTCCTGCTGCGGCTGGTGGCGCGCGACACCGCGCATGAGAATGCGCTGACCAACCGCCTGACCGCCGCGCCCAATGTCGGGCGGGTCACCACATTGCAAACCATCCATACCGCCAAGGATGTGCCGGGAGTGCCGCTCTAGGGAACGGAAAAAGCGGCGCCGCGGCGGCGGCCCCCGGCCACGCCTCGGTGAGGGTGGCCCAGGGATGGCCTGGCGGCGGCTCAGCCGCGCCGGACGGCGTAGCTGGCGGCCTCCAGCGCGGCGATGATGGCATTGCCCTGGGCGGCATCCCGCACCTCGATCATCAGCTCCAGCTCGGTGGACTGCACCGTGGGCGCCCCGAAGAGCTGCTGGTGCTTCACCTCGATGACATTGCCGCCCGCATCCGAGATGCGCTTCGAAATGTCGGCCAGCACGCCGGGCCGGTCGGGGATGTCGAAATGCAGCCGCAGGATGCGCCCGTCCCTGAGGAGCTGGCGCAGCAGCACGTTGGAGAGGGCGCGTGCGTCGATATTGCCGCCGCAGACCGGGGTGCCGACCTTCCTGCCGGCGAAGCGGGCGGGATGCGCCAGCAGCGCCGCCACGCCGGCGGCGCCGGCGCCCTCGGCCACCACCTTCGCCCCCTCGGCCAGCAGGGCGACGCCCTGCTCCACCGCGCGCTCCGGCACCACCAGCACCTCGATGCCCAGGCGCTTCAACAGGGCATAGGGCGCCTCGCCGACGTCGCGCACGGCGATGCCCTCGGCGATGGTCGGCCCGCCGACCGCCACGGGGCGCCCGGCGAGGCGCTGCGCCATCGCCGGGTAGCCCTCCACCTCGACGCCATAGACGGTGAGGGAGGGGTTCAGCTCCAGCGCGGCCGCGGCACAGCCGGCCAGCAGCCCGCCACCGCCGACGGGGAAGATCAGCGTGTCCAGCCCCGGGGCGTCCTCGATCATCTCGATCGCCATGGTGCCCTGGCCGGCCATCACGCCGGGGTCGTCATAGGGGTGGATGAAGGTCAGCCCCTCGCGCAGGGCCAGGGCATGGGCATGGGCGGCCGCCTCGGCCAGCGTCTCGCCGTGCAGCACCACATTGGCGCCCCAGCTCTCGGTGCGGACCACCTTCGTGGCCGGCGTGAAGCGCGGCATGACGATGGTGGCCCTGATGCCGAGCAGGCTGGCATGGCGGGCGACCGCCTGGGCGTGATTCCCGGCCGACATGGCGATGACGCCGGTGGCCTTCTCGCGCGGGGTCAGCATCGCCAGGCGGTTGGCGGCGCCGCGCTCCTTGAAGGCGCCGGTCGCCTGGAGGTTGTCCAGCTTCAGCCAGACCTCGCAGCCGGCGGCGCGGCCGATGACGGGCGCCGGCACGGTCGGCGTGCGCAGCACCGCGCCCCGGATGCGCGCGGCCGCCTCCCGCACGTCGGCCAGGGTGATGGCCGGCAACACCGGCAACTCGGTCACCAGGCCCGAGAGGCTGGGGCTGGCCATGGTCAGACGAAGCGGACCTTGGCGATCTCGTAGGCGCGGGCGCCGCCCGGCGCCGGCACCTCGACGGAGTCGCCAAGCTTCTTGCCGAGCAGCGCCTTGGCCAGCGGGGAGGAGATGGAGATCGAGCCGTTCTTGGTGTCCGCCTCATGCGCGCCGACGATGCGGTAGGTCTTCTCCTCCTCCGTCTCCTCGTCGATCACGGTGACGGTGGCGCCGAAGCGCACCTGGTCGCCCGACAGCTTCGAGACGTCGATCACCTCGACGGAGGGAATGATGCCCTCCAGCTCGGCGATCCGGCCCTCGATGAAGGACTGGCGTTCGCGGGCCGCGTGGTACTCGGCGTTCTCGGACAGGTCCCCATGTGCCCGGGCCTCGGCGATCGCGCGGATCACGGCCGGGCGCTCCTCCGACTTCAGTTGCCGCAATTCCTCTTCGAGCCGGGCCAGGCCTTCGGC
Source organism: Roseomonas sp. E05 (assembly GCF_030063475.1). Lineage (GTDB taxonomy): Bacteria > Pseudomonadota > Alphaproteobacteria > Acetobacterales > Acetobacteraceae > Pseudoroseomonas. The sequence goes on from NZ_JASIRT010000003.1 coordinate 216,126, forward strand.
GGTCATCGGGAACTTCTGCACGGCAGTTCCTTCCTTCATACGCGGCATCAACCGCCGGGCGGAAAACCCGGCGGTTGCTTGGCACCCTTTCACGGGGCCTTTGGCGGGGACAAGGAGCGGGCGTGGCCACGGTCCATGACCGGACCCGCCCGCCCTCAGAATGAAGGGGAAAAATAAGCCTGCAGCGGCGCCACATCAAGGGTTCCGGCCTTCAGCGCCGCAATCGCATGGGCCGCGGCGCGGGCGCCGGCCATGGTCGTGTAGTGCGGCACGCCATGGGTGAGCGCCCCGCGGCGGATGTCGAAACTGTCCGCCACCGCCTGGCCGGTGCCCGTGGTGTTGATGACGAGCTGGATCTCGCCGTTGCGGATTGCATCCACGCAATGTGGGCGCCCCTCCATCACCTTGTTCACCACCGAGACGTTGAGCCCGGCCTCGCGCAGCACGGCTGCCGTGCCGCGCGTCGCCAGCACCTGGAAGCCGAGATCCGTGAGGCGGCGCGCCACCGAGACGGCGGCCTTCTTGTCGCTGTCCTTGACCGAGACGAAGGCCGTTCCCGTGGAGGGCAGCTTCACGCCGGCGCCGAGCTGGCTCTTGGCGAAGGCGCGCTCGAAGCTGGCATCGAGCCCCATCACCTCGCCGGTGGACTTCATCTCCGGGCCGAGCAGCACGTCCACGCCGGGGAAGCGGTTGAAGGGGAAGACCGCCTCCTTCACCGCGACGTGGCGGCTGATCGCCGCGTCATCGAGGTCGAACTCGGCGAGCTTCGCGCCGGCCATGACGCGGGCGCCGATCTTGGCCACCGGCACGCCGGTCGCCTTGGCGACGAAGGGCACCGTGCGCGAGGCGCGCGGATTGACTTCGAGGACGAAGATCTCGCCGTCCTTCACCGCGTACTGCACGTTCATCAGGCCCTTCACCTTGAGGGCTCTGGCCATCGCCTCCGTCTCGCCCTTCAGCTCGGTGATGATGGCGGGCGAGAGCGAGTAGGGCGGCAGGGAGCAGGCGCTGTCGCCGGAATGGATGCCGGCCTCCTCGATATGCTCCATGACGCCGGCGACATAGACCTCGCCCGCCTCGTCGGCGATGCAGTCCACGTCCACCTCGATGGCGTCCTGCAGGTACTGGTCGATCAGGATCGGGTTCTCGCCCGAGACCTTCACCGCCTCCTGGCCGAAGCGCAGGAGCTGCTCGCGGTTCCAGGCGATCTCCATGGCGCGGCCGCCGAGCACGTAGGAGGGGCGCACCACCACGGGGTAGCCGATGCGCTCGGCCTCGGCCACCGCCTCATCCAGGTCGCGCGCCGTGCCGTTCTGCGGCTGCTTCAGGCCGAGGCCCTTCAGCAGCTGCTGGAAGCGCTCGCGGTCCTCGGCGATGTCGATCGCCTCGGCGCTGGTGCCGAGAATGGGGATGCCGGCCTTGTCCAGCGCCTGGGAGAGCTTCAGCGGCGTCTGCCCGCCATACTGCACGATGCAGCCCAGCACCTCGCCCTTCTCCTGCTCCTTGCGGATCAGGTTCACCACGTCCTCGGCGGTCAGCGGCTCGAAGTAGAGCCGGTCGGAGGTGTCGTAGTCGGTGGAGACGGTTTCCGGGTTGCAGTTGACCATGATGGTCTCGAACCCGGCCTCCTTCAGCGCATAGGCCGCGTGGACGCAGCAATAGTCGAACTCGATGCCCTGGCCGATGCGGTTCGGCCCGCCGCCGAGGATGACGATCTTCTTCGCGTCGGTCGGCCGGGACTCGCAGACCGGGGTGCCGAAGCCGCCCTCATAGGTCGAGTACATGTAGGGCGTGTCGGAGGCGAATTCGGCGGCGCAGGTGTCGATGCGCTTGAAGACCGGCATCACGCCCAGCGCCAGGCGGTGCTTCAGCACCTCCGCCTCGCTCTGCCCGACCAGCGCGCCGAGGCGCTTGTCGGAGAAGCCCATCGCCTTCAGGCGGCGGAAGGCGGTGGCGTCCTGCGGCAGGCCGGCCTCGCGCACCGCGTTCTCGGCGCGCACGAGCTTCTCGATCTCGCGCAGGAACCAGGGCTCGAAGCGGCAGGCCTCGTGGATCTCCTCCACGCTGAGGCCGGCGCGCAGCGCCTGCGCCACCACCAGCACGCGGTCCGGCTTCGGGGTGGCCAGGGAGGCGATATGCGCCTCGCGCGAGCCATCGCCTGGCGGAGTGATGTCGTCCAGGCCGGAAAGCCCGGTCTCCAGCGAGCGCAGGCCCTTCTGCAGCGCCTCGTTGAAGGAGCGACCGATGGCCATCGCCTCGCCGACCGACTTCATGGAGGTGGTCAGCGTCGCGGGCGTGCCCGGGAATTTCTCGAAGGTGAAGCGCGGGATCTTCACCACGACATAGTCGATCGTCGGCTCGAAGCTGGCCGGCGTGACCATGGTGATGTCGTTCTTCAGCTCGTCGAGCGTGTAGCCGACGGCGAGCTTGGCGGCGATCTTGGCGATCGGGAAGCCGGTCGCCTTGGAGGCCAGCGCGGAGGAGCGGGAGACGCGCGGGTTCATCTCGATGACCACCATGCGGCCATCGGCGGGGTTGACGCCGAACTGCACGTTGGAGCCACCGGTATCGACGCCGATCTCGCGCAGGCAGGCGATCGAGGCGTCGCGCATGCGCTGGTATTCCTTGTCGGTCAGCGTCAGCGCCGGCGCGACGGTCACGGAATCCCCGGTATGCACGCCCATCGGGTCGAGGTTCTCGATGGAGCAGACGATGATGCAGTTGTCCGCCTTGTCGCGGACCACCTCCATCTCGAACTCCTTCCAGCCCAGCACGGATTCCTCGATCAGCACCTCGTTGGTCATCGAGGCGCTGAGCCCGGCGGAGACGATCTGCTCGAACTCCTCGCGGTTGTAGGCGATGCCGCCGCCGGTGCCGCCGAGCGTGAAGGAGGGGCGGATGACGCAGGGCAGCTTCACCAGCTCCAGCCCGGCGCGCGCCTCCTCCATGGTGTGGGCGATGGCGCTCTTCGGGCTCTCGATGCCGATCTTGGTCATGGCATCGCGGAACTTCAGCCGGTCCTCGGCCTTGTCGATGACCTCGGCCTTGGCGCCGATCAGCTCGCAGCCGTACTTCGCCAGCACGCCGGCCTCGGCGAGCTTGAGGGCGGTGTTCAGCGCGGTCTGGCCGCCCATGGTGGGCAGCAGCGCGTCCGGCCGCTCCTTGGCGATGATCTTCTCGACCATCTCGACCGTGATCGGCTCGATATAGGTGGCGTCCGCCAGGCCGGGGTCGGTCATGATGGTGGCGGGGTTGGAGTTCACCAGGATGACCCGGTAGCCCTCCGCCCGCAGCGCCTTGCAGGCCTGCGCGCCGGAATAGTCGAACTCGCAGGCCTGCCCGATGACGATGGGGCCGGCCCCGATGATGAGGATGGACTTGATGTCAGTACGCTTCGGCATCGGGGGACCCTGTCTGCGTAAGGAGTAGAGCCGGCGCGGGGGCCGGGATCAGCCGTGGACCGAGAGGCCGCCATCCACGGGGATGGCGGTGCCGGTGATGAAGGCGCTGGCGTCGCTGGCCAGGAAGGCGACGAGGCCGGCGAAGTCGCCGGGTGTGCCCCAGCGCTTCTGCGGCGTGCGCGCCACGACGCGGTCATAGAGGTCGGGGATGTCGCGGCGGGCGCCGTCGGTCAGCTCGGTCTCGATCCAGCCGGGGAGGATGGCGTTCGCCGTGATGCCGTCCGGCCCCCAGGCCACCGCGAGGCTGCGCGTGTACTGCACGATGCCGCCCTTGCTGGCGCCATAGGCAGGGGAGAGCGGCAGGGCGAAGAGGGACATCATCGAGCCCGTGCAGATCACGCGCCCATGCCCGCTGGCCTTGAGGTGCGGATAGGCGGCGCGGCTCATCCGCATGGCGCTGGTGAGGTTGGCGTCCATGACGGCCATCCACTCCTCGTCCGTGACGTCCTGCGGCAGGCGACGGATGTTGGTGCCGGCATTGTTGACCAGGATGTCCATGCCGCCGGCCTGTTCGATCACCTGGGCGATCACCCGGTCGGCCGCGCCCGGTTCGGCGAGGTCGGCCTGGATGGCGAAGGCATCCTCGCCCAGCTCGGCGACCGCGGCCTTGTTCTTCGCGGCATTGCGGCCGACCACCGCCACCCAGGCGCCGGCCGCGGCGAGGCCGCGCGCCATGCCCAGGCCGATGCCGCCATTGCCGCCGGTGACCACGGCCACGCGGCCGGACAGGTCGAAGCTTCCCGCCATCGTTTCGCTCCTCTCTGCGGCGGCCCGCGAAAGGTCAGGCCGCCTTGTGCTTCTCGATCATCTCGACGAAGCGGTGGAAGAGATAGTGACTATCCGAAGGGCCGGGGCTGGCCTCCGGGTGGTACTGCACGGAGAAGGCCGGACGATCGGTGGCGGCGATGCCCTCGTTCGAGCCGTCGAACAGCGAGATATGCGTCACCTGGACATTCGCGGGCAGGGACTTGTCGTCCACCGCGAAGCCATGGTTCTGGCTGGTGATCTCGACGCGGCCGGTGGCCAGGTCCTTCACTGGCTGGTTGGCGCCGCGGTGGCCGCGGTCCAGCTTGAAGGTCCTGCCGCCGAGAGCGAGCGCCAGCAACTGGTGCCCGAGGCAGATGCCGAAGACCGGCTTGCCGGATTGCAGCACGCCCTGGATGGCGGGCACCGCGTATTCGCCGGTCGCCGCCGGGTCGCCGGGGCCGTTGGAGAGAAAGACGCCATCCGGGTCGTGGGAGAGGATGTCCTCGGCGGTGGCGGTGGCGGGCAGCACGGTCACGGCGCAGCCGGCATCGGCCAGGCAGCGCAGGATGTTGCGCTTGGCGCCGTAGTCGATGGCCACCACCTTGTGCTTGCGGGCGGGCGCCTTCTCATAGCCCTGGCCCCAGTGCCAGAGGCCCTCCTCCCACTGGTAGGCCTGCCGGCAGGAGACTTCCCTGGCGAGGTCCATGCCCTCCAGCCCCGGCCATCCGGCGGCCTGCGCCTTCAGCGTGGCCATGTCGAAGCGGCCTTCGACGGGGAAGGCCAGCACGCCGGTCGGGGCGCCGGTGTCACGGATGCGGGCGGTGAGGGCGCGGGTGTCCACGCCGGCGATGCCGGGGATGCCGTGGCTCTTCAGCCAGTCGTCGAGGTGGCGGGTGGCGCGCCAGTTGGCGGGATCGGTGAGGTCCTGCTTCACCACCAGGCCGCGGGCGGCGGGGGTGATGCTCTCCACGTCCTCCGCATTGGCGCCGACATTGCCGATATGCGGGAAGGTGAAGGTGATGATCTGCCCGGCATAGGAGGGGTCGGTCAGCGTTTCCTGGTAGCCGGTCATGCCGGTGTTGAAGCAGACCTCGCCCACCGTGGTGGTATGGGCGCCGAAGCCGACGCCCCAGAACACCGAGCCATCGGCCAGCACCAGGGCGGCGGTGGCGCCGGCGGGGGGCTGGTCGGCAGCGTGCGGGGTGTTCGCGGCGGGCATGCTCGTCTCCGGGATGGGGATGGGGGGCAGGGTGGAAGCGGAGGGCGCGCCGGGGGCCAGTTCGGCGAGGGAAAGTCCGGTGGCGGCGATGATCGCCGGCCAGTGCTTGGCGGGGATGGCGCGCGCCTGGCGCCACTTGCGCACCGCCTCGGTGCCGACGCCGCAGCGCGTCGCGACGGCTTCGGGGCCGCCCATCAGGGCGATGATGTCTTCCACGGACCGCATGATGCGGCTTATCTGGGAATTCTCTTCCCAGTTCAACAGGCATCTGCGTGTCTGGGAAATCTTTTCCCAGAGGTCGCCTCTGGCTCTCGGGGCGGGGACGCGGTTTATACCTGCCGACCTGCCTGCCCGCAGTCTTATCTGGGCGGGGTGCCGAAAAGGAGAAGGCCGATGAGCCTGCGCAGCCGCTTCACGGAGGACCTGAAGGCCTCGATGCTGGCGAGGGATGCCGCTCGCACCTCCACCATCCGCATGATCATGGCCAAGCTGAAGGACACCGATATCGCCGCCCGCCCGAGCGGGGTGGAGCAGGTGCCGGAGGAGCAGATCGTCGCCATGCTGCGCGGCATGGTGAAGAGCCGCCGCGAGAGCGCCGACCTCTATCGCCAGGGCGGCCGGGCCGAGCTGGCGGAGAAGGAGGAGGCCGAGATCGCGGTGATCGAGGGCTTCCTGCCGCAGCAGATGGATGACGCGGCGATGCAGGCCGCCGTGGCCGAGGCGGTGGCGGAGACCGGTGCCGCCTCGATGAAGGACATGGGCAAGGTGATGGCTGCGCTGCGCGCCAAATATGCCGCCACGATGGATATGGCCAAGGCCGGCCCGCTGGTGAAGGCGGCGCTGAACGGTTGAGGGAAAAGGTCGGGGGGAATGAATTCCCCCCGAGCCCCCCATCTTCTTTCTGTCAGTTCAGGCGCTGCCCTGGCTGCCCGCGGGCGCGAAAACCCGAAGAAAGAAGAAGGGGGTCTGGGGGAATTCATTCCCCCAGCCTTTCTCGCGCCGGAGCGCTAAGCTTCCGGCTGGTCCCGAAGGCCCCCGATGTCGCTGCCGCCGAATTTCCTTGAGGAGCTCCGCCTCCGCACGCCGCTGGCGCCGTTGATCGGGCGGGCCACGAAGCTGACGCGCGCCGGCCGCCAATGGCGGGGCTGCTGCCCCTTCCATGGGGAGAAGACGCCGTCCTTCTACGTCTATGATGACCACTACCACTGCTTCGGCTGCGGCGCGCATGGCGATGCCATCGCCTTCGTCATGCAGACCCAGGGCGCCAGCTTTCCCGAGGCGGTGGAGCGGCTGGCCGCCGAGGCCGGGCTGGAGGTGCCGAAGCCCAGCCCGCAGCAGGCGAAGCGCGAGGCCAAGGCGCGCGACCTCCATGGCGTGCTGGAGGCCGCCGCCGACGCCTTCCAGCGCCGCCTCCGCCTGCCCGAGGGGCGCGCCGGGCTGGACTACCTGCTGCGGCGCGGCCTGTCCGAGGAGACCATCCAGAAGTTCGGGCTGGGCTGGTCCGGCGGCGGGCGCGGCGTGCTCGCGGCCGACCTGAAGCCGCAGGGCATCGAACCCCGTCAGCTCATCGAGGGCGGGCTGATGCGGGCGGGGGAGGGCGACGCCCCGCCGGCCGACCTGTTCTTCAACCGGGTCATGTTCCCGATCCGCGACCGGCGCGGGCGGATCATCTCCTTCGGCGGCCGCGTCCTGGGTGACGGCCAGCCGAAATACGTGAACGGCCCGGAGACGGAGCTGTTCTCCAAGCGCCGCAATCTCTACGGCCTGGACCTGGCGCGGGAGGCGGCCTTCCGCGGCGCGCCGGTGGTGGTGGTCGAGGGCTACATGGATGTCATCGCCCTGCATCAGGCGGGCTTCGGCGGCGCGGTGGCCCCGCTCGGCACCGCCCTGACGGAGGAGCAGCTTGCCGAATTGTGGCGCCTGTCTCCGCAGCCCGTGCTGTGCTTCGACGGCGACGCGGCAGGCGCGCGTGCCGCCGCTCGCGCGGCCGAGCTGGCGCTGCCGCTGCTGACGCCGGAGCATTCGCTGCGCTTCGCCACCCTGCCTGCCGGGGAGGACCCGGACACGCTGGTGGCGCGCGGCGGGCCGGGGGCCTTCAAGGCGGTTCTGGAGGCCGCCCGCCCGCTTTCCGAGGTGCTCTACGAGATGCTGGCGGCGCAGTCGCCCGGCGCCTCGCCGGAGGCGCGGGCCATGCTGCGCCATCGCATGATCGCCGCCGCCGACAGCATCCCGGACAAGATCCTGGGCGCCGAGTACCGCCGCCTGCTGCTCGACCGCTTCTTCGCCGGCAGCCGCCGCCAGGCCCCCGCCTTTGCGCCGCGCGGGCGGGGGGAACGGTTCGGGGGCGGGCGCGGCCGGCCGGGCCCCCCGGCGCTCGACCTGCCGCGCCCCGGGATCGACCCGGCCGAGGTACGGCAGGAGCAGGCCCGCTGCCTGCTGGCGGTCCTGATCGCGCATCCCTGGCTCCTGCCGGAGGTGGAGGAGGCATTGATGCAGCTCGATCTTCCCGATGGTGTGGCCATCCGGCTACGGCAGCGGCTCGTCGCCTGGCAGGCGGGTGCGGCGCGGCTTGAAGCCGCCGAACTGCTCGCCCACCTGAAGGAGACGGAGCCGGAAGGATTGGACTGGGCGCGCCGGTTCACCCGGGCTCCGCCGGCCGCCGCCGCTGCCACGGCCCTGCCCAAGCTGGTCGCGGAAAGCTGGTGGCATTTCTATGCCGGGCTGCGGGGCGAGGCGGCCCTGCTGGCCGAGCGGCAGGCCGCGCTGCGGGATTGGGAAGCAACCAATGACCCCATGGCGCAGACCCGCGTCATCCGCCTGAACGAGCTGCTTGCGACTCAGCGCCGCGGCGGCATGGAGGAGGACGGGCCGGGCGAGGAGGCCTGAGCGGGCAACCTCGCCGAATGCCGCCGCGCTCTTGTGCTGGCGGGGGGCGGGGCGTTATGGCCCCCATGTATGGCGTGCAATGCGGGCGCGGCATTTCGGCCCTTGTGCGAGGGCCGTGGGACCAGGGCGAGGCACCCCGGCCAGAATGGCGGGCCGGACAGCGTCAGACGGAGCGGATCGGCATGGCGAGCAAGGTCGCGAACGGCACCGACACGGTCGAGAACCGCGACGAGGCGGTGGAGGGAGCGCTCCTCGATACCCTCTCGGCGGCGGTCAAGAAGCTGGTCGCCCGCGGCAAGGAGCGCGGCTACGTCACCTATGATGAGCTGAACCAGGCACTTCCCTCCGAGCAGGTTTCCTCCGAACTGATCGAGGACACCATGGCGATGCTGAATGACCTCGGCATCAACGTGGTGGAGGCGGAGGAGACCGAGGATCCCGAGGGCGCCAAGGCCGCCACCAAGGCCGAGGGCGCCGAGGAGGAGGAGGACGAGGAAAGCGGCGGCAATGTGGACGAGGAGAGCCTCGGCCGCACCGACGACCCGGTCCGCATGTACCTGCGCGAGATGGGCAGCGTCGAGCTGCTCTCGCGCGAGGGCGAGATCGCCATCGCCAAGCGCATCGAGGCCGGGCGGGACATGATGATCGGCGGGCTCTGCGAGAGCCCGCTGACCTTCCAGGCGATCCTGAACTGGCACGAGGCGGTCAAGGAAGGCCGCATGCTGCTGCGCGACGTGATCGATCTGGAGGCCACCGCCGCCGCCGAGAACCCCGAGGTCCCCCCCACGCCGGAGACCGAGGAGTTCGAGGAGGGCGAGGAGGGTGAGGGGATGGGGCTTTCCCTCTCCGCGCTGGAAGAGAAGCTCAAGCCGGACGTCCTGGCCAATTTCGAGGCCATCGAGGAGCTCTACGGCAGGCTGCAGAAGCTGCAGCAGAAGCGGATGGACGCCTATACCGCCGGCGAGGACTTCGCCGAGCGCAGCGAGCAGAATTACGAGCGGCAGCGCCAGGAACTGGTGGGGCTGGTGCAGAAGGTGCATCTGCACAACAACCGCATCGAGGAGCTGGTGGACCAGCTCAAGGGGCTGAACCGCCGCATCACCGCCTTCGAGGGGCAGGTCCTGCGGCTGGCCGAGGCCAGCCGCGTCAAGCGCGAGGACTTCCTGCAGCACTGGCGTGGCGCCGAGATCGACCCGGCCTGGTTCGAGCGGATCAACACCCTGCCGGGCAAGCCCTGGAAGAACTTCATCGAGCGCAGCCGGGCCGAGGTGGAGGCGATCCGCACCCAGATCGGCAACACCGCCGCCGTCACCGGCCTGCCGGTGGACGAGTTCAAGCGGGTCTACAGCACGGTCAGCCGCGGTGAGCGCGACATGACCCAGGCGAAGAAGGAGATGATCGAGGCCAATCTGCGCCTCGTGATCTCCATCGCCAAGAAGTACACCAACCGCGGCCTGCAGTTCCTGGACCTGATCCAGGAGGGCAATATCGGCCTGATGAAGGCGGTCGATAAGTTCGAGTACCGCCGCGGCTACAAGTTCTCGACCTACGCCACCTGGTGGATCCGGCAGGCCATCACCCGCTCGATCGCCGATCAGGCCCGGACCATCCGCATCCCCGTGCACATGATCGAGACGATCAACAAGCTGGTGCGCACCTCGCGCCAGATGCTGCACGAGATCGGCCGCGAGCCGCAGCCGGAGGAGCTGGCCGAAAAGCTCGGCATGCCGCTCGAGAAGGTGCGCAAGGTCCTGAAGATCGCCAAGGAGCCGATCTCGCTGGAGACGCCGATCGGCGACGAGGAGGACAGCCACCTCGGCGACTTCATCGAGGACAAGAACGCCATCATCCCGCTGGACGCGGCCATCCAGACCAACCTGCGCGAGGCGACCACGCGGGTGCTGGCCAGCCTGACCCCGCGCGAGGAGCGCGTGCTGCGCATGCGCTTCGGCATCGGCATGAACACCGACCATACGCTGGAGGAGGTCGGGCAGCAGTTCAACGTGACGCGCGAGCGCATCCGCCAGATCGAGGCGAAGGCGCTGCGCAAGCTCAAGCACCCCAGCCGTTCGCGCAAGCTGCGCTCGTTTTTGGACAACTGAGATGGCGCTCGCGGCGGTGGAGCCGGTCATCCGGGTGGCGGTGGAGGTCACGTTCCTGCGGATGAGCGCGCCGCCGGCGGAGCCCGGGCCGGCCCTGCCGGCCGGCGCGCGGATGGAGCGGGTGGCGCGCTGCACGGTGCCCTTCTACCGCTATCTCTACAACACGGTGGGCGGGGAGTATGTCTGGTGGCTGCGCCGCGCCGCGCCCGACGCCGAGATCGCCGCCATCCTGGGCGACCCGCATGTCTCCATCCACGTGCTGTACCTGGACGGCGCGCCGGCCGGCTTCTTCGAGCTGGAGCGGCGCCCGGGCCTCGGCACGGCCAATATCGCCTATTTCGGGCTGCTGCCGCATGCCGTCGGGCATGGGCTGGGGCGCGCCTTCCTGCGCGCCGCGGTGGACACGGCCTGGGCGACCGGCTGCGGTGCCGTGACGGTCAACACCTGCACGGCGGACCACCCCCGCGCGCTGCCCAACTACCTGGCGGCCGGCTTCGTCCGGCTGCGCACGCTGCGCGAGGTCTGGCCCGTGCCCGTGCGCCTGGGCCTCAAGGTGCCGGAGCGGCTGCTCGCCTGAGCCGGCGGCCGGCCCCCTTCCGGCGGCACGCCTCCTAAGCCTCCGCTAACCGGAACCGGGGAAGCTTGCGCCGAATGTCCGGCAGCAAGCACCCTCGGAGGCCGCCCATGTCCCCCCCTTCCACGCACCCGCCCGGCCTGCTGGGCCGCCTGCCTCTGGCCTGGCGCCTGGGGCTGATGGTGCTGCTGGCCATGGCCGCGCTCGCCGGCTTCGCCGCCGAGGCCGTCCACAGGCAGACGACCGCGCTGGAGGAGGGGCGGCTGGCCACCCTGCGCGCCGTGGTCGAATCCGTCGTCGCCATCGCCGCCACGGAGGAAACCGAGGAGCGGGCCGGCCGCACCACCCGGGCCGAGGCGCAGGCGCGGGTGCTGCATGCCGTGCGGTCCCTGCGCTACAGCGGCGCCGAGTATGTCTTCATCACCGACATGGAGCCCCGGGTGGTGATGCACCCGATCAAGCCCGATCTGGAGGGGCAGAACGTGGCGGCGGTGCGGGACCCCGCCGGCTTCCCGCTGTTCATGGCGCTGGTCGAGACGGTGCGGCGTTCGGGCAGCGGCTTCGTCTCCTATCTCTGGCCCCGGCCCAACAGCGAGCAGCCGGTCGAGAAGGTGAGCTTCGTGCGCGGCTTCGCGCCCTGGGGATGGGTGATCGGCACCGGCGTCTATGTGGACGACCTGCGCGCCACCCAGCGGCACAGCGCCCTGACCATGGGCGGCATGGCCCTCGGCGTGGCGGCGGTGCTGGGGCTGCTGGCGGCGCTGATCGGGCGTGGCATCACCCGCCCGCTGGCGGCGCTGGGGGCGCGGATGCAGGGGCTGGCGGCCGGCGGGCACGCTGCCCCGGTGCCGGGCCTGGGCCGGGGCGACGAGATCGGCCGCATGGCGGAGAGTGTCGCCGTGTTCCGCACCGCGCTGCTGGAGGCCGAGCAGATGCGGGAGGAGCGCGAGGCCGGCCGGCGTCAGGCGGAGGCGCAGCGCCAGGCGGCGCAGCAGCTCCTGGCACGGGAGGTGGAGGCCTCCCTCGGTGGCGTCGCGGCGGCGCTGGCGGAGTCCGCCGCCGGGCTCAACCGCACCACCGCCGGCATGGCCCATACCCGCCAGCAGGTGACGGGCCAGCTTTCCGCCGCCGCGGCGGAGGCAGAGCGGACGGGCGGCAATGTGCGGGCGGTGGCGGAGGCCGCCGAGGCGCTGGCCGCCTCGGTCAATGCCATCGCCGCGCGGGTGGCCGAGAGCGCCGGCGCCGCCGGCCGCGCCACCACCGAGGCGGTCCGGGCGGACGAGGCGGTGGGCAGCCTTGCCGAGATGGCCCGCCGCATCGGCGACGTGGTGGAACTGATCAGCGACATCGCCGGGCAGACCAACCTGCTGGCGCTGAACGCCACGATCGAGGCGGCGCGCGCCGGCGAGGCGGGGCGCGGCTTCGCGGTGGTGGCCAACGAGGTGAAGGCGCTGGCGGGGCAGACCGCCCGCGCGACCGAGGAGATCGGCGCGCAGATCGGCGCCATGCAGCGCACCACCGAGCAGGTGGTGGTGACGATCCGCGGCGTCAGTGAGGCGATCGGGGAGAGCAGCACCATCGCCGAGGCGATCGCGACCGCGGTGACGCAGCAAGGCGAGGCGACGCGGGAGATCGCCCGCAACGTCGCCGACGCGGCGGCGGGTTCGGGCCGGGTGGCGGCGGGAATGGGAGAGGTGGACCAGTGCATCGCCGCCGATGCCGCCGCGCTGGAGGGGATGCGGCAGGCGGGCGCCGCGGTGGCGCGGCAGGGGGAGGGGCTGCAGGCGGCCCTGTCCGGGCTGGTGCGTCGGCTGCAGGGAGGCACCGCCGAGGCGCAGGGCTGAGGCGGCGCCTCAGCCTGCGGTGCGGGGCCGTGGCGCGGCGGCACAGGGCCGCCGGCGCCCGGCGCGGCTCACTTCGCCGCGGCGATCTGCTTCTGGATGATCTCGGCGGCCTGGGCGGCGTTGCCCCAGCCCTTCACCTTCACCCACTTGCCCGGCTCCAGGTCCTTGTAGCGGGTGAAGAAGTGCTCGATCGCGTCGCGCGTGATCTTCGGCAGGTCCTCCAGCTCCTTCACATCGGTGAAGGCGAGGGTGATCTTGTCATGCGGCACGCAGACCAGCTTCTCGTCCTGCCCGCTCTCGTCCTCCATGAACAGCACGCCGACCGGGCGGGCGCGGATCACCGAGCCCGGCACCACCTGGGTCGGCACCAGCACCAGCGCGTCGGAGGGGTCGCCGTCATCCGCCAGGGTGCCGGGGATGAAGCCATAGGCGGCCGGGTAGGCCATCGGGGTGAACAGGAAACGGTCCACCACCACGGCGCCGCTGTCCTTGTCCACCTCGTACTTCACCGAGCTTCCCTGCGGGATCTCGATCACGACGTTGATGTCATGCGGCGGGTTCTTGCCGGTGGAGAGCTTCGTCACGTCCATGGCGGGCATCCGTTCCGTATCATTGGGCTGGGCAATGTGGCTGGCTGTTAGCAGGGGGCGGCGGCGGCGGCAACGCGAGCGCGCGGCGGGGCTTGCCCGCCCGCCATGCCCAGGGGCACCATGCGGCGTCAGCCGGGCCGCATGGACACGGTACGGACCCGGCCAGAAGGGAAGACAGGTCATGACCACGCGCCGCCTCCTGCTCTCCGCCGCGCTCGCCGGGACTTTGGCTGGCGCGCTGCCGGCAGGAGCCCGGGCCGATACGCCGCCGGCTCTCGTCGAGAAGCGCGAGTTCCGTTTCGAGAACTACACCACGCGCGGCGGCGCCACGATTCCGACGGTCCGCACCGGTTACCAGACGGCGGGCAAGCTGAATGCGGCGGGCGACAACGCGGTGCTCATCACGCATTTCTTCAGCGGCAACAGCCATGCCTTCGGGCAGCTCCAGCCGGGTGGGCCCTTGGGCTGGTGGGACGCCATCATCGGCCCGGGCAAGCCGATCGACACGGAGCGCTTCTTCGTCGTCGCCGCCGACACGATGGTCAACCTGAACGCGGCCGACCAGCACACCATCACCACCGGCCCCGCCTCGGTGAACCCCTCCACCGGCCGGCCCTGGGCGATGAGCTTCCCGGTCGTCTCGATCCGCGATTTCGTGGAGGTGCAGAAGCGGCTGCTGGACAGTCTGGGGGTGCGCCGGCTGGCGCTGGTGGCCGGGCCGAGCATGGGTTCGCTGCAGGCGATCGAGTGGGCGGTGGCCTATCCGGAGATGGTCGAGCGGGTGATGCCGGCCATCGGCACCGGCGAGATGGATGCCTGGATGCTGGGCTGGCTGGACCTCTGGGCCGCGCCGATCCGCATGGACCCCAACTGGCGCAACGGCGACTACTACGCCCAGGGCCGGGAGCCGCCGCTGCGCGGGCTGACCGAGGCGCTGAAGCTGGTCACGCTGCATTCGCGCGACCGCGGCTGGGCCGAGCAGTTCGGCCGCCGCCCGGCGGAGGGGCAGGACCCCGCCCGTCGCATCCAGGACCGCTTCGCCATCGAGCAATGGGTGGAGAGCGCGGCGTCGGCCCGCGCCAAGCAGGCCGACGCCAACTCCTTCCTCTATCTGGCGCGCGCCAACCAGCTGTTCCTGAACGAATACCCGGGCACCGAGGCGGCCCTCGCGCGCAGCCGGGCGCGCTGGATGGTGGTGCCGAGCCGGAACGACCGCGTCTTCCCCATCGAGTACAGCGAGGACCTGGTGAAAAACCTGCAGCGCGCCGGCAGGCCGGTGACCATGGCGCCGCTCTCCGGCGGGCTGGGGCACCTCGAAGGGGTGGCGGGCATGGCGCAGGCCGAGGCACCGATCCGCAGCTTTCTTGCCCCCTGAGGGCATCCCGGTCTAGCAGAGGCGGCGGGGCACGAATCGCGCCCGTCTCCTTTTCCCGGCGCGCCTGTAGCTCAATGGTCAGAGCGGGCCGCTCATAACGGCTTGGTTGCGGGTTCGAGTCCTGCCGGGCGCAGGGAGGGGAGAGGTGCCGCCACGGGGCCCTGCGCGCGGGGCGCGCAATGTTGTCTTGCATTGCTGCTCAAAAAACCGTGAGATGCGCGCGTGCCCGCATGGCGGGCAGTTTCCGCCGCCGGAGAAGCAGCTTGTCCGCGACTGTGCCTGTGTCGCTGCCCGCACCTGCACGGGTGGGCCGCCTGGGGCGCCTTTGGCCGCAGCCCGACGCCGCCTGGTGCCCGGGCTGGTGCCGCGCGGGCGGAGCGCGGCTCTGGCTGGGCCTGAACCTGGCGGTCATGCTGGGCTATCTCGGCCTGGGCTGCGCGGTGGGGCGCTTCTTTGCCGCCTATGGCCTGTTTCCCTCGCCGATCTGGCTGCCCGCCGGCCTCGCCGCAGTGGCGGCGATGCTGGGAGGATGGCGGCTGGCGCCGGGCCTCTTCGCCGGCTCCTTCCTGGTGAATGCCATTGCCTTCGGCAGCCGCCCGGAACTGGCGGCGCTGATCTCGCTCGGCAACATGCTGGGGCCGCTGGCCGGCGCCACGCTGACGCGGCGCTTCCGCCCCGCCACCGGCCTGTTCACCCGCTTCGGCGGCGTGATCGCCTTCCTGGCCGGCGCGGTGCTGCTGCATGCCGGCCTGACCGCGATGGGCGGCACCCTGGCGATGTGGCTGCTGGGCGACGCACCGCCGCAGGCGCTGCCGGGGATCTTCTCGGGCTGGCTGCTCTGCGATGCCGGCGGCACCTTCTATTTCGCGCCCTCGCTGGCACTCTGGCTGGGGGTGGAGCGCACTCCTTCGGCGCCGCAGGGCGCCGGCCTGCGCCTGCTGGACGGCTCGGTATGGCTCGGCACGGCGCTGCTGGCGCTGGTCGTCTTCGAGCTGGACCTGCCGCCGCGCCTGCCTTCGGCGCAACTGGTCTTCCTGCTGGCGGTGCCGCTCTCCTGGATCGCGCTGCGGATCTCGCTGCGCGCCGCCTATTCGCTGCTGACGCTGCTCTGCGTCATCGCCTCGGCCGGCACGGTGGCGGGACATGGACCCTTCCAGGGCGAGGCGGTGGACAACCCGATGCAGTCGGTCGGGCTGCTGATCGTGCTCTGCGGCATGAACATCCTGACCCTGCTCGCCCTGGTCAGCGAACGGCGGGAAGCCGAACTGGCCTTGGCCGAGGCGAACCACCTGCTGGAGCGGCGGGTGGCCGAGCGCACTGCGGAATTGCGCCGGCTGGCGGATACCGACGCGCTGACCGGCCTGGCCAATCGCCGCAGCTTCCTGGCCCAGGCGCAGGCGGCCTTGCAGCGCGCCGCCGGGGCCGGGCGGCCCTTCGCGCTGCTCGCCTTCGATCTCGACCATTTCAAGGCGATCAACGACGGTGCCGGTCACGCGGGCGGCGACCTGGTGCTGCGGCGGGTGGCGGAATGCTGCATGGCGCGGCTGCGGCGGCAGGACCTGCTGGGCCGGCTGGGCGGCGAGGAGTTCGCCATCGCCCTGCCGGAAACCGACTTTGCCGAGGCGGAGCACATCGCCGAGCGCATGCGGGCGGTGCTGGCCTCCATCCGCCTGCCTGCGGGCGCGCCGGCGGAGCATCTTTCCGCCAGCTTCGGCCTCGCCCTGGCACGGGCGGGGGAGGCGCGCCTGGAGGACCTGCTGCGCCGGGCCGACGCCGCCCTCTACGCGGCGAAGCATGCGGGGCGCGACCAGGTGCGGGTGGCCGGCTGAGGCGCGGCAAGGGAGTGCGCTCCATGCCGGCGCCGGCCGGTCCGGAACCCTTACGCTTGGCGTAGGGCGCCCGGATGGCTAGAACCGAGGCCGAACCTCTGCCCCGGGATACGTGTAGTCATGGCCGCTTACCAGTACGTCTATGTGATGAAGGATCTCACCAAGTCCTACCCGGGCGGGCGAGAGATCTTCAAAGGCATTACTCTCTCCTTCCTGCCCACGGCCAAGATCGGCGTGCTCGGCCCGAACGGCGCCGGCAAGTCCACGCTGATGCGCATCATGGCCGGGCAGGACAAGGAGTTCGGCGGCGAGGCCTGGGCCGCCGAGGGCGTCAAGATCGGCCACCTGTCGCAGGAACCCCAGCTCGACCCGACCAAGACCGTGGGCGAGAACGTCCGCGACGCCTTCGGCACGCTCACCGCCGACCTCGAGCGCTTCAACGAGATCTCGATGAAGTTCGCCGAGGAGATGGGCGAGGACGAGATGAACACCCTGCTCGCCGAGCAGGCCGAGCTACAGGAGCGCATCGACGCCGCCAATGGCTGGGACCTGGACCGCACCGTCGACATCGCGCTCGACGCGCTGCGCTGCCCGCCGGCCGAGAGCGCGGTGACGCATCTCTCCGGCGGCGAGCGGCGCCGCGTGGCGCTGTGCAAGCTGCTGCTGGAGAAGCCCGACCTGCTGCTGCTCGACGAGCCGACCAACCACCTGGACGCCGAGAGCGTCTCCTGGCTGGAGAAGACGCTGCGCGACTACCAGGGCGCGGTGCTGATCGTCACCCACGACCGCTACTTCCTGGACAACGTCACCAACTGGATCCTGGAGGTCGATCGCGGCCGCGGCATCCCCTACGAGGGCAACTACTCCGCCTACCTCGCCGCCAAGCGCAAGCGCCTGGCCCAGGAGGAGAAGGAGGAGAGCACCCGTCAGCGGCAGCTGGCCGAGGAGCAGGAGTGGATCGGCCGCTCCCCCGCCGCGCGCCAGGCCAAGAGCAAGGCCCGTATCCAGGCCTATGAGGAGCTGCTGGCCCGCAGCCAGGAGCGCGCCCCGGACCCGACCGAGATCCAGATCCCGCCCGCGCCGCGCCTGGGCAACCTGGTCATCGAGGCCGAGAACCTGCGCAAGGGCTTCGGCAACAACCTGCTGATCGACGACCTCTCCTTCAAGCTGCCGCCGGGCGGCATTGTCGGCGTGATCGGCCCGAACGGCGCCGGCAAGTCCACGCTGTTCAAGATGATCACCGGGAAGGAGAAGCCCGACGGCGGCACGCTGAAAGTCGGCGACACCGTCGATCTCGGCTATGTCGACCAGTCGCGCGACACGCTGGATGACAAGCGCACCGTCTGGCAGGAGATCTCGGACGGCGAGGACCTGATCATGATGGGCAAGCGCGCCGTGCCCTCGCGCGCCTATGCCGCCGCCTTCAACTTCAAGGGCTCGGACCAGCAGAAGCCGGTCGGCGTGCTCTCGGGCGGCGAGCGCAACCGCGTGCACCTCGCCAAGATGCTGCGCAAGCCGCACAACGTCATCCTGCTCGACGAGCCGACCAACGACCTCGACGTGGACACGCTCCGCGCCCTGGAAGAGGCGCTGACCGACTTCGCCGGCTGCGCCGTGATCATCTCGCACGACCGCTGGTTCCTCGACCGCCTGGCGACGCACATCATGTCCTTCGAGGGCGACAGCCACGTCGAGTGGTTCGAGGGCAACTACCAGGCCTATGAGGCCGACCGACGCCGACGCCTCGGCGCGGCGGCGGACCAGCCGCACCGGATCAAGTACCGGCCGCTCACCCGGTAACGTCATGGACGGCCTCGCGCGGGCGGAATCCCCGCACACGGTGCGCACGTCGCGGCTGACGCTGCGCCCCGTCGGCCCCGGGCATCTCGCCGACCTCGTCGCCCTGAAGGGGGACGAGGCCGCCTTCGGACTGATGCTGCACGGCCTGCGCACGCCGGAGCGCGCCGAGGAGGAACTGCGCGACGACATCGCCTTCTGGCAGGTGCGGGGCTATGGCACCTGGGCGGTGCATCTCACCGAGGATGACCGCTTCCTCGGCATCGTCGGGCTGATGGAGCGTCCGGACGGGCGCGGCGTGGCGCTGCGCTTCGCGCTCTGGCCGCAGGTGCGCGGCAAGGGCTATGCGCGGGAGGCGGCGCGCGCCGCGCTGGCCTTCGGGCATGCTGCCGGGCTGGCGCGCATCATCGCCGTGGCGCGGGAGAGCAACCTCGCCTCGCGCGCCGTGCTCGGCGACCTCGGCCTGCAGCCCAGCGACACCTTCCAGCACCAGGGCCACCGGATGCTGGTCTTCGAAAGTTTGCGGCCGCCGGCGCCGCCGGCCCAGCAGGCGCCCGCCCGCAGCGCGTCCTGAGCGCGCCAGCGCCGGCGACCTCCGTCGGCGCGCTTCTCCTCTCCCCATTGTCCTCCGACGGCTGACCTGCTCTGCGCTTCGCGGAGGGGCGCCTCGGCGTGCCAGAAGGCGCCCTCGCCATGCCCGATCCGGCGCCGGCGGCCTGCGCCGGCGCTGTGGATGATTGTGGCGAAGTGGCCACCATTTGCCACAATTTGATGCGCTGCAGCATCTTCATGGCATGGCAGGAAGGGGCGTTAATTTGCTGTTCAGATTTGGGCTTTCTTTGGGGGTGCACCGCCTTTTGCGCGAGGCAATGCGGTTAAAATAAGGCAAAAATGCCATAATTGCGGTTGAAATGTGGCGAAGATGTGGCCTAAGCAGGTCGGCGGAAAGCAAGGCTTAACAGGAGTTCCGCCTGATGATGCGCCCCCGTCTCCTGATTGCCGTGCTGGCCCTTCTTGGGAGTTGGGCGGTGGCGCCCTCGGCGCAGGCGCAGGGTAAGGACATGTTCACGCTGCGCGCGGCCCTCGGCGGAGCTGTGCCCTATGCGCAGAAGGAGTCCTACGTGGTCGCCAACCTGACCGCGCCGGCGCAGGGCCGGCAATTCTCCCTGGCCAGCAGCCTGCCGCTTTCCCAGATGGTGGCGTCGGTCTTCGACGCCCGCCCCCAACTGGTGCTGAATGGCCGGCTTGACCTGGGGCGCCTTGGCCCTGCGGCGGTGTCGCTGAACGCCTATGTCTCGGCGGGCGTCGCGGAGCCGGCGGCGAATGCCGAGCGACCGCTTCTCGGCCTGGCCGCGCTGCGGCTGGTGTTCTGAGCGCCGACGGAAGGCGGGGCCCGGGGGGATACTATCCCCCCGGCGGGGTTCCAGGGGCGGAGCCCCTGGCCTCGGGTGCGGCCCCGCGCCGCCGCCCCAGCAGCCGCACGCCGAGGATGGCGCCCCCGATCACCAGGAAGGAGACCGCGGTGGAGACGGTGCCGAGCGCGTAGAGCACGGGCGTCGTCACCGTCGTGGTCATGCCGAGGATTTCCAGCGGCAGGGTGTTGCCGCTGCCGGCGGTGAGCAGCGTGCGGGCGAACTCGTCGAAGGAGAGGGTGAAGCCGAACAGCGCGATGCCGACGACGCTCGGCGCGATGATCGGTAGCACCACGTGCCGGAAGCTCTGCCAGGGCGTCGCGCCCATGTCGCGCGCCGCCTCTTCCCAGCTCCGGTCGAAGCGGTTGAACACGGCGAACATGATCAGCAGGCCGAAGGGCAGGGTCCAGGTGAGCTGCGCCCCGAAGGCCGAGCTGTACCAGGCCGGCTCCCATTCCATCTGGTTGAACAGCAGGCCGATGCCCAGGCTGACCAGGATGGAGGGCACGATCAGGCTGGCGATGGTCAGGTAGAACACCGCCCCGCTGCCGCGGAAGCGGCGCCGGAAGGCCATGCCCGCCAGCAGCGAGATGACCACCGTGCTCGCTGTCACCATTGCCGCCAGGGCCAGCGTGCGCCGCATCGCCGCGCCGAGGTCGCCTACCGCCTGCGGCTGGAAGAGCTGGGCGAACCAGTGCAGCGAGGCGCCGTTCATCGGGAAGGTCAGCCCGCCATCCGGCCCCTGGAAGGAGAGGATGCCGATGGTGATGGTCGGGCCGTAGAGGAACAGCAGGAACAGGCCGAAGAGCCCGCCCAGCAGGATGCGCGCCGCGCGACCGGGCATCGTCTCAGAGCTCCTTGCGGATGTCGATGGCGCGCAGCATGGCCGAGACCAGCAGCAGCACCATGGCCAGCAGCACCACGGCATTTGCCGCCGCCGCCGGATACTGCATCAGCCCGATCTGGTTGCTGATCATCAGCCCGACCGAGGCGCTCTGCCCGCCGCTCATCAGCCGCACCGTGGCGAAGTCGCCCATGACAAGCACCACGACGAAGATGCTGCCGATGCCGATGCCCGGCTTGCTCAGCGGCAGGATGACGCACCACAGCGCCTGCCAGAAGCCCGCACCCGCATCGCGCGCCGCCTCCAGCAGCCGGCGGTCGATGCGCATCATCGTGTTGAAGATCGGCACCACCATGAACAGCGTGTAGAGATGGACGAAGGCCAGGATCACCGCGAAATCGGAGAAGAGCAGGAATTCCAGCGGCCGGTCGATGGCGCCGACCGCCAGCAGGCCGTTGTTCAGGATGCCGTTGCGGCCCAGGAAAGGCACCCAGGCGATCATGCGGATCAGGTTGGAGGTCCAGAAGGGGACGGTGGTGAGCACGAAGAGCACCATCCGCCAGGCCGGGCTCCGCACCACGAAAGCCAGGAAATAGGCCAGCCAGAAGCCGAGGCCGAGCGTCACCAGCCAGGTCAGGCCGGCGAACCAGAGGGTCTTGAGATAGGTGCGCCAGGTGACCGCGGAGGTGAAGACCTCCTGATAGTTGGTCAGCACGAAATCAGGGATCAGGCTGAAGCTGTCATAGTCGTAGAAGCTGACGACCACCAGCATGGCCAGGGGAACGACCAGGAAGACCAGCAGAACGGCCAGCAAAGGCGCGGTCTGCAGCCAGGGGAAAAGACGGGGCATTCGCGCAAGAACTCCAGCCGAGGCCAGGGGAGGCGCCGCCTCCCCTGGACCCCTCCGCCGGGGTGACCGTGTCACCCCGGACCCCGCCATCAGGTCAGGCCGCGATGAACTCATTCCAGCGCCGCACCATGTAGCGGTCCTCGTCCATCACCGAGTTCCAGCAGACCACCTTGCCCATGCGCTCCATGAAGGAACCGCCATCGCGCACCGCGCCGGCCTTCTCCATCACCTTGCCCTCGGGGGAGAGGATGTCGGCCGTGGCCGGCTTGCCCTCCATCCAGTAGCCCCACTCGTTCTCGCTCATGTTCTGCTTCGCCGTCTCCAGCACGGCCGAGTAGTAGCCCTGGCGGTTGAGGAAGGCGCCGGCCCAGCCGGAGAGATACCAGTTCAGGTACTCATAGGCCGCGTCGAGCTGCAGGCCGGAGACGTGGCGCATGATGCCGAGGCCGGAGCCCCAGGCGCGGTAGCCCTCCGCCAGTGGCTGATAGGTGCAGGGAATGCCGCGCGAGCGCACCGCCGCCACCGCCGGCGACCACATGGACTGGATGATCACCTCGCCCGAGGCCATCAGGTTCACGCTCTCGTCGAAACTCTTCCAGAAGGCGCGGAACTGCCCGGCGCGCTTCTGCTCGATCAGGAAGTTGATCGTCTTGTCGATCTCGGCCTGGGTCATGTTGCCCTTGTCGCCGTACTTGGCGATGCCCGCGCTCTCGCAGACCATCGCCGCATCCATGATGCCGATGCCCGGGATGTTCAGGATGCTCGCCTTGCCCTTGAAGGCCGGGTCGATCAGGTCCTTCCAGTTGGTGATCGGGCGGCCCACCAGGTCGGGGCGGATGCCGAGCGTATCGGCATTGTAGATGGTCGGCAGCAGCGTCATCAGCTCGGTGCGCCTGCCGGCGAAGCTCTTGGCGGCCGGGCTTTCCACGAAGCCGACCGAGAAGGGCGAGGTGCCCTGGCCCATCGGGCTGTCCGGCGTCAGGCGGCCGGTGGTGAAGATCGGCACGATCTTGTCGATCAGCTTGATCTTCTTGGTGTCGATCGGCTGCACCGCGCCGGTCGGATAGACCTTCTTGATCGAGAAATACTCGATATCGGCGATGTCGAAGCTGCGCGCCTGGGTGGCGGCGCGCTGCGCCACCGCGTCCGTATCGGTCACCGTGAGCTGCAGGTTGAAGCCGAGATCCTTCTTCACCTGCTCGGCGATCGGGTTCAGGCCGGAGACGCCGGTGCCGATCTGCCGCAGCGTCACGTCCTTGATGTTCTGCGCCCAGAGGGTCGGGAAGCCGGTCACGGCCCCGCTGCCCAGCGCGGCACCCGCCAGCGCCAGCGCGCCGCGGCGGGTGAGGGATGTCTTCGTCTCGGTCATCCTTACGCTTCTCCTGTCAGGCAGTCGCGGTCGCGGGCAGGGGATGTGCCGCCTCGGCATCCCAGCCCAGGGTCACCGCCGCGCCGGGCTCCACCGGCGCGGCGTGGAAAACGGCATCCGGCAGCAGCGCCTCGGCGGCCTGGCCGCCCTCGCCGCGGACCACCACGCGCACGGCGGCGCCCTGGTACTCGACGGCGGTGACATGGCCGGGCAGCACCGGGCCGCCCGGCCGGGGGGCAAGGCGGGTGCGGTCGGTGCGGATGGCGAAGCGGCCCCCGGGCAGGTCCAGCACGTTGTGCCCGCCGATGAAACGGGCGACGAAGGCGCTGGCCGGCCGCTCGAAGATCTCGCGCGGCGGCGCGGCCTGGGCGATGCGGCCATGGTCCATCACCACGGCGATGTCGGAGAGGGCCATCGCCTCCTCCTGTCCGTGGGTGACGTGGATGAAGGTGATGCCCAGTTCCCGCTGGAGCCGCTTCAACTCCTCGCGCATCTGGCCGCGCAGGAAGGGGTCGAGGGCGGAGAGCGGCTCGTCGAGCAGCAGCACCTTGGGATGGGTGATCAGCGCACGGGCCAGCGCCACGCGCTGCTGCTGGCCGCCCGAGAGCTGCGCCGGCAGCCGGTCTGCCATTCTCTCCAGCTGCACCAGGCGCAGGAACTCGGTGGCCCGGCCCAGCCGCTCGGCCTTGGCCACGCCGCGCATGCGCAGCCCGAAGGCGACGTTCTCCAGCGCCGTCAGGTGCGGGAAGAGGGCGTAGGACTGGAACATCATGGCCGTGCCGCGGGCGGCGGGCGGCAGGTCGGTCACGTTGCGGCCGCCGAGCAGGATGTCGCCCTCGGTGATGCCCTCATGCCCGGCGATCATGCGCAGCGTGCTGGTCTTGCCGCAGCCCGAGGGGCCGAGCAGGCAGCAATAGCTGCCCGGTGGAATGGCCAGGGAGATGTCATCCACTGCCACGGCGCCGCCGTAGCGCTTGGTCACCCCGATCAGCTCGACATCCGGTTGCAAGCGTCTCGCCTCATCCTGTTGCGATGCAGGAAGGTCTCATGCAAGGAGCGCACCACTTTTGGCGGGGCGTGGCGAAGGGGGGCTCTCCTCGAACTCGACAAAGGGCGGACCCGAGGGAGAATGAATTCTCCCCCCGCACCCCCTCTTCTTCTTTTCTGTCAGTTCGGTCGCGCGGGCGGCGCGCGCTCACGCCGGGACTGAAGCAGTCCCGGCGGCTGTGACCGGCAGGGGATCAGGGGCGGGCATCGCCACGGGCGTGACCGGAAAACTGACAAAAGGAAGGAGGGGGTTTGGGGGAGTTCATCTCCCCCAGGCTTCCCTTCATCGACAGGTTTGGCGGCAGGCCCGCGATCAGGGACAGGGAAAGCCTGCCTGCCGGCAGGGCAGGCAAAGGGGAAATGCGCAACGGCGCGGCAGGCGCCGGCACAAGAATGCCAGGGCGGCGCGGGGCCGCCCCGGCCCGGGCAGTCCTCCCGGCCCTGTGGCGACCGGGCCGGGGCGTCAGGAGGCGCTGCTCAGCGGCCTTCGCGGGCCGCCAGCGCGGCGATCTGCCGGCGCATCGCGTCGAGCAGGGCGCTCACCTGGCCGCCATTGCGGCTGACCACAGAGGAGTACTCGCTGCGCTGGGTCAGCCGCAGCGAGGTGCCCTCGGCGATCACGTCCACCACCTGCGGCCGGCCGCCCACATCGCTGACCCGCCAGTCCAGGCTGAAGGGGGCGGTGTTCGGGCGCTCGATGATGGTGTTCACCAGCACGTCGTCCTCGGTGCGCTGCTGTGCGCGGCCGAGGCTGAAGCGCACCCCCTGGTACTCGCCGAAGCGGGCCGAGAGGTTGCGGATCAGCGTCTCCTCGAACAGCTTCATGTATTCCTGCTGCTCCGCCGGCGTGGCGACGCGCCACCAGCGGCCGAGGATGAAGCGGCCGACACCCCCCACGTCCACGGCGTTGCGCAGGATCTGCGCCACCCGTTGCCGCCGGGCGGCGATCGGCTGGTTGCTGTTCAGCGCCGCCACCAGCTCCTGGCCGGTGGAGTCGATGAAGGAGGCAGCCTGATTGATGTCCATCTCCGCCCGGGCGGGGGAGGCCGCCAGCAGCGGCAGGGCAGTGGGGGTTGCCAGCGCGACGGCCAGCAGCGAACGGCGATTCATCCTGTTCCGTCTCATTCTCGTTTCGGGCGGCGCGGCGTCGCGCCTGTATTCAACGGGCCGGACCGGCGGGTTCGGTGACATCCAGGCCGGTGCCGAGGGTCGCCGCAGGCGCCTCCCCGGTGGGGCGGCCGTTGCGGACGTCGTTCCGCCGGCGCTGGCGATAGGCGCTGCGCAGCGTGGCATAGGGGTCCAGGCTGGTTTCGTTGATGGAATCGAGCGCCTCGATCAGCCCTTCGCGCGTGTCCACCACGGTCAGGCCGTAGCGGGTCCAGCCCAGCGCCTCCGCTGTGCTGTCGCCCTCTCTGATGGCCCAGCCCACCGGGTCAGCGGCCACGTCCACTCCAAACCCGGCAAGGTCACGCGGGTTGCTCGGCCCAAGCAGCGGCACGAAGAGGAACGGCCCTTCGTCCAGTCCCCAGACCGCCAGCGTCTGCCCGAAATCCTCGGAATGGCCGGGCAGCCCGACCTCCTTCGCCACGTCGAACACGCCACCGATGCCGAAGGTGCTGTTCATCAGGAAGCGGGCGAGGGTGGTGGCGCTGCGCCGGGTCTCGCCCTGCAGCACGTCATTTATGAGGATCACCGGGCTGCGCAGGTTGCCCAGCGCATTGCGCACGCCGGTGCGCACCGGCTGCGGCAGGAAGAAGCGGTAGAACTCGGCCGCCGGCCGCAGCAGCACCGTGTCGAGGCCATTGTGCACCGTGTACATGGTGCGGTTGAACGGCTCCAGCGGGTCGTTGGCCTGCTCATACTCCGCCAGAGCCTCCGGCTCGCTGGCGGGGGGGCGAGTGGCGCAGGCGGAGAGGGCGAGCAGGCCGAGCAGCAGCAGGGTCGGGCGGCGGAGGAAGGGCATTGGATGGGGGATTCCTGGACAACGCTGCCTGGAGGATGGCAAGGACTACATACATTCTGGGATGAATGTTAGGAATACCTGATGGTAGTACCGGCAGGTGCTGCCAGGGATTTTAACGGTGGGCCTGGCTTCACTTTTCTGCGGCGGTTCAAATCGCCCGGCGGGTAGGCTATGGGAGAGAGCATGAACCATCTCGCCGACCGCGCCGCCTCCGGCACCCTGCAGCGCTGGCTGACCGGCCCGCGCGTGGCTGGCCTGCCGGTGCCGACCGAACTGCCGCCCCCGGCGCTTTCCTTCGAGTTCTTCCCGCCCCGCACCGACGCGCTGGAGCAGCAGCTCTGGGCCTGCGTGCGCCGGCTGGAGCCACTGGGGCCGCGCTTCGTCTCGGTGACCTACGGCGCCGGCGGCTCCACGCAGGAGCGCACCCATGCCACGGTTGCCCGGCTGGTGCGGGAGACCAGCCTGACCCCCGCCGCGCACCTGACCTGCGTCGGCGCCAGCCGCGGCGAGGTGGATGACGTCGCCCGCCGCTACTGGGAGGCCGGGGTGCGCCACATTGTCGCCCTGCGCGGCGATGCGCCGGCCGGCGAGGGCAGCTATCTGCCGCACCCGGAGGGCTATGCCTATGCCGCTGACCTGGTGGCCGGGCTGCGCCGCATCGGCGATTTCGAGATCTCCGTCGCCGCCTATCCGGAGACGCATCCGGCGGCCAGCTCGCCGGGGGCCGACCTGGACAACCTCAAGCGCAAGATCGATGCCGGCGCCACCCGCGCCATCACCCAGTATTTCTTCGATACCGAGGTGTTCCTGCGCTTCCTGGACCGCGCCCATGCCGCCGGCATCACCGTGCCGATCGTTCCGGGCATCCTGCCGGTCTCGAACTTCAACCAGGTGCGCAAGTTCTCGGCCATGTGCGGCACCACCGTGCCGGGCTGGATGGGCCGCCTCTTCGAGGGGCTCGACGAGGACCCGGAGACCCGCCGCATGGTCGCCGCCGCGCTGGCCGCCGAGCAGGTGCGCCTGCTGCAGGCCAATGGCGTGGACGAGTTCCACTTCTACACCCTGAACCGCGCCGACCTGACCTACGCCATTGCGCATATCCTCGGCGTCCGCCCACAGCCGGCCGCGCTGCCCTGAGGCGCCGCCGGGCGCGCGATTGACTCCACATCGGCCGGGGCGCAAATCTTCGCCGCCGGCGGAGGAATAGCCATGGATATCGGAGTCCCGCTGAAGGACCTGGGCGCCATCGAGGTCGCGGACCTGCTCAAGCTGGTCGATTCGCTCACTGAGGAAGACTGGACCGGCAACACCATGCGGCGGGACATCCTCGCCGCCGGTGCGCATGCCGCGGCCGACAACATCCTGATGAAGACCGAGTGGCACCCCTCGGCCAACAGCACGGGCATCCAGCACTTCGAGGACCTAGTCTATGTCTGGGCCAAGGAGCGCGGCGTTGATCCGGCAAAATACATGCCGATCGCGCGGGAGGATACCGACCTCTGGCCGGTCTTCACCATGCCGGAATGGCTGCAGTACAAGGATGTGCTGGCTCCCGTCGTCGAGCAGGTCATCGCGCCGCTGAAGACGCCCCGCGGTGTCGTCACCCGGCTGGCGCTGGTTCGGCTGCGGGCCGGCGCGCATGTCGCGCCGCATACCGACGGCCACCCGATGGCGGCCAAGGCGCACCGCATCCATCTCTCCCTCAGCAGCACGCCCTCGGTCGAGTACAAGATCGACGGGCGCAAGTTCACCATGCTGAAGGGGCACGCCTACGACTTCAACAACCGCGTCCGCCATTCCGTGCGCAACAACGGCAAGCGCGACCGGATCAATCTCTTCGTGGACTACTACCCCGAGCCGGGGCTGGTGGTGCGCAACCCTCTCGACGTCTCCTCGCCGGCCTACGCGAAGCCGACGCCACGCATCAACTGACTGCCATCGCCTCAGCGCCCCCGCAGCAGCCGGCCATAGACCGGCTTGAGCAGGAAGGGGCTGAGGAAGAGCGGGAACTGGCAGAGCGCGAAGAAGAGCAGAATGCGGGGGTCGGTCGCCGCCGGCAGCACCGCCAGGTAGAGCGCCATGTTGCGGTTGCCGGAGAGCAGGCCGGCGGAAAGCGCCAGCCCCTGGCCCGCCGGCAGGAAGGCCAGTGCCGTCAGCAGGTTGAGCGCGAAGCTGCCGGCGAAGGCCAGCAGGATGCCGCCCAGCACGAAGCCGGGATCGGCCAGCAGCTTCGCCAGCACCCCGTCCATCACGCCGAAGCCGTAGAGCACCACCGAGAGCACCACGGCGCCGTCCACCGCCGGACCCCAGCGGTGCAGGCGCTCCGGCCCGGCCAGCCGGCGGATCGCCAGCGAGGCCAGCAGCGGCAGCCCGACCACCAGGGCCAGCCGCCCCATCAGCGCGCCGATGGAGAGCGAGAGATCCACCCCCAGCAGGCCGAGCGCCAGGGGCGGCGCGGTGAAGGGCACCAGCAGGGTGGAGAGCAGCGCGGCGACCAGGGCGATTTCGCCATCCAGCCCGACCAGCCGGGCGAAGGCGGGGGAGGAGGTGGCGGCGCAGCCCGTCGCCATGATGACCAGCGCGGCGCCGAGCGCTGCGGACCCGCCCTGCGCCAGCCCCGCCATCCACACCACCGCATAGGCGAGCAGCGGGCAGGCCAGCAGCAGCCAGGCGAGCAGCGCCGCCACCATGACCGGGCGGCGCAGATAGCTCAGCAGCTGCGCCGGATCGACCCGCAGCAGCACCAGCGTCATCAGCAGGGCGACGGTCGGCGTCACCACGTCGCGCAGTGCCGCCGCCAGGGGCGGCAGCGCCAGGCCGGCGAAAATGCCGGCCGCCAGCAGCACGCTGCCCTGGCGGGCGGACCATTCGAGCAGGCGGACGGCAAGGCGGAGAATCGGAGCGTCCTCGCGGCGGAGCGGCGGGAGGTTGGCCGCGTTCGCCTCCCGTTCTATATCCGCTGGGTGCGCACGCCAATCCTCCCATTCCTCGCCCTTTTCCTGCTGCCGTTGCTGGGGGCCGCCCCTGCCTTGGCAGGCTGCGCCGAGGCGCCAGCCCCCAAGGTGAACTGGCGCCGCTGCCTGCAGGACGGGCAGGACCTGCGGCAGGTCGACCTCTCCGGCGCCGTGCTGAGCGATGCCAGCTTCGGCCGCACCAAACTGCAGCAGGCGAAGCTGGTGGGCGTTGAGGCGCCGGAGGCGCGCTTCACCTCCGCCGACCTGACCGGCGCCGACCTCTCCGGCGCCATCCTGCGCAACGCCGAATTCACCCGCACCAAGCTCGTCGGGGCCAAGCTGGTGCGGGCCGACCTCCGCCGTGCCCGCTTCTTCCGGGCCGATCTGACCGATGCCGACCTGACCGACGCCGAGATCGCGGGCGCCGATTTCACCGCCGCCACGCTGGACGGCGCCCGTTGGGTGGACGGGGAGAAGCGCTGCGCCGCCGGCTCCGTGGGGATCTGCCAGTGACGAACCTTCCGACCGCCCCCCGCCAGCCGGACTATCTGGCCCGCCTCAACCCGGAGCAGCGCGCCGCCGTCGAGACGGTGGACGGGCCGCTGCTGGTGCTGGCCGGCGCCGGCACCGGCAAGACGCGGGTGCTGACCACCCGCTTCGCCCATATCCTGATGACGCGCCGCGCCTATCCCAACCAGGTGCTGGCCGTCACCTTCACCAACAAGGCGGCACGCGAGATGCGCGAGCGCGTCGCCGGCATCCTCGGCCAGCCGGCGGAAGGGCTGTGGCTCGGCACCTTCCACGCCCTCTGCGCGCGGATGCTGCGGCGGCATGCCGAATATGTCGGCCTCACCAGCAACTTCTCCATCCTCGACACCGACGACCAGATGCGCCTGCTGAAGCAGGTGATGGACGCCGCCGGCATCGACCTGAAGCGCTGGCCGCCGCAGGGCATGATGGCGCTGATCCAGCGCTGGAAGGACCGTGGCCTGACACCCGCGCGTGTCACGCCCGCCGAGGATTCCGACTACGCCAACAACCGCGCCCGCGCCCTCTACGCCGCCTATCAGGAGCGGCTGAAGGCGCTGAATGCCTGCGATTTCGGCGACCTTCTGCTGCACATGACGGAGATCCTGCGCACGCAGGAGGCGGTGCTGGCGCAGTACCACCGCATGTTCCGCTACATCCTGGTGGACGAGTACCAGGACACCAACCTGGTGCAGTATCTCTGGCTGCGGCTGCTGGCGCAGCGGCCCGACCCGGCCGAGCGCAACATCTGCTGCGTCGGCGATGACGACCAGTCGATCTATTCCTGGCGCGGCGCCGAGATCGAGAACATCCTGCGCTTCGAGAAGGACTTTCCCGGCGCCACCATCGTGCGTCTGGAATCCAACTACCGCTCCACCGCGCCCATTCTCGCCGCCGCCTCGGGGCTGATCGCCAAGAACAGCGGCCGCCTCGGCAAGACGCTGCGCCCCGGCCGCAACGATGCGAAGGGCGAGAAGGTGCGCGTCGTCTCGCTCTGGGATTCGGAGGAGGAGGCGCGCATGGTGGGCAGCCGCATCGAGGCGGCGCGGCGGGCCGGGCACAACCTCTCCGAGATCGCCATCCTCGTGCGCGCAGGCTTCCAGACCCGCGCCTTCGAGGAGCGGATGATCACGCTGGGCCTGCCCTATCGCGTCATCGGCGGCCAGAAATTCTACGAGCGCGCCGAGATCCGCGATGCCATGGCCTATCTGCGGGTGCTGAACCAGCCGGCGGACGACCTCGCCTTCGAGCGCATCGTCAACACGCCGAAGCGCGGCCTGGGCGATACCGCCCTGCGCGCCATGCACGACATGGCCCGCAACGAGGGTAAGCCGCTGATCGTCGCCGCCTGGCGGCTGATCGAGACCGGCGCGCTGCGCCCCAAGCCGCGCCAGGCGCTGCGCGAGCTGCTGGAAGGCTTCGCGCGTTGGCGCGAGATGTTGCCGCGCGAGGGGCATGTCGTCGTCGCCGGCACGCTGCTCGACGAGAGCGGCTACACGGAGATGTGGAAGCAGGACAAGTCGCCCGAGGCGCCGGGGCGGCTGGAGAACCTGAAGGAGCTGCTGCGCGCGCTCGGCGAGTTCGAGAGCCTGGCGGGATTCCTGGAGCATGTCGCGCTCGTCATGGAAAATGACGAGAATGCCGAGGGCGAGCGGGTCAGCCTGATGACGCTGCACGCCGCCAAGGGGCTGGAGTTCGACACCGTCTTCCTGCCGGGCTGGGAGGAGGGGCTCTTCCCCCACCAGCGCGCGCTGGACGAGGGCGGCGAGAAGGGCCTGGAGGAAGAACGGCGCCTTGCCTATGTCGGCATCACCCGGGCGCGCAGGCACTGCATCATCAGCCATGCCGCCAACCGGCGCATCTACGCCAACTGGACCAGCGCCATTCCCAGCCGCTTCCTGGACGAGCTGCCGCCCGATCAGGTCGAGGTGGAGGGCGGTGCCGGCGCCTCGCGGGCGCGGATGATGAGCCAGCCCTCCGCCTTCCCCGACCAGTTCCCGCTGGTGGCGCGCAAGCCGCGGGTGATCGAGGCCGGCGCCTGGGAGGTGGCGGAGCGCCCGGCGCGCGCGGCCGGCATTCCGGTCGGCACGCGGGTGTTCCACAGCAAGTTCGGCTATGGCCGCGTGGTGGCCGCCGACGAGAACAAGCTCGACGTCGAGTTCGAGAAGGCGGGCCGCAAGCGCGTGCTCGACACTTTCGTGGAAAAGGCCTGACCGTGAACCGTCGCCATCCCCAGACGCTGGAAACCCTGAGCATCGACGGCCTGCCGGAGGAGGCGGTGCCGGCCTTCGAGTCCGCATTGCAGACCGTCTGCCCCAGCGTCGGCTATTTCCGCGACGAGGCCACCGACACCTGGCGGCTGGAAGGCGTGCGCGAGACCGGCGTGGGCGACGAGGAGCTGATGCCGGCGCTGGTGCTGGCCGCCGCGCTCTCCGGCATCGAGGCGCCGGAATTGAAGCGCGAGCCGGTGGAGGCGGAGGGCTGGTTGGCCCGCACGCTGCAGTCCTTCCCGGAGCAGGAGATCGGTGCCCGCGTGCTGATCCGCCCGACCCATCTGCCGAACCCGCATACCTATGGCCGCATCGTGCTGCGGCTGGATGCCGGGCTGGCCTTCGGCTCGGGGGAGCATGGCTCGACGCGCGGCTGCCTGATCGGCTTCGAGGGCATGGCGCACCGCCGCCCGCGCCGCATCCTGGATATCGGCACCGGCTCGGGCATCCTGGCCATGGCGGCGGCCAGGCATCTGAAGCGGCCGGTGCTGGCCACCGACATCGAGCCCTGGAGCGTGCGGATCACCGAGGAGAACGCGCGGATGAACGGGCTGCGCAACCTGATCCGTCCGCGCCTCGCCGATGGCTGGCGCCACCGCGCCGTGCGCTCAGGCACCTATGATCTGGTCTTCGCCAATATCCTGGCGCGGCCGCTCTGCGCCATGGCCAAGTCGCTGGCGGATCATCTGGCGCCGGGCGGCACCGCCATCCTGGCCGGGCTGCTGGGCACGCAGGTGCGCATGGTGCTGGCCGCGCATCGCCGCGCCGGGCTGGTGCTGGAGCGGCGCATCGACCAGGGCGCCTGGTCGGCGCTGGTGCTGCGGCGGCGGGGCGGCTGAGGCGCTGCCTTCCCCCGCTCTCCGCAAAAGGAAACCGCCCCGCATCGGGGGAAGATGCGGGGCGGCTTGCAGCGGAACGGTGGGGGAGGGGGGGAGGAGGCACCGCTCCGCTTGGTCTGTCGGAATAACCCTGGCCCGGCCGGCGGGTTGCAGGCCGGGCCGGGGATTTTCAGGCTGCGTTGGCCGGGCGGGCCTTGGCAGGCGCGTTGGCGGCCAGGCGCTCGCGGGCGCGGAACTCGTCCTCGAACACGTGGGAGATGTCGCCACGGTTGAGGCCGATATCGGCCAGCTCACGGTCGGAGAGGGTGGCCAGCTCCTCATAGACCCGGCGGCGGCGGGGATACTCCACCACGGCGCGGAAGAGAGAGCTGGCAGCCTTGCGGATCCAGCGGCCGATCGCCTCATCCCGCAGGCGGGTCGCCTCCAGGCGGACCGCTTCGGCGCTGCTCAGCGTGCTGGCGCAGCTGGGGATTGCGGAGTCGAACTCCGGCTTGGTGATACGGGCGTCCATTGTCTAGCGTTCCATTGTCGCGTCGGGGCGGTCCGTGGGACCCGCTCTTGCCGTCAACCACCCGTCCCTGGCGCGTTGACCGTGATGTAGTCCTTTACGCTGGCGAACAGGAGCGCAGCGATTGAAGCGGAGCCATGCGCGGGGCGCATTGAAACCTGTGGAAACATGCCTTTAACGGGATGCTAACCGAAGTGACACACGCCGAACGCCTCGCGGCCCTCCGCGCGGAACTCGCCAGCCTGGACATCGAGGGGTTCCTGGTCCCCCGCAGCGACGAGTATCTGGGGGAATATGTGCCGCCGAGCGCCGAGCGCCTGGCATGGCTCACCGGCTTCACCGGCAGCGCGGGCATGGCCATCGTGCTGGCGGATCGGGCGGCGGTGTTCACCGACGGCCGCTACACAACCCAGGTGGCCAGCCAGACCGACCCCGCCCTCTGGGAGCGGCGCCACATCATCGAGCAGCCGCCGCAGGAATGGCTGGCCGAGCACGCGGCGGGGCGCAGCATCGGCTACGATCCCTGGCTGCATCCGCAGGCCGCCATCGAGCGGCTTGCCGCCGCCGGCGTGCAGCTGGTGCCGCTGGCGGCGAACCCGCTGGACACCATCTGGCACGATCGCCCGGCGCCGCCACGCGCCCAGGCGGTGCCGCATCCGCCGGAATTCGCCGGCCGCGACGCCGCCGAGAAGCGCACCGAGCTGGCTGCCATGCTGCGCCAGGCCGGCGAGGACACCGCGGTGCTGGCCGACCCGCATTCGCTGGCCTGGCTGCTGAACATCCGTGGCGCCGACCTGGAGCACACGCCGCTGGCCCTTGGCTTCGCGCTGCTGCACTCCAACGCCACGGTGGACCTGTTCATGGAGCCGGCGAAGGTGCCGGAGGCCACCCGGGCGCATCTCGGCAATGCGGTGGTGGTGCATCCGCCGGTGGCGCTGCCGACCATCCTGGCAGGACTCGCCGGGCAATCCGTGCGGTTCGACCCCGAGGCGACGCCGGCCTGGTTCGCCGCCACGCTGCGGGAGGCCGGCGCCACGCTGCGGCCGGGCGAGGACCCCTGCCGCCTGCCGCGCGCCTGCAAGAACCCGGCGGAGCAGGCGGGCGCCCGCGCCGCCCACCGGCGGGATGCCGTGGCCATGGCGCGCTTCCTGGCCTGGTTCGCCGCCGAGGCGCCCCTGGGTGGGCTGACGGAGATGAGCGCCGCCGATCGCCTGCTGGATTTCCGGCGCATGGTGCCGCGGTTCCGCGCGGAAAGCTTCCCGGCCATTTCCGGCGCCGGGGAGAACGGCGCCATCGTCCACTACCGCGCCACCGAGGCCACCAACCGCGCCGTCCGTGCCAATGAGTGCTACCTGGTGGACAGCGGCGGCCAGTACACCGACGGCACCACCGACATCACCCGCACCCTCTGGACCGGCCCCGGTACCCCGCCACCAGACCTGGAGGAGCGCTACACCCGCGTTCTGCGCGGCCATATCGCCCTGGCCACGCTGCGCTTTCCCCAGGGCGTGGCCGGGCCGCATCTCGACGCGGTGGCGCGCGCGCCGCTCTGGCAAGCCGGGCTGGACTACGACCACGGCACCGGGCACGGCGTCGGCAGCTTCCTCTCCGTGCATGAGGGGCCGGTCAGCATCAGCCGGGCGGCGCGGCCGATCCCGGTGCGGGCGGGGATGATCCTGTCGGACGAGCCGGGCTACTACCAGCCGGGCGCCTATGGCATCCGTATCGAGAACCTGCTGCTGGCCCGTCCGGCGGCCGAGCAGCCCGGCCAGACGAAGCCCTTCCTGGAATTCGAGACGCTGACCCTGGCGCCCTATGAGCGGCGGCTGATCGATGCCGGCCTGCTCAGCCCGGCGGAACGCGCCTGGGTGGATGCCTACCACGCGCGCGTGCTGGAGGAGGTGGGCGGCGAGGTCGAGCCGGCGGTGCGGGACTGGCTGGTGGCGGCCTGCGCGCCGCTCTGAGGCGGCGATGTTCCGATTCCGCATCAATATGACGGGAGGGGAGGGGATTCGCTTCTCAAGGGAGCGCGCGCTGCCGCAAGCTGCGCGCGTGTTCCGCCGCTGCCTTTCCGTGCGCCGGCCGGGCGGGCCAGGATCGGCCTGCCGCATCTGACACGCGCACTTCCGGAGCGCGGCCCTGGCACGGCAGCAGGAGCCCTGGAGGAAGCCGCGCCTGAGCGGACCCGGTCCGGCCATGCCCCGATCCGGCCATGCACGGCACGCCTGCGGGCCCCAAATCACGGGAGAACGCAGATGTCCACCGCGATGTCCGTCGATGAAGGCCGGCTGCAGGCTTTCATGGGCAAGATGGTCGATGACATGAGCGCGGCGATGAGCGGCGCACTCGTGCTGATCGGCGACAAGCTCGGTCTCTACAAGGCCCTCGCCGGGCACGGTCCGCTCACGCCGCGGCAACTGGCCGACCGCACAGGCACCAGTGAGCGCTACGTGCGCGAGTGGCTCGCAGCGCAGGCCGCCTCGGACTACGTCACCTATGATGCGAAGTCCGGCCACTTCTCCATGTCCGCCGAGCAGGCCATGGCGTTGGCGCAGGAGGACAGTCCGGTCTTCCTGGCCGGCGCCTTCGACATCATCGCCGCGGCCTATATGGACGAGCCGAAGGTGCGGCAGGCCTTCCGCACCGGTGGCGGCGTGGGCTGGCACGAGCACAGCCAATGCCTGTTCCAGGGCACGGAGCGCTTCTTCCGCACCTCCTACACGGCGCATCTGGTGCAGGAATGGCTGCCCGCGCTGGATGGCGCCGTCGCGAAGCTGGAGAAGGGCGCCCGGGTGGCGGATGTCGGCTGCGGCCATGGCGCCTCCACCATCCTGATGGCGCGCGCCTTCCCCCACGCCCGGTTCTTCGGCTTCGACTATCATGACGGCTCGATCACGCGCGCGCGCAAGGCGGCGGAGGCGAGCGGCCTGGGCAACCTCCATTTCGAGGTCGCCTCGGCCAAGGCTTTCCGCGGCTCGGACTTCGACCTGATCACCGCCTTCGACTGCCTGCATGACATGGGCGACCCGGTGGGCGCGGCGCGGCGCATCCGCGAGGCGCTGGCGCCGGACGGCATCTTCATGCTGGTCGAGCCCTTCGCGCGTGACCGGCTGGCCGACAATCTGAACCCGGTGGGGCGGATGTATTATTCGGCCTCGACGATGATCTGCACGCCGGCCTCGCTGTCGCAGGAGGTCGGGCTGGCGCTGGGCGCCCAGGCCGGCGAGGCGCGGCTGCGCGGGGTGCTGGAGGAGGCGGGCTTCACCCGCATCCGCCGCGCCGCCGAGACGCCGTTCAACCTCATCCTGGAGGCGCGGCCCTGAGCGCGGGCTGGGCTGGCGGGCTCAGAGGCCCGCCATCTCCCGCCACTCGGCCTCGGTGAGGGTGCGGATGCCGAGCTCGGCGGCCTTCTTGGCCTTCGAGCCGGCCTCGGCGCCGACCACCACGAAGTCGGTCTTCTTCGAGACGCTCTTGGTCACCTTGGCGCCGAGCCGCTCGGCCACCGCCTCGGCCTCGTCGCGCGAGGTCTGCTCCAGCGTGCCGGTGAAGACCATGACCTTGCCGGCGAAGGGGCTGTCGGCGTTCGCGAAGCCGGCGGCCTCCTCCGGCGTCACCTCGCGCGCTAGGTCGTCCAGCGCGGCGAGGTTGCGCGGCTCGGCGAAGAACTCGACCAGCTCCTGCGCGATGGCCGGGCCGATGCCCTGGATGGAGCCCAGCTCCTCCCGCGCCTCGGAGCCGATGGTGGTGGCGGCCAGCATCCGCGCCCGCCAGTGGGCGAAGGAATGATAGTGCCGCGCCAGCAGCTTGGCGTTCTGCTCGCCGATGCGGCGGATGCCGAGGGCGAAGATGAAGCGCTCCAGCGGTACCTGGCGGCGCGCCTCGATGGCGGCGAGCAGGTTGGCCACCTTCCGCGTCGCCATGCCCTTGGCCGACTTGCCCCAGCCCTCCCACTGCCGCATCCGCTCGGTGTGCTGCGCCAGGCGGAAGATGTCGGCGGGGCTCTTCACCAGCCCCTCCTCGTGCAGCTTGAGGATGTTCTCCTCGCCCAGCCCCTCGATATCCATGGCATTGCGGCTGACGAAATGCTTCAGCCGCTCCACCGTCTGCGCCGGGCAGACCAGCCCGCCGGTGCAGCGCCGCACCACCTCGCCTTCGGGGCGCACGGCATGGCTGCCGCAGGCCGGGCAGCGGGTGGGGAATTCGAAGGGCTGGCTGTCCGCCGGCCGCTTCTCCGGCACGATGCCGACGATCTGTGGGATGACGTCGCCGGCGCGCTGGAGGATGACGGTGTCGCCGATGCGCACGTCCTTGCGGGCGATCTCGTCCTCGTTGTGCAGCGTCGCGTGCTGCACCATGACGCCGCCGACATTGACCGGCTGCATCACCGCGCGCGGCGTCAGCGCGCCGGTGCGGCCGACCTGGATCTGGATGTCGAGCAGCACGGTCATGGCCTGCTCGGCCGGGAACTTCCAGGCGATCGCCCAGCGCGGCGCGCGGCCGACGAAGCCGAGCCGGGCCTGCCAATCCAGCCGGTCCAGCTTGTAGACCACGCCATCGATGTCATAGGCGAGGCCGGCGCGCTGCGCTGCCATCTCCGCCTGGAAGGCCTCGGCGGCGTGCTCGTCGGGCAGTTGCCGGGAGAGCGGGTTCACCGCGAAGCCCCAGCCGCGCAGCCGCTCCAGATAGCCGGAATGGGTCTCCGCCACCGGCTCGCTGGACTCGCCCTGGGCATAGGCGAAGAGGCGCAGCGGCCGCTTCGCCGTGATGGCGGGGTCGAGCTGACGCAGCGAGCCGGCGGCGGCGTTGCGCGGGTTGGCGGGGATGCGGATCTCGGGGCCCACCTTCTCACCGCGCTCGCGGCGCTCCTCGCGCTCCTCGGCCAGGCGCTGCTGCTCGGCCTGGAACTGAAGAAAGTCCGCCTTGCTCATGAAGACCTCGCCGCGGATCTCGATGCTGGCGGGGTGAGGAGCAGGGAGCCGGCGCGGCAGGATGGCCTCGTCGAAGGTCTCCAGGTTGCGGGTGATGTCCTCGCCCACCATGCCGTCGCCGCGCGTGGCGCCGCGCACGAAGCGCCCGTCCTCGTAGAGCAGGTTGACCGAGAGCCCGTCGATCTTGGGCTCGCCGACGAATTGCAGCGTCTCGTCCTCGGGCAGCTTCAGGAAGCGCCGGATGCTCTTCGCGAACTCGGCGAAATCCTCCGGCGCGAAGGCGTTGTCCAGGCTCAGCATCGGCGTGCGGTGGCGGGACTTGGCGAAGCCGGCGGCGGCGGGGGCGCCGGGGGCGGCCTCGCTCGGGCTGTCGGGCCGCTTCAGCGCGGGGAAACGCGCCTCGATGGCGGCGTTGCGGCGGCGTAGGGCATCATAGTCCGCGTCGGTGATCTCCGGCGCGTCGTGCTGGTGATAGGCGATGTCGGCGGCGGCGATCTCGCGCGCGAGGGCGGCGAGCTCCTCGGCGGCCTGGGCCTCGGTCAGGTCCTGGACGGGAATCGGGCGGAGGGGCGCGCTCATGCCGCCCTGCTAGCCTGCCCGGCGCCCGGCGGGAAGCGCCGCCCGGCCGCATTCCGTCCGGGCGGCGATTGTCCTAACCTGGGCGGCCTTCAGGAGCCCGAGACATGCCGGAGCCGTCGATCCTCGCGCTGTTCGCCGCCGCCTGCCTGGCGCTTGCCATCACGCCGGGGCCGGACATGCTGCTGGTGGCCTCGCGCAGCCTCAGCCAGGGCCGGGCGGCGGGCTTCGCGACGCTGGCGGGCATCCAGGTGGGCATCTACGGCCATGCGCTGGCGGCGGCGCTGGGCCTGTCGCAACTCTTCGTGCTGGTGCCGCTGGCCTATGACGCGGTGCGCTACGCGGGCGCGGCCTATCTGCTCTGGCTGGCCTGGAAGGCGATCCGCGCCCCGGCGCCGGCGGCCAGCGCGCCGCCCGGCCTGCGCCGCGCGCCGATTGGCGCGATGTTCCGGCAGGGCCTGCTGACCAACCTGCTCAACCCCAAGGTCGCGTTGTTCGTGCTGGCGCTGTTTCCCCAGTTCCTGCGCCCGGAGGCGGGCTCGGTGCTGGCGCAGAGCCTGGTGCTGGCGACGGTGCTCAACCTCATCGGCGCGGCGGTGAACGGCGCGGTGATCCTGGCGGCCGGCCGCATCGGCCGCACCCTGGCGGGCGGGCGGCTGGGCCGGGCGCCGCAGTTCCTGCTGGGCGCGGTCTTTGCCGGGCTGGCGGCACGGCTGGCCTTCGAAGGCCGGCGCTGAAGGAACAGAAAAAAGCTGGGGGGCCGGGGGAATTCCTTCCCCCGGACTTTTTCCACCGCATGCGCAACGTGACGGCGCTCGCAACCGGCCGGAGGGGCAGGCTAAACTCGCCCGCCGGCCCATTGCCCGTTTGTGCCGCCGCCTGCAGGACGTTCTGCCATCACCTTGCCGCCGCCCGTCATGAGATCCGCGCGCCTTGTCCTTTCCCTGGGGCTGCTGACCGTCCTGCTGGCCGGGTGCGCGCCGCGCATGATCGGCCCTGGTCCCGCGATCATGCCTCCCAGCATGGCGGCGGAGACCTTCACCATGCCGGATGGCGCCGCGCTGCCGCTGCGCGCCTGGCCGGCGCAGGGGGCGCCGCGCGCCATCATCCTTGGCCTGCACGGCTTCGGCGACACCGCCAACAACGCCTTCGCCCGCGCCTCGCAGGCCTTCACCGCGGCGGGCGTGGCCTTCTACGCCTATGACCAGCGAGGCTTCGGCGGGGCGCCGCATCGCGGCGTCTGGCCGGGGGTGGAGGCGCTGGTGCAGGACGCGACGCGGGCAGCCCGGCTGATCCGCGAGCGCAACCCCGGCCTGCCGCTTTACCTGATGGGTGAGAGCATGGGCGGGGCGGTGGCGCTGGCCGCCGCCGCCTCGGCCGATCCGCCGCCGGTGGAGGGCATCATCCTGGTGGCGCCTGCGGTGGAGGGGCGGGCCAGCATGTCCTGGCTCAGCCGCGGGTTGCTCGACTTCGCCGCGCATACGGTGCCGCTGCTGGAGATCCGCAACTCCGCCCCCGGCTTCTCCCCCACCGACGACGAGGAGGCGATGCGCGGCTGGGGCCGCGATCCGCTGACCTACAAGGAGGTGCGGGTGGATGCGGTGTTCGGGCTGGTCGGGCTGATGGACGCGGCGGTGGCGGCGGCGCCGCATGTCCGGTCCCGCCTGCTGGTGCTCTACGGCGCCGAGGACCGGATCATCGATCCCGGGCCGGTGCGCGCCCTGCTGCGGGCGCTGCCCGACCCCGCCGCACAGCGCGGCGCCTACTACCCGAAGGGCTACCACATGCTGC
Organism: Roseomonas sp. E05; assembly: GCF_030063475.1. Taxonomy (GTDB): domain Bacteria; phylum Pseudomonadota; class Alphaproteobacteria; order Acetobacterales; family Acetobacteraceae; genus Pseudoroseomonas. The sequence continues at coordinate 256,429 of NZ_JASIRT010000003.1, forward strand.
TGCGCGACAGGAACCGCGCCTCGGTGGCACAGGACGTGCTGGCCTGGATGGCGGACCCGGCCGCGGCGCTGCCCTCGGGGGCGGACCGGGCGGCACAGGCCTGGCTGGCGCAGGCGCAATAGCCGGCCCGCTCACGCCGCCTGCCGGATGTGGCGGCGAACATTGCTCAGCAGGCGCGCGGCGAGGCTCAGCCGCTCCGCCGGGGTGGTGCTGGGCTGGCGCAGCACCAAACGCTCGCCCGCGAGCTGCGCCACGGCGCCCTGCGGCCCCACCTCCAGCCGCCGCACGCCGAGACGGCGGCAGCGCAGCCGCAGCCGGCCCAGATCCAGCCAGTGCCGCACCGCCGGCGGGGGCGGGCCGAAGCGGTCCTCGATCTCCTCGGCCAGTTCCTCCAGCGCGCCGGTGGCGCCCTGCCGCAGCACCTCGCCCATGCGGGCATGCAGCTCGATGCGCAGCGCGTCCTCGGCGATGTACTCCTCCGGAATGGCGGCGCTGATGCCGAGCACCACGGCAGGCGACCATTCCTCCCGTTCCGCCTCGCCGCGGGCGGCGCGCAGGGCGCCATCCAGCATGTGCTGGTAGAGGCCGATGCCGATCAGCTTCACATGCCCGGCCTGCTCCTCGCCCAGCAGGTCGCCGGCGCCGCGCAGATCCATGTCGCGCGCGCTGATGGCGAAGCCGGCGCCGATGCGGTCGAAGGCCTGCAGGGTGTTCAGGCGGCGGGCGGCGGCGGCGCTGGGCGGCGCCTCGGGGTCGGTCAGCAGCAGGATGTTGCCGCGCGTGCGGCTGCGCCCGACCCGGCCGCGCAACTGGTGGAGCTGGGTCAGGCCGAACAGGTCGGCGCGCCAGACCAGCATGGTGTTGGCGCGCGGCACGTCGAGCCCGGTCTCGACGATATTGGTGGAGAGCAGCGCGTCCACCCCGCCATCGGCGAAGCGCACCATGGCGGCGTCGATCTCCTCCGGCGGCATGTCGCCATGCGCCTCCAGCACCTTGAGGCGCGGCAGCAGGCGGCGGATGCGGGCGTGCATCGGCGCGATGTCGGCGATGCGGGGGCAGACGATGAAGCTCTGCCCGCCGCGGCGCTGCTCGCGCTGCAGCGTCTCCTTCACCAGGCTGTCGGTCCAGGGCGCCTGCAGCGTGCGAATGGGCTGGCGGCGGGCGGGCGGCGTGGCGATGACGCTCAGCGCCTGCAGCCCGATCAGCGCCGATTGCAGCGTGCGCGGGATGGGCGTGGCGGTGAGCGTCAGGCAATGCACGTCCCGCCCGAGGCGGCGCAGCATGGCCTTCTGCCGGGCGCCGAAGCGCTGCTCCTCGTCGATGATGACGAGGCCGAGCTTTTTGAAGCGCACATCCTTCGCCGCCAGGGCCTGGGTGCCGATGGCGATGCCGATCTCGCCGCTGGCCAGCCCCGCCTTGGTGGCGCGCGCCTCGGCGGGGGAGGAGAGGCGCGAGAGCGGTTCGACACGGGTGCCCAGCGCCTCGAAGCGGCGGCGGAAGGTCTCCAGGTGCTGCCGCACCAGCACGGTGGTGGGCGCCAGCACCGCCACCTGACAGCCGGCCAGGACGGCGACGGCGGCGCCCCGCAGCGCCACCTCGGTCTTGCCGAAGCCGACATCGCCGCAGACCAGCCGGTCCATCGGGCGGCCGGCGGCGAGGTCGTGCAGCATGGCCTCGATGGCCGCCTCCTGGTCGGCGGTGGGAGCGAAGGGGAAGCCGTTGACGAAGCGCTGGTAGGCGGCGCGCGGTGCGCGCAGCACCGGCGCCTTGCGCGCCTCCCGCTCGCGCGCCAGCGCCAGCATGGCCTGCGCCGTCTCGGCAATCTGCGCCTCGACCTCGGCGCGCCGCTTCGGCCAGGCCTCGCCGCCGAGCCGGTCGAGGCTGACGCTCTCCGCCTCGGCGCCGTAGCGCCAGAGGCGGTCCACTTCCTCGCCCGGGACCAGCTCGGTGGCGCCGCCGGCATATTCCAGGCGCAGGCAATCCTGCGCGACGCCGTCCAGTTCCACCGTCTCGACGCCGCGCAGCGCGCCCAGCCCGTGCTCCAGATGCACCACCGCATCGCCGGGCTGCAGCTGCGCCGCACCGAAGATCAGCCCGTGCAAGGGGAGGTCGCGCTCCCGCGCATAGGCCGGGCGCACATCGGCCAGCGCGACCACGGTCGCTTCCTCCGTGCGGAAGCCGCTGGCCAGGGCGCCGTCCAGCCGGCCGAAGCCGCCGGGTGGGGCGGCCCGCAGCGCCAGCCAGCCGGAGAGGGGTTCGGCCGGCGCGCCCAGCCGCTCGGCGGCGAGGCGCAGCAAGGGCCGGGCGGCGCGGGGCGGCCCGGCCAGGGCGACGCGCCGCCCGGCCGCGCGCTCCGCCTCCAGGAAGTCGAGGAAGGCCTCCTCGGGTTCCGGCGCGGCGGCGAAGCGGGGCAACTGGCCTGGCGGCGCCTCCGTGGCCTCCTCCAGGACGGTGACCTCGCGGCCCGCGCGCGCGGCTTTCCAGGCGGCGTGGTCAAGATGCAGCGCGGCCGGCTCGCTGAGGCGGGGCGCCGTCTCCTCGCCGGTGTCCAGGCGCAGGCGGGTGCGGAAGGCCTCGGCCACCTCCCGCTCGCGGCGGGCGCGGCCTTCCTCCACCTCCGGCTCCTCCACCACCCGCGCCTCGGGAAGCAACTCGAACAGGCTGACGAGGCGCGGGTGGAACTCGGCCAGCGCGTGCTCGGCGCCGGCCGGCAGCGGCAGCTCCTCGCCTCCCGGGTTCACGATCTCCGAGGCGGGGCCGAGCGTCACCGCCTCCACCTCCGCCGCGCTGCGCTGGGTCAGCGGATCGTAGCGGCGGATGGCGCCGATGCGGCCTTCCTCCAGCTCGACCCGGCAGGGCAGCGCGCCCTCGGCGGCAGGGAAGATGTCGAGCACCGCGCCGTGCAGGGCCGCCTCGCCGGGCTCGTCCACCCGCTCGTCCAGCACATAGCCAAGCCGCAGCAGGCGATCGCGCAGGGCCTCGCGCTCCAGCGCTGCGCCGCTGCGCAGCGTCAGCCCGTCCAGCGCGTCGGGCGGCGGCAGGCGCTGCATTGCCGCGGCCAGGCTGGCGATCACCAGGCGCGGACCGCATGCCGGCCGGGACAGCGCCGCCAGCGCCGCCATGCGGCTGCCCATCACGGCGCGGGAGGGCGAGATGCGGTCATAGGGCAGGCAGTCCCAGCCCGGCAGCAGCACCGCCTCCAGCGTGGGCGCCAGCGCCCGCACAGCGTGGTGCAGCCGGGCGGCGCGCGCCTCCGAGCGGGCCAGATGGATCAGCCCGGCCGTCCCGCTCTCCTCCGCCCGCTCCACCAGTTGCGCGGCCAGCAGGCCTTCGGGTTCCAGATCCATCGCCTCGTCCTGGCTGTGTTCCGGGCGCCGGTCCGTCGCGGCGCCCTCGGGAGCCATCCTAACGCGCCAGAGGGATAAAAGGCTCAGGACGGGCAAAAGGCTCGCCGGCGGCTGCGGCCCCGAAGGCGCAGCCGCGCCACGCAATGCCGTGACGTGCGGAACCCTGCCCCGCAGCGCGGGTTTCCCGCGAAGGTGCAGCGGCCAGGAGGTCGCGCACCGCCTGAAGCAAAGCCGCGGCGGGCCGCAACCGCGCGGCCCAGACACAGGGTTCCCCCCGCATGAAAGCAGTCGTTTTCCACGGCATCGGTGACATCCGGCTGGAGACCGTGCCGGAACCGAAGATCCGGGCGGCCAGCGACGCCATCGTCCGGCTGACCGCCAGCGCCATCTGCGGCACCGACCTGCACATGATCCGCGGCACCCTGCCCGGAATGAAGCCGGGCACGATCCTCGGCCATGAGGGCGTTGGCATCGTCGAGGAGGTGGGGCGCGGCGTGCGCAACCTGCGGCGTGGCGACCGCGTGGTGATCCCTTCCACCATCGGCTGCGGCAACTGCTCCTACTGCCGCTCCGGCTATTCGGCGCAATGCGACGACGCCAACCCGAACGGCCCGAGCGCCGGCACCGCCTTCTTCGGCGGCCCCGAGATGACCGGGCCCTTCGACGGTCTGCAGGCGGAATACGCGCGGATCCCCTTCGCGCATCACAACCTCATCCGCCTGCCGCGCGATGTCTCGGATGACCAGGCGATCCTGCTCTCCGACATCTATCCGACCGCCGATTTCGGCGCCGTTCTGGCCGAGGTCGGCGCGGGGGACGTGGTGGCGGTCTGGGGCTGCGGGCCGGTCGGGCTCTTCGCCGTGCTCAGCGCCTTCCAGCGCGGCGCGCACCGCGTCATCGCGGTGGACGGCCATGCCGACCGGCTGGAGAAGGCCCGCGAGCTGGGCGCGGAGACCATCAACTTCAATGAAGAAGATCCCGTCGAGACCATCAAGGAACTGACGCGCGGCATCGGCCCCGATCGCGCGATCGACGCGGTGGGCGTCGATGCCGAACGGCCGAAGCAGGGGCCCGCCGCGGTGAGCGGGGAGCAGGCGAAGCAGTTCGACGAGCAGGTCTCGAAGATCGCGCCCGACGCGAAGCCGCAGGGCAGCCTGTGGAAGCCGGGCGACGGGCCCTCGCAGGTCAGCATCTGGGCGGTGCAGACGCTGGCCAAGGCGGGCACGCTCGGCATCATCGGTGTCTATCCGCAGACCGACCAGTTCTTCCCGATCGGCGCCGCGATGAACAAGAACCTCTCGATCAACATGGGGAACTGCAACCATCGCACCTACATCCCGCGTCTCGTCGAGATGGTGGACGCCGGCGTGGTGGACCCGACCTCGGTTCTCACCCAGCACGAGCCGCTGACGGACGTGATCGAGGCCTACAAGCAGTTCGACCAGCGGAAGCCCGGCTGGGTGAAGGTGGAGCTGAACCCGGCCGGATGATGAGCGCCGCACCCGCCGCCTGCGCCTCACGCCCCCAGGGCGGGCCTGGGTGGAACATTAAGAATCGACAAGGCGGGCAACCATGACGAACAGCTGAGATTAGGGCGTTGAAGTCCAAAGGCATGTAAGGGGGACGGAGCCTTGACGCACCGAGCCGCAGCGGAATTGCCGCTTCGCCGCCGCGCAGGCTTTTGTCCGCAGGTCCTGTGGCGCGCCGGTTGATCCGGCATGGCACAGCATTTTCCTCCCAGCGCCGACACCATCCTGCGCGCGGTGCTCGCCGGCGCTGCATTGTTCGTCGTGGCCCTCCTCGCCGTGCTGCTGGTCCGGCCCTACACCGCCTATTCCACCTCGCAGGACCGCATCGTCGAGCAGCCCGTGCAGTTCAGCCACGCCCACCATGTCGGCGGGCTCGGGCTGGATTGCCGGTACTGCCATGAGTCGGTGGAGGAATCCGCCTTCGCCGGGCTGCCGCCGACCCATACCTGCATGACCTGCCACTCGCAGCTCTGGACCAATGCCGAGATGCTGGCGCCGGTGCGCCGCAGCCTGGGCGAGGGCAAGCCGATCCCCTGGCGGCGCGTGAACCAGGTGCCGGACTTCGTCTACTTCGACCACAGCGTGCATGTGAAGAATGGCGTCGGCTGCAGCACCTGCCACGGCCCCGTGCACACCATGCAGCAGACCTGGCAGGACAAGCCGCTGACCATGCAGTGGTGCCTCGACTGCCACCGCGATCCGGCCCAATTCCTGCGGCCGGAGGACAAGATCCTTGACATGAACTGGACGCCGCCCGCCGACCAGGAGGAGCGCGGCCGCAGGCTGATCCAGCACTACCTGATCGAAACCAAGAACCTGACGGATTGCTCGCGGTGCCATCGATGACGCCCCCGATGCCGCCCCTGCTCGGGCGCCGCCAGGCCGCGCTCGGCCTGCTCGCTTCCGCCCTGACGCTGACCTCCTGCGGGCAGCCGGAGGAGGAGATCCTCCCCTACGTCAACAAGCCGGATGGGCTGACGCCGGGCGTCTCGATGCGCTTCGCCACCAGCCTGCCGATGAACGGCTATGCCCGCGGCGTGCTGGCGACCACTTACGAAGGACGGCCGGTGAAGCTGGAGGGCAATCCGCGCCACCCGGCGAGCCAGGGCGCCACCGACGTCTTCACCGAGGCGGCGATCCTCTCGCTCTACGATCCGGACCGCTCCCGCAGCCTGCGCCAGGAGGGGCGGGTGGGCACCTGGGAGGGCTTCGAGGCCGCGCTGCTGCCGCGCCTCGCCGCCGCCGAGGCCAGGGGCGGGGAGGGGGTGCGGCTGCTGACCGGGCGGCAGACCTCGGCCACGCTTCTGCGGCTGATCGGCGGCCTGCGCGAGCGCTTCCCGGCGATGCACTGGCATGTGCACGAGCCCGTCGCCGAGACCGATGCGCGGGCCGGCGCCCGCCTGGCCTTCGGCACGCCGCTGACCGTGCTGCCGCGCCTGGAGCGGGCGCGGGTGATCCTGGCGCTCGACGCCGATCCGCTCGGGCCCGGGCCGGAGCAGATCATGCATGGCCGCGCCTTCGCCGCCATCCGCAGCGCCCGGCGCGACCGCCCCGATAGTCTCGCGCGGCTCTACGCGGTGGAGCCGGGCTTCTCCACCACCGGCGCCAAGGCGGACCACCGGCTGGCGCTGGCGCCCGCCGGGCTGCGGGATTTCGCCCTGGCGCTGGCGGCGCGGCTGGGGGCCGGCCTGTCGGCGCCCGACCTGCCGGCACCCGTCGCGCGCTTCCTGGACGCCGCGGCGCAGGACCTGGAGGGCGCGCGCGGCGCGGCGCTGGTGCTGGCGGGCCCCTGGGCGCCGCCCGAGATGCAGGCGCTGGTCCACTGGATCAACGGCCGGCTGGAGGCGCCGGTGGATTACCTGCCGCCGCCGCCGGAGCAGCCGGAGGACCTGCCCGCCCTGGCCGGAGCGCTGCGCGGCGGCGCCGTGGACACGCTGGTGATCCTCGACGCCAACCCGGCCTATGACGCGCCGGCCGACCTCGACTTCGCCGCCGCGCTGCGCGAGACCGAGGCCTTCACCGTGCATCTCGGCCCCTGGCGCGACGAGACCGCCGCGCTCTGCCGCTGGCATCTGCCGCAGCACCATCCGCTGGAGGACTGGGCCGACCTGCGCGCGCCCGACGGCACGGCCAGCATCGCCCAGCCGCTGATCCGGCCGCTCTACGCCACCCGCTCCGCCGCCTGGCTGCTGGGGCTGCTGCGGGGGCGGCTTTCGCTCGACTCCTATGCCGCGGTGCGCGAGACCTGGGCGGCGCAATGGCCGGCGGAGGCGTTCGAGGCGACCTGGCGCCGCGTGCTGCATGACGGCGTGGTGCCGGAGAGCGCCGCACAGCCCCTGCCGCCGCCCGCCGCGCGCCTGCCGGAGCCGCCATCTGCCCCGCAGGCTGGCCTGACCCTGCTGCTGCGGCCGGACCCGACCGTCTGGGACGGCCGCTACGCCAACAATCCCTGGCTGCAGGAATGCCCGAAGCCGCTGACCCGGCAGGTCTGGGGCAATGCGGCGCTGATGGCGCCCGGCGAGGCGGAGCGGCATGGGCTGCGCGAGGGCGACGTGGTGCAACTGCATGCCGGCGGCCGCATGCTGGAGGCGCCGGTGCTGCCGCTGCCCGGCATGGCGGCCGGCGTGGTGATGCTGAGCCTGGGCTACGGGCGGCGGCGCGCCGGGGCCATCGGCAACGCGTTCGGCGCCAATGCCTATGTGCTGCGCCGGGGCGATGCGCTCTGGACGCTGCCCGGGCTGCGGCTCGCGCCGGCCGGGCGGCGCGAGGACATCCTGCACCTGCAGGAGGCGCACCGGCTGGAGGGCGAGGCGCAGGAACTGCTGCCCGAGCGGCCCTTCGCCGATTTCCTCGACCACCCCCTGGAGCCTGAGCCGAAGGAGCCGCCGACCAGCATCTTCAAGCCGCTGGAGCCGGACGCGCCGGTCGCCTGGGGCATGGTGATCGACAGCACGCTGTGCATCGGCTGCAATGCCTGCGTCGTCGCCTGCCAGGCGGAGAACAACGTGCCGGTGGTCGGCCCCGAGGAGGTGGCGAAGGGGCGCGACATGCACTGGCTGCGCATCGACACCTACTGGCACGGGCCGGAGGCCGCGCCGCGGCCGGGTTTCCAGCCGGTGCCCTGCATGCATTGCGAGACCGCGCCCTGCGAGCCGGTCTGCCCCGTCGCCGCCTCGGTGCATGACGCCGAGGGGCTGAATGTGCAGGTCTACAACCGTTGCATCGGCACCCGCTTCTGCCAGGGCAACTGCCCCTACAAGGTGCGGCGCTTCAACTTCCACGGCTATGCCGACGGGCAGGAATACGCCAACCAGGGTGAGCCCATCGTCGCCGCGCACTACAACCCGGACGTGACGGTGCGCAGCCGCGGCGTGATGGAGAAGTGCACCTACTGCGTGCAGCGCATCAGCGCCGCGCGGCGGCAGGCGGAGAAGGAGGATCGCCCGATCGCGGAGGGCGAGGTGCGCACCGCCTGCCAGTCCGCCTGTCCCTCGCGGGCCATCCAGTTCGGCGATCTGCGGAAGGCGGAGGCCGCCGTCAGCCGGCTGCGTCATGAGCCGCAGCACTATGCGCTGCTCGGCCATCTCGGCACCCGGCCGCGCACCACCTACCTGGCGCAGGCGCGCAACCCCAATCCTGCGCTGGAGGAGCCGGAGGCATGAGCGGTGGAGGCAGCGAGGGGCTGCTGCCGCGCGGCACGAGCTATGGCGCGCTGGTCGGGCTGGTGGCCGACGCGCTGATGCGCCGCAATGTCGGCTGGCGCTGGTACGCCGCCTTCGGCGTGGCCCTGGCGATGACGCTGATGCTGGCGGGCTGCGTCACCTGGCTGTTCCTGCGCGGACTGGGCATCTTCGGCAACAACACCGCGGTGGTCTGGGGCTTCCCGATCGCCAACTACGTCTGGTGGATCGGCATCGGCAATGCCGGAACCTTCATCTCGGCGGCGCTGCTGCTGACGCGGCAGCCCTGGCGCGCGGCGATCAACCGCTTCGCCGAGGTGATGACGATCTTCGCCGTCTCCATCGCCGGGCTGTTTCCCATCCTGCATCTCGGCCGGCCGGAATACGCCTATTGGCTGGCGCCCTATCCGAACGTGATGGGGCTGTGGCCGCAGTGGCGCAGCGCGCTGGTCTGGGACTTCGCGGCGATCGTCAGCTACCTGATCTTCTCGCTGCTGTTCTGGTATCTCGGCCTGATCCCGGACATGGCGACGCTGCGCGACCGGGCGCAGACGCGCACGGGCCAGGTGATCTACGGCGTGCTGGCGATGGGCTGGCGCGGCTCCGCCCGTCACTGGCAACTGCACGATGCCGTCTATCGCGCGCTGGCGGTGATGGCGCTGCCGCTCGTCGTCTCCGTGCACAGCGTGGCGGCGATGGACTTCTCCGCCAGCCTGATGCCCGGCTGGCAGGAGACGATCTATCCGCCCTATTTCGTCGTGGGCGCGCTGTTCTCCGGCTTCGGCATGGTGATCGTGCTGACGGCGCTGGTGCGGCTCGGGCTCGGCCTGCAGGCGGTCATCACCCCGCGCCACTTCGGGGTGATGGGCAAGATCGTGCTGGCCTGCTCGCTGGGCATGGGCCTCTCCTACGCCACCGAGTGGTTCTACGCCTGGTCGCTCGGCAGCCGGGCGGAGCTGGTGCATCTCCACAAGCTGTTCACCGGGGAATACGCGCCGCTCTACTTCGCCATGCTGGCCTGCAACCTGCTGGCGCCGCAAATCCTGTGGTTCCCGCAGGTGCGGCGCAACATTCTCGCGGTGGTGGGCGTGGCGATCGTGCTGAACATCGGCATGTGGCTGGAGCGCATCCTGATCATCTGGAACACGCTCTCGCATGGGCACCTGCCTTCGATGTGGTCGGTGTTCTGGCCGAGCCTGTTCGATTGGCTGATCCTGGCCGGCTCGCTCGGCTTCTTCGCGCTGATGTTCCTCTGCTTCGCGCGGCTGCTGCCGGCGGTGGCGATGCACGATCTCGGCAAGCTGCTGCGCGAGCGGAGACGGGAGTCATGACGGCGCTGCTGCTGGCCGAGTTCCGCGATCCGGAGACGCTCATCGCCGCCGCGCGCCGCGCCCGCGAGGCCGGCTGGAACGGCCTCGACGCGCATACGCCCTTCGCCGTGCCGGAACTGGTCGAGGCGCTGGGCCTGCCGCCCGCGCGCATCCGCCCCGTCATGCTGGGAGCGGGGGTGGTCGCGGCCGTGCTGACCTACGCGATGTGCTGGTACAGCGCGGTGATCGACTATCCGCTCGACCTGGGTGGGCGGCCGCTGAACAGCTGGCCCACTTTCGTCGTGCTCTGCTTCGAGGCGGGGGTGCTGGCGGCCGCGCTGGCCGGCTTCGTCGCCTTCTTCGCCTTCAGCGGCCTGCCGCGGCTGCACCACCCGCTTTTCGCGGCGCGCGACTTCGACCGCGCCAGCCAGGACGCCTTCTTCCTCGCCGTGCAGGACCCGAAGGTGGATGCGGAACGCTTCGCGCTGCTGCTGGATGGGCTCGGCCCCGTCTCGGTGCGGGAGGTGGCGCAATGAGGCATGCCCTGGCCTGTGCGGTGGCCTTGCTGGCACTCGCCGGCTGCAAGCTGGACATGAAGCAGCAACGCAAGCTGAACCCCTATGAGCGCACCGACCTCTGGCCGGATGGCACCGCCGCGCGCCCGCTGCCCGAGGGCGTGGTGGCGCAGGGCGACCTGGCGCGCGACGCCGCCGCCGCCAGCCCGCCGCCCGCCACGCCGGAGCTTCTGGCGCGCGGCAAGGCGCAGTACGAGATCTTCTGCACGCCCTGCCACGGCACCGCCGGGCTGGGCGACGGCATGATCGTGCAGCGCGGCTTCCCGAAGCCGCCGAGCTACCACACGCAGCGCCTGCGCGCCGCGCCGGCCGCGCATTTCTTCGACGTCATCAGCAACGGCTACGGCGTCATGTATGGCTATGGCGACCGCGTCGCGCCGCAGGATCGCTGGGCCATCGTGGCCTATATCCGCGCGCTGCAGCTCACGCGGGCGCCGGCGCTGGCTGAGGCCGGAGGAGGGGGCAGGCCATGAGCGGCGAGGCCTTGCACGCCCGGCCCGGACGGGTGCGGCTGGCCCTGCTGGGGGGCGCGGGCGGGACGGCGCTGCTGCTGGTGGGCCTGTTGGTCCTGCCCGAGGCGCGCGAGGCCCTGGCGGCGGGCTGGATGATCGGCCTGCTGTTCTGGCTCGGCATCGCGCTCGGCGCGCTGGCACTGCTGGCGGTCCATGCGCTGACCGGCGGCAGGTGGGGGCGCGCCCTCTGGCTTGCTTTGGCGCCGGCCGCCGCCAGCCTGCCGCTGTTCCTGCTGCTGATCCTGCCGCTCGTCGTCGGCCTGGGCAGGCTCTACCCCTGGGTTGCCGGCCCGGAGCACCCGGAGCGGAACATCGTGGCGCAGCTCTACCTCAACCTGCCGGCGGCCGCGCTGCGCGGGGTGGCGGCGCTGGCGGTCTGGTCCGTGCTCGGCCTGCTGCTGGTGGGGCTGCGCCCCGGAGGCCTGCGGCAGATGGTGGCGGCGCTCGGACTGATCTTCCACGTGGTGGCGGTTACCCTGCTCGGCTTCGACTGGGTGCAGTCGCTGGAGCCGCATTTCCACTCGACCTCCTTCGGCATGGCCTCGCTGGTGCTGCAGTTGCTGGCCTGCCTCGCCTGGGCCACGCGGCTGCGCCCGACGCCCTCGGAGGCGGCCCCGGATGTCGGTGGGATGCTGCTCGCCACCGTGCTGGGCTCGCTTTATCTCGGCTTCAGCCAGTATCTCGTCATCTGGTACGGCAACCTGCCGGAGAAGGTGGAATGGTACGTGCTGCGCCAGCACTGGGGCTGGCTCAGCATCGAGCTGCTCTCGCTGCTGCTCTCCACGCTTCTGCCGCTGGTGATGCTGCTGCCCAGCGCGGTGCGCGGCAGCCCGGCGGCGCTGGCGCAGCTCGCCCCCTGGGTGCTGGGCGGCGTGCTGCTGCACCAGGTCTGGCTGCTGGCGCCCGGCGCCGGCTTCTGGGCTTTGCCGGTCGCCGCCCTGGCCGTTCTGGCGGTGGGCGGGCTGTGGTTCGGGCTGACCTATGGGCTGATCGCCGGCCGTCTCGCCGGCGTGGCGGAAGCGAGGTCCTGAGGCCATGCCGAACGATCTGACGGAACGCCGCTCCCGCATCGACCTGCGTTCCTGGCTGATCCTGGGCGTCGGGCTGGGCACGGCGGCCTTCCTCGCCCTCGCCATGGGCGGACTTTATGCCCTCTACAACTGGATGCAGGCGCCGATGGACTACGCACCCCCGCGGCAGTTCCCGCAGCCGCGGCTGGAGACCAACCCGGCCGCCAATCTGGACAGCTTCCGGGCGGCGCAACGTGCCGAGATGGAAGGGGGCAGGCAGGCGGACGGCACGCTGCATCTGTCCATCGAGCAGGCGATGGATCGCGTTGTCCGGCGCGGCGCGCAGGCCTATGCGCCGTTGCAGGCGCCCCCCGGCACGCCTCTGCCGGTTCGCCCGGAGGCGGTCCGGTGAGGCGGGGTCTGCTCCTTTTCCCGGCGCTGCTCGCTCTGCTTGGCGCCAGCCCCGCCCAGGCCGCGCTGACGCAGGCGACCCTCTCGGAGGTGGCGCTGGCGCCGCCGCCGGGGGCGCGGCTGCCGGCCGACCTGGCGCTGCACGACGCGGCGGGCCATGCCACCACGCCCGCCCAGGCGCAGGGCAAGCGGCCCGCCGTGCTGGTGCTGGCCGACTACACCTGCACCGTGCTGTGCGGCACCGAGCTGGGGCTGGCCGGAGCGGCGCTGGAGAAGGTGAAGCTGCGGGCGGGAAAGGACTACACCTTCCTGGCGCTGGGCATCGACCCGAAGGACGGGCCGGCCGAGGCGGCGGCGATGAAGGCGGCCCACTTCCCGGATGCGCCGGCGGAGGGCGTGCGCTTCCTGGTCGCCGATGCCTCCGGCATCGAGCGCGCCGAGGCGGCGCTCGGCTATACCGCGCGTTACGACGCCGAGACCGACAGCTACGCGCATCCGCTCGGACTGCTGGTGCTGACGGCCGACGGCGCCGTCTCCCGCGTGCTGAGCGGGCTGGAGATCGATCCGCCGACGCTGCGCCTGGCGCTGGTGGAGGCAGGGAAGGGACAGGTCGGCAGCCTGGGCGAGCAGCTGCGGCTGTTCTGCTACGGCTTCGACGCCGCGCGCGGGATCTACAACGCCTGGGTGGAAAGGGTGCTGACCATCGGCACCACCACCACCGTGCTGCTGCTCGGCGGCTTCCTGGTCTGGGCCCTCTGGCGGGAGCGCCGGGCATGAGCGGGGTCGCCTTCTGGCCAGCCGAGGCCTCCTCCGTCGCCGGACGGGTGGATGTCATCGTCATTGCGCTGCTGGTGATCAGCACCGCGATCGTGCTGCTGGTCGGCGGCCTGATTCTCGGCTTCTCCATCCGCTACCGTCGCGGCTCCTCCGCCCGGCGCGGGGAGCTGCCCGAGTTCATCCAGAAGGAGGTGGAGGTCGGCTGGATCGCCGGCACGCTCTTCCTGGCGCTGTTCCTCTTCGGCTGGGCCAGCATCACCGTGCTCACGGCGGAGCAGCAGAAGGCGGATGCGCTGGAGGTCCATATCGAGGCGCGGCAGTGGATGTGGAAGGCGCGGCATCCCAACGGTGCGCGTGAGATCAACACGCTGCACCTGCCGCTCGGCGAGCCGGTGCAACTGCTGATGCAGTCGCAGGACGTCATCCACAGCTTCTTCGTGCCGGCCTTCCGCGAGAAGCAGGACGTGCTGCCCGGCCGCACCACGCAGATCTCCCTGACGCCGACCAAGGAGGGCAGGTTCCCGCTCTACTGCGCGGAATATTGCGGCACCTTGCATTCGCGCATGGGCGGCGAGGTCGTGGTGATGAAGCCCGAGGACTACATCCGCTGGCGCGCCGCGCAGCCGCAGGAGGATGACCAGTCGAAGGAGGGCGAGGCGCTGTTCCGCACCGTCGGCTGCTCCGGCTGCCACGCGCCCGCCTCGCCGGTGCACGCGCCGGACCTCACGGGGCTCTACGGCCGCATGGTGAACCTGGCCGATGGCCGCACGGTGCGCGCCGACGAGGCCTATCTGCGGGATTCCATCCTGCAGCCGCGGCGCGACATCGCCGCGGGCTACGCGCCGATCATGCCGACCTTCGCGGGCATCCTGAGGGAGGACGAGTTGCAGAAGATCCTGGCCTACCTCATGTCCCTGCGGCAGGAGGGCGGTTCATGAGCGACCTGGCCGCGCGCCGCGTCCGTCCCGCCGAGGCTCCGGCCGAGCCATGGCACGACAACTACCTGACGGCCGAGCAGGGCATCCTCTCCTGGCTGACGACCACCGACCACAAGCGGATCGCCCTGCTCTACATGGCGTCGCTGCTGGCCTTCTTCATCATCGGCGGCTTCGCGGCGGTGATGATGCGGCTGGAGCTGTTCACTCCGGCGCAGGACGTGATGACGGCGGACGCCTACAACCGCATGTTCACCCTGCACGGCACCGTCATGGTGTGGTTCTTCCTGGTGCCCTCGATCCCCAACACGCTCGGCAACTTCCTGCTGCCGCTGATGATCGGCGCGCGCGACCTGGCCTTCCCGCGCGTCAACCTCGCCAGCTGGTACTTGTTCAACGGTGCCGGCCTGCTGCTGCTGCTCTCGCTGCTGCTGGGCGGGGTGGACACGGGCTGGACCTTCTACACGCCCTTCTCCACCATGTTCTCCAACGGCTATGTGCTGCTGGCGGCGCTGGCGGTGGTGCTGGTCGGCTTCTCCTCGATCATGACGGGGCTGAACTTCATCGCCACCGTGCACCTGCTGCGCGCGCCGGGCATGTACTGGTTCCGCCTGCCGCTGCTGGTCTGGGCGATCTACGCCACCTCCATCGTCATCGTGCTGGCTACGCCGGTGCTCACCGCCTCGCTGCTGCTGATCGTGGCCGAGCGCGGCTTCGGCCTGCCGGTCTTCGATCCCGCCCATGGCGGCGATCCGCTGCTGTTCCAGCACCTGTTCTGGTTCTACAGCCACCCCGCCGTCTACATCATGATCCTGCCCTCCTTCGGCGTGATCAGCGAGATCGTCACCTGCTTCGCGCGGCGGCGGATCTTCGGCTACACCTTCATGATCTACGCGATCCTCTGGATCGCGGTGATCGGCTTCCTGGTCTGGGGCCACCACATGTTCGTCTCCGGCCAGTCGCTCTTCGCCAGCCTGGTCTTCTCCTTCCTTTCCTTCGTCATCGCCGTGCCCTCGGCGATCAAGGTGTTCAACTGGAGCTTCACCCTCTACCGCGGGCAGATCACCTTCGAGGCGCCGATGCTCTACGCGCTCGGCTTCATCGGGCTGTTCACCCTGGGCGGGCTGACCGGACTGTTCCTCGCCTCCGTGCCGATCGACATCCATGTCACCGACACCTATTTCGTCGTCGCGCATTTCCACTTCATCATGGTGGGCGGCGCGGTGACGGCGCTCTATGGCGGGCTCTCCTTCTGGTGGCCGAAGATCACCGGGCGCCTGTACCCGGAGGGATGGGCGCGTTTCGCCGCGGTGCTGATGTTCTTCGGCTTCATCTTCACCTTCTTTCCCATGTTCATCATGGGCTATGCCGGCATGCCGCGCCGCTACGGCGCCTATCCGCCGGAGTTCCAGATCTGGCATGTCATGTCCTCCTCCGGGGCGGTGCTGCTGGCGGCCGCCTATCTCCTGCCGATGGGCTACCTGACGCTCTCCCTGTTCCGCGGCGCGCGCGCCACCGACGATCCCTGGGCGGCGACGGGCCTGGAGTGGCGCACCAGCTCGCCGCCGCCGCGCCACAACTTCAGGCGCATGCCGGTGGTGGATGAGGGACCTTACCTCTACCACCCGGAATCCGAGGGGCCGCACCACACCGAGCGGGAGCCGCACGAGAACCAGGGGAGGGGCGCATGAACAGCGGCGGCGAGGCCCTGCGGGAGCCCTGGGAAAGCCTGCGGCGGCAGCGCGAGGCGGCCGGCTTCGGCATGTGGCTCTTCCTCAACAGCGAGGCGCTGCTGTTCGGTGCGCTGATCGCCGCCTTCTTCGCCACCCGCTTCTACCATCCGCAGGCTTTCGAGGCGGCGGGGAAGGAGGCCGAGATCGTCTATGGCACGGTGAACACCCTGGTGCTGCTGACCAGCAGCCTGACCATGGCGGTCGCCTCCTTCGCCACCCGGGCGGAACTGCGTCGCGTGAGCTTCTGGAGTCTCGGCCTGACCCTGGCGCTCGGCCTGGTCTTCCTGGGACTCAAGATCATGGAATGGCGGTCCGACCTGGAGAAGGGCATGGTCCCCGGCCCCGGCTTCCCGATGGAGCAGCCCGGGGCAGTGCTCTTCTGGGGCTTCTACTGGGCGCTGACGCCACTGCACGCGCTGCACCTGATCGGCGGGCTCAGCACCGTGGGCTTCCTGACCTGGCAGGCGGCGCGGGGCGCGCGGCCGCTGCGCAGCCCGGCCTTCGAGGCGGCGGGGCTGTACTGGCATCTCATCGACGTGGTCTGGATCTTTCTCTATCCGCTGATCTACCTCCAGGGGCGGGCCTCCTCATGAGCCGGCACTCCCTGGGCGAGGGCGATCCGAAGACCCTCGGCGCGATCCTCTGGCGCACCGTCCCCGTCTGGGCGGCGCTGATCGCCCTGGCACTGGCGAGCTGCGCGCTGGCCTATGTGCCGATGGGTGGGTTCAACATGGCGGCGAGCCTGGCGATCGCGGCGGCGAAGATGGTGATGGTCGGCGTGTTCTTCATGCATCTGCGCCGCCCGGACCCGCTGCTGCGGCTCTCGGGTGGCGCCTGGCTGCTCTGGATCAGCTTCCTGCTGGCGCTGGTCTTCGCGGACCAGGCGACGCGCGCGCCGATCAGCCAGCCCGCCCGCACCGAAGGCGTGACGCAGCGGCCCACGGGCCCGGCGGGGATGCCGAGCTTTTAGAGCAGATCCTGTTCCGGTGGCATCATCGGAACGGGTGAAGATGCTCGTCAAAACAAACGGCTGGAGCGCTTTCCGCGAGCCAGAGCGAACGGAAAATGCTCTAAGCCCTGGCGGGGGCGCCGCCTCAGCCCTGGGTGACGTGCACGGCCGGCCGCCGCCCGGCATTCCACTGGCCGCTGATCGCCCGCTCGATCTGCGCCGCGAGCTGCAGCAGCAGCCCGTCATTCGCCTGCCGGGCCAGGGCGTGGATGCCCAAGGGCAATCCGTTGTCCTGCATCGCCAGCGGCAGGGAGATGCCGGGAATGCCGCAGAGATTGGCCAGCGGCGTATAGGCGAAGTTGCGCCAGAGATTGCCGAACCAGTCGAGCACCGAGGGATTGTCGCTGAGCGTCAGGTATTCCGTCGTGCCGATGCGCGGCGTCGGCAGGGCGGTGATCGGCGTCAGGATGATGTCCCAGTCCTCGAAGAAGGCGCCGAAGCCGCGGGACGTCGTGTTGAACACCGCCTGCATCCGCGCCCGCTCCGTGTAGGAGGTGTTCAGCCCGGCCTCCCAGATGCGGATGTTGACCGGCTCGACGCGGTCGGCGGGCGGCCGTTCGAGGCCGAGCGGCGCGAGCAGGTTGCCGATGGTCTGCGCGAAGTTGCTGATGTAGCAGGTGGTCTGCGCGGCGAAGGCGGCGCGGAAGTCCACCACCGGCAAGGCCCAGTCCACCTCGTGGCCGAGCTCTTGGAGGAAGCGGCCGACCCGCTCCAGCTCCTGCACCCGCTCCGGCGTGGCGCGGTAGTCACCCCATTCATGGGAGAGTGCGATGCGCAGCCGGCCGGGATCGCGCCGGATCAGCTCGGAATAGGGCTCGGCGGGGGACCAGTAGGGCATGAACTCGCCCGGTGCGCCGCCGCGGCAGCTGTCCACGAAGGCCGCCATGTCGCGCACCGAGCGGGTGAGGCAGCCCTGGGTGGAGACCAGCCCGGTCAGGTCCGAGGCGGAGGGCGCGATGGAGAAGACGCCCCGCGAGGCCTTCAGCCCGATCACGCCGTTGACGCCCGCGGGAATGCGGATGGAGCCGCCGCCATCCGTGGCGTGGGAGATGGGGAGGGCGCCGGCCGCGACCATTGCCGCGCTGCCGGCGGAGGAGCCGCAGGTGGTGTAATCGGTGTCCCAGGGGTTGCGCGTCACGTAGACGGCCGGGTTCTCCGCCGAGCTGCAGACACCGAATTCCGGCGTCGTGCTGCGGCCGAGGATGTTGAGCCCGGCCTGCCGGATCCGTCCGGCCAGGTAGCTGTCGGCGGTCGCGCGGTTGCCGCGCATCAGCAGCGAGCCCATTTCCTGCAGCCGGCCCTTCAGGGTCGGGCCGAGATCCTTCATCAGGTAGGGAACACCGGCGAAGGGGCCGGCCGGGTTCATGCCGTCCTTCAGCGGATCGGCCACGACATCCTCGAAGACCTCGACCACCGCGCTCAGGGCCGGGTTGGTGCGGGCGATGGCGGCGGCAGCCTGGGTGGCCAGCTCGGCGGCGGTCAGCTCGCCTTTGTTCACCCGGGCGGCCAGCGCCGTGGCATCGTGTCCCGCCCATTCGTCCCAGCTCATCGCCAGTGTCATGCCGCGTGCCCGCCTCCTGAATGCCGGGGAAGCGTAGAGAAGCACCGCACGGGGTCAAGCCGGCCTCACCCCTCTGCTGGAGCCGCGCTGGGGCAGCGCGTGCTGGCCGGGAACCGCGGCAGCCCGGGCCCGGAAAGGGGCCGGGGAGGCGCGCTCCCCGGCGCCGGCCTCACTCGGCGAGGCCGAGCTGCTCCAGATGGGCCGCGCCCTTGCGCAGCCCGGCCGGCTCCCGCACCTCCAGGATCAGCCGCGGATCGGAGGTGAGTGCCGCGAGGGCGGCGAAGACGGCCTCCCAGCGCACCGTGCCCTCGCCGGGGTGCCAGTGGCGGTCGGCGAAGCCGTCGGCGTCCTGCAGGTGGACGTGCTGCAGCGCGTCGCCGGCGGCATGCACGTAGTAGTCCACCGGGGGGGCGCCGGTGCTGCCATGGGCATAATGCGCATGGCCGGTATCGAGCGAGACGCGCACCGCCGGGCTGTTGAAGGAGGCGGCAAGGGCGACGCGGGCATGCGGGTCCTTGTCCTCGATGTTCTCGATGACCAGAACGCAGCCCATCGCCTCGGCGCGGGCGACGGCGCGGCGCAGGGTGAGGTGCACGCGCTCGACGAGCCGCTCGCGGGCGCCGGGAGTGTTGTCCAGGTTGTTGTGGCTCCAGGTCGTGTAGGGAGAGTGAACCACCATCTGGGTGACGCCCAGCGCGGCGCAGACATCAAGCGCCTGGTCCATCCGGCGGGCGACCACGGCGCGGATCTCCGGGTCCTCGGAGTCCAGCCGGAAGCCGAGGAAGGGCCCGTGCAGGCCGAGCCGGCCGCGATGGCCGTCGAGCAGCGCCTTGATCTGCTCGGCCAGCGGCTGCCAGTCCCCGTCCAGCACCTCCGGCGCGTAGAAATCCTGCAGTTCCAGGTCGCGCTGCCGTTCGAGGATCCAGCCCCGGTGCATCCGGAGCCCTTCGAGGGGGAGCGCGGCGCCGAGAAGGGGGCGCGCGCGGCGTGTTTCGGTCATGGCCGTCCTTGGTGCTGCCGTGAAGCGTCGCCGGATGCGGCTCAGGACCG
The DNA here is from genome assembly GCF_030063475.1 of Roseomonas sp. E05. Taxonomy (GTDB): domain Bacteria; phylum Pseudomonadota; class Alphaproteobacteria; order Acetobacterales; family Acetobacteraceae; genus Pseudoroseomonas. The sequence continues at coordinate 275,868 of NZ_JASIRT010000003.1, forward strand.
GCGGGGCCGGGGCTCCAGGGTGGCGCGCCTGGCCCCGGTCGGTCCTTTGGCGCCCGGATTGTCGCCGGGCGCTTCTAAGCCGGGCCGGCTGCGCTTTTGTGACGCTTCCCGGAAGGAACGGTGACGGATGCCCCGCCCGGCGCGTTCAGGCCGCCGGCTTGGAGGTGGCGGTGCGGATCTTCGTCGCCGTGGGGCCGGCGCCGCCCTGCTCCTCGACATAGTGGACGCGGTCGCCCTGGCGCAGATCCTCGAAGCGGCCGTCGGTCACGCTGTCACGGTGGAAATAGAGCTGCGTGCCGGTATTGGTCAGGATGAAACCATGATCCTGCCCGGGCTCGATCAGCGTCACCTGGCCGGCCATGGCTTCCGCGCTCGGCTTGGTGGTGTCCTCGCGCAGCTTGCCCTTGAAGGATTCGAGCTGCCGCTCGGCGGCCTTGAAGGCGTCGCGCAGCGAGGTGCGCACGTCCGGATTGGCATAGCGTTCCTTGGCGCGCTGCGGCTCGCGCGAGACGGCGAGGTCACGCCCCGGGACGGAGAGGACGATGTGCACCTCATAGACATTCCCGGTCTGGTGCTGCTGGTGCAGCGCCTCCACGGAGACGCGGCAGCCGATCAGATGCGAATAGCGCTTCTGCAGCTTGTCCACGCCCTGGCGAATCTCGGCTTCGAGCGCGGAGGAAGAGGGCATGTTGTGGAAGGCGATCTCCAGCGGGCGATCCATCGGATCCTCCTTTCGTGCAATCAGTAGCGAAGCAGCGCGGCCGCCATGCTGGCGCGCGGGATGCGCTCGCGCGGCAGGGCGAAGGCGCGGCCTCCGGTGCGCAGCGTGGCGATGGCCACCTGGTTGAGCAGATCCTCGTCCAGCCCGTGCGCCGTGCCATGGACCTCCTGCAGGCCGGCCTCCAGGTCGAAGCGGCCCCAGACCGCCGCGTCGGAGGCCACCGCGACGGCATCGACGCGGCCTTCCTCCGCGGCGCGCAGGATCTCCTCCAGCCGGATCGCGACCGTGTTCTCCGCCGCGCCGAGGCGCGCGTTGATCTTCTCGATCAGCGCCTGGGCTTCGCTCTCCAGCAGCGGCTGGATCACGGCGAGGGCGCGTTCCTGCAGCTCCGCCGGGGAGAAGGCGTGCGGATTGAGCGACAGCCCCTCGGGCAGCAGTTGCGGCAGCTGCGCCAGCTTGCGGAAATGGCCGCTCACCTTGGGTTCCGCCGCCAGCAGCAGGGGGGCGGGATCACTCGTCAGGCGCGCCCTGAGGGTCTCGGCGACGCGCTGGATCTCCTCGACCAGGCCCGTCGCGCCCTCCTCCTGCGGCTCCGGCTCTCCGGCGGCTTCGGCGGCGGGCTGCTCCAGCCCCAGCGGGATTTCGCTGCGCTCGAAGGGCGTGACGGAGAACAGCCGGGCGCGCCCCGCGCTGAGCGCCAGCAGCCAGAAGCGGCGATGGCGCGCCATGACGGGCAGCAGCGGCTTGATGCAGGCATGCCGCGCCACGGTCACGTGGAAGGGGACGGCCTGCGGCAGCGGCAGCATCCGCACCCCGCTGTTGTGCAGGAACAGCGCGAGGGCCGGCTCCCGGTGCTCGGCGAAGTCGAGACTGGCGGCGACCTCCACAAGCGGGGCCAGCATTGCCTCGCGCTGGCGCTGATCGAGACCACGCCGCTCCAGCCCGGCTTCCGCCGCTTGCAGAACGTCCCGCAGGCGCCCCTGCTGCAGGCGGATGTCGCGCTGTTCGGGGTCAAGCGGAAGGTAGGCAGAAAGGACGTGCTCGGCAGGCTCGAAAAGATCTCTCAAATTGGCATTGCTGAGCATGGCGCTTCCTGCTGTTGGCACTGGAAGTTCAACGCCCCACGGAAACCGCGGTTTCGGCGCGGGAACTTGCCGGCCGCGGGCAGGAATCCCCCCGGGGCGCGCGCCGACTTGCCGTGCGTCCTGTGATGAGGCTGAAGGTTCCGGCTGCGCTCCGCTGCTACCGGGAGCCGGGCCGCAAGCAGACCAGGCGCGGCGTGGTCAGGCGGCGCCCGCCCCGCCCGCCGGTGAAGCGCAGCGCCGGCACCCGCCCGCTCGCACAGAGGCCGGAGACCAGCTTCGGCGGCAGCGGCGCCGCGCCGCCGCCGTTCCAGGCGGCGCCCAGGCGGGCAAGCGCGACCCGGCGGCTGTAGGCGAGGCCGCGCTCCGGCTCGCCCGAGTGATAGCGCGCGACGGCGGCGCCCCAGTCGCCGTGCTGCGCCCGCAGCGCGCGCAGGAAGCGCACGGCGTAGCGCGTGTTGGCCTCCGGGTCGAAGGCTTCCTCCAGGTTCTCGAAGGCCTTGGGATGATAGAGCAGATTGACCTGCATGCAGCCGACATCGATCGAGCGGGCGCCGCCCGCCAGCAGCTTCTCGACCGCCGCGATGGCGGCCGCCTTGCTGGGGACCGCGAAGCCTTCGCCCTCGACATTGTAGGTCCAGGGCCAGGGCACGGGGCGGCCGGTGGCCGGGTCGGGGCGGCCGCTCTCGACCAGCGCGATGGCGCCGAGCAGGCCGGGTGGCACGCCGGCGGCCGGAGCGATGCGGGCGATGGCCTGCCGGCAGAGCGCCGCGTCACGCTCCGCCGCATGGGCGGCGGGGGCGAGGATGGCGCCAAGGGCAAGCAGGGCGGTGGGGAGGGCGAAGCGGAGCATGCCCGGGAGAAGATGCGCCGGGCGGCGCGCGGCGCAAGCCTCCCCGCCGCCGCGGCAGGGCGGCGGCGGGGCAGGCGAGGCGCTCAGCGGCTGCTCGTCTGCGTGGGCCGGCCGTCGCCGGGAAGCGCATAGGCGATGAGGTAGTCGCCCTGCTTGGTGCCGAGCGAGCCATGGCCACCCGCCACGACCAGCAGGATCTGCCGGCCGCTCGGGGAGCGGTAGGTCATCGGCGTCGCCTGGCCGCCGGCGGGCAGGCGGTCCCGCCAGAGCTGCCGCCCCGTCGTCACGTCATAGGCGCGGACGTAGTAGTCGAGCGTCGAGGTCATGAAGGCGACACCGCCCCCGGTGATGATCGGGCCGCCGAGCGACGGCACACCCATCTTGAAGGGCAGCGGCACCGGCGACTGGTCGCGCACCGTGCCGTTCTTGTGCATGTAGGCGATCTCGCCGCTGCGCAGGTCCACGCCCGCGACATAGCCCCAGGGCGGCGCCTGGCAGGGCAGGCCGAGCGGCGAGACCAGCGGGCCCATGTCCACCGCGAAGGGCGCGCCGTAGTTCGGGTTCACGCCGATCTCGTCGGCGCCGCCCTCCATGTCGGAGCCGCCGGCGGGGCTCTGGATGTCGGCGGGGCGGTTCTCCTGCTGCTGCTCACGCGGGATCAGGCGCGAGTAGAAGGCGAAGTAGCTCGGCGCGGTGAAGGCCACCTGCCGCGCCGGGTCGATGGCGATGCCACCCCAGTCGAAGACGCCGAAATTGCCGGGATAGACCAGCGAGCCCTGCACGGAAGGCGGCGTGAAGATGCCCTCGTAGCGGAGCCGGTGGAAACGGATGCGGCAGTAGAGCTGGTCGAACATGGTGGCGCCCCACATGTCGCGCCCCTCCAGCGGCCGTGGCGGCGTGAAGGTGACGCTGGAGAAGGGCTGGGTGGGGGAGGTGTGGTCGCCCGCGGCGGCGCCCTGCGGCACCGGCCGCTCGGGCGCGGGGAAGATCGGCTCGCCGGTGCGACGATCGAGCACGAAGAGGTCGCCGCGCTTGGTCGAGGCCACCAGCGCCGGCACCGTCCGGCCCTCGATGGTGAGGTCCAGCAGGCTTGGCTGGCCGCCGATATCCATGTCCCAGAGGTCGTGGTGGACGGTCTGGTAGACCCAGCGCACCTGGCCGGTGTCGATGTCGAGCGCCAGGATGGAGCTGGAGAAGCGTTCCATGTTGGGCGTGCGGTGGCCGCCCCACTGGTCCGGCGTGGCATTGCCCATCGGCAGATAGATCATGCCGAGTTCCTCGTCGGCGCTGGAGATGCTCCAGCTGTTCGGCGAGTTGTGGGTATAGGTCTCGTCCGGGCCGATCGGCGCGGTGCGTTCGGGCTGGCCGGGGTCCATGTTCCAGACCAGCCGACCGGTGAAGACGTCATAGGCGCGGATCACGCCCGAGGGCTCGGTGGTGGAGACGTTGTCGCTGACATTGCCGGCGATGATGACCAAGTTGTGCGCCACCACCGGGGGGGATGTCGAATAGTAGAAACCCGGCTGCAGGTCGGGCATGCCCCGCCAGAGGTCCACATGGCCGTTCTCGCCGAAGCCGGGGCAGGGCCTGCCGGTCTCGGCGTCGAGCGCGATCAGCCGCGCATCGGCGGTGGGGAGGAAGATGCGGCTGGGGCAGGCGCCGGCCGCCTCCGCCTGCTCGGGCGCGGCCGCGTGGTAAGAGACGCCACGGCAGGTCAGGTGCTGCAGGTCCTTGGAGACCTTGATCTGCGGGTCGTAGCGCCACATCTCGCGCCCCGTCTCGGCGTCGAGCGCGATGGCGTAGTCGTGTGGCGTGCAGATGAAGACCTTGTCGCCCACCTTCAGCGGCGTCAGCTCGAAGGTGGTCTCGTTGGGGTCGCCGGGCTGCGGCATGTCGCCGGTGCGGTAGGTCCAGGCCACCTTCAGGTCGGCGACGTTCCGCGGCGTGATCTCGGCCAGCGGCGAGTAGCGGTCGCCGTGGTCGGTGCGGCCATAGGCGTGCCAGTCGCCGCTCGGCACGCCGGCATAATCGGTGGCCGGGGCGGTGTCGGCGCGGGGCAGGGTGCCGGTATGGCCGTGCGAATCGGTGACCATCGTCACCACGCCATAGGCGCCGCCCAGCACCAGGGCGGCGAGCAGCGGCACCGCGGCGCCGGACCATGAGAGCGGCGGCTGCCCCTCACGTCGCCGCAACGGCCGCGTGATCCAGGGCATCAGCAGGTACAGGCCGATGATGAAGATGATGTCGCCGCGCGGCGCGAGCTGCCACCAGTCCAGCCCGATCTCGTACCAGGCCCAGATGACGCTGCCGAGCACGACCAGGGCATAGAGCCAGAGCGCCGAGGGGCGGCGCAGGATCAGCAGCGCGCCGGTCAGCACGAAGGCCAGGCCGGTGATGGCGTAGTACCAGGAGCCGCCCAGGACGGCGAGCCAGACGCCGGCGGCGCCCAGCGCCAGGCCAAGCAGGAGGATGACGAGCCCGGAAATCCAGAGCGCGGGAGGGGAAGTTTGCGATCTGCGCATTGTCATGTCGTGCCCATTTGCCGGTTGCCGCAGCAACCGGCCCCGCCTGGGCGAAGTTCCCCCGTGAAGCATTCCGGCAGGGATGAGAGGATGCGCTGGCCTGCAGCCGCTGGGTGTGGCGGCGGGCCTTCCCCGGGGATGGGGGGCGCCTGGCTAAGCCCCCGCCCCCGCCTTCAGCGGTCCGTGTTGGAGGTCCCGCTGCCAGCCGCCTCCGGGCCGGCCTTGCCTCCGGCGCGCTGGCCGGGATTGGCGCGCCGCAGCAAGGCGTCCGCCGCAGCCTGCGGGTCCGGCGCCGGCTGTCCGCCGCCTGGGTCGAAGGGCTTGCCAGCGGTGTCCGGCTCATGCTCCGGCGGAATGCCATGCGCATTGCCCGGCCCCTGCGCCCCGAGGCCCTGGTGGGTCGGGGCCTTCTCGTCCGGATTCCGGCCGGTCATGCCCGGTCCCCCTTCTTCACGGCGCCGCTCGGCGCGCCGCCGGTGCTGGCGCCGCCCGTGCCGAGGCTGCCGAGGCCGGCGCCTGGCGTGCTGTCCGGGATGCTGCCCCCCGGATGCAGGCCGGAGGAAATGCCGTGGCCTCCACCGGGAGCGGATGAGGTCTGCGCGCCGGCATTCTTCTCCGCCAGGCGGTCGGCGGGGCTCTTGCCGGCGTCGGATGGCTTGCTGTTCTGGTCTGCCATGCGTGGCTCCTTCGCTGCCGTGCCGGAAGCGTTGCCGAAGCGGCGCCTCCTCACCGGCTCAGGACAATAACCCGCCAGTCGGACCGGAGGTTCCGCCGTGAAGCGAGCAGCGAGAGGGCGGGCTGAACCCTGGCCGGCCCGGCCGGTTGCTCTCCGCAGAACGGCCATGAAGGAGGACGAACATGCCGATGCAGAAGCCGCTGCTGGCTCTGGCGATGATGCTGGGCCTGACGGGGGGCGCCCTGGCGCAGGCCGATCCGCGCCAGGCGCCGGTCACGCCCCCGCAGCCGAGCCGGCCGCAGAGTGACGCGAACACGGAGTTTTCGCCGCAGCCCGCCGCGAACAGCCTGCAGGAATACGCCCGTATCCTTGGTGAGGCGCAGTCGCAGCTCGAGACCGCCATTCAGCGCAGCGACGACGAACCGGCGGAGAACCAGCAGAACGCGATGACGCCGGCGCGCATGGACGTCAAGGCGGCCGCCCAGCAGGTCCACCAGGCCATGCGCCGCGCCCCGCGCGAGCTGCATGACGAGGCGCTGTACGAGGATGCCGAGCGGTCGGTGCGGGAAGACCTCTTCAAGCTCTCGCAGCCGCTGACCCTTGACGACAAGGGCGGCGGCGCGCGCCAGATCCTGAACACTGTGGACAACCTGCGCCGGAAGGTTGAGCAGCGCGCCGCCGGCGGCAGAGCCGGCTGACCCGGGCAGGGCGGCGCGCAGCCGCGCCGAGAGGGGAGACTGCGAAGAGGGGGGAGGCCGCGGCGCGGTCTCCCCCTTCGCCGTGCAAGGGGGTGGTGCCGGCCGCCCGATTCCATACAGGCTCCGCGAGGTGCGGCATCTCGGCCACCGGATGAAAAATTTTGCGCCCCGCCGGCCTTGCGAGGCCGCCTGAACAGGATGGTGGATAACCTTGGCTTCACCAGATTTTCCGGGGATTCGGGGGCCGGCGCCGCCTGTGGACAGCGGGAAGGCGGACCAATTTGTAGCGGTCCGTCCTGCATCCCACCCACCACATCTGGGTTGAAGCGCGCGGCGGCAGGGTGCAAAGGTGCGCCCGACAACGCCCCAGCGATTCAGGGATTCTCGCCGTGTTCGATGCCGTACAGCTTGCCGATGACGTCCAGCTCGCCGGGCATGGTCAGGTGCGTGTGGACCGTTCGCGGGACGCCTTGCTCACCGATTTCGGGAAGGCGACGCTGAGCGACCGCTACCTGATGCCGGGTGAATCCTACCAGGACCTCTTTGCCCGCGTTGCCAGCGCCTTCGGCGACGACGCCGCGCATGCGCAACGCATCTATGACTACATCAGCCGCCTCTGGTTCATGCCGGCGACGCCGGTGCTGTCGAACGGCGGCACCACGCGCGGCCTGCCGATCTCCTGCTTCCTGAACGAGGCGAATGACAGCCTGGACGGCATCGTCGGGCTGTGGAACGAGAATGTCTGGCTGGCCTCCAAGGGCGGCGGCATCGGCTCCTACTGGGGCAACCTGCGCTCGATCGGCGAGAAGGTCGGCCAGAACGGCAAGACCTCGGGCATCATCCCCTTCATCCGGGTGATGGACAGCCTGACGCTGGCGATCAGCCAGGGCTCGCTGCGGCGCGGCTCGGCGGCGGTGTACCTCCCGGTCTCGCATCCCGAGGTCGAGGAGTTCATCGACATGCGCCGCCCGACCGGCGGCGACCCGAACCGCAAGGCGCTGAACCTGCACCACGGCATCCTCATCCCCGACGCTTTCATGCGCGCGGTGGAGAACGACGAGGAATGGGCGCTGACCTCGCCGAAGGACGGCGCGGTGATCCGCAAGGTGCCGGCGCGCGGCCTCTGGATCCGCATCCTGATGGCGCGCATCGAGCAGGGCGAGCCGTACATCATCTATTCCGACCACGTGAACCGCGCGCGGCCGGAGCACCACAAGCTGGCCGGGCTGGAGGTGAAGACCTCCAACCTCTGCTCCGAGATCACGCTTCCCACCGGGCGCGACCAGCACGGGCAGGAGCGCACCGCCGTCTGCTGCCTGTCCTCGCTGAACCTCGAGACCTGGTTCGAGTGGAAGGACGAGCCGCGCTTCATCCCGGACGTGATGCGCTTCCTCGACAACGTGCTGCAGAGCTTCATCGACAGCGCGCCGGACTCCATGGCGCGGGCGAAGTACAGCGCGATGCGCGAGCGCTCCGTCGGCCTCGGCGTGATGGGCTTCCATTCCTTCCTGCAGGCGCAGAACGTGCCCTTCGAGAGCGTCATCGCCAAGGTCTGGAACAAGCGGATGTTCAAGCACATCCGCGAACAGGCGGACGCCGCCTCGCGCCAGCTCGCCGAGGAGCGCGGGCCCTGCCCGGATGCGGCCGAGTACGGCTCGATGGAGCGCTTCTCGAACAAGATGGCGATCGCGCCGACCGCCTCGATCTCCATCATCTGCGGTGGCGCGAGCCCGGGCATCGAGCCGATCGCGGCCAATGTCTATAACCACAAGACGCTGTCCGGCAGCTTCATCGTGCGCAACCCGTACCTGAAGAAGGTGCTGGCGAAGCACGGCCGCGACGACGACGAGACCTGGACCACCATCACGGTCAGCAAGGGCAGCGTGCAGCACCTGGACTTCCTGGACGAGCAGGAGAAGGCCGTCTTCAAGACCGCCTTCGAGCTGGACCAGCGCTGGGTGGTGGAGCACGCCGCCGACCGCACGCCCTTCATCTGCCAGAGCCAGTCGGTGAACCTGTTCGTGCCGGCCGACGTGCACAAGCGCGACCTGCACCAGATTCACTACCAGGCCTGGAAGAAGGGCGTGAAGTCGCTCTACTACTGCCGCAGCCTCTCGATCCAGCGCGCCGACACGATCAGCGAGAAGGTGGCGGCGCAGCCGGCGCTGGGTGCTGCCGGAATCAGCATCGAGGCCGTGCTGCCGACCACGCCGGCCCGCCCGACCCGCGCCGTGGCCGGCGAGAACGCCACGAACTACGAGGAGTGCCTCGCCTGCCAGTGAGGCAGGCGCCGGCCCCTCACACAGACTCTCTTTGACCCGCGGCGGCGCCGCCTGTCCCCTCCGGGGACGGGGCGGCAGCCCCACGACCGAATGCCGGAGATCCCGCCATGTCCGCGACCGCCGAAAGCGCGCCCGAGAAGTTCGACCTGCTGACCGCCAACCCCGTCTACAAGCCCTTCCGCTACCCCTGGGCCTATGACGCCTGGCTGACCCAGCAGCGCGTCCACTGGCTGCCGGAAGAGGTTCCGATGGCCGATGACGTGAAGGACTGGCAGAAGAACCTGACCGACGTCGAGCGCAACCTCGTCACGCAGATCTTCCGCTTCTTCACCCAGGCGGATGTCGAGGTGAACGGCGCCTACATGAAGTACTACAGCCAGGTCTTCAAGCCGACCGAAGTGCTGATGATGCTGTCGTCGTTCAGCAACATCGAGACGATCCACATCGCGGCGTACTCGCATCTGCTCGATACCATCGGCATGCCGGAAACCGAGTACCAGGCCTTCCTCAAGTACAAGGAGATGAAGGACAAGTACGACTACATGCAAACCTTCTCGGTCGAGAACAAGACCGAGATCGCCAAGACGCTGGCCGCCTTCGGCGCCTTCACCGAAGGTCTGCAGCTCTTCGCCTCCTTCGCCATCCTGCTGAACTTCCCCCGCTTCAACAAGATGAAGGGGATGGGGCAGATCGTCACCTGGTCGGTGCGCGACGAGACGCTGCACTGCCTCTCCGTGATCCGGCTGTTCCGCACCTTCATCCAGGAGAACCCGGAGATCTGGACGGCGCAGTTCCGCCAGGAGCTGACCGAGATCTGCACCACCATCGTCGAGCACGAGGATGCCTTCATCGACCTCGCCTTCGAGCTGGGCGGCGTCGAGGGCATGACGCCCGAGGACATCAAGAAGTACATCCGCTTCATCGCCGACCGCCGCCTGCAGCAGCTCGGCCTCGATCCCCATTACGGCATCGAGAAGAACCCGCTGCCCTGGCTGGACGAGATCCTGAACGCGGTCGAGCACATGAACTTCTTCGAGGGCCGCGCGACCGAGTACTCCAAGGCCAGCACCCAGGGCACCTGGGAAGAGGCCTTCGCCGAGGGCATCTTCTCCGAGAAGCAGCCGGAAGGGGCGATCCTGCCCGGCTGAGCCGCGGCGGTTACGCAATGAAACACGGTGCGGCTGATCGCGCGGGCCGCACCCCCTGACCAAGCGGCGCGGGATGGTTTAAGCAGGGCGCCATGCAGCGCGCCCTCCGCCTCCTGGTCCTGGTCCTGATCGCCGGCCTCGCCGTGCTCTGGGGCGTCGCCTGGTTCGGCCGCGAGCCCGGGGAACCGCTGGCCGAGGCCTTCACCCGGCAGGTGGCCCGGCTGACCGGGCAGGAAGCCTCGGTGTCCGCCACGCCGGGCAGCGTGCAGCTTCCCGGCGGCATGTCCCTCGGCGGGCCCTTCACCCTGGTGAACCAGGATGGCCGCACCGTCACCCAGGCCGACTTCAAGGGCCAGCTCCTGGTGGCCTATTTCGGCTACACCTTCTGCCCCGATGTCTGCCCGACCGAGCTGGGCGGCATCGCCGGCGCCATGGACCTGCTGGCCCCCGAGGAGGCGGCGCGGGTCACGCCCGTGCTCTTCACCATTGACCCCGAGCGCGACACCCCGGCCCAGCTCAAGGCCTATGTCAGCAACTTCCACCCGCGCATGGTGGGGCTGACCGGCTCCCCGGAGCAGGTGGCCGAGACGGCGAAGCGCTTCCGCGTCTTCTATGCCAAGGTCGAGCGGCCGGAGATGAGCGAATACCTGATGGACCACTCCTCCTTCGTCTATCTGATCGGCGAGGGAGGGCGGGTGCTGTCGCTGCTGCGTCCGCAGACCCCGCCGGAGGCGATCGCCGAGGCGATCCGCGCCCAGCTCGGACGGCTCTGAGCGCGCTATTGACGCAACGTTAACCTTCTGGAAGTCAGGATCCAGGGGCCGCGGCTGATTTGTGCGGCTTGGTTAACCGGGGCATCGTCCGGTAAATTCATACAAACGCGATTCGCCACAACCGAAGAGGGTGTGGCGGAATTCATTGCAAGTGTGTAGCGACATCTTGCTGGCGAGGATGAGGAGTATGGGCGACATGGCGGATGAGTGGTCTGACGGCCCCGCAGGGCATGCCGGGCATGATGCGTCTCGCAGCACGCCTGCGACCCCCCGCCATACCCGCCGCCTGTCCGACAAGATCCTGATCGCCTTCCATCAGGCCTGTGACCAGGGCGACCTCGAAGTGGCGCAGGAGCTGCTTCTGGTCCTCGAGAAGATGGTGACGCGCCGCCCCACCATGCCTGACCAGAACCGGCGCAAGAGCATGGAAAGCCTGGTCGCGGCGCATGAGCGGCTGTGGCTTCTGCGGCATCCGGAGACCATGCTGTAAGCCTGTCCGTGTGATCCGCCGCCCTGCGGAGCACAATTTTACGCGATTTTCTGCGCCTTTTGGCCGCGCTGGCGCGGCTCCGAGCCGATTGACCACCTTCCTGGGGCGTGATTTCTTCTCCCCGAGAGAAGGAGTACGCCGCATGACCATCCAGCTCGGGCAGATCGCCCCGGATTTCACGGCCGAAACCACGGCCGGCACCATCCGCTTCCATGACTGGGCCGGCGATTCCTGGGTGGTGCTGTTCAGCCATCCCAAGGATTTCACCCCCGTCTGCACCACCGAACTGGGCGAGGCCGCCCGGCTGAAGCCGGAGTTCGATCGGCGCAACACCAAGGTCATCGGCCTTTCCGTGGACCCGCTGGACCGCCATGCCGGCTGGGAGGCCGACATCGCCGAGACGCAGGGCGCCGCGGTCAATTTCCCGATGATCGCCGACCCGGAGCAGAAGGTCTCGAAGCTCTACGGCATGATCCACCCGGAGGCCGACCCCTCGGTCACCGTGCGGACGGTCTTCGTCATCGATCCGCAGAAGAAGGTGCGGCTGATGCTCACCTATCCGCCCTCCACCGGCCGGAACTTCCAGGAGGTGCTGCGGGTGATCGACAGCCTCCAGCTCACCGACCGGCACAAGGTGGCCACGCCGGTGAACTGGCAGAAGGGCGACCGTGCCATCATCGTCCCCAGCGTGAGCGACGAGCAGGCGAAGGAGCGCTTCCCGCAGGGCTGGGAGGCGCAGAAGCCCTATCTCCGCTGGGTGGAGCTGAAGGACTCCTGATGCCGGCCTCGCCGATCGCCGACGGCTTCTGGGGTGCGGTGCACAACACGCCGCTCATCCGCCTGCGCCGCGCCTCCGAGGAAACCGGCTGCGAAATCCTCGGCAAGGCGGAGTTCATGAACCCGGGCGGCTCGGTCAAGGACCGCGCCGCGCTGGGCATCCTGCAGGACGCCGTCGAGCAGGGGCTGCTGGTGCCGGGCCAGCCCGGCACGGTGGTCGAGGGCACCGCCGGCAATACCGGCATCGGGCTGGCACTGGCCGCCAATGCGCGCGGCTGGCGCAGCGTCATCGTCGTGCCGGAGACGCAGAGCCGGGAGAAGCTCGATTTCCTGCGCATGATCGGCGCCGACCTGCGGCTGGTGCCGGCCAAGCCCTATGCCGATCCCGGCAACTACGTGCATGTCTCCCGCCGGCTGGCGGAGGAGATGCAGGCGGCGCAGGGAAGCACCATCTGGGCCAACCAGTTCGACAACCTGGCCAACCGCCGCGCCCATGAGCAGTACACCGGCCGCGAGATCTGGGAGCAGACGGACGGGCGCGTGGACGCCTTCACCTGCGCCTGCGGCACCGGCGGCACCCTGGCTGGCGTCGCCCTGGCACTGAAGGCGCGCAACGAGAAGGTCCGCATCGTGCTGGCCGATCCGGAGGGCAGCGCGCTCGCCCCCTGGGTGAACTCCGGCACGGTGAAGGCCACCTCCGGCAACTCGATCGCCGAGGGAATCGGGCAGGCCGCCCGTGTGCCTGGGAACCTGGAAGGCGCCCCGATCGACGGCGCCGAGACCATCCCGGATGCCGAGGCGCTGCAGTGGGTCTTCTCGCTGCTGGTCGAGGAAGGGCTCTCCGTCGGCGGCAGTGCGGGGCTGAACGTGGCGGCCGCCGTCCGCCTGGCCAAGGCGCTGGGACCGGGGCACACCATCGCCACCATCCTCTGCGACGGTGGGGCGCGGTATCAGTCCAAGCTGTTCAACCCGGAATTTCTCCGGAGCAAGGGGCTGCCCGTCCCGCACTGGCTGGCCTGAAAGGGCAGGGGGCGCCGCCCCCTGCGACCCCCGCCGGGGAGACAGTGTCCCCCCGGACCCCGCCATTCCGCTCCCGCCCCACTTGGCCCGCCCCGGTTTTGGCGTCACCCTTCGCGGCTGATTCGCCAAGGGAGGACGGTTGATGAACGGCGCCGAGAGCCTGGTCCACACGCTGCTGAAGAGCGGAGTGGACACCTGCTTTGCCAATCCGGGCACCAGCGAGATGCATTTCGTCGCGGCGCTGGACCGGATCCCCGGCATGCGCTGCGTGCTGGGGCTGCAGGAGAACATCGTCACCGGCATGGCCGATGGCTACTGGCGCATGGCCGAGAAGCCCGCCGCGACCCTGCTGCATTGCGGCCCCGGCCTGGCCAACGGCCTCGCCAACCTGCACAACGCCCGCCGGGCCCGCAGCGGCATCGTCAATATCGTGGGCGACCAGGCGACCTATCACCGCCCGCTCGACGCACAGCTCACCGCCGACACCGAAGGCTGGGCGCGGCCCGTCTCCGGCTGGGTGCGCACCGCGATGGACGCCAGGCGCGTCGGCGCCGATGCCGCCGTGGCCGTGCAGGCTGCGCGCACCGCGCCCGGGCAGATCGCCACCCTGATCCTGCCCGCCGACACCGCCTGGAACGAGGGCGCCGAGCCGGCCGAGGCGCTGCCCGTGCCGCCGGCCACGGCGCCAGACCCCCATGCGGTGAAGACCGCCGCCCGGGTGCTGCGCGAGAAGAAGAACGTGCTGATCCTGCTCGGCGGCATCGGCCTTCGCGCCGAGGCGCAGGCGCTCGCCTGGCGCGCCGCCCAGGCCACCGGCCAGCGCGTGCTGGCGGAGATGTCCAACGCCCGCGTCCAGCGCGGCCGCGGGCGGCTCCAGCTGGAGCGCGTGCCCTATCCGGTGGACATGGCGGTCGAGTCGCTGAAATGGGTCGAGCACCTGATCCTGGTGAACGCCAAGGCGCCGGTCGGCTTCTTCGCCTATCCGGGCAAGCCGAGCCGCCACTACCCCGAGACGGCCGAGGTGCATGTCCTCTCCCGCTACGAGGAGGACGGCATCGCCGCGCTGCGGGCGCTGGTGGAGGAACTGGGCGCGCCGGAGGCCGCCATCCCCGATCCCGGCCCGCGCCCCGATCCGGCCCGTGGCGCGCCGACGCCGGAAGGCCTGGCCCGCACCCTGGCCGCGCTGATGCCGGAAGGCAGCATCGTGGCGGATGAGAGCGTTTCCTTCGGCCGCGGCTTCTACAAGGAAACGCACGCCGCCCCGCCGCATGACTGGCTGCAGATCACCGGCGGCGCCATCGGCTGCGGCATGCCGCTGGCCACCGGTGCGGCGATCGGCGCCGGCGCACAGCGCCGCGTCATCAACCTGCAGGCCGACGGCTCGGCCATGTACACGCTGCAGGCGCTGTGGACCCAGGCGCGTGAGAAGCTGCCCGTCACCACCATCATCCTCTCGAACCGCAAGTACCAGATCCTGATCGGCGAGTATCAGAACGTGGGCGCCAACCCCGGCCCGACGGCGATGAGCATGCTCGACCTCGGCAACCCCGAGCTCGACTGGCTGCGGCTGGCCGGCGGCATGGGGGTGGAGGCCGCCCGCGCCACCACGCTGGAACAGTGCGGCGACCTGCTGGCGCAGTCCTGCGCACAGAATGCGCCCTTCCTGATCGAACTGGTGATCTGAAGGCGGGCCGGCGGGGCGGCAGCGCCGCGCCGGCTTTTTTTCGTCTCCCCCGCAAAGCGCGCTTGACGGGGGAGGGCTGCAGGATTTAACTGCGAATAACTCGCAATTGCATCGAGGGCTGGCGGAACGCGGTTACTACCGTCCCACCGCGCAGAGGGTCCCGCTTTCTCCCCCCCGGATCCGTCAGCCCACACCGCTTTGCGAGATCCGGCGCCGGCCTGCAGGGGAGGCCGGCGCCGGAAGCGGACCGGGGCGATCGGGCGCAGACTTGCGAACCGCCCGATCGACCGCGCGGTGCCTTGAAGGGGGTGCCGCCGGTCACTGAGTTTGCACGCGGGCAGGGCGTGCAGGTCCCGGTCCGCGCCCTTCCTTCCAGCAGGGGGATGGCGCGCACTGCCCCAGGCGCTAGGCTGGCCGTCGCCATAAAACACCGGAGGAACGGCGGCCCATGCCCTACATCATCGAGACCTTCGACAAGCCGGACAGCCTCGCGCTGCGCAAATCCACCCGCGACGCGCATCTCGACTATCTCGATGCCCATGTGAGCAAGCTGCTGGCCTGCGGCGCCAAGCTCAGGGACGACGGCAGCGATGCCGGCGGCGGCCTCTACATCGTCGATGTCGAGACCCGCGCCGAGGCCGAGGCCTTCATCGCCGAGGATCCCTTCAGCAAGGCCGGCCTCTTCGAGCGCGTGCAGATCTCGCGCTGGCGCAAGGGCTATCTGGACGGCAAGAGCTTCTTCCCGCCGCGCAAGTAGCCTGGCCATCGTCGCGGGCCGGCGCCCTCAGTCGCTGCCGGCCTGCTCGACGACCAGCAGGCAGGCCGGGCCTTGCGGACGGGCGACATGCTCGGCGCCCGCCGGCAGGTGCAGCACGTCGCCGGGGCCGAGCGTGACCACGCGCTCCGCCCCATCCTCGCGCAGATGCATCGCCACGCGCCCGGCGAGCACCGCAAAGACCTCCTGACCCGTGTTGACGTGCCAGCGGTAGGGCTGGTCGGTCCAGCGCAGCTTCACCACCGCATCGGGGATCTGCGCCACATCCGGTCCGGACCAGGCCGGGCCGCCCGGCAGGGCGGCGCCATGGAACAGGCTGGCGCTCATGCGGGCACCGCCTCCACCGGAACGACGGCGGCGAAGCGGTCAGCCAGCGCCGCCAGCGCCGCGCGCTGCACCCAGGCGGCGGGAAGGCGCGGGCCGCCGAGCGGATCGGGCAGGGCGCGCGTCGCGGTGGCATCGCCGGCCACTGTCACGGGCAGGCCCAGGTCGAGCGCCGCGCGTGCGGTGGAGGAGACGCACATATGCGTCATGAAACCCGCCAGCAGCAGCTTGCCCCGGCCGGTCCCGGCGATCCGCGCCCGCAGCTCGGTGCCGGCGAAGGCGTTGGGCAGGGCCTTCTCCACGACCGCCTCGCCCGCTTCCGGCCGGGCAGCCTCCAGGAAGGCGCCGCCACGCCCCGCGCGGTCGAACAGGCCGCCCGGCCGGCCGCGATGCGCCACATGGATCACCGGCGCCCCGGCCGCGCGGGCGCGCGCGAGCAGGGCGGCGAGACGGGCGCCCGCCGCTTCGATCCCGCCGAGCGGCAATTGGCCGCTGCGGTACTCTTCCTGGGCGTCGATCACCACCAGCACCGCCTCGCCCAGGCGGGCCGGCACCGGCTGCGCCCCGGCGAGGCCGAGCAGGGTGGGCGGGGGTGGCAAGGCGGTGGCGGCGGCCTCGAAATGCGCGGCCGCGGCGGCGAACTTGTCGCGGCAACCGGGATTGCAGAAGCCGACGGTTTCTTCCTGCCAGAGGGTGAGGGCCTCCGGCACGACCGGCTTGCCTGACCAGGGGCAGGCCTCGTTGATGGGTTTCGGCATGGAAGGCGTTCTCCTGCTTCGTCGGCCCTATCCTGCTGCGGCGCCGCTCTGGCATGAAGGACGTCATGCCCTCCTTTCCTGCCAAGCCGCGCCATATCGTCCTGCCGCTCTATCCCGGGGTGATGCTGCTCGACCTCGCGGGGCCGGCGGAAGTCTTCGCGACCGCCCTCCGCCTCGCCGGGGCGGCCGGGCCGCCTCCCTACCGTCTCCACATCGTCTCGGCCGCGGGCGGCGCGGTGCCCACCGAGTTGGGCCTCGGGCTGGACAGCGCGCCGTGGTCCAGCCTGGAGGGGGTGCCGGTCGATACGCTGCTCGTGCCGGGCGGGGATGGTGCCCTGGCCGCGGCGGAGGATGCCGCGTTCCTGGACTGGCTGCGCGGCAGGGCGGGTGAGGCGCGGCGGGTGGCCTCGGTATGTCTCGGTGCCTTCATCCTCGCCGGGGCGGGGCTGCTGGAGGGCCGCGCCGCCACGACCCACTGGCGGCACTGCGCCGCGCTGCAGCGGCGCCATCCCGGCGTGACGGTGCGGCCCGAGCCGATCTTCGTGCGGGATGGCCGCTTCTGGACCTCCGCCGGCGTGACGGCCGGGATCGACATGGCGCTGGCCTTGGTGGAGGAGGATCTCGGCCATGCCCTGGCGCTGGAGGTGGCGCAGCGGCTGGTGGTGTTCCTGAAGCGCCCGGGCGGGCAGGCACAGTTCAGCGCCGCACTGGCGGCCCAGGCCAGCAGCCGCGACAGCGACTTCGCCGCGCTGCTCGGCTGGATGGCGGCCAACCTCGCCGCCGACCTGCGGGTGGAGGCGCTGGCCGAGCGCGCCGGCATGGCGCCGCGCAGCTTTGCCCGCGCCTTCCTCGCGCAGACCGGCGAGACGCCCGCCCATGCCGTGGAGGGGCTGCGCGTGGAGGCGGCGCGGCATCTGCTGGAGGCAGGAGAACTGCCGGTGGCGGAAATCGCCCGCCGCTGCGGCTTCGGTGACGATGAGCGGATGCGGCGTGCCTTCCTGCGCCGGCTCGGGGCTTCGCCAGCGGAATACCGCGCCCGCTTCGGGCAGATGGCGCCCTTATGAAGAAGGCTGGGGGAAAGAATTCCCCCAGACCCCCATCTTTTTTCTTCGGGTTTCCCGTGCGGGCTGCGCGCGCGGCTTCCCCCGATCGTCCTTGTATCAGCCGCGCTTGCGGCGGGGCGCCGGTGCAGCGAACAGGTCGGGCTCCGGTGCTTCGGCAGCGGCCGGTTCCGCCGCCTTGGCCCTGGGCGCCGCCTTGCGCGGCGCGGGCTTGGCCGGCTTCGCGGGGGCCGGCTCGGCCCTGGCGGGCTTGGCCTTGGTGCGCGCGGCCGGCTTCTTGGGCGCCGGTGCCACGCTCTCCTCCACCACCATCCGGGCCAGCGGCTTCTTCTTCGGCGCGGGGTTGCCCGCCACCACGTCGAGTGCCGCGGCGATATCCTCCACCAGATCCTCGACGTCCTCCAGGCCGACCGAGAGCCGCACCGCACCCTCCGAAATGCCGAGCCGTGCACGCTCCTCCGCCGAGACCTTGCTGTGCGTCGTCGTCGCGGGGTGGGTGATCAGGCTCTTGGAATCGCCCAGGTTGTTGGAGATGTCCACCACCCGCAGCGCGTCGAGGAAGCGGAAGGCCGCCTCCTTGCCGCCCTTCAGCTCGAAGCTGACCAGCGTGCCGCCGCCCGACATCTGCTGCTTGGCGAGCGCATATTGCGGATGACTGGCGAGGTAGGGATAGCAGACGCGGCCGATCTCGGCGCGCTCCTCCAGCATCTGCGCGATGGCGGCGGCGCTGCGGCACATGGCCGGCACGCGCAGGTGCAGCGTCTCCAGCCCCTTCAGGATGACCCAGGCGTTGAAGGGCGAGATGGCCGGGCCGGTGTTGCGGATGAAGGGCTGCAGGATCTCCTCGACCCACTTCTTGCTGCCCAGCACGGCGCCGCCGAGCACGCGGCCCTGCCCGTCGAAATGCTTGGTGGCGGAATAGACCACGACGTCGGCGCCGAACTTCATCGGCTTCTGCAGCAGCGGCGTGGCGAAGACGTTGTCCACCACCACCACCGCGCCGGCGGCATGCGCGAGCTCGCAGACCGCCTTCAGGTCCACCAGCTCCAGCATCGGGTTCGAGGGGGTCTCGATCAGCACCATCTGGCAGGGACGCTTGAAGGCCGCTTCCCACTGCGCAAGGTCGCCGCCGTCCACGAACTCGGTCTGGATGCCGTAGCGCGGCAGCAGGGTGGAGACGATCCAGTGGCAGGAGCCGAACAGAGCGCGCGAGGCCACCACGCGGTCCCCCGCCTTGAGGTGCGAGAGCATCGCGGAACTGACCGCGGCCATGCCGGTGGCGGTGGCGCGACAGGCCTCGGCCCCCTCCAGCGCGGCGAGCCGCGCCTCCAGCATCTGCACGGTCGGGTTGCCGAAGCGGGAATACTGGAAGTGCTGTGCCGCGCCGGTGAAGGTCTGCTCGGCCTGGAGGGCGTTGTCGTAGACGAAGCCCGAGGTCAGGTAGAGCGACTCGGAGGTCTCATCGATGTTGCTGCGCATCTGCCCGCCACGGACCAGCAGGGTGGCGGGGCGCAAGGGGCGGTCTGAGGCGGGCTTTGCCATGGGGCGGGCGACTCTCGGGCTTGCATCACACAAACCGGCCCGGTCGGGCGGGGACTCCGCACGGCAGCCCCGCCGCGGCCGTTTAGCGCGATTGTTTAAGCTCGCCGCAAGCTGGCCGGACAAATCGCGAGCGCCTCTCGCGAGGCCGCCGGACCTTACGCCCGGCTTGCCCCCCGCACAAGGCCGGGCTACAACCACCCGCGACGCGGGCGTAGTTCAGAGGTAGAACGTCAGCTTCCCAAGCTGAATGTCGTGGGTTCGATTCCCATCGCCCGCTCCAATTTCCCCCTTCAGTATCCTGCCGCCCCGGCCGCCCCCTTTCGCGAAGGCGGCAAGGCTCCCGCCATCCGGTTCAGGCGCCGACCAACTCGGCCGGGTCCGGCATCGGCGGCAGGGTGGTGGTGGTGCCGCCATTCGCCTCGGTCCAGCCGGTCATGTCGATCACGAACATGCGCTGCGGCTCCACCAGGCGGTGGCGCGCCGACTGGCCCTCCAGCGTCCATTCCAGATAGCCCGGGCGCGGCAGCCGGCCGTCCCGCTCCAGCCCGCGTCGCGCGCCGACCATGGCCGTGGCTGGCGCCCAGACGATCTCCATCTCCCGGTGCCGCATCCTCCGATAGACGTGCAGGTGCCCGCAGGCGATGACCTTCACGCCGCCCCCGGCGCAGGCATCGAGGAAGGCCCGCCGCGCCTCGAAGGGCATGCTGGAGGTGGTGAAGCGCCGGTCCTCCGGATCGCTGTCGAAGGGAGGCATGTGGGTGAAGACCATCACGGGGCGGCCGCCGCGTGTTGCCAGGGCCTCGGCGAGGAAGGCCTGCTGCGCGGCCTCCTCCGGCAGGCCGCTGCCCATCAGCGCGGTGTCCAGCCCGACGAGGCGCCAGGCGCCGAGGTCGCGCAGCCACCATTGCGGGCCGACATGCTCCCGCCAGGCCGCCAGGCGCGCCGGCGTCAGCGGCTGCTCCAGGCGCGAGAAGCGGGGCGCCTCGCCGATGTCGTGGTTCCCGGGAATGGCCAGCCAGGGAACGCCGAGCGCGGCCATGGCCGCGGCGCCGTAGCGCAGGTCCTCCGGCGCGACGGGGCCGTTGAAGGCAAGGTCGCCGCCATGCACGATCAGGTCGGGCGCCGCCTCGCGCATGGCGGCGCGGAAGGCGGCGAAGTTGACGGCGAAATAGCCGTGGCTGGGCGAGAGATGCGTGTCGCTCACCTGCACCAGCCGGATCGGGGCGTTGTCGTTCATGCGAAGCTCAGATTGTCCGGCCGCAGGTCCATGAAATAGAAGGTGTAGGGGCGCCACTTCACCCGGCTCCGCACGGCGTAGAACTCGGCGGGCTGGTAGAGCACCGTGCCGGGCGCGGCATCCTCCCAGGCATCCAGCATCGCCCTGAACAGCGCCTTGCGCTTCGCCGGGTCGGTTTCGCCTTCCAGCGCACGGCCGGCGGCGTTGAAGGCTTCCGTCGAGGCGAAGGCGCCGGACTTCTGGAACCAGCTCGACGGCCCCCAGGAGATCCAGAGCGAGCCGAGCGGATCGGGCAGGCGCGTCGAGTTGGAGTTGTTGCCGACCTGCCGCCCCTCGGCGCGCATCTGGCTGAAGTTCTCCACCACCTGCAGCCGCGCGTTCACGCCGACGGCGCGCCACATCTCGATCATGACCTGCGCCGCGCGCAGTGCGTTGGTGTAGTAGTTCGGCAGGGTGCGGTAGATGATCTCCTGGCCGTTGTAGCCGGCCTCGCGCAGCAGCCGCTTCGCCCGCTCCGGGTCGTAGGGCAGGGAGCGGCCCTGCAGGAACATGTCGCCGTATTCCGGGAAGTTGTGGCCCGGCGGCACCACCGCGGCGCCGCCCCAGAGCGTGTCCACCAGAAGCTGGCGGTCGATCGCCAGGCCGAGCGCCTGGCGGAGGCGCTTGTCGCCCATGCCCGGGCCGCGCTCGTCGAAGGTCAGCACATGGACATTGGCCAGCACCACCTGGCGGATGTCCACATCCTCGATCGGGCGGAAGGTTTCGAGCTGGTCGGGCGGCACGTTGGTGATCAGGTCCACGTCGCCGGCCTGCAGCGCCGCGACGCGCGCGGCCAGTTCGGGGATCTGGCGGAACACCACCTGCCGCGCCGTCGGGCGCGCCATCCAGTAGTCGTCGAAGGCGTCGAGCGTGATGCGCTGGTAGCTCTGCATCGCGCGCAGCTTGTAGGGGCCGGTGCCGACCGGGTCGCGGCTGAAGCCGTCGAAGCCGCGCTCCTCATAGGCGCGCTTGTTGACGATCCAGGCGCACCAGGAGGCAAGGCGCTGCTCCAGCAGCACGTCCGGCACGCGGGTGCGGAAGCGCACGGCCTTGTCGCCCACCGCCTCGACGCTGGCCAGCGTGGCGAAATAGGATCTCGCCTCCGGCATCAGCGGCTTCTCGCCATGCATGCGGTTGGAGGTGAAGGTGTAGACCACGTCCTCCGGCGTCAGCAGGTCGCCGTTGTGGAAGCGGACCCCCTCGCGCAGCGTCAGCACCAGCTCGCTCGGCCCGTTGCGCGTCCAGGAGGTGGCGAGATGCGGCTTCAGCTCCGCGCCGCCGCCGTCCGGCGCGGCGAGAAAGTCACGCCGGATCAGCGTGTCGAAGATCGAGTAGGTGATGCGGGTGCCGACATTGGAAAGCTCGCGCGCCGGCTCCAGCGTCGGCGGCAGTTCGGGCACCCCGATGTTGAGCACCGGCCGGGCACCGCCCTGCGCCGTGGCGGCGCGTGCGAAGGGCAGTGCCATGCCGGCACCGAGCAGGGAACGACGAGGAAGTTTCATGACAGGTCACCCGTTTGTCCGGGCGAAGAGTTCGCATTCCTCCGTGATGCCGGTTTGACAGAGCTGCGTCGGTTCCGTGACGGTTGCCGGTCCTCAGGGCCGCACCGCCGGCGGCAGCCGCGCCGGCCCGGCCGCCGGGAAGGAGGGCTGGAGCGGCCCGACCCCCGCCGTGGTCGGCACCGGCCTGCCCGGCGGGTCCACCCCCGCGAGGCTGTCGGCCGAGTAGGATTCCACGGGTTTCTCGCCCTCCAGTGGCGGGATGGAGACGACCGAGGCCACCAGCCCTTCCTGCCAGCCGCCGCCCAGTGCCTTGTAGAGCGAGACCAGATCGGTGGTCAGCGCCAGGGTCGCGCGCACCCGCTGCTGCCGCGCATCCACCAGGCTGCGCTGCGCGTCCAGTACCTCGATGAAGCTGGAGAGCCCGTTGTTGTAGCGGCTGCGCGCCAGGCTCAGGGCGGTCTCGGCGGATTTGACGGTGCGCTCCAGCAGGTCCCGCTGCACCTTGTCGGTGCGGTAGGCGACGAGGCTGTCCTCCACCTCGCGCAGCGCGTTGAGCACGGCGCTGCGATAGGCCAGGGCAGCCTCGGCCTGCTGCACGCGGGCCAAGCGGAGGTTGGCGGTCAGCCTTCCGCCCTGGAAGATCGGCAGCGAGATGGCCGGCCCGAAGGAATAGAAGTGGCTGGCCCAGTTGGTCAGGTAGTCGGAATCCACGGCGCGGAGGCCGATGCTGCCGGTCAGCGAGATGTCCGGATAGAACTGCGCCGTGGCGACGCCGATGCCGGCGGTGGCGGCATGCAGCCGGGCCTCCGCCTGGCGGATGTCGGGCCGCCGCCGCGCCAGCGAGGAGGGCAGGCCCACCGGCACCGAGGGCGGCGTCGGGGGGATCGGCGCGGTGACGGAAAGCTCCCGGTCCAGCGCGCCGGGTGGCTGGCCGGTGAGCACGCTGAGGCGGTTCATCGCCTGCTGCACCTGCCGCTTGAAGGGCTGCAGCTGTGCTTCGTAGGCGGTGACCTGGGCACGCTGGTTGGCGACGTCCAGCTCGGTGGTCAGGCCCTGGCGCCGGCGCCGTTCGGTCAGTTGCAGCAGCTCGCGCGCGGTGTCCACGTTCTGCTGCTGGCTGCGCTCCAGGGCCTGGGCGCCGCGCAGCCCGGCATAGGTCTGCGCCACCTCCGCCAGCAGCGTGACGAGCGCGTCGTTGGTGCCCTCCACCGCCGCCTGGGTCTGCGCGTTGGCCTGCTCCACCGAGCGGCGGACGCGGCCGAACAGGTCCAGCTCCCAGCTGGAATCGAAGCCGAGCTGGAACAGGTTGGCCGGCTCGGTGGCGCTGTTGAGCGCGCCGCCCAGTGCGTCCGCCACCCGGTTGCCGAGGCCGGGCTCCTGGTCGTTGAGCTGCTGGTTGCTGCGCAGCTGCTCGATGGAACTGAAGGCGCCCTGCGACTTCAGGATGCCGCGCAGGCCGAGCTGCTGGCGGGTATAGGTGCCGCTGCCGTTCAGGCTGGGCAGGCCGGCGCCGCGGGCCGCCGCCTCGGCCTGCCGCGCCTCGGCGATGCGCAGCACCGCCTGCTGCAGGTCCGGGTTGCCGGCCACCGTGCGCTCGATCAGCGAGGTCAGCACCGGGTCCTTGAAGCCGGTCCACCAGCGCGGGTCCGGATCGGCCTGGAGCGAGACCCCGCCGGCTGGATTGTGGGCGGCATCGCTCCAGGCCGGCGGCACATCGGCGCGCGGCGGGACGAAGTCGGGGCCGACGGTGCAGGCGCCGAGGCCGGCGGCCAGGGCGAGCGAAAGGGCGGCGCGAAAGCTCGAGACGTGCAACTCAATGTCCTCCGGCGCCGCCCTGGATCTTCTTGCCCGTGAACAGGAAGGCGAGCGGGACGATCAGCAGCGCCAGCGCCGCGGTGATCCTGAAGGTGTCGGCATAGGCGAGGATGGCCACCTGCTCCCGCAGCATCTGCGCCATCTGCCCCATGGCGAGCTGCCCCGCGGCGGCGGCGGAGTAGCCGTGGTCGATCAGCGCCTGCTCGATGCGCTGCAGCGTCGTGTTGAAGGGCGCGTAGAGCGGCGTCATGTACTCGGAGAGATAGCTGGTGCGGATCTGCTCGTGGTTGGCCACCAGGGCGGTGGAGACCGAGATGCCCACCGAGCCCAGCACGTTGCGGATCATGGTGAACAGCGCGGTGGCGTCGCCGTTCAGCTCGCGCGGCAGCGTGGCATAGGCGATGGTGCTGATCGGCACGAAGAGGAAGGCGAGGCCCACCGTCTGCGCCGACCGCATGATGGCCAGCTCCAGATAGTCGATGTCCGGCGTCAGGCCCTGCGAGTAGTAGAGCGCGGCGCTGAGGCAGAACCCGCCGAAGGCCACCATGTATTTCGCCGGGATGACGCCCATCAGCTTGCCGGTGACCGGGATCAGCATCACCAGCACCACGGCGCCCGGCGCCAGCACCAGGCCGGACCAGGTGGCGTTGTAGCCGAGCTGCTGTTGCGCCATCTGCGGGATCAGCACCGCCGAGGCATAGAGCACGAAGCCCATCAGGCCGATCGCCGCGCAGCCGACCGAGAAGTTGCGGTCCTTGAAGACCCGCAGGTCCACGATGGGGTTGCGGGAATAGAGCAGCCAGTAGACACCGCCGACATAGCCGAAGGCGGAGACCAGCGCCGCCTTGCGGATGAAGTCGGAGGAGAGCCAGTCGTAGGTCTCGCCGCGGTCGAGCGCCACCTCCATGCCGCCCAGCGCCAGCACGATGAAACCGAGGCCGACATAGTCGAAGCGGAAGGGGCGGGCCTGCTCCTCCTTCACCCAGGGCGGGTCCTCCACCACCTGCAGCACGCCGAACACCGTCAGCGCGCCGATCGGCACGTTGATCAGGAAGATCCAGTGCCAGGAATAGGTGTCGGTGAGATAGCCGCCCAGCACCGGCCCGAGGATGGGCGCCACCACGATGGCGATGGCGGTGACGGAGAAGGCGGTGCCGCGCCGCTCGGGCGGGAAGGTATCAAGGATGATGGCCTGCTGCGTCGGCTGCAGCCCGCCGCCGAAGAAGCCCTGCAGCGCGCGGAACAGCAGCAGGTGCCAGAACTCGGTGGCCATGCCGCAGCCGAGCGAGGCGAGGGTGAAGACACTGATGCAGATGACGAAGTAGCGCCGGCGCCCGATCATCCGGCTGAGCGCGCCGGAGATGGTCAGCACGATGCCGTTGGCGACGAGATAGGTGGTCAGCGCCCAGGTGCTCTCGTCGTTGCTGACCGACAGGCTGCCGGCGATGTGCGGCAGCGAGACGTTGACGATGGTGGTGTCGAGCACCTCCATGAAGGCGGCCATCGTCACCACCAGGGTGATCACCCAGGGATTGGCGGCGGGCCGCCAGCCCCGGCCGGCGGAGCCGCTCATTCCACCTTCACCGTCGGCACGACGGAAATCCCGAGGGGCAGCGGCTCGTGCTCCGGCAGGCCGCTGTCGATGGCGATCTTCACCGGCACGCGGCGGACGATCTTGACGAAGTTGCCGGTGGCGTTCTCGGCGGGGAAGGCGCTGAAGCGGGCGCCGCTACCCATCTGGATGCTGTCCACATGGCCGCGCAGCTCCAGATCGGGATAGGCGTCCACCTCGATCGTCACCGGCTGGCCCGGCTCCATCGCGGTGAGCTGCGTCTCCTTGAAGTTGGCGGTGATCCAGAGATTGGGCGTGACGAGGCTCATCAGCGTGCTGCCGGGCTGCACGAAGCCGCCCTGCTCGACATTGCGCCGCGTCACCCAGCCATCCTGCGGCGCGCGCAGCACGGCGTAGGAGAGCATGGTCTCGGCCTCGCTGAGCTGCGCCTCGGCCTGCGCCACCTGCGCCTTGCGCTGCTCCACCGCCGCCTGGGCAAGCTGGATGTCCTGCTCGGTCAGTCTGGCGATGCGGAGCTGCGCCTCGGCCTGCGCCACCTGCGCGGTTTGCGCCTGCAACTGGGCGTTGGCGGTGTCGATGCTGGACTGGGTGGTGGCACGTGGGTCCACGCGGCGCTGGCGGCGGTATTCCGCCTCGGCCTGGGCCTGGCTGGCCTGGGCGGCCCTGAGCTGCGCCTGCGCCTGCTCAAGTTGCGCCGGGGCGCGCACCTGCGCCACCTGGAGCTGCACCTGCGCGGCGTCGAGCTGCGCTCGGGCCAGCTGGAGATTGGCGCGCGCCTGGTTGCGCTGCGCGGTGAGGTCGCTGGCATCGATCCGCAGCAGCAGGTCGCCGGCATGGACGAACTGGTTGTCCTTCACCGCCAGCTCGGCGACATAGCCGGAGACCTTGGGCGCGATGGTGACGGCGCGGCCTTCGGTATAGGCGTCGTCGGTGGATTCCTGGTTGCGGTGGCTCCACCAGTACCAGGCGCCGCCGATGATCGCGATCAGCAGCACGAGGCCGCCGATGATCAGCGGCCAGCGGCCGGGCCGCTTGCGGCCCTTGTCCTCCTCGCTTTCGCGCCTGTCCTCGCCCTGCACATCCTCCTGGGGCCGTTCCCGGTCGGCCCGGTGCTCCTGGCGCCGCTCGTCGGCGTCGCCGCGCCCGCGTGCCTCTTGCGGAGGGGGGGTGTCCTCCGGCACGGCGGGGCCGTCGGAAGCCGGAGCCGCTGCGGGGGGAGCGGGACGGCTGGCATGCGTGTTGCGTCCGAAGGCATGCCGCTTGTCCGCGACCGGCGCCGCCTGCGCGCCTTGCTCTCGATCAGCCACTTGGAATCCTCGTCACTCAGCACGCAAGTCTGCCCGGCAACAGGATCTTCACATACGAACGCGAATGTATGCAAAACACACTTGGTTGATGGGGTCGCAGGCGCGATCGGCTCAAGGCCGGAGGGCGCTGCACCGGGCGGACAGCGCCGCGCCTCGGTTTTGGGTTCCCTGCGGCGCCGCCCCGCTACCGGGAAATCGCCGCCGCCGCGCCTGGATCGCGCCCGGCCTTGCCGCAGGGCCGTGGACCGGGCGGGTGCGATGGCTCCGCTCAGGTGCATGGCGGCCTCAGATCCCGCCCTGCGCCTGCCGCGGATCAGGCCGGCCCGGCGCCGATGGCACGCAGCACCATGCTCTCGGTGAGGATCTGCGGCAGCACGGCGGGCTCGCCGCCGCCGGCCGGATAGACGAGGTAGAGCGGCACGCCGGCGCGGCCATGCGCGCGCAGCACCGCGGCGAGGGTGGCGTTGCCGTCGGTCCAGTCGCCCTTCAGGTAGGCCACGCCCTGGCGCGCGAAGGCGGCGCGCACGGCCTCGGTGCCCAGCGCCACACGCTCGTTCACCTTGCAGGTGATGCACCAGGCGGCCGTCAGGTTGACAAAGACCGGCCGCCCCTCCGCCCGCAGCGCGGCCAGGCGGGTGGAGGAGAAGGGCTCGGCGCCATCCTCGGCAATGGCCGCCGCGCCGGCGCGGGCCACGGGTGCGGTGGCAAGGCCCGGCAGCGCCGCCAGCGCCGCCAGCAGCGCCAGCGCCCCGCCGGTGCGGCCGAGCCAGCGCCCGCGCGGCGTGCGCGCCCGCTGCGCCGCGCCCAGCGCCCAGGCCGCGAAGCCGATGCCGAGCGCGCCGGCCAGGGCGGCGGCCAGCCCTTCCGGCCCGACCAGCTGCGCCAGCACCCAGAGCAGCCAGAGCGCGGCGCCGTACATCGGGAAGGCCAGGAACTCCCTCAGCCGCTCCATCCAGGTGCCGGGGCGCGGCAGCAGGCCGGCCAGCCCGGGGGCCAGGGCCAGCAGCGCATAGGGCGCGGCCATGCCAAGGCCCATCGCGGCGAAAATCGCCAGGGTCGCCGCCGGAGGCATGGTCAGGGCGGCACCGATGGCGGTGGCCATGAAGGGCGCTGTGCAGGGCGTCGCCACCAGCACCGCCAGGGCGCCGGTCGCGAAACTGCCGAAATGGCCGCCGCGCGCCGCCAGCCCCGTGCCGGCGCCCACCGGCCCGCCGATCTGGAATACCCCGGAAAGGTTCAGCCCGACCGCCAGCATCAGCCAGCCCATGCCGGCGACGAAGGCCGGCGCGGTGAACTGGAAGCCCCATCCGGCCACCACCCCGGCCGCGCGCAGCGCCAGCAGCAGCCCGGCGAGTGCCAGGAAGCACAGCAGGACGCCGGCGGTGTAGCTGGCCGCATGGCCGCGCACCGCCCCCTTCGCCGCGCCGGAGAGGCGGGCCAGCGCCATCGCCTTCATCGCCAGGATGGGGAAGACGCAGGGCATCAGGTTCAGGACCAGGCCGCCCAGAGCCGCCAGCAGCGCCGCCTGCCAGAGGCTGAGGGCCGCGGGCGCCACCTCCAGCGCGGCCGGCACCGGCCCCGGCGTCGCGGCGAGGCTGTAGGCGCTGCGGCTGCCGGCGGCATCGGTCAGCACCACCACGCCGGCCACGGGGCCGGGCGGCAGCGGCGCGGCGCCGCGCGTGAGGCCGAGCCGCAGGGCGCCTTCGGCCACCGTCAGGGGCTGCGGCGCCGCATGGTTCAGCACGGTGGGCTCGGCGGGGAAGAAGGCTGCCTCCCGCACGCTGGCGGGGGCCAGGTCGGTGCCGTCCAGCCGCAGGGCGCCGCCTTCTCCGGCGAAGCCGAGGCTGGCCCGCCAGGGGGAGGGGCGGGGCAGGGCGGCCTCGGCCTCGCGGAAGGCCCCGGCGAGCGCCGGGTCGGGTCGGGCAGCGGCCTCCACCGGGAAGTCGAGCCGGAAGCTGCCCTCCTCGGGCACGCAGACCTGCTCGCAGACCAGCCAGTTGGCTTCCGCCTCCAGGGTGAAGACCTCGCCGGGCTTCAGGCTGGCCGGCGGCGTCACGGTCAGCGGCAGCAGCACGCTGCCCTCATAGCCATAATTGACCAGCGGGCCGAAGGGGATGCGCTGCGGCGCCGGCCAGTCGAAGCCGGTGGTGCGGGTGCCCTCCGGCGCCGTGAAGCTGATTTCGGGCGGGGCGCCGGCATCGCCCGGATTGCGCCAGTAGGTGTGCCAGCCCGGCGCCAGGACCTGCCGCAGCCCGAGCCGGAAAGGCTGGCCCGGCGCCACCGCGTCCAGTTCCGCGGCCAGGCTCATGCGGGCACGCTCCGAGCGCACCGGTGCGCTCTCCAGCGCAAGCGCCGGGGCGGCGAGGCTCAGAATGGCGAGGAAGGGAAGAAGGGCGCGCAGCATGGCAGGACTGAAACCCTATTCCGGCGCTTCGGGGAAGCTTGCCAAGGTGACGAAAGGTTGCGTCCGGGCCGTGTTCCTGTTCTGTTTTAGCCAAAGCGGGAAGGAACGCAAATCATGAACCAGGCGGAGAAGGTGGCGTGCTTCCGCGCCCTGCACCAGGGCCGGGGTGCCTTCGTCATGCCCAATCCCTGGGATGCCGGCAGCGCCCGCATCCTTGCGGCGCTGGGCTTCGAGGCGCTGGCCACCACCAGCGCGGGGCTGGCCTTCTCGCTGGGCCGGCGGGATGGTCAGGGGGCGGTGAGCCGGGAGGAAACCCTGGCCAATGCCGCCGCCATTGTCGCCGCCACCGATCGGCCCGTCTCGGCCGATCTGGAGAACGGCTTCGGCGATGCGCCCGAGGATTGCGTGGCCACCCTGCGCGCGGCCATCGCCATCGGCCTGGCCGGTGGCTCCATCGAGGATGCGACGGGCGATCCCGCGAACCCGATCTATGACTTCAACCAGGCCGCCGAGCGGGTGGCCGCCGCCGCCGAGGCGGTGCGCGGCCAGCCTTTCGTGCTGACCGCCCGGGCCGAGAACTTCCTGCACGGGTGCCCGGACCTCGACGACACCATCCGTCGCCTGCAGGCCTTCGCCGCCGCCGGGGCGGAGGTGCTCTATGCCCCCGGCCTGACCGAGATCGGCCAGATCCGCACCCTCTGCGCCGCGGTGGACCGGCCGGTGAATGTGGTCATGGGGTTGGCCGGCAAGCCCTTCAGCGTGGCGGAGCTGGCCGAGGCGGGGGTGAAGCGGATCAGCCTGGGCGGCTCGCTGGCGCGTGCCGCGCTGGGGGCGCTGCTGCGGGCCGGGCGCGAGATCCGTGAGCAGGGCCGCTTCGGCTTCGCCGCCGAAGCCCTGGGCAGCGCAGAGGCCGAGGCCTTCATGGTGTCGCGCGCCGGGTGAGGGAGCGGGGCTCCGGCGGATACCGCCGCGCGCCGATCTGCTCTATGCCCCGCCCCATGTCCCTGGTCATGCTCCCCGAACTGCCCGTCACCGAGGCCCTGCCGCGCCTGGCGGAGGCGCTGCGTGCCGGCAGCAATGCCGTGCTGGTGGCGCCGCCCGGCGCCGGCAAGACGACGCTGGTGCCGCTGCTGCTGAAGGACGAGCCCTGGGCGGAAGGACAGAAGATCCTGGTGCTGGAGCCGCGCCGCGTCGCCGCCCGTGCCGCCGCCCGCCGCATGGCGGAACTGCTCGGCGAGACGGTGGGGCAGACGGTGGGCGTCGTCACCCGGCTGGACCGGGCCGTCTCCGAGGCCACGCGGGTGGAGGTGGTCACCGAGGGGCTGCTGGTCCGCCGCCTGCAATCCGACCCCGGGCTGGAGGGCGTCGCGGCGGTGCTGTTCGACGAGGCGCATGAGCGCAACCTCGACACCGACCTCGCCCTGGCCCTCTGCCTCGACCTGCAGTGGGCCCTGCGGCCGGAGCTGCGGCTGCTGGCCATGTCCGCCACCATCGAGGCGGAGGGTTTTTCCCAGTTGCTCGGCGGCGCGCCGGTGATCGAGAGCCTCGGGCGGGCCTGGCCCGTGGCCCTTCAGCACCGCCCGCGCGACATCCAGGACCCCCGCGACCTGCCCGAGGCCATGGCCAG
Source organism: Roseomonas sp. E05 (assembly GCF_030063475.1). Lineage (GTDB taxonomy): Bacteria > Pseudomonadota > Alphaproteobacteria > Acetobacterales > Acetobacteraceae > Pseudoroseomonas. The sequence continues at coordinate 306,558 of NZ_JASIRT010000003.1, forward strand.
CACCATCCGCGCGGCACTGGCTGAACATCCGGGCGACGTGCTGGCCTTCCTGCCGGGCTGGGGCGAGATCCGCCGCACCGCCGAGCGGCTGGGCGGCGTCGCCGCCGATGTGTTCCCCCTGCATGGTGAGCTGCCGCCGGCCGAGCAGGACAAGGCGCTGAACCCGTCCTCCCGGAGGAAAGTGGTGCTGGCCACCTCGATCGCCGAGACCTCGCTGACCGTGCCGGGGGTGCGGATCGTGGTGGATGGCGGCTTCCGCCGGGCGCCGCGGCTCGACCCGGCGACCGGCCTCTCGCGGCTAGCCACGGTCCGTATCTCCCGCGCCGCCGCCGAGCAGCGCGCCGGCCGCGCCGGCCGCACCGAGCCGGGCGTCGCCATCCGGCTCTGGACGGAGGCGCTGCACCGTGGTTTGCCGCAGGCCGACCGGCCGGAGATCCTGGAGAGCGAACTCTCCGGCCTGGCGCTGGACTGTGCCGCCTGGGGCGCCGAGCCCTCGGAGATGGCCTTCCTCGACCCGCCGCCGGCCGGCGCCATGGCCGTCGCCCGTGCCCTGCTGCGCGACCTCGACGCACTCGACGCCGATGGCCGCATCACCCCGATGGGCCGGCGGATGGCGCGGCTGGGGACGCATCCGCGCCTCGCCCGGATGATGGCGGCGGCGGAAACGCCCGAGGCGGCGGCCCTGGCAGCCGAACTCGCGGCTTTGCTGGAGGAGCGCGATCCGATCCGCGGTCGCGAAGCTCCCTGCGACATCCAGTTGCGCCTGGACCTGCTGCACGGCGCCGACGACCCCAATGCCGACCGCGCCGCGCTCGGCCGCATCCGCCGGGCGGTCGGCCTGCACCGGCGCCGGCTCGGCGTGCCCGGCGGGGTGGCGGCGGAGGGCGAGGCCGGGCTGCTGCTGGCCGCCGGCTTCCCCGACCGCATCGCCGCCCGGCGCGGCAGCATGACGGGCGCCTTCCGCATCGCCTCCGGCCAGGGCGCCCGCCTGCCGGCCACCGATCCCCTTGGCAAGGCGCCGCTGCTGGCGGTGGCGGATCTCGAGCTGCTCGGCACCGAGGCGCGCATCCGCATGGCCGCGCCGCTGACGCGCGAGGCGCTGGAGGCCGCCTTCCCCGGGCGCCTGGTGCGCGAGGAGGGCGCCGCCTTCGATCCGCGCGTCAATGCCGTGGTGGCGCGGCGGCGCCTGCGGCTCGGCCCGCTGGTGCTGGAGGAGGCGACGCTGCCGCATGCCGACCCGGCCGCCGTCGCCTCCGCCCTCGCCGCCGCGGCGGCCTCACGCGGCTTCCGCGACCTCGACTGGAGCGAAGCGGCCCGCCAGACCCGCGCCCGCATGGGCTGGATGCACCGCACCGAGGGCGGCGAATGGCCGGACGTCTCGGATACGGCGCTGGCGGCGGCGGAGGGCGCCTGGCTCGCCCCCTGGCTCTCCGGGATGACGAAACTCGCCGAGCTGCGCGGGCTGGACGCCACGGCGATCCTGCGCAGCCTGCTGCCGCACGCCTTGCAAAAGCGCCTGGATGCCGTGCTGCCGCCGCGCGTGGCGCTGCCCAACGGACGCAGCGCCGCCATCGACTATACCGGCGAGGTGCCACGGCTGGAGGCGCGGGCGCAGTGGCTCTTCGGCCTCGCCACCCTGCCGCCGCTGGCGGAAGGGCGCATTCCCCTGCAGGTGGCGCTGCTCTCGCCGGCCGGCCGGCCGATCGCCGTCACCGCCGACCTGCCGGGCTTCTGGCGCGGGGCCTGGGCCGATGTGCGCAAGGAGATGCGCGGCCGCTACCCGAAGCATGACTGGCCGGAGCACCCGGCGCGCGGCACGTAAAGGCCTTGCCTTCGCCGCCTTCACTGCAAATCTGCAACGCACATGCCCCCCAGCACTCCCGCAACCCGGCCGATGGATGATGGAATGACGCCCCCCAACCCCGCCTCCCGCCGCATGGTCCTGTCCGGCCTCGTCAGCCTGGCGATGCTCTCCGCCTGCCAGGCGCCCACCGCCATGGCGCAGCGCGGCGCGCGCACCCCTGTGCCGGACTTCGCCGACCTGGCCGAGGCGGTGCTGCCGGCGGTGGTCAACATCGCCGTGCTCTCGGAGCAGACCACGACGCAGATCCCGCCCGAGCTGCGTGGCACCCCCTTCGAGCGCTATTTCCGTGAGCGGCGGGGGCGGCAGCAGGTGCAGGGCGCGGGGTCCGGCTTCATCGTCGATCCGGCGGGCTACATCGTCACCAACAACCATGTGGTCGGCGACGCGGTGCGGGTGGTGGTCTCGCTGCAGGACGGTACCGAACTGCCCGCCCATGTCGTCGGCACGGACGACCTGACCGACCTTGCCCTGCTGCGGGTGGAGGCGCCGAAGCCGCTGCCCTCCGTGCCCTGGGGCGCCTCGGCCGAGTTGCGGGTCGGGCAGTGGGTGCTGGCGGCGGGCAATCCCTTCGGCCTGGGCGGCACCGTGACCTCGGGCATCGTCTCGGCCCGCGGACGGGAGATCGGCGCCGGGCCCTTCGACGACTTCATCCAGACCGACGCTGCCATCAACCCGGGCAATTCCGGCGGGCCCCTGTTCAATGCGGCGGGCGAGGTGATCGGCATCAACACCGCCATCTTCTCGCCCACCGGCGCTTCCGCCGGCATCGGCTTCGCCACGCCCTCCGATCTGGCGCGCGGGGTGATCGATCAGCTCCGGCGTGACGGACGGGTGGAGCGTGGCTGGCTGGGCATCGCCGTGCAGGATATGGGCGAGGAGGCCGGGCCGGGCATGCGGAACCGCGGCGTGCAGGTGCAGAATGTGGAGCGCAACAGCCCCGCCGCCCGCGCCGGGCTGCGCCAGGGCGACGTCGTCACGGCGCTGAATGGCGAGCGCATCGAGACCTCGCGCGCGCTGATCCGCGGCGTGGCGGGGACGCCGCCGGGCCAGACCATCCGCCTGACCCTGACGCGGGACGGGCGGCAGCGCGAGATGGCGGTGCAGGTTGGCCGCCGGCCGGGCTCGGCGGGCTGAAGCGGGGGCGCGCCGACCCTTCGCGCGGCGCGTTCCGCCGGCTCTCTTGCGCTGGGGAGGGGGCTGGCCCGTAAACAAAGGGTTGGTCCGGCGGTTGCGACTGATTATTGGTTGCCGGTCACTTCTCTCCGCTGGAAGGCTTGCCCGGTGAAGTTCCCCCGCCTGCTCCGCGCCACGGCGCTGCTGCTGTTCGCCTGCGTCCTGCAGGCCGGCACGGCCCGCGCCGAACCGATCACGCTGCACGACCTCGCCGGCCAGGAGGTGACGCTGCCCGGCCCCGCCAAGCGGGTGCTGCTGGGGGAGGGGCGCTTCATCCAGGCCCTTTTGCTGCTGGAGCGGCAGGACCCGGTCGCCCTGGTGGCCGGCTGGATGGGCGAGTTCAAGCGGCTCGACCCGCAGGGCTACGCGCAGGTGGCTGCCCGCTTCCCGGCGGCCGAGCAGATCCCGGTGGTGGGCGCCAGCAGCGCGGAAAGCTTCTCGGTCGAGCGTGCCCTGGAACTGCACCCCGACCTCGTGGTGATGAGCGCCGCCGGCGGCCATTCCCCGGACAAGGACAGCACGGTGGTGGCGCAGTTCCGCAGCGCCGGCGTGCCGGTGGTCTTCATCGACTTCCGCGCCCATCCGCTGGAGAACACGCCGAAGAGCCTGCGCCTGCTCGGCCAGGCCCTGGGGCGGGAGAAGCAGGCGGAGGCGTTCCTCGCCTGGCGGCAGGCGCACCTGGACCGCATCGCCCGCACCCTGGCGGAGGCGAAGCCGGCGGCGCCCAGCGTGCTGATGGAAATGCGCGCCGGCGGCGGCCGCGAGTGCTGCGGCTCGCCCGGCCAGGGCAATCTCGGCGAGTTCATCGAGTTCGCGGGCGGCAACAATATCGGCGCGGCAGTGATCCCGGGGCCGCTCGGGCCGCTGAACCTGGAATATGTCGTCGCGCAGGACCCGCGGGTCTACATCGCCACCGGCGGCACCAACCCGGCCGACGGCACCGCGCCGCGCATCGGCCCGGGCGTGACGCCGGAGGCGGCGCGGGCGGCGCTGCGCGGCACCGTCTCGCGTTCCGGTATCGCCAGCCTGACGGCCGTGCGGCAGGGCCGCGCCCATGCGCTCTGGCACAATTTCTATGACAGCCCCTACAACCTGCTGGCGGCCGAGGCGCTGGCGCGCTGGCTGCATCCGGACCTCTTCGCCGACCTCGATCCCGCCGCCACCCTGGCCGAGATGAACCAGCGCTTCCTCGCCGTGCCGCTCGAGGGCACCTTCTGGGTCAGCCTGAAGTGACGGTCCTGTCCGTCTCCGCGGCCGGCGCGGCCGAGGGCTACCGCGCGCTGCTCTGGCGGCGCTCGGCGCTGCTGGTGGCGCTGGCGCTGCTGCTGACCAGTTCGCTGCTGCTCGACGTGGCGACCGGCCCCTCGCGCCTCGGCCTCGCCGACGTGGCCAATGTGCTGCTGCATCCCGCCACGGCCACCGGCCCGGTGCGGGTCATCGTCTGGGACGTGCGGCTGCCCTATGCGGTCATGGCGGTGCTGGTGGGCGCCGCCCTGGCGCTGGCCGGCGCCGAGATGCAGACGGTGCTGAACAATCCGCTGGCCAGCCCCTTCACCCTCGGCGTCTCCTCCGCCGCCTCGCTGGGCGCGGCGCTGGCCATCGTGCTCGGCGTGGGCCTGCCCTGGATCCCGCAGGCCTGGCTGCTCTCCGGCAATGCCTTCATCTTCGCCTTCGGCTCGGTGCTGCTGCTGCGCAGCCTGTCGCGGCTGCGCGGCGCGGGGGTGGAGGCGCTGGTGCTGTTCGGCATCGCCCTGGTCTTCGCCTTCAACGCCGCCGTGGCGCTGCTGCAGTTCGTCGCCACCGAGCAGGCGCTGCAGCAGCTCGTCTTCTGGTCCATGGGCAGCCTGGCGCGCGCCTCCTGGCCGAAGATCGGCATCCTCGCTCTGGCGCTGGCCCTCGTCATCCCCTTCACCGCCCGCGCCGCCTGGAAGCTGACGGCGCTGCGCCTCGGCGAGGAGCGGGCGCTCTCCTTCGGCGTTGACGCCAACCGCCTGCGCGACGGCGCGCTGCTGCGCGTCTCGCTGCTCTCCGCCGTCTCGGTGGCCTTCGTCGGCACCATCGGCTTCGTCGGGCTGGTCGGGCCGCATGCGGCGCGGCTGCTGGTGGGGGAGGACCACCGATTCTTCCTACCGGCTTCGGCGCTCTGCGGCGCGCTGCTGCTCTCGCTCTCCTCGGTGGCGAGCAAGCTGCTGGTGCCGGGCCTGCTGGTGCCGATCGGCATCGTCACCGCGCTGGTCGGCGTGCCGGTCTTCATCGCGCTGGTCTTCACCCGGGGGCGGCGCGCATGAAACGGCTCGAAATCAGCGGCCTCACCCTCGGCTACGGCCGCCGCCCCGTGCTGCGCGAGGCCAGCCTCGCCCCGCTGGAGGCGGGAGCGATCACGGCGCTCGTCGGGCCGAACGGCGCCGGCAAGTCCACCTTGCTGCGCGGCCTCGCCGGCCTGCTGCCGGCGCGCGGCTCGGTGAAGCTGGACGGGCAGGAGATGGTCGGCCTGCCGCTGGAGCGCCGCGCCCGGCACATCGCCTACATGCCGCAAAGCCTGCCGCAGGGGGTGGCGCTGACGGTGCTGGAGACGCTGGTTGGCGCGCTGAAGGCCAGCCCGAGCGGCTTCGGCACCTCCGGCCTTTCCGCCCGCGCCGCCGCCGACCGGGCGCTGGCGCTGCTGGAGCGGCTCGGCATCGCCGACTTGGCGCTGGTCGGGCTGGACCGGCTTTCCGGCGGGCAGCGGCAGATGGCGGGCTTGGCCCAGGCGCTGGTGCGCCAGCCCGAGGTGCTGCTGCTCGACGAGCCGACCAGCGCGCTCGACCTGCGCCACCAGCTCGCCGTCATGCAGCTCGTGCGGGCGCTGACCCGCGAGAAGGCGCTGGTGACGGTGGTGGTGCTGCATGACCTCGGCCTCGCGGCGCGCTTCGCCGATCACGTGGTGATGCTCTCCCATGGCGAGGTGCGCGCCGAAGGCGCGCCGGAGGAAACCCTGACCCCCGCGCTGCTGGCGGAAGTCTATGGGGTTTCGGCGCGGGTGGAGCGCTGCTCGCTCGGGCATCTCCAGGTGCTGGCGGACGATCCGCTGCCGGCCTGAACCCACCAAAGGGGGCGCCGCCCCCTTTGGAAACCCCCGCCGGGGTGGCAACTGCCACCCCGGACCCCGCGATCAGTCCTCCGCGTGCTGCTCGTGCACCGCGGACTGGCCGAGCTTCCAATAACCTGCCGCCTTCAGCCAGCGCGGCTCGGCGCCCTTCTCGGCGATCAACTGCCGCCGCAGCACCTTCGCCACCTGCGATTCAGCCGCCACCCAGGCATAGAAGGCGCCCGGCGGGAACGCCGCGGCGGCCAGTGCGGCGGACAGACCATCCAGCCGGCCCGGCGCGGCGCCCCGGCGGTGCACCCAGCTGACGGACACGCTGGCCGCGCTCTGGAAAGTCTGCTCCTCCTCCGGCCCCTCCACCTCGGCGACCACCACGGCGCGGCTGCCGGCGGGCAGCTCCTCCAGGCGGCGGCCGATGGCAGGCAGCGCCGTCTCGTCGCCCACCAGCAGGTGCCAGTCGAAGGCGGTCGGGATGACGAGGGAGCCGCGTGGGCCGCCGACCAGCAGCGTCTGGCCCGGCGCCGCCTGTTCCGCCCAGGCGGTGGCGGGGCCGGCCTCGTGCAGGGCGAAGTCGATCGCCAGGGTGCCGGCCTGGGCGTCGTACCGGCGCGGCGTGTAGTCGCGCGCCGGCGGGCGCGGGGCGCTTTCGGGGAAGCTGACGCCCTCGGCGCCGGCCACCGGCAGGGCGTCCCCCGGCCGGGGGAAGAACAGCTTCACATGGTCGTCGAAGCCGAGGCTGGTGAAGCCCTCCAGCGCCGCGCCGCCCAGGGTGACGCGCAGCATGCGCGGCGTCAGCCGCTCGGCCCTCAGCACCTCCAGCGGGCGCAGGCGGACCGTGTGGCGGACGCGCTGCGGCGTGCGGTCGGTCTCGGTGGCGCTGGACATGTCAGATCCGCTCCAGGTTGCGGGCGGTGGCGTCGAGCAGGTCGGCGACCGCCTCCGCCTGCTCGGTGGTGAGCGGCCCGCGCTCCAGCCGCAGGTGCAGCGCCAGGCGCAGGTTCTCGACCGCGCGGACCACCTGCGGCGGCCGCTCGTGCCGCTCCTCGTGCCTCAGCCGCGCCATCACGGCGTCCAGCTCGGGGCGCTGCTCCTCCAGCCAGGAAAGGCCCGCGGCGGTCGCCGCGTAGAGCTTCCGGCCATCCTCGGTCGGGGTGACGGTGGCGTAGCCAAGTTCCTCCAGCATGGTGAGGGTCGGATAGACCACGCCCGGGCTGGGGCTGTAGGCGCCGCCCAGCCGCTCCTCGATCGCCTTGATCAGCTCATAGCCGTGGCGGGGCTTCTCGGCGACCAGCTGCAGCAGCACCAGCCGCAGCCCACCATGCCCGAAGCCGCGGCCGCGCCGCCCCCCGCCTTCCAGCCTGCCTCGTCCGAAACCACGCATCTTTCGTCTCCGATCTATCGTTTGAATTAGATATATCTAAACAGATTATGGACGCAAGCGCTTTGCTGCCACTCTTGCGGGCGGGGTCATCCGGGGAGGGAGGCTGCCCCGCCCGCAGGGAATGGCGGGGGCAGGGCTGCTCTGGCGCGGCGGCGCGCGGCGAGGCATCTTGCGCCGGCTGCGCCTCCCTCCGCCTTGCCGGCCCGCGGGAGGCGGCGCACAGGACAAGGAGCGTGGCACCATGCGAATTCTGCTGGTGGAGGATGATGCCGAGGTCGGCCGCTTCGTGAAGAAGGGCCTGCAGGAGGCCGGGCATAACGTCGAGCACGCGACCAGCGGACGGGACGGGCTGTTCATGGCCGCCGGCGAGAGCTTCGACCTGCTGGTGCTCGACCGCATGCTGCCCGGCGGCGTCGATGGCGTGCGCCTGGTGGAGACGCTGCGCGGCCAGGGCAACCACACCCCTGTGCTCTTCCTCTCGGCGCTCGCCGGGGTGGACGAGCGGGTGAAGGGGCTGAAGGCCGGTGGCGACGACTACCTGGTGAAGCCCTTCGCCTTCGCCGAGCTGCTGGCGCGCGTCGAGGCGCTGGGCCGCCGCCCGGCGGTGGACACGCCGGCGACGCGGCTGAAGGTGGCCGACCTGGAGCTGGACCTGCTCTCCCGCACCGTCACCCGCGGCGGCAAGAAGATCGACATCCAGCCGCGCGAGTTCCGCCTGCTGGAGCACCTGATGCGCCATGCCGGGCAGGTCGTCACCCGCACCATGCTGCTGGAGAAGGTGTGGGACTACCACTTCGACCCGCAGACCAACGTGATCGACGTGCATGTCTCCCGCCTCCGGCAGAAGCTGGACAAGGGCTTCGACAAGCCGCTGATCCACACCGTCCGCAACGCCGGCTACATGATCCGCGGCGAGCCGTGACGCGCGCCTGATGCCCCATACGCGGCGGCGGCAGCAGCATCCCGGGCCGCTCTGGCGCCTGCTCTCCTCGGCCGGGTTCCGCTTCGCCGTGCTCTTCGCGGCGATGTTCCTGATGGCCGGCCTCGCCTTTGCGGCGGTGCTGTGGTGGGGCACCGCCGGCACGCTGGAGCGGCAGACCGATGCCGCCATCCGCGCCGATGCGCATGCGCTGAGCGACCGCTGGCGCGATGCCGGCCAGCCGGGGCTGGTGGGGGCGATCGAGGAGCGGCTGGCGGTGGATGTGGAAGGGCAGACCCTCTACCGGCTGCAGGACGCCGCCGGAAACCGCATCACCGGCAACCTGGCGGCGCTGCCGCCGGCGCGCCCCGGGAACTCGGACTGGTACAGCCTCACCTTGCAGCACGAGGACGGCCAGCCCGGCGAGGGCCGCCTCCTCGTGCTCGATCTCTCGGACGGCAGCAAGCTGGCGGTGGGCCGCGAGGTGGGCGAGAAGCAGCGCCTGCGTGCCCTGCTGACCGACGGACTCTACTGGGCCGCCGGCGCCGCGCTGGCCTTTGCCCTGATCGGCGCCTGGCTGATGCGGCGGGCGCTGGAGCGGCGCCTCGCGCCGGCCTCCGCCACGGCGGCACTGATCGCCGGCGGCGACCTTTCGCCGCGCGTGCCGCTCTCCCTGCATGACGACGAGTTCGACCGCCTCGGCGCCAGCATGAACACCATGCTGGACCGCATCGCCCAGCTGATGGACGGGGTGCGCGGCGTGTCGGACGCCATCGCGCACGACCTCCGCACCCCCATCGCCCGCGCCCGCAACGGGCTGGAGGAGGCGCTGCTCAGCGGCAGCGACGACCCTGCCGAGCTGCGCGGCGCCATCGACCGCGGCATCGCCGATCTCGACAACATCACCCGCGTCTTCCAGGCGGTGCTGCGGATCGCGGAGATGGAGGCGGGCGCCCGCCGCGCCGCCTTCGCCCCCTTCGACCTCGCGCAGGTGCTGGCCGATGCGGCGGAGCTCTACGGCGCCTCGGCCGAGGCGCGCGGCCAGACCCTCGATACCGCATGGCCGGAGGCGCTGCCGCTGACCGGGGACCGCGACCTGCTGCTGCAGGTGCTGGCCAACCTGCTGGACAATGCGGTGAAGTTCAGCCCGCCGGGCAGCACCATCAGCCTGACCGCCGTGCAGGAGCCGGATGCGGTGGTGGTGCGCGTCGCCGATGAGGGGCCGGGCCTTTCGGTGCAGGACCGCGCCCGGGTCGGCGAGCGTTTCTTCCGGGCCGATACCGCGCGCACCACGCCCGGTTCCGGCCTCGGCCTCTCCCTGGTGCGGGCGGTGGTGCAACTGCATGGCGGTACGCTGTGGTTCGCGGATGCCGGCGGACCGCCCGACCGGCCGGGCCTGGCCGTGCTGTTCCGCCTGCCGGCCAGCGCCGCATGACCGAGGCTTCATGCCACGCTCATCGCCGCGCAGGGGGGGCGGGGCCAGACTGTGCGCCATGCCGCTGTACCACTTCTGCCTGCTCTTCGCCTTTCTGGCCGCCGTTCCGGCCGGCGCGGCGGAGCTGCGCGTGCTCAGCCCTGGCCCGGAGGATTGCGAGGATCTCGCGCAGCGCCTCTCCCTCCTGCCGCGCGGGCGGCAGGAGCCGGCGCGCAGCCTGGGGGAGGAGGGCATCCAGCTCTGTCAGGAGGGGCAGGTCCGGCAGGGCGTCGCCAAGCTGCGCCGCGCCCTGCGCACCGCCCAGCACCATCCCCGCGCGGTTCCCGCCAACTGAGGCCTTCCTGTGAGCCGCACTGACCTGGCTGTCCCGCTGGCCGGGGCGGGCGCGCTCTGCGCCGGCGTCGGGCTGGCCCGCTTCGCCTATGTCCCGCTGTTTCCCGCCCTGGTCACGGCCGGATGGGTGGATGGGGCGGAGGCCGGGCTGCTCGGCGCCTGCAACTTCACCGGCTATCTGCTGGGCGCCCTGGGCGGGCGCGGTCTCGGCCGCCGGCTCGGCATACCGGCGGCGCTGGATGCCGGCATGGCGCTGGTGGTGGTGGCCTTCCTGGCCTGCGCGCTGCCCCTGGGGGTCGCCTGGCTCGGCCTCTGGCGCGGGCTGGCCGGCGTGGCGGGCGGCGTGCTGATGGCGCTCGCCGGGCCGGCGGTGCAGGCGGTGACGGCACCCGCGCGACGCGGGGCGGCCGGCGGCATCGTCGTCGCCGGCGTGGGGGCGGGGGTGGTGCTGGGGGCGCTGGCCGTGCCGGCGCTGCGGCCGGCCGGAATTGCCGGGAGCTGGCTCGGCCTGGCGGTGCTCGGCGCGCTGATCTGGGGGGCGCTGCGCCGCTTCTGGCCCGACCCGCCCGCGGCCGAGATCACCCGCCTGCCGCAGGGGCTGCCGGTGCCGCGCGCGGGCGGGCTGCTGCTGGCCTATGGCCTTTCCGCCGCCGGGATGGTGGCGCCGATGGTTTATCTGGCCGATCTCGGCGTGCGCGGTCGCGGGCTGGGCGCGCTGGTGGTGGGGCTGCTCTGGGTGCTGTTCGGCCTTGGTGGCGTCGCCGGCACGCTGGCGGGCGGGCGGATCGCCGGCCGGGCGGGCGGGCGGCGGACGCTGGTGGCCTGGATGGTGGTGCAGGTGGCGGCGCTGGGCGCCACGCTGCTGCCGGGCGCTGTGGCGGTGCTGCTGGCGGCGCCGCTCTGCGGCTTCTCCGGCATCGGCGTCAGCGCCGTGGCGCTGGCCGCCGCGCGGGAGCGGGCCGGCATGGCCGCCGGGCGGCTCTGGGTGCGGGCCACGGCAATCTACGCCCTGGCCCAGGCCGGCACCGGTTTCGCCCTGGCGGCGCTGTTCCGCGCCACCGGGGACAGCCACGCCGCGGTGTTCGGCGCCGGCCTTGGCCTTTCCCTCGCCGCCCTGGCGGTGGCGCTGGCGGATGCGCGGCGCGGCGCGCTCAGCCGAACAGGCTGACCGGGTCCGCCGCCGGCTGCCAGCGCGGCGCGTTGTCCTTGTCCACCAGCACGGCGCGCACGCCCTCGGCGAAATCCGGGTGCCGGGTGACGCCGCGGGTGAGGGACAGCTCCATCTCCAGGCAGGCGGGCAGATCCAGCGCGGCGCCGCGCTTCAGCAGCTCCAGCGTCACCGCCACGCTGGTGGGGGAGACGTGCTCCAGGATGGCGAGCTGCTCGCGCGCCCAGTCACTGTCCTCCGCCCGCAGCGCCGACTCGATGGCGGCGCGCTCGTCATGCGCGAAGCAGCGGTCGATGGCCGGGAGCAGCGCGGCGATCCGTCCCGGCGGCACCGGCGCGGCGAAGCGCTCCACCACCCTCGCGTCGCCCTCCGCGAGCAGCGCCGCATGCAGCTCCCCGAGCCGCTCGCGCGGGACGAAATGGGTGGCGAGCCCCGCCTCCACCGCCTCGGCGCCCTTCAGCCGCCCGCCGGTGAGCGCCAGCCAGCGGCCGAGGCCGCCCGCGAGGCGCGGCAGCACGTAGCTGGTGCCGACATCAGGGAAGAGGGCGATCGCCGTCTCCGGCATGGCGAGCATGGCATGCTCGGTGACGACGCGGTGGCTGCCATGCACCGCGACGCCGATGCCGCCGCCCATGCAGACGCCGTCGATCAGGCTGACCCAGGGGCGCGGGAAGGCGGCGATGGCGCCGTTCACCGCGTATTCGTGGCTGAAGAAGGCCTCGACGGAGTCGTAATCGCCGGCCAGCACCTGCTCGCGCACCCGCCGCACGTCGCCGCCGGCACAGAAGGCCCGGTCGCCGGCCCCCTCCAGCAGCACCAGGCGGAGGGACTCGTCCTCGCGCCAGGCGGCGATGGCCTCGGCCATGGCGTCGATCATCGGCAGGTCCAGCGCGTTCAGGGCGCGCGGGCGGTTCATCAGCAGCCGCCCCACCGCGCCCTGGCGCGTGGCGATCAGGGTGGCATCCGTTTCGGCCATTCTCATCCTCCGGTTTCCTCGTGCCCAGCCTCGCGGCGCGGCGACCGGTTGACAACCCCGCCCGGCCGCCGCGATGCACCTTGCCGGGATGCGAAGGAGTGGGGCGATGGCGGAGCCGCTGGTCCGGTTCGAAGGGGTGCGCAAGGCCTATGGGCCGGCGGCGTCAGGCTATGCCGTGCGGCAGCTCGACCTGGCGGTGGAGCGCGGCGAGCTGCTGACCCTGCTCGGCCCCTCCGGCTCGGGCAAGACCACCACGCTGATGATGCTGGCGGGCTTCGAGCTGCCCAGCGAGGGACGCATCCTGCTGGAGGGGCGGGACATCGCCCGCCTGCCGCCGCACAAGCGGGGTATCGGCGTGGTGTTCCAGTCCTATGCGCTGTTTCCGCATATGAGCGTGGCCGAGAATGTCGGCTTTCCGCTGGAGGTGCGCGGCGTGCCGAAGGCCGAACGCGCCGGGCGGGTGGCGAAGGCGCTCGCCATGGTGCGGCTGGAAGGCTTCGACGAGCGCCGCCCGGCGCAGCTCTCGGGCGGGCAGCAGCAGCGCATCGCGCTGGCCCGCGCCATGGTCTTCGAGCCGCCCATCGTGCTGCTCGACGAGCCGCTCGGCGCGCTCGACAAGGCGCTGCGCGAGGAGATGCAGTACGAGATCCGCGCGCTGCACCAGCGGCTCGGCCTGACCATGATGTACGTGACGCACGACCAGGCGGAGGCGCTGACGCTTTCCGATCGCATTGCGGTGTTCGAGGGCGGGCTGATCCGCCAGCTCGCGCCGCCGCGCGAGATCTACGAGCGGCCGGCCAACGCCTTCGTCGCCGGCTTCGTCGGCGAGAACAACCGCCTGCCGGGCAAGGTGCTGGCGGCGGAGGACGACCTGGTGCGGGTGGCGCTGGACTGCGGGCCGGAAGTGTCCGCCCGCCCGGTGGATTGCGGGCCGCCGGGCAGCCGATGCTGCGTGACGATCCGCCCCGAGCGCATCGCCGTCGCGCCGGTGGCGCCGGAGGATCTGGGCGAGGGGGCGCTGGCGGCGAGGCTGCAGGAGGCGATCTTCCAGGGTGATCACGTCCGGCTGCGGCTGTCGCTTGGCCAGGGGGAGGAGGCGCGCGGCGAGGTGCTGGTCAAGCGGCCGGTCGGCGGCGGGCAGCTCCCCGGCATCGGCGGGCCGGCGGCGCTGGCCTGGGAAGCGGCGCATGCGCTTGCCTTCGCGGTCTGAAAACCCCCTTCGCAAGCCGCGCTCCCCGGCACTACCCTCGCCGCGGGAAGCGCCGGGCAAGGCGCAGAGGGAGAGCATGATGCTGCGGAGAGGCTTTTGCGCCGCCTTGGCGCTGGGAACGGTGCTGCTGGGCGGCCAGGCGATGGCCCAGGGGCGGGACCTGACGGTGGTCTCCTGGGGCGGGGCCTACCAGGACGTGCAGCGGGACATCTTCTTCCGCCCCTTCCAGCAGGAGACCAATATCCGCCTGCTGGAGGAGACCTGGGATGGCGGCGTCGGCGTGCTGCGCGCCAAGGTGCAGTCCGGCGCCAACAACTGGGACGTGGTGCAGGTGGAGAGCGAGGAGTTGCTGCTCGGCTGCGACGAGGGGCTGTTCGAACGGATCGACTACAGCACCATCGGCGGCAAGGACCGCTTCATCCCTGCCGCGGTGAACGAATGCGGCGTCGGCACCATCCTCTATTCCTTCGTGCTGGCCTACGACAAGGACCGGCTGAAGGAGGCGCCGAAGGGCTGGGCCGATTTCTTCGACACCAGGAAGTTCCCGGGCAAGCGCGCGCTGCGGCGCGGTCCCAAGACCACGCTGGAAATCGCCCTGCTGGCGGATGGCGTGAAGCCGGGCGAGGTCTACAAGGTGCTCGGCACCAATGCCGGGGTGGACCGCGCCTTCCGCAAGCTCGACACGCTGAAGGCCGACCTCGTCTGGTGGGAGCGCGGCAGCCAGCCGGCGCAGCTGCTCGCCAGCGGCGAGGTGGCGATGACCGACGCCTATAACGGCCGCATCACCGCCGCCAACCAGAACGACAACCGCAATTTCGGCATCACCTGGACCAACAACCTCTTCACGCTGGATTCCTGGGTGGTGATGAAGGACAGCCCGAACCGGCAGAAGGGGCTGGACTTCATCCGGTTCGCCACCCAGCCGCAGCGCCAGGCGCAGCTTGCCCAGCGCATTCCCTACGGCCCGACGGCAAAGGGCGCGGCGGACGGCATTCCGCCGGCGGTGCAGGCCAACCTGCCGACCACGCCGGAGAACCACGAGGATGCCCTGCGCATCGACGACCAGTTCTGGCTGGACAACCTCGACAAGCTGAACCAGCGCTTCAACAACTGGGTCGCGAAGTAGCTTGCGGGGACGGCTCGCCGCGGCGGCGCTGGTGGCGCCGTTGCTCCTTTTCCTGCTGGCCGTCTTCGTGCTGCCGATCGGCGCCTTCCTGCTGCGCGCCGTGGGCGAGCCGGACGTGCCGCCGGTGCTGCCGCGCACCCTGGCCGCCCTCGATGGCTGGGACGGCCAGGCGGCACCCGGCGAGGCCGCCTTCGCCGCCCTGGTCGAGGACCTGCGCGAGGCACGCGCACGGGACCGCGCGGCCGGCGAGGGCGCGGTGGCCCGCGCCGCCGCCCGGCTGAACAATGACTGGCCCGGCTTCCGTTCGCTGCTGCCGATGACCGCCCGCCGCGTCGCCGCGCCCTTCGAGGGCGGCGCGCGCGAGAAGCTGCTGGACCTCGCGGAGGAATGGGGCACGCCGGCGCCCTGGGCGGCGATCCGCCGCGCCGCCGGGCCGGTCTCGGACTTCCAGCTGCTCGCCGTGCTCGACCTGAAGCGCGATGCCGCCGGCAGTATCGGCACAGCGCCGCCGGAGCAGGCGATCTTCCGCGGCATTCTCTGGCGCACGCTCTGGATCGGCGTGCTGGCGACGCTGATCTGCCTCGCCATCGGCTATCCATTGGCCTGGCTGATCGCCACCGCGCCGCCACGCGCGGTGCCCTGGCTGCTGGCGGGGGTGCTGCTGCCCTTCTGGACCAGCCTGATCGTCCGCACCGCCGCCTGGACGGTGCTGCTGCAGCGCGAGGGCGTGGTCAACGCCGCCCTGCAGGCGCTGCAGCTCACCACGGACCCGCTGCCGCTGCTGTTCAACCGCGGCGCCGTGCTGCTGGGCATGGTGCACATCCTGCTGCCCTTCATGGTGCTGCCCATCTATGCCAGCCTGCGCGCGCTGGACTGGCGCCTGCCGCGCGCGGCGCTCTCGCTCGGCGCCTCGCCCTGGCGGACCTTCTGGCGCATCTCGCTGCCGCTCTCCCTGCCGGGGGTGGGGGCGGGGAGCCTGCTGGTCTTCATCCAGGCGCTGGGCTTCTACGTCACGCCGGCGCTGCTCGGCGGCGCCAACGACCAGATGATCCCCTATTTCGTCGCCTTCTACGCCACCCGCACGGTGAACTGGGGCATGGCGGCGGCGCTCTCGCTGCTGCTGCTGGCGGCCGTCGCCGTGGTGGTCGGCGTCTATGCCCGGCTGGTCGGCTTCTCGCGGATGCGCACGGCATGAGGCCCGCGCGCATCCTGCTCTGGGCCTTCGGCCTGCTGGCACTGCTCTTCCTGGTGGCGCCGGTGCTGGCGGTGCTGCCGCTCTCCTTCTCGGCGGGGGCCTTCCTCTCCTATCCGCTGCCCGGGCTGTCGCTGCGCTGGTATGCCGATTTCTGGACCTCCAACTTCTGGCTGCCGGCGCTGTGGAACTCGCTGCGCATCGGCGCGGGGGCGGCGCTGCTGGCCGGCACGTTCGGCACGCTGGCCGCCTTCGGCCTCTGGCGCGCCCGCTTCCCCGGCCGGACCCTGGTGCTGGCGGTGGCGATGGCGCCGATGGTGGTGCCGGCCATCGTCGTCGCCGTGGCGCTGCTGCTGGCCTTCGGGCCGCTCGGGCTGAGCAACAGCTTCACCGGGCTGGTGCTGGCCCATGCCACGCTGGGCATGCCCTTCGTGGTGGTCACGGTGCTGGCGGCGCTGGAGCAGTTCGATCCGGTGCAGCTCCGCGCGGCGGCGGCCTGCGGCGCCTCGCCCGTGCGGGCGTTCCGGCGCGTCTGCCTGCCGCAGATCCTGCCCGGCGTGGCGGCGGGGGCGCTCTTCGCCTTCGCCACCAGTCTGGACGAGGTGACGATCACGCTTTTCCTCGCCGGCCCGGCACAGCGCACCCTGCCCCGGCAGATGTTCTCCGGGCTGAACGACCAGCTCAGCCTCACCATCATGGCGGCGGCGATGGTGATGGTGCTGCTCTCGGTGCTGCTGCTGCTGGCGGTGACGCTCTTGCGCCGGCGCGGCAACACCTCATCTCGATGAAATCCTGAGTTGCTCCGCATCCGGCGGGAGGCTGCCGTGTTGGAGCGCAAGGCACATCCGGGAGCTCTTCGCCATGACCACGCCCATGCTCGCCCGCCGCGGGATGCTGGCCGCCGGCGCGTCCCTCTTCGCCGCCGGCCTGCTCACCGCGCCGCGCCGCGTCTTTGCGCAGGCCGCCAGCAACACGCCCAACGGCCCCTTCGTCCTGCCGAAGCTGCCCTACGGCTTCGACGCGCTGGAGCCGCATATCGACGCGAAGACGATGGAGCTGCACCACGACAAGCACCATGCCGCCTATGTCAACAACCTCAACAACGCGGTGAAGGACCACAGCCAGCTGGCCCAGATGAAGCTGGAGGACCTGCTGGCCAATCTGGGGCAGGCGCCAGAGGCCGTGCGCACCGCCATCCGCAACAACGGCGGCGGCCACGCCAACCACGCCATGTTCTGGCAGGTGATGGGCGGAAAGGGCGGCAACCCCTCTGGCGAGCTGGCCCAGGCCATCGAGCGCGACCTCGGCGGCTTCGAGGCCTTCAAGGGCAACTTCAACAAGGCCGGTGCCGGCGTCTTCGGCTCCGGCTTCGTCTTCGTCACGGTGGACCGCGACGGCAAGCTGGCGCTGACCACCCGCCCCAACCAGGACACGCCGCTGATGGACGGCCAGCGCGTGCTCTTCGGCAACGACGTGTGGGAGCACGCCTATTACCTGAAGTACAACAACCGCCGCGCCGAGTATCTCGATGCCTGGTGGAACGTGGTCAGCTGGGACAATATCGGCAAGCGCTACGCCGCCGCGAAGGACGGCTCGCTGGGCGTCTGAAGCCGGGTCTGCCCGGGAACAGGCGCGAAGGAAGCCTGGGGGAGCAGCTGTCCGAGGCAGTGCCTCGGACCTTCCAAACCCCCTCCTTTTTCTGCCAGTTTCCGGCTTCACGCTCGCGCCGGGGCTGCGGCAGTCCCGGCGCGAGCGTGAAGCCGGCGCCGTAAACGGATGAAAGAAAGAATTGGGGGTCCGGGGGAGAATTCATTCTCCCCCGGCTGCCTTTGTCAGCCCGCGAAGAAGCGCCAGACCAGCGGCAGCAGCAGCGCCGTGGCCAGCGCGTTCAACCCCATGCCGAGGCCGCTGAAGGCGCCGGCCGTGGTGTTCACCGAGATTGCCCGCGCCGTGCCGAGGCCATGCGCGGCGGTGCCCATCGCCAGGCCGCGGGCGCGCCAGTCGCGGATGCGCGCGGCGTTCAGCACCAGCGGGCCGAGCGTCGCGCCCACCACGCCGGAGGCCAGCACCACCGTCGCGGTGAGGCCGGGCAGGCCGCCGATCTGCTCGGCGATGCCCATGGCGACCGGGGTGGTGACGGAGCGCGGCGCCAGGCTCGCCACCACGGCGGGGGAGGCGCCGAAGGCCCAGCCCAGCGCCACGCCCACCCCCGCCGCCACCGCGCCGCCCGAGACCACCGCCAGCAGTGCCGCCGGGGCGGAGGCGCGGACATGGCCCCATTGGCGGTAGAGCGGCACCGCCAGCGCCACCGTGGCCGGGCCGAGCAGGAAATGGACGAACTGCGCGCCCTCGAAATAGGCGCGGTACTCGACCCCGCTGACGAGCAGCAGCGCCACCAGGATGGCCACCGCGAAGACCACCGGATTGGCCGCCGGATGCCAGCGGCACAGGGCAGCGAGCTTCAGCCCCGCCATCCAGGCGAGCAGGGTGGCGGTCAGCGCCGCCAGCGGGTCGCGGGCGAGATAGACCCAGATCTGCGCGAGATCGATCATCAGCCGAAGCGCCGCATCAGCGCCTGCGCCACCCGCCCGGTGAAGGCGATGCAGAGCAGCGTGCCCGCCACGATGGCGAGCGAGAGTGGCGCCCAACTGCGCGCCAGTTGCGGCCCATAGACCACGACGCCGACCCCGGCAGGCACGAAGAGCAGGCCGAGATTGCCGAGCAGCGTGTCGGCCACCTGCCCGAGGCCGGGTGCACCGGGATCGGGGCGGGGGGCGCCGGGCCAGAACTGGTCGCGCAGCAGCAGGCCGGCGAACAGCAGCGCCATGCCGATCACCGGGCCGGGCACCGGAAGGTGCAGGGCGCGCGCCAGCACCTCGCCGACGAACTGGCAGCAGAGCAGGGTGGCAAGGCCTTGGATCATGGCTGTGCCTCCGCGGCAGGGCGCGGCGGGACGGCAGGGGAATGGTCGAGAAGCATGGGGAGTCCGGCCGGTCGGGGAATGGGAGCCGATTGTCCCCCCGTCAGGCACGGCCGATCCACCCCTGTCCGCGCAGGGCTGATGAGAAAAAAGGGCAGGTTCCCAGGGGAACCTGCCCAAGTGAGGACCGCACCGGGAGGACAGTGGTGCGGGGGGCGCCGGCAGAGAGGGCCGGCACCGGATCGGGAGAGACAGGGCTTCGGGAATGGAGCCCACAGTCATTCTGGCGCGCGAATGTTGACAGTGCGTTTCCCGCCGGCCGGCGAGGCATGAAAAACCTCGCGACGCGCGCCCGCCCCTTGCGGCCGGGCGCAACCTCGCCAAGGCTGCGGCGCGATGTGGAGTGAGGCGGAATGAGCAAGGCGGTTGTCATCAGCGAGGTCGCGCCGCGCGACGGGTTGCAGTCCATCGGCCCCTTCGTGCCGACGGAAACGAAGGTGGCCATGGTGCGGGCGCTCTATGAGGCCGGCGTGCGGCGCATGGAGGTGGGCAGCTTCGTCAGTCCGCGCCACGTGCCGCAGATGGCCGACACGGCGGAGGTGCTGAAGGCGGCCAAGCAACTCCCCGGCCTGGAATGCACCGTGCTGGTGCCGAACCGGAAGGGCTTCGACCTGGCGATGGAAGCCGGCGCCGACCGGCTTGGCTTCTTCATGTCGGTGACCGAGGCGCACAACCGCGCCAATCTCAACCGCAGCCGCGCCGACAGCCTGGCGGAGCTTTCCGCGCTGGTGCGGGAGGGCGCGGCGGCCGGGGTGGCGATGCGGTTCAATCTCTCCTGCGCCTTCCACTGCCCCTTCGAGGGCGTGGTGCCGGTGGATGAGGCGGTGGACATGGTGGAACGGGTCTTCTCGCTCGACCCCGCGATGGAGATCGGCATCGCCGACACCACGGGCAATGCGGCGCCGGACCAGGTGGCGGCGGTGTTCCGCCACGCGCTGGCCTCCTGGGGCAATCCCTTCGCCTTCCACGGCCACGACACCTACGGGATGGGGCTTGCCAACGCGTTGGCCGCCTATGAGGTGGGCTGCCGCATATTTGACGCGGCGGCGGGGGGGCTGGGCGGCTGTCCCTTCGCCCCCGGTGCCACCGGCAACACCGCCACCGAGGATCTGGCCTGGATGTTCCGCCGCATGGGGGTCGCCACCGGGCTGGACTGGGAGAAGCTGCTGGCGGCGGCCGATCTCTGCGCCGCGGTGCCCGGCGGGCAGCCCGGCGGGCGGGTGCGCGGCGTGCCGGGCGCGCGCGCGGCGGCCTGAACGCGCCGGCAGGGGGGATGGGGAACACGATGCGGCGCTGGCTGCTTCTGCTGTCCTTGCTGCTGCCCGCCGCCTGCGGCGGCACGCCACGCGGTCCGGTGCTGGGCGCGGCGGCGCTGCGCGAGCCGGTGAGCTGCGTACCTTATGCCCGCGCCCGCTCCGGCGTGGACCTGCGCGGCGACGCCTGGGAGTGGTGGGACGCCGCTGCCGGCCTCTACGAGCGGGGCCACACCCCGCGGCCGGGCAGCGTGCTGGTCCTCGCCCGCTCCGGCCGGTTGCGGGAGGGGCATCTCTCGGTAGTGACGCGGGTGCTCTCCGCCCGCGAGATCCGCGTGGACCACGCCAACTGGGCCAATGGCAGCGCCAAGGGCCGCATCGCCAGGGACCAGCCGGTGGTGGACGTCTCGCCGGACAACGACTGGTCGCTGGTCCGGGTCTGGTACCCGCCGGTCGGCGACTATGGCCGCACCGCCTACCTGGTGGCGGGCTTCGTGCATGGCAGGCCGGTGCTCGCGGGGCGTTGAACGGGCTGGACGGGGCCGCCGCGCCATGCTGCAAGCGGGGCAAAGGCCAGGAAGAGGACCCGCCATCATGCTGCCCCGCCGCTCGCTGCTCGCCCTCGGACCTGCTTTGCTCGCCGCGCCGCATGTCGCGCGCGCCCAGGCGGCCTGGCCGGAACGGCCGGTGCGCTTCATCGTGCCCTTTCCCGGCGGCTCCACGCCCGACCTGACCGGCCGCTTCGTTGCATCGCATTTCAGCGACGTCTTCGGCCAGCCCTTCGTGGTGGAGAACCGCGCTGGCGCGGGCGGCAATATCGGCACCGACGTGGTGGCCAAGGCGACCGACGGCCATACCATCGGCCTTTCCATCAACGGCCCGCTGGCCACCGCCCCGGCGCTCTATCCGAGCCTGCCCTATGACCCGACCAGGGACCTGAAGATCGTCTCGCTGCTGGTGCGCGGCGGGCAGGTGCTGGCGGTGAACCCGAAGCTGCCGGTGAAGGACTTCGCCAGCTTCGTCGCCTATGCCAAGGCGCACCCGACCGAGCTGACCTTCGGCTCGGTGGGCGCCGGCTCGGGCGGGCACCTGGCGATGGAGGACATCAAGGCGCGCACCGGCATCAAGCTGGAGCACGTGCCCTACAAGGGCTTCGGCCAGGCGACGCTGGACCTGGTGGCCGGGCGCATCAGCGCGACGGTGGCCACCGCCGCCGCCGTGCTGCCGCAGATCCAGGAAGGCTCGCTGCGCGCCCTGGCCGTCACCTCCGAGAAGCGCATGCCGCAGCTTCCGGAAGTGCCGACCCTGGCCGAGGCGGGATTGCCGGACGCCACCTCCTACGGCTGGCAGGCGCTGATCGTGCCCACCGGCACGCCCGAGGAGCGGGTGGACCGCTTCGCCCGCGAGGCGCGCGTGGCGCTGGCCACGCCGAAGGCGGAGCAGGCGATGACAGCCTCCGCCTTCGAGGTGGTGACCGGCACGCCGGAGGAGGCGGCCGCCTTCGTGCAGGCCGAGAGCCAGCGCTGGGGCGAGGTGATCCGCCGCCTCGGCCTCAAGCTGGAAGGCTGAGGCCGGGGCGCCTCTCGCAACGCAGCAGGGCGGCGCCCATCTTCCGGGGATGATACCCCGCCGCACGACGCTCGCCCTGCCCTTCCTGCTCGCTGCCGGCACCGCCCGCGCGCAGGAGGCCGAACGGCAGGACTGGACCGACCCTGCCCGCGACCGCACCCTGCCGGTGTTGCTGCGCTGGCCCGAGGAGGGCAGGGGGCCGGTGCCGCTGGTGCTGGTCTCGCACGGGCTGGGCGGCTCGCGCGAGGGGCTGGCCTATCTCGGCGAGGCGCTGGCGACGGCCGGCTTCGCCGCGCTCCACCTCCAGCATCCCGGCACCGATGACAGCCTCTGGCGCGGCGCGGCCGACCGGCGCCTCTCCTTCGCCGCAGCCATCAGCGATGCGCGGCGGGCGCTCGACCGCTTGCAGGACGCCATCTTCGTGCTGGACGAGGTGCAGCGCCGCCCGGAGCTGGCCGGACGGGTCGATCCGGCGCGGCTGGGCATCGCCGGACATTCCTACGGCGCCTGGCTGGTGCAGCACATGCTGGGCGAGCGCATTCCGGGTGGCGACCGTGGCCTGACGCTGCCGGACCCGCGGCTTTCGGCGGGCATCGCCCTCTCCCCGGTGCCCTCCGCCGGCCTGCCGCCGGCGCTCGCCTTCGCCCGCGTGAAGGCGCCGATGCTGCACGTGACGGGTACGCTGGACGACACCTGGGTGGATGGCACCCGCGCGGCAGAGCGGCGCATCCCCTTCGATGCCATCGCCGCGCCCGGCGCGCTGGCAGTGCTGGAGGGCGCCACCCATGCCAGCTTCGCCGGCGAGGCGGGGGCTGGCGCGCGCTGGGAGGAGGCGACCTACCATCCGCGCGTGGCCGGCCTTGCCGTCACCTTCCTGCGCGGCCTATGGCGGGACGACGCGGCGGCGCGGCAGTTCCTTCGCGAGGGCGCGCCGGAGCTGCTGGCGCCGGGCGACGTGCTGGAAACCAAGGGCCTGGGATGAATGCCGGACTATTCGCTGGAGCGCGAAGCAGGCGGGCGCGTCGCCGGCGTGGACGAGGTCGGGCGCGGGCCGCTGGCCGGGCCTGTGGTCGCGGCGGCGGTGGTGTTCCGCACCGCGCCGCCCGATGATCTCGCGCGGCTGCTGGACGACAGCAAGAAGCTCGACGCGGCGCGGCGCGAGACGGCCTGCGTGGCGCTGCAATCCGCAGCCCGCGCCGACCTGCTGGATTTCGCCCTCGGCGCCGCCAGCGCCGCCGAGATCGGCCGCATCAACATCCTCCGCGCCACGCATCTGGCGATGCGGCGCGCCGTCCTGCGCCTGCCGGTGCTGCCCGACCTCGCGCTGGTGGACGGCAATGCCGCGCCGGGCCTGCCCTGCGCCGTGCGCTGCGTGGTGAAGGGCGATGCGACGAGCCTTTCCATCGCCGCCGCCTCGATCATCGCCAAGGTGACGCGCGACCGCGCCATGGCGCGGCTCGATCGCCGCTGGCCCGGCTACGGCTTCGCGCGCCATGCCGGCTACCCCACGCCGCAACACCGCGCGGCGCTGCTGCAACTGGGCGCCTCGCCGCATCACCGCCGCGGCTTCGCGCCGGTGGACCAGCTCGCCCTTCTCCGAACTTCCTGAAAAAACTGCGACTCGGCTTCCTTGACGACGCGACTCGACCCAACGCATTGTCTCGCTTCGAGTCGCTGGGGGTTTCGCAGGCGTGGGTACGGGCTTGGATCTGCCGCTGGATTGCATCCTTGAAGGGGATTGCATCGAGGCCCTGCGCCGGCTGCCGCCGGCCTCGGTGCATGCCATCTTCGCCGATCCGCCCTACAACCTGCAGCTCCGGGGCGAGCTGCGGCGGCCGGACGAGAGCGTGGTGGACGGCGTGGACGACGCCTGGGACCGCTTCTCCGACCTCGCCACCTATGACGCCTTCACCCGCGCCTGGCTGACCGAGGCGCGGCGCGTGCTGCGCAAGGACGGCACGATCTGGGTGATCGGCAGCTACCACAACGTCTTCCGCCTCGGCGTCGCGCTGCAGGACCTCGATTTCTGGATCCTGAACGACGTCATCTGGCGCAAGGCCAACCCGATGCCGAACTTCCGCGGCCGGCGCTTCACCAACGCGCATGAGACGCTGATCTGGGCGGCGCGCGGGCAGGAGAGCCGCTACAAGTTCAACTACACCGCCATGAAGTCGCTGAACGACGACGTGCAGATGCGCAGCGACTGGTTCATCCCGCTCTGCACCGGCGGCGAGCGGCTGCGCGACGCCGAGGGCAAGAAGGTGCATCCGACGCAGAAGCCCGAGGCGCTGCTGCACCGGGTGATCCTCGCCTGCACCGCGCCAGGGGAGGTGGTGCTCGACCCGTTCCTGGGTTCCGGCACCACGGCGGCGGTCGCGAAGCGGTTGGGGCGGCGCTACATCGGCATCGAACGCGATCCCGACTATGCCGCCGCGGCACGCGCGCGCATCGACGCGGTGGAGGCGCTTTCCGAGAGCGCCGCGCTGGTCATGCCGACCAAGCGCGAGCAGCCGCGCATCCCCTTCGGTGCGCTGGTGGAGCGCGGCCTCGTGCCGCCCGGCGCCAGGCTGGTGGACCGGCACCGCCGCTTCGTCGCCGATGTCGGCGCGGACGGTTCGCTGCGCTGCGGACAGGCGCAGGGCTCGATCCATCAGGTCGGCGCGGCGGTGCAGGAGGCGCCCTCCTGCAACGGCTGGCTGTTCTGGCATGTCGAGCGGCGCGACGGCTCGCTGCGCCTGCTCGACGAGCTGCGCGCCGAACTCGCGCGCAACATGGGCTGAAGCCGCTCCTCTTCCTCTCCACCGATTCGCGATGCGCCGGCCGGCGACAAGCCCGGCAGCCTCGGCGCGCGGGGATTCCGCCAGAAGGATTGTGGCTGCAGGGATGCTGGCTCGGCATGGTTGTGGTCGTTCGAGTAACCCAACTGTGAGAGGATGGACTGTCCTCAACAATCCGAGAGCGTGCACCAAAGGATGGAGGCGTACTGTCTCCGGGCATCAGCGAAGCGGGCTGCGCGCCTAGCATGTGCGGTAGCAGGGTCCATCAGCGAGGACCTGCCCGTGGCACGCGGCGACCCGCCGGGCCGCGGCTGATCCTGGGAGAGTGCCGTGAGTTACCAGCGAGAGTTCACCGACACCGCGGACCTGCAGCCGTGGTCGTCGCAGACCGTCTTCTACAACGACAGCGGACAGATCGAAGGGCGCTATCTGCTGCTTGATGCCGGCGGGCATGTCGAGGTCCAGTACGATGCGGCGGACCTCTCCGCGACGAGCAAGGTCACGCGCGACTTCGACACGGAGGGAACGCTGTGGCGGGAAACCACCAACTGGGATGACGGCCACCGCTCCGTCGTGCTGCACGATGCGTCGGGCAGCGAGACGTGGAGCCGCGTCGCGGCCGACTACACGGCTTCCGGCGACCTCCTGAACCGCGTCGTGCAGTTCGATGACGGGCATTCCCTCACCACGGCCTATGACCGCGGCGACCAGTTTGACTGGACGATGCAGCGCACGACGCAGGGCACGCCGGACCGGCTCTACACCGTGGAGTACTCCTTCGACGACGGACACCGCACCGTGCTGCAATACGACAGCGGTGGTCGCGACTGGACCTCGCAGGAGCGGAGCTACAACCCTGCGGGCGAACTGATCTCGGCCTCCACCCAGTACGACGACCTGCGCTCGCTCTACGCCTGGTACGATGCCGGGGACCTGCACACCTGGTCACGGACAACGCAGACCGGCAGCTACCGTAACGACGAGATCAGCACGCGTGCGGTGGATTTCGACGATGGCGGTCATCTGGTGACGCGTATCGACCCGAATGGCTGGTCTGGCCAGCAGGCATCCTGGGCCGCGCAGGCGCGGGTGACGGACCTGCACAATGATCTCGCCTATTCCGTGCAGTTCAACGACGACCTGAGCCTGGTCGAGCGGCTCGGCGATGCCGGATGGCAGGTGGAGACCACGGCACAGGGCGCGGTGCAGCACCGCAGCCTCGATCTCGGCAACGGCGTTCTCCTCGCGCTCGACTATGACACGGCGCAGGCGCAGGACTGGATGCTGTTGCTGACGCTGAGCGATGCGGGCGGGGGCGATGCCTTCTACGCCGCGGCCTTCGGCGACGACGGGGTGCTGCACCAGACGATGCTGCCCGAGCAGGCCTCCGACTGGATGGTGTGACGCACCGACGCCCTGACCCGCTCCGCCTCGCCCGCCACGGGCGGGGCTAGTGGTCGCGGCCGCGGCCGGTCTTCTCCTGCAGTTCGTCGATACGGCGGGAGGCATCCGCCTTGCTCAGCGTCTCGTCGAACGGCTCGCCGGCTTCCTCGCAGAGCGTTTTCAGGTAGCTCGCCTGCGCGCCGGTCATGCTCTCCTCACCCGTGGCCCAGTCAGCCGGGTCCTTCACGGTGTTGTTTGGCACGGTGTTGTCGGGTGGGTTGCTGGTCTTCCGGTCCATGTCGGGGCTCTCTTCCGGTGAGGGGCGCTGGCGGGCCATTTCCTGTTCATGGCCTGTTCCAGAAGAACCGCTCGCCCAGACGGAGGTTGCAGCGCTTCGCTCCCGCCACCTGGGCTGGAATATCCGTTGAAGTTGTGTTGATCAGCGCGCGCCAAATGCACACTGCCGCGCGAGGCCTTCCGAGCGGCGGCGTGACAGTACGGCAGGCTCCTGAAATTTAAGCCGCTTTTCAGACCGGGCGGCTCTGGGCGGGGAGGGTGCACCAGGAGCGCGAAGGGTAAGGCGCCTCCTTCTCGCATAGATTTCAACGAAGGGTGTTTTTACAGACACCCTTCTTCGCTTCATCTTCATCCCGTAATCCTTGGCTTGACTGTTTCTCGCCGGTTCTCCGGCTGAGGGGCATCGTGCCGGGGAGAGCGTCACCAAGCCTGCGCTGCCCAGAAGAAATCAGGAGAGACAGCGATGACCACCCAGCGCGTGATTACCGACTCTGCGAATACCGCCGCGTGGTCGGCTCAGACCCTCACCTATGACGACGAGGGTCGGCTGATCCAAAGGGATATGACCCTCGACGACAACGGTTCGGTGCATGTCGTCTACGACGCCGCGGACACCGAGAACTGGGCCCGCATCGTCTTCAACTACGATGCTGACGGCCGCCTCCAGTCCGAGATCGCCAACTTCGACGACGGCGCCCATAACAACACTTTCTACGACGCGGCGGGCACCGAGACCTGGCAGTCCCAGGTCGTCGCCTATGGCGCTGACGGCCTGCGCTACCGCCTCGACGTCATGTTCGATGACGGCGGCAAGAGCGTCACCACCTACGATGTCGGCGGCACGGAGAACTGGAGCAAGCAGAGCTTCACCTACGATGCCGACGGCCATGTGACCTTCCAGGCCACAAATTTCGACGACGACAGCCGCACCACCGTGCAGTACGACGTGGCAGGGCTGGAGAACTGGCAGCAGGTGACGTTGAACTACGATGCCGCGGGCCAGCTGTCCCATCAGCTGATCGAATACGACAACGGCACCGGCACCGAGATCTTCCGCGACGCCGGCAACACGGCGGAGTGGTCGAAGTACACCATCACCCATGGGGCTGAGGGCGAGGTCACCCAGCGTGCCCTGGCCTTCGACGTGGGCGGTCAGATGGTGATGCAGTATGACGTCGCGGGAACCGAATCCTGGACGGCGAATGCGCGGATCTACATGCCGGACGGCACGCTGGGTTACGCCGCCACCGTCAACGACGACCACAGCCTGCAGGAGAATCTCGGCAGCGCCGACTGGCAGGAGGTCTACGACGTGAGCGGCGCCGTGGCGCATCGCTCGGCCGAGCTCGGCAACGGGACCACGCTGATCGTGGATTACGACCTCGCCGATGCGCATGACTGGTCCGTCTATGCGGTGCTGTACGACGCCCATGGCGACGCGCTCTACTCCGCCGGCATCTACGACAACGGGACACTCGCCGAGACGGTCGTGACGCCGCTGGCCTGAGGGCGGTTCCGCGGCCCCCAGGGGGCGTCAGGCTGGGCCGGGGAGGTGTGGAACAAGGCCTCCCCGGTCGGCAGGCCATTTACAGCGTCTAAAGCTCTCTTTACATTTCGGTGAGGTTGCCGCCGGAGCGTCAAGACTGCCTGGCCCGCCGCAAGATGCGCTCACATCGCAGGTAGAGACTGCGGCACCCGATCGGACCGCCATCATCGGGAGAGCACGGCATGGCAGCGCAGCGGGTCATCACGGATGTCGCCGACATCGCCTCGTGGGCCTTTCAGACACTGTTCTACGATTCGCTCGGCCGGCTCGTGCGGCGCGAACTGGTGCTCGACGAAGGGGGGGCGGTGTCGTCCGACTATGACCCCGCCAACGCATTCTCCTGGGCCAGCCGGACGCAGACCTGTGATGCCGCGGGGCAACTCCTGGCCGAGCAGGTCCGCTACGATGACGGCAGCATCGCCTCCGTCCGCTACGACTATGATGTTGCGGGACAGCTCGCCTCCGTGATCGCGAAGGAAGCCGGGGGCGGCCACAGCGTCACGCGCTATGACCTGGCGGACGCGGCGATCTGGCACAGCTTCACCATCCACTACGATGCCGCGGGCCTGCGGGACGAAACCCGCGAGGAACGTGACGACGGGAGCACGATCACCGTCGCCTACGATCCCGCGGATGCCGCGCCCTGGGCACGTCTGGCCACCACGCGGAACGCAGCCGGGCAGATCGAGCTGCAGGAGACGCGTTATGATGACGGCAGCCGCGAGGTCGTCCGCCGCGGCTACGATGCCGAGGGGCATCTGATCACCGAATCCGTCAGCCTCGCCGACGGCAGCCGGAGTTCCAGCCGCTACGACTATGACGCGCAGGGCCAGCTGCGCGTGGAGGCGGAGAACCACGCGGATGGCAGCCGCAGGCTCACCTACCATGACGCCGCCGGCACGGAGATCTGGTCGGAGATCGCCATCACCTATGACGCGGCGCGGGTCCGCACGCGCCTCGACAAGGCGCTCGACCAGGGGGGGCATGCCACGGTCGTGTACGACGCCGATGGATCGGTCCCTTGGTCCAGCATCAGCCAGATCTGGGACGCCGCCGGACGCCTGACCACCGAAGCGGTGAACCTGGATGAGGGTGGCCGCCGCGTGACGCGGTATGACGCGGCTGACGCAGCCTCGTGGCACATCCTGGCGCGGGATTACGACGCCGCCGGTCGCCTGCTGCACGAGCAGACGCTGCGGGACGACGGCACCGGGACCGACCGCTTCCTGGATGCTTCCGGAGCGGCGCCCTGGTCCGCCTGCATCGTCAGCCGGGACGCGCAGGGGCTCGCGCCGGAGGGCCTGGTGGAACTCGATGCCGGCTTCCGGGTGGTGCTGCGGCACGACGTGGCGGAGGCCGAGCCCTGGCGCCTGCAGGCACAGTTCCTGCTGGCGGATGGCGATCTCGCCTGCGCGCTGACCCTGCGCGACAACGCCTCTCTGGAGGAGCTGTTCGGCGAGGTGCCCTGGCGGCAGAGCATCAGCCGGGATGGCAAGGTGGTGCTGCGCACCGCCGAATTGGGCGAGGGCGCGACGTTGGTGCTCAGCCACGACGCGGCGAATGCGAAGGAATGGATCGTCATGGCCGATCTGCAGGACGCGGAGGGAAACCTGCTGTTCCACGTCGCGCTCAATCACGACGGAAGCCTGGCCCTCGATCCAGGGCTGCCGGGGGCCGACTGGCTGGCCTGATGCCCGCGGCCTCCCGAAGCTTCCGCCGGGAGAACCCGGCGAAACCCGAAGGTCCTGCCCTGGGCCTCCCCTTCCTCCGGCGAGGCGCGGGGTCGGGGAGGCTGCCTTCGCTCAGGCGCGGCGCAGGGCGCGCAGGGTGGCCAGGGCCAGGGCGGTCTTCACCACCGTGCCGGGGATGAACAGCACGAAGCCGACCATCCCCGCCTTCTCCAGGCCGGTGAACTGCGCCAGCCACAGCACGCCGGGCACGAACAGCAGCAGATGCGCCGCCGTCAGCACCAGCGCCTGCCGCGCCAGCGTGCCACGCGCCAGGCCGGCCAGCGCGGCGGCGGCGATGAAGCCCAGCAGGAAGCCGGCGGTGGGGCCCATCAGCACGGCCGGGCCGGCGCTGCCGCCGGCGAAGACCGGCAGGCCCAGCGCGCCCTCCAGCAGATAGGCCAGCACGGCGGCGGCGCCGACCCGGCTGCCGCCGAGCGCGCCGAGCAGCAGCACGACCAGCGTCTGCATGGTGGCGGGCACGGGCCACATCGGCAGGGTGATCTGCGCCGAGGCCGCCAGGGCGGCGGAGCCGAGCAGGGCGAAGCCGGCCAACTGCAGGCCGGTGCGGGCGCGGGTTGCGGTCAGGTGCATCATGCGGGGCGTCCCGTCTGTGTTCGTTTGCGCGGCCCGGAACCGGGCGCGCGGAGAGCAGGGCTTGCCACGGCGATGGTCGCCTCGGCAAGCGTCAGCAGCCGCCGCATGGCGCCGGGCAGAGCCTGCGCGGCAGCCTCGGGCAGCCACCACTCGCCTTCGGTGCGCAGGCCGGGCGGGGCCATCGTCGCCAGAAGGGTCATGCGCAGCTCGAAATGGGTGAAGCCGTGCTTTGCCTCGCCAGGCAACGGGCGCCAGCTGAGCCCCGTGGCGGGCGCGAAGGCGAGCGCCTCCTCCGCAGTCCAGCCCTCCTCCCGCCAGGGCGTGCCGGGCAGGCCGAGCATGCCGCCCAACAGGCCGCTGGGCGGGCGGCGGCGCAGCAGGAGACGCCCCTCGGGATCGTGCAGCAGGAAATGGACGCCGTACTTCACCGGCCGTGCGGCCCTGGGGGCCTTGCGCGGCAGGCTGGCGGCGAGTCCCGCCTTGCGGCCCGCGCAATCCGCCTGCCAGGGGCAGAGGGCGCAGGCCGGGCTGCGCGGCGTGCAGATCGTGGCGCCGAGGTCGAAGAGCGCCTGAACGAAGTCGGCCGGCCGTTCATGCGCCGCCGGCTGCTCCATCCAGCCCTGGGCCAGGGCGGCGAGGCGGGGGCGGGCGCCGGGCAGCGGCTCCTCCACCGCGCGCACGCGGCTGGTCACGCGCTCCACATTGCCGTCCAGCGGCACCACGGGGCGGTCGAAGGCGATGGCGGCCACGGCGGCGGCGGTATAGGCGCCGATGCCGGGCAGGGCGCGCAGCCCCTCCACCGTATCGGGGAAGCCGCCTTGCACGGCCACGGCCTGGGCGCAGGCATGCAGGTTGCGGGCGCGGGCGTAGTAGCCGAGCCCGGCCCATTCCTCCGCCACCGCCTCCCAGGGGGCGGCGGCCAGCGCCTCCACGGTCGGGAAGCGGTCGAGGAAGCGGCGCCAGCGCGGCGTCACCGCGGCGACGGTGGTCTGCTGCAGCATGACTTCGGAGAGCCATATGCGGTAGGGGTCGCGCGTCGTCTCCCGCCAGGGGAGGGAACGGCGATGGCGGTCATACCAGACGAGCAGGTCGGAGGCGGAGGGCAGCACGGATGCAGGAAGAGGACGAACCGCCGCGCGGATCAACCCCCCGGGCGGAGAAACCGGAGAAAGAGGCGGCGCGCCCCGCCCCGGCTTGGCGGGCGGATTTCGGCCCGCGCCCGCTGGCGGCGCTGCTGCCGCGCCTGACGCGGCCGGTCTTCAAGCGCCGCAGCCCGGCCGCCGCCCATCTGATGACCGACTGGCCGGAGATCGTCGGGCCGGCCCTGGCGGCGCAGAGCGTGCCGCTACGGCTGACCGGCGGCACGCTGACCCTGCGTTGCACCGGCCCGATGGCGATGGAACTGCAGCACATGGCGCCCCAGCTCGCCGCCCGGATCAACACCGCGATGGGTCAGCGCCTGGTGGAGCGGCTGCGCTTCGTGCAGGGCAGCATGCCCGCCCCGGCGCCAAAGGCGCGGCGCCCGGCGCCGGTGAAGCTGCCCGCCTCGGTGGACCGCGCGCTGGAGGAGATCGAGGACCCGGAACTGCGCGCCGCGCTGGCGCGGCTGGGGCAGGGGGTCTATCGCCGCGGTGGCTGAGCGCCCGCTGCAATGGCCGCAGGCCGGTGTGGCGGGCCTTTTCCGGGCCGAAGGCAACAGGCTCGAAAGATCCCGTGCCAGTCCTTCGCCGCCCTGCGATGGGAGTGCAACCAGGACCATCCTCATCAGGTCCTTATAGCGTCCAGCGTCCAGCGACGACGCCGCGCCACCACGCTGACCACCTCGCCCAAACGACCGTCCAGCACCGCCCTTACTCCTAGGCTTACAGGCGGCAACAGACTTCCGCGCCACCCAGCAGCCGGGCAGGTCAGCCGATCAGCGCAGCGCGCCGCAAGGCAGCCGAGGGAGGACGCTTACGAGGGTCGCGCGGTTCTGCACGTTGAGCAGGATGATGGCCGCATCCGCCCGGTCCTGTGAAAGGGAGATGGCGAGCCTCACCGCGTGGTGCGAAGGCATTGAACCGTCGATAGGAACCAGGATCCGCATGTGCCACTCCGCGCAGCATCCAGGCAGGATTCCTTGCTACAGGTCCGAGGCTCCGTTCCTGACAAAGGTCAGCTTCTTGGACTGTAGGACGCAGATCAGAATTGCCATCACGGCATCGCGAAGTCTCCGAATGCAGATGCAGGCAGGCACCCGCCGTGGCCACAGGGCGTCCTCGCGCGTGGCGACAGGTGACGGTAGGCTTGGTCCTGCCGCGGAGGATTTTCGGTTGCCTCTCGGGCAAGGAGTCCGTCCATGGAAGTGGGCGGCTGCCCCGCGGCAGGTCTACGGTCTGGCGAGCGTGCTTGCAGAAGTGGAGGAGGGGCCTCGTGAACCGTCACACGCGAAGAGGCAGTATATCCATGGCTGCCTTCATGGCGCTTCCCGCTGCCCTGCTCGGCGCGGTCGCCGCTCAGGGACAGGAGAGGGCCCCCCCTGCCGGTCAGGCGGCTTTCGCTCGCGTCTGCGCTGGCTGTCACAGCGATCCCCGCAGCATTGGCGGCCGGGCGGAAGGGCTCGGTGATCCGGCTCGGCGCGCAACGCTCGACCGTTTCCTGGCTCGCCACCATACTCGCGATCCGGCGGAGCGCGCCGCCATCCTGGCTTGGCTGACGGAGGTCAACCGGTAGCGGCACCGCCCGCCAACCCGCGCAGCGCAAAGGCGAGAGCGCCGCAGGCGACACCGGTCAGCACGAGCAGGAACGCACGGCGCATGGACCGGCCATGGCGATCATGGGGCGCGCCATAGTCAAAGCGCTCATAGCGGATATTGGCATCGGGCAGCCCTTGCCGCTCAAGCTCGCCCGCAACCGCTTCCATCATTGCTGCCGGTCCGCAGAGCAAGGCGAGGGTGCGGCCTGGCTCCAGGCCGCGGAGCAGCGTGGCCAGAGGCCCGGCGAAGGCTGGGGATGCCGCCCCCGCAGGCGGTGGTGCCTGCACCAGATGCTCGGCCCGCAGGTCCAGCCGTGCGGCGAGCCCGGCAGTCTCCTCATGGAACACCTGCTCGGCCGTGCTGCGGGTGGCGACGAGAACCCGCACCGGGCGCGGCTCCCCCTTTGCCGCGAGCGAGCGGAGAATGCCGATGATCGGCGCGATGCCCACCCCGCCCGCGACCAGCAGGATCGCATCGGCAGTCCGCCCCTGCACGGTCAGGGCGCCGTGCGGGCCGTCCAGTGCCGCTGGCGTGCCCGGCGCAAGGGCGCCGACATTGCCGGTCATGTCCCCGGCTTCCCGGATCACCAGCCGCAGGTCTGGCCACTCCGCGGGCGCGGAGGCGATGGAGAAGGGGTTGTCGTTCAAGGGATGCCGCCCACCGAACACGACCCAGGCGAACTGCCCGGCCTCGAAGTGGAAGGGCTGGCCATGCCGCTGGCGGAGGATCACCTCCCACAGCTTGGGCGCCAGGGGGCGTACAGCCTCCACCCGCCAGCCTTGATGGCGCGCCCGAATGGCCCGCAGGACCCACACTTCGGTAAGCGAAGCCAGCGCCAGCATCGCCAGCGCCGCACCTACCGACATGGTCACGGGGTGCGACAGCAGATAGGAGCCATGGCGCAATGCGTGATCCGCCAGGAGCAGCACGGCGAGGGCTGCCAGCAGCCCATGTCCCGCGCGCCAGATCTGGTAGGGCAGCGCCAGCCGCTGGCGCCCCCATGCCAGGCTGAGCAGCGCCAGCAGCGTGAGAAGGGCAAGAGTGCCGGTCAGCAGGCTCGGTGCCGCAAGCAAGTGCCACAGGCGTGCGAGGGCGCTGCCAGGATTCTCTGCTCCGGCGGCCGCGAACGCCAGGGGGTGAAGCAGGGCCGCCAAGAGAACCGCGGCAGCGGCGAAGCGATGGAACCCTATCGTCACGTCAAGGCCGACACGCCCGGCGATGCTCTCGAACCGGCCTGAGCTCAGAAACTGCAACAGCAGCATGGCCCCGGCGGTCAGTCCCGTCGCACTGCCGAGTTCGATCCAGAACTCGTCGAGCGCTTCCGGACCGAAGGCGGCTGCTGCGGCGAGGGGGGCCAAGGCCGCAGCGCAGTAGAGCAGCCCCAGGAGTGGGCCAGGCAGTCCCTGTCTCACCCGACGGCCCTACGGTAGTCGCAGTTCCCAGTGGGTTCGGCTCGTTGGGACGCCCTCACTTCTATGTTCACGCATTCGGCCCGGCGCTTTCAAGGATACCGGCTGTACGCGCCTGCGGCCATTTGGCGCTCACCAGGGCCGGGAAAAGGATCGGCCGCTTAGAGGCGGCCGATCGCGGCAAGATACTAACGCCCGCTGCCACTGCCACCCCCGCTGTTGCCACTGCCACTGCCACCGGCGCCACCTCCGCCATTGCTGCCGGGACCGCCGCTAGCGCCACCGTCAGCGCCCCGCCCACCGGGACCTGCCTGTCCTCCCCCTGGCCCTGCCTGTGTCCGATCCCGGGTGCGGTCCCGGTCCAAGGCGCGTAGCTGCTCCCGTAACCGGTCGCAGTCGGTTCCACTGCAATCCCGCAGCCGCTGCTGCAGCTGGTCCCGCTGGCGATCCCGGTCCAGTGTCCGATCCCGGTCCAGTGTCCGATCCTGCGATCTCTGCTGGGCCAAGGCGGCCGTGCCCACCGCGAGCCCCCCCATATGTGGGGCAAAGGACAGCATGAATGTGGCGGCAGCAACGAACAGGGTAGAAGCCCGCATGATTGGCTCTCCCATTGCGGTTTTTTCCTTCGCCTTGGCAAAGTGCCGCCGCCGTCAGGTCAGCGCACTGATCCATGTCAGGCTCCAGCTCACGAGCCGAGTGTGCATGCTGCATGCGTGGGCGGGGGAACGCCTCACAAGCCCCACATGGATCCTGTAAGAAATGTCTCCGGCACCACCGGAGCGAAGACGACGGTACAGGCCGACAGCGCGTTCCGGCCGCCCCGGCGCTCTACGTGAGATGAACCCACTGCGCAGAACCCGCTCGAGTTGAGAAATCCCTGGGGAGGGCACCGATCAGGCGGGATCGGTGGATGCGCCTCGGCCGTGGCCGGTCGGCGGCGCGGCATGTTTGAGGCGCGCATCGCAACTGCCCAGGGGCCCGGGCGCCGAGATTCCTTGCTGCCCGCCGCGGGCAGGCGCTCCAAACGGTGGTCGCCGCCAGGCCGGAGGCGCTTCCCCTCAGGCCGCCTTGGTGCGGACCGCCAGGCGCCGGTCGGCCAGCGTGAAGGCCCCCATGCCGACCAGCATCGCCGCCAGGAACACGAGCGCGGGCGCACCGGCCAGGAGGGAGGCGGCCAGCACGGGGCCCGGGCAGAAGCCGGCCAGACCCCATCCGGTGCCGAAGATCAGCGAGCCGACGACGAGGCGGCTGTCCACCGCGGTCTTGGTCGGGCCGGAGAAGGATGCGGCGCAGAGCGGCGCCCGCCGTCGCCTGGCGAGGGCGAAGCCCAGGGCGGCGACCGGGATGGCGGCCCCCATGACGAAGGCCAGGCTCGGGTCCCAGTTCCCGGCGATGTCGAGGAAGGCGAGTACCTTCTGCGGATTGATCATCTGCGAGACGACCAGCCCCAGGCCGAAGATCAGGCCCGAGGCGAGCGAGACGAGAATGCGGCCCATGGCGGTCAGGCTCCGACGACGTGGCGGGCGATGAAGACGGTCACGGCGGCGGCGAGCATGAACAGGCCGGTGGCCGTGATGGAGCGGCGCGACAGCCGGGCGATGCCCGCGACGCCGTGTCCGCTGGTGCAGCCGCTGCCCAACCGGCTGCCGAAGCCGACGAGCAGCCCGGCCACGACCAGGGTGGGATAGGTGGACCGGATGGAGATCTCCGGCGCGCCCCAGAGGAGCGTGTAGCCCAGGGGAGCGCCGATGAGCCCGGCCAGGAAGGCGACCCGCCAGGCGACCTCGCCCGCCTGCGGCCTGATGAGGCCGCCGAGCGCGCCGCTGATCCCGGCGATGCGGCCGTTGCCCAGCCAGAGGACGAGGACGGACAGGCCGATGAGCGCGCCGCCCAGGGCGGCCGAGACGGGGGTGAAGTTTTCCATGGCAGCTCAGCCCTTCGCTGCGCGGACGGCCGTGCAGCCGGTCTCGCGGAACTGGTTCAGCGGGATCTTGAGGTAGGAGACGCCGTTCGCCTCCGGCTCGGGCAGGCGCCCGCCCCGGATGTTGACCTGGAGCGCATCGAGCAGCAGGGCGGGGAAGGGGAGCGTGCGGTCACGCGCCTCGCGCGCCTGGACGAAGGCCTCCTCGGTCACGCCGTCCCGCAGATGGGTGTTGCGCGCGCGCTGCTCGGCGACGGTGGACTCCCATTTCGGCTCCCGCCCGCCCGGCTGGTAGTCGTGGCCGGTGAAGACGCGCGTCTCCGGCGGAAGCGCGAGAATGCGCTGGATGCTGCGGTAGAGCACGCGGGCATCGCCGCCGGGGAAGTCGGCCCGCGCGGTGCCGCCGTCCGGCATGAACAGCGTGTCGTGCACGAAGGCGGCGTCGCCGACGACGTAGGTGATGGAGGCCGCCGTATGGCCGGGCGAGAAGAGAACCTCCGCCTCCAACTCGCCGACGCGGAAGCGCTCGCCGTCCTTGAACAGGCGGTCCCATTGCGAGCCGTCGGCCGGGAAGTCCGGGAGGTTGTAGATCTCCTTCCAGATGTTCTGGACCCGGATGACCTGCTCGCCGATGGCGATCGGCGCGCCGAACACCTCCTTGAGGTAGGGCGCAGCGGAGAAGTGGTCCGCATGCGGATGGGTGTCGAGGAGCCACTCCACCGTCAGTCCCTGCTCCCGCACGAACCCCACCATCCGGTCGGCGAAGGTGGTGTGGGTGCCGCGGCAGGCGCGGTCGAAGTCGAGCACCGGGTCGATGATAGCGCAACGCTTCGTCGCCGCGTCGGCCGCGACGTAGGCGATGCTGTTGGTGTCCTCGTGGTAGAAGCCGGTCACCACCGGGCGATTGCTGGACATCTCTGTTTCCTTTGCGGCCGTGCCGCGTTGTTGGGGAGGAGATTGCAGATCCCGGTCGCTGGCTCCTCAGTCGGCAGCAGGGGTCGTGGTGCCAATTCGGGGAGCATCCCCGGCTGCAGGAACGGGCGCCTTGTCCTTGGCGCAGAACAGTTCGTAGAGGAGACCGATCGCCCTCTCCGCGGGCTCGCTGCCCAGGCTGTAGAAGACCGTCCGCGAGACACGGCGGACCTTCACCAGACCGTCCTCGCGCAGCCGGGTCAGGTGCTGCGACAGGTGGGGCTGCCGCATCTCCAGGAGCCGTTCGAGTTCCCCGACCGACTTCTCGCCCTCGACCAGGGAGCAGAGGATCAGCAGCCGGTGCCCGTTGCCGATGGACTTCAGGAAGCGTTCCGCTTCCGCCGCCCGGCTGCGCATCTCCATTATATTCATGATTCATAATATATGGAACATGAATATATCTTCAAGGCTCAACAACAGAAGGAAGGCGCCCATGGCGCAGAGGATCAGGATCAGCGAAGAGCTGACGGTGGACACCGGACAGCCGACCCGGGAAGAGCTTGAGCGGCTTCGCCAGGAGGGGTTCAGGGCGGTGGTCAACCTGCGGACGGCCGGGGAGCAGAACCAACCCCTGTCGCCCGAGGCTGAAGGCGAGGTCGCCCGCGCGGCGGGCCTGGACTACGCCCACATCCCGGTCGCTCCCACGGGCCCGCAATCCGAGCAGGTGGAGGCCTTCCGGGAGACGCTGCCCGCGCTGCCGGGGCCGGTGCTCGTCCACTGCGCCTCCGGCAAGCGCTCCGGCGTCTTCGCAGTCCTGCACGCCGCCAGGGAGCAAGGGTTGTCGGGGGAGGACGCGCTCGCCAAGGCGCGGGCGCTGGGCTTCGACTGGCAGAGCCCCGAACTCGAGAGCTTCGTGCGGCGCCACCTGGACCGCCGCGGCTAGGTGTGTAGTCCCGGGGAGTAGTGGTGCATCTTTGACCCGCGAGGGGGAGGATGTCCTATGGCAGGCGGTCTTCACGGTTCAGCCCGAACGACGCCGCGTGTTCGAGCCGAGCT